>CAWERH010000041.1:0-35642 GCA_963811315.1 uncultured delta proteobacterium
TGGGTTAGTACGCAACGCGCCTGAATCGACGGCCGCCGTCTTCACGAGATATGGGGCGAGGGTCGCGCCAAAGCGGGCGTAGATGGAAAACATTATCCGGCGAAATGATCGGCCAACTCACTGACTTCGCCATCCGTCATTGCAAGAATAATTTCTGGTATTGTTTCTTTTTCTCGGCGTAAGTTTTGGCGTCAAGCCGATCCATCGGCACATATTCGATCTTGTCCACGCCTTCGAGCGGCGGCGTGATGCCTTTGCGGTTTACGAACTCGCCGAGCTTGGACATGATGTTCATGCATTCGTCGCCAAGAAAGTAGTCGATAAACGCCTTGCCCGCGTTTGGGTGCGGCGCTTTGCTGGCCAGTGCAACATAATTGCCGTCGCCGAGCAGCCGCGGCACTCTCACGTAATCCAACGGCGCACCTTTCTGGCTGAACACGTACGTGTAGTGCAATAGCGTAATGGCGATCGGCACCTCGCCGGTGACCGCGCGCTCCACCGGCGGCAACAAAGACTCCGCAAGGACTGGTTTGGAAGCGGCCAACTCGCGGACAAATTTCTCGCCCTTCTCCTTGCCTAGAAGTTTCGGCAGACTCGCGACCCACTGCGTCGTCGTCGTGTGCTGCGTCGGATCCGGCATAATTAGCTTTCCCTTGAATTGCGGCTTGACCAGATCTTCGAAAGACTTTGGCGCGTCAGCGGGCTTGATAACATCCTTGTTGTAGACGATACCGATCAACAGCGTACGGTAATTCGGCCCGAGATTCGGATCGATCAGCGATTTCGGATAGCCGGCTGCGGATGGCGATTCGTATTTGGCGAATACGCCTTCCCGTTGCATCAAAAACATCGGATCAGCAATCGTGATTGCGACGTCGAACAGCGGCTTGCCGGCGCGATGTTCGTTGAGCGCGCGATCGAGCACCTTGGTCGACGAGCCGCGCCAGTATTCCATTTCCAGTCCGGTTTTCTTCTTGAAACCCGCGGCAATGCCGTCCGAAATACTCGATTCCATAGAACTATAAATGATGACTTTGCCTCCCTCCTTTTTAGCAGCGTCGATAAACTTGCCGTCTTGAGCGAGCACCGGCACCACGAAAAAAACTAATCCGGGAAGCAACAACCACCGAAAAGTCATTCCATGCATGTTCACCTCATCGTCGAATACTTTGGACGCAATAAGGAAATCTCATAAATACATGCGGCGCTGTTTCATCCGAAGCTATTCGATGTTCGTTGTTCTCGTCAAGGCAATTCAGTATGTTGCGGCTTGGCTCTGTTCCACGACATCCTTGCGCAAAATTCCATGGGGGTTGCCGTGAGCCAGGAGGAGCAAAGAAAATGAAATTGCCCGATCAAGTAGCACTCATCATAGGCGGCGCGCGCGGTATCGGTGAGGCCATCGCGCACACCTTTGCAAAAGAAGGCGCAAGCCTTGTCTTGGTGGACTTGGAAAGAACGAAGCCGCAGCTCGAAAGCGTTGCACAAGCGATCCATCAGCAAGGCGGCAAAGCGGTCACCATCACCGCCGACTGCAGCGACGATCGGCAAGTGAACGCTATCGTCGACGAAACCGTGCGGCGTTTCGGCAAGATCGATATTCTCGTGAATAGCGCCGGCTACCGGGGTCCGCTGGTTCCTGTAACCGAGATCAGCGAAAGAGAATTCGACGATGTTGTTTTATACAACCTCAAACTGGTCTTTTTGTGCTGCCGCGCTGTCTTGAAACAGATGGCTAAACAGAAAAGCGGGAGTATCGTCAGTATTTCAGGCACTGCCGGCCGTGAAGGCATGGCGATGCGCGGCTCGCTGTGCGCCGCCAAATGGGGAGTCACGGGGCTAACGCAGACGATCGCCAAAGAGTATGGCCCTCATGGAATCCGGGCCAATCTCATCTGCCCGGGCGGCATGGATGAGCCGGACCTGCGCGAGATGTACGCCGAGCGCGCGAAGAATCTAGGCATGACGGTGGAGGCCCATGAAGCGCAAATCCTCGCGCTTACGCCGCTGCGCAAATACGCCAAGCACGACGAAGTCGCCAAAGCCGCGCTCTTTCTCGCTTCGAGCGATTCGTCACACACCACGGGCGAATCGCTGAACGTTTCCGGCGGGCGGTTGATGAGCTGACGCAGGGGGATTTCGCCAGGTCACATGAGCCGTTCCTCATCCGATTCCGAGATCACTGCGGCTGGGTTCTCGCGGTCGAAGGCCCAACGCGTCGGGTTCTCGTTGCCGAATACGGCTTAGAGAGTCATCGTTGCGGATGACGTGTTCGTAGTAGTTGCGCTGCCAAACTTTGCCGCGTGTTCGTTTTCTCGAAACCATTTGGTCACACCGATTTTGAAACCCCGAACAATAGAACCGATTGTTTTGGATGGCGACTGGATAGGCCTGCGTCTCGTAGCGACGTTATCCCGCAGGGGCGAAACATTTTTCGCCCTCCGTTTCGTTCACGGAAGGTATCCCTGTTCCTGCCAAAATCTTTCCGCGGCCGGATGCAACGGTATCACCAGAGGTCCGTCAACTGTATCGCGGCACATGCGATCGAGCGGCAGCGGTCCCGGTTCCTGCCAGCCGATCCGGTCCTTGCGCGCTTCCAGCGCAGCGCAAATGGATGAAATGACGCTGTCGTCGACTTCCGCATGGGTGTAAACCGCAAAGCCGCTGAAATCGAGCGTCTGCACATCGGCCGCCATCTTCGGATAACGCGCTTTGGGAATCACCGCGCGGCGCAGTCCGATGCTTTCCAATTTGTTGAGCGTCGATTCATCCAGGGATAACGCGCGCATTCCCGCCTCTGCCGCCGCATTGATCCAGCCGCGCACCGCTTCATCTACGATCATGTCGACTTCGCCGCGCTGCATGGCACCGAAGCGGTTGCTCTTCATCGGCAACCCGTCGTCGTAGCGTACCTGACCTCCCCAGGAGACAATGTCGTTCAGCGAAAAACCCGCGGCCGCAAAGACTTCATTGACGATTGGGTGAAGGGCATGATCTTTCTGGCCTCGCATGGACACACGCAGCGGATAGCGGCGCCCGCGGATGTCGCGCAAAGACCTTAAGCCGGTCTTCTCGGTCACCGCGAACGCCAACTGATCCGGCGATGGGATTACCGTAATCGCCCGCAGCGGAACCGGCGAATTGAAAGGCCCGGTGCCGCGCAGGGCGAGCGCCAAGTACATCGCCGGATTGCTGATCGCCAACTGCATTTCGCCCCTAGCAACGAGCTCGATCGCCGCGGGACCGTCGCTGGCAATCAGGTTTACCGGCCAATGATCCGCGCCCTGCGGACGCAGGCTAACGCGGGCCTGGCGCTCCGCCCAGCCCGCTTGATCGACGAGTTCCGCCGCGACTTCGAGAACCAACCGTGATCGTATCGTGTCTCTCCCCACCGGCGGGCTCGTGCTTTCACTTTTTAATTTTGTTTCCATGGTGATCGGAATTCCCTGCCCCTTCTACGTCAGTTGCTCGCCAGGCTATACCAGCAAAATTGGAATTTTTCACTTGACGCCAGAAAGAGCCGGGGGGTTAGGTTTGCCGCAGCAAAGAACAGAGACGGCGCCCGCTATCGTGGGAGGGTCGAATATGATTACGCCCATTGCGGCGCCAACAGCTGCGTCGATTCGGCTCTCGCGCCGATTAAGGTAAGCTGCCCGGCGTCCAAGGAATTTCTGTGTGCCCTACCGACTCAGCGAGCGTAAAGCATAACCGTCGCACGGCCTTCGCGGCGACTGAGGCTGCGATAGGCAAAGTCGACGGACCGGATCACCCGGCGATCGCCAGGCAGGTCGATTTCGCGGCTTGTTGAATTTTCATCAAAGCGCTGTCTCAGGTTCGGCGAAAAGGTGTTGCCGTCGCTGAAGGTGACGACCATATTGTATATTTCCACTGGGGCGCCGCGCACGGCGATGCGAATTTCCCTGAAAGTTCCCTCGCGACGGCCGACCTCGATTCGATCGCGGTCCATTTTGAGGTCGGCTTCCCGTTGGCCCAAAAGCTCCCATCCTCGGCCCCCGTAGCGGCCGTCCGTAGCGGCACAGGCGGCGAGCAGACAACTCAACCACAGAACCGAAAATCCGCGCCAAAATCGCATGATCGTACCTCCCAAGAAAATTGGCGTTACGCCGCTGTCAATTAGACGTGTAAGCGCACTAATTATTTACTCGATAGAGCGCGAAGCAAAGCGAAAATGATCCTCAGCCGAAATTCAGCCTAGACAACTTCCCCAGACTAGCTGTTAATCATACAACGTCTATCAGGTGTATTTGCATCCATAGTTCCGTAATTCCGTTCCATGCTTGGCATTGTTGATTGGTCAGAAGGTAAGAATTGCGCGGCCGAGAATCCGACCGTGCTCCAGGTCGTCGACCGCCTCGTTGATCTGTTCGAGGCGATAGCGACGGGTGACAAGATCGTTCAGTTTCAATTTCCCTTCGCGAAACCAGCGGACAAAGATAGGAAAGTCGCGCTCCGGTTTGCAATCTCCCCCGCTGGTGCGCGTGAACGACCGGCTGCCGATGAACAAACTCGTGTCCAGGATCGCCTTGGCATCCGGCGGCGTGATACCGACAAGCAAAGCCGTGCCGCCCCGGTTCAGGCCCGAATAACCGGGTCGTACGGCGCGAAGAATCTGCTCTTGTGTCTGCGGCAGGCCGACCGCGTCAACAGCGAAGTCCACACCTCCGCCGGTGAGATTCTTGATCGCCTGCACGGCGTCCACGTCCTTCGAATTGATCACATGGGTCGCGCCGAAGCGGCGGGCTAATTCGAGCTTTGCAGCGCCGACATCGACGGCGATGATCGGGTGCGCAGCGACGATCGCCGCCGCCGAGATCGCACAGAGCCCGATGCCGCCCGCGCCGATCACCGCGACGGATTGGCCGGGCCGTACTTGCAGCGTGTTGATGATGGCGCCAGCTCCGGTCATCACCGCGCAGCCGACGACCGACGTGACATCCGTCGGCACGTCGTTCGGAAGCGGGAGCACTACGCGTTCCTGCGCCAGCGCGTACTCTGCCCAAGTCGCGGCGGAGTGTATGACGGATTGGTCGTGCCAGTCGGCTGTGTATTGCGCCCGCTCGTTCAACGCGTGCGTCACCAGCGGTTGATCGGTGGTCGCATTGTCGCGATCGACCCACGTCGTGATCACGTGATCGCCTTCTTTGACGTGCTTCACCTCCCGCCCTTTCGCCGCCACGATACCTGTAGACTCATGGCCCAGGAGCGCCGGCAAACGATGACCCGGAGGCGCCGGCCTCTGCATCCTATGCAGCTGTGAGTGGCATACCCCGCTTGCGAACAATTTCACTAGTACCTGATCCGGTCCGGGATCGGGAAATTCGACTTCGTCTACGATCAATGGCTTCTTCGGCTCGATGAAGATCGCCGCGCGAGCTTTCGTGCCCATGCTTTCTCCTTTAACCTGAGAAATGATCTAATCCGCCACTGGTCTATTGTCCAGCACTAAAACGATAATGACCGTATCGCAAACTCTAGATGAAACTGAAGTAGAGAAACGCGCAAACTGCTCGCTCTAAACGGGCTGCGCAATGATGTTTGCCGCGTCAAGGTCATCGAAGGAACGCCGGCACTATTGGAAAACCGTTTCCGATGGCGGAGCGCTTCATCGGCCTGCGCATATCTAGACATGACCGGCGCGAAGTAGCGACGCGGGTTAAGAGTCGAATGAATCTCCTTGCAGTATCCATCCCGCTTCTCTTTCATCATCCGGCATGGGATATTGAGTCGTAAGACAAACAAATCCCTAACGCCGTCGGCCCGCCGACTCGAATCGACACCGTGAATTTTCTAGCTACATCTTCGCTCTGGCGCTCCCTGCGTCACCGTAATTACCGGCTGTATCTGACCGGTCAGTTAGTTTCGGTGTGCGGCACCTGGATGCAGCAGGTCGCGTTGAGCTGGCTTGTGTACCGTCTTACCGGTTCAGCGACCTTGCTCGGCGTCGTCGGCTTCGCCTCGCAGATTCCGATATTTTTCTTGGGACCGGTCGGTGGCGTGATCAGCGACCGCTACTCGTGCCACCGGGTTGCGGTGTGGAGTCAATGCGCCGCTTTGACCCAGGCGTTGTTGTTGGCGCTACTCACCCTGATGGGTTGGATTCAACCTGCGCACATCATTGTGCTCGGCGTCGCCCTCGGTCTTATCTATGCTTTCGACATGCCGGCACGGCAGGCGTTGGTTCATCAACTTGTCGAAACCGACGATCTCACCAACGCCGTAGCGCTCAACTCGTCGATGATCAACTCCGCGCGTATCGTGGGACCCGCCTTGGCCGGCATTGTGGTCGCCAAATTCGGCGAGGGTATTTGTTTTCTCATCAACGCCATTAGTTACGTCGCGGTGATCGTGGCGCTGCTCGCGATGAAATTGCCGGAGCGGCCGGCCGCATTGGTCAAAGCCATTTCTATCATGGCTTCATTGCGCGAAGGCCTGCGCTACACACTGGATACGACGCCGATTCGCGACCTATTGATCTTGTTGGGCGTGGTCGGTTTCATGGGCATGCCGTACATGACGTTGATGCCGGTCTTCGCCGCCAACGTGCACAAAAGCGGCGCCGACGCGCTCGGTTTGATGTACGGCGCGGTGGGATTAGGTGCCGTCATCGGCGCACTCTTTCTCGCCCAGCGGAAAAATATCATCGGTATCGGCCGCGTCATTGTGGTTGCTACTCTCCTCTTTGGAGTTGGACTCATCGTCTTCACGGTCTCGCTCCCATTTTGGCTTTCGTTATTGATTTTGGTCACAGTGGGCTGCGGTTGGATGGTGCTGATCGCGGCCTGCAACACGGCGTTGCAAACTCTCGCCGACAATCATATGCGCGGCCGCGTGATGAGTCTTTTCTCCATGATGCTCGTTGGCATGGCGCCCTTTGGCAGCCTGCTCGCGGGATGGGCCGCCGATCAGATCGGCGCGCCTCTGGTGATCGCCGCCGGCGGCGGTTTCTGCGCCTTAGCGGGACTTATTTTTGCACGCCAACTGCCGCGGCTACGCGAGGCCGCGAAACCGATCTTGATTGCCCGCGGGATCATTGCCGATTCGACCCTTGAGAATTGATCGATCGCCCGATCGCGCTTCACTGTTTATACACTTTGTCGATAAAGCCGCTTTTTTCCAAATCCCGCACGATACTGTCGTCGGCTACGTCTTCGAAGCGTAATTGCGCGCCGGGTTTGCGGCTGACTGCTTCCTTGATCTGCGCTTCGGTTCCCGGACGGGTGACCAGAGGCACGTTGTCGTAAAGTTTCGCGCTCGCGGTGTACGCCGCTTCCAGATAATTCTCGTCGCTGATCCGGCTGTATTTGGCGATCATTTTCTTACTCTCGTCCTTGTGCGTTTTGAAAAATTGCATCGCTTCGATGTGCGCCATCACGACTTTTTTCACCGTATCTCTCTGGCGTGCCAGGTAGGTCTTGGTCGTCGTGGAGCAGATGTAGGGAAACTCGAAACGTTTTTGGAAATCGGCGGTGCTGATCAAAATCTTGAACGGCATACCCTTGGTCAGATGAATGATTCCGGGAGGCGATGGGAAGCCGGCAATTCGACCGGTGCGAAACGACGCGGCCCGTTCGGCGGGGCCGCCGACCTGCATGATCGGCACCTGTTTGTCCGGTTCCAATCCCAAGCCTCGAATAAGCGCTCGCGCGGCGACGTCGGATGCACTGCCGACGCGGCTGATGCCGATGCTTTTGCCTTTTAAATCTTCGGCGGACTTGACGTTCTCGTTGACCACCAACTCGTACGGCAATGAGTTAAGATAACATGCCACCATGACCAGATCCGCGCCGGCCACCGCCGCGCTCGCCACGCCGCCGCCGGAAGCATTGGCTACTTGGACATCACCGGCCACCAGGCTCGATACGCTGGTGGTCGTGCTCGGAATAAAAAGTAACTCGGCATCCAAACCATTTTTCTTGTAAAAGCCGCGATCCTGCGCCAGATACCACACGGAGTTACTACTCTCCAACGCGCTGTGCGACAGTCGAACCTTGACTTGCGCGACGGCGCTCGAGGCTGAGATCGGAAGCGCCAACAGCAATGATATAACGGCAACCAACTCAAAGCGCCTCGGAAATCTCATAGGACTCCTAAAATCCAACGACAAAAGGAATTATCAATCGACCGAGTTGATGGCGAGCCGTAAAATACGCTTTTGCAATTTTTCGAGCAAACAGATTTCTTACGCTTTGAGCCGCGATTCTTTTCTGTTCCGACACATCATAAAAGCCAACAAGCGCTCCATAGCCCCGAATTGTTTGGTCGGTTACCAACGGGACGCCCAGGTGTTGATTGACAAATCGCGCCTCTGTGCATTAGCTTGCTCACAGTATCAGTTGAAGGAGAAAATTCATGGAATTCCTAAATTTAGGCAAGAAGATCGAAGAGGCGGGCAAAGATAGTATTAAGAATAGAAATGTCCACTTATTCGGCACCGATAACTTCCGCTCATGGATGCTCTATTTCGAACCAGGCGACGGCACTCCCATGCACTACCATCAATCGCCGGAAACATTCTTGGTGATTGAGGGCAAGTGTTCCGTCAAAGGAATCAAGGGTGACGAGCGTGTCCTCGAAAAAAACGAAATTGTTTTCTTACCGGCGAAGGAATACTACCAGCTCACCAACACCGGAGCCGCACCATTAGTGCTTTTTGGCAATCGTTCCGAAGCTTTTGGTGTTCGTCCTGTCAGAGCCGATCAAGACGCCGCCAGTTAGCGCCGGAATATTCTGCCATGCCGCACGGCAATCCTAATCGGCCCGCGATGCCGCTTCTTTGATGCTGGAAGCGCGCAGGATTGGGGCGCCAGACTCCGGCGGGCGCCTGAATCGTCTGGTCTGGCGCTATTCGACGGTGACCCTCGGGTGCGGTCTCAAGCGCAGCGACGGCTGGAGCTATTGGTCCGCGTGAACGCTACGAACGGCGCGGTGATGTCGACACATGCCGTGCTGCAGTGGTTGCATCAACAATAAGCAAGCGTGGAGTCCGCCAATCCTTGAGCCATTGAGCCGGCGGGTGACAATTCGGCGCGACGATCGAGGAGTTGCTGGCCCACTGCGATCGCCCGCGACTTTAGCTGTCAAAAAATGCGAACGCGCGCACCTCGATGCTCTGGCGCGGCGGCGCAGCCTCGGGTGACTGCGGATCGTTAAACGAGGTATGCGGGGTGAAGCGCGCTCGCCCGTCTTTTGCCGAATCGTAAACTTTGAAAACCAAAGCCTCATCGCGGCGCATTTCGGGAAAATAAAACCAGCGATGATCGGGATTGTACTTCAGGCGGTACGTCTGTCCGACCCGGTGCGGATAACGGCGTTCAGCGACCAGCAAGTCGTCCAGCGCAACACTTTTGGCATCGGCGAGCGCCAACGGATTCGATTGAATTGGCCGGTTGATTGCCCGCCAGACTTGAATGATCGCGAACCGCCGTTTGAGCAACTCTTCCGCTTCGTCGGGAAGAAACTCTCGCACGCGATTGGGGCCGGACCATTCGGTGTAATCATTATGCGCCGACAGTACCGGCTCGCGGATCAACTTGGCTTCGCGCTCCGCTTCTTCCCCCGAGCGCAACGTATGATCAAAGATCACCACACGCGATGCTCCGGAAACTGCTTTGATCAGCTGCTCGACTTCGGGATAATAAACGGTGCGCAATTGCGCTTCTTCGAAGAAATCCGCAACTTGAGTCCGGTGCTGGACGAACTTGAATCCGTTCTCATCCAGCGCGAGCTCGTCCGCAACTAGCCGGCCGTTACGGAGTGCCATCTTCTGCATATTTTCTGCGCCGGTTTTGCTCCGGCGGATATTATTAGGGCCGTAGGTTTCGTTGATCAGTTTCTCGCCAGTGTTCATCGTGTACGGGATATCGACAATCATTGTTTCATTCATCACGACGCTCCCTCCGTTTTTCCCTACGACAATTTCATGTCACAGAGCTGAATTATCCGCCCGACAAGTCCCTTCGACCGCCTCCGTTGTCCAAACCGGAGACAAAAATCATCTTAGCGTTCGGATGAGACGTTTTAAATCCCCCGGCTAATATCCGCATCGCCGGCGAAGAATCTTCCTTCCCTAGCTCACGAAAATCAGATCCTTCGGCTATTACCTCAGGATGACATTGCGAGACGGTCTCATAGCGGCATCGTGATGGGACCAACTATGGGACGCTCTGTTCATATGGACGGTACTAACCTGGGGCGGCCTCTTTTCAGCGGGCCGTCGATCGCCTATAAGACGGTTTAGATCAAGGAGGTTTCCATGCCGACTCAACGTATCAGCTATGTCGATCCAGCCACGTTGACCGATCCTGCCATGCTCGAAGAGCTCGATCGTTGCCGCCGCGAAGGCACGCCACGGCCCGAGAGTTCCGCGATTCGCGCCCACGTGCCCGCTTGTTTCTGGTCGTTCGCAAATTCGTGGCGAGATATTTTCAAGAACGGCGTCTGCGATCATGCCATCAAAGAGTTGTGCCGCGTCTATGTGTCGCGCTCGATCAATTGTGAGTATTGCGGCAACCAGCGCTCGCAAAAAGCGGCCAAGGCAGGTTTGCAAGAAGCACAATATGATGATCTGCTCAATTTCGAAAAATCAGCGCAGTATGACGAACGACAAAAAGCCGCGCTTGCCTATGCCGAAGCGATCACCTGGCGTCTTGATACCGACGACGGATTTTGGCAGCGCCTCCATCAACATTTTTGCGAGCCAGAACTCGTCGAACTCGGCTGCTTCATCGCGCTGACGATGGGCCAACAGAGCTGGCTGCGCCTGCTCGATATCGAACACCACCAAGTCCTCGCCGGCGCTGCCGGGGGCATGGCGCCGGGATTCGAAACCCACACCGCCTTGGCCGAGTCGAAGGCGTCGGCAGAGTATTGGGCTAAGCAGAAGCAACCGCCGGCACCAAAAAACTAGCAGCCGGCGCGAAAGGTATCAGTTCGACGAATCCGCAGCGATCGTCAAACGAGAGGGAGAAATTCAGTCATCATTATTGGAGGAGGAGACCATGGACACTTATCGAGTCATTGATTCCGACGGACACGTGCAGGAACGCGATAAGGATATCAGGCCGCACCTGGAAGAGCCCTATTGCAACCGGCGCGGGTCGCTGTTCCCCAATGACGAGTGGGATTCCAGCATGTACGGCAAACTCGGGAATGCAGGTCGGCGACGTGGCGACGCAGGCTGCGCGACATGGACAAAGAGACCATCGATACGTCCGTGCTCTTTCCCGACCAGCGCTTTTCACATGAGCCGTCTTGCCGAAAAGGACTATGCCGCAGCCTACTGCCGCGCCTACAACAACTGGATCGCCGAGCACTGCAAGGAAAGCCCGCGGCTCAAGGGCGTGGCTCTGGTGCCGTTTCAAAATGTCCCCGCCGCGGTGACGGAAGCAAATCGAGCGGTCACCAAACTCGGATTGGCCGGGATTGCCATCGCGTCCTTCGGCATGAAAGAGCACTTAGGCAAGCCGGAATTCTGGCCCATCTATGAGGAGCTTCAGCGGCTCAACGTGCCGCTGCTGGTGCACAACTCCCGCCAGGGACCGGCCGGCGAGATTCGCTTCGATAGTTTTCTGTTCAAGCATACGATCGGCCGCCCGATTCGAAACGCTCATCGACTGCGCGGCGTTGATGTACGGCGGCGTGCCGGAGAAGTTTCCTAAACTGCGCATCGCGTTTCTGGAATGCGGCGCCGGCTGGGTGCCCTACTGGATGGATCGCATGGACGAGGAGTGGGAGAAAAGACAATCCGAAGCGCCTTTGCTCAAAGCCAAGCCGAGCGAGTACATGGTCCGCGGCAATTGGTTCTTCGCCGCCGAACCGGAAGAGAGCACTTTGCCGTACGTCCTCGATCGCGTCGGCGAAGAACGTCATTCTTTTCGCCTCGGACTACCCTCACTGGGACGGCAACTTTCCCTACATGGTCTCGACGCTGAAAGAACGCAAAGATATTTCCGCGAGCGCGAAGCAGAAAATTCTTTGCGAGAACGGCCTGCGGCTCTACGGCTGGGATCGGTGAGAGAAAAAGTTGGTGGCCGCCAATGCGCTCGGAATTATGCTCTAACGCTCGATCCAAAACGATCAAAAACTAGCAACAGGAGGAAGGATGCGCCATTGGATCGGAGTCATTGTTATTGCTTTGGCCCTATCAACGACTGCATGGGCGCAGGGGGGCAAAGCGAGCACGCTCGCCTGATTTAGCAAAGTACAAAGGCGCCGGACCGTGAACGCATTCTTTACGACGGCGCTAAGAAAGAGGGCAAGTTAGTTTGGTACACATCGTTAGTGCCGCACAACCTCATTGCGAAGGTATTTCAAGCCAAATATCCCGGTGTCGACTATCGACATCTACCGCGCTGCCGGGAATACACTGGCTACCCGCCTGGTCGAGGAACGTCGTGCGAAACGCTACCTCGCCGATTCGATTGAATCGACGCCACCGCAAATGATGCTCCTGCGGGATACCCAGGCGCTCCAGCCGTTCACATCACCCTACCTGGCAAACTATCCTGAGGTTTCGAAGGAGGTCAGCCTCTGGCGATCTGGTTTTTTGGGCTACCGACCGGGAGTCTCTAATCGGCGTCGGCTACAACAAAAACGCCATACGCGCGGCTATGCCTCCCGAAAAAATTTGACGACCTCCTCAATCCGGCGCTCAAAGGGCATGATGTCGACGGCCAACAATGAAACCGGCGCGCGTGCGATCGGAGCCGATGCTGAAGGCGAAGGGCGAAGGCTTCGTCAGGAAATTGAAGGCACAGGAAATCTTCGGCCGCACGCGACGACGGCCGCGGGACTGGCCGACCTGATCATTTCCGGTGAGGCGCCGCTTTCGTTCACGATGGTGCAAACCAATCTGACCGCAGCCCGCCGCGACCAGAGGCGCGCCGGTTGCCTGGGTGCCGATGGAAGTCGTGGCGGTGAACGCCGGCAGCGCCGCAGTCATTGCGCAACGCGCCCAATCCTCACGCGGCGCTGTTGTTCGTCGATTTCTTGCTCGAGTCCGGACGGACAGAAAATGTACTGCGGAGCAACTCTTCTACGGCAGCGCGGCGAAGGTATCGGGATTTCGAGCGATGGTACCCGGAAAAAGGTATAGCGACCGAGGAATACGAAAAGCGCGCGGATGGCTGGCTCCAGCTCTTGGAGGAGATCACCCGCAAGTGAGTTGAGCCAACGCGGAGAGTGCTTCATCGACTTGCGACCATGGATGCAACCCGGACATCGAATGCGGCAAATCCAAGATTTATCTCTCGGCTTTCGTAACTTGCACGATGGCAGCAGTCGTTGCCGCCAGCGGTCGACAACTCACCGTCGAGAACAGCGAGATCCGGATTTACGGCATCGACTCCCCCAATCTACGAGATTGTCGCTCTGCCCGGGCCGGACGCATTCGATCGATGGGTCGGCCGAACGGCGACGACCGATTCAATCGCGCCTATCCCGACGCTTCGAGATATGCGAGCGAAGACATTATCGGCGTCGAAGATCTGGCGAACGATGGCCGCTGGGAACAGATTCCCGAGTATGGTTATGCGTGGACGCCGACCGCGGTTGCCGTCGGCTGGGTGCCGTTCAGTGCTGGCCGATGGTTCTGGCAGGATCCCGGGGGCTGGACCTGGATCAGCAACGATCGCTGGAGTTGGGCCACGTCTCACTATGGCCGCTGGATGCCCTATCGTTCGCGCTGGTATTGGGTTCCAGTGCGCCCCAGAACACCAGGAGTAAATACGCGCCCGCCGTCGTCGAGTTCGTCCGTGTGCGCGATCATATCGGTTGGTTTCCATTACATCCTCGCGATCGCTTCATTCCTTGGTGGGAACGGCGCGACCGCCGGCCGGTCACGCAAAACATCACGTACGTTAACCGAACCTATGTCACCGTCGTCAATCAAAATAATTTTATCTCGGCGAGGCCGGTCAATAAGTACCTCGTGCGCGACACGACCATCGTGCGCCAAGTAAGCTCGGCTCGCATGACCGAGTCGTTGCCAATTCCTAACCGGACTTCACTGCGGATCGTTTCCGAGACGGGAGTGCGCCACGGCCAGCGACCCTCGGCACTGTGCTCGCTCGTCCCGCAGTGGTGCGACCGTACCCTCTCCCCCGCCGCTTACGTTTCAGCAAAAATTTTCGGAAATCGAAAAGAACCAGGGCCGGCCCATCGCGCCATCTACCGCCACAAAGCTCAGATCCCAGACGAATCACAGCGGGACATCCGGCACTCGCTTTCGTCCAGCAGCAGGCGTCAACCGAACGCCAAGGCCTTCGCACCGCGTAATCCGGGAGCAAATTTCGGCCCCGCTCCGCAAGCAGTGGCGCCCGCGCACGGGCAAAAGTTGGCTACGCGAGAAGATCCCATCGAACTGAAAACAAAAACGCCCGAGCGTCCGGAGCACGTGCAGAAGCCGCCTGCTCAACCGCCACAGCCGGCATCGTCTGCCCCGGAACCGAGCATGGGAACGGTAAAGCGGTTGGAACTGCCGCCCGAACGCACTCGACAGCAGCTGGAAATCCAAAAGTCGGGTCACGATCGTCAAGCGCTCGAACAACAGCAAAAACTCCAGCGCCGGCAACAAGAGCAGCAAAAGAGCCAGGAACACCAAGCGCAAATACACCAGCAACAGCAAGAGCAGCAGCGTCTCCAGCAATTACGCCAACAGCAGCAAGTAGAACAGCAAGGGCGCGAGTTGCAAAGACAGCAGGAGCAGTTGCGCGCCCAACAACTAAGGCAAAAACAACTCCAGGAACACCAAGCGCGGGAATCGCAGAAGCAGGAACAGGCGCAACCGCCTCAGCAGAAGGCCGTGGAACACAAGACGCCGGTAGCACCGCCACAGCAGGACTTACGCCGCCTGGCGCCACAGAGACAACAACAACCGGAAGGACCGAAGGCCAAGGGATTCCAGGTCAACCGGGACCGCGATTCAGTCCGCGAGCAGTAATATGTTCCGGCAAATTCAACTATGGAGCGGGGTTTGGCGCTTGGATCGACGGACTACGAACCACGCCGCAAGCACCTAGTGATGTCCCATAATTCTTGATATATAACGACGCAATATGTGCGGATGAGAACTTGTTGTCTAAGGAAGAACGTGCGGTGTGGGCGCCCGAAACCTCCCCCCCGCTCGCCTGACGGCAGCTAACGCGGTGCTCTTATCTCCATCTCCAAGCCGTTCGGATCTTTGACAAAGATCGTTGTGAGCTTGCCCGAAGCGTCGCGATTTTCGCGGAGAATCTGAGCGCCCTTTTCTTTGAATTCTTTGCATACCTGATCGACATCGTCGGTGACAAAGCCGTAATGGTGCACGCCGACTCCAGTCGCCGACTCCATCAGTTGAATGGCGGGCGAACCGGCGATTCGGACAAAGCAGAAGCTGTAACCCGCGTCGCCTTTTCTAATGGCCGTCGGATGGCCGGCGAAGTATTTTTCATAGAACTTGATCGACTCGTTGAGGTCCTTGCAGTAAATCGCCACGTGTTCCAATTGATAATTCATCGCTCCTCCAAACTAAACAAACTAGTTCAAGGTAGTCGCAATCGCCGCGCTGCGTCAAGCTCGGCGAAAAAGCCGGAGCCAATTTTGCGGATCAAATTGACGCCCGAAGGTAATAATTGTTTAGCCGCGCGCGATCAATGCGCTGCGAGCACCTGCCCGGTCGCCCTTTGCCACGAACGATTGAGACTCGCGAAGAATCCCCCCGCCACGAGAAACACGCCAACCAGGGACCATAACAGCGGCTCGTAGGTTTGCCACTTGTCGAAGATCGCGCCGGCGGCCACGGGACCGATCACGCCGCCCCAGGTGTAAAACAAAGCCATATAGCCACGAATCTTGGCATAATGCTTTCTGCCGAAAAGATCGCCGACCACGGCCCAGCCCAGCGGAAAAGTCGTTTCAACAGCGGCGAAGAAAATTGTGAAACAGGCAAAGCGCCCAGAGCGAGCTCGCTAAAGATCGGCAAAAACATCGCAGCGGCGGCGGCAAACAAAATCAACGCAGTCAAGCGCGGCTTGTTCGCCTTGTCGGCAAACCAGCCCAGAACGAGAGTCAAGGCCATCCCGAGAAAAGCATAGACGCTCAGCAACAAAGCCGCCTCCGATTGGCTCAGGCCCTTCCAAACCATCAGCGGAATAAAATGAACTGCAATCGCATGGTAGGAACCGTTGCGAATTCCGGCTGCGAGGACAGATCCCCAGAAGGCGAAAGAACGCAGAGCTTCGGCCAAGGTGACTTCGACTTCCGAATTGGCTCTTCTGCGCCGTGCCGTCTTTCCCGGCTACGATGCTAACCGGCTCGTCGCCGTCGGGCAATAGGCCCATGCTCTCGGGCGAACGGCGAATCGTCAGACAGAGCGGTATGCCGATCAGTAAAAACAAAACGCCGGCAATGGCAGCGCCCCAGCGCCATCCCCAGGCTTGAACAATGACGCTTAGGATCGGTGCAACGAGAACCCCGCCCAGTGCCGAAAGCCGCGCTACTCATCGTGATGGCCCGGGCGCGGTGGCGGATAAACCAAGTGTTGATCAGCACCATCGGCGCATGCATAAATCCGCCGGCGTGGGCCAGAGAAATAACGCCGAGATAAACAAGCAGAAAAGCTGCGTAGCTATCGACCTGCGAGAGCAGCAAGTAACCCGACGCCCATAAGCAGGACCGCCGCCAACATAATTGGCTTGGGGCCGTAACGGTCGAGCAGGTGACCGACGATCGGTCCTTCGATGGCGCCTTCGGCACGCGCCAGCGAGAAAGCCAGCGAGGTCGAAGTGCGATTCAAATCCAGATCTTGGCTCAGGGGCAAAAAAAAAACCGTAAAGCCGAAACTATGCAGCCCCGCGCCGAGCACGCGCAAGGCGCAAGCGGCGGCCACCATGCGCCAGCCATAAAAAAGTTCGTTAATTTTTTTTAGCAAGAGTGCGATCCTGTAGCGGCTTTGTTCGTTGATCGCCTCTTAGAGCACTGGAGCGTGCGCGAAAGGCCGTAGATTACGAGCCCGCTTGGCACGCCCCACAAATGGACCGGATGAACTAGTCCGTTTGCTGCTAGAGGCTGGCCGGTTTTGTCTAGCATAAGCATCTTATTGGCAAAAAGCCATCTAAGTACAACTGGTTAGGGACCTCGATGGGGTGGCCTTATCTTTGCTCTATATTCATCCGCATCGGGATTTTTCGATAAATCCGGACGGTGGCGAAGGGAAAAACCGCCTCCTTAGCAAGGCGCCTTTCTGCCACAGCCCACGTGCGAACGTCGCACGGGAAACGATCAAAAGCGGAGCAACGTTGGTAACCATGAAGATACTTGCCGAGGCGTTTCAAAAATCGCATCTGACGTCAATTCTAAGATCGCGCAGTGTATCGGACGAAGCGCCGCGTGGATTGGAGCAGCCAACGAACATCGCTCCGACGGATCATGACAGCGCCGACGCGAGAACAGGGTGGTCAGTAGCCGTACGTGATTCAATCGAGTCGAAGATTTCTGTCTCAACGTAGTCGAGCTGCCGTCGGACGAGGCAAAAAATGCGCGGTGATACGATCAAAGTCCTGATCATTGAAGACAATCCCGGGGACACTCGTCTCCTGCGGGAGTTCTTGAAAGAGCCGCAGGGAATACCATTTGAACTCGTCCATGTGGGTCGGCTCAGCGAGGCATTGATGTCCCTCGCCCGAGAGTCGTATGGAGTCATTCTGCTTGACCTTTCACTACCCGATTCGCAGGGGCTCGACACTCTCTCGAGTCTGCGCAGCCACATGGAGAATGTTCCAATCGTGGTTTTGACCGCGCTAAACGACGAAGAATTCGCCGTCGCGGCCATCGAACAAGGTGCGCAGGATTATCTGATCAAAGGTCAAGTGGATGGTGCATTGCTGGCGCGCGCTCTGCGCTACGCCATCCAGCGTCACAAGATGCAAGGAAGTCTGAGAGATCGCAACCGCGAGCTGCTAATATTGAGAAAAATCAGCGAGACTGTTTTAGGTTCGCTCGATTTGAAATCGGTGCTCGATCGCATTTTGGAGCAAGCGATCGAAAGCGGCACCTTCGATTTTGGCAATATTCGTCTACTCGACGGCAGCGGTCAGATGCTTGAAGTTGTAGCCAGCGGGGGTTATCGGGAGCAGGGAAAACACCTTAAGACATCGCAAGCTTTCCCGCTCGCAGCTCGGCGCCTCCTCAAGTTTCGGCGACCGTCTTTTTCACGAGCCTTGCGTCGAGGAACACGTACAGGCTTGCGAAGGGTTCAGGACGTTGAAACGAGAAGGTGCCCAGTCGTTCATCGAAGTCCCGGTCCGTGCGGAGAAAGAAGTTCTTGGTATCATTCAGCTTGCCAGTCGGACTCCGCGCAAATTCAATCCCGAGGAAGTCAATCTGTTCGTAACCATCGGCAACCAAATGGGTTTGGCGATCCAAAAGGCGCAACTCTACGACGAGACCAGACGGCAGGCCGTCGGAACTTGATAAGGCCAATAAGATGCAGGCGGACTTTAACGCCATGATCGCACACGACCTGCGCTCCCCTCTGATGAGCATCACCGGAACTACGGAGGTGATGATGGGCGGCCTATTCGGCGAGGTAAACGAGGAACAAAAAAAATGGCTGGCAAAAATCCTCTCAAACGCCTCCAGCATGGTCAACTTGGTTGGCGATTTTCTCGACGTTTCAAAGCTCGAGGCGGGTTATGTCGATATTCACGCGGAAGCGACCGAACTCGATCAATTGCTTGACAGAAGCTTGGACAACTATCGGTTCCTCGCGCAAAATAAAACTATCACCATTAGGAAAACAATAGATCCGTCGTTTCTTTGGATCCAAGCCGATGGCCGGCGTTTGGATCAAGTCTTAGGCAATTTGATAACCAACGCGATTAAATTCACGAGCGAAGGGGGAGAGATCGAGATTGCTGCTACTAGATTCTCTGCAACAGAAGCCACAGTTTGGGTAAAAGACAATGGTGCAGGCATACCTGCCGATGAAATCGATTATCTCTTCAACAAGTATCGCCAGGGAAGCAACAGTAGAAACTGCGGCCCCAAAGGAACCGGACTCGGTCTCGTCATCTGCGAAATGATCGTTAAAGCCCACGGGGGCAAAATCTGGGTTGAGAGCGACGTTGGTAAGGGAAGTACGTTCTACTTTACCTTGCCCCTAGTCACGCAAGCAGATCAGCTTGCGTGACTGGCATGAGACCGCTGCACTTCGAGTTTGTATGCTTTTCATTCGCCGAAAATCTTCTTTGCCCAGGATCCTGTAGCGCGCGTCCTCCGCACTAGCCATCCCACCGGTAATTCAACCCGGCAAAATCAATGGCGTAGCTGCCGGCTTGCTTGACACCGCGCACGAATGCCGCGGCCTCTTTGAGTTTAGGACAGTACATCTCGAAAAGATTCCCCGACGGATCGCGAAAATACAGAAGCCCTTTGACGCCGTCGCGGGTCCACGGCTCGGAGGTTGTCACGCCGTTTTGTTTGAGCCACCCGACCATCGGCAGAAAATCCGCCGGCTCGACGAAAAACGCGTAGTGCGGATATTCGGCGTCGCGCCCAGTCGGCTTTCCCGGACGAATCGTCAATCCAAGGATGATTCCGGCAAGCCGCACCTCGGCAAAACCGTCGACGTCGTGGATCAATTCGCCGCCGATGACTTTGGTAAAGAAGCGCTTCGCTTGCTCAAGGTCATGACAGAAAATGCTCGCATGAGCGAAGGCGGTGAAACGCGGTCGCGGCAGATTTTTGCCGTCAGCGGTCGCTGCGCTCGCTCCGTTCCAGCGGTAATTGAGCGCCCGAAAATCGATCGCTTGCCCGCCCCGCCGCGGCGCCGGCGGCAAAGACGCGAGGTCCGCGTAACCGCTATCACAGTAAAGCTCGAACAGATTGCCCGACGGATCGCGAAAATAGATCAGCGCGGTTTTATCGCGCCGATAAGGGTAGTTGGGAACGTCATGGCGCTGAAGCCACTCTTTCATCAACCCAAAGTTCGCTCCGTCGATATAAAAAGCATAGTGCGGATATTCGTCGTCGACCCCAGTCCAGCCGTCGTCCTGCTCCGAGAGCCCGAAGATAATATCCTCGATGCGATACTCGACAAAACCAGGAATTTCGTGCACCAGGGCGCCGCCGATTACTTGGGAATAAAACAGCTTCGACTCCGCGAGATCGCGGCAGGGCAGGCTTACGTGACTCATGCCGGAAAAGTGGGGTTGATTGCCGGGAAGGATTTCAGTTGCGCGCTGAGAATTTGTCGTCGTTGCCATTTTCTTGCCTCCTATGGTTGTCTCTTTCACCATGTCCGTCGCTTTGCCGTGTTTTAGAATTTTATCGTTGTAGTACCCGTCGAATCGGCAAGGCTTGCGATGATTTCAGCGGGAACGGCCTGAGCTTTGATCGCCCCGGGTTGCTCAGGATGGGGCGCTGCCCAAACCCGCTTCTCAAAGCCATCGAGCGCAAGGGCGCCTGCTTTGAGGATACGATGACGCACGGTGAAGCTGCTGCGCCCCCACTCGCCGACCTCGCTTTCGGCGACGATCTCATCATCGAAGCGGCAAGGCAAAATAAATTTCGCCCCCACTTCAACGATCGGCATACCGACGATGCCGTATTTCCTTCTCATCGCCGATGGCGTCAATCCGGTGCGCTCGAAAAGCCAACCGGTGCTGGTATCGAAGATGATGAGATACTGTGGATAGAACACGATCCCAGCGGGATCGCACTGACCCCATTCAATCCGCAGTGTACGGCGATTGATCAACATCGTAAATCCTCGGAAATACCGCCCGATCTCGGCTCGACGCTTAACGATCTGCGAGCGTCGCGTTGCTATCGCAAAGAAAGCTTGAGGAGGAGGATCGTCGATTAGCTCCCGTCCGCAGCGCGCATCCGAAGCGCTGCGGACGGGATAACAGTCAAATATTCTCAACGGCGTTAACGCGAAGTCCGCGGCTCAAAGTTTTTATGTTGCGTGCGTCACTTCGCCAAGCGGATCAGGTCGCAACTGAAAGTGCACGGCGATCGGCTTTGCGCCTTTGCCGCCCTCCTTCAACCAAGGCGCGCGATCGCCGCTCGTGGTCCACAAGCCGCGGCCCTTCCAGCCGGCCTTCGGATCGTCGATGCGCCCGTCAAAACCTTTGGCGTAAAAGCCCATCGGATACGGCACGCGCAAGACGATCATCTTGCCGTCTTTCATCGCGATCAGACCGTCGTTCAAGTTACCGGTGGACATCGGCACGTCATCGCCGAGGCCGAAGGTGTTGTGCTGGTCGACCCAGGTATAGTAACTCGACTCCGCGCTATTTTCTCCGAGGCCCTTAAATCCCGGTCCGGGATACTGATGAAACGACCAGCCTTCCGGGCAATGATCGCCGGTGGCCTTTGGACCGTTGAGCGGTCCTTTACACTTCCTGCGATCGAAACTGCCCAGATGGCCGCTCGCCAGAGATACCCAGACGACGCCCTGCTTGTCGATATCGCCGCCGCGCGGCCCAAAACCGGGCAGTGGCACGTTGTAAATTTCCGCAAGCGCAGTCTCCGACGGATTGCTTCCGGGAATCAGCCGCACAACCGCGCCCGGATTACTCCGGAAGGTGCCCCAAACCGAGCCATCCACCGGATTGGGCATCACGGCATAAAATCCCGCGACGATGCGTTTGTCTTTAGCCGGGTCCACCGGCTGATTGGGCTCGACGTACTCGTCGCGTTTGCCATTGCCGTTGGTGTCGAGAATGAGCGGGGTCCAGCCTTGCGATTTCGCGATATCGCCGGTCTCGTCGAACATCTTGGTGTTGACCCATCCCACCACCGGCCCGCCGCCGCTGGTCCACAGGGTTTCGTTTGCGTCATAGCCAAACTGCAGATGATGGCTTCCGAAACAAGTATCGACGTAGGTGTATTGACCGCTCTTGGGATCGAGCATGGTCAGTTGGCGGTTGGTTCGCTCCAACGGGAAGACCTTAGCCGACGGGTGGCCGGAGCCCTTCTTGCAAAAGTCCGGATTGTTCGCATCGCGAAACCTGCGCGGCAAACCAAACGCGGCCTTTGCGATCGATCATGCGCGTTATGGTTGTTGGCCTTGGTGTCCCAAAGCTTCTCGTCGCCCCAGTACGGCGACGGTTGCATAAGCTTGTCGCTCGCCGCATGGCCTGGCCCGAGCGCTTCCGTGATATTGGCGTCCGCACCGGCGCGACAATGCTATGTGCGGTGTGTTTGATCGGATCGAGCACCGGAATCATGTCGGTGCTGTATTCGGCTGAGCCGTAAAGCGGGCCATAGGCATTGACCGTCGGATAACGCCGATCCGAAGCGATCAGGTCATGCAGATATTTTTTCTCGTTGAGCCAATCCCAGGTCGTGACGACGATATTGCGCTCGACGCCTTGGGGCCGCTCGGGTTTCGCGTGCGGCAGCTCGCCCTTGGCGATGCGGTCGGTCCAGTCGGCAAAATAGCGAACCGGCGCGCCGCCGAGTTCTTTGACTAGTTGGCTGAACATCTGTTCGCCGGATTGGCCGGACTGGATGCGACGGAACCACGCTTCGTGCGACGTGGGCATGACGATTGGATGCGGCACGTTTTTCGGGAACGTGCGCGTCGAAAGCTGGCCCGATCTGATGGCAACCGATGCAACCGTTGTTCTTCATCGCGTTGAGCCAAGCGGTTTGCGTAATCTTGTCCGGAATGGCCCCTTTGCCGCCAAACTCGCTCTCATCAGGAATCTTCAGCATGGAGTACCAATAGATCGCCGGATAATACTGCGCCGCCGCAGCTTCGTTAGGCGCCACCACCGCCTTAAGGTTAAGAATTTTGCCTGGCGGACTTTCACCTTCGGCGAATCGACCAGCCCATAGCCGCGCACCCAAATGCTGTAATTGGCTTTGGGCAGATCGGGGAGAACGTAACGTCCTTGATCGTCGGTCACGACCATCCTGGCAAACCTAGTCGGCAAATCGTTGGTCTCGGCGATCACCCAGACGCCCGCTTCCGGGCCTTTGGCGCTCGTCGACCATGCCGCCGATGTCGTCGTTGTCGATTTGTACCGTGGCGCCTTGCTGACTGCTTAGATTCACGGCCGATACCGCCAGGAAGGCCGCGATAGCGATCGCCAGCACACCCAGGTTAACGAAGCGTTTGATCCTCATGGTTATGTTCCCCCTCTTTTGCGTAGCCTCATATTATGTCTGGAACGAGCGGAGAGTAACGAATGGCGCGGTGACGTGTCAACCAGCAATTGGCCGTGTTGAAAGGCGCATTAAGCAAAGATCAGCCGCGCGCTTTGCCTCGCCGGCGAAAACTGTAGTAAACAGTTCCTGGAGGAGTCGATGACAAAAACAATAGCCGTCTTGATCGGTATTATATTTGTTCAGATTGGTCCAGTCAGCTGGTGTGCCGTCGCCGGATTGTCGCGCGGCAAGAATTCACTGGCCGACATACTCGCGCGCATCGAAAGGCAAAGTGCCGGCGACCTCTACAGTACTTGATGTCGTCGCCAGCGGCCAAATATCTTGGCATCAAGAGATCGCCGTAGCTGGCGAACCAGACCGGAATATGGCCGATTGATGGCAAGTCAATGAGCTCACCGTCACTAGACTGAAACGAAGGGACGGACCAACCATGGGACCCACCGAAACTCTGGCTCAATTTGTTATCGACACACGGTTGCGAGATATTCCAACAAAAGCGGTAGAAATTTCGAAACTCGTCATCCTCGACGTTTTCGGCGTCACACTTGCCGCGTCACGTCAGGCGATAGCGCGCATATTGGTCGAATACTTGCGCGAACATGGCGCAGCGCCCAAAGCAGGCGTGATCGGCAGCGACCTGCGCACCGAGCCGTCGCTCGCGGCTTGGGCCAATGGCTCGATGGCGTTTGCCTTGGACTTTGACGACAACATCCACGGCAGCACGCATACGGTACCGGCGGCGCTGGCGATCGGCGAAGGCAACGGCGCAAATGGCGCAACGCTGTTAGAAGCTTACATCCTCGGCCGCGATATCTGTTTTCGCCTCGACGCCGCATTGGATGCCGGGCGGCGCAAGAATCAAGGTGGGCCAACCTCACGCGGCTGGTTTGCCGGCGGCACGACCGGCAGCTTGGCCGCAGCTGCTGCTGCCGGCAAAGTTTTGGGATTGAATGCTAAACAGATGGCGACCGCGTTTGGCATCGCGGCGGCGGGCGCCGGCGGTGTGCGGCGCAACTTCGGCACCATGGCCAAGGCGCTGCAAACCGGTAACGCGGCGCGCAATGGTGTCATTGCCGCAACGCTGGCAAAAAAAGGCTTCACGGCAGACCCGACGATACTCGAAGCGCCGATGGGTTTTGCCAGCGCGCTTTGCCTCGATGGCGAATGCGACTGGGGCGCGCTGACTAAAGATTTGGGGAAATATTTTTATATGGAGCAAATGCCGGCGATCAAACGGTTTCCCACCTGTACACCGGCGCACCGGCCGATTGAAGGTTTATTGGCATTGCGCCAGCAGCATGGCTTCACGGCTGACGATGTCGAAAGCGTTGAAAGTGATTTTCATCTCCGCTCGCTCAGCCGAACCGATCCCCAGGAAGCGATCGCCGGACCGAACAGCATGCCGTTCATTCTCGCCAGCGCTTTGCTCGACGGGCAAGTAACATTGGCGCAGTTCACCGACGAAAAAATACACGACCCGCGTGTCCGCGCTGTCATGCAGAAAATCAAGCCCCGGCCCAACGCGCACACACCAGGACAGCCGGAAGGAGCCGATCGGATTACCGTAACGCTCAAGAATGGCGTGGTTCATACGATTGAAGTGGCCGAGCGCACGACGCTCACGAGCAAAAGTGATATTCACGCAAAATTCATGAGCTGCGCGACGCATGGCGCTGAGCCCGACGCGCGCCGAGCAGTTGGGCGATCTGGTCGACCGCCTTGAGAGCGTCACGGATGTTGCCGCGCTGATCCAATGCATGACTGGCCGAGATCAAAAACACTTAGACCCCCGTCGGAGAGAACCAATGAAAATTGAATCGCTGACGGTTCATTCCCCGCAGCTTGCTGCATCCAGTGAATCGCCAATCCGAAGTCCGTCATTCCCGCATGCTTTAAGCGGTGGTTCGGCGGGACTCACCACAGGCGAATCCGGATCTGGACCCCCGATAGAAACATTCGGGGGTGACGGTTTTAGCAAAATTCTTAGTCGCGCGTTGCCGACCCGACTTTGATTGGAGAAAATTCTTCTGCGCTGGATTCGTCACCCTTCTACTAATTCTGGCGCACTCTGCCGCTTGGGCCGGCCCGGTGCAAGGCAATCCGCGCAGGGGCGGCACGTTAATTCTGGGCATGGCCGCCGACCCCTCGACGCTGAATTGCGGCATCGAGAGCAGCCAGATCGTCGCCATCGTGACCTCGAATATTTACAACGGCCTGATCCACATGGACGAGGAGTCCAATCCCCATCCCGATCTCGCCCAGTCTTGGGATATTTCTCCCGACGGCTTGGTTTACTCATTTCAGCTGCGCGACAACGTCAAATGGCACGACGGCCAGCCGCTCACTTCAGCCGACGTGAAGTTCAGCTTTGAAAACCTGGTCGGCAAGTACAACGCGCGCGGCCGCGAGGCGTACCGCAATATCAAAGCGATCGAAACGCCGAATGCGACCACGGTGAGGATCATTCTCAAAAAAGCTTATTCGCCCTTTCTCGAAGTTCTCAGCGTCCACGACGGCTGCATCATGCCCAAGCATATTTACGAAGGCACCGACGTGTTCAAAAATCCGCGCAATAACGACCAACCCATCGGCAGCGGGCCGTTCAAGTTTAAAGAATGGCAAAAAGGCAGCCATGTCACGCTGGTGCGCAACGAAAATTACTTCAAAAAGGGCCGGCCGTTTCTGGACAGCGTCATCTACCGCATCATACCCAACGCCGCGACGCGCGCCATCGCCTTCGAGACCGGCGAGATCAACGCGATCATCTCGAGCAACTCTTTTCCTTACCAGCACGTCGACCGGCTGAAAAAAGTGCGCAACACCATCATCAAAGACATTGGCTCGCCGTCGCTGATCGGCGTGAATTTCAACCTGAAAGGCAATCCGATTCTGGCAAAGCAGGAGGTGCGGGTCGCCATCGCGCATGCGATTGACAAAAAGTTCGTCGTCGAAAAAGGCCTGCGCGGCGTCGGCAAAGTCATCGACAGCGTCATCCCGCCCGGTATCGCGTGGGCCTATAACCCCAACGTGCCCAAGTATCCCTTCGATTTGAAAAAGGCCAACGCCTTGCTCGATGAAGCGGGCTATCCGAAAGGCGCGGGCGGCACGCGCTTCTCACTCAAGCTCAGCTTCGAAGCGGGCAACGATAACGCGGAGCGACCGGTGCAGATTTTACGCGAGCAGCTAAAATCGGCCGGTATCGAGATCCGGCTCGAACGCCTCGAGCGCTCGGTGATGCTGGAGAAAATTTTTCAGAAATATGACTTCGATCTCTGGTTCGGTCCGCTCACCACCCGCGGCCATCCCGCAATCGGCACTGCGCGTTTGTATGCGACCTCGTCCATCACCGGCCAACCGTTCACCAACTTTACCCGTTACAGCAACGCCAAGGTCGATCAGCTCTTCGATCAGGCGGTGGCAGCGACCAAGAAAGCGGACATGGTAAAAGCCTACTATGAAGTTCAAGATATTTTAATGCGGGATTTGCCGACCATTCCGGTGGCCGACCGGCTGCAACTGAACATCATCAAGGATCAATTTCGCGGCGCGCTCACCAGCACGGAAACTTACGAACGTATGGACGAGATCTGGTGGGTCAAAGGCACGGCACTCAAAGAAGGCGAGTTTGAACGGGATTGAACTGGCCGGCGCTGTGCGAGATTGGGAATTGAAATTTGAAATCTGAGATTTAGCAGCACGAGCGTAGCGAAGCCCTATGGCCATTCTCAACTTCGTGCTGCGCCGCTTGTTCCACGCCCTGCCGCTGCTCATCTGCGTCATTGTTTTCAACTTCTTCTTGATTCACCTCGCGCCGGGCGATCCGATCCAGGCATTGGTCGGTGAATTTCCCGCGCCGGAAGCCTACATCGCTGAGATGCGCAAAGTCTTCGGCCTCGACCAGCCGATTTACATTCAGCTGCTGCTCTACATCAAGAATATTCTCGCCGGTGATTTAGGTTTTTCCTTTTACTACCGTCAGCCGGTGCTGAGCGTGATCCTCGACCGCGTCCCGGCGACTCTACAATTGATGGTGCCCGCGCTGCTCTTTTCTGCCACGATCGGCATTCTTCTCGGCGTGCTCTCCGCGCGCAAACCCTATTCGCTGGCTGATAATACCATCAGCGTCTTTTCGCTGTTTGGCTACTGCGTGCCCGCCTTCTGGCTCGGGCAAATGCTCATGGCGGCCTTCGCCATCGAGCTCGGCTGGTTGCCGTCGCAAGGGATGAAGACCGTCGGCGCCGACCTCGAGGGCGCTTCGCTCATCGCCGACCGCGCCGCTCATCTCGTGCTGCCGTTCGCCGCGTTAGCCGTTCGCCACCTGGCCGTCAACGCGCGCATGATGCGCAGCAGCATGATGGAAGTCGCCTATGAAGATTTCGTTACCGTGGCGCGTGCCAAAGGGTTGGATGAAAAAGCCGTGATCGCGCGCCATATGGTGCCCAATGCCTTGATGCCGGTGGTTACGATCATTGGCGTCGATGTCGGCTTTCTTTTTACCGGCTCGGTGCTGGTGGAAACCGTCTTCGGCTGGCCCGGCATCGGCCGGCTCATGTATGAGTCGATCGTCAAACGCGACTATCCCGTGCTGATGGGTAACTTTCTCATTACCACCGCCCTAGTCGTCGTGGTCAACCTGATCGTCGACCTGATCTACGTCTGGCTCGATCCCCGGGTGAAATACACCAAGTAGGCTAGTTATATGTCTTGGCGTCAACTCTGCCGGCAGTTTCGCAAAAATCGCGCGGCGGAAATCAGCCTTTATCTGATCGTTGGGTTCATTGTCACCGCAGTGCTCGCCGAAGCGTTTTCGCCTTACGATCCGTTCACCTTGGGCGATGACACGCTGCTCGGGCCGTCTGCCGGACACTGGATGGGCACCGACGATCTCGGCCGCGACACGCTCAGCCGGGTGATTTACGGCGCCAGGGTGCCGCTGCTTGTCGGTTTCTTGGCGACCGCAACTTCGATGCTGCTCGGTATTCTGATCGGGTCGTTTTCGGGTTACTTCGGCGGCCGCACCGATGTCATTTTAATGCGCGCCACGGAGTACGTATTGGTCGTGCCGCGCTTTTTTCTGGCCCTTTTGGTGGTCGCCATGCTCGGCACCGGCGTCATGAAGATAGTTTTGGTGATCGGCCTGCTCGGTTGGCCCGAGGTCGCCCGCGTGGTGCGCGCGCAATTCTTAACCCTGCGCGAACGTGAGTTCGTTTTGGCCGCCCGCGCCATCGGCGCCAGCCACATCAAAGTCATCTTTGGCGAGATCCTGCCCAACGCAATCCCGCCCGCGGTGGTGGTCGCGTCTATATTAGTCGCGCGGGCGATTCTCTTGGAAGCCGGACTGAGCTTTCTGGGTTTGGGCGATCCCAATCTGATCAGCTGGGGATCGCTTCTGAGCGAGGCTCAGGAACGCATCGGCGCATCCGTTTGGCTGGCGGTTTTTCCCGGCATGGCGCTGTCGTTGCTCGTACTCTGCGTCAATCTTTTCGGCGACGGCATTAACGACGTGCTGAACCCGAAGCTGGGAAAAAGGTAACAGCCGCCAACGCCATGATGAAATGAGCTGCCTCGCAGCAAAGCTACGCGGGCATCGAACGATCTTTAGGATAATTCAAAACCGTACCCCGAATGCTTTTATCGGGGTCCAGTCCGGACTCGCCTGTTCCCGCTTAAAGCATGCGGAATGACAGCTTCTGGCAATTTATTTGACGCGGCAAGTTGCGGAGAATGAACCCGCAAGCGATTCATCGAATAGAATCACGCCTCGGCCATCCTGATACTTTACATCCGTGCCGCGCCGCCGTGACAACTGGGCTACTTTGTCGATGATCTCGCGGCCCAATTTTTCCTCTGCCAAAAGCGGCCGGCCGCGTTGCCAGCGCGGCTTGCCGAAACCGAGATCCAAGGGATAGAGATCGACGCGCGCAAGCTTCTGGTCTTTGAATTCACACTTGGCGACGACCTGCTTCCAATAGTTGGCGATCGGCCGGATGGCCGACTCGATCGTTCTGGTAGCGCACATCGGCGAAGTCCGCCGGACCGGCGTCGCTGCCTAAACCATAGCGGGTATAAGCTTCTTCGGCGAGATATTGCGGTGTTTCCAGCTCGAAAATCGTCGTGCCCAAACTGTAAAAAATCGGCCGCTCGCGATAAATCTCGATGCCGAACGGCTCCTGCGGTCCATGCGCAACAAAGACATCCGCGCCTGCGTCAATGCACCGATGCGCGAAGTCCACGGCAAAATCGGCCATCTCGTCGATCTCGCTGCGATGCGCTGCGGTCAATAACTTCTCGCCGCCGACCTCGTGACAGTGCAGACTCACCACGACCCAATCCGACATGCGCCGCGCTTCTTTGATCTGCTGCAAGTTTTCTTCGACGTCCCGTTTGTTCGCGCTGGTGCGGACGCCAAACCCCTCGCCTTTTTCGAAACGCATGGCGCCGAAGCCATATTCGGCGGCGGCATCCGTGCCCATCCGCGAGCGCGCATCGCCGAGATTCTCGCGCCGCTGGCGCGCCGCATCGAAACCCAACGCCGCACCCAAACGGCGCAGCTCTTGAAGGCCGCGCTCATCGACGACATAGCTCAGGCTGTGACGCAAAGGGTTGATGCCCGCGCGTCCCGCGGTGTCGGATCGCTGCGCGCCGGCAACAGAATGGCCGGGCATGGTGGCGGTAGCGGCAATTAAGCCAATCCGGCCATGCTTCGTATCCAGATATGCCGGCGCGCGCGCCTCCCGTAAGTGGCGCCCGCTGCCGGCGTGCACGATGCCGGCCGCGTCCAGATAGCGGCAAGTGCCGAGAATGCCCTCTTCTCCATAATCGTAGGCGTGGTTGTTGGCGGTGGAGACAAAATTCACGCCGAGCCATTTCAAGTCGTCGAGCAGATGCGGCTCGGTCGTCATGTAAGTGCCGCCGCTGATATTCTGGTGCCCTTCGAGGTAGCGATGCACGCAGGTTTCGAGGTTGGCGAAGGTGGCGTCTGCACCGATACAGATAGTTCTCAGTTGCAAGTAGCGAGCTTCGTCAAAGACCGCCAACCGCCGCGTCGGCATCACGTCGCCCAGGAGCATCAAGGAAAAATCGCCGCGTTCCGCATCGTACAGCATGGGTGAACCTCTATCAGGAAATTATTTGACCATTCATCGCGGGTTGGTAAAGCATTTGAATAACAATGTCATCGGGATCAGCGCAATAGAGCATCGGAAGAGCGAGGCACGCTACCGCAAGCTCTTCGAGTGTGCACCGGACGGCATCGTCATCGCCGATTCAGAAAGCCGTTATCTCGACGCCAATGCAAGTATATGTCGTATGCTCGGTTATACCCGCGACGAACTGATCGGGCTGCACGCCTCGGATATCGTTGTCCCGGAACAGATACCGCAAATTGAGCCAGCGTTGAGCACCATCAAAGAAAACTCCGAGCACCATCGCGAATGGCGTTTCCGGCGCAAGGACGGTTCGGTCTTCGACGCCGAAGTCATCGCGACCATGATGCCCGACGGCAACCTGCTGGGGATGATTCGCGACGATCACCGACCGTAATCAAGCCGAAGGGGCCCTTCTCGTCACGCGCCTAAGGGTTTGCGGCTACTGCGGCTTCCGAGCCATCATGAGTCCATGTTCATCGGGTAATAAGAAATCGGCACGCTCAATGTCCATGAACCCTGCTTCACTGAGCCAACTTCTATGTTCTCGTTCCGTATAAGACTCGCCGGAGTCAAATTGACTGATTAGACTCAAATTAAATCCGACCGCCTCTGGAGGCGAGATACGCGAGTCATCGAGAATATGCCCGATGATGTATATCGTTCCGCCTGGTTTTACTGCAGGAGCCACATTCTTCAACGCAAGGCGGGCATCCTCTGGAGACAAAACCTGTAGTAAGGCCCTTAAGACAACGGTGTCGTATACCCCAGATAAGGGACCACTCAGCACGTCCGCAGCTAACACTCGCACGCGTTCAGCCGCCCCTTCAGAGTCCACAGTTTTTTTTGTAATGGGAGCAACCTGCGGCTAGGTCAATCGCCGTCGCCTGTATATGGGGGCAAGCTTTTGTGATGGTCAACGCAATCCCCGCGCCTCCACAACCCACATCGGCTAACGACTTAGTCGAGGAGAAGTCATATCTCTCTAGCAGAGCATGCGCCGCCATCACCGCAAGTACGTTAATTCGACGAAAGTATTTTTCTAGTTCCTCCTGTGGAGAATTGGAAAAATCGAGTTTGGCTTGTGGCGCCCCAGCGCGGATCGAGTCGGCGATTTTGAGATTACGGTTCCATCGGTTAGAAAAAATCGCGTGCCAATCGCCGATATAAGAAGGATTCCCCTTTACTAAAAATTGATCAGCTTCGGGAGTGTTCGAGAATCGTCCGTGTTCCTCGGTTAACAGGCCGCCCGCAACTAATGAATACAAAAGCATCCGCAATCGGGTGGGAGAGACACTAATAGCACGAGCAATGTCTTCGACAGTTTTAGGACCTTGTTTCAACGGCGTGAACACATCAAGCTGCATAGCCGCCAACATGGCAAAAGCCGCATCAGCCGCTGATCTCAGCTTGTTCACGGTGTTAGGTCGAGGGGGGGAATTTTCCATAGCAGACTTTTCCTTGTCAGCATCTTTTATATTCCAGCAGCCTGAATCGACGCAACGCCAACGCATACGCCAAGGGAAGGTCTAATCAGCGACTTAGCGCAATTTCCAAAGCTGTATGCCGCCACCCGCTTCGACTTCGAGTCGACCATCGGGAAGCTGCCTGAGCGCGTAAGCATTATCATCTGGCGTACGACCCAAGTGGAAGGCGGCAGTCTTGTTTCGGCAAATCTCACAGGATTTATTAGTAGGAGAATTCAGTTCAATCTCAACGCTCCCGGTGGGCTGGGGGCTCCAGGAAACAGAGCTGGAAATTGGCAAAAACTCGTACGTTTTACTGGGGTTGTTAGGCAAGCGACGCGATGCAAGACCCCGTTCCCGAAGGTTCCCAAACAGCTTCGTTTCAGATCAGCCCCGAGATTCCCTTCCCGCGATAGATCACCAGATGATCCTGCATCTGCACCAACGGCAGGCCGCGGCTCCACAGGTCCCCATACACCCACTCGATCACTTCGCGCTGCTGCTCCTCGCTGAACTGGTGAACGTTCGGATGCAGCAGGATCATCCACACCACCGCCATGAAGAGCTCGAAGTCGTCGACGAAGAACTCGACCCGGCTCGACTTGCTCAGGACCTGCGCGTCGGCAAAGCGCGGGTCGGCGCTCAGTTCCTCGGCGCACGCCTTGAGATCCTGATCGTTGTGGCAGCCGAAGAACCGGTCGGCGAAATGGTTGTACAGCCACGTCGTGCTCGCCGGGTCGTCGCTGCGGCTGGCCATCAGCACGGCGTGGATCGCCCCGGACGGCCCTGGGGCGGGCTCGGTCACCAGCAGGTGCTCGTACAGATTTGCAAGCAGATCGCTCCAGAAGCTCCTGGGGCTGTAGTAGAGCGAGTGATGCAGCGTGATCAGCGTCATGCGCCGGCCGTCGAGATGCTCCCTGCGGAAGCACAGCACCGACTCCGCGTCGCGCAGTACCTCGCGGTAGTCGCCGTGGATGATCCGGACGTGGTGGGTGTTCTGTCGCTGGATGCGCTCCTCGACCACGGCCAGTGCGGCGTCTTCGATGTCCAGCAGGTAGAGCCCGCCGCGGAAGGCCGATTCCAGGATGCGGAACTGCGGCTCGTTGCTGGAGCCGATCGACAGCGCTCTCAGCGGCTGATCCAGCGGCAGCGCCTTGCTGAGCGTGCGGAGCACGCGGGCCAGGGTGCCGGCGATATCCACTTTATCGTTGCTGTAGCGCGACCAGACCTTGTCCTGCTGGTACATGTGGCTGCCCGCGGCGCGCAGGCCGAGCCGCATTCGTTCCTCGACCGACAGAAGGGGCATCGCTCGAAGCATGGGATTCCTCCTCTCAGAAGCTGTTTGAAAGCCGGCGTAAGATTATTAATAATTTGTTGGAGAAGGCTGAGAAGCGCGAAGCGGCTTTGTCTAGCCGAGTCCCTTTTAATTTGATGGTAGCGGGGCTTTTTTTATGACTATCCCCCGCCCTTCTCCGGCGCTGGCCCCACGATTTCCAGGTTATACTTCGGGGCGAGGGCCTTAATCTTCTCCAGATCAGCGGGGCCCGCGATCTCCTCGAAGAACTTCTCGAAGCCTGCTGGGGAAATAATAACCAATATTTTGAGCTGACGCCGTCCCGGTTTTTGAAAAGGTATGAACCGTGCCGCGTGGGACGAGGACAAATGCCCCGGCCGTAGCTGTCACGGTGCGATCCCCAACTAGAACGTCGAGTTCACCTTCCAGAACGTAGAAAGCTTCTTCCTCGGTAGTGTGGATATGAGGTGGAGGTCCGTCGCCTACGACCGTGTGCTCGATGAGCGCGTAGGCGCCGCCGGTTTCCTCCTTGGCAGCCTTATAGGTGTACGGGGCGCCCAACACCGAGATAGTCTTGCCTTCGCCTGCACCAAGGGACGATAGCTCCATGATCAAACGACATGTTTACCCTCCTTTAACTATTGAGTGAACAGATCTCGTATATTGGCCATCAAACAACAAGCAATCGAGATTGCCCTGCAAATCAGAGGATCGTCAACTATTCAGGTCGCTGGTATATTCAACATCGGCGGTCTCGTATATTCAATATACCGTCACGAAACGCCCTTCTCCTCCGCAGGATTGAATTGATCGACGCCTGGGTTCGAGGAGATTCAAGATTCGCTCGTTGGAGAATTCAATTCAATCCTATTCCCCGTTCCTTTTCTTCGATCCTTTGATCACTCGACCCGCCCGTGCCAGCACAATAGTGGGATCGTGAGGCCGATTTGCTTGGCGGTCTTCAAGTTGCCCACGAAGACAAACTTCGTTGGCTGCTCTACCGGCAAGTCGTCTGGCTCAATTCCTTTGAGGATTTTGTCCACGTATAACCAAGTTTGAATTCATGGGGCCAATTCGCTGAGCAGCGCCCACGGCGGGATGAGTTTGAGAGCACGTGGATTTATTTGCGCGGGATCACGCACTATCTAGACGTTGAAGGAACGAATCGGATATTTTTTGTGAGGCGTCTCACCGAGTTGTATTTGTGTCATCGGTACAACGTCCTCGTGGTTTTTAACTGCTGACGCAGACTTATTAGTAGTGTGTTGAAACTTCTCAGTTGGTGGCCGTCGGGCTCATTTGAATCCCGCGAATATTGCGTCGCACGCCGACCTCCTGATATTACGGGCTGGCATGGGAATGGAGTGACAACGAACAGAGGTGACAGCATGCGCGTGAAAATCCGGATGCTTTTAGCATGCCTCGTGACCGCGGCTCTGGGCTTGGTAGCGATCTTTTCCGATCCCGTTCTCGCTCAGCCTTATTATCACGGGAAGACCATCACGGTCGTAAGAGGCGGAGAGCCGGGAGGTGTCGGCGACATGCAGGCCAAGGCTCTCATCCCTTACCTGAAAAAGCATATTCCCGGAACGCCGAACATTATCATCGAGAACATGCCCGGTGCCGCTGGCATGAAAGCGGTGAACTATATGTACTCGTCGGCTAACCCCGACGGGCTCAGGATCGGTGCGGTGGGCGCGGGTCTGGTCTCGGGCCCTATCCTCGGTCTCCCGGGCGCTAAATACGACCTTGAAAAGCTTTTCTATCTAGGTTCCACCGAAAGCGGCGATCCTTATTTGTTTATCACCAGGAAGGAAGCCGGGCTCGACAGCCTGGAGAAACTGCGCGCGACGCCGGGAGTCAGGATTGGGGCGCAGACCGTGGCGCACCCCATGTACGTGACCGGACGGATGTTCGCGTCTTTACTCGGTTTGAAAGATCCGAAATTCATCGTGGGCTTCGGGGGACCGGAACTCGATATCGCTCTACTGCGGGGGGAAGTGGACGCAAGATCAAAAGGCACAGATACGATCTTGCTCCGAAACCGCGAGGACTTTGACAAGGGTCTCTTTAACGTTCATGCCGCCATCACCATTCCCAAAGGCAAGATCAACTCCCGCTTTTCCGAGGTGCCGGACCTGGAGCGCTTCACGCAAAATGAAACGGAGCGGCGCATGGTGAACCTCCTCCGAACGTTTCTTTACCCGCGCTGGCCCTATTTTCTGCCGCCCGGCACTCCTCTTGAGATTGTAAAAACCCTGCGCGGGGCCATGACGCAAGCGTTGAACGATCCCGAGTTTCACAAGGAATTCAAAAAGCTAATGGGCGCCGATCCAACCCCGCTGACCGGCGAAGAAGTCGAGACGGCCATCCGCGAGCTGCCGCGCGATCCGCGGACCATTGCGCTCTATAAAAAGTTCGCTGAGCACGGTGCGATCCCTCCGCGTTAGAAGAGAAGCAAACCGTCGGCGACAATCTGCTGGTAGGTGAACATCGGCCATAGTCTGGCATCGACGCGTTGGAATTCTTGATTGAGTTGAAATCGAGATGGATTGAATC
>CAWERH010000042.1:0-185612 GCA_963811315.1 uncultured delta proteobacterium
GTGAGACCGCTGGGACCCGTACCCTTGGTGCCCGACACGGGGAATGCAGTGACGAGGTCGATCTTGTTGCCGTTGGCTGTCGTATAGCTGGCGTTCCAGCTTTGCGGCCGCCAGTCTCTGGGTAAGGTGTACGGGAAGGACTCGATCTTCAAACCCAGCCGCGCGAGTTCATCGGTCATGTACTTCATGCCGGCCTTGTCGGCGTCGGTGCCGGAAAACGCCCCCACCATTGCTTGTTGACGGTGTCCCGGTAGCGCAGCGCGATCTGCGACAGTGCGATGACGTCCTTTTTCATGCGCGCGCCGTCGATGTCCTTATAGGCTTCTTGCCCCGGCTTCAGCGGGAATACCGGATAGTCCTTGTCGGAAAATAGCTGCGACGCATGATTCCGCGGCAGTCCGATGCCAAAAGTTTTTTCGGTCTTGGGTCCTTGGTCCATCTGCGCCAGCGCCACGCTGGTAATCAAGGCGCCGGTCATCAGAGTGATATTCGCTACGACTTGCCGCATCGATATCGATCGCTTCTTCATTTGATCCTCCGTTGAGAGAAGATGTGGAGACGAAGGCAGCCCATCGGAACGTTGCTGACACGCTCGACCCGATCGCCAGGGAAGTTAACTTGATGCGCGCGCCAGAGTATTCAATGCGTGAAGATTGCCGAGCAAGGAAAGCACACCCGCTTGCCATGACAACTCTTTATCGTAAGAACTCTCATTATTTTTTGAGCGATGCTGCTGCCTTGTTAACGAAACTCCAGTTGGCGAGTTTTTCGAGCGGGAAAGTGGCTGGAACTTGCGCCAGGTTCGCCGCGGTTCTCAAACCCTTGTCGGATGCAACTCCATTGTCTGGCCAAATATCTCGCAACCGCTCGTAGGCGTTCTTGGCCGTGTCCAAGCTATCCAAGCCCAGAAAGTCCTTCAACAGAGGAGGCATCTCTTCCCTATTCGCCTTTGTATAGCGGATTCCTTTCAATACCCCGGTCAAGACTTTTGTGACCTCGTCCGGTCGATCTCTAAGCCGGTCGGTGTGGACGACGATACCGGCAAGAGGAAACTCCAGCACATCCTTCACATAGACAAGCGACCTAAATCCTTCTTTCTCGAGGTACAGATCATGCGGAATCGATAACATCGCCGCATCGACAGTACCATTCCTCAGAGCCGTAATGCCGGTGGCTGTACCTCCCAAACCGCGAATATTTACTTCGTTCGGCTCAACTCCGGACTGTTCCAGAATAAGCTGTAATTCGCGATGAACCGTGCCACCGGGCTGGCTGATCGCCACCACACGGCCGCGCAACTGCGCCAGCGACGTTATTCCCGGTTTTGCGATTAAAACGTGGTGTGATCGTTCACAAAAGACCATGATCATGCGCAGAGGTAGACCGCCGACGGTAGCCGTCATCGGCGAGCCGATTTGAGTTACGTATCCGATCTGATTCGACGCGATAGCCGCGAGCGATGTGCGCGCTTGCATATAGATCGGCACCACGTCGATGCCGAGTTCGCGGAACATTCCCTTCTTTAACGCAACATGAAACGGGAACCAGGTCCCGCTGTTGGTTGGAATCGCTATATGTAAAGGCGCCGACGTTTGCGCATGGCTGACGGACAAAATACCTAGAAGAAAAATACTAATTACATATGGTCCCTAGCGCGCTTAGCGAAGCATTCATGTGCTGTGTGTTTCCTTGTGACAATCGACGACACCGCGTTCAAACAGTCATGACTCTGAAATGTCGACGTAAGTTCCATCCGGATCGGGGAAAAGGTGCTTGCTGTAGCGGCAGGTCGAGGCAAGATTGCGGATGACCTCGCCCTCGGATGTTTTTGTCACTGTTCGGGGCGCCAACTCCGGGTTGGATTGGGTCAGACTCTCTAAATCGCGTTTAACCGCTTCGATACTCTCGACCTTAAAGCCGAGATGCTCCAGTCCCGGCCTCGCAACCGAGGCGCCCAAGTAATCGGTAATGTTCCACGGCGAGATGACCAATGTCACTTTCTTATCGGTAAGATAGAAATTAGGATCTTCAAGCGCTTTTTCGGCTTCGCTGAAGCCAAATACATCAACATAAAAATGGCCAATGACTTGGGATCGAGCGTACGTATGGCGATGTGCGAAATAGATCTTTCTTGCGCTCTCCCCGCCTCAGCAAAAATTCCGCGTCTGTTTGCCGAGTTTGGCTGTGTCAGATCGAAAACATTGCCAGCGGGATCGTGGCCGCTATACGCCGCAAAGGATCGGTAGGAAGGTCTTTTTGCCGCTCTCACATGCGGGTAATTCTGGATCCGAGCGCAGACGCTTTCAATGTCATCAACCTCTATTCCGAAATGATCGAGGGCAGCAATAAAACCGGGAGCCCTTCTGATGACAACCATCCCTATATTGCCGTCGCTGATCCCTACCGTTGCATCCACGGGCTCGGGATCGGCACTCGCCGGCGGCGCGGCTTTGGATCGTTTCATGCCAAACAGAGACTCATAAAATTTCGCCAAACGAGGCGCGTTATTGCTGGCAAAAGCGACATGTTTAATTCTTGCTGACATGATTCCTCCAGATGATCCGATGCAAATAATACCGTTTGGACGGTTATCATTTCGCGCAACAACAATGCAAGGAAACACTCAGCGAAGCAGCTGAGGAAAAAGAGAAGGGAACTGACTCACTGTCTGCGCAAAAGAAATGTTCCGCTGCAAATTCAAACTCACTGACGCTGTGCCGCGGGTCCCAGCACCATCGCTGCCAGGCACCTAAAAGGCATTGCCTCCTCATCAACAGTTAAGTATAGATTGTTCACGGTGAGCAGCGGAGTAGATCAATCGAAATCAAGGAGGCAAACTCATGGCAAAGATTCTGGAATGCGCTAGCGTAGATCCGTCGAGTGGCTGTAAGCACGTCGTACGGGGTGAGACAGTCGAGGAAGTACTTCAGAAAGCGGGCGAGCACGCCCAGGAACACGGCATTCGCCAAGTGACGCCGGAACTGATCGAAAAAGTCAAAGCGAATATCCGTGACGCCTAGCCGGCGGTCCTAACCGATGCATCGACGCACGGGCCGTCTCGAAGGCCCGTGTGTCCCATCGTATTCTAGAGCGCGCTCGCGCCCGAAGAAAAACCTGCTATAAGTTCCGATCCATATCGTAGGTCAAATTGAGCTGACCCGGGCATTCCTGTTTTCATCTGCGCACCATCGTCGGCAACGCCCCCGTGATCATCACGACGTCGGCGCCCAACTCGCCCGACCTTAAACTTTTTTTCACAACCAAAGAACCAAAGCCTAACACCGAGATTTTAACGCGCCGGTAGTGGATTTGGCCCGGCGATCTTGGTTAACAATTCGACCACCTCGGGGTTGCGCGGCAGTTCTTTGATGCCTTTGTCCATCACCGCTGGGAAAACAATTTCAGCGTCGTCGCCGACCATTTTCTTGAACACCGCGGGAAATTCGGGGTCTTTGAAAACCTTGGTCATGGCGTCTTGAAGCAATGTCACGCGTTCGCGCGCCGTGCCTGGCGGCAGGATAAAGGGCGACCCGGACAGTCGAAAGCCGCGTTGCAATTGCACGAGTTCGCGCTCTTTTTCGGTTTTCGCAAAACTCTCCAACTCGGGCAGATTGGCAAAGCGCGGGTGTTTATCGCCCTGGGGGATTTCCAACACGGCGTGAAAATCCATCAGCCCCTTGTCCAACCATTCGGGAAAACGCTGCAGCACCATATGCGATTGGTTGAAGCGGGCATCGAGTTCGCCGCGCAGCACGGCGGCATCGATCTCAGGGCTTGCATAGCCGGTGACAAAGCGCGCTTCCTTCAACGGCAGCAGATAGGCGGCGAGCCGCCCTAAATTGTAGTTACTGTGGCCCACCGATTGCGCGCCGATGCGAATGCCCGTTGCGGCTCGGAGTTTTTCTAAATTATTCGCACCGGCCTCTTTGCGGGTGTAGAAAACATAATGGCCGCCGGCGTCGGAGGCGCCCAGGTAATGAAATTTTTCGAATTGATATTTGACGCCGGCGCCGCCCAGGATTGCGCTGCCGAGCATCCCAGAGCTAACGCTGCCAATGGTAAGGCCGTCGGGCTTGGCGACCGCATACATGTGGTTTGCCGCTCGGAGTCCGCCGCCGCCGGCCATGAACTCGTGAATGATGGTCGGGTTACCGGGAATATATTTTTGCAAAAATTGCGTCACCGCGCGGGCCCGCAGATCGCCGGTGCCTCCGGGCTCGCGGCCCTGTAGGACGGTGATGGTTTTCCCTTGGTAGAATGGCGCTTGGGCGAATGCCCCAGGTGTCTGCCATTGCGATCCAAAGAAGAGCAAGAGCGCGATTAAGATTGCCCGACGAGTCAAGTTGCAATTCATCCGTGTTTCCCTCCTTTAAGGCGCCCGACGTTGTCGGCGCGAGGCTGCCCGGATAGCGTTTGAGTTGATGGACAAACGATTCGCCACATCCTCCCGCTCCCGGCCCATGAATGAAAACCATTTGGTTCATACTCCCTCCCGCTCGGCAACAAACATCGTCCCTAATCTCTTCGGTCGATTCTGTCAACGACGTGAACGATTTGAACGGCTCGAACCGCAAGAGTTGTTCGGACGGTGGGGGAAAAACTGGCAGCAGCGAAAAAAGGATGGCCGAAATCATTGAACCTTGAACATGGAACTTTGAATATGCGGGTCCGCGATGAAGCCGGACTTATATTTCAGCGTCGAAAGGCAAAGGAGAAAAATTTCCGCGCGTTACGCAAATTCCGCAGGCTGACGATTCATCCGATGCTTCACTCAATCATCGCATTGACAGCAAGATGAAAGATGAAAGACCTGACCCTCAAGATTGTTGGGCCACGTTTGAGGATCTGGTTCTCGCTAACGTAAAAAGTTCGTGGAACGGTTCTACGGCAGAGTAGCCCGATTACTTCGCAGATACAGCCCACCGGCCAGCTCCGTCCCCATTTTGGAGAGAGCGGGCGAGAATCGCTTCCGTAACTGTGATACGGTTGCTGAGAAATAGCCGAATGGAGCGAGAATGGCTGAATAAACCAAAACCGATAGAGTGACGCTCGAAGAGCTGATGGTTAGCACGCTGGCAATAACTGACGCCCTCGCCAAGCTGATGATCGCCAAGGGAGTCCCCCTGCGGACAGATTGCCGGCAGGGTGGCAAAAGGACGGTCTGAAGTCAAATCGAGACCAGGCAAAAACATGGCTTTTCTAAGAACGTTCGAGGGCTTATCAACTCCTGACTTTCACACGTTGGGACACCACTGATACAGCATAAGAAAGGTGTGGTCCTTGTTAATCAGAACTTTTCCTCAACTCTGTGTTCTCGGTGTTTCCGTGGTGAATTTTCCGAGTTCTTTGGTTGCGGCGAAACCGCGCTGGGGCTTGGTGGTGAAATGAATCTCATCGTCGGTCGCTTAGAAAATTACAAGATGAAAGCGCTTGTAGCGCTATTCTCATTGAGCGTTTTAGTCTCCGCTTGCGGAGCTTTTCAAGCGATGAGCGCGGTCGCGCTAGGCAGGCAGGAGTTGTTTCGCGCTCAAAATCAAGACGCTCTCGAATCTTTTGAAGTCGCTGCTCGAGAGGATCCGGGTTATTCGTTTGGCGTCGATCGTTCGCAAGGCGTTTTTAGCTATCTGGGCCGAGCGCAGTATCTCAACGGTCAATATGCTCAGGCGCGCCAGAGCTTGGAGCGTGATCTCGCCCGGGATCCGGGTAACAGTCTGTCGCGCTTGTATCTGGGCCTGACGCTGGTCCGGCTCAACGAGCGGGAGAAGGGACTGTACGATATTGTCTGGGGTTTGACCGGAATCCGGTATTACATCAACTATGTGACCTCGGACGCCAATGATATTCGCCGCTTTTGGGACCGTCACAACCAGATTCGCGATGCGATTGCCAGCGCGGTCAAAATGGCTGAAACCCCTAACGTCAACTGGAACGCGCTGATCGTTTTCAGTGAAAGAATTGCGCTCGCCTGGGAGCAGGAGCCGGATTTTGCGCGGATGTCGCCTGAGATGACACGCCCCTACAACTTTAATCCGTAAACCGGCGCATTCATACACGATGATCGATTACTAGGACGTGAGGCTCCGCTACTAAGGGGGTCTAGTCCGCTTTTTGCTTTTGCTCTAAATTCTGCCCTAGCAAAATCTTAAGCATTGCCTAAAGTCGACCCAAGAGTCGCCATCAGCGTCCCGATATCTGCCACCCTCTCCAGCCCCAGAACCAAGCCTACACTGCGCTCTATGTCGTCCGGGCGCAGCTGGCTGCGCCCGCAGTCCCGGTACTTGGCCAGTAGCTCGTCGTCGGTCAGCGGCAGAGCGGGGTCGCCGCGCGGTATGTCCACGCGTGCGCTGTAGCTTCGCCCATCCGTCGTCCGGATCGTCACCGGATTGCCTACGAACTCGGTATCCGGGCCGACGTCCGCGAGGCCAGGCCAGATGGGCACATCGGGGAAGGAAAGATGAACTTTCTTTCTGGTCTCGACGATGTCGCGATCTTCGAACTTGTGAGCCGTGAAAGTGTCGAGCGTCACCTCGTGGTCCACCACCGCAGCGGCAATGCAGTAGGGCATGCTGAACTTGGCCTGGTAGGGCGTTGCCGGCTCGGTGAAAGCGAGCACGCGCATGGCCCGTTCCGAGGTGCCCACGTCGACTTCGGCGATGTCCTTGTCGCTGAGGCGGTGCTCCCCTAACAACTGAAAAACTCCGTCGAGCGCGCGATGGGTGTGATAGCAGCTTGGGTATTTTTTTAGCCCGATGCCCGGAGACTCGATGTAGAATGGCTTGCCCAAACTCTCCGCCATGCGCTCCGCGTCGTAGTGGCCTGGGCCCACCAGCGTGTCGTAGAAACCGTTCTTCGCCTCGATGATGTTGGGGTTGGCCGTGATTCCTTCCTGGGCCATGAGCGCGGCAATCACGCCGTTGCGGCAGGCGTTGCCCGCCGCCATCGCGCCGGCCATGCTGCCGTGATTAGCCGACAGGCCGCAGGCAAAGTTGGCGGCGATGCCCAATGCCATTCTGGTTTTCTCTACATCCAACCTGAGGAGCTTGGCGCAGGCGGCAGCCGCGCCGATGGAACCGTACCAGGTCTGGTGGTTCAGGCGGGCCTGCATGAGCTTGAAGTCGGCGTGGAGCGCCATCTTGCCCTCGACTTCCAGTCCCAGGATGTAAGCAGTTAGTAGATCCTGGCCCGAGGCGCCCAGATGCTCGCCAAGGCTCAGCACGGCGGGCAGAACCAAGACACTGGGGTGGCCGATCTTCACGCCACAGTCGTCGTAGTCCAGAGCGTGGGCAATGCAGCCGTTGGCCAGGGCAGCGTCTTGAACCGAAACTTTGAGACCGGCGCCAAACACGGATGCCTGGGGCGGCCCGCCGAGCTTCGTTACATAACCGGTGATGGTTTGACTGACCGGCTCGACAACGCCGGCAAGAGCGGCGCCCACGCAGTCGAGGGCCGTGCGCTTGGCTTTCTCCACGGCGTCGCGCGGAATGTTCTCGTAGCCGGTGTCTACGATAAACCGGGCAATTTTCTCAGTGGCGCCCATGATTTTCCTCCCTGACCCACGCGCATAACTATCGCAAACGGTTTCAGTTGTTCCAGGCGTTCAAATCGTTCCAACCGTTCAACCGGCGGGTGCCCAGACTTGTTGAAGGACCGGTTGAGCGGGAGTTGTTTGGCTGATTCCCTACCTAGCGTATTCATTGACCGGGGGCGCGCGCTCGCGCTATTTTCGACCGTACAGTTTCTCGATGAAGCCGCTGCTTTTCAGTTGATCGACAAAGCGCAGGTCGACAAAATCTTCCGCCTTGGCTTTGGTCACTTTGGCGTCCCAGGAAGCCTGCACCTCCAAAGTGTTCCGCAGCCCTTCCAGCGTCGGATAGGTGTCCGCGACGAGGAGTTGGGAGTACGCCGCATAGGCTCCCTCTAGAAGCGCCCGGTTCTGACCTCGGGTATACTTGGCCATGATCCTCAGAGTGTCTTCTTTGTTGGTCTTGAAGTAGTGAACGCCCGCCGCGAGCGCCTCGACCATGCGCCGCACGTTGTCCGGTTGCTCGCGGATCATTTTGCCGGTGGTGACGGTGCAGGTGAATTGAAAGGGGACTTTGAATTCCGCCATGTCGATAATGGTTTTTTGGCCCTGTCTCTCGCCCTGGAACTTTTCCGCGTCGCTGGCCACGGTGAATTCCACTTGACCGTTGATCAGCGCCATGATGCGCGCCGGTCCGCCCCCCACCGTAATCGCTTTGATCTGATTGTAAGGGATCCCCACTCGCTTCAACGCCAGACGCAGCGCGAAGTCCGCGGCGGTTCCGGGAATATGCACGGCGGCGGTTCTGCCCTTCAAGTCTTCCGGCGACTTGATCGCCGGGCTGCCGACAATGTAATAGGGCAATGTGTTTACCAGTCCATTGACAATGGCGATATTGCCGCCGGCGATCTTGCCATTGATCGCCGAGGTTCCCACCGCTTCGGTAAAACTTAAATCGCCCGCCATAAGAGCCTGAATGCCGCGCGTGCTGCCGTCGATAAAGACCAGGTCGATGTCGAGGCCGTATTTCTTGAACAGACCGGTTTCCTTGGCGATCCACTCCGGCACCGAGGAGCTGGGCGAGTCCGATATGTAAGCCGCCAGCAGCTTTCCCTCTGCCTCGTAAGGCGCGAGTGTGAGGAATAAATAAACGAGCGCCGCCAACCGACAAAAGTTTTTCATGGCCACCGAGAGAAAATTCGACCGCAGCGAGAAGTTCACGAAGGGTTCGGATAATTGTAATTCCGCATCCGAGTTTCTTCTTAGTTTGTGACCTTTGTATTACTATGCCTGAAAGTTTTCGCGCCTTGCGCAAATTTACCGAGAAGCCTGATTGCCTCGGTCTAGAAGAGAATTCACCGCGGAGACGCCGAGTACGCCGAGGTAAGAGATTTATTAACGGAACTCTGCGAACTCTGTGTGCCTCTGCGGTGAGTCCTTCATTTCTTTTTTGGTTGCGGCTCTGCCGCGCTAGGCCCTTTGTGGCTATTTTTTTACGCCGCCGCTTGCAGCCCGTGGCCGTTACCGCCGCCGAGGACGCTGCCTGGCAGCGCGCCGGTGTGTTGATCTTTTTCGACGAGCACTTCGCCGTTGACAATGGTCATCTCGATGCCGATCGCTTTTTGAATGAAACGCTTTTCATTACCAGGCAAGTCCTGCACCATCTCGGCATCACACTCACGGACAGTCGCTGGATCGAAAACGCACAGATCCGCCGCCATGCCACGGCGCAGCAATCCACGATCCGGTAATCCGAAGATCGATGCGACCATGAAAGTCAGTTTGCGCACGGCTTCTTCCACCGTCATGATTTGTTTCTCGCGCACCCAGTAACCGAGTAGCCGCGTCGCATAGCCGAAACCGGCGTCGTAGATCAGATGAGCGCCGGCATCGGATTGGCCGACCAACACGTACGGGCTGCGGATGATTTCCGCCACGGCTTTCTCGTCGCCGTTGGTGCTGGAGGTTTGGAACTCGGTGTCCAATCCTTCTTCCAGGGAAAGATCGAGGAAAGCGTCGATGACGTCCTGGCCGCGGATCTTGGCGATCTCCGCCACGCTCTTCTTCTCCAAATACTTGTTCTCCGGTTTGACGGCGTTGATGAGATATACGAGATCCCAGCGCCGCGAGAAGCGCGACGACTTTTTCTCTTCAACGGCTTCATAGCGCATCTTCTTGCGAGTCTCCGGATCTTTTATCGCTGCGATGCGCGCTTCCAGTGGCAGGAAGAGAATCGTCTTCCAGGTCGGCAGATCGTCGAACACCTGAGCGTTCTTCATGGTCAGCCGGTTGTTGAACAGCCTCGCGTTGCACAGCGGGTAGGACTGCACGCCGCGGTCGATGGACTCTTTCGCCATGTCTAACAATTGGCGCCATTCATTGGGCTTGTCCCAACGATGGGTAATGCTCTGCCAAATCACCGGCCGGCCCGACCGGCTCGAGATCTCGTCGAACAACTGCACGCTCTCGCGCATCGGCACCGACACACCGAGCGAGCCGCGCGAGATCTGGATCGCGCCTTGATTGATCTCGCCGAGCGCGCAGGCCAATTCAATAATCTCGTCGTCGGTGGCGAAGCGGCTCTGAATCGGCGTGCCGTCAGCGTACATATGCACGGGGTTCTGATTGGTCGAGAAGCCGGCGGCACCCGCGCGCACGCTGGCTTTGAGCACTTCCTTCATCTGATGGATTTCCGCCGGCGTCGCGGCCCGTTCGATGGAAGCCTCGCCCATAACGAATTGGCGCAGCGCACAGTGGCCGACTAGCGAAGCGACATTCACACCCAGTTTTCCCCGCAGGGCGTCGAGATATTGCCCGAATGTAGTGAAGCCCCACTTCACCCCAGCCCTTAACGCCGGCAGCGTGATGGCTTCGACGCGCTCAAAACTTTTCAAGATCGTGTCGCGATCCGGTTCTTTACAAGGCGCCAACGACAACCCGCAATTGCCGGGGATGACCGTAGTCACGCCGTGGTAGCAGGAGGAAGTCGCCAATGGGTCCCACAACAGCTGGGCATCGAGATGAGTGTGAAAGTCGATGAAACCCGGAGAAACGGCAAGCCCGTCAGCATCGACGGTGCGTTTGGCGCTGCCGCTGATTCGCCCGGTTTCGACGATGCGCCCATCTTGCACCGCCACGTCGCCGAGATAAGACGGCAAGCCGCTGCCATCGTAAATCCGTCCGCCTTTAATCAAGAGGTCATAAGCCATACGAGTTTCTCCTTGGCAGGTTAAACATAGGACGAGCTTACCGGCTGGAATATAGTCATGTCAACCAAAAGGCAGCCCATTGGCTATTGCCGCCCTTCCGCCTGTCATTTCGACCCCAGGGAGAAATCTTTCCTCACTCCCTCTTATTAGCAGCCGCGACCCGGCAGGTCGAGGTTAAACGTAACCGAGCTTACCGGCATGCATGCTGTCCTGTCAACTAATGGGAACATCACATCAAAAGCGTGATGAGCGACTGACGAAAGGCGCCTCTTGATATTGCAGAATCACGACAGCAATAGCTCCAAATCTTCGCGTGTCAGATTATGCAGCAAACTGTTGTCGGCGTTGATGATGGCATCGGCGAGATCGCGTTTGGAGCGTTGCAATTCGAGCACTTTTTCTTCCACGGTGTCGCGGGCAATCAATCGATAGGCAAACACCTGGCGAGTCTGGCCGATGCGATGGGCACGATCGATCGCCTGCGCTTCCACCGCCGGGTTCCACCACGGATCGAGCAGATAAACGTACTCAGCCGCATGAAGGTTCAATCCTAGTCCGCCGGCCTTCAAGCTGATGAGAAAGAGTTTGATGTTCGGGTCGGTTTGAAATTGTTCGACCCGCGCCTGGCGGTCGCGGGTGCGGCCGTCGAGATAAGCATAGGGAATTTTAGCTAGGTCGAGCCGATCGCGCAGGATTGCCAACAGGCTGGTGAATTGCGAAAAGACCAGTGCCTTGTGATCTTCTTCGAGCACCTGGTCCAGTTGTGCCAGCAGCGCGTCGATCTTGGCGCTGGGTTCCTTGACTCGGCTTTTATCGATCAGCCCCGGATGGCACGCCGCCTGGCGCAAACGCAGCAGGGCTTCGAGGACTTGGATCTTCACCTTCTGCAGGCCATCGCGTTCGACGCCTTTCAATAAACGGGCTCGATAATAATCGCGCAATTCATCATAAAGCTTGCGTTCATCGCCTTCGAGATCGCAATAAATCGTCTGCTCGGTTTTTGCCGGCAACTCTTTGGCCACCTCACCTTTGGTGCGGCGAAGAATGAACGGCCGCAAGGCGCGCGCCAAGATTGTCCGCGTGGCTACGTCGGGATTACGCCCCACCCCGCCGAAAACCGACGCGCCGCCGAGCATGCCGGGGTTGAGAAACTCGAACAAGCTCCAGAGCTCGCCCAGATGGTTTTCTACGGGCGTGCCGCTGAGCGCCAATCGGCGATCGGCCTTCAGCAAGCGCGCCGCCTTGGCCGACAATGTGCCGGCATTTTTTATCGCCTGGGCTTCATCGAGGATACAGTAATCGAAATGAACGTTCTTAAAATGCAGCGCGTCGCGCGTGAGAGTTCCGTAGGTCGTGATCACCAGATCGTAGTCATTAAAGTGATCGCCGGGCTTACGGCGCGCCACGCCGCTGTGTTCCAGAATGGTAAGCTGCGGCGCAAAACGCGCCGCTTCCTCACGCCAATGAAACACCAACGAGCGCGGCACGACCACGAGCGATGGCAAGCGCATTTGCTTTTGTTCCGGCGGCCGTTCGGCTCGGCGCAAATCCAACAGCGCCAGTACTTGGATCGTCTTGCCCAGCCCCATGTCGTCGGCAAGACAGCCGCCCAGGCCAAAACGATTGAGGAACTCAAGCCACCCGAGGCCCTCGCGTTGGTAGCCGCGCAACTCGCCGCCGAATTGCTGGTCCGGTTCGGCGGCGCGGACGCCGGAAAACTCGCGCAGCTCCTGGCGCACCCGCGCGAAAGTTGCATCGACACTAATCGCGGGCTCATTGTCGAGCAAAACATCGAGCAAGCCGGCTTGCGGCCGGGTGAAGCGCAGATGGTCGCCGTTGACGTTGCCGAGGCTGGCGAGAAGCTGATACTTGGCGAGCCATTCTTCGGGAATGATGCCGACGGAGCCGTCGTCCAAGCGCACCGTGCGCTCGCCGTGTTTGATCGCCCGCAGCAACTTCGGCAACGATACACCGGCCGCGCCAAACTCGGCGCCGCCGTCGAGATCGAACCAATCGACGCCCGAGTGGATTTCCATGCGCACGGCGCCGGCGCGCCGATAGAGTTTACCGTCGGCCTCGACGCGCCAGCCTTCCTGCGTCAGTGTGCGCACGACATTCGGAACTCGCTCAGCGGCCAATTCCATCAAGCCGTCGCGCCGCCCGATCCCGTCGCGAAAACCAAGCTGGCCGAGCCGGGATTTGGCGGTTTTTTCGGCTTCGATATCCCGCTGGATCAAACGCCGGCGATCGGCCTGAAAAACGCTGGAACGCGTCACATTGCCCGACACCGCGTTGCCGTCGTAATCGAAAGCCAATTCACCGGCGACGAAATCGCGCCCCCACGGATCGCTCTTTCCGGCTTTGATCGCCAAACTGGGTTGCGGTGGCGCCGAAATCACATCGAACTTAAGCTCCTCGGGAAGTTCCAGTTTCGGTTGGTGCGGCAAAGCCATAAGCTGATCCAAAAACTCATCGGCTTCCTTCTTGGCAAAGATCAAAACTTCCCGCGCGCGCAGTAGTGAAACCCACGGAAATGCGCCGAAATCGTTCAAGCGCGCCACCCGTCCGCCGTGAAATACCAATCCGCCGGGGACCAGCAGCTCCGGTTCTGACAGCGCGATCTCCGCTCCCTTGCGGCGCAAATGTCCGGTTGCGCGATAAAATTTTCTCCCCTCGGCGAGTGCAATGCGCAGCCACAGATCCCATGAGTCATCGCCATCCCACGTCAACGGGGCAAGCTCGTCGTCAACCACCGACTGGGCTAAAACGCACCTGCCGGTGGAACACATAACCGGCAAGACGCTATCCCAAAGTGCTTGGGTGAGATGGAACTCATTCCCGGCGGTGCCATAGGCATAGCTCGAAAAGCCGCGGTCCGATCCGTCCTGGGCACCCAGCAAAGTGGCAAGAATCCGCCGATCATCGGCGTCGCTCAGCCGTGCGAGATCTTGCGCGCTTAATCTTTTGATTTTGATTTTGCCCCAGCTTCGATCCGCCTTGCGTTCGCGCAAGCCGAGTCGAACGGTAATGCCACCGTGCGGGACGGTTTCCACGGCGTCGAGAAAATAAAACAATTGCCGATCGGCTTTCGTGCCGGAGTCGGCGCGCTCAGCCGCCGATTCCAACTGGGTGCGCAAAGTCGCCAACTGCTGTTTCCAATTTAGGCTGAGCGGACTTTTCGGTCGCCGCCGGGTTGCCGAGCTAGTTTCCCGGCTGCGCTCGACAGGCACGCCGCGCACGTGCGGCGCCGCGATTTTTTCGAGCTCCGCCAAAAAACCGCTTTGCTCCGCCGCCAAGAGAGCGGCCCAAATATGTTTGCATGGATCAAGCTCTCTCTCGAAGAACGGGCAGGTGCACGAGACCTTGATGATATGTTTGTCCGCGGAGACTTGAACGTCGTATAAGTACGTCCCCTGAACGCCGGCGTGCAAAGACCACGCATCGCCTTCCATGTAGTTCACGGCGCCGCGCAAAAAATAACGCCGGCCCCGTTCCTGGGAAAGTCGGTCGACTTGATTGAATAGCCGGGAGGTTAAACCATCGCGCATCAGAAAATGATTAACGTAGGGGAGAAGGAAAGTCTAACCAGAAGAACGACTCAAAACCAATCTACAAGTAAACCAGGCGCTCATCGGCATCGCATTATCGCGACATCGCTACGATTTTCAGCTGAAAGCAGATTTGAAGCGGCGGAAAGTTAGTGATAGACAAAAAAACTATGCCCAAGTATCGAGTTACCGTAGACACCGGCGGAACGTTCTCTGACTTTGTGTTTTTCAACGAAGATTCCGGGGAATTTGCCATCACTAAAGTACCGTCGACGCCCAAGGAACCGTTTCAAGCCGTGCTGAACGGTGTCAAGGAGTTGATCGATCAGGGTGTTGCCGCCGGCGACATTTCGTTCTTCTGCCATGGAACAACCGTCGGTACGAACGCGTTGCTTGAGGAAAAAGGCGCGCATACGGGTTTGCTGGTGACTCAAGGTTTCCGCGGTATTTACGAAGTCATGGAGCAGACCCGTGGCTACGGGCCGGCGACCTATGATTTATTCTTCGAGAAACCTCGCTTGCTGGCGCCGCCTCGGCTCACCGAAGAGATTCCCGAGCGCGTCGATTTCCGCGGCCACGCGCTCAAACCGATTGACGTCGAAGCGGCGCGGGAAGCGGTGCGGCGACTGAAGAAGAAAGACGTCAAATCAGTCGCCGTCTGTTTTCTGTTTTCTTTTCTCAATCCCGATCACGAGCTCAAGGTCAAGCAATTGTTCGCCGAAGAGTTCCCCGAAGCGCGGGTTTCGCTATCCTATGAAGTCCTGCCGCAGATTCGCGAGTTCTATCGGTTGAGCACCACGGTCATCAACGCCTATATCCAGCCGGTGATGGCGAGTTACTTGGACCGTTTGGAAAACCGCATGCGCGAGATGGGTGTTACGACACCCAAGCTTTACATCATGCAATCCAACGGCGGTGTATCGACGTTCAAAGGGTCGGCCGAGAAGCCGGTGGCGACCGTCCTCTCCGGTCCAGCCGGCGGCGTCATTGCGTCCATGGGCACTTGCGAGCGGGTGGGGATCAACAACATCATCACTTTCGATATGGGTGGCACCAGCTGCGACGTCGCGCTGATCCATCAAGGCAATCCGGTGATTACCACCCAAGGAAAAATAAATTTGCGGCCGATCGCGCTGCCGATGCTCGACATCCATACCGTCAGCGCGGGCGGCGGCACGATCGCGCGCATCGACACGGTGGGAGGGTTGCAGGTCGGTCCCGACAGCGCCGGCGCCGACCCGGGCCCGGTCTGTTACGACCGCGGCGGTGAGAACACCACGATCACCGATGCCAATATCGTTACCGGAGTTTTGGACCCGGATCATTTCCTCGGCGGCAGAATGAAGCTCAACAAGGCCAAGGCGGAAAAGGTGCTCCAGGAAAACATCGCCGCAGCCGCTCAAGCTCGACTTGCTCGAGGCTGCCGACGGCATCCTCAAAATCATCAATGTCAAAATGGAGGAAGCGATCAAAGCGGTGTCCTCGGCAAGAGGCTACGATATCCGCGACTTCACGCTGGTCGCTTTCGGCGGCGGCGGACCGATGCACGCCGGCCAAATGGCTCTCGACTTGGGCATTCCCTCGGTTTTGATTCCGCTCACGCCGGGAGTGCATTCAGCGCTAGGTCTGTTAATGTCGGATGTGAAGCATGACTACGTGCGCTCGAAACTCGTCAGCTTCGATGACCTCGATCTTGCCGAGATCAATCAACTGTTCCAGCAACTGATCGACCAGGCCAAGAACGAGCTGCAAAACGAGGGTTTCACCGACAACGAGATCAAGATCGAGCCCTATCTGGATCTGCGCTACGCTGGCCAGGGCTACGAACTGACGGTTCCCTGCATCATGCCGCCGCTCAAAAAGGAAGATTTGAAAATCATGCGCCAGCGCTTCGACACGCTGCACGAACAAAACTCCGGGCACAAAGCCGAAACCGAACCGGTCGAGCTGGTCAGTCTGCGATTGATTTCCCTCGGCCTGGTGCCCCAAGCGAAACTGTCGCCCGGCAAAGTCACCGGCCGCAAAGTCGAGGCGGCAAAAACCGGTGAACGCAAAGTTTTCTTCGGCAAAGAGCACGGCACGCTAAAGACGCAGGTTTACAATCGCGATCTTTTCGAACCAGGACACAAAATCACCGGCCCCGCGATCGTCGAGCAACTGGACACGACCACCGTGATTCACCCGCAACAGGAAGCAACGGTGGACGAATATCGCAATATCATCATTAAGGAGAAGGCATGAGGCAGAACAGGCGCGAGGCATGAGGCATGAGGCGCGAGGAAAGAGAAGGCTCGCGAGTCCTGATCTTGCTAGCCTCTTGCCTCGCGCCTCATGCCTATATTCTATGACAGTCGATCCCGTCACCTTACAAGTCATTCAGGCGCGTCTCGCTGGCATCGTCCAGGAGATGCAGAATTCGCTCTTTCGCACCGGCTACTCGACGATCATTCGCGAGTCGCAGGACGCCAGCTGCGCGATCTTGAATCGTCAAGGAGAAGTGGTCGCCCAGCATGTCGTCCTGCCGCTGCACATGGGCGCGTTTCCGGCTTGCGCCGCCGGTATTCTTAAAAGTTACAGCGACGATGAAGTTCATGAAGGCGACGCATTTATCACCAATCATCCGTATTTCGGCGGCAGCCCCCACGCACCGGACATGGCGGTGCTCTCGCCGATTTTTTTCCAGGGCGAATGGGTCGGCTTCGCCGCCAATTTAGCGCACAAGAGCGACATCGGCGGTCCCGTGCCGGGTAGCTGCTGGAGTCAGGCGCGAGAAATTTATCAGGAAGGCCTGCACGTGCCGCCGATCAAATACGTCCACGCCTATCAGACCAGTAAGGACATCGAAGCGGTGCTCGGCTGTAACAGCCGCACGCCCGAGCTGGTCGTCGGCGATCTGCGCGGCCAAGTCGGCGCCGCGCGCCTCGGCGAACGGCGCTTCCAGGAAATGATGGCACGCTACGGCAAGGAGACCATACTCGAATCCTTCGAACAGCTCTTCGCCCTGACGGAAGCCAAGGTGCGCACTGAGATCGCTTCGTGGCCGGACGGCGAAGGCGAAGGCGAGCGTTTCGTCGACAGCGACGGTATCGATCTCGACAAGCCGGTGCGCCTCCATGTGAAGATCACCAAGAAAGGCGATCATCTGCTCTTCGACTTCACCGGCTCGGCGGATCAAACCAAAGGCCCGGCGAATATTCGGCCGACCATCGTCCGCGCAGCGTGCTGCTATCTGCTCACCTGCCTGGTGGATCCAGCTCTAGCGATCAATTACGGCTTGGCGAGGTGCATCGAGATCAAAGTGCGCGACGGCAGTGTCGTCAACCCCATCTTCCCCGCGCCGGTAAACACCTACAACCCGACGGTGCACGCGCTGGTGGAGTCGCTGCTCGAAGCCTCGAGCCAGATCACGCCGCATAAAAAAGTCGGCGACGGCTGCAGCAGCCGCTCGATCATCATCGGCGGGCGCAGCAACAAAACCGGCAAGGGCTACGTACAGTATGAAATCTTCGGCGGCGGCTCCGGCGGCCGCAGCGGCAAAGACGGCGTGTCCGGCACCAACGTCAATCAGTCCAACGCCAAGATCGCCCCGATCGAGATCATCGAGTCGGAATTTTCCACCCGTGTGCGCCGCTTCGAGTTGATTCCCGACTCCGGCGGACCCGGTACATTTCGCGGCGGCCTGGGTTTCGTCCGCGAATATGAAGTCCTCGACAACGACGCGCGTTTTTCGTTGCGCTCGACCAAACACACGGTCGCGCCCAAAGGCATCGATGGCGGCAGCGACGGCAAGACCGGCCATTGCGTGCTGAACCCCGGCAAGCCCGAGGAACGGGTGATCCCTTCGCGCTACTCGGACCACGTGCTCCATCCCGGCGAAGCATTCAGTTTGGAAACTCCCGGCGGCGGCGGTCTCGGCAACCCGGTCGAGCGCGACCCTGCCCGCGTCTTGAACGACGTGCGCAACGGCTACGTAACCGTGCCGCGCGCGCGGGACCTCTACCACGTCGTCATCGCCAACGATGGCGACGACTTCGCTGTGGACGAAGCGCAGACGCGCGCGCTGCGCACAGAGGCACAGGCATGAGGCGCGAGGCTGAACATGAGAAGAACAAACCGAGATCCTGTACGTTCCGCCTACATTGCTTACTCCGATTTCCTCGTGCCTCACGCCTCACGCCTCACGCCTTCCCATGACCGTCGATCCCATCACCCTGCAGGTCATCCAAGCGCGTCTCGCCGGCATCGTCCAGGAGATGCAGAATTCGCTGTTTCGCACGGGCTACTCAACCATCATTCGTGAGTCGCAGGACGCCAGCTGCGCGATACTAAACACGCGCGGTGATGTCGTCGCCCAGCACGTCGTTTTGCCGCTCCACATGGGCGCGTTTCCCGCGTCCGCCGCGGCGATCCTAAAAACCTATCCGCCGGACGAAATCCACCAAGGCGACGCGTTTATCACCAATCACCCGTATCTCGGCGGCAGCCCCCACGCGCCCGACATGGGTGTGTTCACACCGATTTTCTACAAAAACGAATGGGTCGGTTTCGCCGCCAACATGGCGCACAAAAGCGATATCGGCGGCACCGTCCCTGGCAGCGGGTCGGGTAACGCGCGAGAAATTTATCAGGAGGGGCTCCATTTGCCCCCCGTCAAATACATGTCGCGGCTCCAACCGGTAAAAGAACTCGACGCCATAATCAGCGCCAATAGCCGGACCGCGGCCCTGGTCATCGGCGATCTGCGCGGCCAGGTCGGCGCCGCCCGCCTAGGCGAGCGGCGCATTGCCGAGCTGATGGAGCGTTATGGCCAAGCCACCGTGCTCGACTCGACGGAAATGCTCGCGGCGTACAGCGAGAACCGAGTGCGGCGCACCATCGCGACCTGGCCCGATGGCGAGTCCGAAGGCGAGACTTTTGTCGACCACGATGGCATCGATCTCACCCGCCCGATTCGTATCCACGTCAAAGTTAAAAAGACCGGCGACCGGCTGCACTTCGATTTCAGCGCCAGCAGCGATCAAACCCAGGGGCCGGCGAACATCCGGCCGCCGCTGGTGCGCGCCGCCTGCGCCTACTGCTTGGTGGCGCTGGTCGACCGCTTCCTGCCGATCAATCAGGGCTTGGCCCGCGTGATCGAGGCAACCTTTCGTCCCGGCAGTGTCGTCGATCCAGAGTTTCCCGCAGCGGTTAATACTTATATGCCGACCGCGCTCACGGTCGCGGAAGCCGTGCTGCGCGCGCTCGCGCCCTTTGTGCCCGACAAACGAATCTCGGGCGGCTCGGGCAGCGCCGCACTGGTGCTCGGCGGGCGCGACGCCGAGAACAACCGCGCCTATGTGCACTATGAAATTTTTAGCGGCGGCACCGGGGCACGGTCGGGTAAGGACGGCGTCTCGGCGACCGCTTTCCATCTGAGCAATTGCAAAACCGCGCCCATCGAGATTATCGAGTCGGAGTTTCCCGCCCGTGTCGAGCGCTTCGAGATGATCCCGGACTCCGGCGGCAGCGGCGAATGGCGCGGCGGTCTGGGCTTTGCCCGGGACTATCGCATTCTCGCCGACGACGTGCGCTTCTCCATGCGCACCGATAAGCATGACGATCGAGCCCTTCGGCGCCGACGGAGGGCGACCGGGCGGTAAAGGCGCATGCATCGTCAATCCGGGAAGCCCAGTGCAACGCGCCTCCCGTCGCGTTTCGGCGACTACCGGCTGATGCACAACGATATCGTGCGCGTCGAGCGCCCCGGCGGTGGCGGTCTCGGCGATCCTTTGAAACGCCCGACGGAGAAGGTCCTCGAAGACGTGCGCCAAGGTTATGTTTCGCCGACGCAAGCGCGCTCGAACTACGGCGTCGCCATCCGCTTCGCCGAGGGCGAACCCGCTATCGACGAGGTGGAAACCGGCATTTTACGAGGAAAAAACTAAAAAATAGTTGGCAATGCTTCCCTACCTCTGTTATACCATTGGAAAATCTTCTCACCCCTATAAGGAGGGAACCAATGGCAGCAGCAAAAAAGAAGCGCAAACCCAACGCGGCGTTTATGAAACCGGTAACGCCGGATGTCGCTCTCAGCGCAGTGGTTGGCAATAAACCGCTCCCACGCACTGAGCTGACCAAAAAACTGTGGGTCTACATCAAGAAGAATGGACTCCAGGACAAGAAGAAGAGAACCAACATCAACGCCGACGACAAACTCAAACTGGTGTTCGGCGGCAAGAAGACCGTGACCATGTTCGAGATGACCAAGCTGGTCAGCAAGCACGTCAAGTAAATCTTTCCATCGTAAAATTATCGTGAGGCCGAGAGCATCGCGATACGACGCTCTTGGCCTTGCCAATTTTACCCGACTCTTGCCGTGGGTCGGTTTTGCGTTCAGCGCAACATTAGTTCCACTTCATTGGTAGTCTAGTTCCAGCGTCACGCGACAGGTTCGTCTCCAGGTTCATCAATTGGCGACCTTTGCAGTTGGAACCGGCGATCTCAATACTACTAACTTGTCCCGCAGTGTCGGTCGCCACGGCACGCGATTGGCTCGAATTTGTTCGCTGCGATCTCTGCTCAATCCGTCTGGGTAAGATATCCGTATACGCTCGTCTGACGCCGGCGCCATTCGAAGCTGCCGTGCTGACGACCAAGGGATTTACGCCCACCGAATATGGCGGCCGCAGAACTCCTTGCTCCTGAGTTAGCATCAAGCACAAGCGCTGGCCGCCGTCGTAGTGTAGAGGCTTGAGCGGAGTTTTCTATAGTCCAAGTTGCCGTGCCTCCCACCGCTCGCATATTCTTTGGGTGAGTTACGTTAAATATAAGTCGTCTCGTTAATCGTGGAGTTGGGATCATCCGAGTCTTAGGCTCGATTGATTAGCCCTAAGTCATGGGGACGCATTTCAAATCGCGAAATTTTTCGCGGATCCCTGTCGGAGCGAGGCAAAATCGAATTAGACTTTACGCTGCACAGCGCAGCAAGGCGAGTTGCGTAAGAGGCTTTTGCTGATGCCAGGAGGGATGGATGGGCGTCGCGACCAGGTGCTCTGCAATCCTACGGATTGACGCTAAAGAGCATCGGGAAAAAATCCGATCCCCTTCCCCGCTTCGAATGAACCAAAAACGAAGAAGGGGATCGCAGAGCGCTTAAACTTTCCAGCCGAGCGAAAGATCGACGCGCGTGCCGACCGGATCGAGCACAAAGGTTTCTGCGAAGCGTCCATCCTTTGGGAGGTTTGCCGTGCCGCCGGTGGCGCCGGCCGCCAGCGCGCTTTGCGTCGATCCTTTCACATCTTCGACTTCCATGCCGAAGTGATAGATCCCCTCGCGCCGATTACGCGCCGGTAAGATCGCTAGATTGATATGGCCGTCGGATAGGTAAATCGCTCGGCCGTGCTCGGCGGCTTCGCCGCTGCGCGCGACTTCCTTCAGTCCGAAAGAAGTTCGATAAAACTCCGCGAGCTTTTCCGTGTCCTTGGTCAGCAGTGCGATGTGCCGGATTCGTGCCATGGCTTGTTTCCTTTCGTGGTTAACTGTTTATAAGAAGGACATTTTGAGCATCTAGAAGATCCCTGTCAATCGCAAAACCTGCTGTCATCCGAGCGAAATGCCGGAGCTCTTTCATTACATTCACCCGCCTGTGCGCGGGATGACGGGCACAGACTACCGATAGAGTTTCTCAATCAGTCCGCTTTTCTCGATGTCCTTAAAAAAGCTGGCATCGACGTAGTCCGCTACCGGTAAGCCTTTTACCTTGGGATCGCTTTCACGCTCGAGCACGGCCTGAAGGGCTTTGTCGTTCGGCGCCGGCAGGGTCTCCATGAGATCGATTTGCTCTTGATAAAGATAACCTGCCTCTTCGGCGTTCAAGCCGCCGAAATATTTCTGCAGCAGCGCGATGGAGCCAGTGCGATTGGTCTTTAGGTGGTGAATTACCTCGACGAACGAACGCATTAGCCGATCGACCACGCCGCGCTTACGCTGGATATATCCCCGAGTCGCAGCGAAAGTGCCCGAAGGGGAAAGGATCTTAAGCTCGGCTGCGCTGGCAAGCTGCCTCGCGCCGGATTTCTCCGCGGTGAGCGCGGCGAGACCGGCCAGCGCGCCGACGTCGAGTTTGCCTGCGACCATGGCAGCAGCTACCTGCGGATGACCACCGAGCTGAAGCATCGTCACGTCCTTGTCCGGCTTCAGTCCGGCCAGCGTCACCGCATTGCGCGCAAAAGTGTCCGCTTCCGAACCGTACTGCGAGACGCCGATGATCGCGCCTTTTAGATCTTCCAGACGGCGTATTTTGGAATTGCGGCCGACCATCAGTTTTTGGCTTGAGACATTGGCCGCTGCTCCGAGGATCGCGACATCGGCGCCGCGCATTCGTGCGCGGGTGATCGCGGTGATACCGGCGAAGGCGACATCCACGTCACCGGCAATTAGGGATTGAACCAATCTCGGACTGCCCGTGATAAGCAGAACTTCGCCAACTAAATCATACTTGCCGAGTATCCCGGTTTCTTTGGCCATCCAGGGCAACGACAGCGACACGCTCGGGCTTACATACGCCATGCGGATTTTGTCCGCGGCAACGGCTCGCCCGCTCGCAAAAACGAACCCGATCGCAGCAATTGACCAGAGCGCTAAGAGCAGCCGTTTCATAATTTTTGTGCGTGCAGGACGCTCAATGACAGGTCGGTCGTTTCCCGCGTTCCCACTCCGTTACTGTCGGTTCGAAACTTACTAAAGATCAATACGGATTGTAAAACAGAAAAACTGCCGCCAATGGATCGAAACTTTAGCTCGCTCGCCTTGACACCATTGTCCTGTCCAAGTAAGAATCGCGGTCGAATCCAGTTTGCTTTTCTGCTCTGAGGAAATCATGGAAAACTCTACGACAAGGGGGCCTTTGTTCGGCTATCGCGTGCTCGATCTCGCCGGCCCGCTCGGCCTTCATTGCACCAAACTTTTGGCCGATATGGGCGCGGACGTGATCAAGATCGAGTCGCCGTCAGGCGACGAGTCGCGGCGCATCCCGCCGTTCAAAGACGACATTCCGCATCCGGAAAAGAGTCTTTATTTTCTTCATTTCAACACCAACAAGCGCGGCATCACTCTCGACGTTGAAAAACCCGACGGCCGCGCGATCTTTCTCGAGCTCGCCCGCAAAGCCGACGTCGTGCTCGAAACCGCCAAGCCGGGAAGAATGGACGAGTTGGGAATCGGTTACGAAGCATTGCGCGGACAACATCGCGGTCTGGTTTACGCGTCGATCACACCCTTCGGTCAGACCGGTCCGTGGCGCGACTACAAAGCCAACGACATGGTAGGCATCGCCCTTGGGAATCTGCTTTACCTGGCGGGCGAACCCGGCGAACCGCCGCTGCAACCGCCGGGTGAAATCGCTTACGGCATGGCGTCTACCTACGGCGCGTTCGGCATCGCCACCGCGCTCTATCATCGTCTCGAAAGCGGCGACGGCCAATATATCGATGTGTCCATGCATGAATGCGCCGGGCATATCGCCGGTTATTTCATTCCCAACTACGGTTACACCGGCGACAAGCCCGCGCGCGCTTCGCGCAAGGGCGAGGAAACCGACTTGTACGATCCCTACGCGACGAAAAATGGCTACGCGCGCATCTTTATCATACCCGTCGAACAGTGGCGGCGGCTGGTCGATTGGATGGGACGGCCTGCGTCGATCTCCGGACCCGAGTTCGAGAAGATGTCCTACCGGCGGCAAGCACCCGGAGATCGTCGTCGGAGCGATCGCGGAGTTTTGCAGCCGGCATACGAAAGAAGAATTGTACGAGGAAGGCCAGAAGCGCCGCATCGCGGTCACTCCGATCAATACCGTGGGCGAGTTCATCAACAGCGAGCAAGTCAAAGGAGCGCGAGACTTTCGTCGACATGGAACATCCCGTGATCGGCAAGTACGCGCAATTTGGTCCCGTGCCCCGGTTCAGCGAATCGAAGGGCGGGATAACCCGCACCGCGCCGCTGCTCGGCGAGCACAACAAAGAGATTTACTGCGGTGAGCTCAACATGAGCAACGACGATCTCGCAGCTCTGCGCGCGAGCGGAGTAATTTGAAAGGAATTGGAGTAATGGAGTGTTGGAGTACTGGAGTACTGGGTTTCGCCCCAACACTCCATCACTCCGATACTCCAACACCCCATCTAGCACTTATGAGCAAGTTTCCCCTTGAAGGAATTCGAGTCATCGAGCTCACGACCGGCGCGGCCGGTCCGACCGTGGCGCGCGTGCTGTGTGAGTTCGGCGCTGAAGTGATTCGCTGCGAAACCCGACTGCGCGGCGATGGCCACCGCGGCGAAGACCCGAAACTGTGGAACAAGAAGCCCGACTTCATGAAACTCCAGCGCGGCAAGAAATCATTCACCGTCAATATGCAGACCGCAAAAGGCCGCGAGCTGGTTCGAGAGCTGGTGAAAAAATCCGACGTGCTGGTGGAAAACTTCGGCTTGGGCATTCTGGAAAAGTGGGGACTCGATTGGCCGCAGCTGAAAGAAATCAATCCGCAGATGATCCTCATCCGCGTCAAAGGCATGGGCTGCAGCGGGCCCCATGCCGCCGATCTCACCTATGGACCGAACGTCGGCAACACCATGGCGACGACCTACCTGTGGAACTATCCCGGCGCTACCACCGCCACCGCCGAGCCGCGCACGCAACACCCGGACTTCATGGGCGGCGTCACCGGCGCCTTCGGCGTCGTGCTGGCGCTGATCGAGCGCAAGAGAACCGGCCGCGGCCAATGGATCGACAGCGCCCAGGTGGAAATCGGCGCATCGCTGCTGGGACCCAAATATTTGGAATACTCCGTCAACAAGCGCGAGCCGAAACCGGAAGGTAATCGCAGCTTGATCGCCGCGCCCTACGGTCCCTACCAGTGCAAAGGCGACGACCGCTGGTGCGTCATCGCCATTTACAATGAAGACGACTGGCAACGCTTCGCTGCTTTGCTGGGAAAATCCGGTTTAAAAGCCGATGCCAAATTTGCCACGCATCTGCAGCGCGTGCGCCATAAGGACGACCTGGATAAATGGGTGACGAGCTGGACCTTGCAGCACGATCCGTACGAAGTCATGGAAACTCTTCAAGGCATAGGCATCTGCGCCGCCGTCGTGCAGGACGTCGAGGATCAATTCAAGCGCGACAAGCAATACGCCGCGACCGGTTATCTGGTCAATATGACCGAACCGGAAGCCGGTGACGTCGTGACTGAAAATGTGCCGATGCGCATGTCATTGACGCCGGGGAAAGTACGCGGTCTCGCGCCGCTGATGGGCGAGCACACCCACGAGATCGCGCGCAACCTGCTCGGCTTGAGCGACGACGAGATTAAAAAACTAGACGAAGAGAAAGTGCTGTATTAGAAACAACTCAAAGTGCGAAGTTAGAAATTAAGAAAATTTTGCCTTTTTAATTTTGACCTTTGCCGTTCTTAAAACAGGAGGAACCCATGGCAGAACCAGGACCGCTGTGTATTTACGAAAAGCGCGATCCCCATATCGCGATCATCAAGCTCAACCGCCCGGAGAAAAAGAACGCGATCAGTCGAGATCTCTATTGGGCGCTCGACGAGGCATGGCACAAAGCCAAGGAAGACGATGATGTTTGGAGCATCATTCTGACCGGCAGCGCGGACGCTTTTTGCGTCGGCGGCGACTTGAAGGAAAACCTCGCCTTCGCCAAGGGCGAGATGACCGGCCCGCGCTCCGGACCCGCGGCCGTATTCAAATACCCGCTCGTTGCAGATGCACAAGCCGATCATCGGCGCGATCAACGGCTATGCGGTCGGCGGCGGATTTAGCTTGGCGTTGTCGTGCCACATTCGCTATTGCGTGCCCGCCTCGAAGTTCGGCTGCTCCGAAGTCCGCTGGTCGCACTTGGCCGCCTGGCCGCAGTTACGTCTGCCAGTTGCCGACCGGCTGGGCCTATTGGTTTGCTCTAACTGGCCAGATGATCGATGCCGAAACCGCTTTTCGCCTGGGCCTCGTGCAGAAGATCTGCGAACCGGACAAGCTGATCGACGACTGCGTCGAGCTTGCGACGACGATCAACCGCAACGGCCGCCTGATCGCCGCAGCACACGATGGAATTCATCGAAGACAAACTTCTCTACGGCATCCAGGGCTGGGAAAAGGGCTTCGAAGTTCATCGAGAGTTCTATGCTCATCTGCGCAGCAGCAAAGACTACGATGAAGGTTCAGCGGCGTTCTCCGAGAGACGCAAACCGGAATTTACCCAGGAATACTACGACGAGAAAACCAAGTTGCCGGGAGTGCCTACTCCGGTTAAATAGCTACCGATCTATCATGCTAATACAAACGGCTTGAACGATTTGGCCGTCCCAAACGTTCAAGCCGTTTCACCTAATTTCGAATCCTCTCCTTGGCTGCAAGTAACGCGAATCCGCCAGTCTGCTGAACGGTCGAATCCCCAGCGACCGCTGACTCTTAACGGCTTTCAGCCAAATTGACCGCATTCATACCTTAGTGTACATTCAATGTGTACATAAGGAGATGAACTATGGCCAAAGAAAAAACCATGACATTTGTGCAGGCTCGGTCAAAGCTCAGCGAGATTGTCGATCGGGTAGCCGAAAGTGGAGACACCTACGTCGTTTCCAAGCGTCAAAAACCTCGCGCCGTCATCATCGGCATTGACAGATACCGAGAACTCTCGGGCACTTCGAAGTATTTAAAAAATGTCGGCGGAAAGAAAATCTTCAAGCTCGGGGGTATCGGAAAGGCTATTGGCGATATCGATGAAGCCATTCGTGAGTTGCGGAAGTCACGGATTGAAGCCGTGATCAAAAACTTCTCATGACGTACGTTACAGATACCCATCCTTTTATCCATCATGTGACCGGTCGGAAACAACGGCTGGGACGCCGAGCACGCAGCATTTTTGATCGCTCCGATCGCGGCACGGACACGATCGTCGTGCCCTTTACCGTACTCGAAGAAGTCCTGCTTCTATCCGAGATCGGGAAGATTCATATCCCCTTGCCATTCCGAGAATTTGTTATCTCGCTTGGACAAAGCCGATAACGTTGATTTGGCCGTCAACGACACCGCCGTACTTCTTGAAGCCGCCACTTTCACGACCATCCGAGATCCGTATGACCGTCTGATTATCGCCCAGGCCAGAGTCGCCGGCTTGCCGCTGATTACCGGCGACGAGAAGATCCAAGAATCCGGCTTGGTTCGCACCGTCTGGGATTAGGGCAGCGTACGAACGTTATGATAGGGATCAATACTTCGGCCGAGGAACTCCTCTGCGCCGAGGACTGACACAGCCGAGACCACCAACTCCAGGCCACTCCCAACGCATCGCGGCCTGAGCAATTGAGACTGCGCCGAACTCAAACATTCGGTGCCACTTCTTCCATAAACCGCCGCAGCGTGGCGCGCGTGGGAGCGTCGGGCAAGCTCCCGAGCGCGAAGTTTCCGGCCAAGTCCGTCAAGTGCAAGCGCTCGCGTACGTGCGCGACTTTCTCGCGCACCTCGGCCGCGTCTCCGACGAGCACGCGGTTTTGATCGACCAAATCGTTAAAAGTGAGCTTGCGCATCTTGGCGCGGTGCTCGTCGTGAGTCCGGTAGGATTCCGGCTCGGGAATGCCTTGCGTCAAATTGCGCGCCTCCGCCGCTGCGGCATGATAGGCCGCCAGCGCCGGCTCGGCGGTGGCGCGAGCTTCCGCTGAACTCTCGCCGACGTAAATGTGATACATCGCGATCACGCGCGCCGTTTTGGGATCATGCCCCGCCGCGCGTCGCGCGTTTAAATAAATCTCGACCATCGAACGCAGCTCGTCGATCTCATGCAAAAAGGGAATCAGCATCAAGTGAAAGCCACTGCGTCCGGCAAACTCGAACGACTCCGCCGTCGACGTCGCTCCCATCCATACCGTGGGATACGGCTTCTGCACCGGCCGCGGCAAAAGCTCGACATTATCGTATTGGTACAATCGACCGTTATGGCTGAACTTGGTCATCGCTCCATGCCTTCAGAATAATCTCCAGGTTTTCCTTGAAGCGCTCCCGAAGCTCATCGAGTGGAATGCCGAACGTCAGCGATTCCCATTTGATGAAGCCGTGCCCAATGCCAAATTCGAGCCGCCCGCGGCTCAAGCAGTCCAGCGTCGCGTAGTCCTCGGCGATCCGCAGCGGATTATGGTACGGCAACAAAGTTACCGCCGTACCAATGCGAATCTTCGAGGTTCGCTGCGCAATCGCGGCGCCGATCACCGGTGGACTCGATAAAATGCCGCCGAAGGAATGGAAATGATGCTCCGCAAGCCAAACCGAATCGAAGCCTAATTCTTCGCCATAGGCAGCCTGCTCGACGATTGAGTGAAAACGTTCCGCGGCATTCGCATGATCGGCCCGACTTAAGGATGGCAAATCAAATATTCCGTAGCGCATGGTGTGCCAATCTGAACTAAGACAAGCGGCGCGTTAAGATAAGCAAGAGCGTATTGCGATACGTCCCGACACGGTTGGCGATAATTCTCGCGCACGGGAGGCTAGCGAGGGGTGCTCAAGGTACCGCTTACGAGATGCCGGCGAAAAACTCCATCGCCTTGGGCCAAGAAAGCGCCGCCGCATGCGGGCGGTAATTAGCCGAGCCGGTGTTCACGAAAGCGTGCGCGGCGCCCGCGTAGGTGTGAAACTCATGGGCCTTGCCAAATTTCGTGAGCTCGGCGTCGAGCTTGCGCATATCTTCGGGCGAAGGATTCTTGATCGTCGGCGCCGAAATGGCCCTGGATCGGGCAATTGATTTCCCGCGTGCGGTCGAACGGCGATCGGACCTTCGCCGAACGGCACCATCGTGCCGCCGCCGTAAAACATCACGCCTGCTTTCAGATCTTTACTCGCCGCCGACATGAGATAGACCAGGCGCCCGCCCATGCAAAAACCCACAATGCCCAGTTTGCCGCTATTGACCTTGGGATGGGTTTTAAGAAGTCCGATGGCTCCTTCGATGTCCCTGATGATCGACGGATCACGCAGGCGCGATTTGCGCGTCGGATTTTCGTCTTTACAATCGGCGCCGTCGCGATGATAGAGATTCGGCGCGATCGCTGCGTAACCGAGCTGCGCCAACATATGCGTCGTGTCTTTGATGAAATTATCCAGCCCCGACTGTCCATGAACCACGACGATACCCGGAACCGTCGCGCTGCCCTCCGGCGTGCTTAAATAAAGCGGCATGTTGTTGCCGTCGATCTTTGCGTTTTCCCACGAGCTTGCCATGATAAACCTCCGCAATAATCAGTTGGATCTTTATTATTGGACGTCCAGACATTTAACTAATCATGAGCGATGATCACAGGTCAATCCAAAATTGCTGAAAACACGTTGGGTTTGGAACTGCAGAGCAACGCCACTGGGCGATCTTTGGAACGGTCATGAGATGTATTCGTCCCAGTTGACGCATTCTTGCCCAAGGCGATATAGTTCTGTTCGCAGCTCATCGCTCGGCTCAGTCGAGGTGTTCGACGATGCTGACTCAAGAAGAAAACGATTTACTGACTCAAACCGGACCCGGCACACCGGGCGGCGCGATGTTGCGCCAGTATTGGCAGCCGGTAGCACTCTCCGAGGAATTACCGCCGGATGGTTCGCCTCTGCCCGTGCGCATCTTGAGCGAAGATCTCGTGTTGTTTCGCGATGACGAAGGGCAACTCGGATTGATCGGACTGCATTGCTCGCATCGCCGCGCCGACCTGAGCTATGGGCGCGTCGAGAACGGCGGTCTGCGCTGTCTCTATCATGGCTGGCTTTACGACCGGCACGGCAACTGTCTGGAACAGCCGTGCGAGCCCGACGGGAAAAGAGTTTTGCGAGAAAGTTCGCCACCCGGCATATCCCTGCCAGGAACATGCGGGGATTATTTTTGCCTACATGGGCCCCGGCGAGCCGCCGCTTTTCCCCGCCTATGAGCCCTTTATTGCCCCGGCAGGCCACGTGCTCGTCACCAAGATCTATCACGAGTGCAATTATTTTCAGGCCAACGAAGGCAATCTGGACCCGAGCCATGTTTCGTTTCTTCATCGGCAAGACAATGTTCCGGAGAACTTGAAACGAACCGTGCAAGGCTCGGACGGCAAACTTCCTCTCGCGCTCTACGCCGCCGATCTGGCTCCGGAGATCGAAGCCGAAGAAACCGACTACGGCGTGCGTATCTTCTCGATCCGCCATACCGCAGAAAACCGCACTTTTTTTCGCGTGACGAATTTTATTCTGCCCAATATGGCGACAATTCCCGGGCCGATGTCCGGCGACGGCTACAATCTTTACTGGCACGTGCCGATCGACGATACGCACCATTGGCGCTACGACATCGTGTTTCGCCGCAGCGCGCCGATGGAAGAAAAAGACATCCGGCGCAATCAGGAAATCTTCGACGAGCTTAGCCCGGACTACCGGCCCAAACGCAACAAGGCCAATCGTTACCTGCAGGATCGCGAATCGATGAAAACTTGGAGCTTCTGCCGGCATGGGCAGGATCTTCAATGTCCAGGATACGGCCGTCGTCGAAGGCTCCGGCCCGATCGTCGATCGCACCCAGGAGTTCCTAGGGCCCAGCGACCGCGCCATCATCATGGCGCGCCGCCAAGTGCTTCGTGCGATCCGAGACGTGCAGGCGGGCCGCGAAGCGCCGAACATCGTGCGCAACCTCGCGGCCAATCACTACCCGCACCTCATGGTGGTATCCGAAGTCATCGACACGAACGACTGGCGCGCCCACTGGCAAAACAAGCTCGCCGCTCTGGGTTAGCTCTCATCGTCGCACGCTAGGCTCCCTCACGCCTCCTCGTCGGCTCGACCCAAGATCGCAATGTCATCCTGAGGCGAAGCCGAAGGATCTGGCCTTTGTTATCGACTGAGGCGACAGATCCTTCGCCTGCGGCTCAGGATGACATCGAAGTGTCGAGCACCTACTTCCGGCGCTTCTCGTCGAGGTGTTAAAACGATTTGAACGGCTTGAACGGTTTGAACGACTTGAACGCCTAAAGCTAAGGTTTCCACCCTTCCGCCTTAAGTTCGCCGTTGATTTTTCGCGCAAGAGCGAAATCGAAGAATTTACCGACGGTCGTTTCGCGCCGCCCCACACGTTCGAGAAGCGGACTCATGATGCGCTTTTGTAGGTCGTCGTTGAGAATCCCTTCCGGCGTCAACGCCACCTTCACCAAATCATAAATCTTTCCCGCCAAATCCTCCGAAGACTGCGCATTGCGCGCGAGAATGGGCACGGCCCCAGCTCTGTTGGTCGAGTAATAAACCAAACCGCGGATCGTTGCCCGCAGGAATTTTTCCGCCAACGCGGGATCGGAATGAAGCAGGGCATCGCGGGTCACGATGGCGCCCTGCAATTGAATAATATCGGAGGCAATGAACGACACCAGCTCGCGAAGGCCCTGGTCCGCAGCGGTAATGTTGTGCGGGAAAGTCAGCATCGCCCCGTCCACCGCGCGGCTCGCGAGCGCGCCGAGCCGAGTCCCGGTCGTGCCCATCGCCAGGATCGCGACGTCGCGATTCTCGTCCATGCCGTTTTTCTTGATCAACTCGCGCAGCGCCGAATCGCCCGCCGCGCCGAGACTCGACACCGCGACTTTTTTGCCGCTGAGATCCTTGATGCTGCGAATCTCCGGTCTGGAGTAAAGCCAAAACATCGGCTTGTGAAAGGTGCTGAGCATGACTTTAAGCGGCGCGCCTTGAATCGCCGCTTGCAATCCCGCGGTCGGCACAGTGGTAAACTCCACGTTCCCGGCGATCAGCGCCTGATTCGCCACGCCGCCGCGCATGAGAATCAGATCGACTTCCAAACCTTCCTTTTGATAGTAGCCGCGGTCGCGCGCAACGTAGAGCGCGCTTTGGGTCACGTCGAGCACCGGCACCCCGACGCTGACCTTACGCGCGTCGGCATCGGCGACAAGAAGCGACCCAATCAATAAACCGAAAAAAACAATCTTCAATATTTTCTCCACTGCGAATTTTTGCTGAATCATACGCGGATGAGATCGGCCAGTCAAGACGAACATTTCTCTTGCACCGCGACTTGGGTCGGAACTATGATCCGCACATGGGATTCTTCGGGGTCACCGCGGACGATCTACCGCGCGGCATACGGTTGATTGCCTTCCTGTGGGTTTTCTTAGTTTTGCTGCCAGCGAAACTTCCGGCTCAAGAAAAGGCAGCTGCCTCACGCAAGCTCGAATCCGTCACCCTCGGTCTTTCCGCCAAGCATGTGCTCAACCTGCCGATCTATCTCGCGCAGCGCTACGGCATCTTCGAGAGCGAAGGTTTCGACTTCAAGCCGATCACGACAAAAACCAGCATCGCCATCGCCGCGCTGGTCTCGGGCGACCTCGATTACATCACGGCCTTCAATTCCGGATTGGGCGCGGCCATCGGCGGCGCGCCGCTGATCGCAACTTATGTGTCGACCGACAAGTCGCTGCTCTATTTGATCAGCAGACCGGACATCAAAGACGCCAAAGCCTTGCGCGGCGGGATCATCGGCCATGGCGGTACCCGCGGCAGTCACTATCACGCAACCGTGGGGATGGTGAGATACCTCGGATTGGACGCAGAGAAGGACGTGCAGTTGATTTCAACGATCGACGTCACCCAGGGGCTTACGGCGCTTTTCTCGGGAGCCGTTGCGGCAGCGACGCTGTCACCGCCCTACGATTCCATTGCGCTGCGCAAGGGATTCAACCGGTTAGTGTCCGGACCGGATATTCTGCCCAGGTTCGTCGAAAATGGTCTGGTGATGCGCCGCGCCAAATTGCGCGACAATCCCAATCAAGTTCGCCGCATGCTACGCGCGCTCGTGCGCGGCCTGCAGTATGCGACGGAGCATCCCAACGACGCGGTGGCGTTGATTCAGAAGGAATGGAATCTGGATCGAGAAACCGCCAAATAGCCTACGATGCCGCTATGGCCGACTTACAATTTCAAAGGTGAAGCCTCCGATGAAATCATCAACGCCGCGATCAAACGGGCGCAACAGGACGCAAAAATCACCCAATCCGCTTTTGCGCCGAAAGATTTCGTCGATTGGAATCCGATTCGGGCAGGTGCAGGCAAGATAAAACGGTAAGGCAAACGTGTAAGCGCGAGTAACGAAGGAGGAGAATTTATGATCATCGATGCCGACGGCCACACGCAGATTCCTCAGGAAGTTTTCGACAACTACTTGGACAAAGAATTCTATCGGAACCGGCCGCGCTTCGTCACCTTCGACGACGGCCGCGGATTCTACTTGATCGAAGGGCGTCTTATCACCAAGCCGTTCGGCTGGGGTCCCGGCACGCCGGGCAGCATCGCCAACTCGACTCCCACGCTGGCGGTCAAAGATCTCGATCTCAGCAACGTCCCGGGCCGGTTGGCGGATCTCGATCTCGAAGGCATCGAACTCCAGGTGATTTACCCAAACGTTTTGATGTCGATCAACAGTCTGGAGCATGCCGGACTCGCGACGGCCATCGCGCGCGCCTACAATACCTGGATCTCCGAGCGCTGCGCGCAAAGCGGCGGACGCTTGCGCTTCGCTGCAATCGTCGCTCTGCAAGATCCCAAAGCGGCGGCGGAAGAATTGAAACACGCCGTCAAATCCCTCGGCGCCGTCGGGGTCATGGTCACGGGCACCATCGGCACGCGCACGCTCGATCATCCCGAGCTCTATCCGTTTTGGGAAATCGTCGAAGAGCTCGACGTCGGCGTGGGTGTTCATACCGTGACGGGGATGTATCCAACCGTCGGCCAGGAATTATTCGATCACTTTTGGGGCGCTAAAGCGGTATCCATGCCGCTCACCCTGACAACCGCCATGGTTTCACTCGTCGGCGGCGGGATTGTCGATCTATTCCCGAAGATCCGCTTCGGCCTGCTCGAAACCGGCTGCGGCTGGCTGCCCTATTGGGTTGAACGGATGGACGAGATGCACGAGCGCGGTGAAAAGAATCCGCGCATGTACGACGGCATTTTGAACCGCAAGCGGCCGAAGAGCCGGATCAAACCCAGCGAACTTTTCGCCGAAGGGCGCATGGTGGTTTCCTGCGAGCCGGGTGAAATCATGCTGCCCGCGGTGATCAACACCGTCGGTGACAAGTGCATCATGTACGCCTCCGACTACCCGCATGGCGACAGCAAATGGCCGGAGACTGTGTCGCGCATCCGCAACGCCGGCTTTTCGCAAGAAACACAGGATCGAATCCTGGGAGACAACGCCGCGCGGCTGTACAACCTAAGAACGCCGTTGGGTTGATCTAATCGTAGCTCGCAAAACCAGGAGTTGCCCACGTCTAGACGCCAAGACCGCGCGGGAAATCGAATTGTCATTTCGACCGCAGGGAGAAATCTTTCCTAGATCCCTCGGAGCCGCGCACGAAAGATAGCACGAGAGACAATCCGATTAGCTTTGAGGCTTGTGTGGCAACGGAGGGCGTAATGAATTACGCCCCTACCTTGCGATCCATGCGTTTTTTCCGCCAAAACTACGCCGCGTCGAGGTGAAAAAACTTCACGGCGTTCCCCGCGACCATCGCCTTCTTCTCATTCTCCGGCACGCCGGCAAACTGCTCTTCGACCAATTCCAACGATTTCGGCCAACGCGTGACGATGTGCGGGAAGTCGGTGGACCACATAATTTTGTCGACGCCGATCATGTGGCGCAGTTGAATACCGATGGGATCGTCGAAGACGCCCCAGAGCGCATGTTCGCGCAGGTATTCGCTGGGCAGCTTTTTCAGTTTCGGCAGCCCCAGTAAACGTTCCGCCCAAGAACCGTTGACCTTATAAGTCTGATCGGTCTGTTGATAAAAATATGGAATCCAGCCGACGTTATTTTCCGCCCAGAAAATCCGCAGTTTCGGGAAACGGTCGAATACGCCGGTGAAAATCAACTGAATCGCCTCCACCGCGCCGCAGTGGTAGATGCCCTGGCGCGCAAAGCGCTGGAGAAAATCGAACGGCTGGTCTTCACCTTGCGGGTCCTTGGGATATTTCATCAGATAAACATCGCGCTCATCGGTGCGGCGTGGAAACGAGGTGTGGATCGTGATGGGCATGTCCAAATCCAGCGCCGCCGCCCAGAACCGGTCGTCCTCCGGCGTCGGCTGACTCTTGCCGCTCGGAAACGTGTGCAAGCGCACCGCTTTAAATCCCTTTTCCTTGCAGCGCTTCATCTCCGCGATGTTATCGTCCGCGCCGATATCCGGCATGACCGCGACGCCAACCAAACGGTCGGGATCCACCGCGCAATACTCTTCGATGAAGTAATCGTTGAACGCTTGGACGAGCGCCAGAAACGCCGCTCGATCTTTGATCTTGGTATTGCGCGCATCGGTGGCGAATAATAGTTCGCCGTCGATACCGTCGGCGTCCTGCTCTTTGAGCCGTTGCTGGGGCGAACCGGCGCCCACCGACGCCTTCAAAATTCAAATGAACCGGATTGAATTCGTCGGGAGATTTTCCCGCGAAGAGATTCGTACCGCGATATTCGAGCGGCTGGCCTTCATCGAGGATCGCGTCCCTGCCATCGGCAAGTTTGATATGCCGCGGCGCGCGGTCGCGAAACTTCGCCGGAACCCGGTGGGTCCAAGTTTCCGGCAAACACTCGAAATGACTATCTGCAGAAAAATAATGATATTTGCGCGCCATCGCTGCAATTCTCCCGTTAGTTTACGATTCAGCCGCAAACGATACCGCCCGAAGCTTTCCGACGAAACGTCTATTTGACCAGCAACTCCTTCATGATCTTCTCCATCGCCTTCGAAAGAAGATCGGTTTGTTCCGCCGTAACCACGTGCAACGGCACGCCGCGCTCTTCGAGATTGGCCAGCTCTTCATACACCGGGCGGGCGCCTTTGCGCCTTGGAATTCGCCCGGTGCCGGAAAGAATCTTGGCGCCATCGGCGGACAAGACAAAATCAACGAACAACGCCGCCGCGTGCGGGTGCGGCGCATTCACATTAATGCCGTAGTTTCCGCCGGCGATTGCCGGCGTCGGGTTGGGAAAGACGATTTCCGCGGGGCAACCTCTTTGCTTCATGCGCAAAATCCCGTCGGGATAAACTTCGACGGCAATCTTAAACTCTCCGGCACACAACAGTTGTCCTTGCAGCGTATGGCCGCGCCGGACCGATGCGCCGTTGGCGAGAAGTTTCTGGACGTAGTCGCGCGTTTTCGCTTCGCCCCACGCCGACAACCACGTAAGCATCGCCCGCTCCGGCTCGAGGTCGATGGTCAAGCTGCCCTTCCATTTGGGATCGAGCAAGTCGTTATAGCTTTTCGGAGCGTCTTCTTTTTTGACGAGGTCGCGGTTATAGGCGATGGTCGCCAGTCCCAAGCTGTCGGCGTGAAAGTAGCCGTCTTTGTCATACTGCTCGCGCGGATAGTTTTGCGCCTCCGGCGAGTGGTAGCGAGTCCAGATACCCGAGCGCTTGAGCGCCATGACGTTCTCCGTGCCGACGGAAATCACGTCTGCGGCCAACCTGCCGGTTCTATGCTCCATCATCGTACGCACGACCAGCTGATTGCCGCTGCCTCGATAGAATTCCCCCTTTATGAACGGATATCGAGTCGTGAAGCCTTTGACATAGGCAGCGATCAATTCTGCAGCGGAAATGGAATAGTAGACAAACGCGCCTTCACGTTTGGCACCGTCCTCCAAGCGCGCCTGGCGTTGCGCCGGCGGCAGCTTGTTGAGCTCAGCCAGAAGCGTTTCGACCGAAGCAGACTCGCCGACCGAGGACAGTGCGCCGACAAAACTCAATGCCAGAAGCAGACGCGCCGTCGACTTGCCCCAAGCCATTTTTATCCCCTACCCTCGGTCTTCGCGTCTTGGCCGAGAATCACTTCATCGTGCAGTGCGGATGATAATCCATCTTGCAGCGCGCGCCGGCATTCTTCATCGCCACTTCGAACTCGGCATGGATCTTCGGATCCTCGTCCTCGTACTCGATCTGATCGCCGCCTTCTTTGACGCTCTTATAGACGTACGCTTTGCCGCCGGCTTTTGGCTTGTCGCTGCCCCAGCCGATGGCGAGAAAAAATACCGGCTCGGCGCTGCCGTTGAAATGCTGGTGAAACCACATTTCCGGCGGCACAAACACGCTGCCCGGCCCCCATTCAATTCGCTCCAAGGGCTTTCCCTCATGCCACATGAGCGAGTAGCCGGTTCCCCGGATGATCAAGACATGAATACCGGGGCCGTGGCGGTGCGCTTTTTTGTATGCGCCAACGCCCCAAAGCGAGACATGCGATTTGACGGTCTGGTTGACCATGCGAAAGACCGTGCTCTTGGCGCCGCCGCCGCGGTCGAAGCCGCCGGAATAAGTTTGGCACACGCGCACATCGGCAACAAAGTTGGTCGACCACTGCTGTGATGGCGCGGCTTGTTTGAAATAACCGTCCTCGGAATTGTAGCGGTCCTTGAAGACGAATGGGTTCTCGAAGACAAATTCATAATTGTTGAACGTATCGATCACCCGCGGCGCGCTGGTCATTGCGATATAGCGCGCGGAATCCAGACCCGAAGCATTGTGGTGTTCATGCCACGCATTCATCGGAATCGAGAAGTAACTGCCTTCCTGCCACTCGAAAGTCTCCTTTCGATTCGGGTCGATCCACACTGAAGTCGCGCCCTGACCTTTGAGAATATAAATGGTCTCTTCAAACAAGTGGCGATGCGCTTTCAGCGATTTGCCCGGCGGGATTTCGGCGACGTACGAGTCGTTGAATCCGCCGGTGCCTTCCAGGTTGAGAAACGCGGCCAAACCCTCCCCGCTCGATTTCCACGGACTCAGCTCAAGATTATATAAATTCTTGATGGCTAAACCGCGATAGGTTTGCAAACCCTCCGACTTCTTCCACTGCTCGTAGGGCGAGATATACGCAACTCGTTCTTTTACTTCGTCTTCCGCCGTTACCGGTGTATTCGCCATGATTCGTTACCTCCTATTTTGCTCATTCGTTACTTAGCTGTTTCACGTTTGAAAGTCATCCTATAGCTGCAAATCACTATCCCCGTCCGAATCTGATACTCTCTCCGCTTTGACGGTGTGTAGCAGTCAGAGAACTCGCATATATGTCAATTCTGAGCGCCAGCGAAGGATCACCCCTATCCTGATCTTACCAAGGAATCTGCGGTAAGGCCTCGGAACCGACAGTCGAAAACACAACTTTCACGGTTAAGAGCTCACTCCACTGCCAACATCGCGTCCGCCAGCGCGCCGCGCATAGCGCGGTCGATCACGAGTCCGTCCCGCGTCGCGGCTAGAACTGCTTGCGCCGCCGCTTCGCTGTCAACATAGCGTGTGAAGATCGGCTCAAAGATATCCGAATGGTCTTCGTCCGCCACCGCATGTACCTCGGTTTGGAAATCTTTCCCCGCTTCCTTCGCGCCGAGCTCGGCTCTCTGCTTGCGCTTCCAGCGCTCGACCAACCCACCGCCTTTGACGATGGCGTTGTTATTGCGCCGTTCAAGAATGTGCGAGTAAACCAAACCTTCCAGCCACGGCTTCTCTCGCGCGCAGTAGAGCCAGGCATAGTACGCCGCTTTGGCGCCTGGCGCGAGCAACGACTCGTCGCCCGCTTGCAGGTCATCCTCGGTCACATGCGCGCGCCCCATGCGGTCGTCGTAAATCAACTCATCTTTCTCATGCTCCCAGATGGCTCGCTTCACATCCAGCGGCGCCTTGCCTGCGACGAACGACCAGCAGTCGCGCCGGTTGTTGGCATAGAAGGTCATGTGATTTTGATAGACTTCGATGCGCCGCGGTGTAAGCCGTACGGCGAAGAGTTTTTTGAATTCCGGCGTATCGAATTGCTGGTTGACTAGCTCATCGATGGGCGGACGAATTTTCGGCCAATGGGACATTGCTACTACTCCTGCTAATCTTAATTCTCAAACTTCGTACGTACAGCATCAGACCTCTCATGTTACTAGAGAGACAATGTGAGAGCGTGTCATTCTGAGGCGCAGCCGAAGAATCTCGTCTTCGCTTCAGCTCACAGCAATCCTGTACAACTTCGCCGCATTCTCCCAAAGTATTTTCTGCTTATCGATCTCAGCAACACCGTCGAAGCTTTTTGCCAACGCTTCACGAGTGTTCGGCCAAGTCGAGGTAGCCTGCGGAAATTGGCTCGACCAGAGAATATTCTCGGTGCCAATGTATTTTCTTACTCGCAAACTCGCGCGATCGTACCAACCGACCAGATAGCACTGCCGTTTGAACAGCTCCGACGGCATGAGATCGTAACCATTTTGCGGCAGTTGGTCGCCCGTAGCTTGAAAATCAGTGTATTCCAAAAGATAAGCGCCCCAGCCGAGGCCACTCTCGGCCAACACCACCTTGAGGCCGGTAAAGCGCATCAAGATTTTCGAAATCAGCAGATTCACCAACACCGACACGGAACTTGCCGGCCGGGTGATCGCCTGAATCGCCGCGGCAGTAGCCGGTGCATAGCCTTCATACGCTGGGATTTGAATCTTATCCGAAGCGCCGGCATGAAAACAGATCGGCACGCCTAAGTCCTGGCAAGTCGCCCAAATCGGATCATAAACCGAATCGTTGATATGCGGCACATCGCGCAGTTCCATTGGGACCGACGGATAGATCACACCCTTGTAGCCGTTGGCCACACAGCGGCGAATTTCGTTCACGACCGATTCGACCGGAAACAGCGGTGTGATGCATTGCGGAACGAAGCGATCGCTCGCTCCACCCCAGGTTTCGAGCAGCCAATCGTTGTAAGCTTGTACGCAAGCCAGCTCGAGCTCTGGATCTTCGATCCGTCCGAACGTTTGTCCCCCCACTCCAGCGACTGTCGGGTAAAGTACAGCGTAATCGATGCCGGCTGCGTCCATCGCTTTCAGCCGTTCGCGGGGATCGTAAACAGCCGCTGGGACGTCTGACCATCGAGCGCGGGTTTTTCGTCCGCTCAGCCATCGCCGCGCCGCAATCGGCAACACCATTCGACAAGACCTCGCGCCCCTCGACGATCCAGCGTTCGGCACCGTCCGAATTCCTTTCAATGTGCGGAATTCGTTCACCCCACTTCGCACGCGATAGGCGCTGGGTCCACGTTTCCGGCTGCTCCTGCACGTGCTCGTCGACGCTGATGAAAAGTATTCTCGTTGCCATCTTGTTCCGATATTTCCATGATGTCATGCTGAGACGCAGCCGAAGAATCTCGTCTTCGGTCCATCACTGCGTGTTCAGGATGACAGTCGGTCGATACGATGACACGTATGTCTACGCCAAGCCGTAGAGTCTGAGCGCGTTGCCATAGCACAACTTTTTTCGCTCATCCTCCGGAACCCCGACGAGCGATTCATCGACGAAGGTCCATGAGCGCGGGTAGGTCGCCGCAATATGCGGATAGTCCGATTCCCACATAATATTGTCAACGCCGACTAGATCGCGCAGCTCTATGCCGGCCTTCTCGTACCAGAAATCGACGTAGATCTGCCGGCGAAAAATTTCGCTGGGTTTGGTTTTGATCCCTTCCTTCCACAGTTGCCGCTGCTCCCACTCGTGATCGGACGCCTCCAGCACGTAGCTCACCCAACCGAAGCCGGTTTCCGCGCAAGCCCATCTCAACTTCGGGTAGCGATCGAGAATGCCGGAAAAAATCAGATTGGGAATCAACTGTGCCGGCGTGGCGCATAGACGCGACGTCGACACCGTGTGCAATTCTTTTTTGGTGAATCCGTTCCACTTCGGCAATGACAACTGTTCGACCAGTCCGGACGAGCCGTGCCAATGCATGGGAATAGCCAAATCTTCACAGCACGCCCAGAGCGGCTCCCAAAATGGATCGTTCATGCGCTTTAAACCTTTTTTCGTAAACGCCGGCTCCGCCAGCATGACGACACCGCGGTGACCGCGTTTGACGCAGCGTTCGACTTCGCCAACAACGACGTCGATCTCGTTCATATAAGGAATGATCGCCATCGGAACATATCGATCGCTTACCGCGCGCCACTCGGCGAGCGCGTCGTTGTACGCCTGCACGCAGGCGAGCTCGAATTCGGCATCGGCCTGCAGAAAAGCAAAATTCGACACCGGGCCATTCGGGTAGAGCACTTCGCCGTCGACACGGTCTTGATCCAACGCCTTGAGCCGTTCCGCCGGATCGAAGACGATCTTCGGCACTTCCTCCCACCGGCGCGGATAGTAACCGCGCGCCACACCACCTTCCATAGCGGCTGGGCAGTTGCACACCCACTCGCTGCGCACTTTGCCATTGACCATCCAGCGGTCGACCGTCTGACCGCCCTCCTCCACCTCGACGACCTGGGGAATGCGTTCGCCCCACTTTTCCTTCGACATCCGCTCGGTCCACGCATCGCGGTCCAACTGCGCATGAGAATCACAACTGAACAAACCAAACTTAATTTCCACGTTGCTGTTTCCTATCTTGGGACGATTTAAACGGCTTGAACATTTTGATCGCTGGCAACGCGTTTATGAAGTTATCGCCCCAAAAAAATCTCGTTAAACTGCTTGATATACTTTCCTGCGTCGCCTTCATACTTGATCACATGAGGCATTTGCTCGATCAAGTCGGCGATGCGCTTGGAGTCGGCGTCGACTCCCCGGCGCAACGGAATCTTATCGATCTCGCGCAACGAATTCTGTCCCTCTTCGGACAGGTAAAAATCAACCAGCAATCTTGCCGCATTCGGATGCGGCGCATGCTTCGATATAGCGATCGCAGAGACCGTCGCAAACGACGGATCGAGCGCAATCCAGTCTACCGGGCCTTTGCGCTCGCGGATTTTTTCTAATTTGGTCACTTGCATGAAGGCGACGATGGGAAACTCCCCGGCGGCGAGAAGTTGCGAAATTTTCGTATAGCCGTTGTGCAGAATCAGGCCCTGCTTGGAAAATGCTCGCATATAAGCCAGCGCCTTTCCTTCGCCTTCAAGCCTCGGCCATGCCGATCAAAGGATTGTTGGTGCCGAGGTGGAAGGCCATCTTGTTCTTGAACTCAGGCTTTAAATAGTCGGCGTAGCGGCGCGGCGCGGTTTTGACATTCATTTGCGAGGTGTTGACTCCGGTCACCAGCACGTCCGTGGTGATCCCCGACCAAAATGCCTTCGGATCCATGAACCCCTTGTGAATGAACTTCGCTTCCGGGCTGGTGTATTGTGCCAGCACGCCAACGTCGCGAAGATAATTTATCGAATCAGGGCTGACCCCGTAGACATCGGCAAGATGTTTGCCTGCGCGAAACTCCATGGCGGCACGCGATACCAGAGTCGCCGCGCCGAGCCGAACGTGATTAACCTTAAGAAAGGGATACTTCTTAACCAGCGCTTTGTGAAAAACTTGAAAGTCGGAAACAACCATGGTCGTGTAAAGCACGACCTCACCCTCCTTCTTGGCGAGATCAAGATCGGCGGCCTCAGCGCCAAGTGGGAACGCGATCAAAAAGAACTGAAGCAGTGCGATCAAACGAATCACGACAAGTTCTCATCTACGGCATCTGAATTGTATATATTGTAGAATCCTTTCGGTTCCTCAAAAATTAGTGCGTTTTCTTACACGTAGTCGGCCTGCTCGCCCTGCTGAGTTAGCGACAAACCGAGATTGTCCATCGCCAACCGGGTGTTGATCGCGAGAATCCGCAGCGGTTCGCTGCCAGTGTTAAAATACTGGTGCCACTGAAATACCGGAATGGCGAGAACGTCCAAAGTGTCGAAGTTGAATTCTTTGTCTTCGACGATAACTTTCCCTTTGCCGCCGACAATAAGATCAATTTCGTCATAGAGATGACGATGCGCGCCGGAGCGCTTACCCGGCGGGATTTCCGCCATGACGACGCCCAGAGCCTTGCTATGAAAGCCGATGCGCGGGTCGACCACGTAGGCGAGATTGCCCATGGCGGTCGGCTCGAAAACGAGATCTTTCTGCTTCACGAGCACCTTGCTGGCGCGCCGCAGGTTCTCTTCATGCATGGCGAACGCCACCTGTTCAGCATACATTTGAGCCGCGCGATTGTTGGCGACCTTGCCGTTGTCGAGCGTTGCACCGCCGCCGGGAATCAAGGTTTTGCGCGCATCCTCGCCTTCTTGCGCGTAGATCCAAAATTCCGGGTAGCGCTCGTCCTCGTAAACCGCCTGGCCCAACGCTAACGACAGCGGGCCGGTGGTGGACGCAATGCGCAACACCGGTTCATCGCCGTCGTTGACGTGCCGATGCCACGAAAACATCGGCACGCTAAGCAAATCCCCCGGCCCCCAATCATAGCGCACCCCGTCGATGATGCTGTGGCCCCTGCCTTTGAGAAAATAAATAATCGCTTCGACCGTGTGCCGGTGGCCCAGCGTGCGCCATTCCTGGCCCTCCTCGGTGTGCGGCGGGATGACGTCGTACCACAGACGATGGGTGTGATTGTTGGAGCCGAGTCGCGCGTCGACCACGTAAATATGCTTATGCTCGCCCAATTTCTTTTCGATGTCCGGCCATTTGAACAAAACTTCCTGGCCTTTGCGCCGCCCTTGTTCGTCCTTGGCAAAACGGACGCTGTGCATCATCAGTTCGGTATGCAACTCCTGAGTTGATTTAACCTCCATCAAAATCCTCCTAGCGCTGTCTTCTTGTGTTTCGGAATTGCCGTGACTCTATAACAGCGATTCGGGATTTCCAACAATTGCGCAACGGCCGGATCAAAACCACCTGGGTGGTGAATGCCTATGCGAGCCGACGATCAATCCGACAACCTGGTGCGAGCGCCTTCGGAAATCGCCAGCACGGCGGGATGGCGGAGCTTGCGGTCGAGAGATATGGCGAAGAAACGTTCGCGCACATTGGCCATGTGCCCGACGATCTTTACCTGATATTGCCTCTGCACCTCGGCCGCGATCACCGAGGGCGTGACGAACAGTCCGAGGCCATGCTGGCCAAAAACATTGAGCAGCGCGTTGTCCTCAAACTCGGCAACGATCCTCGGGTGCAGATGCTGCGCATCGAACCATTGCTCCAGCGAGCGGCGTGCCGTGGCGTTGCGCGTCGGAAGCAAGAATGGCGCTCCGTCCAGGGATTTCGGGAACCCGCGCCGATACTTGTCCGCCAGCTTCGGCGCGCCAAACACAACCATGCCGCATTCGCCCAAAAGATGGCTGAACGCCTTGACGTTGAATGACGTGTCGATCGGCGCGTCGGTCAAAACCACATCGATGTCGTGCAGGGCCAACGCCGGCAAAAGCTCTTCGTTGGTGCCCTCGCGGCAGACGATGCGATACATTTCCTGCGCTTTGAGCGCCGGCTCGATCAATTGATACGCGACGATCTTCGGAAGAACGTCGGCAACCCCGACCGTAAGCCGAGCCAGCCGTCCCTCCGGCTGGCCTTTCAGGCTGCCGAGCATCTCCTGACCGAGTGAAAAGATTTCATCCGCATAGCGGAAAACCAGTTTGCCGGTGTCCGTGAGAACCAAGTGGCGCCCCGATTTGCGAAACAACTTCTCCTCCAGCGCGCCTTCCAACGATTTGAGCTGAGCGCTGACCGTCGCCTGGGTCAGTCTCAGTTCTTCGCCGGCTCGCGACACGCTGCCGGTTCGCGCTACCGTCCAAAAGTACAGCAAATGGTGATAATTGAGCCATTCCATAAGGATCACTTCAATTCGATTTTTTCTATGGATTAATAAGAAATTATGAATTTGTCAATTTATTAGGCCATGCTTATCCTCCTTTCATCAAAGTCCAAGAAAGAAAGGAGCTGCCAAGTTATGCGGATGACAATCCCTGCGTTCAATCTCGATTCGACCAGACTCTTCGAGCCGGATACGCTGATGCCGGATCAGTATTATGCGACGCTGCGCAAAAGCCAGCACAGCGATCCGGAACTTAGACTGATGGCGGCAATTCTCGAAGACGCGGTTGCATGCTTGTCCAGAGATCCGCTTCGCTGCGCCCGCCCGCACCGCAAAGGCGTCGAGGAAGCATTGTCTTGGATCGACGCACAGGGTGAGGAGGATTGGGTTTTTTCGTTCCACAACGTCTGCGAGTCTCTGGGCCTCGACCCGAGTTACCTGCGGCGCGGCCTGTACGATTGGACAAGCAGGGCCCGGAGCGCCACGGTCGCGGAACCGCTCAAACTGAGAAAGTATCGCTCCGGGCCGCGGCGCAAGAAACTACGCTTCCGTACCAGCCTATAAAGCTCTAGACTTGACTATATACGCTTAAGTTCAAGCTCAACGAGCACCCCTCGCACGGCGAGATTATTTTGAAATTTATCATGAAGCCTGATCAAACGAGGGCTCCTGGCATCGTGCCTAAGCTCCGGAAGCAATTACGGGTCATCGCAGGATTCATTCTTTTGGCCGGCGGCCTCGTCGGACTTGTCGTGCCTTTTATCCCCGGAGCGCTTTTAATCATGGCCGGCATAGCGCTGGTTGGCGCCAACCATCCCTGGCTTCAACCCGCTGTCAATAAAGTCCGCCACTGGGTGCGGCGTTGGCGGCCAATCAAAGAATCGGACTAGTTTTCTCAGGCTGCTCTTGCCGCTGAAGGCCCGACATGGATCAAGGATTGGCCTTAGGGAATGCCTATAGATAAAAGTGGCCGCGGAGGTGACATAGTAGTGGCTCTTCATATTCAATCCGCCGGGGCCGTGCCATCAGTCCTGCAATTACCGAAGACAATTATAAAAACCAAAAATCCTGCCCTTAATATGCCCACTGCGCTCCAATGGAACCCGACTCGCTAAACAAGAAAGCGCGGTTCGTTGGTTTTCTGATTAAATTCCTCGCATCACGCCACCATCCACCGTCACACAGGCTCCGGTCATGTAGCTCGAACATTCGGAGGCGAGGAATGCCACGACATTAGCGACCTCCTCGGGTCGTCCAAGACGTTGCAGCGGAATATCGCGAACGCGCGCCTTCAAGAGTTCGTCGAGACTGGTTGCCTTTATGTCTGCCTCCCGCTGCCGGTTGCGAACCTGGCGCGGCGTTTCAATCGAGCCGGGCGCGACCGTCGTCACCAAGATGCCGTCGGCCGCATATTCACGAGACAAAGACTTGGTCCAATTGATCACCGCGGCATTGTTCAGCCCGACGGCCATGGCGGTATTGCTGGGCTCCCAGCCGGCGGTTCCCGCCACGTTGACGATTCTCCCCCAGCCGGTTTTGAGCATATGCGGCACGACCTCTCGCGTCATGCGGAGATAGCCAAACAGTTTACCCTCCAACATCTGATACCATTGCGCATCGTCCACATTGGCAAACTTTGCGCTCGGCACACTGCCGGCGTTGTTGACTAAAATATGGATGACGCCGAATCGTTGCACGGTTTCCTTGACCAGGTTCTGCACGTCATCCAAGCGTTGCACGTCGCAGGGCACCGCCAGCACCTCCGTCCCCGTCTCCTTCACGATGGTTTCGCGTGCTTCGGCGAGAAGAGTCTCGCGTCTAGCGCACAAGACCAATCGCGCCCCCTCCCGCGCCAGCGAGCGCGCCACCGCGTAGCCGATCCCGTCGCTCGAGCCGGTCACGATCGCCACTTTTCCGGTCAATGCCAAATCCATTGGTTTCCTTTCCAGACCTTTGTGACGGATATCAACACATCTTGTACATGCGAACTCAGTTCGCTATGCCCGCTGACTCCGCCGCGTTGCGCATAGGATCTGACTTTTTTGGACTAAGGCGAGAATACGCCGATCGATGAGGCGTCCACCCATGCGAACGCGCGAAAACGCGATTTGCGGCGATGCCGCTGCAGCATCACTTGTTCCGTGACGCCGCCTGCTTGTGATAATTCCAGATACCGTCGCGCCGCGGCGCGCGGCCGCTGAGGACGTCCTTGAAGTGCGGCTGCTCATAGAGCGGCGGGCGATTGAACATTTCATCGACGAGCTTGCTCGGCAGACCCGTGTAATCTTTGCCTTCCGCGCAGTACGCCAGATAATTCATGCGCGCCTGCTCTTCCAGGTTGGCCATGCCCATCACCGCCTCCGAGAGACTGCTTCCCGTCGTGACCGCGCCGTGACCGAGCAACAGCATAGCCCGGCTATCGCCCAATAGATTGGCGACCTCCATTCCCTCGGCATCGCTTTGGATCGTCTTGACGTGGGGATAGATCGGCAGTTTCTGACGCACCAACTCTGCGCCTTCCTGACACATCGGTTTTAGCGAACCGGTCAGGATGCTCATGAGAATCGTGTAGCGCGGGTGAACATGCACGACGGATTGAACTTTGGGATGGGTTTTGTAGATACACGCGTGGATCTTCACCTCGGAGCACTGGGTCAATCCCTGGCGACCGCCGATCTTGAATCCTTCGGTGTCGCACAGGACCATATCGTCCGGTTCCATAATCGCCAGCGCATCGAGCTCATACTCGCGCCCTTTGACGAAAAAATGATTGGGCTCCGACGGAACGCGCATGCTCGCGTGACCGAGAGCGGCAGTGAAGCCACCCGCCAAGCCGAGATAAGCCAGCACACGATTGGCCGCCGCAACTTCACTCTTTACATCTTCAAGTTCTGAGCTCATTTTTTGGTATCCTCGTGCTTATTCCTGGTTGAACAGTCACTCATCAAAGTTTAGTTTAGCGATCGCCATCTCGCGACGCAACCTATCATTTAATCGCCATCTCTCGCTGTGCCTCCCGGAGAATTGAAAGATCGGTAATGTCGCTGAAAGACATTTCGCGGCTGCTCTTCACGGTCTTTTTAGTCTCTTCAATGACGAGTCGCAGCCCTTTCTCGCAAATATTGATGTCGTCGTCATAGACTTTGACCACGCTGTCGTAGGTGGCGGCGGCATTCTCCCGAGTGAGCTTGAGCCATTCGGTTAGAAATTGCATCGTGCCGTCGCGGTTGCTGCGAATGTAGCGGTTGGCTTTGATGCCGGCGCGGATGACCCGTTTGACTTCATCCGGCTTGTCTTGAAGTTTTTTCACGCTGGTAACCAAACCGGTCTCGGGAAAAACAAAGATGTCGTTGGCCCTGGCAAGAATGTTCATGCCCTGGCGGCGCGCTTCGAAATCCAGCGGCGGTCCGAGCACCGCCGCTTCGACCAGTCCTTGGGTGAGCGCGGCGAAGCGCGCGTCCGGCGCGCCGACGGCGAGATATTTCAATTCCTTCTCGGAGTCCAGACCATAATGCTTGGCAATCTGCCGCGCTGCGAAATGGGCTACGCCACCTGAAATTAGTATCGCCACGGTTTTGCCTTTGAGCGACGGCACGGTTTTATATTCCGGCCGCGAAACCAGCGCGAGCACTGGCGCCGGCACAAAACAGGCGACGACTTTGATCGGTATTCCCGACAGCGCGCCGCCGATCGCCGTGCCGCCGATGCCGGTGGAATAGTCGACTTCTCCCGACGCCAATGCCGCTCGCCCGGCCGCCGCCGCGATGCGAATGATCTCCGACTCGATGCCTTCTTCCTTGAGAAAACCTCTTTTCTGCGCCAGCGGGAAGGTCATGAACTGGCCGGCAAATCCGGTCATGGAGATGCGAATTTTGTCGGCCGCGTCGGCCGATGTTTCAAAAAGAAAAATCGCTAGCAGCGTTGCAAAAAGTTTTTTCATTGTCCGTTTGTTCCAATCCGAGATCGCAATTCCAACGGCATTGAAGATGGCGACGACGATTTAACGCTTGCGGCTTTTGTATAGATCCGTAATAAAACCACCGTCATCCAGTTCCTTGATAAAAGTCATATCGACAAAGTCTTCCGGCTTGGCGGCTTTTGCCTTTGGATCAGTTTGCGCCAGCGGCTCTAAAATATTTTTTATTCCGTCCAGCGTTGGATACTGTTTGGGCGGGAATTTGTCGTCCGAACTGAGATCGTCATAGCTTTTTTCCAAAATGTCTCTGTCCTGGACGCCGAGATATTTCACTAGAATTTTCAGCGCCGTTTCCCGGTCCGTCTTGACCCGGTGCACAGCTTCGATTTGAGATCTGACGTATCTTCTGACGATGTCCGGACTCTCGCGAATGAAAGTGCGCGTGGTGGCGACCCCCGTGCTCTGGTAGGACAAGCTCACGCTCGCGAGAGTTTGAAAGCCCCGTTTCTGCCCAATGAACTTATAGGGTGTCGGGAGCATAGCGCCCTGAACCTTGCCCGTCTCCAAGGCGAATAGGCGCTCTTGCAGGCCGCCAAACTGCACGAATGCAATATCCTTTACCGGAGTTAGCCCCAGCCTTTTTAGCGCGATGCGGGTCATAGATTCGGCCAACCCACCAAAGGGACTGATGGCAACGGTGCCTCCCTTGAGCTGCTCAGCGGTTCTAAGTTCCGGCCGGGTCATCAACCACCACTCTGTGTTCACCAGTCCGCCGGCGACCATCACCGTATCCGCGCCCCTTAGAGCGGCATTTACGATCACTTGGCCAGATCCCTGGCTTATCGGCGTCTGCCGCGACAGCAAGGCCATCGTTGCCGTGGTTCCTCCTCTGAAATAGACTAGCTGAACATCCAGGCCATTCTTCGCGAATATTCCCGTCTCCTTAGCCAACCAGGCCGGGATTTCCGCCGAAGCCGTTGAACTGTAGCCCACTGTCAATTTGGTGAGCTGGGCCGAGGCAACAGATAAGGGAACCGACAACCACAGGCTGACTACGAAAATGAATTGCTTCATCCAAATTTTCCTTTTTCGATCTTCCAATCGAAATTCGGCGCAGCAGACGGCATTCCAAAAAAACTTAGCGGGTTATTTTCGGAACCTGCTCACGTTCATCGATCATCAACCTTAGCGCTTTCTCACAAACACTCGGCTTCATTGTCCAAATTCATTTCGTCCCGAGTTCCCGCTGCGCTTCGCGCAGAATCGAAAAATCCGCGACTTCGTTGATGGCAACCTCGCGGGTGATATTCGCGGCCTTGCGCGCTTCGTCGATGACGATGCGCAGGCCGGCTTCGGAGACACTGCCATCGTCATTGAATGATTTCACCGAGCCGTCATAGGTCGCCGTCGCCGTGTCCTTGTCGATTCTCATCCACTGCATCATGACTTGAATCGTGCCATCGCGATTCTGCAGCAGGTAACGATTGGCCTTGATGCCTGCCTTAATCACGCGCTTGAGCTGATCGGGGTTTTCCTTGATTTTTTTCACGCTGGCAACCAGTCCGGTGTTCGGATAGCTGAAAAACTCATAAGCTCGGGCAAGAACCACGTAACCGAATTTCTTGCCCAGGTAGTCAACCGGCGTGGATCCGGCCGTCGCCACCGTCAATCCTTGTTTCAAAGCGGCAAAGCGCGTCTCGACTCCTCCCGTGGCGAGAAATTTAACATCCTTGTCGGGATCGAGTCCGTAGTGCTTCAACATCAAGCGCACCGTGCTTTCGAGTCCGCCGCCGATGCTGTTGAGCCCGATCGTCTTGCCCTTGAGATCCTGGATCGTTTTAATTTCTGGGCGGGCAATGATCGCAGTAGTAAGTCCGGGAGTGAAACAAGCCACGACTCGGACCGGAATACCGCGCAGCGCCGCATTGACAGCAGGACTGACGACAGTGTGGTAGTCGATTTCCCCGCTGGTCAGCGCCGGCAACACCACCGCTGAACGAAGCCTGATCAGTTCCGCTTGCAGCCCTTCCTCGTTAAAGAAGCCTTTGATCTGCGCCAAGGGCAGAGTAAATGTCGAAGAGTTAAACTCCGGAAACCCGATCCTGATCTTATCCGCGGCGTGAACCGAAACATGAAGAGAAAGGAAAACGAGCAAGACTAATAAACCATTTTTCATTGCGTTCCTCCTGTCGCTTTCGCCTTGGCAATTTCGTCGATGCTGTATCGGTAGGCGCGGAATACGCGGTTGTTCAATCCGTTAGGTCCTTCGCCAAAATAGGGGTTGATGTACTCCCAAACCAATTCACCTTCAGACGTGACCTCGAAGAAGCGGCCGAAGTCGCCTTCGCAGACCAGCGTGTTGCCGTTCGGCAAGCGCCGAGCGTTGGAAATCCGCGGGCTGTAAAATTCATATTCGCGCTTCTCCTGATACTTCCAAACGATTTGCTTCGTCGCCAAATCGACTTCGATAATGCGCGAAAAAGTCATTGTATGATCTAACCGGTGCGGACCGTTGTCGAACAGCAGCAAGTTGCCGTTCGGCAGCGGCATCGGCGCGTGTTGACCGGAGAGCGGCGGCGCGCCGAGCTTCCAGATAATCTCACCCGTTTTCCGATCGATGATGATGACGGTGGAGATGTTACGAAAGCTCACAACGATGTCGCCATTGGGCATCTCGGCAAGTCCGTTGGCGTGAGTCCACGCTTCGCGCAGATCTTGCACCGCCGTAATGCAGTCTTTCGCCGGGTCGAGGTGTTCCCAGGTACGCCAGTCCCAAACCACCCGGCCATCCGTCGTCATCTCGACGAGATAGTCCGCGTACATATCGCCGTTGTGTTCAGTGCCGGGGCGGCCGCCTTTGACCTGTGATACCAAATGCTGCGGCAACTGAGCCAGGCAAATCAGCAGTACATTACCGTTGCGAAGCCGAATACCGTCGTGGTGGTGGTCGGGTTGGCGCACTTCCCAGAGAACTCGTCCGTTCCAATCCGCTTCGAGCACAACGCCGCCCTTCCAAGGCTGGTGGCTAATAAAGCGATCTGACTGCTCGACAGTCTTGCCGTTATAAAAGTAAGTGCCTCTTTCAGTCAGATAACCGGAGTTGCCGGGCGGATAAGGCATCTGCCAAGTGTGAACGACGTTGCCATCGATATCGATCAGATAAACCTTGCCACCGCCGCTTTGCGGCGCGAACAAGGTAAAGCCGGGAAACGCGCGATCGTGATCGCAGGCGCGCAATCCGACACCGGCGCGCTTTGCCTTGATCTGTTCAACTGGTGGCATAAGTTCGTCCTCTTATCTCGTTTTGAACGAGAGTACTCTCTTCGCAAAAACTTCTACATGGATTCAGATTGGTCGCGCCAAGACGCCAAAGAGAAAGATTTCGATCTATCCCAACCCGAACTCCCAGATGCGCTCGCTTCGGTCTCTGAATATTCAGGACTAGGCTGTCTTGGTCCCGACGGCGAATAAAGCGCGATTCAGTTTGTGAAAGCCATCGGGCTTCTTGATCGCTTGCAACTTTCGAAACACTTCGCTCTTGGCCTGGTCGAGCAGTGCCGGAGTCATCTTCTCCAGTTGCCGCCGTATCCCGGCCGACCAGAGAGATTGCCAATATTGTTCTTCACTGGCATAGACGAAATCATTTTCTTCGACGGTGATTCGGATATTTTGGAAACCGGCTTGATGTAGCGCCGTGTCTAACTGCGATGGCGTATCGAACTTGGGATCGTCCTTCGAAGCTGCTGCTGTTGACGCGGGTGCCGGCGCATACGGCCGCAGCACTTCATGGCACCAAAGTTGGAACGGATTGTCCACCGCCCAAGTACTAAGCGCGACACGCCCGCCACGCCTGAGCACACGGTAAAATTCCTGGAGAACGCGCGCGGGTTCAGCGAACATCCAAAGGGCAAAGCCACATAAGACCCGATCGAACGACGCGTCCGAAAAAGTCATTTGTTCCGCATCCATCTGACGGATTTCAGCGTGGCTTAGTTTTCTGCTTTCAATGTCTTTAGCTGTCTCGCGCACCATATCCGGCGAAAAGTCGATGGCGGTAACATGTCCGGTAGGTCCGACTTTAGCGGCTGCTGGAAACAACAACGCGCCTCTTCCTGCCGCTACGTCAAGCACATTGGCACCAGCAGCGATTTCGGCAACATCCACGAGCCGTTGACCGAAGTAAAAAAAAATTCCCGGGCCTATTCGGTCATAGGTGGACGCAGCTTGGCTAAATACACGCAGGCTCTCTTCGCGCTTTCGGTTCCCTTCATCAGTCATTGGCAACTCCCGTCACATAATTCCCAATCGCATTCGAACGACCTGCTTGTATTAATCGGGTTTCCGTCCGGCGGTGATCATTTCCGCGATATAACGGGCATCCTCGGCCGGACCCGCTTTGAGCATAAAGTGGGACTTTCGCTTATAGAGCCATCTCATCCCAAGAAAATAGATCCCTGGAAAACTAATGACACCACGTTGGTGAACGGGCTCGCCGGTGTCATTGAAAATCGGTAACTTCACCCAATCAAAGTCGTAGCGAAAGCCAGTCGCCCAGACGATCGATGAGATACCTACAACCTTTAAATCGATTTCCAATATTGGGCGCAAAACTTCATCGGGTTCGGCCACTTCTTGGCCGGAAAATGTCTCTTCTGGAACAGTCAGGCCGGTCTTGCTTACATAGTTATCGACTAATTTTTTGTAATTGGTAAACCCAATATCTCCCGCCGCCAAGTTCTCCTTGAGATCGGCTGCGATGATAAGCCTAGATCCCGACACCGCCTGTAAGCGCCCTAGCAGAGTTACACCTTCGGCGGCCATGCGCCGCAGGTCCACGTCATGACCGCCGTTGGCAGGCGTGAGCAAAGGTACCGGATCGTTCTTAGCCTGAGGTGATGGAAGCTTGTCCACCGTCTGGTCCCAAACTCCCATCTGTTGAACCCCACCAGCCAAAATCCCGCCCGCGATACCGCCGGGGTACTCGACGGTGACGGCCAACCGAGAGATAAACACGGCGTCCGCTTTGATTTAGATCTTCAGCGATCTGGCATCCGGAAGAACCTGCGCCCACGACCAAAATAGCGCCGGGAGGGAGCTGGTCAGGGTTACGGTAATTGTTTGAATGGACCTGGAAGACATCGGCGGGAACCACTGCACCAATCGGCGGAATAGCCGGCTGTTGAAATGGACCCGTGGCGATCACTACAGTGCCGGCTTCAATCGATCCATTTTGAGTGCGGATCAGATATCGCCCTTCGCGTGAGCCTTGCTCCAGGGACATGACAGTGACTCCGCAACGCACCGGGGCACTGATGAAATCAGCGTAGCCATCGAGGAATCGCACGACTTCGTGACCCGGCGCGAAGGCGTCCGGATCGTCGCATTGGTATTTGTACCCAGGCAATTCAATCGTCCAGTTGGGAAATTGAAAATGAAAGGAATCCCAACGTTCGCTGCGCCAACGTTCACCCACTCGGCCCCGTTCGAGGATCACATGTTCTCGCCCAACTTGACTGAGAGAATAGCTCATGGTCAGACCGGCGTGACCGCCGCCGATGATGACCGTATCAATCTGTTCGATCATTGCCAGCCATAAAAACCACCGCGAGGCTATCCAGTAAGTTTCGGATTACTGGCTCATGCAATAGAGAAAAGTGAACTGATAGCTCCTTCACTTTTCGTTTCTGTCTCTTAAGTAAGAAACAAGGTCAAAGTCACTTCGTCCCGACCGCCGATGAGCACTTCACCCGGGACCTCAAAGCCGTTAGGTCCGTTCGAAGCTGGCCAAGTTGCTCCTCAATTTCGTTCCAGGCCAGTCTCACGTTCAGCCTCGTTCAATCGGCTCATGAGCTCCCTAAGATCACCGGCAGCCATTTCTCATTTTTTCGACAGCCTCAGCAGCGGACGGCAAAACGTCTCTGTATAGGAACCACATGAACAGACACATTCAGAAAACCAGCCCGCCTGTAGACGTCTTCGAGCACGCCTGGATCTCCGAGTGCGTACATCCAGGGTTCTCCCGGCGCTGGAGGAGGAATGTTTCCTAAGCGGCGAACAATTCCGAAGACAATCCCATGGTATGGATTCTTTTCTAAGGCGGAGAACACAATCGCTGCGACTTTACCTCCAGGCTTCACCACGCGGCGCATTTCGGTTAGCGCTTTCGCCGGGTTAGGAAAGAGCATCAGAGCCATCCGGCTTATCACCGCGTCAAAAGAGTCCGGCTCCAACTCAAGGTTCTCAGCGTTCATTACGCGGGTGTCTACGTTTGTGAGGCCTTCTCTGTGGGCCGCTTCTGCGGCGACGTTTAGCATGCTGGCGGAATTGTCTGCGGCCAGTACATTCCCTGTTAGTCCGATGCGTCGAGCCGCCATGAGCGTTGACTCTCCTGTGCCCGCCGCGACATCCAACACGCGACTGCCAGGTTGGATATTAGCTACATCAAGCATCATCTCCGTCACAGCCCAAGCGTTTGCTGCCGCGCCGCGTGCCCAGCGCTCCACCAATCAGCGCTCTCTTTGAGTCCCCATTTTTCACCGTCGGGTCGAGGGAGGTGATCGCATCCCCATATATGTTGGTGAAATCCTGTTGTCGCGGCCAACATCCCACTCAACACGCCGCGACAATTCCACCCGGCTTGGTCACACGCCGCATTTCACGTCACCGCAGACGGGCGGCATCGGAGAAAAAGCCGATGACGAGAAGCGCCATGGATTTGTCGAAAGTCACGCTTTCAGGAAAGTAGTCTCAGATTCTGTGCGTCGCCGACTTGAAATTCTAAGCGGGCGTCCGTGCTCTGAGAACGCGCGTACCCATGAAGACCGGCGGAGGGATCGATACCGACGATCCTGAAACTCGGTGAATTCGCCGCGATGCTGAGAGCAAGCGACCGCGTGCCGCAACCTACGTCGAGGACCTGATCGCCAGGTCCTGGGACGCCGACGAAATCGGCAAACATAACGGCGCCAACTGTCTGCTCAAGCGCCCGGTTCCGTGGTTGTAATTCTCCGCGTTCGTGAACATCACCCCTCCAATTGCTCCGGAACAATTGCGCGAGTCATTCCTCATACCGATTCAATTCACGGAACCTATCCCTTTGGCTGCCCACGCTTTCGCCTTCAGCGAAAACGGCCCGTCGGCACGGGTACCGAAAAGATTCTGCCCCAGTTGCTCGCGCAACGCAGCTTGGTGATCTTCCGAAAGTCGCGCCGATAACTCCAGACTTGCCCTTCTGGGACTGGTAACCAGTAATCGCCAAACGAAGAGAACTGGCACGGCATCGTCAAGTCTGTAACTTCAATTTCGGTCAGACCCGCGCCCTTCCAGAGATCTGAAAGCGCTGCCGCGGAACCGTACGAACCTCGTCTTTCAGCGGGCCGTTTTGCTGTCGGATCGATCGCCCAGCTCGAAAGTCACCCGGGGATCGGCAACTTGTGTATGCATACTCGATAAAACCTGTGGAAGGATCGATGCCGAAATTATTGCCGCTCCAGTAACTCTGGCCAAGGTCGCCGAAAGTGCGCCAGTGCCGCACCCCACATCGAGCACAATGTCTCCGTCTCGGACCCCCGCAAATTCAACAAACAGCGGCGCCAACTGCCGGCTCCAGCGCCCCATCATTACTTCGTACGCTTCCGCGACTTCGAACATAGCTCCTCCGTATTCTTAGTTGGGCTTGCGCGCCGTGATGAGACCGTGCCTGTCAGGCAGCAAGAATTTCGCCCGCTCGATATCCACGGAACCGGCTTCGGAAAGCCAAGCTCGGTGTTCCTGCTCCGTATAGGACTGGCCGGCATCGAAGGTATTTAAGAAAATCAGATTGTAGCCGAGCGCTTCCAATGGCGAGAGGCGCGAGTCGTCGAGAATCTGCGCGACAATATAATTGTCCCACCTGGATTCACTGCCGCGGCGATATTTCTTACCGCAAGGCGCGCCTCCTCCACGGCTAAACACTGGAACACGCCTCGCAAAATGACCACGTCGTAGGAGCCTGGCAAAGGCCCTCTGAGCAAATCCGCCGCCAAGACCTGGACGCGGTGCCTCGCGCCTTCCTCGGTCACGATCTTTTGAGCGATCGGCACGACCAGCGGCAGGTCAATGGCGGTGGCGCGTATATGAGGATCACTCTTGGGTCATCGTTAACGCCAAGTGCCGGCACCGCCACAGCCTACATCGGCGAGGGTTCGAGTCGATGAGAAGTCAAATCGCTTCAACAGAGCGTGGGCCAACGCCACGGTATTCCGGTTGATCCGACGAAAGAACGCTTCAACCTCTTCCTGCGGTGAGTTTGAGAAATACGACTTTGGCTTGGGGAACCGCCCGGCAAATCGATTCTGCGGTGTGTGGGTAAAGGTTAGTCCACCGGTGTGCAAACAGTTCACGCATATTGCCCATGTACAAAGGATATAAAAAAACAGAAAGAGGACTGCCTTTCACCAAGTACTGATTGGCTTCGGGAGTATTCGAGAAACGTCCCTCCTGCTCGGTCAACAAACCTGCCGCGACCAAGCCGTACAGCAGCAGGCGTAAACGAGCCGGACTCACTCCGATCGTCTGAGCGATCTCTTCGACGGTCTCAGCGCCATCTTTGAGTGGCGTAAAACATCAAGCTGCATCCCGGCAAGCATGGCAAAACCGGCATCAACAGCGTATCTGAGTTTGTCGATGGTCTCGGGTCGTGTTACTGAAGCTTCCATTGCAATATCACCTCCTATGACTTTGTGGCTTTCCCAGATCTGCCGCAATAAGAAATTGAAGAAGCGATTGTGTCTCTGTCACGAAGCGACTATCGCGCTATTAGGCCGACCCATGACTTTGGCTTGACCGATATTCGAGTACGACCTATCCTCATACTCACTGAAGGTATCCGTGGCAAGAGAAAAAGTGGCAATTACACTAGACGACTCGACCCTCGACCGCCTCGAAAAATTGGTGCGCAAACGGTTTCAGTGTCACAGAAAGCGGTTCCGAAGAGTCTCGGGTCGAAAAAAGCCGATTGGAACATTGCCCAGTCGAACAATTTGAAAAAGCGCTACGAAGAACTCCAATTGAAGGAATCCGGATACGGAAGAGCGAAATCTGCACGGCTCGTTGAACCGTCGAGCCAACACACGGCACCTCCCGAAGAAATCGCCCAATAGTAGAAGGTTCAAACGAAATCATCGGTAGTTAGTCTAAACCTGCAATATCCAACTTAATCGCGAAATGGATTAAAAACAGATGGCTGATCCTACCGAAGAACTGCGAGAAAAGATCATGCTTTCATGCCGCATCTTGGCGATGGAAGGCATGGTCGAGCGAATCACCGGTCACGTCAGCGCTCGGATCGCTGATTCAGAAGACATGTGGATTCGGTGCCGGAGCCCGCAAGAGGATGGCGTACGCTATACAACGGTTGATTCCATACAAAGAGTAGACTTTGACGGCAAGGGGCCACACAAGAGCGAACAATACCAGGTACCGAACGAACTGCCCATTCATGGGGAAATCTATAAAAAGCGAACCGCGGTAGGCTGTGTCATTCACGCACATCCCACGGAAGCACTCATTTGCGGCATCACTGAATTGGAATTTCGTCCCATCTTCGGCGCGTTTAATATACCCGCGATGAGCATGGCCCTACAGGGCATCCCGGTGTTTCCGCGCTCCTATCTGGTTACTCGGCCTGAACTCGCCGCTCCGATGATAGAAATCATGGGTGACAAATCGATCTGCCTGATGAAGGGTCACGGGATTACCGTTATCGGCAAGACGGTGGAAGAAGCCACCATGCGTGCTTTGAACTTCAATATGTTGGCGAAAGCTACACTGCAAGTAGCTCAAACCGGTCAAATAGCGCCGGACATCTCGCCTGAAGATATCAAAAAACTCCCCGATCTTGGATCTACGTTTAACGATACCTGGACATGGCGGTACTACGTGAGAAAGCTCAAGGAAGAGGATCTCCGTCTAAGCGATCACGCAGAGAAGTGATTGCATCCATCGCTGTGCAGCAGCGGTTCGGCCAGCCTCAAAGCATTGACGCCCAAGCGCAATCAACGCGGGCGGTCTAGAATAATGGGAACAGTGCCAACCATGAAATTTCTGCCCGGACGGGCGGACACACAGGTCCGCCCCTACAAAATGCGCGCCTTGCGATTTTCCCGGTAGGGGCCGACCTATGTGTCGGCCCTCCGGATTACGGTCCGGTTGTTTTCACCAGGCTGCTTCCCTCACAGATGCGGCATGATCTCCTTGGCGCAGATTTCCAAATGCTCCATCTCGTCGAACATCGGATTGAAAACGATCTGTTGCGCCCCGGCTTTGACGATCTCTTGAATTTTTTCCGTGCATTTGGCGGCGCTGCCCCAGATCGGAAACTTTCGGTCCGAGATCGGCATTTTTGTAGCGGCCGCCGAACCACTCACGAATGCGCCGCTCGCCGCGCGCTTCATCGTTATCGACAGCCAGGTAGACGCGCTTGGCGAAATGAAACGTCGCCGGATCGCGTTTGGCTTCCGCGAGCATGTCGCGAATCCGCGCCGACTCGCGAATAAACGAACCGGCAGACGACGATCCCGCGCCCATCCAGCCGTCGGCGTATTTGACCGCGCGGCGCAGAGCGTTCTCATGATGGCCGCCGAAGATGATCGGCAGGTGCGGCTTCTGCAGCGGCTTGGGTTCCATCGAGACATCTTTGAAGTTCCAATAGCGCCCTTGAAAGCTCGCTTTGGGCTCGGTCCAAAGAAGCTTCATGATCTGCACGGCTTCGCTAAAACGCGTCACCCGTCCTTCGCGGCTGTAGCCGAAAACATCTTCATGGGAGCCCAGATGGCCGCCGCCGAGACCGACACCCAGGATCGCGCGGCCGCCGCTCATCACGTCGAGCGTTGAATAAGCCTTCGCCAATTGAATCGGGTTTCTCAGCGGCAACAGAATGACCGATGTGCCCAATCTTACTTTCGTCGTGATCGCTGCCACGTAGCTGAGCAGCGTCACCGGCTCGAGCATAGCGAAATCGCCGATCACCCGCTCTTGAAGCCACAAACTATCGTAGCCGAGAGTCTCCGCTTTGATCGCGAAATTGCGGATATGTTCCATGTCGACGGGTCCGTCAAAAAAAACCTGCGGCAGCTCGATGCCGCAGGGCAAGTGATTCGCCATGATGTCATTGCTCCTTTGCGCAGACAGAGGGCGCGATAAATCGCACCCCTACAATCCGATCTTTTTTGTGCCCCTTGCGTTCTTTGCGGCCAGTTCTTTCTTAACTCACGCCATACAAGCCGCGCGCAATTGTCCCACAGAATTTTTTTCCTCGCGATCGCTCGGCATCTCCACGGCCAAGAAGTGATTCACCGCATTGGGCCAGTGGGAGTCGGCGTGCGGATAGTCCGTCGAGATCACCACGTTGTCGTCGCCGATGCGCCGGATCACATCGCCAACCAAATCTTCTTCCACGTCCACAGAAATGAAACACTGGCGTAAAAAGTAATCGCTCGGCCGCAGACTCATCGGCTCGTTGCAATAGCCCTTGCGCATTTCCCAACGCTCGTCCAAGCGATACAGCGCCCATGGCAGCCAGCTGCAGTTGCCTTCGAGAAACGCAACCCGCAAATTAGGAAAGCGCTCGAGCACCCCGCCGGCGCAAAAGCTTCCGAGCGCGAACATCAGTTCCACCGGATTGCGAAAAGCGTTGATCAGCACGGCCTCGTTGGTGTGGCCTTTGAAACGGTGCACGGCTTGATCTTGATTGGGGCTTGCCGCCGGATGGAAGCAGATCGGCGCGGCCAATTTTTCCGCTTCGCGCCAAAGCGGATCGTAATACCGGTCATGAATGTGGCGTCCGTTGATCGGTTCCGGCACCAGGCACAGGCCGATCGCGCCGAGTTCGGTGACCGCCCGACGCGCTTCGTCGATCGCGAGATCGATGTCGTGCAGCGTGATGAGCGCCGAAGGGCGCAGCCGCTTAGGATCGGCTTTGCAAAAATCCGCCATCCAATCGTTCCACGCCCGGCAAAGATCATTGGCATATTCCGCCTCCAGGCTATCATCGCAATGAAGCGGGAAGGTTCGAAACAAAATCGCCACGTCCAAACCTTCTTCGTCCATCGCTTCCAATTGCGATCGAGCGTCGTAATGACGCGCCAGCGGCTTCGCATAGCGCTGCGCGACTTCCGCTTCGCCCGGCGAACTTTCCCCCGCGTTCTGCTTCGGCGAGGTTGCCGCGAGCACTTGAGTGCCGGAGGCGCGGATCGGCTTGCCGTCGGCAAAAGTGAATTTTATCTGGCCGTGAGTTTTTCGCGGTTGCCCGCGTGGAATCCGATCGCCCCATTTTGGATTCATATATTGAAGATAGAGATCATGGGGCTCGAACACATGCATATCGCTATCGAGAATTTTGTAACCGTGCTTTGCCATCCGCTTATCTCCCAAATTGCGTAAGGTCGATTCGACCGCCGTCACCGCCAACGCTCTAACCCTAGTTACCAGTACGATTAGTCTCCACGCTGCGGTGCTGTCAAGCTTAGAACATTCTCACGGAGCGTGTCGCCGCAACGAGAAGTTTCACCTTGACAACTTTCGGCGGAACTGCAAAAGATTTCAACATCGTCGCATCAAAAGTATCCTTTTCGGAGGAGAAAATGGCCGCCAAACTTTTCAGTCGATCAATGGTCGTGTTTATGGCAGCTGCATTGTTTTTATGCAGCAGCATTGCGGCAATCGCCCAGACCCGCGTTTCCATCGGCGTCACGGAAACCATCGAGACTGCCAACCCCTACGGCGACAGCGTGTCGTTGCTGTACGGAATTTTCAGCGAGGTCACCGGCCCTTTTTGCACTTACAATTATGCGAAGGGCGACTTCGAAGGCCGGCTCGCCGAGCGATGGAAAGATCGAGAACCCGACCACCTGGGTTTTTATTTTAAGCAAGAATTATAAATTCAACGACGGCTCTCCGGTCACCGCCGATGACGTGGCTCATTCGATGATGAACCGCGTGATCAACGATCCCGCAGTCGAAGCAAAAAGCCTCGGTCGCGCCTTCGGTGACCAAAGCCGAGGCCGTCGACAAATTCACCGTCAAGATTACCACCGACAAGCCGACCGCGCCGTTGCTGTCGTTTCTCTGCGATCGCCTGATCGTCACCAGCAAAGCCGCCTTCGACAAATATGGCCGCGACGTCGCCGACAAAGAACACATGATGGGCGGCGGACCCTATCGCTTGAAGGAACTGATTCCCGGGCAACGCCTGGTACTGCAAAAACGGCCGGATCATCCCGACGCCAAGAAAAATCCGCGCGCGCCCGACGAGGTCGTCTACCGCATCATGCGCGAGCCCGAGCAGCGCGTGACGGCCTTACTCAACGATGAGATTCAGATCGCCCAATTCATTCCGCCGCACATGCGCCAGCGCGTCGAGAAAACCACAAATCTGAGGATTACGTCCGTACGATTCGGTCGGAGATCATGTTTCTCGCCATGCAGCCAAAACCGCCGTTCGACAAAAAGGAAGTTCGCCAAGCGGTTTGCCACGCGATCAATCGCGATCAAATCATCGCGACGCTGCTTGGAAGGCTTCGCGAGCCGCCTCGACGGCCCGATCGGACCGGGCCAATATGGTTACGATCCCAATTGAAGCCGAAAATGAATTACGATCCGGAAAAGCGCGAAAAAGCTTCTGGCGCAAGCGGGCTATCCGAACGGCGTCGATATCGAGCTGCAAACTCCCGTCGGCCGTTACACGCTCGACAAACAACTGACCGAAGCCATGATACCCATGCTCAATGCCGCGGGATTTCGCGCCAAGCTGCTCACGCCCGAATGGGCGACGCTTTGGGCCAGCGTGCAGAAGGGCACGATTCCTTTCTATTACATGGGCCGCGGCTCGGTGCAGGATCCGAGCGCGCGCGCTGCACCAATATTTCCACAGCGGCGAAACGCCGCGCATCGGCTACTTCAATCCCAAACTCGACGAGTTTCTCGACAAGGAGCAGCAGGAGTTCGATCCTAAAAAGCGCCGCCAGTACCTATCGCAAGCGATGAGCATTCTGACCGAAGAGGCGCCGGCGTGCTTCATGTGGCGCCACAAGCTGCTCTGGGGTTTGAACAGCCGGGTCGATTATAAGCCGCTGCCCGACGCGCGTATCTACGCCATCGACATGGCGGTAAAGAAATGAGTTGAGATCTGGAATCTGCGATCCGCCATGCCGAGCGCGGCGAGGATTCATGAACGGCGAAAAATTCATTGACGTCGACGGCATCCGAACGCGCTACTTCGAAAAAGGCAGCGGGCCGGTGCTCGTGTTGTTTCACGGCGGCCACTTCGGCTCCCACGACGCCGCCGACGGCGCGGACGACTGGAGCTTGAACTTCGATGGCCTGGCACAATGGTTTCACGTCTATGCGGTCGACAAGATCGGCCAGGGGTTTACCGACAATCCCAAACGCGACGAAGACTATACGATGGCGGCCGTGGTACAGCACGCCTATGGTTTTTTGAAAGCACTCGGCCTGCGTAAGGTTCACCCCGTCGGTCATTCGCGCGGCGCCTATCTCGTCGCGCGCTTAGCGCTGGAGCATCCCGAACTGTTCGATTCGTGCATTTTGGTCGACACCAACACGCTGGCGCCGGGCATCAGCAAGAACGAAACGGTGATGGCCAATCCGCCCCAGCCGCGCTTGAGCCGCGCCAGCCAGCGCTGGATATTGCAGCGCTACTCCTACGGCTTCGAGCACATCACCGAAGAATGGCTCGACGTGATGATGCGCGTCGCCGCGCTGCCGAAGTATCAAGAGGCCGTCAACAAAATGGAAGAAGTGGGCCTGCGCACCACGCGCTTTCTGCCGCACCTGGCGCGCCAGAAAGATGAAACCCTGGGTTGGATTCGCGATCGCGGCTTCGCCCTGCCCACACTGCTTGCCTGGTCGTACAACGATCCCACCGCGACCATCGATCAAGGCCAAGCGCTGTTCGATCTGATCGCCCGCGGCACCGCCGATTCGCGTATGTACATTTTCAATCGCGCCGGCCACTTTTCCTACCGGGAACATCCCGCGGAGTTCAACGACCTGCTGCGCGGCTTCATTCAGCGCATCGCTTGAGGAGAGCGCGGCAAGAACCTGTCGATTCCTTGGAGCGCACTCAGACATGACCGGCTATTTCGTCCAACGGCTCGCGGGAACCCTCCCGGTCTTGCTGCTCATCAGCCTGCTGGTGTTTCTGTTGATTCACGCCGCGCCCGGCGACCCGACGCTGCTCCTGCTCGGCGAGGAAACCAACGCCGCCGAAGTGGCCAGGGCGAAAGAACGTTGGGGCTTGGATCAGCCGATCTACATTCAATATTTGAAATTTCTCCGAGTCGGCCGCGGTGGGAGATTTCGGCAAATCTTTCAAGTACGCCGAACCGGTGATCCGCGTCATCACGTCGCGCCTGCCCGCGACTATCGAGCTGGCCATCTTTGCGATCATCATCGCGACGCTGCTGGCGATTCCGCTCGGCGTGTGGGCCGGCGCGCGACCCAACTCGTGGATCGACAATCTCGGCACCACCGTCGGCCTGTTCGGCATCAGCATGCCGAGCTTCTGGTTAGCGATCATGTTGATTCTTTTGCTCGCCGGCGTTCTGAACATACTGCCTACGTCCGGCCGCAGCACCTACGGCATCGCCGGCCCGGAGCAGAGCGGATTCTATATTCTCGACAGCATCCTGCAAAACAATTGGGCTGCGGTCGGCGACGCGCTGACTCATGTCTTCATGCCGGCCTTGGCGCTCGGCGTGAACATGCTCGGCATTCTGATGCGCGTTACGCGCTCGTCAATCCTCGAAGTCATGAACGAAGATTTCGTCCGCACTGCACGCGCTAAAGGTTTGCGAGAGAACAAGGTAGTTTGGCGCCACGTATCGAGCAACGCGCTGATTCCGGTGATCACGGTGGTCGGTTTGGAGCTCGGCACGCTGCTGAGCGGCTCGATCATCGTCGAAACGGTTTTCGCCTGGCCGGGCAGCGGCAGCTTGCTGATCACCGCGCTCAACGCCCGTGATTATCCGCTGGTCACCGGTCTGGTGATGACTTACACCATGGCGTTCGTGGCCATCAATCTTATTATCGACGGACTTTATGCCATCATTGACCCTCGAATCCGCTACTGAAAACCGCAACGGTGCGCTCGGCCAGCTTCTGCCGCGCTTGCACGTCAAAGCCTTTAGCGGCGGCACCATCGTGTTAATTTTTATTCTCATGGGGCTTTTCGGCCCGGCGCTGGCGCCCCACGATCCCAACAAGCAAGAGCTCACCGCCATGATGAAAGCACCGCAGGGCCTTCATTCCGCGCACGTGCTCGGCACCGACAACCTGGGCCGCGATATTTTGAGCCGGATCATTTCCGGCTCGCGCGTATCGCTTCTGATCGCCTTCGCCGTGGTTTTCGTGTCGGGATTCATCGGCATCACGCTCGGCGCGATCTCCGGCTATTTCGGCGGCAAAATCGATTTTTTGATTCAAAAACTGGTCGAGGTGGTCTGGGCATTTCCGCCGCTCTTGCTGGGTATCACGATCATGGCGTTTCTCGGCCAGGGTCTCTTTAATTTAATTCTCGCGCTGGTCGCGCAACGTTGGATTCCCTACTGCCGCGTCGTGCGCGGTCAAACGCTTTCTCTGCGCAGCCGCGACTTCATCACCGCCGCGCAGTGCTTGGGCGCGGGCAACCGCCGCATCATCACGCGCCATATAGTGCCCAACCTGATTCAGACCTCGCTGGTGATCGGCACCTTCGCCATGGCATCGTCGATCATCGCCGAAGCGAGCTTGAGTTTTCTCGGCGTCGGCGTGCCGCCTGAGATTCCAACCTGGGGCACCATGCTCGCCGACGCGCGCATCTACATCAGCACCGCCTGGTGGCTGCCGCTATTCCCCGGTCTATGCATTTTCATTACCGTGCTCGGCATCAACCTGCTCGGCGATGCGCTGCGCGACCTGCTCGATCCCAGACTGAAAAGAATGACTTAGCCGTCAATCGGCCGTTACCAGCCGTTTAAGAACTCGGCAGTCGTCACTAGGTTCGCACAACCGAGTTACCGATAATCGCCAGCGGTCAAAGCCACCCCATAAAGTCGCGTTGATTCCACGGTTGACTGGTGTACATTAATTCGAATGCGTAAGACCAAAATCGTTTGCACCATTGGACCGGCCACTTCATCGGACAAGATGATCGAGGGGTTGATGCGCGCCGGAATGAACGTCGCGCGTTTGAACTTCAGTCACGGGGATTACAGCTTTCACCGGCGCGTAATCCACACGATTCGCCAACTGGAGCGCAAGCTCGGACTTCCGGTGGCGATTCTGCAAGATCTTCCCGGACCGAAGATCCGCATCGGCGCGGTCGCCGCCGACCGCGTGCGCCTCCAAACCCGCCACCCTTTCGTGCTTACGACGCGAAACATTCTCGGCACCGAGCTTGCGGTCTCGGTGAATTTTTCCGCGCTGACCCGCTCAGTAAAAAAAGGCGATCCGATCTTGCTGGGCGATGGCGAAATCGAGCTCGAGGCTTTGCAGGTCAGCAAACACGAGGTCAAGTGCAGGATTATCGTCGGCGGCATTCTCGGTTCCCACAAGGGGATTCACTTTCCGCACAGCAGTCTCAACATCCGCGCGCTGACCAACGAGGACAAAAAAGATCTCGCCTTCGGCATTAAAGAAAAGGTCGACATGATCGCGCTGTCTTTCGTGCGCAACAGCCAGGATATCATTTACGCGCGCCGCGAAATGCGCCAACGCGGCGCGACCATTCCGATCATCGCCAAGATCGAAAAACACGAAGCCGTGGATCAATTAGACGCCATTCTTGAAAACGTCGACGGCATTATGGTGGCGCGCGGCGATTTAGGTTTGGAGATCGCTCAGGAACGGATTCCGGCGATTCAAAAAATGATGATCCGCAAAGCCAATCACCTCGGCAAACCGGTGATCACGGCGACGCAGATGCTGCGCTCCATGGTTTGGAATCCGCGGCCCACGCGCGCGGAAGTGGCGGACATCGCCAATGCGATCCTCGACGGCACCGACGCGTTGATGCTCTCCGAGGAAACCGCTGCGGGCGATTACCCGCTGGATGCGGTCAAAATCATGGCGAAGGTCGCCGAGGAAACCGAGCAGATTCTCGAGCCGCGCGAGCGTTTCGCCGGCTTGGAAAAAACCATCCCGGAGGCGATCAGTGTCGGCGCCATCTCACTGGCCCGCGACCTGCACGTCAAAGCGTTTTTGATCCCGACGACTTCCGGCAGCACGGCGCGATTGATCGCGCGCTATCGACCGCATCAACCGATCATCGCGGTCAGCCCGAGCCACCAGACGGTAAAAATGCTTTGTTTGGTATGGGGCGTCTGTCCCGTGCCGATCCGGGGCTTTAAAAGCACCGATGAGATGATGCGCATGCTGCAAAGGAAAGCGCTGGAAATCGGCGCCGTCAAACTGGGGATCTCGTCGCCATCACCGCCGGCCTGCCGCTGCATCAAGCCGGCACGACGAACATGATCACGGTCAAAGTGATCGAATAGAGCCACCGACATTTCCAAGCAAGATGGCCACTGCGTTAGCGCTCAGAACTCGATCAACTCCTGCAACGCCTGCATCGTGCCGATGTAGTTCAGATCCCCTCCGACAATTGCACGCGAGTCGTGTAATTTCTCTCGAAAACGAGTTTCACTTTGCGGGCCTCTTTTTCTTCGCCTTGCATAGCTTGCCTGAATCGCGCTAAAAATGACCAGATACCTAGCGGAGGGAAATTCTATGTCCGAAGCGCTTAAAGCTTTCGAAGAAGAACTGCAAAGCAAAAATTTCAAAGGCTACTGGCAAAACCAGCAGGGCGATGTCAATCGCGAGCCGGTGCCGTCTTTCGACGCTTGCTTTTGGAAAGGCAAAGACCTCTTTGCCGCCATGGAAAAAGCCGGCGACGTGGTCGGCCTGGATGTCTCGTTTCGCCGCGTCATTCAACTATGGAACCCCGCGCTCAAGAATGGCACGTCGCGCACGCTGGTGCTCAATCTGCAACTGCTCAAGCCCGGTGAAAACGCTCTGTCGCACCGCCACATGGCCGGCGCGATCCGATTTATCCTGAAAGGCCACGGCACGCGATCTGATCGTCGAGGGCGAATCCTTCGAGATCGGCGAAGGCGATTTCGTCACCACACCGAGCTGGACCTGGCACGATCACGAAAACCACGGTGAGAACATGATGTGGCTCGACGGCCTCGACGCGCCGCTGGTGAGATTGTTGGAAACCGATTTTCACGAGCCCGACCCGCGCAAAAAACAACCGGTGACCAAGCCGGAAGGTTACACGCTCGCCACCGTCGGCGCGCTGCGCCCGGCATGGATGAAAACGAACTCGATTCAGCCGCCGGCGTTTGCTACAAATGGGCGGACACGGAAAGTGCCTTGAACAAAGTCGGCGAGCAGCCCGGCGATCCTTACGACGGCATCGTGTTGGACTATGCCAACCCGATGACCGGAGGACCGACCCTGCCGACCATGGAGTGCCAGATTCACATGCTCCGCGCCGGCGAAAAAACCAAGAGCCATCGCCACACCAGTTCGGTCATCTATCATGTATGGCGCGGCAGCGGCGTCAGCTACGTCGGCGACAAGCGCTACGAATGGGAGCAGGGCGACTCGTTCGTCGTGCCGCTGTGGAGTTTCCACCGCCACGAAAACACCTCCAAAGATCCGGCGATATTCTTCGTCATGACCGACAAACCGTTGATGGACGCCATCGGCCACTATCGCGAAGACGCGCAAGCGTAAGCTCAGCGTTATCACCCAAGGGGCGCGGCATGCCGCGCCCCTTTTTTATAGCAAGCTCGAAAGGAATCAAGCTTATGTTCAAGCTCGACCGCAAACTCGCCCCCGATGAATTCATCCAGACTTTTTTCGACGCCAACCGCCAAGATCATCAACGTCCGCCGCATCCCTGGGAAGCGATCTTTCGCGAAGGCAAGTGCAACCAAGGAACAACTGCAAGGCTGGGGTAAGGAACGCTACTATTTCACCAAGCAGGTGCCGATCAAAGAATATTCGATCCTCTACAATTGCCCGCACGTCGACGTGCGCCGCATGTGGCTGCCTAAAGCTATCGAAGAAGAAGGTGAAGATCTAATCGGCGGGACCCACAAGCCGCATCCGGAATATTGGCTCGACGTCTGCGTCGGCATGGGCCTGGACCGCGAGTTCGTGAAGAATTCCGAGCCGCTCTTCGGCGTCAAGTTCGCCGTCGATAGCTTCGCCAACGCGGCGTTTAAAACTTCGTGGCTGCTCGGCGTTGCGGTCTCCGAAGGCGACGACACCGCCAAAGCGATGACGCGCGACCTCGACACCTTTCGCAAGCATTACAAATGGGTGCCGGACGACGCATTGACGTTCTACAAGCTCCACGCCGATGTCGATGTCGAACACGGCGTGATCCGAAAAGAGATTTTAAAAAAGTACGCCGACACCAAGGAGCTGCAAGAAGCCTGCATCAACGCCCAGCTGATGAAAAACAACATGCGCCGGTCGATGGCGGACTGCATCTACATGGCCTACGTGGTGCAAGGCGAGCGAGTCGACGGGGCTCAACCGCGCGCGATTGCCGTCGGCGAAAGTTCGTTTCCGAGTTAGACCGATTGATGACGCGCGCCTTCTTTTTGCTGCTCACACTCCTTGTGCCGTTAGCGCGGGAGCGAAGCGCCGAGGCCGCGCCGCTGCGCATCGCCTACAGCTCGATCAGCGCCGCCATGCTGCCGCTGTTCGTCGCCAAGGACAAAAAGCTCTTCGACAAACATGGCGTCGACGTTGAACTGACTTACATCCGCGGCGTCGCCATCGAGGCGCTGATCGCTGGTGAAGTGCAGTTCGTGCGCGCCTCGCCGCCTTCGGTGATCCGCTCGACGCTACGGGGCGCCGATCTCGCAGTGATCGCCAACACGATCAACGTGCCGCTGTTTTCTCTGATGACGCGCGCCGAATTGAAACGGCCGGAAGATATCAAGGGTAAAAAGCTCGGCGTCACCGGTCTCGGCGACTCGCCTGATTTCGTCCTGAGCATGATTCTCGATAAGTTCGGCCTGCAGCGCGGCAGCGATGTCACCGTGTTGGCGATCCGTGGCGGCATGCCCGACTTGATGATCGCCGTCAACAAAGGCTTCGTCGACGGCGGCATGATCTCGGCGCCGAGCAATCTGCGCGGCTTGAAGCTTGGACTCCGCGAGCTGATCGACTCCGCCGAGCTCGGTGTGCCCTATCTCAACTCGCCGATGAGCACCCGACGTGCTTATATCAAAAGCAACCGCGACATCGTGCTCAGAGTTCTCCGCGCTTATCATCAGGGCGTGCAAGAAACCCACAACGACCGCGACGGCGCAACCAGAATTCTTGCCAAATACACCCGCGTCGCCGAACCCGAAATCCTCGCCGAATCCTACCGCATCTACGGCCAGAAGCACTTACAGAAAACCATCCACGTCGACCTCGAAGGCGTCCGCCAACTGCTCAAGCATATCGGCAAAGAAGCCGCCGGCGCCAACCCGGCGAGTTTCGTCGATGCTTCGTTGGTGCAGGAGTTGGAAAAAGAAGGCTTCTTTCAGAAGAAAAACCAATAACGCCCTCGTTGGGCTCTTCTCAGAATCCCCGAGATGCGCTCGCATCTCCACAGTTTACCGTGGTGCGGCACCGAAAAGTGAAGCAACGCATGGACAATGACGTAGTCGCCGACGGCGCGATCCATCTCCTCTGGGCGAAAAAACCAAAAAAAGGGCGCGATGAATCGCGCCCCTACCGCACCTGCTTCGTGGTGTGAATTAGACCTACGCGCCTTTGCGCTTCTTCAATTCTTCGATCAACTGCGGCACGACTTTGAAGAGGTCGCCGACGATGCCGAAGTCGGAGTACTGGAAGATCGGCGCTTCGGGGTCCTTGTTGATGGTGATGATGTACTTGGAGGTCTTCATGCCGGAGAGATGCTGTACGGCGCCGGAGATGCCGACGGCGAAATAGATGTCGGGTTTCACTGTCTTGCCGGTTTGGCCGATCTGCATCGAGTAGGGAACCCAGCCGGCATCGACTGCAGCACGACTGGCGCCGACCGCGGCGCCGAGCACATCGGCAAGTTCTTTCAGCATGGCGAATTGCTCTTCGCCCTTGAGCCCGCGCCCGCCGGAAATGACGATCTTCGCGCCTTCGAGAGATGGCCCTTCGCGTTTGACGACCACGCGCTCGGTCATGTGCACTTTGCGCAAACCTTCATCCGACGCTGCCGCTACTTCTTCGACGGCCAGCGGTTGTTCGTTCACCTTCGGCTCGAAAGACTTTGGCCGCACGACCAAGAGCTTGGTTCCGGGATTCACCAAGGTGCTCGTGTTTTGATAGCTCGCGCCGAGCGCGGGAATCGTCGCTTCGACGCTGCCGTCTTTCAATTGAAAATCGCCGACGTCGGTGATCGCGCCGCAATCGAGGCGCGCGCTCAAATTGGCGACCAGGTCACGGCCGGCATAACTCGACGCGAAGAGCATGACCGCAGGACTATATTTTTGAATCAATTCGGCGACGGTTTCGGCGGCGGGCAAGGTCAAGTAATCTTTATAGACTGCATCCGCGCAATGGTAAATTTTGCTCGCGCCATGCTTGGCGAGAGTCTGCACGGCGTCTTCCTGCGCCGGGCCGAGCAGGATCGCTTCCGCTTTGCCGGCCTCGCTGGCCTTGGCCAGCATTTCGAGAGAAGTCGTGGTTATTTTGTCTTCGCTGATTTCAGCGTATACCCAGATTGTGTCCGCCACTTAGATCACCTTGATTTCCGCAAGAAAGTCCGCGATCTGCTTGCCGCCTTCGCCTTCGTCGGTCACTGCTTTGCCCGCTTGGCGTTTGGCCGGCCGGCCGATGGTTAGCACTTTTTCCCGCGCGCCCTTCTCGCCGACCTGATCCGCCGCCAGACCGAGATCCGCTGCGGTATAAACTTTGATTTCTTTTTTCTTCGCCGCCATGATGCCCTTGAGCTGCGGATAGCGCGGTTCATTGATGCCGCTGCTGCAGGCCACCAGCGCAGGCAACGTAGCCTCGACGGTGTCGTAACCGCTCTCGCTTTGGCGCTTGATCGTGATCTTACCGCCGTCGACCACGATTTCTTTGGCGAACGTCAGCGGCGGCACGCCGAGAAAATAAGCGATCTGCCCGGGCACGATGCCGGAGTAACTGTCGCTGCTTTCCGTCGCGCAAATGACCAAATCGAATTCTTGTTTCTTGATCGCAGCGGCCAAGAGTTTCGCCGTGCCGAGCGTATCGGAACCGGCCACGGCGTCGTCCAAAATATGCACTGCCGAAGTCGCGCCCATCGCCAAAGCGTTGCGAATGCCGATGGTGATGTCGCTGATGCCCATCGTCACAAGCGTCACTGTGCCGCCGTGCTTCTCGGTCAGGCGCAGCCCCTCTTCCACCGCGCTTGCCGCGGCCGGGATCAAGTTCGTGCGGCACGCCCTTGCGCATCATGCGCTTGGTGTTCGGGTCGATTTCGATGGTGACCGTGCTGGCGGGAATTACTTTACCGCAAACGACAACGTTCAATGTTTCGCTCTCCCCTGGAACAGCGACTTGACGGTCGCTGATAAACAAAGGCGCCTAGAAAATCCAGGCGCCTTTGACAAACCTTTGGTTGACGCGATGTTGAAGGCGGCTCAGGCAAGCCACTCTTTCACATTGCCTTCCATGACAACGTCCAAAATCTCCTTGCAGTCGGCAATCGACTGGTCGACGATTTTCGGATCGTCCTTGAGATGCGGTATGCCGGCGCCCACCGCTTTTTTTATCCCTTGAATAAATTCCTTAAACTGCTGATCTAAGGCTTCTGTGTTAGCTGCTGGTTCCATAGCTTTTCTCTCTCTCCCTTATGTATAAAGCCGGCCCTTGTTGGGATCGGGGAGCGTGAGTCCCATTTTTAAGATCAGCGCGTCGATCTCGTCCTTATATGCCTGGCGCGCCACTGCGTTGGGCCGGCGCTTCAAACCCCAGAACATGTATCGTTCGGAACGGTACGACTTGGAGTTGCCAAACATATCCAGGCCTTTTACGTACCAGTAGTCCACCGCTTTTTGAACGCGTTCCTTCGACTCTCCGCCTTTTGCCGCGAATTCGGCGGCCGCGTTGGTGCCGAAGTCGACATGGCCCTCTTCTTCGCGGATGATGTCCGGATCCTCGACCACACGGGCCAGCGGCAAATACGTGCAGCCGAGAAATTCTTCAAGCTGAAATCGACCTACGCGATCGACGAGAAAGCCAAATACGGCATAATCTTCCCATGTGGTGATTTCGCCGCGAAACGCTTCAACGTATCTTTCTTGATTGGTCCGGCTGAGCGTGTAGGAAACATCCACCCCGATATCGCCGGCCAAACGCGCCATTTTTCTGAAATGATCCATTTCTTCCGCCGCGGTGCGCGCCACGATTAGCTGGTCCAACTTGGTGGGCGCCGTCGGCAGAATATGCTTCACGTAAAGATTGGGTCCGCCGATCTCGCAATCGGCCTGAATCGCCAGCACTCGGCGCAATAAGTCCTGATATTCCGGGTCTTGTTTTTCGAAATCTTTCAAATCGACTTTGTCGGTGAACATCGATGCCCTCCCGTTTGATGACTAATTGTAGGCGTATCTTAGTAACGAAAATCACTAACAAAACGGCCTGGATAAATCAACCGGAGGAGCCGCTCTTCCGCTTTACTGAGTTCGGCGTTTTCATTACACTGCGGGCGTTCGGACTTTCGCCCATGGCTCCCGAAAACCTCACATTGCTGACCGACCTATACCAGCTCACCATGGCGCAAGCGTACTTCCGCGAGCAGCAGATGGGCGAGGCGACATTCAGTTTGTTTATTCGATCCTATCCACCCAATCGTGGATATTTCGTGTCGGCGGGCTTGACGGATGTCATAGAGTATCTCGAAGACTTCGCGTTCGACGCCAAAGCGCTCGATTACCTGGCAGCGCAGAAATTGTTTTCCGACGATTTTCTCCACTATCTTGCCGATCTCCGTTTTACCGGCCAAGTTTGGGCGATTCCCGAGGGACGGATTTTTTTTCAAGACGAGCCCGTGCTCGAGCTCACCGCGCCGATCATCCAGGCGCAAATCGCCGAGACGTTCATCATCAATCAGATCCATCTGCAAAGCTTGATTGCCAGCAAAGCCGCGCGCTGCGTTCACGCGGCGGGCGGACGGGCGGTGGTAGACTTTGCGCTGCGCCGGACCCATGGCACCGACGCCGGCATGAAGGTCGCCCGCGCGAGCTATCTCACGGGCTTTCACGGCACCAGCAACGTTCTCGCTGGCCTTCGTTACGGTATCCCGATCGTCGGCACCATGGCCCACTCCTTCGTGTCGAGTTTCGAGAATGAGATCGACGCCTTTCGCGCCTATGTGGCAAGTTTTCCGAACAATGCGATTCTCTTGATCGATACCTATGATACCCTCGCCGGCGCGCGCAACGCCGTTCAAGTGGCCAAAGAAATGGCCGCTCGCGGGCAAAAATTAATTGGCGTGCGCATCGACAGCGGTGATCTGGCCGCGCAAGCTCTAGCCGTGCGAAAAATTTTCGACGAAGCGGCGTTGGCCGAAGTGAAAATCATCGGCAGCGGCGGCCTCGATGAATTCGACCTCGCCGCGATGTCCGAATCGAATACGCCATACGACAGCTACGGCGTCGGCACGAAGATGGGCACGTCCGCGGACGCGCCCTGGACGGACATCTCGTACAAACTAGTCGAGTATCGAGCCCGGCCGATGCTTAAACTCAGCCCCGGAAAGATTAGCTGCCCGGGGAAAAAGCAGGTGTTTCGTCACCGCGACGGCCAAGGATACCTTCAACGCGATCTGATCGGACTGCGTGATGAAGAGATTGGCGGTGAAAGGCTGTTAAAAGAAGTTATGCGGAACGGCAAGATCACAGGGCCGCATCCGTCTTTGGCGGAGTGTCGCGCAATCTTCGCGGAGGAATTCGCATCGCTGCCGCAGGACGTGAAAGCGATTCGCAGTCCGCGACGTTACGAGGTCAACTTGACCGCTAAATTGAAAAACTTGCGCGACGAGACGGCCGAAAAAATGGGTCGAAGTTGAAGCCAGAGAAAAGACCCGGGCTAGAATTTCACGACCGCCGCCCCCCAGGCAAAGCCGGCGCCAAAAGCATTCAATAAAACGACATCGCCGGCTCTGATCCGGCCCTGGCGCCGGGCTTCGTCCAACGCGACGGGTATCGAAGCCGCAGAGGTGTTTCCATATTTATCGAGATTGACCATGACCTTGTCCATCGGCACGCCCAGCCGCTCGGCGAGGGCGACGATGATCCGTTTATTGGCTTGATGGGGTATCACCAGCGAAACTTGCTCGATGCCGACACCGGCTTCCGCCAAGGCTTGCCGGCTGATCTCCTCCATCGAGCGCACCGCAATTTTGAAGACTTCCTTGCCGTTCATGGCAATCGTGTGTTCGTTATTCCGCACCGTGTGCGGCGTCGTCGGTTTGAGCGAACCGCCGGCGGGAACATAGAGAGCTTTGGCGTAGGATCCGTCGGTGCGCAATTTGGTGCTCAGAATTCCGGAACCGTTTTCCGAAGCTCCCAAAACCACCGCGCCGGCACCGTCGCCGAACAGAATGCAGGTGGCGCGGTCCTGCCAATTGAGCCAGCGGCTCAAAGTGTCGGAACCGACAACCAGCGCCTTATTGATCTTGCCCGAGCGAATAAAGGAATCCGCCACTGAGATGGCATTGAGAAATCCCGAGCATGCCGCTCCGACGTCAAAAGAGAACGCGTTGCGCGCGCCGAGCAAGTCTTCCAGCACACAGGCCGAGCTCGGCATTAAATAATCCGCGCTGACGGTTCCCATGATGATGGCGTCGAGATCGTTCGGTTCGACGCCGGCGTCGTCGAGGGCGCGCCGAGCGGCTAGCAGTGCCATGTCGGCGTTGCCTTTACCTTCCTCGAGCACCCGCCGTTCTTTAATTCCGGTGCGCACGGTAATCCACTCGTCGCTGGTGTCGACCATCTTTTCCAATTCGTGGTTGGTGACGATCTTGGCCGGGAGCTCGGAGCCCGTGCCGAGAATCACACTGCGCCTCTGCGAGCCGCTCATTCGGCCCTCCGAAAGATCACGCAGGCGTTCGTGCCGCCAAAGCCAAAAGAATTGGAAAGCGCCACTTCGATGTCCGCCTTGCGCGCCTGGTTGGGAACATAGTCGAGATCGCAAGCCGGGTCAGGATGCTCGTAGTTGATCGTCGGCGGGATCATGCCGTGGTATAACGCGAGCGTCGAATACACGCCTTCCACCGCTCCTGCTGCGCCGAGCAAGTGGCCGGTCATCGACTTGGTCGAGCTCACCGCGACTTTGGCGGCTTGCTCGCCGAACACGGTCTTGATCGCTGTCGTTTCGTTGGCGTCGTTATATTCCGTCGATGTGCCATGGGCGTTGATGTAATCGACATCGATCGGCGAAATACCGGCATCCTTGAGCGCCAAGCGCATACAGCGCGCCGCGCCTTCGCCCTCCGGCGCCGGCGCCGTCATATGATAAGCGTCCCCGGTAGCTGCATAGCCAATTACTTCAGCATAAATCTTCGCGCCGCGCTGCAGCGCGTGCTCCCGTTCTTCGAGTATCAAGATTCCCGAACCCTCGCCGACAACGAAGCCGTCGCGCTCCTTGTCGAAAGGACGGCTCGCCCGTTCCGGCTCGTCGTTGCGTGTCGAGAGCGCTTTCATCGCGGCGAAACCGCCCACAGCCAATGGTGTAATCGTCGATTCGGCGCCGCCGGCGATCACGGCTTGTTGTACGCCACGGCGAATCAAATGATACGCTTCGCCAAGCGCGTGTGTGCCGGAAGCGCATGCGGACGTAGGCGTCCAATTAACCCCTTTAGCGCCGAAGCGAATCGCCACATGTCCGGGAGCTAAGTTTGAAATGACTTTGGGAATGAAGAACGGCGATATTTTGCGCGGTCCGCCAGCGATCAATGCCTCTTTGGTCTGCTCGATGGTATCGAGACCGCACAAACCGACGCCGATAATGACGCCGACTTCTTCGGCAAACTCGCCCTCGATCTTAAGACCGCTGTCGGCCATAGCCATCGCCGCTGCGCCCATGGCGTATTGGATGAAGAGATCCATTTTCTTGATCTCTTTCGGCTCGATAAAATCATCGGCCTTAAAGTCGGGCACCTCGCCGGCAATGCGCGATGCGAATGCGTCGGCGGGAAAACGCGTGATCTTGCGAATGCCCGAGCGGCCCGCCAGCAAATTTTCCCAATTTTTTTCGACGCCGGATCCTAATGGTGAAATTACACCTAGACCCGTGACGACAACTCTGTGCTGATCAGTTGTGCTCACTTTTCAATTAACCAATCTGTAATGGATTTGAAACGATAAAATAGATGAGTCGGCCCGGAGGGTCAATAGGATTTCACATTATTGATATTTTTCATGAACTTGCTGAACTCGGCGGATGAGCGGTTCGATGCGGCTTCCAGCCAAATCAAATACAGCGCCGTCGCGCTCCCGACCGGCCTGCAGCGCCGCCAAAACCGCTGTGACGGAATTGCGCAAAGCCGCCAGGTCGTAACCGCCTTCGAGCAAGAACGCGATCCGCGCATCGGTGAATCGATCGGCGAGCGCAAGCAACCTTACCGCCATTGCGCCGAAGCCTTCTTCCGTGACGCCCATACCGCCAAGCGGATCGCGCCGGTGCGGATCGAATCCCGCGGATACGAGAATCCATTCCGGTTGGAATTTCTCCACCGACGGCACGACGATATCTTGAAACACTTGCAGGTATTCGGCATCGGCGCAGCCCGCCGGCAGCGGTACATTGACGGTGAATCCTTCGCCTGCGCGGGTGCCGACTTCCGTGACCGCGCCGCTGCCGGGATAGTAGGGATATTGATGGGTCGAAATAAACATCACGCTGGGATCTTCATAAAAAGCGTCCTGCGTTCCATTGCCGTGATGCACGTCCCAATCCATGATCAACACGCGCTTGGCGCCGTGGGCGCGCTTGAGATATTCCGCGCCGATCGCGATGGTGTTGAACAAGCAAAAACCCATCGCGCGCTCGCGCAGAGCGTGATGCCCGGGCGGCCGCACCAGAGCGAAGCCGTTTTGAGCTTCGCCGGTGGCGATCGCATCGATGATGCGAAGCAATCCGCCGACCGCAAGCAAGCCGACGCCGAAAGAATCCCGACAGGTAATCGTGTCGCCGTCGAGCGCGAACTGGTTCATTTTGGCGGTCGATTCGACCAAGCGAACGTAATCGGGTTTGTGAATAAGCTCCAGTTCGCTGCGAGTCGCGGCCCGGGGCGGGACAAGCGTGAATTTATCCTGATCGAGTTTTTCCGTAACATCGAGCAAAGCTTGTATGCGCTCAGCGCGCTCAGGGTGCCCCTCTCCAGGAAAGTGTTTCAGGTAATCCTTATCGATAACCACGGCGCTCTTAGCCATAGAGGAAAAGGCTAGCATCTCGATGACGGCGCTGCAAAGCTTGATCATCTAATTCAATGAATCCCGGGATGGCTGCAACTGATTCCGCGTGATTCAAACCGCGATGAAAAAACCTCCATAGGTTAGTCATTCCTTCGACCCATGCTTGCCAAGCTGGGCAAAATCGCATAATTTATTTTTATGTTCGGTATCGGCATGCCAGAGTTGTTATTGATCTTGGGGCTGGCCTTGATCGTGCTCGGCCCTAAAAAACTGCCGGAACTGGCTCGCGCATTGGGCAAAGGCATGGCCGAATTTCGCCGCGCTACGGATGAGTTGAAAGACGAGTTCAGACAAATGGAGCGCGAAATCGACGACTCGTCGTCTGAGGTTTCCAAAGACGAACCTGTCATCGAGAGCCGCGTCGAACCAGCCGTTTCCAAACCCGCACCCGACCCTGAGAAAAAGTGAGCCAGTCGGAAGGCCAAGGGCAGATTGCCGATGCCCAGATGCCCTTCACTTCTCATCTGGCTGAGCTGCGCTCGCGACTGATAAAAAGCACCGTGGCGGTGGCTCTCGCCTTTAGCGCCAGTTACGCCGTCGTCGAAAATATTTTTGCCGTGCTCGCCGCCCCGCTGCGGCGGATTCCGGTGGCCGGACTTACACTCATCGGCACGGCGGTCACCGAAGCGTTTTTCATCAAGCTCAAGGTTGCCTTCGTTTCTGCGGTTTTCCTCGCCTCGCCGATCCTTGTGTGGCAAGCCTGGCAGTTCGTTGCGCCCGGCCTTTACGAACACGAAAAACGTTACACCCGCAGCCTGGTTTTCGTCGGCACACTGTTCTTCGCTGCCGGCGCCGCATTTTGCTACGAAGTTGTGATCCAAGAAGGATTGTTTTTTCTGCTGCGTCGCTACGAGGCGCTTGGCGTGCTGCCCTACCTGCAAATCGGCGACTATCTTTCGGTGGTCTCGCGCCTGATGCTGGCGTTCGGCGTCATGTTCGAATTGCCCGTCATCGCTTTTTTCCTCGCCCGCATCGGCTTGATCGACCACCGCTTTCTGATTCGCCATAGCCGCTACGCAATCATCGCGATCGCGCTCCTGGCGGCGGTACTGACCCCGCCCGATCTGGTATCCCAGGTTTTGCTGATGGTGCCGCTCGCTTTGCTCTACCTTTTGAGCATCGCGGTGGCCTATGTGGCGCGCTGGCGAATGAACCGGGCGGAGCGGAGAATGGAGTGATGGAGTAATGGAATGGTGGAGTATTGGGTTTCCGACCCATCACTCCAGTACTCCATCACTCCAATTTGCTGGCTGTCGACGCTGAAGTGTTGTTTAAGACGAAGAAATCGCGACTAGGCCAGGCGTCCGATCTGGCTAGCTGTCGTCGTTGATGAATGCGCAGGCGGCGAAGACCGTGGTCCACAAGCCTTCTTTGTTGCCGATGGCGGATTGCGTGATGTTCGAAGTGCGCACGATTTTGCCCGACATTTTAAACAAATTTTCTCTTTCGTCCCACGCGGTATCGGGGTCGAATTCGATACCGAGGGTGGTCGCCAGCATGCTCGCCGCTAAATCTTCGGCGTATTCGCCGGCTTTTTCTTCGGTCTCGCCGAAGGAGTGATGTTCGGATAAGTAACCGTGCTGCTCTTGGTCGGCGGGTATGGCCACACCGACCGACGCCGCCACCAGACGGTTAGGCTCGTTGGTGCTCTCGCGATCATAGACGCAAAACACAATTTCCCCGGGACGCAGAAGTTTGGTGCCTTCTTCCTTGGAGATCCGTTTACATCCGGGAGGATAGATACTGGAGACCAATACTAAATTGCAGAACGCCAGCCCGGCCGAGCGTAACGCCAACTCGAACGACGCCAACTTTTCCTTATGGACGCCGACCCCTTTGGTGAAGAAAACTTTTTTCGGAATCATGCTGCGGTGCTATAACATGAATGGAACTCGCGTGACAACATTTTGCTGTAAAATTAAGGTAACTGCGCATTACTCGACGATCAGAAGAACCGCGCCGCCCTCCACGGTGTCGCCCGGTTTGACCTTGATCTCCTTTACTTCGCCGGCGATCGGGCTGTGCACCTCGTTTTCCATCTTCATGGCTTCGACGATCGCCAAACCCTGCCCTTTTTCCACGACGTCACCCTCTGCGACGAGAATGGCAATCACCTTGCCGGGCATCGGCACCGAAACTTTCTGGCGCCCTTGAAGTGCTAAACCGGATTGCGCGCCGCCAACTCGCATGCGGCGCTCGTCGACCAGTTCGATGCGGTAACTACGCCCGTCGACCAAAACTCGGTACTCATCTTCGCTGTTATCGACTTCGATCTCGAAGGAACGATTATCGACGATCAACGAATAATTGGTCCGTCCGGTCTTCTTGCCGTCGACCAGGAACTCGTTACCGTCGACGGAAACCCGATAGACCGATTTTCCGGTCTCTTCGATTTCAACGGTATAGCTTTGCTCCCCGAGCTTGGCGATAAATGCCATCGATGAAGCCTCTAGGAACGCCGGCGACGCGGCGGCAGGGATTCGATGCGGCGCAGCGAATTTTTCTTGCCCTGCTCGCGCCACTTGGATTGCTCGGCCGCGCCTTTTGCAAGCAGGATCAACGTCCGCTCCTGTTCGCCGTGCAGGGCCGCGATGGCCGCCGACGCCAGCGCGATTTCTTTATGCGGAAACACTTCTTCCTTATTGATCACCCGATATTCTTCGTCGATAAAGCCGGTATTAAAGTTTCCCGACATAAAACGCGGGTGGCGCAGAATCCATTGGTGAAATGAAATATTGGTCTTGATGCCGCGCACCTGATACTCGCGCAGCGCGCGGCGCATGCGCAGAATCGCCTCCACCCGGTTTTCGCCCCAGGTGATCAGCTTGGCGATCATCGGATCATAATAAATCGACACTTCCGCCCCTTCGTAAACACCGCAATCATTGCGCAACCCGAGTCCTTCCGGCAAACGCAGTCCTTCGATTTTTCCCGGGAAAGGCATGAAGTCATTTTCCGGATCTTCCGCATAGATGCGGCACTCGATGGCATGCCCGGTCTGGGTGATATGGCGCTGGCGCCACGGCAAATAGCCACCCGCCGCGACTTCGATCTGCGCCTTGACGAGATCGATGCCGACCACCCGCTCGGTCACGGCGTGCTCGACCTGAAGCCGGGTGTTCATCTCGAGAAAATAAAAATTCTGTTCTTGATCCAAAAGAAATTCCAAGGTGCCGGCGCCGACGTAACCGACCGCGCGCGCGCCCTGAATAGCGATGCGGCCGATGCGCCGCCGGGTGCGGTCTTCGAGCCCGGGCGCCGGCGATTCTTCGATGACCTTCTGATGACGCCGCTGGATCGAGCATTCGCGGTCGTAGAGATGAATCACCCGGCCATATTTATCCGCGAGGATTTGAATCTCCACGTGGCGCGGCCGCTCGATAAATTTTTCCACGTACAGCCGCGGATCGCCGAACGACGATGCGGCCTCCGAGCCCACCGCGCGATAGGCGGAAGAAACTTCGCGGCGCGAGCGCACCAGGCGCAACCCTTTGCCGCCGCCGCCCGCCACCGCCTTGAGCATGCAAGGATAGCCAATCTCTTCCATCGTCTGCAGAACTTCGTCCTCAGACGTTAAGATTCCGTCGGAGCCGGGCACCACCGGCACGCCCGCCGCCATCATGATATGGCGCGCTTTGACCTTATCGCCCATCTGATCGATGACTTCCGGCGACGGGCCGATGAAAACGATGCCTTCGTCTTTGCAGCGCTGCGCGAAGGCGGCATTCTCCGCCAGAAAACCATACCCCGGATGCACCGCTTCGGCGCGGCTTCTTTTACAAACATCGATGATGCGGTCCATTGCGAGATAGCTTTGCTTCGACGGCGCGGGGCCAATCGGGTAGGCGTAGTCAGCGTATTTAACGTGCAACGATTCGCGGTCGGCTTCGGAGTAGACCGCCACCGTTTCGATATCGAGCTCGCGGCAAGCGCGCGCGATCCGCACCGCGATCTCGCCCCGGTTGGCGATCAGAATACGTTTAAACATGCGGAAAGGCAATAGGCGTTAGGCGACAGGCACAGTCGAGCAACGTGAGATCACGGCATGCGTAATCCTCGTGCCTATCGCCTGTTGCCTCATGCCTTCTCTAGAGCGGAATATTGCCATGCTTCTTCGGCGGATTGTGATCCTGTTTATTTTTGAGCATTTCCAGCGAGCGGATCAGAGTCGGACGGGTATCTTCCGGGTAAATCAGCGCATCGATGTAGCCCGACTCCGCTGCCTTAAACGGATTAGCGAAGGTCTCGCGGTAGTTGCCGACCAGTTCGTCGCGGGTCTTGGTGGAATCGCTCGCTTTCTGCAGCGCGTCGCGAAAGACAATACTAATCGCGCCTTCGGGTCCCATCACCGCGATCTCGCCGGTGGGATATGCAAGGTTGATATCGCCGCGAAGATGTTTGCTAGCCATCACGATGTATCCGCCGCCGTAGGCTTTGCGGGTCACGACCGTAACTTTCGGCACCGTGGCTTCCGCATAGGCGTAGAGCAGTTTTGCGCCGTGACGGATGATGCCGTGATATTCCTGTTCGATGCCCGGGAGAAATCCGGGAACGTCGACAAAGGTGACCACGGGAATATTGAAGCAATCACAAAATCGAATAAATCGCGCCGCCTTCACCGATGCGTTGATATCCAGACAGCCCGCCAGATGCGCCGGTTGGTTTGCCACCAGCCCGGTGGTCCGCCCGCCCAAACGCGCAAAGCCGATGAGAATATTGCGAGCGAACTCAGGCTGCACCTCGTAGAAATAGCCTTCGTCCACGACGGCAGCGATAAGTTCTTTCATGTCGTAAGGCCGGTTGGGATTATCCGGCACAAGATCTTTCAACGTTTTGTTGCGCCGTAGCGGATCGTCATTGGTCGCGCGAAACGGTGGGTCTTCCTGGTTATTGCTGGGAAGAAAACTGATCAGCTCGCGAATCATCAACAAGCAATCTTTTTCCGTGTCGGCGGTAAAATGCGCCACGCCGCTCTTGACGCTATGGGTTTCGGCACCGCCCAAGGCCTCCTTGGTCACCTCTTCGTGGGTAACGGTCTTGATCACATCCGGGCCCGTAATGAACATGTAGCTGTTGGTCTTCACCATGAAGATAAAGTCCGTGATCGCCGGCGAATAAACCGCGCCGCCGGCGCAGGGTCCCATGATTGCGGTGATTTGCGGCACCACGCCGGATGCCATCACGTTGCGTTGAAAAATCTCGCCGTAGCCGGCGAGGCTGTCGACGCCTTCTTGAATGCGCGCGCCGCCCGAATCGTTGATGCCGATGATCGGCGCGCCGTTCTTCACCGCCAGATCCATCACTTTGCAAATTTTATCCGCGACGACGCGGCTCAAACTGCCGCCGAAGACGGTAAAATCCTGCGAGTAGACGTACACCAGGCGACCATCGATGGCGCCGTACCCTGTCACCACCGCGTCGCCGAGAAATTTTTGTTTGTCCAGGCCGAAATCCGTGCAGTCGTGGGTGCGCAGGCGATCAAGCTCGACGAAACTGCCGTTGTCGAGCAAAATATCGAGGCGTTCGCGGGCTAAAAGTTTTCCTTGTTCATGCTGGCGACGCGCGCGCTCTTCACCGCCGCCCGCTTCGGACTTCTCATTGAGGTCGCGAAGCTTGTCGAAATTATTGGTTGTGACCATGAAGCAAATTTCCTTGGAGGCGAAATCAAATTCTTCCGCTAGCGAGTCGGGGCATCATAACAAACGCGCCTAGTGTGTCAACCAAATTTGCGCTTCGGTGAAGTGTAAGTTGCGCTTGGTAACGCTGCGCGTTAGTATGATTGCACGATTTAAAATTCACGGATTTCCAGAGCGTAATTCTATGTTCGATGCGAAAAATAACCGAACCAAGAACCAAGGATCAGAACCCGAATCTCGTGAAACTACGCAACGATCAAGCCGTGTTGTTCTATTCCGCCAGCGAGGGCGACGCGAATATGCTCTATGCGGTGGGATTTTTTGTTCCCGATCCGTTTATTTTTTTTCAACATAAGAACACCAGTTTCGCGGTCATGAGCGATTTGGAGGTCGATCGGGCCAAGAAACAGGCCCATGTCGATCGAGTTCTGTCGCTATCGTTGTATCAGAAAAAATTACGCAAACTCGGCAAGACGCCGGCAGGCATCATCGACATACTCGATCTGATCTTTCGCGAGCGAGGCATTCGCTCACTCATCGTGCCGGCGAATTTTTCCGCGTTGCTCTTGGATCAGCTCCGTGCCAAAGGCTACAGCGTGCAAATCAAGCGCGACCCTTTCTGGCCGCAGCGCGAGACCAAAAATCGTCGCGAAGTGAAGCAGATCGCCGAGTCCCTGAGAGTCGCCCGGCTCGGGCTCGAAGCCGGCATTCGCATGCTCAAACGCACTCAGGCCAAGCGTGACGGCTATCTCTATTTGAACGGAACACGCCTGACTTCGGAAATGCTCAAGACCGCCGTCAACACGACGATCATGGCGCAGGGTTGGCTGCCCAGCCACACGATCATTTCATCCGGCAATCAGTGCGTCGATCCGCATCACGAAGGCAGCGGACCGGTCAAAGCCAATACTTCGATCATCTTCGATATTTTTCCGCGCTCGCAGCACAACGGCTATTTCGGCGACTTGAGCCGCACTGTCGTGCGCGGGCGTGCGTCGGACAAACTCAAAGAGATCTATGCGACCGTGCAAGCGGGGCAACAGATCGGCTACGATCAGATTCGCGACGGCGTGAACGGCAAAGAGGTTCATCAAAATATTTTGAAGCTCTTCGAAGCGCGTGGCTTCCCGACGGGAAGAATCAACGGCCGGATGCAGGGTTTTTTTCACGGCACGGGACATGGATTGGGTTTGGATATCCATGAGCCGCCGCGCATCGCGCCGGTTGACGCCACGCTGCGCACCGGCCACGTCGTTACGGTCGAGCCTGGGCTTTACTACCTCGGCGTCGGCGGCGTGCGTCTGGAAGACGTGGTCGTGGTAACCGCAAAAGGAAACCGCAACTTGACCGACTGTCCGCAATTTCTGGAAATTTAATCCTGCGTCTGACCCCGCGAATTCTGGATGGATATCCACGACGGCCAAATCACCGCGCTCATTGCAAGTCTAGATCACCATGATAAGCCGACCATCCGCGCCGCTGTCGATGCCCTAATCCCCCTCGCAACAGAATCTCTTGAGCTTCGTGAAATCTTAGATCGCCGCCTGACCGCGAGCGGATATAAAAATTACTGGCCGGTCGCTTACATTTTGGGTCATCTAAGCCAACCCTCCGGCGCGTGCATCGCCAATCTGCTCGATACCCTCGATCACCGCGAGCCCGACATTCGCTGGGCGATGGCGCTATTGCTCCAGCGCATCGCCAAAGACGAGGGCAGCGTCATCAAACTGCTCATCGAACTTTGCTCGACCGGAACGGCCAACCAGAAACGCATGGCGCTCTACTGCATCCGCGATCTGGCGTTGTCCGACTCAGTGACTTTGTCGACATTGCTACTGGCTTTAAGAGACGAGGATCCGACGGTGCGAGTCGCGGCGGCAATCTGCCTCAAACTACGGGCGGACCTGGACGACTCCGGCAAAAAACTTTTGTTGGAAGTTTACACGAGCGATGCGGATCCGAAGGTACGCCACACCGTGGCGATCGCTCTCGCAAATTTGGGATCGGCGTCGGAAGAATTCTTGGCCGTCTTGAACAAAAACAGCGAGAGCGAAGATAACCAAACTAAAAAAGCGGCTATCACCGCGCTCGCCCTGCTCGAAAAAAGAAGGTCCGCTTCAAGCGGCAGCCAAAGCAACCGTTGAAGCGGACCTATTAGGTGGACTGAGGGGGATTCCCAGGCTCCAGGCCCGAATCCCCGTCAAAGAATCCGCCTAGAGCCTAAGTCTCAGCCACCTCGCAGACAGTACATTTATCAATCATGTCTGGACCACCTCCTTTCCCTGCTGAAAGCAGTTTACGAAAGTGGTTTTTCTCTGTCAATAACAATGTGGATTTTTGATTGCGATTTTTTTAGGTGGCTTGATTCGACTTTCCAATGCATCTGCCTTCGACTTAGATTCCGGATCATTACTCCCCGTAAAGTTTCTTGATGAAGCCGTTCTGTTCAAGCTCTTTCAGGTAACTCACGTCGATAAAGTTTTCGGGAGTGAGGCTTTTGGCCTTCGGGAGTGCGCGCTCCAATCTCGTCTAACACCATCTGGATGCCTTTGAGCGTCGGATAAGGAACCTTGGGCATGACTTTCACCGCATAGTGTTGATAGGTTTCCTCCAGCGCTTCTATATCCGCGATACGGGTATATTTGCCGATCACCCGGATCGAGAAATTCTTGTCGGTCTTGAAGCGGTGCAGTGCTTCGACATAAGCGCGCAGATAACGCCGCACGGTATCCGGTGCTTCCCGCATATAACTCCGGGAAGTCACTACACCCGCGCCCTGGTAGTCGACGCCGATGGTGCTCAAGTCTGCGAGCAAGCTGTAACCGAACTTGGCCGCTTGCAAGTGTAATGGGGACGAGAGCATGCCGCCGTCGACGCCCCGCGATGCCAAGCCCGCGAGGATCTCCGGCGATCCGCCCATTTGAATCAACGCCACGTCGCGATCCGGTTGAAGATTCCATTGGCCCAAAACGTAACGCAGTAAAAAATCATCGGACGTGCCGAAGCGAGTAATGCCGATCTTCTTGCCTTTGAGATCTTCGCGCCGCTTGATCTCCGGCCGCACCATAATTTTTTGCCCCGGCTTGTGATTGGGTCCAGCGAGCATCACCAGATCTGCGCCGGCGAGATTTGCCTGGATCACTGCAGGAATTGCGATTTCTGAGATTGGAATGTCTTTAGCGAGCATCGCTTGCACGACCCGCGAGCTGCCGGCTACGTATATCAACTCGACTTCCAGACCGTGCTTCTCGAACAACTTGGCTTCCTTGGCGACCCAGAGTACCGCCATTGAACCGACTGTTGTTGGATAAGCGACTTTAATTTTCGTGTTCTGTGCCGGCAAAGCCTTTGGCAGCATCCATAGGCACAGCATCAAAACAATTATTTCAATCCGGTTTTTCATGAGCTCAGGACTCGTCCCTCAGGACTCAGCACCATTCTTATGGGTGCACATCTTCTAAAAACCAATCCGTCGGTATCTCTCTCCCCACCCTCGCCTCGCGCGCCCGCGCCAGCACTTCGCTGCCCACGGCCGCGAACTGCAAACCGAGACCGACATTGTTACAGAAGCAGCTGATGGTATCTTCTTTGGTCCTTCCCGGGTGTTGTCCATTGACCAATTCCGAGAGCGTGGGGAAATCCCAGATAGCTTCTTCTTTCCGCGTGATCGGATGCTGCCAACCCTCGGCTACGTCGGGAATCGATTGCCGGTCGACGCCGATGGCGATTTGAAACGGTTTGGCTTCGCGCCAGTGAATGATGAGGGGATCGGCGCGCTGGTATGTCATAGCGTCCAGTTCGCACGGCTTGACGCAAGACACGTGCATACCCGGTCGCAGAATACTCTCCGTCAAACAAAGCGGAAATTGAATTGGTCGTGCAGACCACCATATCCGCGCCGTCGATGGCCTCTGCGGCGCTGCCGGTCTCGATGAGCGGAGCGGAAACTTTTCCTGACCACTCGTCGACAAAGCGTCGCCGCGACTCCGGCGTCGGACTAAAAACCTTCACTTGTGTCAAGTCGCGAATCATCGATAGCGTCACCAGATGCGCGCTGGCTTGCCAGCCGGCTCCGAGCAGCGCCATCACTTTAGAATCCTTGCGCGCCAAATAGCGCGCCGCAATTGCGCTGGCGCCGGCGACGCGCAGCTTTTGCACGTAACCGTCCGGGAAAATCGCCAGCGGCTCGCCGGTCTCGGTGCTGAACAGCATCACCAACCCAACAAACTTATCGCCGCCGGCCACCGGCAACTTGTCTTTGCGCAGGCCGCCCGCTTTTTCGTACCATTTGACGACGCTCGAATTGAGCCTGAGCGCGGCGATGTTGCGACTGGGGAACACCCCGCTCATGGTTTTGTATTCGTAGAATTCGTTCGGCTTGGTCGGACTGAAAACATCATAGCGCGGCACCGTCGCCGCCATGCCGTTGCCGAGATCACGATAGGCTTCTTCGAGCACGTCGAGACAGGCGCCGACGGGAAGAATCTTTTCGATGTCCTCGTTCGACAATATCAGCATGCAATACCTCCTGAGCTCGGGCCGCGATTGGAGCCAGTCATATGGCCACCGGTCGCCTTTTTCAAGCGAATGAATCACACATGGATTGACAGGCGCAGTAGCCATGGTCTTACATCGGATCTGCGAGCAGCGCCGACTTATAGCTGTTTCTGCTGCTTCACGCTATTCTACGAACTCCGCCGTCGTGATCCAGCGGCTTTTGCGCGAATGAATGATGTAAACAACGTGAGAGATGGCAGCCAAAACATCCAAGTTCTATTACGGCTGGTATATCGTCGGTGTCGGCATCCTGGTCAACATCGCCGGGACATTCGCTTTTTCCAGCACGTTAAGCATTTTTCTCAAGCCGATCACTGAAGAGTTGGGCGTTTCGCGCGGCGCATTTTCGTTGATTCGCACTTTCGAGATCGGCGTTGCGGCGATGATCGTTCCGCTGCTCGGTCCGTGGATCGATCGGCACGGCGGACGCGGCGTGCTCGTCCTCGGCGTTCTCATGGAAGGCGCGGGTTTGATGCTTTCCAGCCTGGTGCAAAGTTTCTGGCAGTTTGTGCTGGTCCGCTGCTCGTTAGTAATTGCCGGCGAAGCGTTACTGGGCTCCTTGGTCATCAACGTCACGATCGCGCAATGGTTCGTGCGCAAGCGCGGCCGGGCGATGGGCATCGCCAATTTGGGAACGGGCATTGCCAAGCTCAGTATCCCGTTGGTGGCGGCGTCTTTGTTTGTCCTCATCGGCTGGCGCAACACCTGGGCCGTATTTGGCATCATTGCGCCGCTCTTAGTCGTGGTGCCGGCACTGATCTTCGTTCGCCGCAGACCCGAAGACATCGGACTTCGCCCGGATGGCGAGCCGCCATCGCAAACAATCGACGAACTATCAGCGGCGGACAAGGCGTCGATCGCCCTCGCAACGGCAAAGCTCGGCAGCCGAGCCACATGGACTCGAGCGCAAGTTCTCAGATTGCCGACCTTCTGGCTGCTCGTGGTTACCTTCGGCATCGCCAGCGTCGGCATCGCCGGTCTCAATCTGCATATTTATTCTTACGTCACCGACATCGGCTACTCACCGCTGATCGCCGCGTCTTTCATGAGCACGATTGCGCTCACCCAACTCGGTTCCACGCTCGTGTGGGGAGTGCTCGCCGACAAATTCGATATTAGAAGAGTTTCGTGCGTGCAGTTTCTAATTCAGGGAGTGGGATTGATCACCGCGATATCGAGCAGTCAAATTCATGTCACTTACCTGGGTTTCTTTTTCTACGGCACCGGCTTGGCCGGGAGCTTTGTGCTGCGCGAAGTGATCTGGGCCAATTTCTTCGGCCGGGCGTCGCTCGGCACGGTACGCGGTTTATCGCTTTTCTTTTCCCATTTATTCGCCGCCAGCGGCGCGCCGTTCTTTGGCTTTCTCCACGACCGCACCGGTAACTACAATCTATCGTTTACGATTTTTTCCTGCGCGCTGTTCACATCGTCGGTTCTGATCTTGCTGGCCAAACCGCCAAAAAGAATTTAGGGTTAGCGTGCCTGGCTTCCGCGAACGATTACTGGAAGCGGCTCTACTCTATCGCCACAAACAATTCTTCCGGTGTCAATCGGCGCTTGGTCAAACCCTGCTCATGGCTGTAGAGCGCGAAGCGCTCGATGTTCTTGCGGTTCGCTGCGAGACCATTTTTCCATGGATCGAAGCTGCACAGCGTATTTTGCCGCTCCAACTCGCGCCGGCCCCACATCATGATCGACCAATTGGGATCGACCCAGCGCTGCACGGCGCGCTCGCGGGCCTGTTCGAAAATATCGTACAGCGCGCGCGGCAACTCGGGATAGCGCTTAGCTAATTCTTTCTTGAACGCCAGCACATGCATGATCGGGAAATAGCCTTCTTCACGCAGATAGCGTTCTTCTTCGGCCTGGGGATTTTCGAAGAGTCGCGCAATATTGGCGTGACCGTCGCGAAACGGCTTAGGCAGACGCGATACGAACAGCGCTTGAATTTTCCCCTCGACAAATTCCCGCTCGATCTCGGCCATGCTGTCGCGAGTTTCGAGTCTTAAATCCGCCGGTAATTCCACATCGACGACTTCTTTTCCCGGCGTCACCCAGGTTACCGTCGAGCGTTCGACACCGTAGAAATGAGTCAGGTCGCCTTTAGCGCGCACGCCGAGCGTATTCTGATAGGCGCTCAACCCGATCCGCTTGCCCGATAAATCTTTCGGCGTGCGGATGCCGCAGTTAACGTTTTTATACATTTGCGACTGGCTGAACAGGCGGCGTGGAAAGATCGGCACCGCGTGGACGGGCAGACCCTGATCGATGGCGATCAAGTAAGATGAGAAAGATAGTTCTGCAGCGTCGAATTCGAAGTGCTGCAGAAACCTCTCATGGCGGCCCTGCTGCGGGTCGAGCTCGATATATTCGATGTCTACGTCGGGATGGTGGATACCACCTTCGAGCAGCGGCGCATGACGATCGTAAGAACCCAATGCGAGGGTGATCTTTGCTTTGGCCATAGTCGCTCAGACTTAGCGAACCCTATGATGCTCGTCAATGCTCGAGAATTCACTTGTAAGAAAACCCATGGCGTGATTATGTTCCGGCGCAAGATGAAAATTGTTCTGCTCTACGCGATTTTCCTCGTGCCGATGCTTTCGTCTTCGGCCCCCGCTCAGCCGGCCAAGATTCATATTTCCGCTCCGTCCAAATCGTTATCCTGGTTTCCCATCCACCTCAGCCGGGAAAAGGGATTTTATCGCGCTGAAGGTCTGGACGTTGATTACGTCATCATGAAACCACAAGTCGCCATGCAAGCGCTGATCGCCGGCGACGTCGGCTACACGACTGCGCTCGGCTCGACGATCCGCGCCGCCCTGCGCAACGTGCCCATCCGTGTCGTCATGACGATCGCCGACAAGCCGTTGTTCGCGCTCATCGCAAAACCGGGCATCCGTTCCGTAGAAGAGCTTAAGGGCAAGGTGCTGGGCATCTCGTCCTTCGGCGCGAGCACGGACACCTACGCGCGAGCGCTGCTGCGGCAATACAAGCTGACGCCGAACCAAGATGTGAAGATCATCGCGCTGGGTGGTGGAACCAACCGTATTGCGGCGATGGAAAGCGGCGCCATCGATGCCGCGCTGATCGAGGCGCCGTACAATGTCATGCTGGAACGTAGAGGCTTTCGCAAAATTCTTTTTGTCGGCGACGTGATTCCCTCACCGTTGGCCGGACTTGGGACAAAGCTAGAAAAGATCCAGAAACAGCCGGATGAAATCCAGCGCTTGGTGCGCGCGACATTGCGCGGCATCCGCTATGCCAAAGACAACAAACCGGAGGCCATCCGATCGATCATGAAGTGGTCGGAAATGGATCAAGAGCTCGCCGAAGGCAGCTACGAGATGGCGGCGTCGAGCTGGTCGATTACCGGCGCCGCTACCTCGAAGGGAATTCAAATCGCGATGGAAGAGATTCGTGCGGAGCTAAAGCTCGATACGGCTCCCGACCCGGCGAGAGCTTTCGATTGGAGCTTTGTACAAAAATAGAGAGATGCACCGAATGAAAAAGCGATCAAGACTCCCGCTGCTTCATCATTGCCAGTAATTCTTTGACCGACGAGCGCGCGATCACCCGTTCGAACTGAGCGCGATAATTGTTCACGACACTGACGTTCTCGATCACCATATCGTAAACTTTCCACTGCCCATTGCTGACCAGCATGCGGTAGTCGATCGGGAACTCGCCACTGCTGCTGACAATCTTGGTTTGGACGTTCGCGAGGTTGCCATCGACAACTTCACTCGTGAACTCAACCTTCTCGTCGCCCGAGGCGCGCACGGTTCTGCCATACGCCACGAGGAGCTTCTGGGTGAGCGCGTTGACAAACTCGCGTTGCTGGCTTTCGTCCAACGCCTGCCAATGGCGGCCGAGCGATCGCTTGGTTAACTCCGAGAAATCGAACCGGTCGTACACCAGTTTAAGCGCCCTTTCCGGCAGGCCTTTTGCCCGTAACTCGGCGACTGGAGTGTTTACCAGAATGGTGACGAGCTCATTAACTGTGGCGCTCAGCTGCGCGGTGGGCTCGCCGGCATATGCGCGAGCGGCCGGCAAAAGCGCTAAAACAAATAAAGAAATAGCTGCTAAACGATTGAAAAATATCATAGTTTCTCCCACTGGCTCGATAATCGTTGATATATTAACTGTTCTGTTGGACGCAAGCAAACTCACAATAAGAATTTGTCGCGACAATCTTCCAGGCGATGCTTGAGACCCCTCACAGGTTTCCCTAGTATGGCCGATGAAGCAGGAGGCGTGATCAACTTGCACTATTTCGCTTACGGCTCGAATATGAATTGGCAGCAGATGCAGCGCCGTTGCCCATCGTCGCGATTTGTTTGCGTCGCTCGCCTGCCGGATTATCAATTCGGCATCACCCGCCATTCGCGGTTGCGCAACTGCGGCACTGCTAACGTATTCCCGGCCACGGGCAAGAAGTTTGGGGGATCGTTTATGAGGTAACCGACGCCGAGTTGGCGCTCCTGGACAGCTTTCGAAGACGGTTACCGCCGTGAGGTGATCTCGTTATTGCCGGCCGAAGATCACCGACCGCCATTGCAAGCGCTCGTATACGTCGCTGAGATCGAGCCAACGTGCCACGCCCCAATGCGGAATATCGCCGGCTCATGATCGAAGGCGCCAAGCACTGGCAACTGCCGGCGACCTATCAAACACTTCTCGAAGCTTTACAGGTCGCCGACGAAAGTTAGACGGCGTAAGCGTCGCTCTCGCAATCACCGCCGGTTTCTGAACTTTTATAGACAAGCGCCGACTCGTCCGATAAGATCGCTTGAACGAATTCTCAGCGATCACGTCATGGCGTTAGACACAAAGGTTATCCGCGGCCGGGCTCTCGACGTCGCGCGTCACCCGCGCACCCGCAAGGTCGCGATCTGGGTTGTTTCCGTCTTCGTCGCGATAGGAATCTTACTGGGACTCGTCGCCCCGCCGCTGATCCGCGGCAAGGTCGCGGCGGCGCTCTCCGACAAGCTTCATCGCACAGTCACCATTGAGCAGATCAAGATTAATCCTTACACGATCACTCTGACCGTCCGCGGATTCATGATGCGCGAGCGCCAAAGCGATAGTCCCGCGGTGTCGTTCGAGGAGCTTTTCGTCAATCTCGAGCTGCAATCGATATTTCGTCTGGCGCCGGTGATCAAAACGCTGCGGTTGGCGAAACCGTATGTTAGCTTAGTTCGAAATGAAGATCGGACGTATAACTATCAAGACCTGATCGACGAATTCACCAAGGGACCACCTGGCCCGCCGGCGCGGTTCTCCTTGAATAACATCGAGGTCGTCGATGGAAAAGTTGATTTCGACGACCGGCCGGAAAAAACCAAGCACAGCGTCACCCAGATAAAAATCGGTGTGCCGTTTATTTCGAGCCTGCCTTCCTACGTCGATATCACGGTCAAGCCCGAATTTTCCGCCGTGGTGAACGGCGCGCCGTTCCATCTCGCCGGCGACACCAAGCCGTTCAAAGAGTCGCGCGATAGCAACCTAGCCATCGACATCGACAAGTTGGAAATCGCCAAATATCTCGAATACTCGCCGGTGGGATTGAACTTCACGATGCCGTCGGGACAGCTTAGCGGCAAGCTCACGGCCGGCTTTCGAACTTCAACGAATAATCCGTCTGTGCTGTCGATCACCGGCAACCTCGGCATCAAGGACCTCGATATGCGCCAAACCGGAGGCGCCCCGCTGCTCAAACTGCCAAGCATCGAGGTGCTGATCGAAGCTTTTCAAGTTTTCGCCAACAAAATGGTGCTGAAGTCGATCAAAGCTGACGGATTGGAACTGCATTTGAATCGCGGCCGCGACGGAAGCCTTAATGTAGCAAATCTGGTCGCGACCAGCGCCGAACCAAAACCGGCCGAGACTAAAGAACCAAAAAAGGACGCCGCCCCATTCGGCTTTTCAATCGAAGAAATCGCGCTCAACTCGGCGACGCTGCATTTTACCGACGAGCAACCGCAGCACCCTTACAAGACACAGCTGGACAATATTCGTTTTGAAAGTCACCGGCCTAACCAACGAACCCGGCAAGAAGGCCAGCACCGAACTATCGTTTGAGTCTGAGGCCAAGGAAAAATTCTCTCACAGCGGTACGCTCCAACTCGCCCCGCTCCTCGCCGAAGGCAAGCTCGAGATTGAAGGATTGAAACCGGGCGCGCTCCGTCCCTATTACGAAACCGCCGTGGCGGCGGAAATCAAAGAAGGATTTGTCGATCTATCGACGCAGTTTATTTTTGCGAGCAAAGACGGCCAAACCGATCTCAATCTGTCGGCCTTGGGCGTGAATCTGCGCAGTTTCCGTTTGGACCTGGCCGGCCAGCCGGAGCCGTTGTGGCGCGTCGGGTCTTTGGCGATCAAGGACAGCACGATGGATCTGGCCAAAAAAACCATCGTCATCGGTGAGATCGAAGCCAAGGATGGCAACGGCTATATCCAACGCAGCGCCGACGGCATGAATCTGGCGCGCATTGCCAAGGCCCAAACGCCGGCTCCTGCGCCAGTCCCACCGGCGAAGACCGACGGCGGCGAATGGCGAATCGACGCCAAACAGATTGCCTTTGACCGGTTCAGGATTAGTTTCGACGATCAGACCAATGCCACGCCAGCGAAGGTGAATCTCTCCGATCTTTCAATCCGCGGCGCCAATTTTTCCACCGCGAAGAGCCAGCGCGGCAAAGCGACGATAAGAGCTCGGGTCAATGAGAAAGGTACGCTTGAGACTGGTTGGCACCGCCACGGCGAATCCGGTCAACGCCAAATTTTCCGTGGAAGCGCAGGGCCTGGAACTTCTTCCTTTCCAACCCTTTCTCGGAGATCAGGTCAACTTTCTGCTGACCGGCGGACGCGTCGGCACCAAAGGCGAACTGACTTACGATGCCGGCGGTAGCGGCCCGGCGAAAATGAATTACCAAGGCGGCGTGCAGGTCGATGAATTTGGCGCCGTGGAAAAAGACGGGCAGCAGGATCTTTTGAAATGGAAATCCTTGGCGCTCGACGCCATGCAATTCGATCTCGAGCCGTTTCAACTGCGCATCGGCGAGATTACTCTCGCCGACTTTTATTCGCGGCTGATTCTCGGCGCGGACGGCAAAATCAATCTGCAAAATCTGACCGTCCAGAAAGACGACAAAAAGGACGAAGCTCCTGCGCCGGCCAAGACCGCGGAAAAACCTGCCGCTCCGGCAACGGCGGAACCCGCCGCGCCCAAAGCGATCAGCATCGGCAAGATCAATCTTCAGGAAGGCAACATCAATTTCAGCGACTTCTTCGTCAAGCCCAACTACTCGGCCAATCTCACCAGCGTTCAAGGCGCGATCTCCGAGCTGAAGCCCGAAACACCGGGCGATCTCGATATCCAAGCTCGCCTCGACAACGCCGCGCCGGTGGAGATCAAGGGCAAGCTCAACCCACTGTCGAAAGAACTTTTCCTCGACATCATCGCCGACGCCAAGGAAATCGAACTGAGCCCCATGTCGCCCTACTCCGCCAAGTACGTCGGCTACGGCATCGAGAAAGGCAAGTTGTCCTTTAACGTCAAGTACAAGCTGGAGAACCGCAAGCTCACGCGCCGATAATAAAATCATTCTCAATCAACTCACCTTCGGCGAGAAAATCGAAAGCCCGACCGCGACCAAACTCCCCGTGCTATTGGCCGTTGCCCTAATGAAAGATCGCAATGGCGTCATCGACGTCGATTTGCCGATCAGCGGATCGCTCGACGACCCGCAGTTCAGCGTCGGCGGCATCGTGTTGCGCATTATTATCAACATCATCACCAAGGCGGTGACGGCGCCATTCTCGTTGATCGCCTCGGCATTCGGCGGCGGGGGCAGCGGTGACGAGTTGGCCTACATCGAATTTGACAACGGCCGCGCCAATCTGAGCCAACCGGCTCAAGGAAAAATCGCGACGCTGGCGAAGGCATTGAACAACCGCCCCGCGCTCAACCTGGAGATCACCGGCCGGGTCGATCCTCTGACTGACCTTGATGGCCTTAAACGAGTTCAGATCGAACGCAAGGTCAAAGCACAAAAATTGAAGGATCTGGTGCGCAAAGGCGAAGCACCGCGTTCCGTGGACGACGTGCAAGTGGCGAGCACCGAATATCCGCAATATTTGAAAGCCGCTTACGGCGAGGAAAGTTTTCCCAAGCCGCGCAACGTCATCGGCTTGGCGCAAGACCTGCCCGTCCCCGAAATGGAAAAGCTCATGATGCAGAACGCCAAAGTCGGCGACGATGAGATGCGCCAACTCGCCAATCAACGCGCGCAAGCGGTGCGCGACGCGCTCCTGGCCACCGGCCAAGCGGGCGCCGAACGCCTCTTCGTCGTCGCCGGTAAACCATTCAGCGCCGAGGAAAGGGCCAAGCTCAGCGGCAGACCTAACCGCGTCGATTTCGCCATGAAGTAACCACGATCGCACGAACGGCTACGGCGCGGCTTTCGTGTAAGTTGTGAACCCGTTCCTTCTGTTATAGACTTCTCCTCGACTCAGGAGGGTACTGCATGTCCCAGGCACGAAAAACCGCCAAACCCAAAGTAACCATCATCGCCAGCAAAGGCGCCAACCAAGCGATCAATTATTTGCTCGAAGACCGAGACGAGCTGGAGTGGTTGGTCGCCATTGGCCGCAACCACAAAGGCGATATCTTTTTCTACGACACCGGCGGCGACATCATCCAGGATCTAGGAGCCATCGAATACATCAAAGAACGAATCGTGAGGGATTATTTCGGCGAATCCGATGAATAGCGCCGCGCCTTCGGCGCGGCCGTTCAAGGGTTCAAGAGTTCAAAAGTTCAATAAATACCTGATACCGAATCCCTGGCGACCTACACTGAGATTTGATGTGCCTTTCGCTTGAACCTTTGAACGCTTGAACCTTGAACCAATCTTTTAACTCCCCGGAATCTTCGGCTTAAAGCGCAACGGCGGGGAACCCGCCGGCAAAAAATCTTCCAAATTGACCGTCTCCCAACCTACGGGACGCAGGCGTTCGAATTCACTGCGCCGTTTTGGGTCGCATTCCGGCGGCTTGGTGGCGTCGATGATAACTTTGCCGCCGATGCGGTGCCAGCCGGGCGCGCCGGGATGGCCGAATTCCGGACAGGATGGGTCCATGGCATGGATCTTCGCGCCGTTGATGACGACGATGTCTTCCGCGGGATTGACTCGCGTATTGATCGCCCAGAGCACTTCGGCGTAATTGAAAATGTCGACGTCGTCGTCTACCGCAATGGCGACTTTGGGATGTTGATATTCGCTCGATAGCACCGACATCAGCACGTTCCTCGCTTCGCCGTAATAGCGCGGCCGCATCTGCACGACGACCCCGAAGATGCCGGGCATCACCAGCACGTTTTTCACGTCGGCAAATCCGCCGACGGTCCGGGCGCGGCGCAGGATCTGCGCCGACATGGGTACCTTGTGATAGACGCAACCCTCGACTTCCGTGCCGTTCTGCACGTTCTTGAAGATCGCGTCATTGCGCATGGTGATCGCTTTGATGTTGACGATCGGATTCATGCCCGAACCGGTAAGATAGTAATCTTGAAATTCGCTAAACGGCCCTTCCGGCTCGCGCACTTTGGGCGGGATTTCACCTTCGAGAATAATCTCGGCCCAAGCCGGCACTTCCAAATCGACGGTGCGGCATTTAACCAGTTCGACCTCTTCCTGCAACAACGCCGAGGCAATCTCCAACTCGTCGACGCCATATTGCGTGGTCGTCGCCGCAGCGAAATAATACATCGGATGATGCCCGATCATGATCGCCACCGGCATCGGCTGATCCCGCGCTTCGTACATCTGATAGTTGGCCCAGGCGTGACGCGGATAGAGCAGGATGCCGGTTTTCTTCGGTCCTTTCATCTGCAACCGGTGAAAGCTCAAGTTGCGCTGGCCGGTTTCGGGATTTTTAGTAATCATCAGCCCCGATCCGATAAACGGCCCGCCGTCGCGAATGCCCGCCTGATGGATCGGCATCTTAGTGATATCGACGTCGTCGCCGAGAACTACTTTCTGTTGTACCGGTCCGGATTCAACGAGGCGTGTCCTGCCAAGCTTTTCCGTGCGCCGAACAAATTCCGGAATCATTTCGTCGCGCGTCGTTCCGAACGCAACCGGCGCGAGCGAGACATCGCCCGGCGCCTGTCCCAAACAGCGCCAACCCGGATATCCCGGCAAATTTTCGAATAACAGACCGCGATCGCGCGCTTGCCAAAGTAACGCGCCCATTTGCGTGCGCGGATCGACCGGTTTATCAATGCGCGCGAGCAGGCCGGCGTTTTCCAATTGATCAATCCACGTGCGCATGTCTTGGGGCATAGATCCTCCTACTTAGTCGCGATTTCGCGTTCATCCATACCACGGAGCGGCAGCGCGGACCAATGAGGAATTGGAGTGTTGGAGTACTGGAGTATTGGAAGTCCGAAAAACCCATTACTCCATCACTCCAATACTCCATTGCCCCATCTCTTCCCGTGCTTGACTGCGAACTGTACTTCTCTTACGGTCGGCCGCATGAAATCACTCACCACTCTGTTCGGCATGGAAAAGCTCGCCCCGGAAAAGGCGCGCGCCTTGAGCATCGTATACGCGTCAAGCATCGCGCTGATGATGGGAGTCAATTTCATTCAGCCGGCGCTGCCCGCGCTCAGCCAACCTTTTCACGTCAGCGACGCCCAGCTGTCCTGGATTATGACGGTGTTCACCGCGCCGGCCATCGTGCTGTCGCCGATATTCGGCGTAGTCGCCGATCTCTATGGCCGGCGCTTGTTGTTGTCGCTGGGGCTTATTGCGTTCGGTGTCTTCGGCACCGCAATGGCCTTCGCGCCAACCTTTGGTTGGCTGCTGGCATTTCGCACGCTTCAAGGCATCGCCTTCAGCGCGGTTATCCCGTTGACGATCGTGCTGATCGGCGATCTGTTGGAGGGCGACAACGAGATCAGCGGCCAGGGACTGAAAGTTTTTCTCGATCGTATCGGCTATTTTGTTTTCCCGCCGCTCGGCGGATTGCTCGCGACCATTGCGTGGTTCTGGCCGTTCGTGTTTTACGTGCTGACGATTCCAGTTGGGTTAGCGGCTTTTCTCTGGATGCCGGAGACCAAAGGCAAAAGCAAAGACCGACCGCTCGCCTATCTGGGCGACATATTGCGGCTGACGCGCCATCCGCGTCTGCTCATTGCTTTCTCGGCGGGCTTTCTCCGTTTTTTTCTCGACTACGGTTTTCTCACCTACTTCCCGCTCTTTCTGGTGCGCACTCATGGTGTCTCTACTGCGACGGCCGGCTTCCTCTACATCTTTTTTGCCGTCGGCGCCATGATCACATCGAGCCAAGCCGGACGCATCGCCGCCGGCCGGGACAAAGCCAATATTCTATTTCTCGCCTTCGTCGTCAGTGGCGCATCCGTACTGGCAGTGCCATTTATTCCCGGTGTATCGCTGGTCGGCTGTGCATTGTTTTTCTACGGCCTCGCCAACGGCGTCATATCGCCCATGCAAAAAAGTCTCTTGACGCAAAACGCCCCAACCGAATTGCGCGGCGGCATCGTCTCTTTCGACCGCTTGATTCAGCAACTGTCAAAAACCACGTCGACTTCGATAGTCGGTTTGCTGCTGGTCAGCGCGGAACTGCCGACGATTTTTTGGCTGCTCGGAATCTTGTCGTTCATCAGCGTCGCCTTGATGGCTTGCCTGTTGCCGCGCTCCCGCAGCGTGGTTTCTAGCCCCAGCGTTTCTTGAGGGCCAGCAAGCCGGCGCCGCAAAAAAACGCGCTCAAACCGGCGAGAACGAGAGCCGGTTTCCATAAAACCGCAATGCCCGCGCCGCGCAGAATGATCCCGCGGAGAATCTCCAGGCTGTGGGTGACCGGGATGTTTGCCTAAAATGAATCCCGTCAGATGAAGATCGATGATGCTGTAACCATTGACAGCCGAGATCGGCGTGCAGAGCAATCCGTGCACCGCCCGCGCGGCAGTGAATCGGCGATTGCCGTCCTCATGAAACCGGCGGCGGCTTCTTCGGAATACTGACGTCAGCGTTCATGCCGGGCCGCAACTCGTGCTCAGGATCCTCGACGACGACCTCGGTCTGAAATATTTGAAGCAGGCGTTCCTCGCGCGATTGGACGCTCTGAGGAGGCGTAAGCTCTCCCTGGCGATGGATGCGGCGAACAACGCCGTTAAAATCTTTGCTGGGAATGGAATCGACCCGCACCGTCACTCTGAGTCCCGGCCGCACATAGCGCAATTGCGCTTCGGGCAGATAGGCGCGCACCCAAAGACTGTCAGCGCGCAGCAGTGTCGCCGCGGGTTTCCCCGCGGCCAAGAGATCCCCCGGTTCCAGCTCCAACGATTCCACGAGAGCCTCGACGGGTGCCCTAATGACGGTTTCATCGAGTTGCGTGCGGATCAGGTCCACCCGCGCGCGCGCAGCATCGGCCGCGGACTTCGCCTGCGCGATCTCTTCCTTGCGAAAACCGCCGCGCAACTGGCGCCGTTTTGCATCCGCCGCAGCGAACCGCTGCCGCGCGCGCTCGATCTCTTCCTTGCGTGAACCTGCAAGCAACAAATCATAACGATCGCGCGCCGCGTGCATTTTCTGTTCCGCTTCGTCGGCCTTGGCGCTGGATTCCTCTTGCTCCCGCCGAGCGATCAAGTCACGGGCCGCCAGATCTTCCATCTGCTTCGCAACTTTCCGGGCGTTATCCGCTTGCGCTTTGGCCGCCTTCCAGTTGGCCGCCGCTTGATCAACCTCTTGCTGGCGCGGCCCGGAAAGCAGTTGTTCAAGGTCGGCTTGCGCGTGTTGTGCCGCGGCTTCAGCCTGCTCGATGTCCTCTTTGCTGAATCCTGCGCTCATCAGCGCGTACTTGGCTTCGGCTTGGCGCAAACTCGCCTGGGCTTCAGTCAAAGAAACATCGAGCTCGCGCGGCTCCAGCAACACTAGAGTTTCACCGGCTTTCACCATTTGTCCTTCTTTAGCGACGACTTTGAGCACGCGGCCGCCGACTTTCGAGCCGACGTGAACGTCATCGGCTGCGATAGTGCCGGAGATAACGAAACTGAGGTCGTTCGCGGAAACACTCCACAGCGCATAGCCGCCCACCGCGACCACCGCCATCAGGACTACCCTAACAATCGTCTTACGTTTCATAACGTGATGAGCTCGGATGCACTTGCCCTCGCAGCTAGAAAGCTTTGAACTCCTTCTCCTCTCGGCTTTCGGTTTCCAGTTGAATCGTCGTATGCTCGATGTTGAATCGTTCTTTCAAAGTATCCTCGATGCCGTTCAATACTTCGTGAAAATCGCCGCCGTTCTCAACCACGGCGTGAGCGCTCAGCGTGAAGAGATCGGAAGTCACGGCCCAGACGTGCAGGTCATGCACCTTGCTGACGCCGCCGACCGACTCGATGGTCCGGCGCACATCATCGAGCCGGATCCCCTTCGGCACCGCCTGCATCAACACGCTGAGCGACTCTGTCACCAGGCTCCAGGACGAGAACAGGATCAAGAGACCGATGAGTATACTGATCAGCGGATCGGCCACGTACCAACCCGTAAACAGCATGATAAGGCCGGCAACGATCGCGCCCACCGACCCTACGGCATCACTGACCACATGCAAGAACGCGCCGCGCAGGTTCAGATTGTGATGATGTCCGCGATGCAGGATCAGCGCCGCCGCAATGTTAACACCCAGGCCCAACACGGCCACGATGACCATGCCGTAGCTTTCGACTATCGGCGGTTGCGCGACGCGGTTGTACGCCGCGGCAAAAATGATTCCTACGATCAACCATAAGGTCAACCCATTGAACAGCGCCGCGAGAATTTCGATACGGTGAAATCCGTAGGTGCTCTGGTGCGTCGCCGGACGCTGAGACATACGAAAGGCAAATAAGCTCAACCCCAACGCGCCGATATCGGACAGCATATGCCCGGCATCCGACAACAGCGCTAGACTATTGGTAAGAAAACCGGCGATCAATTCAGCAAAAAAATAAATAGTGCTGATCGCCAAAGCCCATTTTAGCCGTTGCGTTTCGTTGTGCCGTGCCATGCCGTCACTTGTTGATAAGTTACCTTGCCACTAAGTATGGCTCAAGACCGAGCCACAAGAAAGAATCAGGAACGAAACAAGACCATGCAGCGAAATTTCGTCTCTTCTACCTCGATCGTGACCATTCCGGATTCATGCTTTCGTCAGTTTTTTTTCAACAACAGAAAGAATATCTTGCCAGGGCTGTTCATATATCCTGCCAACCCGGCGGCGTGATCGCCGCTGCCGAAATAAATGTCGGCGCGCTGAAGTCCGCGAATCGCGCCGCCGGTATCTTGATTGAGCACGAAACGGGTAATCGGCAGCCAATCCATTCAGCTGACCTGAATCGTCGACGATCGGGAATTCGGGTTTGAATCAGAGCAAGCGCTCCTTTCGGAAAAAGCCGGGAGTCGGTGGCCACGGATCTACCCGCAGTCACGGGGACACCCAGGCTACCGAGCGGTCCGTCGCGCAGTTCACGGAAAAACACATAGCTTTCATTGTAAGCAAAAATCTCATCTCGTTCGCTCGGGTGCTCGGCAAGATATCGACGCAACCGTTGCATCGACATCTCGTCTTTGGAAAGCTTCCCGTTGTCGATCAACCAACGACCGATACTGCGGTAGGGCCAGCCGTTCTGCGCGGTATAACCGACACCACGTTGCGCGCCGTCCGGGAAGCGAATAATTCCCGAGCCTTGGATCTGTAAAAAAAATAGATCCACGGGATCTTTCACCCAAGCCAACTCAAGCCCGCGCCCGCGGAGCGCGCCCAACTGGTCGATTTCGCGGCGCGTATAGTAAGGCATGAACTGCTCGCCCTCGACGCGGCCGAAAACCGTCTCCACCTGCATCGCTGGCCCAACCGTGACTTGTTCCGCCGTAACCAAATCCGTCGGCTTGCCATAGAGCGGATAGCGGTACTCGGCAGTCGGCACGGGGCTGCCCTCGATCACAGGTTGATAGTAGCCGGTGAACAAAATCTCAGCCAATCGCGGGTCGGCACTGGATGGAACCAGTTCGAAACGCGCGCGCAACTCACGCGCTAGGCAAGGCGCGCAAGCCCACTGGTCGAGGAGTTGCTCAAATGCCAACAACGACGCAAGCACTTCGTTCGCGGTCAATCGGCGCGGCTGTTCGCCCACCACACGGTCAGGCGGCAATTTGGCGAGATACGATTTACTCTCGACAATCGCCGCGCGCAGCGAATCAAGGTCGCGATCGTCGCGGAAATTGTCGAGATTAAACTCAGCTAGCGGTGGCGCGGTTTTTAGAGCCGGAGCGCAGCCGCAAAAAAGTAACAACGCGACCAAGAAGAGTTGGCGGCAAACTGACTTGAAGCGAAGCAACATTTGCGCGAAGCTAATCAGCCGTGGATCATCAGGAATTCAGAAAAGAAGTCGCGCGCGTCATCGACCGGTTGCCGCGCCAGTTCCGCGAGCAGTTGCACAATATCGAGTTTGTCGTCGAAGACCGTCCTTCAAATGAACTGCTACGCGCGGAAGGCTTGGACCCGCGCCACGACACGCTCTACGGTATCTATCAAGGAGTGCCATTGCCGGATCGATCGAGCCTCGACCCGCCGCTTTTGCCGGACAAGATCACCATCTTCGCCGAGCCGTTGCAGGAGGATTTTCCCGACCTCGATGAGCTGCGCGAAGAAATTCGCCTGACCGTGCTGCACGAAATCGCCCATTACTTCGGCATGGATGAAGAAGACATCGAGGATCTAGGATACTGAAAAAGTCCTGAGTCTGAGTAACGAGGTCCTAAGCCCAGGAATCATCTTTGGATCCCACTCAGGACTCAGACTCAGGACTTGTCAATCTCTGATATCCTGTAAAAACCACTCCGTCGGCAACTCCCGACCCACTTTTTTCTGTTTCGCCAATTCAACAACTTTTCCCGCGCAGGCGGCAAACTGAAGTCCCTGAGTGCCGGCATTAATGAAAAACGTCACTTGCTTATCGGTGGTTCGTCCGGGAACTTTCCCGGCCCTCACGTCCATGAAATATTTGAAGTAGTCGCCTTTGTAGTTATCGACGGTAGGATTCGGTATGCGCGCGCGCTCTTCAGGTTGGCCGGCGATGTAGCCGACGTTGCCATGCAAGCGCACCATGCCTTCGTCCATCGCCTCGATGGTGTTTTTGCCGAGCTTGACCGATAGGTCGCATTGTTTGATTACTTTGGGTCCGACCTCGCAGGCGCGCACGCAAGTAATGTGCGCGCCGGGCTTGAGCCAATCCGGTTCGTCGAAGACGATCTGAGTCGAGTCCGTGCAGGTCGCCACGATGTCCGAGTCGCGGACCACCTTTTCCGGCACGTCGACGGCCACGACTTCGATATCCAATTTGCCGGTCATCTCGCGGGCAAATCGCTCGCGATTGGCTTGGGTCGGACTGTAGACTTTGACCCGCCGAAGCTTGCGCACTTCATAGAAAGCTTCCAGATAACTGCGCGCCATGCCGCCGGACCCGAAGATGCCGATGTCGCAGCGTCTTCGCGCGCCAGATATTTTACCCCCAACCCCGCGCAACCGCCGACCCGCATGTGCTGCAAGAGACCGTCGTTGATAATTGCCAGCGGCTCTCCGTTGCGCACGCTAAAGACCATCACCAAGCCGCACCAGGTGCCCGGTTGCATGCAATACTTCTCTTCGGTTTCCCCATTGGGCCAATACACGACATCGGATTTCATGCGGATCGCGAATACCCCGATCTTGCGACTCGCTCCTTCCATGGTACCCCAACGATAATAGCCGTCAGGCCGGTCGCACGGCATCCACATGTCCAAGCGCGGCCGGTAAACGGCATCACCTTTGAGGAGATCATCGTAGCCGTCTTCCAAGGCTGCAAGACAATCCTTCATAGTGAAAAGGTTTTCGACTTCGTGGTTGTTGATCAAGAGCATTGAGCCTCCCCGCTAGGTGCAAATGCCGAAAGATTTGGCTGTTACAAATTTATACGCTGCTCGCGCCAAAACAAGCAAGTCTAGAGTTGCGCAAGACCGTACCCTTTGCGACCTCAATGCAGCGATGGGTCGCAACAAATTTGCACGGGAGCTGGTAAATTTTCCTATCCGTCATCAGCTGCCGCCAATAAAACTACAACGATTTAGCCCGATTAGACGGGAAATACCAATCGACTGTTGGGAGTTTGGCTGGCACCGATGTTGCTCAAGCACTACCGTGTCGAGAAAGTCATTCGGCAATAGTCGATCGATACGATTATGAAAACCGTAAGTTTCATTGTCCTGTTCTTTGCACTGCTAACCAACGCCGTGGTCACTGCGCAGTCGAACTCGGCAGCGACCAACTGCGCTCAAGAAACGAGCATCGCCCAACAGGCACAGCCTAAGGGGGACTGCGCCAAAGCCAACACACCGATCCGCGCAGCGAAGCCTGGACCGTCGACGCCTTGAGTTATCTCCAACGTGCGCTGAGTCATCTTAAAAATGGCGATCGAGTCACTGCCATGGGCGAGCTCAATGAGGCGATTAAACTAAACTCGCAAATCGCAGAAGCCTATTTTACCCGCGGCAGCATTTATGCCGAGGACAAAGACTACGATCGCGCATTACAGGATTTCGACCAAGCCATCTCCCTCAACCCGGTCTTGACCGAAGCATTTCATCAGCGCGCGCTCGCCCATCGCGGCAAACTCGAATTTCCGCAAGCACTCAAGGACTTGAACACTGCGATTGGAATGGAGCCCTTCAATCCAAGATTGCTCCGCGATCGCGGTGAAGCTCATTTGGCGCTCGGCGACTACGACCGTGCGGTGGACGATTACCAAGCTGCAATGAGTATTGACCGGAGCAGCATCGATCCTTACTCGATGGCAAACCTGTTGTTCTTTCAGGGACGCTTTTCGCAAAGCGCGCAGACCATGCAGCAAGTACTAAAAATCAAACCGGAGAATCCTTACGCGATGCTGTGGCGCTACCTCGCCTTCGCCAAGGCGAACGGCGTCGCAGCAGCCGCGCGTGAACTCGCCGATCACTCGACAAGATCGAATGATAAACGCTGGCCCACGGCAGCGATCGACTACTATCTCGGTAAAATCGACGAAGGCGCTCTGCGCGGCGCCGCGCTGACCAGTGAAGCCCTGAAAAACAGCGAACAGATTTGCCAAGCTAATTTCTTCGCCGGGGAAGCCAAGCTGCTTAAAGGCGTCCATGAAGAGGCCATCGGACTGCTGCGCGCGGCGCAGAGTCAATGCCGACCGGACAGTACGTTCTTTCACGGTGCCAGCGCGGAATTAAAACGGCTCGGCGCGTTATAAGAATGTTTAATTAGCCCACCTGCGAGATTGCGCAGCGCGCAACCTATCTCTTTCCCGTTAGGCTCTCGTTCGCCCGGATTCCCCGGGTCGCAGCCAAAAAACCCGATTCTAGTTTGACAACGTCCGTCTGTTGTCGCAAAGATATGCCGAAATTTGCCCCGAGAGGAGAGAACGTTGAAAATCCTAAGATTCAATGACGACCGGATCGGCGTCGTCAAAGACGAGAATATGGTGGTGGACGTCAGCGATTGTATCAGCGCGCGCAAAGCCAAAGGACCGCAACGGGTCATGGAAGAAATCATCGAAGGTTGGCGCAAGTACCGCCGTCGATTCGAAAAAACTTTGGCCGAGCAGAGTGGGGTGCCGGTAAACGACGTTGAGATCCACAGCCCCTTCGCAAGGCCGGGCAAGTTTCTTGCCGCGTTTAGTAACTATATCGATCGGCCGGAACGGACCGCGGATAATTTTCCCAATGAATATTTCTACAAATCCCCTGACCTGGTCGGCCCCGGCGAATCGGTTAACTTGAGAGACATCCCGGCCTGCGTGGTTTACCAACCCGAAGCCGAATTCGCCTTCATCATCGGCAAGACCGCTGAGAATGTTCCGGAAAATAAGGCGCTGGATTACGTCTTCGGCTACGTGCCGATCTTCGACATCTCGACGCGCGGGCTCGTTCGACGCACGCAATTCATCGGTAAAGGCCAAGGTTCGCACGGTTGCTGCGGACCTTGGATCATCACCAAGGATGAGATTCCCGATCCGCACAACGTCGTCGTCAAATCATGGACCAACGGCGAGCCGCGGCAGAATTACAACACCAGCGCCATGGCGCACAAGCTTCCTAACCAGATCGCCTGGCTGACAAAATTTTTAACCCTCAGCCCGGGCGATCTGGTCGCGACGGGAACGTTCCACGAGGGTTTGATGCCGGTCAACGCCGGCGACACGATCGAAATCGAGTTCGCGAACCTGGGACGGGCCAAGTTCAACGTCAAAGGTAACAGCCCGCGCAAAGACGTCCCGTGGCTCCCCGGCAAGAACCAACCGACCCCGCCTCCCGGCGGCGGCATGCACATCGTCTGAAAAAGGCGGAAGGATGAAGGATAAAGGATGGAGTACGATTTCATCCTTCTCGCCTTCATCCTTCATCCTTTCTCTTCTCATCATTCCCCAGTGCCAGGGAAGCAGCACACGATAGATTAAATTGAACGCCTGATTGAGCGTGTAGCCAAGCAACGCCAACGCGAACATGCCGGCATACATCTGCGCGACCTTGAAGCGGCGCTGGGAATCGAGAATAAAATAACCGATACCGTCGGTGCTGCCGATCATTTCCGAAATCACCACGAGGATCAGCATGATCGGCAGACTCACGCGCAAGCCGGTGGCAATTTGCGGCGCGCAGGCCGGCAAGACCACCTGCCAGATGATCCTGCCGCGGGACAAACCGAAGGTTTTGGCGGTATTCAACAGCACCCGGTCGAGATTGCGCACGCCGTCGAGCGTGTTGAGCAGGATCGGCCATGCGCAAGAGAAAAAGATCACGAAGATTTTCATCTGGTCTTCCAAACCGAAAAACAGCATCGCCACAGGAATGACCACCGGCGGCGGCACTGGCCGCAGCATCTCGACGATCACTGCGAAGAACCGAAAGACTCGCTGGGACAGTCCCATGAGAATGCCCAGGGGAATAAACACTGCCGCCGCGAGAAAATAGCCCGCCGCCGCGCGCTTCATGCTGAGGGCGATTTGCATGGGGATCTGCCCGGAGAAAATCAGCTCGCCAAGAATTCCGAGAATCTTGCTGAGCGGCGGCACAACCAACGGATTGATCAGCTGTGCTTGCGCGATCAACTCCCAGCCGACGAGCAAAAGGATCAGGCAACAAATCCCCTTCCAGTTAAATCTGGCCATGTTATACCGTTCCGCGCGCGGTGAGGCCGTGGTGCCATCTCATCATCCGGGCCTCAACAAGCAGGAAGATTGCGTTGAGCGCGTAGCCCAATACCGCGACGACCATGATTCCCGCGTACACGTTGCTGCTGTTCATCGCGCGTTCTTCGTCCAATATGAAAAATCCCAGCCCTTTACTGCCGATAATCATCTCCGCGGTGGTCACGAGAATCAATGCGATCGACAACCCGATGCGCAGTCCGGTGACGATATAGGGCGATGCCGCGGGTAAAATGACTTGGCGCAGGAGTTGGCGTCGCTGCAGGCCGAAAGTCCGCCCGGTCTGAATCAATACGCTTTCGATATGGCGAACGCCGTCGATGGTGTTGACGAGAATCGGCCAAATGCTCGCGTAGACCGTCACCGCAACGATCATCGAGTCACCGATGCCGAGCATCAACACGGCGACGGGAATGATCGCCACTGAAGGCATCGGCCGCAGAAACTCGATGACGATGGAAAGCAAACTTTGTATGGAACGGAAATAACCGAGGACGACACCGAGAAATACGCCGAGCACGGCCGCCAGCAAGTAGCCTTCAAGGAATCGACCGAACGTGACGCCTCAGGTGTTGAACGATCGGTCCCGATATCGCTAACTGCCCGAGCGCGACCAACACACGACTCATCGGTGGAATATAAGCCTGCAGCTTTGGCGCCGACCGCGAGCCGATCTCCCAAAAAAGCAAGAGCAGGCCAAAGCTCAGCCATCCCTGCCAATTGATTTGCTTGCGCGTAGCCACGTCACGATTCAATTTCTAATTTTGCCGTAGATATCGTTGCGGATCTCCATGAAACGGCGCTCTGCTCGCGTCGACACTTGGTCGCGTGGCCGGGAAAAGTCGACTTTGATTTCGTCGATAATCTGCGACGGCCGCCGGCTCAGCACCCAGATGCGATCGGAGAGATAGATCGCCTCTTCGATATCGTGGGTAATGAAAAGAATCGTCGTCTTGAGCGCGTCCCGCAGGCTAAGCAAGCTATCTTCCAGTTCAAGCCGGGTCAGCGCGTCAAGCGAGCCAAAGGGTTCATCCATCAGCAATACTTCGGGTTCGTAAGCGAGTGCGCGCGCGATCGCGACGCGCTGTTGCATGCCGCCGGAAAGTTCCCAGGGATAATGGGTCTCGAATCCCTTGAGGCCGACCAACTCGATCAGGGAACGTGCTTTGCGATCCGCCTCGGCGCCGCGCTTGTCGCGAGCTTCCAGACCGAACCGCACGTTCCCCAGCACCGAGCGCCACGCGAACAACGATTTATTGTATTCCTGAAACAGCAAAATCAAATTTGGCGGCGGTCCGTGGACCACTGTGCCGTTCACCAGCACCTGGCCCGAGCTCGGCGACAGTAAGCCGGCGATCGACATCAACAAAGTCGTCTTGCCGCAGCCGGACGGACCGACAAAGGAAACAAATTCTCCGGCTTCGACTTGGCAGGTGATGCTGCCGATGGCGAGCGTCGTTTCACCGCCGGCTTGGCGATAGCTCTTGGACAGACCTTGGATTTCGAGAATAGGCACGGCGGCGGAGGAGATACTAAAGGATTGGAGTGTTGGGCTTTCCGAAGCCTTCACTGTTTCACTCCATCAACGCGGCGGCTCACGCCTTTCGCGCCAGATCGCTCAGCACATCGCGCGCTTTCAGCGGCCGGGATATCATCTTGTACTTATAAGTCAGATCCATGGTGACCTGAACGTCTTTCTCCGAAATGGCTCTTTCAAACTGCGGCAGGCCGATCTTACCGACCATGTCGGGATTCAGCCCGGCCCACTTGATCATCGCGGCGCGGCCGCCCTCTTTATCCGCGTGAATGGCATCGATACCGCGATTGATCGCGCGCACAAACGCCTCCCCGGTGGCTTTGTTTTTTTGGATCCATTTTTCGGAAGCGAACCAACTGGCGATCAAAAACTTCGGCAAGACGTCGCCCCAAGGGTTCGACAGAACCCGCGTTTCGGCCTTGCGCGCCGCCACCGCCGCAAACGGCTCTTGAATACTGATCGCATCGACCTTGCCCGCCACCAGCGCCGCTTCCATATTGGGAAAGGGAATTTCGACAAATTTTACTTTGGTCGCGCTGCCGCCGTTTTTATCGACCCACGCCATCGCCATCAAATGCACGATGTTGTTCAACGTATTAACGGCAACGGTTTTCCCCTGGAGATCCTTGGCGTCTTTGATGGCGGAATCCTTCGCCACGATAATCGCATGCGTCTCATTAGTGCCGCGGACGTTGGTCGCGCCACCGGCGATCAATTTGAAGTCAAAGCCCTCGACGAACGCCTGGTAGAGTGAGATCACATTGGTCCAACCGAACTGAAGGTCGCCGGAGGTCACGCCTTGCACGATCACCGCGCCACCGGCCATCGGCACGGTTTCGAGTTCCAATCCTTCGGCTTTGAAAAAGCCCTTTTCCATCGCTACGAACATCGCCGCGTTGTCGACGATCTTCATGTAACCCAGCTTCCCTTTAGCCTGAGCCCAACACAGCCCGCCCATCAGCGGCAAGCCGGCGATTCCAACGGTTACCTTGGTGAGAAAATGTCGGCGCGTTGTCTTCATAGTTTCTCCTACGGTAAGAGTTGTGTTGCGGACCTCGGATGCACTGAGCGGCCCCACTGCCCCGCCATCCACTGCTTAATATAACCGGTAAAATAAGAAAAGACTTCGACGACGAGTCCCCAAAAACGGCGGTTATAAGACGGAAGCAAGCCCGCCCGGAAATTGAATACAAAAACTCTAAGAACTCCCGCCGAAAATTTCGGAGACGAACCGTTTGGTTCTGGCCATATGCTGCTTGATGTATCGGAGTAAATAAACAAACAACCCGAGCGCCCCATAGAATAGAACATACAAGACCTGGGACAGCATACCGGTAGTCCCGGGATCGACATAAGCCGCCGCCGGCGCAGCCAAGACCATGTGCAAAAGGACCAAGCCACAGACCCATGCGGCAAGTGCTCTACCTTTCATCGGCATTACCTCTCATCACCAGCAATCGAACCAGTCTGAACGTTATGCATTGGGTTAACCGGGCATTCCATCGGCGCCGTGCTCTTTTGCTTTGCCAAATGCGCCGCCAACTTGCCCGATAGTTCCTTCACAATCAAGGGGTCTGAACTCGACAGATCAGACTGTTCGCCCGGGTCACGGCTGAGGTCGTAAAGCTCTGCTCGCCCAGTGTCACAGCTTACGATCATCTTAAACTGCCGCCGGAGAATCGCTAATTGGTGGGATGCTTGAAGATTCTCCCCTCCACAGGATCTTTGTAATTGACAATAACTGTCTCCCTGGCTTCGACCCCAGCTTGCTTCGTCAAGACCAACCCATCCATCCAATTGGGTACCGCCAAACCGATGGTATCTAAGATTGTCGGCGCAATATCGCTTGACTGCGCCGGGGAAACCACCCGTTCGCCTTTCCGGTCGTGCGGCAATTTTATAATTAAGGGGACACGCACCGAGCTTTCATACAAATCTTCGCCATGGTTGAGAAATCCCCGTTCGAACGACTCGCCGTGGTCCCCGGTCAACACCAACAACAGATTTCGTGTCTGCGAGCCGCGCTCGAGAACGCTCACGAACTTTTCCAATTCCGTGTCTAGATACTCAATGGCTTCGTCATAGTGATCTCGATGGGCATCGACATACGGCTGCAGCTCCGGCTTATACCGCCCGTAGAAGTCGGAGACAATTTTATAGTTCACTTGGCGGTGATCCAGCTTGGCATACTTTTCTCTGAAGGGCGCCGGAGTCTCGTAAGGATTATGGGGTTCATGAACATGGATGAACAAGAAAAACGGTTCGGGAAGCACTGCGATCATTCCCGTCGCGAACTTCATCGTATCACCCGCCGGGCCATAGCCCAGCGTCTTTTCAGGATAACCAAGATAAGGGAAAAATTGCGCTAATTGATTGTACATTCTCGTTCCGGGATTCGTCGGGTAAATTCCGTTGTCGCGCAGGAATGACAGCGTCAACCTAAGAAAATTTGGATACTCTCCACGCACGAGGTATCTGACTAAACCAAGATAGTAAAAAGTGGCATCGGCATTGCTCGTGACCGCGGCGGTCGTGTAACCCTGGTCACGCAGCAGCGCGACGAGATTCTCCGCGCTGTCGTATTCTGGCTAAAAATTTCGTCAACCGGCCATGGGTCAATGGATTTTTTCCAGAGAGGATGGTCGTCAAGCTTGTACGGGTGGAGGTGCTGTTCGAATGCATCTCAGTGAAGACCATGCTCTGGTCTGCAAAGCGTTCGAGAAATGGAGTGGTTTTCCGCCCATAGCCGTAGAGCGACATATTCTGGGCGCGTAGGGCGTCAGCCACGAAAATCACCACGTTTGGCCGGTGCACTGAAGCGCGATTTAGAGCAGCGCGATTACTTTCTCTCAGGCGGATATTGCCGCCGATCTTTATCGCGAGGATGGCGGCGCAAGTTATCAAGATAGGCGCCGCGCAGTAAGACCAGCCATCCGCCAATGAAAAAGCCACCGGCTCGGCCGCTCCCGTCCTCTTTCGCCGCCGCCAAAGCCATGCTCCTAGGAAAAGACCCATTGCCATCAACGCATACGCGACGGCGTTAGGAGCACCGAGCAAGGCCGTCCAGAGAAACAGCGAGCGAACCAAGGCCAGCGCCGTGATCAGAACCAAAGCGCCTTTATTTGCGCTAGCATTTAACGCCAAAATCGATTCGCGCTGGAAAATAAGCGCTCCGAGCCAAGGCAGCAACGTCACGATTAGCCGTCCAGAAAACGAGAGTCGCCAGAATCGCACTACAGTCCGCGAGCTGATCGATCAGGGGCTCTGGATCGCTGAAAGAAAAACTTGCAATCAGCTCTAAAATCCAAAGATAGACGACGACGGTGAGCCATGGTCTAAGAAGTTTGCCGTACAGGCCGAATGCGCCGATCATTTTTCGCAGAGAAACAGCTTGCGCTCGCCCGGGTACGAGGGCAAACAGGAAACGGAGTGAAAATTCTGTTTTAAGCAAGCCTCGAGATCGTCGGCCGTATAATCGTCCAGGCCCGACACGGCGCTGGCGCCGATTTTAGCCTTCAGGGGTGCGGCAAATTCCACGAGCAGCCAACGGTTACTCAGCGCGGCGAAAATCTCGCTAATGCGAGTGATCGGTATTCGCTGGATGGCCACCACATGGTGAATCACCGCCAGCCCCATCACGAAGTCGCTACGCAGCCGATCCACGGGCGCCGGGCAGGCCACGCCGCCGCGGCCGGGCGTCGGCGAAGCGCTGAAAACGTTTACGGCCAACGGCAAAATATTCGATCCATTCTGACGTGCTTGACGGTGACACACCGTCAAGGCCGCGATATCGGCTTCGCATGCTGTCACACGCGCGCCGTTGGCGGCGGCAAGCGCGGCATAGTGGCCGGTGTTGGCGCCCACGTCAAGAACGCTTTGCGGGCGTAAGTCAGCAAGAATTTTTTCGACCGCTTGGTGTTTTTGACGCCAGTCAGCGGGCGATAAATCGGTTTGAAAATAATTTTTATCCGCGGTGCCATAATACCGCGCCCAATCGCTGCGCCCGCTCTCCAGTTTGAGGCTGTCGATTTTTTTGCGGAGAGAATTGAGAAATTTTACTTTGAGCTTGGTATTTCCGGGCCCGCTGTTGGCTATTTTCGAGATCGATAAGAAGCGTTGCTGCAAATCCTCGGGCAGACGCTCGAACAATTTACCTACCAGCTTCGGCGCCATCACGCTGATGGTTTTGCGCGGATTGCGCAGTTTAAAAGAGGCCGGCAAAGCCGCCAGCAAATCACCATCCGTAACGCCGCAAAGATAATCGCGCAGCAACCAACGCGCGACTCGGTCACGGCCCGCCCCATACAAGTACAGCGGAAATAAAAAAAAATTGCAGAACTGCTGATACGGAGCCCACGAGGATGTCGTCCCGCGCCTGAATGATCGAGCTGGCATCGATATAGACCGGCTTGGTGCCTTCGAAAAGTACATTCCATGGATGACCGTCTTGTAAAGTCAGTCTCTTCTCCGCCAGGCGAATACAAAGATCGAGAGTGATCAGCGCCGCGTCTTTGAGCATGCTCGGCACCCATTCATAACAGTAGGACACGACCGGCACCCGACGGTGGCGCAACACGGTTTTGCCCGACTCTGTCGTGAGATTCGTGAGTTCGCTTTCAATCAGCAAGCCGTCCCGGATCAACGTCGCAATCACGCCTTGATCTGTTAAATCTTTCCAGCGCGCTGCAAAATCCGGTTCCATCGTCCGATAAATTTCGCCATGCCACTCGAATACCCGTCCATTAGGATCGACAAAAGATTCTGTTAGCCAGCGCTGCTCATTGGCAGGAATGATGTGCAGAGATTGCGCCATCGCGGTGGGTAGAGACTATTTGCAGCCCCGAAAGTCTTCGGGGAATCCTACGGATATCTGTGCAGAGTCGAAAGAGACCACCGGGAAATGTAGATGAGCAACCTAGTTAGGAACGGATACTACGCGATCCACTGCAAGTCGTCTAGCACGAGCCTAATCGGATGAGTCGACGCACTCAAGGAAACCACTCGGAATCAACAGCCGGATCTACCCAAGGCAAGAAAGGTCGCGAATTGAGAGCTACTCACGCAGCCAACCAACCAGCTGATTTGACGCGGTTATACGCTGATTTGCCGACCGGTTTCACCGCCCGCGCGCCGATAGGAGAAGAAATCCTCCGTCGCGCAACTGGTGCAGGGACCCATCTGAAAAAGCTGATTGCCGGGTACACCGGCGGCTCGGAGTATATCTCGATTGAGCCGGCTAAGATTGACGAACGTCTTTCCTTGCTTGACCAAGACACTCGGCGTCGTCAGCTTGCCCCATTTTTTCATCAGCGGCTCCGCCACGTCGTCTTTGACTTCATAGCAACAGGGACCGATGGACGGACCCAGGGCCACTTCGAGATCGCCGGCAGGAACGCCGTATTGATCGGCAAATAAGCGAACGGTTCTTTCGGCGATGCCCGCTAGCGTACCGCGCCAACCCGCGTGCACCGCAGCAGCGAGTCTTTTCTTCGGCGCTACGAAGAGAATCGGCACACAGTCGGCGGTCAGCACGCCCAAATGCACACCGGGCTCGCCTGTGATCATACCATCGGCCTCGCCCACTTCCTTCAGGCTCTTGTCCTTTACTTCGACGATGTTGTCGCCGTGCACCTGCTTCATAGTCACAATTCGCCCGTCGTGGATGCCGACTGCGAGCTTCATGTCACAGACATTTTGACTGACGATCTTCGGGTCGTCGTCGACGCGGTAAGAAAGGTTTAAACCCGCGTACCGGCCGACGCTCTTGCCGCCGCGCCGACCGATAAACCCATGTAGTAGCCCAGGATATGTTTCCCATTGGGGCACTTTGAGGCGATTGATTTCCATAGGGGAAATTATGATGGTTCGATGGCTAATCTGCAATAGTTTCAGGGCTGTCATCCCATTGCATCAAGCTTACCGGCTGGCGATTTCCGGTTCTTCGTGCCGCTAGTTGGCCGCAGTCAACGGGATCTTTGTGCTTCAAATATTGCCCGGAGACATCGAGGCGAGTAAGCTGAGCAAATTATGGCCGATGGCAAATACAGCGAGACTTTGAAGCAGCCGGGATTCTTAGCCTTTTTCTGGACCCAGTTTCTCGGCGCATTCAATGACAACTTTTTGAAGATCGTAGTTTCCTTTATCGCTCTGGATCTGGCGACAAGAGGATCTTCGAGCTACGTCGAAGTGATCGCCTTTCTTTTCATCCTGCCGTCCGCGCTCTTTTCCGGTTATGCCGGCCATCTCGCCGACGTCTACAGCAAGCGAAACATTCTCGTCGCGGTAAAGTTTTTCGAAATCATCATCATGATTTTGGCGCTTGCCGCTTTTTTTACCGGTCACTTCGACTCCATGCTCGCCCTCGTCTTTCTCATGGGCCTTCACGCCGCGTTTTTTAGCCCGGCGAAGTACGGCATTCTGCCGGAAATGCTGCCGGACAAGGATCTCTCGCGCGGCAACGGGCTCCTGGAGATGAGCACCTTCATGGCGATCATTCTGGGAACTTCTCTCGGCGGGGCGCTTTTCGCATCTTGGAAACACAATCTTCCTCTGATCGGCGTCGTCATGATCGCCATCGCGATTCTCGGCGCAATGAGCAGTTTGGGCATCCCGCGCGTGCCCGCTTCCGGCGCGGCCAAACTCTTTCGGATCAATCCCTTCGGCGAGATTCTCGGCGGCCTCGGACGTTTGCGCGGCGACCGAACGCTTTGGCTCACGGTGTTCGGCATTTCCTATTTCTGGTTTCTCGGCGCGCTGGTGCAGATCAATATTTTGTTTTTCGGCAAGGAACTGCTGCAACTGGATGAATTTCACATCGGCTTGCTGGGCACTTTTCTGGCGATCGGCATCGGCGCGGGCAGCCTCGCCGCCGGCCGTCTCTCGGGCGACCATATCGAATTGGGCTTGGTTCCGCTCGGGTCGGTGGCCATGGGCGTTTGTCTTGGATTGGTTGCGCTCGCCGCGCCATCCTATTCGCTCACCGCAATGGCGCTCGTGTTGCTCGGTTTTTCCGCCGGGCTTTTTGCCGTGCCGCTAAATGCGCTTTTGCAACAACGAGCGGGCCGCGAGGAAAAAGGCCAGTTGATCGCGACCAATAATTTCATGAATACCATCGGCATTTTTCTCGCGGCGACGGCTCATTGGATTCTTAAAGTGCCGCTTCAGTTGTCGCCCGATACGATCATTCTGCTGATCGGGCTGCTGACCTTGGTCGCGACCAGCGTCCTTCTCTACCTCCTGCCCGACTATTTCGTGCGTTTCGTGCTATGGCTGCTCACCCACACGGTTTACCGGATTCGAATTGTCGGCGAGCAGCACGTGCCGCTGCACGGACCGGCGCTGTTGGTGTCGAATCACGTCTCTTTCGTCGATGCGATCCTGATCGGCGCGTCGTTGCCGCGCTTTGTCCGTTTCATGCTGCATCGAGAATATTACGATCTCAAAGCGCTCAACTGGTTTTTTCGTTTGATGCGCTCGATTCCGGTGTCGGCGACCAACCGCCGCGAGATCGTCGGGTCGCTCAAGCGCGCCCGCAACGAGCTCGACAACGGTCACGTGGTTTGTATTTTCGCCGAGGGCGCGATCAGCCGCACCGGACGGCTGCTGCCGTTCAAGCGCGGCTTCGAAAAAATCGTCGAAGGGACGAATATCCCGATCGTGCCGCTTCACCTGGATCAACTCTGGGGCAGCATATTCAGTTTCAAGGACGGCCGCTTTTTTTGGAAATGGCCGCAAGCGCTTTCCCTATCCCGTCACTGTGTCGTTTGGCCCGCCGCTACCGCCGACCGCCACCGCGTCCCAAGTTCGCAATGCCGTGCTGGAGCTCGAAAGCGAGGCGATGGCGTACCGGCACAGCGCGAGTGAGTTGCTGCACACCAAGTTTGTCCAAATGGCGAAGCGGCACTGGTCTTCGTTTTGTATGGCCGACACGACGGGAACGGAATTGACCTATGGCAAAACCCTGATCGGCAGCCTGCTGTTCTCACGCTGGGTGGCGACTCACTGTGCCGACCCATCCATGGTCGGAATTCTTCTGCCCGCCACGGTGGTGGGCTCGCTCGTCAATATCGCGGTTCTTCTCGCCGGCAAAGTTCCGGTCAATCTGAATTTCACCGCGGGCGCCGAGTCCATGGCGTCGGCGGTGAGCCAATGCGAAATCAAGACGATTATTACTTCGCGCTTATTTTTATCCAAAGCGAATCTCACTGAGATGCCGGGCATGGTTTTCGTCGAGGATATACGAAAAACTTTTTCCGGCGCGCAAAAGTTCCTGACCGCCGCAAAGACTTTTCTGTTGCCGGCAGGCTGGCTAAACCGCCGTTACCGAAAACAACAACGGCCGAACGATCTCGCCACGGTGATTTTTTCCAGCGGCAGCACCGGAGTGCCCAAAGGCGTCATGCTGTCGCATCATAATATTCTTGCCAACGTCGAGAGCATTGCCCAGGTTATTCAATTCACTCCAAAAGACCGGATCATGGGAGTTCTGCCGCTGTTTCATTCTTTCGGTTTTACCGGCACGCTCTGGCTGCCCGTGCTCACCGGGTTTGGCGCGGTCTATCATCCAAATCCGACCGATGCCAAGACGATCGGCGAAACCATTCAAAAATATCAGGCGACCCTGTTCATCAGCACGTCGACTTTTTACGCCGGCTATCTCAGACGCTGCACGAAAGAAGAATTCGCTTCGCTGCGCTATGTGATCGCCGGCGCCGAAAAGCTGCGCGAGCCCGTCGTCAAGGCCTACCAGGAAAAATACGGCATCACGATCCTCGAAGGTTACGGTTGCACCGAGCTGTCGCCGGTCGTTTCGGTGAATACGCCGGACGTCATCGACGGCAAGGAAAAACAGATCGGCCACAAACCGGGTACCGTCGGTCATCCGATGCCCGGGGTCGCCGCGAAGATCATCGACCCGAGCACGGAACAGCCGCTCTCAGCCGGCGAAGAAGGGCTGTTGCTCATCAAGGGGCCGAACACGATGATGGGCTATCTCAACCAATCCGAGGCGACCGAAGCAGGCATTCCGCAATGGCTGGTACGTCACCGGCGATATCGCCGCCGTCGACGAAGACGGATTTATCCGCATCACCGATCGACTCACCCGCTTCAGCAAGATCGGCGGCGAGATGGTGCCGCACATGAAGATCGAAGAGGTGATCAACGAAATTCTCGGCAATAGCGCTTCGGTCGTTACCGCCGTTCCCGACGAGCAACGCGGCGAAAAACTGGTTGCTTTCTACAGTCAAAACGGCATGACCAAAGAAGAACTTTGGAACCGGCTCAATCAGTCCGCACTGCCTAAGCTCTGGATACCCAAACGGGAAAACCTACATGCCATCGATTCCTTGCCTTTGCTTGGATCCGGTAAGGTCGATCTGAAAAAAATCAAGACCCTGGCACTGGAGCAAAGTAAACTACCGGTTTAGTCAACCGGTTTTCCTGATTGGCAACCTGCCTGAGCTTTCACCGGAGGGATCGATGATTACCGCTGAAAACATCGCCGAGGCTTTTGACGCGGCAACTCACGAGTTCACCGAGTCGCTGGAATTTCGCCTGCTGGCGTCCGGAGATGCCGGTGGCGAGGTCGCTCGAGAGTTTCTGCGCAACGTCTTTCGCACCCATTACCTCTCGTCACACATCGTCGCACTGTGTTTTGCCGCGCTGCCGTCCAACGCCGCCGAGTTGCTTAAAGAAAATCTCTTGGAAGAAATGGGTCATTCCACCGAGGAAAAACCTCATTCCGCGCTGCTCCTGGAAATGGCCCGCGGTTTATCCTTTTCTGAAGCCGAAATCGAAGGCTTGGTGGCCGACGCTAAACGGCGCCTGGCGCAGTTTTGCGCTACCCGCGTGCCGGTCGCGACCTTGCGCGAACTTTGCCTGTCGGTGCTGCTCGAAACCATGAGCTTTGAGTTCATGCTCTCCCGCTGTTCGAGTCGGATCGCCGAGGCTTTGACGAATTATTATTCCTTTCCGAAGACCGCGCTCCATTGGTTCGAGCTGCATTCAGAAGTCGATATCCGCCATGCCGAAGAGGGATTGACGGTCGTCCAGGATTACCTCGATTTCCATCAAATCTCCGACGACCTCTTCAGCCACATCGCGCGTATAACCCTGGGCGACAATATGTTCGGCAGACACTACTTTCCGCCGCGCTCAAGGCAACGCACCCGCGCCAAAGCCGCGCCCGAGAAATCCAGACGAATTGAATCGGTGACGATTTATCAGCTGCGCATTCCCTTTCGTCAGGCGTTCAGCCACGCGCTGCACAGCCGAGAGGAAAGTGATGCCGTAATTGTAAAAGTCAAAGACAGCGACGGCCGTACCGGCTTCGGTGAAAGTTTGCCGCGATCCTACGTCACCGGCGAGACCACGGACACGATGATCGCGCGCATTCGCGAGCACTTGGCGCCGAAGATCTTGCGCGAAACCTTCGCGCCGGGTTGGGAGACCTTGAGTATCTTCAATCCGTGATGCCTGACTGGACGAAAAGCGATGATGGCGAAACATCCGTAGTCGCGTGGAACGCCGCCTTTTGCGCCGTTGAGCTGGCGCTGCTCGATTGGAGCTTGCGCGCGGACGCTTGCGCGCTCGCCGATCTACTTCCTCCCGTTCGCTTCGAAGTCGTCTACAGCGGCGTCATCTCTGCCGACGCGCCCGCCGACGCCGCGGCGCTCGCGAAACGGATGACGCGTCTGGGGATCCACCAGATCAAAGTCAAAGTCGGCACTGCCGACGACGCGGTCCGTCTCGAAGCCGTCCGCAAAGCCGTCGGCGAGGGAGTCGAGCTGCGCGCGGACGCCAACGCCGCGTGGAGTGCCGGAGGAGGCCGTCGAACAGTTTCCGCCACCTAGAAAAATTCAAACTGGCGGCGATCGAGCAGCCGGTGCGACGCCGATGATCTCTACCGGTATGAAACAGGTGCGCGACGAGAGCGGCGTTGCCGGTCATGGCCGACGAGTCGCTGGTCACCTTGGAACAAGCCCGGCAGCTGATCGAGCTCGGCGCCTGCGACTATTTCAATATTCGCTTGTCAAAAAACGGCGGTATCGCCGGCAGCCTGGCCATCGCCAAGCTCGCCCAGGAGGCCGGCATCAAGATCCAGGTCGGCGCACAGGTGGGCGAGACCGGGATTCTCTCCGCCGCTGGACGTACTTTTGCGGCGCATCTGCCAACGCTGGCATTCGCCGAAGGTTCTTTCGGCACCTGGCTGCTCGCCGAAGACGTTACCTTCGAAAATATCGCCTTCGGCTACGGTGGCCGCGCGCCGCTGCTGAAAACCCGCGGCCTGAGCGTGACGGTGAAACAAGAAGCCTTAGAGCGTTTCGCCACCGAAAAGATCGAAGTACACCGATAGACGATCATGAGCCTCATACTCAAAGCCGCGGCCTTCGTAGCCGGCCGGCAATGGCGCCGATGGGACGATCTCACTAAAAATCCGTGGAAAACCCAAGAGCGATTGTTGCTCGATATCATCCAACGCAATCGCGCGACATGCTTCGGCCGCGATCATCATTTCGACGCCATCCGCAACCTCAACGACTATCGCAAACAGGTGGAAATTGGCGACTACGAACGTCTGCGCGCTTACGTCGAGCGTGCCCAAAACGGCGAAGCGAACGTTTTGACTGCGGAGCCCGTCCTGATGTTCACGATGACCAGCGGCAGCACCGGCCAGCCGAAACTGATTCCCGTCACGAAGACAACCCAGCGCAACCATCGCCAGCTTACCCGATTCTGGTACCACCGCGCTCTCCTGGACCATCCCGATCTTTTTAGCGGCAAGCTGCTCGGCGTCGTGAGTCCTTCCATCGAAGGGCGAACGGCGGGCGGCATCCCATTCGGCGCCGCCTCGGGGCTCATTTATCAGAGCAGTCCGAGTTGGATCAAGAATGCTTACGCGACACCTTACGAGATCGCTGGGGTCAAAGACTTCGAAGCCAAATACTACCTCACCATGCGCTTGGCTTTGGAACAGGACATTACGTTTTTCGGCACGCCTAACCCGAGCACGATTCTCAAGCTTGTTGAAAGCGCCAGTAGAACTAAAGACGAGATCATCAAAGACATCCGCGATGGCACCCTCAGCTCGCGTTGCAACTTGCCGTCCGAACTGCGCGCGACGCTCGCGGGCCGACTCGTAAAGAACCTTGCGCGCGCGAAGAGACTGGAATCTCTCATCAAGAGCGACGGAACCATCCGGCCCAAGGAGTATTGGCCGCGACTGCAACTCATCGGTTGCTGGAAAGGCGGCACCGTCGGCACGCGACTGCAAGAATTCGCCCGCTGGTTCGCCAAGGCGACGCCGGTGCGCGATCTCGGGTACATGGCGAGCGAGGCGCAGATGACCCTGCCGATTTCCGACTCAGGCTCGGCCGGCATTCTCGCGATCAATGAAAATTTTTACGAATTTATTCCCGAATCGGAAATTACCAGCCCCTCGCCGACCATCCTCAACTGCGCCGAGCTCGAGCAGGGAGCGAGCTACTATCTCATTCTCACGACTTCCGGCGGGCTTTATCGTTACGATATCAATGACGTCATTCGCGTTGTCGGTTTCTTCAACCGAACACCGCTCGTCGAATTTGTCCGCAAAGGCCGCGATGTCACCAACATCACCGGCGAGAAGCTGCACGTGAACCAAGTTATCCAGGCCATGGCGCAGGCACAGATCGCCGCGGGTATCGCCGTGCAACACTTTCGTGTCTGTGCCGACGTGGAAAAGTCGCTCTACGCATTCTCGGTTGAATTTGACGGCGTCCTGCCGGATCAAAAGCAATGGTCTCGAATGTTAGAGGAGTTGGATAGCTGCCTGCGTGGACTCAATGTCGAGTATGCGCAAAAACGCGACTCGCACCGGCTCGGCGCACCAATTTTCAATGTCATGAAACCGGGCTGGTTTGAGCGCAAGGCGAGCTCGACGATCGAGCACAGCGGGCGCGACGTGCAATTCAAAGCCCAACTCTTGAGCTCAGCATCGGAAGATTCTTCGGAAATTCTCTTCGTCGTGGAATCAACTTGACGTCGACCATGCACGGTCCGATGCTGGCGCTGTTGACCGCCTTGTTTTTTCTCCGCGTCTTGGGCCAAGCGCTCTCGGTCTTTCTTCAAGTGGACTGGCTTCCCGCCACCGAACACTGGGCTTCGGGGCTCATCCCCTACCCGATTCTGCTCACCATTCAAATCGTGATGCTGATCGTCATGGTCAAGATCTCAACCGACGTTTGGCGCGCCGTGGGATTTTTTTCTCAGCCACGGCCGTCTTACGCGCGATTCCTCATCGCCTTCAGCGTTATCTACGCCGGAGCAATGACGCTGCGCTATGTTTTAACCATGATTTACCGGCCGGAGATGCGCTGGCTTGGCGGCACGATACCGATCTTCTTTCATTTCGTTTTGGCAGCCTTCCTATTCACATGGGGACGATACATCTCTCGCCGCGCTTTATTTGCAAGGCCTGACTCTGCATGCTAGAAACTTGCTAGTTTTTGGAGGGCTGCATGGATTTTCAGCAACTGGCGGACAAAGCACTGGAAGGGATCATTCCCGAGCGCGCGGAATTGCACGCAGTCTTGGACGCAACCGAAGAGCAACTGCCGGAGCTACTGAGCGCGGCCTTCAAAGTGCGTCATCATTACTACGGCAAGCGCGTGCAGATTCATGTCCTGCAAAATGCCAAAAGCGGCCTTTGCCCGGAAGACTGCCACTATTGCTCGCAATCGTCCGTGTCCGACGCGCCCATCGACCGCTATCCGTTCATGTCCAAGGAGAAACTTATCGAAGGCGCCAAAGCGGCGAAGGCCGCCGGCGCAGTGCGCTACTGCATCGTCAACAGCGGACGCGGTCCGACCAACAAAGAGATCGATGAAATTGCCGAAGCCGTACGCGCAATTCGACAAGAAACCGGCATGAACGTTTGCTGCTCGCTCGGCCTGATGAACCAAGACAAGACCGAAAAGCTCAAGGCCGCCGGCGTCGGCCGGGTGAATCACAACTTGAACACCAGCCGCGCGCGCCACCCGGAGATCGTCACCACGCACACCTACGACGACCGCGTGGCGACGATTGAAAACGTCAAACACGCCGGCATCGGCACCTGTTCGGGCGGCATCATCGGCATGGGCGAAAGCGACGACGACATCATCGATTTGGCACTGACGCTCCGGGCGATGGACATCGACTCGATCCCGGTAAATTTTCTCAACTCGATTCCAACCACGCCTTTCGAAAACAAGCGGGAACTCACACCGCAACGCTGTCTAAAGACTCTTTGCCTGTTCCGTTTCGTCAATCCCAACAAAGAGATCCGCGTCGCCGGCGGCCGGGAAATCAACCTCCGCTCGCTTCAACCGCTCAGCCTTTATCCGGCGAACTCGATGTTTGTGAACGGTTACCTGACCACACCGGGGCAAGATGCCTCCGATGCTCACCGCATGATCGCCGATCTCGGCTTCGAGCTCGATTCACCGGCGCCGATCTGAATCCCGCGTCCGGCGTCGATTGAAAATTCTTCAAAAGGAGCCCCATGAGATATTTCGCCCTGCTTGTCGTCCTTTTTGCTGCCAATGCTGCTGCCGCCGCGTCCTTCGATCCGCCGAAGCGCAAGTCCGGCCTGTGGGAGATCAAAATTTCGAGCGGGCAAACCAAAGGCAGTCATGCGATGCAACAGTGTATCGACGAGAAGACCGACGACCTGATGAAAAAAGAGCTCGGCGAACAATCAAAAACCCCAGTGCAGTAAAAATGAGATGCGCAAAGAAGGCGACAAGATCATCGCCGAATCAGTGTGCAAAGTGGACAACAGCACGGCGACGACCCGCGCGGTCTTCACTGGCCGGTTCGACTCCGCCTATAAGGGCGACATAAAGAGCACCTATGAGCCGCCGATAGCGGGGATGAAGGAATCCTCGTCGGTGATCGAAGCAAAATGGCTAGGTCCGTGCAAAGCCGGACAGAAACCCGGCGATATCGTGATGCCTGGCATGCCGAACATCAACATCGACGAGATGCGAAAAGGCGCAACGAAGAGGCCGTAAGCACGGTATCCTCTACACTCTCAATTTACAGAAGACGGCCAATCCCCTTCAAAGTTTTCCACTGGCATTTTCTTCACGCTCCACCAACGCCCGCAGCACTCTCTCCGGCGTGATCGGCAAATCGCGGATACGCACGCCGACGGCGTCTTCGATCGCGTTAGCGATCGCCGGCGCAACCGTCAGCGCGCCGGTCTCACCCGCGCCTTTCGCGCCGAAGGGCCCGTCTTCATGGGGCACTTGGACGACGATCGGCTGTACCGACTGCGGCATGTCCTTGAAGGAAGCAACCTGATAGTCGAGCAGCGAGCCGTTGACCAGTTGGCCTTCGTCGAAAATCATTTCCTCGAACATCGTCAGACCGAGATGCATGATCGCAGCGCCTTGCAGTTGTTGCTCGCAGTGGCGTGGGTTGATCGCCGTGCCGGTGTCGCCGACGCTGATAAGCTGCAACACCTTCACCTGGCCGGTTTCGGTGTCCACTTCGACTTCCGCTGCAGTGGCGGAGGGAAACCAATACTCGGTGCACTTCTCCGACTGGCCGGTTTCCGGATCCATATGCGCCGCGGCCGGCTGGCAAACCGCTTCCGCCGCGAGCGTCGTGCCGAGACTGCCGAACTTGGCGAGAAATATCTCTCCGACGGTCATGCCGCGTTCTTCCATGCCGCGCACATAGATGCGGCCTTTCCCCGCGACCAAGTCGTCGGGATCAACCTCCAATTTCGACGCGACCACTTCGCACAACTGCGCTTTGACCTTGGCCGCCGCCATGCGCACGGCGTTTCCCATGTGATAAGTGGACCGGCTTCCGGCGGTGATCGTGTCGTACGGCGTCACGTCGGTATCCGGCTGGACGATGTGAACACGATCCGCCGCGATACCCAACTCTTCCGCAACGATCTGCCCCATCGTAGTCTCCGAACCCTGCCCCATCTCCACCGTGCTGCTGAGCACGTTCGCCGAACCGTCGGCATTCATGATCACGATGGCTCCCGAGATCGACGGCGTGAGCACCGCTTTCACGCCGGCAGCGATGCCTTTACCGCGACGCTTGGCGCCGGTTTGCACGGTCTTCGGTTTCGACCACTCGATCGCTTGCGCAGCCCGGCGGATCGCCTCTTTGACCCCGAACGACCGCACCGGCGTGCCCGTGGCGAAGCGCTCGCCTTCGTCCAGAGCCGGCTTCAGACGAAATTCCACCGGATCAGCGCCGAGCGCGCGCGCGATCATGTCCGTCTGCGAATCGTAGGCCCAAATCACTTGCGGCACGCCGAAGCCGCGAAACGCGCCCGCCGGAACTTTGTTGGTATACACGCAGTAGGAATCGATCCAAACATTGGGAATGCGGTACGGCCCGGCCGAGGTATAACCCGACTTGTGGCCGATGCGCGGGCCGATTTCGGCGTAGGCGCCGGTGTCCCAATAGACTTCGCATTTGCGCGCGCGTGATCGCGCCGTCCTTGATCGCGGTTTTGATTTTCGTGACCACTTTGTGCTTGGTGATCGTCAAAAACTCTTCTTCGCGCGTGAGCGCGTAACGAACCGGTTTCTTGGTGAGCAGCGCCAGCACCGTCACCAGCGGCTCTAGCTTGGCGTACAGCTTGGCGCCGTAACCGCCGCCGAGATAAGGCACGCGCACGCGAATGCGGTTCATCGGAATACCGAAAGTCGCGGAAATTTCCGTCCGGACATAAGACGGCGATTGGCTCGCCGTCCAGATATTTAAGCGCTCGTGCTCGTCGACGTAAGCCAACGTCACGTGCGGTTCCATCGGCACATGCTGCGCCGGCGGCGAGCTGAAGGTGTCTTCGAATATTCTGTCGGCTTCGGCGAACGCTTGATCCACGTCGCCGGTGCGCAGCTTGAAATGATAACAGATATTGGACTGCTGTCCGGCTTTGACATGAGCGAGATCGGCGAAAGCTTTGGCCGGTCGATGCTGCTCGTGCACCAGCGGCGACTGCGGCTTCGCCGCTTCAAGCACATCGTGAGCCGCTGGCAGCGCTTCGTAATCCACTTCGACAAGTTGTAATGCGTCCTCAGCCGCGCGCTTGTCCACCGCCGCGACGGCCACCACCGGATCGCCGATATAGCAAACTCTTTCCACCGCGAGAATCGGCTGGTCGCGGAACGCCGGTCCGAAGTGCGGATCGACACCCGGCATCTTAGCGATCTCCGCGCCGGTTAAAACGACCACGACACCCGGAAGTGCTTCCGCCTTGGATTTCTCTATCCGCGTGATCCGCGCGTGCGCATACGGACTCCGCAGCACCGCGACATGAAGCATGCCCGGCATCTCGATATTGCCGACATGCAATGCCCGTCCCGTAATTTTCGGGTTGGCATCCGTTCGATAAACCGATTGACCTACGACGGAATAATTAGCCATTATTCGACCTCGTGCTGTTTTCTCGCTCCCTCATATCTTCTTTCTTTCGTTTTGGAAAGAAACGGGGAAGGCTTGCACCAACTTGGCTCCGTCGATCTGAAGCAAAATCAAAGAAGCGAGCAGATCGCTCACTTCCACAAGCTCAGCAACACCACCCCGCCGACAATCATCGCCGCGCTGACGACGATTCTCGGCGTGACCCGTTCGACGTCGCGCAGGAAGATCGCCGCCAAGATCAACGAGAAGAACGGTCCGGTGCTGGCTGATGGGGATCACCACGGAGACTTTGCCCAGATCGAGGGCGTAGTAGATGCAAACCATGCCGATACTGATGGTTACGCCCGCGGCGAGAAACCACCAGAAGCACTGGCGGTTCATCTTCCAGGTTTCGTGGCTTTTCTCGACGTACCAAAGCGTCAAGATCGACACGACGAACGATGACGTCGCGGTCACGGCGGCGGCGAGGAACGGGTGCGGCACCGCGGCCATGCCAAACTTGCGCACCACTTGTGTGGCGCCGGCGAGAGCCGACGCCGCGATCGGATACCAAAGATAAACCGCCGAGCCGGCCAGTTTCATCGAACCGCTGCGCCAGGACAGCAAGGTGATACCCGCGATGATCATCAAAGTTGCAACAACGATCGGCAGAGTGATTTGTTCGCCGAGAAATACAATCGCCATCATGGCGCTGAACAATGGAGTGGTGGCGCGGATCGGATCGGTGATCGCCACGCCGAGCGCATCGATGCCTTTGTAAGCGAGCAACCGGGTTAGACCCGGTTGAAAAAATCCCACGGCGACAAAGATCAAGATCGACGCGACGGTCACGGACGATAACGGGACAAATAGAATCGACAGGCCCCAGAGAAAAACAATGTTGATCAAGCAGACTGCTGATCACGCCGGTAGCCGGGTTGGAATAACGCAGCGCCTTCTTGGTGAACATGTTGTGCAGCGCGAACAGGAAGGCATTGACCAACGCGTAAAATTCAGCAGGGATGGAAGTCATGTTTGAAGCAAAAATTCGTCTGTTACGGGGTTGAGCGCTGAAAGGTAACTTGAGCTATATAAAGTTTGACGGCAAAGGGCAATTAATCGCACGTTGTCGCCGTCAAATTGACTAATCCCGGTTCCTTCCCGCATACTCATTCGTCAACGCCGGACTTGCATTGCCGAGATTGAGTTGACGCCGAACGGCTGCATTAAATTTCCCACGAACCGCCCATGAAGAGAAAAGCGCTCTTTGGTCTGATCACGCTCGCTGTCGTTCTCGGCGCTTATCCAACCATCCGCCATTCGCGCTTTGGTAGCTGCGTCGCGTACGCGGTTGGCGGATTTCGTAACGTTTCGACAGAGCGCTCAAGTCGCTTTCTCGGCAAGGTCACTGAAGACACGGCGCGCTGCCGCGGCGGCGAAGCCGCGGTCGCCTGGCACAAAACGCCGTGGCTCGACTGGCCGCGTGTACTGGTCGGCCGGCGGTGCGGAGAGCCGTCGCAACGGATGGCTCAGCAAGCTCGGCTTTCTCAGCCCCAACCGCCGCGGCATCAATGGCGCGTTGCTCGACCTCGAATACCAGCGCATCGAGTTGCTCAAATTCAATCTGTTCGACAACAGCGGCACCTATGAAAATTACCTTCGCGGCCGGGAAAGCCACGCAGAGCAAGCTCATCAAGATTTGGCCGCAATTCAGATTACCGCAGGACAATCCAGCTTACGCCGCGGTCGGCGCCGGCGGCGCGCAGAAGTGCACCGGTGAGCTCGATACGCTTTCGCACGCTGACCGGCATCTGCAACGATATTCTCAATCCCCTCATGGGCTCGGTCGATCAGCCCTTCGGCCGCAACGTGGAATTCGAAGCTACTTTTCCGGAACTGAGCGAAGACGAGATCGTGAGGAACCGCCATGGCGATCGCCTCGGGCTGTTGAAACCCGATCCGCAGGTAATCAGCCGAAAGCTCTTCACGCGCGCGCAAACCGCGCCCGCCAACTGTCCTGCCCGCCAATCTCGCGAAGCTTCAGCGGACGCAAACTGCGATTATCAAACCGCCGCGCACGTCAACGTGTTGGCCGCCTTTTGGATTCAGTTCATGACTCACGATTGGTTCTCCCACCTGGAAGAAGGCAGCAACCAGCCCGAACTGATTCCAATGGGATGCAGCGTCAAACCGGGAGAAATCACGGCGATGGGCTGCCGACCGGAAGATCGCATCGATAAAGCCTTGGTCGCCGCAGACGGACCGACGCCGAGTTTTGTCCTCGGCGCCAAGCGCCGCTTGTCGCGCGCGCCCAAAACGACGCTGAATAAAGTAACCGCCTGGTGGGATGCATCGCAGATTTACGGCTATGACGAGATTTCTCGCCGCCGCGTGAAACGCGACCCGCAAGATCCGGCGAAATTGTTGCTCGAGGCAAATCCGGTCAGCACGCCGGGACAACTCGGCTATCTACCGCTGCTGCAAAAGTCGGATCCGCAGAATCCTCAATGGACAGGCCAGGAGGCCGTCGCGTTTCCCGACAATTGGAACATTGGTCTAAGTTTTTTTCATAACGTCTTTGCGCGCGAGCACAATTTGTTCATCGAGGAATTTCGCCGCAGGTCCGCGGCGAGACCGAACGCGGACTCGGGCTTGCGCAATCCGGCAGAGCCCGACAGGGTGATCCAATATCGAGAGATCTCTCCGGACGAGCTATTTGAGATCGCCCGGCTGGTAATTTCCGCCGAGATCGCCAAGATCCACACGATCGAATGGACGACGCAGTTGCTCTACAACGAGCCGCTCTATCTGGCGATGAACGCCAACTGGTCCGGCCTGCTGCAAAAGCATCCGATCGCCGGCGCGGCGTTGGAGCAAGTCGTGCAACGATTCGCCAGCGCGGATGGCAAGAAATCATCCGACTGGTATGCGGCATTCGCCGCGGGCCCGGGGATCTTCGGTCTCGGCAACGACAAAGCCGATATCAGTGCTGGCGTCAATCATTTTGGTTCGCCGTTCAATTTCCCGGAAGAGTTCATCAACGCCTACCGGCTGCACCCGATGGTCCCCGATGTCATTGAATTTCGCGAGCTGCAGCAAGATGCGAATGCGATCCGCATCCAAGATTCCGGTCGTCAATACCGTGCGCGGCAAAGCAACCGACGCGATGCGCCAATATGGACTCGCTAATTGGGCGCTGTCGATGGGCCGCCAACGCGTCGGCGCACTGACGTTGCACAACCATCCGCTGTTTCTTCAGAACCTCGACCATGCCGCGGCTAAAAAGCGCCACCGGCAAAATCGATGTTTTGGCGCTCGACATCATCCGCGACCGCGAGCGCGGCATTCCGCGTTATAACGAGTATCGCCGCCAATACGGCCTCAAGCAGCTGAACAGCTTCGACGACTTTGTCGATCCGCGCTTAGCGCCGAATTCGCCGCAACGAGTCGTCCAACAAACAGTTGTCGCCGAGCTGCGCGAGATTTACGGTCAGCACAAATGCGACGCGGCCAAGATCATCACGACGGCGCAGAAAAACGACGATGGCAGCGCGATCAACGATTGTTTCGGCCGCGCGAACGGCAGCATGGTCGATAATATCGAAGACGTCGATGCCATGGTCGGTTGGTTGGCGGAATTCGTCAGGCCCCATGGCTTCGCGATCTCGGAGACGCAGTTTCAAGTGTTTATCCTCAACGCGTCGCGGCGGTTGTTCAGCGACCGGTTTCTCACCTCGAGCTTTCGTCCGGAGTTTTACACCAACTTGGGCGTTCAGTGGATCAACGACAACGGTCCCGACGGCAAAATGATGGAGAGGGGCAAACCGAACGGACATGAAATGGAAGTTTCACCGCTCAAGCGCGTGCTGCTGCGGACCATTCCGGAGCTCAAGGCCGAGCTCGATCCGGTCATCAACGTCTTCGATCCGTGGGCGCGCGATCGCGGCGAATACTATTCGCTGCAATGGAAGCCGCGCCGGGGCGCGGAGAGCGACGTATCCTTTCGGAAGACCAAGTGACGCGTGCGAAGTTTTGATTCAACGCGGCGATCCGCAAGTATGACATCGGCCGCTTTTTCACCGATCATATAAACCGCGCTGACGATAAAGTAACCCGGGATGCGTGGAAAAACCGAGGCATCGACCACGCGCGAGTCCCTGGGTTCCATGCACGCGAAAATCGCTGCTTAAGACGCCACCCTCTTCTCTCTTTCCGATCGGGCAAGTGCATGACGCATGATGTCCCCAGGCGTTGTTGCGAACGAAATCACGCAGCTCCTCGTCGCTTTGAAAGCGATCGCCGGGCAAGTGCTCCTCGGCGATGTGGCCGCTTTGCACCAACTCCGAGCTGATGCCGCGCACGAATTTTACCCCGTCGACCACCGCGGCAAGATCCTCGCCGGCCGGGTCGCTGCCTTCGTCGAAATAACGAAAGCTGATGCGCGGCGGGTCGCGCGGATCGGTCGATTGCAAAGTCACCGTTCCCGCGTGGTTCTCCGTGTGCGCTTTCAGAACGATCCAGGTGAGATAGTCCTGATGCTCCGAAATGAGCTTTGAGTAGCCGGGAAAATAGCCTTCGAAACGGGCCAACAAGCTCAGACAGAACAAATCCGGCAATCGGCGATCTTGGCGCGACTTCTTGATCACGGCAAACATGCCGCCGTTGGTGGCGTAGACGCCTTCGCGCGATTTCTCCCACTGGCGAAAAAAGCGTCGCCTTTGCGGAATTCGGCGCTCGTTCATGAAACTCCAGTCATCGCGCATGCGATAGACCACGCTCACTTCGTAGCGGTCTTGGAGGTTAGTGCCGACACCCGGCAGATCGACTCGCACGTCGATGCCGTGGCTTCGCCAGTTCTTGCGCGCGGCCCGATGCCCGAGAGCTTGAGCAACTGCGGCGTATTGAAACGCGCCGCCGCAGAGGATGACTTCTCGCGCAGCGCGAACGCTTCTCGGCGTTCGCCTGGATCGCCAGCCGGTCCGGCATGGGCGCGATAGAGATTTCGGCCTTTAAGATACTCCATGCCGATGGCGCGATTCTCTGCATCGAACAGAACTCGGCTCGCCAACGCGTCGAGCTCGATGTGTAATTTATCGGGATAGCGGCGCGCGACGTCGAGCAGCCGTTCCCGGCTGCCGCTGCGCGCGTGATCCGAGGTCGTGAGCGGGACGTAACGAATGCCGAAGGCGTTGCGCCGCACGATGCGCCAGTCGTTGGGATCGCCTTTGGCGCGGAGAAACCAAAAGAACCGTTTGAGCGGATGCTCCAAGTCGGCGATGGCGCCGAACGCCGAGCGCTCGATCACATCCATCATCGCGCGATCGCGCAACGCGTCCCGCGGCGGCCGCGCCCGCTCGACGGGCAGCCAACCGGCGAACCCATGACCGCGTCGGGTTAAGCGCCAAGAGTTTTCTTAACCAGCGATAAATCGGCCGATGGCGGCAGTCTTCCAGACGCTCGAAATAGCGCCGCATGTTTGCTCGCTCGCCAGGATGGATCGCCGGTCAAGTCGGCGATGTGATCCCAGTCCGCGTTGTGCGGATAGACTAGAATCATCGCATTGTGCGCCGTGCATCCGCCCAGCGTGCCCGCGCGCGGGTAAAGCACGCCGCTGACGTTCCGCGGTGTATTTGTCGTCTTTGAGTCTGGCGCGCCTCGTCGTCGTAATGGCGCACGAAAAAATCCCATTTCATCGGCGGGATTTTCCGATGCAAAGGCGTGAAAGGCGGGAACTTGGTAGTCTTCGGGCAGGCGGTCGCCGGTCAGTTTTAACGGATCGCCGCCGGCTTCGAGCACAACACGGAATGGCCGGCCTCGGCCAATCGCGCCGCCACAGTGCCGCCGCCCGCGCCGGACCCGACGACGATATACTCGTATTCAGGGGCGCGAGGGTCGGCTTCAGCCATTCGAGTCTAAGCTACGGCGCAGCCGTTAAAAAGTTTTCAGGAAATGGATCAGCGCGCGCTTATCGTCGTCGCTCAGCGGCGGCTCTTCCTTAAGCAAGCTCGTGCCGAAGTAGTGGCCTTTGTTGACCACGTAGTCCGGACACTTGCTGACTTTGAACAGATCGGGCACCAGGTTCTTAAACACCGCGGCCGCTTCTGCTCGCTCTTGCCCTCGACTTGCTTCAAATCACTTTCATCTTGAGCAACAGCCTTGACCAGATCGAGCTTGTCTGATCTCCAAATCGATATTCGAAAGCAGACTCACCGGCGTGCCCTTGGGAATCGGCCCGATCCGGACCATGCCTTCGCTAAATAGCCAGGGAAACAGATTGTGCAGCCAATCGCCCCAGCTCAAAAGGTGGCTCAGTCCGGCCGGCAAATAACCTGCGGGCAGCCTTGATATAGCTCGTCGCCGTCGTGCGATAGATAAATCCCGGCACTTTGTCGCCGAGAATCGGATCCTTGTCGCGCTTTTCCGGCCAGAGCATTTTTTCGATCGAATCGTTGAACGAAGCCATGCGCGCTTCGACGGAGGCCTGCCAGTGAAACTTGCCGACCGAGTTATTCAGCAGGAACGGCGCGGTGGACCACAAGCTGATCAGCGACGGCACGCGCGTATAGCCGCGCCCGTTGGCCGGCAATTCGTACTCCAAGGGGCTGCCGTCGATGGGATTGTGGACGTGTAATTTTTCCCACCGACGGCAAGTCTTTATAGGTCTGCGATGAGAAATTGTCCCAGATATTGCCGCCGAGGGCGTTGGTTGCCAGCGGACTGCACGCGTTGGTCTGAAGCAAGGTGACGGGAATGCGCCGTTCTGTGGAGAGATAATTGTCCGTCAGAAAATCGTCGGCCATGACGATGTCGGTCATCTTTTGCTTGAAGTCGTCGGTCTTGGTCCAGTCCCAATATTGATCCCAGTTCGGATTCATCCACAGTGGCCGGCGCTTCGGGAATCTTGCTCGAATGGCAGCGCGCGCAAGTATTGCGCGAACGCAATCTTGCCGCGGTCGAGCGTGCGCTTTGTCCGCGGTCAGATATTCGCTGCCGCCGGGAGCATCCTTGAGCAGATCGGGCTTGGCCGTCTTGAGGAAGAACAGTGCGACGTCGGCTGTCTGCGCCACGGTGGCGTTCCAGTAACTGGAATTTTTTTCGGCGTCCTCGATTCTGAATCGGCGTGATTTTTTTGCCGCCGACCAGAGGATTGAAGTGCAGCAGCCACTCTTCGCTGAACAGGCCGATGTTGATGAACACGCGATTGAGCGCGCCGAGCACGCCCACGGAATCCGAGCCGTCTTTGAGTATGCGCGGGCGTCCAGACGGTATCCGGCGCCTGATAGAACTGCGCCAAAGACGCGGTTTGCTTGAAATCTTGGAACTGCTTGTTCTTGAGTCCGCCGCCGGCGAGTTTTTCCTTGCCCCAGCGCACGGCCGGTCCCAAGCGCGCCGCGACGCTGTAAACGGCGTTCATCGTGCGCGGATTGTTGATGTAGTCGGTGGAAATAAACGAGGTGTCCAAAGTGCCCGGCAGCGACGTATGAAACAGTTGGAAGGCAAAGCTCGCATCGTCTTTTTCCCAGAAAAAAATCCGATCCACCCAGAAATATTGCGTGCCCGGGATTGGAGTTGAGGTTTTCCCACTGGGGATTTTCCGGATCTGCCGGCGGTTTGACCGGGCTCGGTCCGACATGGCAAAAGCCGCAAGACATGCCGACCCGGTAGGGACGAACCAGATTCTTATCGTTATAGTATTTGGGGTCGGTATAAAATCTTTCCGCATCCCATTTCTTTTGCGCCGCTTCGTCGAAGTCCGGATTCGGGAAAAGCCGCAGGCCGACGATTCCCGACGCATAGCCGTAAAACGATCCGACCGGGAATGTTTTTGCCGCGCGCGCCGATCTTGACGCCGGGATATTTCTGCTCGTTTTCGAACGGATCGGCGGGCAATCCTTGCTGCGCGTATCCAGCCAAAGCCCGAAGCGATCTTTGTTCGCGGCCCTTGGCTTTTTCAAAGCACGGCTCGTTGACCAAGCCGAGATATTGCCAGCGGTTGTCGCGGCTCAAATGTTTGATGCTCGGATGGGATGACAGAATCTTAAGAAGATCCACCGCGCCAAAGCTCTTGCTGGCGAGGTGATCCCAGAAGCGATCGTTGCCGCCGGTCCAGACGATCCAATTGTTGCGTCCCTTGACTTCGTTGGCCGTGAGTTCCACCGCGCCGTCCATGTCTTTAAAGTAATCTTCATCCGCGGCCGGAAAGCTTTCCGCAGTGCGCCCGACCGTCAGCGCCTCGTCTTTAACGGTGCCGGGCTCGGGCGACCTTTTTGCCGCATCGAATTTAACGACAAGTACGCTAGCAGCATAGCGGTTCGACAAGGGATGTCAATTGTTGTATCTCATAGCTCAATGCTGGCTCCTCCAAGAACCGCCAGCTGTTCGGCAATAGATCTGTTGCGATATCGAACTTAAAGGCGTCTTCAGATACTCGATCAACGCGTCTTTTTCCGCGGCCGACAGGTTCGATGCCAAATTCGTGGCCCTGGTTGCCGCTGGCGCGTTCGCTCACGTCGTATTTCGTGCCGATTCGCTGCGCCTCCGGACCTTGGGTGACGAACCCGACGTTCATCCGGATCGTAGACGTCATAACCGCGATAGAATACCTTCGGCCGCTCCGCGACCGGCTTGAGCAAATCGCGCAGAGTCGGCACCGAACCGTTGTGCAGATAAGGCGCGCGCAGCCAGATGCCGTCGAGGAAAGCCGCGATGTATCCGCTCGGCTCGTTTTCGACCAGACCGCGCCGCTCGATGCCGAAAGTCGCGCACGACCTTGTTGGACTCGATCGCCGCCTTCTTGCTCCAGGTCTTTAGCCGCTCGCGATCCGTGCCGACCTCGTCAACCGGCATCGCGCGTGCCGGTGCGTTCGCTCGCATGGCAACGCGGCGCAGTTAGCATCGAAAATCGCCTTGCCGGAGTCCGCCTGCTGCTGCGTTGATCGGAAAGGGATACTTGGGCGCCTGCTTTTCGCTCGAGATAACTCACCAGCCAGTCGATTTGCTCGAGGAAATCGTCGCGATTGTGCGGCGCGGCACTAAGCAGCCCGAGCGCCGAATCGATGATCACCGAACGCGCATCATGGCTGTCGCCGGCAAGATTCATCAGCATGCCTTTTTCGGGCTTATATTTTTTAAGATTCCACACCGACGGCATGTCGGTCGGGACCGATGCGTGTCGTCCATCGGCCAGTTGAGCAGAAAATATTTGGTGAGGTTCATGGCATCGTCGCGGCCCCGGCCCCACAACGGGAATTCCTTGTGATAGACCCACTTGAAATTGCGCTCTCGCGCTCGAGCAGACGCTTCTTTGGTGATCGGGATCAGCAGGTAGCGATAAATCAGTCGATCGATAAAGCGACAATTCATAAACCGAGCGCGATCTCGCTCATGATCTCATCGGCGTTGAAGCGCGGATCCTTGGCGCAATCGACGACGAAGCGAAAAAACGCCTGCAGATTGAGCGTATGGTTGGGCCCGGTCGGCACAGAACACCGGATTTTCGTTCGGCGCTCTTACGATAGCTGGCGGTATGGCAGGAGGCGCAGTTATTGGCCACGCGCGGAAAGCCGATCGCTTTTTTAGTGAAACCGATCGGCAGCTCCTGACCCTGCTCCCACGCCACTCCCAAGGACGCGTAACCGCCCGGTCCCGGCAGCTTTTCCGGAAACATGCGCGGCAGCACGAAGAAAATCCAATACGGTATGCCGGCGTCGTGCTCCGCGCCGATGGAGCCGTATTTAAAGCGCATGTCGGGCGTCGCGGTCACCCAGATCAGGTTGCGGCTCCTCGCGAAAGAATTTATACCAGCCGAAAGCGCCGCCGGCAGCAGCCAAAATGACGCACAAGCAACAAACAGATTTTCCACCAGGATTTTTTTTCGGTGCGTCAGCCATCGTTCCTCCGTGCCGATCACTCAGTGCCAACGCCGGCAATGTAGGGGCCGACCATGTGTCGACCCTCCGGCTAAAAAGTCTTGAGATACTCGACCAGAGCGTCTTTGTCGCGGCCGGAAAGTTCGGTGCCATAGCGTTTTCCTTCATGGCCTTTGATTCGAATTGCCGGGCTCTTAGTTTCATCCGTATCGAAAAGAAAAAACTTCCGGCCTTTCTCTTCTGCGACGTCGCCGACAAAACCGACTTTCTTCTGATCGTAGACATCGTAGCCGCGATAAAAAGTTTTCGGCCGCTTGTCACTGGGCTCAAGCAAGTCGCGCAGCGTCGGCACCGAGCCGTTGTGCAGATACGGCGCCCGCAGCCAGATCCCGTCGAGCGGACTATTGGCGTAACCGAAAGTCTTGCGGAAATGGCTGAAGCGTTCTTCGCCATAGCCGGCGAAAATCATATTTTGATTCACCGCGACGTCATACGTATAAGAATCCAGGCGATGCGCGGTCGGTGCCGATATCTTCGATCGGCACCACCTTGCCGGCGTACTTCGCCGCGAAAATCCTTGCCGTCGGCGCCATGGCATTCGGCGCAGTATTTTTTGTAGATCGGCGCGCCTTGCGCGGCGAGCGCTTTGTCGATTGTGAATGGATAGGGCGGCGCCGCGAGAGTGCGCAGCCAATCGGCGACCCGCTTCAAGCTCGGCCGGTCGCCGGTCGGCGGCGTGATGCCGGTGCCCATCGCTGCGCTGCGATTGCGCTCTTCGAGCGAAATATTGTTACCGTCCCAATGCAAATTCATTTTCAGAGTCTCGCGCTGGCCCTGGTTCCAGATCGACGGGAAATCGGTCGTGCCAATAAGCTCCTCTTTCGAAAGCTTATCCGGCGGGAAATTGAAATAAGCTTTCAACGGATTGAAGGTGTCGACCCGCCCCGGTCCCCATTCCGGTTCTGCTTTGATGAAGTCCAAACGATCGCGCAGCGTCAGCAGCCGCTCGCGCATGTAGTAAATGCCGTAGAAACGAAACACCAACTTATCGAGCAGCGGCAAATCGCCCAATCCTTCGCGCTGGCGAATGACGTTGATCTGGCGCATGATGTCGGTCGGGGTAAAGCGTCCTGTCTTCGCCCGCCGCGAAGAGAAATCGCATGAAGGCGCGAAAGTCGAAAGTATTGGCCGGCATGGCGGCATAAACCTTCGGCTCGCTCTGCGGCGTTTCGCGCACCGTGCCGGCATGGCAGATGGCGCAATTCAACCACACCAAATCGAAGCCGAGATAGCGGCGCTGCGACATGCCGGCCGGAAGACTTTGCCCTTTTCGAAAACAAAGCCGACGGACTCCAGACCTTGGCCGGGCAAGTTTGTCGCGAAAAGCTCCGGCAAAGCGCGCCAAATCCAATAGGGCACGCCGAACTCGTGCTCGCTGCCGAGCGAGCCATACTTGAAGTGTTCGACGTCGTCCTTATAGGCAACCGGCCTGTCTGCGCGAAAACGGATGAGCAGCGCAGCTCCGGCAAACAGCGCGATGACCAGCACAATCACCGTGAGTCGACCGATCCAAAACAGTATGCGCTGAGTCTTTGACATTACCTGCCCCTCCGCCATGGACATCGATCGTCCTCGGGCCGCACGCAATGCGATCTGGGTCTTTCAGCTACACGCCGCATCGCCGCCAATCGCTCGCGCAATGAAATGGTAATTGTGGCTCGATATCCAAGAGATTTGGGAATGGTTGGCAAACGGAATATTGCGCCGCGTTAGACCAGCAACTGTGTGAACGCCACATCGGTCGCCATCGTAAACCGGCTACAAAGACATTTAGAACTTCAAAGCGAAATCGATCAGGCGCTTTTTTTCCCAGTAAACTTTGCCCAAATACAGTCCCGGCTCGATCTGGCGAATCTCATCGCGAATCCATTGCGCAATCACCGAAGTATCGGAGTAATCCAGAACAATGCATTCTTTGTTGTCGAGCCAACTCGTGCCTTTGTAGACTTTAGCGATGATCGCGTTGAGACCGAACGGCAGGATGCGATTTTTCAGCACGCCTTTTTTTGCATCGAAAACCTTTCCTTGCCATGCGAATAGACTCACGAACTTGGCGATATTGGGGCTGAACATAGTCCCCGGCGCGACAATCGCGGTTCCGTCGGCTTCGCCGTCGGGAATATCGCCGGGAGCGCTTTGAGTGAAAAGCGCATCGAGGTCGGCTTGGGACATGCTTAAGAGTTTCGCAACGTCATAGGCCATGGTGCCAGCCCTCCTTTGATCGAGAATCATATATACGTTTGTATGAATGTTATGCGACGGAACCCGTGCAAACAGATTCGCCGCACCAAGTATCTAATCGCATACGTGAGCATCGCGCGTCAAGAAAATTATCGGTCAAATGGCTAGACCTAGATTGATCTAGGTAGATGGTTTTTTGTATGATTGGTTTTAAGGTTGGGGGTTGTGGTTGTGTTTAATAGGGGTTATAGATGATGTTATAAATAAGGTGATGGGAGTTTTTTTTATATAAGAAGAGAGTTTATGGGGTTATTTCACGCTGTTTCTGACACCTTTCGGCAATACGGCTTACCGCAGTCGATCTATAGCGACTGTCATTCGGTATTATGGACCGATAGGGAAGCGATGATCGATGAGCAAATGATAAACAGAGAGAATAAATACAGAGGTGGGATGAGGCTTAGAAGAGCTCGGGGTGACTTTGATTCTAGCTCATTACACTCAGGACAAGGGAAGAATAGAAAGACTGTGGAACACCTTTCAAGAAGGCTCGTCAGTGAGTTGCGGCTGGCCAAGGCCAAAACCATGGAACAAGCACAACGCGGTTCTCGAAAGTTATCTCCCCGTGCACAACCGTAAGTTTTCCAAGCCGGCTAAGGCAAGAGACTGCTTGGAGAACAGTGTCAAATGGCTAGTTTTACACTGCAATGGCGCTGCCAAAACTTAGAAAAATAAAAGTCACGATTGCGAATTGAAAAGACTTTTGTCAAATTCAAAAACAACCAAGACACCATGCGAACAAAAACCGCCATTCTTTCGATCGCCGATCTCAAGACCGAAGATCTGCCGCGCGTGCGTGCAGCATTGCAGGCGGTTCCCGGCGTCGGCAAGATCGACTTCAGCATCGAGCGCAGCGTCGCCGTGCTCGAATTCGATCCGAGTCAATCGCACATTGACGATTTTTTACGGGCAGTCTTACAGGCGGGATTTAAGGTACTGTAGATTCAATCGAGGATCGAAGATGGAGGATGGAGGATCGCGAAGTCCTCGATCCTCGATCTTCCATCCTCGAGCGTGCTAGTCGCCGGCTACGGTCATCTGGGAAATCTTCACGGTCGGCGAGGCAATCCGTCCGCGCATCTCGAGATCGTTGCCGACCATTTCAATGTTTTGGAACATCTCTTTCAGATTGCCGGCGATGGTGATTTCCTCGACCGGATAAGTCAACTCACCATTCTCGATCCACAAACCGGCGGCGCCACGCGAGTAGTCGCCCGTGACCATATTCACGCCGAAGCCGATCATTTCGGTGACGTACAAACCCGTTTTCACGGATTTGATGATTTGTTCGGGCGAATCGCTTCCCGGCGCTAGATAAAAATTCGCCGGCGCCACCCCGGGGGCGTCGCCGACCGAGCGAGAGGCATTGCCGGTGGATGCCATGCCGAGCTTTTTGCCGCTGTAGGTATCCAACAAGTAGCTTTGCAGCCGGCCTTTTTCGACGACAGTTTTTTTGCGGATCGGCAAGCCTTCGCCGTCGAACGGTCGCGAGCCTAGGGCGCCCGGGATCGTGCCGTCGTCGATCACGGTCAAAAGCTCTGAGCCGATTTGCGTGTCGAGCTTACCGGCCAGAAACGACGCGCCCTTGTATAACGAGTATCCGGACATAGCGGAAGCCAAATTACGCAGCAACGATGCGGCCATTTCCGGATCGAAAACGATCGGCACGGAGCAGGTTTTGACCTTGCGTCCGCCGAGCCTTCGCAGTACCCGTTGCGCCGCCCTCTCGCCGACGCTTTTGGGCGATTCGAGACGGGAGAATTTCCGATTGGACGAGTACCAATAGTCGCGTTGCATGGCACCGTCTTGCGATGCCACCGGCGCCACCGAATGGCCGAAAGTCGAGCCGCTATATTCGCCGGCAAATCCCTGGCTGTTGGCGTAGATCACCCGGCCGATTTGGTTGGAAAACTCCGCGCCTTCCGAATTGGTGATGCGCGGATCGAAAGCCATCGCGCTTTTCTCGGTCGCCAGAGCGATGTGAATTCTTTCGTCGACGGAAACCGCTCGCGCACTGTCGTCGAGCAAATCCAGTTCGGGCAAATCGCGCGCGAGCGCGGCCGCTTCCGGCAATCCACTATACGGATCTTGCGCCGTGACTTGGGCCATGCGCGCGGTGTCGTCGACCAGTTTTTCAATCGACTTTTTTGAAATGTCCGAAGTCGACGCGGTCGCCGAACTGTTGCCGAAGAAAAGCCGCAGCCCCAATCGTTTCTCACCGGCCTGGCTGATCTTCTCGACTTCGCCCATGCGCACGGTGACGAAGAATGAATCGCTCTCCGACCATCACCACGTCGCCATCCGAAGCGCCTTTGGCTTTGGCCTGAGCTAAAATCTCGCGGCCCAATTCCGAGGTCAATTCCAATCGTTCCATCATTTCCTCATGGTTCAAATCGTTCCAGTAGTTCAAGTCGTTCAAAACATTTCGGAGAACGTCCGGAAACGACTTGAACGTCTTGAACTATTTGAACGGCTTGAACGATTTATTACGCCCTCGTTCCGCCGACGGTGAGCCCGTCGATTTTGATCGTCGGCAAGCCGACGCCCACCGGCACCGATTGGCCGTCCTTGCCGCAAGTGCCGACGCCTTCGTCCAACTTGAGATCCGAGCCGACCATCGAAACGCGGGTCAGCACGTCGGGGCCATTGCCGATCAGCGTCGCGCCTTTAACCGGTTCGGTCACTTTGCCGTCTTCGATCAGATAGGCCTCGCTGGCGGAGAACACGAACTTGCCGCTGGTGATATCGACCTGGCCGCCGCCGAAAGACACGGCGTAAAGCCCTTTCTTAACCGAGCTGATAATATCCTCGGGCGCCGATTCGCCGGCAAGCATGAACGTATTGGTCATGCGCGGCATCGGGATATGCGCATAGCTCTCGCGCCGGCCATTGCCGGTAACCGGCATCTTCATCAGTCCGGCATTGAGCTTGTCCTGCAAATAGCCGGTAAGAATGCCCTTCTCGATGAGCACCGTTCGATGCGTCGGTGTGCCCTCATCGTCGACGTTGATCGAGCCGCGGCGCGATGGCATCGTGCCGTCATCAACGACCGTGCACAATTCGGACGCCAACTTTCTGGCCGAGGCGATCGGTAAATGCCGAAGTTTTCTTGCGGTTGAAATCGCCTTCCAGACCGTGGCCGATCGCTTCGTGCAGCAGGATGCCCGGCCAACCCGGACCAAGCACCACATCCATGGTCCCGGCGGGCGCGTCGGCAGCGCTAAGATTTAGAATAGCTTGGCGCACCGCTTCGCGGGCATAGCGTTCGTAGTCTCGATTATCGACAAAAAACCCAAACTCCACCCGGCCGCCGCCACCATAGCTGCCCGACCTGCCGGTTGCCACTCTCCTCGGCGATACAAGTCACGTTGAGCCTTGTCAGCGGCTGGATATCACCGACCACCAACCCTTGAGATGAAGCCACCAAGACGACTTTGTACTCGGCGCCGAGGGAGACAAAGACATTTTTCACGCGTGCATCCAACCCACGGGCAAATTTGTCGATCTCGTAAAGCAGTTCGACCTTCTTTTCCAGGGCGATGTCGTTGACCGGGGTTTTAATCGGCGTAGAGGTCATGCGCTTCGGCGCGCGGCTGGCCGACCGGCACCGGCGCTTGGGACGGCCGATTTTGCGCGATGTACTGCGCCGTGCGCGCCGCCACCTCGAGATTTTTGATCGTGATGTCGTCGGTATAAGCGTAGCCGGTTTTGGCCTCCGCCAGGACCCGCACACCAACGCCATTGGCGGTCGACTGCGAACAGCTTTTGACCAGCCCCTCTTCCAGACTGACCCCTTCGTTTTTGCGATACTCGAAGTAAACATCGGCGTAGTCCGCTTTTTTGCCCAAAGCCGCATCGAGAACCTTATCCAGGTCCCCCGCTCTAATGCCAAAATTATCGCTCGAAAAAAGTCGCCGGCAGGTTTGCTGTAGCCATTTTCCTCTCCCCGTAGCTATTTTTTAACATGGAAGCGCCGCTCATGTAACTCGGCTCGGATCCTAACACCGGAACGGAGTCTCGCCCGCAAAAAAGTCTCTAACTTGAACACGAACCGGTTGATCGATATACGTGGTTGGGCTAGTATTTGCCGTAATCTAAAACCCGGACCGAGAGGCGTATGGCGCAAAAAAAAATCGTTCACATCGTCGGCACCGGCACCATCGGTGAGCCATTGGTCGGCATCCTTTCAACTTTCAAGGAACAGTTCGGCATCGACGAAGTCACTTTCCATAAACGCACGCCCTTGCTCACCGACCGCTCCAAAGTCATCGTCTCGTGCAAGCAGGGCGCGAAGCTTGCCGTCGACAAAGAGCGTTGGCGAAAATTTGTCGAAATGGGGATGGAACCGGCTTTCGAAGCGGAAGAAGCGATCGAGCGCGCCAGCGTGATTATCGACTGCACTCCGGTAGGCAATGAGAACAAAGAAAAGATCTATAACAAATACGCCAACAACGGCCGCGGCTTCATCGCCCAGGGCAGCGAGGACGGCTTCGGTAAAAAATACGCCCGCGGCATCAATGACAAAGCGCTGGTCAAAGGCGAGGACCAATTTATTCAAGTGGTGAGCTGCAACACGCATAACTTGGCCGTGCTGATCGACACCATCGCGTTGGGACCGGAAAAGGAAGACAATCTTGGCGGAAAGCCGTTTCGTTTGCATGCGCCGCGCCAACGATCTCAGCCAGGAAGGAGATTTTATTCCGGCGCCGGAAGCCGGCAAACATGACGATCCGCAATTCGGCACGCACCAGGGTCGAGACGCTCATTACTTGTTCAAGACCCTCGGCCTCGAGCTCGATGTTTATTCTTCGGCTCTCAAGCTGAACACGCAATACATGCACACAATCCACTTCAATCTTAAACTGCGGCGCGGCATCACCATGGATGAGCTGATGCGCCGGCTGAAAGCGAACTTGCAGGGTCGCGCTGACCAACAAGAAATCTTCCGCCTCGGTGTTTTCCTTCGGCCGCGATCACGGCATGTTCGGAAGAATTTTGAATCAGACCGTCATCGTATCGCAAAGCCTGGCGATGCGCGGCGACAAGGAAATCGTCGGCACTTGTTTTACGCCGCAGGACGGCAACTCGCTCTTGAGCAGTATCGCCGCGTCTCTCTGGTTTATGTATCCGGATTCTTACGAAGAGAGGCTCGCGCCGGTGCGGCCCTATTTCTTCAGCGAGATCTAAGCTCGAAAGACAGATTCCAACCGAGGGACCGGGAGCGCTTGCTCTCGGTCTCGTTTTTTATTCGGTCACATTGTCGGTCGCGATGCCGTCGAAGCGGACTGCATCGCCGGCTTGAATGCCCAGCCGCTTGGCCAGCCCGCCCTTGATTTCCAAGACGTACTGACTGGGAATGCCGACCGACCTCGGGTCGAGGGAAAAAGGCACAGTCTCGGCGACAATGCCGACGATCTTTCGCTGCCGGTCGATAAAGATCATGTCTAAAGGAATCGGCGTGTTTTTCATCCAGAAAGTTTGCGGCGACTCGCCGGCAAAGAGAAAAATCATGCCGTGATCGTCGGCCAGCTCGCGGCGATACTGAAGACCCATCGCTCTTTTTGCCGGCGTATCCGCAACTTCAACTTGGAAAATCACTTGGCGGTTTCCTTGCGTGGACACAGTCACTTTGGGCTCTGCTTGGCAGGCGGTAACCGTCGCGAGCACAGCAACAATTAACAAACCGCCGAGACCGCGCTGAGTCAGGCATACTTACTTGATCAAGCTTCGTGCCGTGATCTCGGCGATGTCCATAACTTCCATAGCGGTCTCGGGCTCTTCTTTCGCGGTTTCTTCGGTGATCATGCGCATGCAAAACGGACAGCCGGTCGCCACCGTTTTCGCGCCGGTTTGCTTCAACTCGCGATAACGGTTCGTGCTCACCCGCTCCGTGCCCTTTTCTTCTTCCTTCCAAAACTGCCCGCCACCCGCGCCGCAGCAGAAACTGTTTTTACGGCTACGGCTCGGCTCGGTTAATTTCGCGCCCGTTGACTGAATTACGGCGCGGGGCTGATCGATGACACCATTGTGGCGGCCGAGGTAGCAGGGATCATGATAGGTGACAGAACCTGCGCCATCGGACTTGAGCTTGATCTTGCCGTTGCGAATCAGGTCATCGATAAATTCACTGTGATGCTTGACCACGTAATTGCCGCCGAATTGCGGGTATTCGTTGGCGATGGTGTGAAAACAATGCGGGCACGTGGTGACGATGGTTTTGGGCTTGATTTCGTTCAGCGCCGCGATGTTTTCCTCAGCCATCTGCGCGAATAGATATTCGTTGCCGGTGCGCCGCGCCGTGTCGCCGGTACACTTTTCTTGTTTTCCCAACACCGCCCAATCGACGCCTGCCGCGTTGAACACCTCTGCCATGCTGCGGGCGATTTTTTGCGCGCGCGGATCGAAAGCCACCGCGCAACCGACCCAGTAGAGCACCGCGGGGTCCGGCTTTTTGTTCCAATGTCGGGACCTCGAAGGGCAACCCCTTAGTCCAGGCGAGGCGCTCGTCAACGGCCATGCCCCAGGGATTGCCGGCGCGCTCCATGTGATTGAACGCAGTTTGCAAACCCTTGGGAAATTCCGCGGCGGTAAGCACGCGCTCGCGACGCACGTCGATGATGTGCAGCATCTGCTCATTGCCTACCGGGCAAATTTCAATGCACGCATTGCAGGTCGTGCACGCCCACGCCGCTTCTTCATTGAGCGCAAACTCGAGCAGTGGCCGAGGGCTCTCTTGGCCCTCGGCGAACGCCGGAAATAATTTATTCAATTCGTAGCGCTCATTGATCAAGATCGCGGCCGGACTGAGCGCTTTGCCTGTGTTGGTCGCCGGACAAACGTCCTGGCAGCGATTGCACATGATGCAACTGTAGGAATCGAGCAGCCTCGGCCAGGTGAAATCTTCCAGCTTGGCGGCGCCGAAGGTTTCTTCCTTCTCGAAATCCATGGGTTGGAGTACGCCTGGCTTGTCTTTCTTCAACGCCAGATTGATCGGCGCCAGGAAAATATGAATATGTTTCGAGCGCGGGAAATAAGGGATGAAAAGCAAGATCGATCCCAAAGCGCCCCACCAAAAAAAGTGATTGAAGACTTCCACCGTGCCCGGGCCGGCGCCGCCGAACAGCGCGGCAAACGCCGAGCTGACCGGTTGAAACACGTCGCTGCCCTCCAAAGCGGTTTGGCTGGCTTTGAATAGCAATCGGCAGCCCACGTGGAAGATGATAAAGCCGGCGACCAAGGTCGAATCGCGAAAAATGCCCGCGCGGACTTCCGGCTGTACCGGAACATTGACGGGAAACGAAAAATCTTTGGGACGGACAAACAAACGTCGAATGAGCATGCCGATGATTCCCGTCAGCACGCTTGCCGTCAGCACATCGGCGAGCAGATTAAACAAATTCCACGCGCCGCCGCGCGCATGTAAGCCAAAGAAGCCTTCGAGCACATCCACCAGGTTGACCAGAAAGTAGAAAACGAAGCCGTAAAAAATCAGTGCGTGCAGGAAAGAGACAATTGGCCGGGCCTTGAAAACCGATTGCTGGGTGAGGACGATCCACAGAGCACGGCTTATCCGTTCGGGCAAACGATCGAAACGCGCATCGGCTTTGCCGCGCGCGACTGCCCGGTAGACATCGTAGAATTTGCGGCCGCCGTAATAGAGCGAGCCGCCCGCAAGCAGCACAAAAAGAATTTTTTCCAGCGTGGTCAACATGGCTGTCTTAGAATACTCCGTTTCTCTGCCTACTTAACGTTGCCGTGGCGAGTTTGTCAAAATCTCCGTGCAGGTTGATCGTGTCCGAAGAAGATCCCGGCGAGAGCAAGAGTTGAAAGAATTTTGTTCGTGTCGATTCGCTGGACGAATATCGAGCAGGAATATTGAACTGTAAGATCTGCTTATCGGCGAACTAGGCTGAAAATCCGAGCCGCTTGGAAAGCTCACCGCCGGCGCGCAGCAGGCTGGGAGCCGTCTCCTTGACCATCGCATCCTCCGTCAGTCGATGGGCCGGCCCGACCACCGCAAGGGTACCGACGAGTGTCCTGGTGTAATCGCGAATCGGCACCGCGACCGCATTGACATCTTCGGTAAATTCCCCCTTTTCGACCGCGTACCCGATATTACCGATCTCGCTCAGTTGTTGCTGGAGCGCGGCGCGATCGACCAGAGTCTTCTCGGTATAGCGCTCCAGGTGCTCCGGCAACGACTGCGCAATGCCACCTTCGGACTCGAACACCAGATGAACTTTGCCCGCGGCCGTGCAATGCGGCGGTAAAGCAGTGCCCAGGAAGGAAACCACCCGGACGGCGCGAGTCGGTTCGACAAAATCCAATGGAATGATCGCCGTCCCTTTACGAATCGCGACATAAACGCTTTCCTTGGTCGCTTTCGCCAGCTCCGTCAGAATCGCTCTGGATTGCAACAGCAAACCCATTTGGTGAATGAAAGTCTGGCCCAATTGCAGACATTTCAAACCCAATCGATAGTTTTCGGTTACTTTATTTTGCTCGATATAACCGCGCGCTTCGAGCGTCGCAAGCAAGCGGAAAACGTTGTTCTTATGCAGCTTCAGCCGTTTGCTAAGCTCGGTGACGCCGATTTCGTCGATCTTGCCGTTGAACTGTTCCATGACGTCCAGCGCATGGGAAACGGATTGAATGACATAATTAGATTTCTCACGGCGAACCATATTTCTTTTCCTCCCGATGCGGCGTGCACAAATGGAGCACTTTCATAGACATGATTTAGACCGCTCCAAAAATGCGTTTTAAATTAACCTACGCGAACTACCATGTCAAATAACCTCTAAGCCAGCAAAAAATCGTTTCTTTTTCGGTTCTGCTGTGATTCATGGGAATCTTCTCATCGCGGCAAAATCAACCGGCGTCGTATTTTGAAATTTGTTCGACGATTGGCAGAATAAAGCACAAGCCTCCGCATGCGACTTGACCGGCCCACCTCAATACGGCAATATGGGCGACATGATTCGGCAGCGGGAAAGCGCAAAATTTGCCTCGGGTTGGTGGCGCTGGTGCGCAATGCAGCGTCTGCACCGTGGCTGATCCCCGCGATCCGATCAAAAAACAATACGGAAAGGGCCATAGGTGCAAAACCTATGGCCCTTTTTATTTTGGTAGAACATGATCCAACCGACTTTCAAAGAATTTAGCCGCCTCGCCAAGCAAGGCAACCTCGTGCCGGTGTACCAAGAACTCTTAATGGATTTGGAAACACCGCTGTCCTTTTTTAAACGGCTCGAGCGCGACCGTTATTCGTTCCTGCTCGAAAGCGTCGAAGGCAGCGAGCGCTGGGCTCGCTACTCGTTTCTTGGAACTCGGCCACAGCGCATTTTTAAGGCGCGCGGCCATGAAATAGAGATTATCGAACGCGGGAAGTCGAGGAAATTAATCCACGAGACGCCGTTGAAAGTCTTGGAGGACCTTCTCAAAGACTGCCGGCCGGTACCTGTCGCCGGGGTGCCGCCGTTTTTCGGCGGCGCTCTCGGCTACGTTTCTTACGATGCGGTCGAACAGTTTCACCAAGTCGCCAACGACAAACGCGATCCCTTGGGGATGCCCGAGATTTTTTTTCTCTTCGCGCAGACCCTGGTCGCGTTCGATAACCTGAAGCACACGATCAAAATTATCGACAACGTGTCGATCGAAGGCGGCAAGAATCTGCGCCGGGCCTACGACGCCGCGGTCAAACGGATCCGCCAGGTGATTTCCAGCTTGCAAAAAAAACCGCGTGGTATCGAGCCGCGCGATGTGAGCCAAGCCAAAGGCACACGAAAATTTCGCTCGAATCTAAGCCAAGAAGGTTTTCAGAAAGCGGTCAGCAAGGCCAAGGATTATATCAAAGCCGGCGATATTATTCAGGTTGTGCTCTGCCAACGACTTGAAACGGAGACCGCGACCGATCCGTTTGAAATTTACCGCGCGCTGCGGTTTATCAATCCATCGCCTTACATGTTTTACCTCGAACTCGAGGATCTGCGCGTCATCGGCTCTTCGCCGGAAACCATGGTACGGCTGACCGGCAAAACCATCGAGCTCCGTCCGATCGCCGGCACGCGCCGGCGCGGCGCCACGCCGGAAGAAGAGCGCGAGCTCGAAGCGGATCTGCTCGCGGACCCGAAGGAACGCGCCGAACACGTCATGCTGGTCGATTTGGGGCGCAACGATGTCGGTCGCGTCGCGGCCATCGGCAGCGTCGAAGTCAACGAGCTCATGTCGATCGAACGCTACTCGCACGTGATCCACATCGTTTCCAATGTGCGCGGCACCTTGGCGGCCGGCAAGACCCCTTTCGATTTGTTCGTCTCGGCCTTCCCCGCCGGCACGGTTTCCGGCGCGCCGAAGATCCGCGCTATGCAAATCATCAGCGAGCTGGAACCGCAGAAGCGCGGACTTTACGCCGGCGCCATCGGCTATTTCGGTTACAACGGCAATCTGGACACCTGCATCGTCATTCGTACCATCGTGATGAAAGGCAAAAAGGTCTTCATCACCGCCGGCGCCGGCATCGTCGCCGACTCCGATCCCAAACTCGAGTATGAGGAAACGCTCAACAAGGCGCGGGCGATGCTCAAAGCGGTCGAGCTCGCCGAGACTTGGAGGAAGCGATGATTCTGCTCATCGATAATTACGACTCGTTTACTTACAATCTGTACCACTATCTCGGCGAACTCGGCGCGGAAGTTAGGGTTTATCTCAATAACAAGATCACGCTCGCAGAGATCGACGCGATGCGGCCGGAGAAAATCGTCATCTCCCCCGGGCCGTGCACCCCGAAAGAAGCCGGTATCTCATGCGACGTCGTGCTGCGCTTCGGTGAACGCCTTCCCATCCTCGGTGTTTGTCTCGGTCACCAGGCCATTGGCGCCGCTTACGGCGGCACGATCGCGCGCGCGCCGTCGATCATGCACGGCAAACTCTCGGACGTAAGCCACGACTCACAAACCATTTTCCGCGACCTAAAGAATCCCTTCGCCGCCATGCGTTATCATTCGCTGGTGATCGCTCCAAAAGATCTACCGGCGGAATTGACGGTCTCCGCGCGCACGGCGGACGGAGTGATTATGGCGGTGCGGCATAAAAAATTCCCCGTCGAAGGTGTGCAATTTCACCCTGAATCCATCCTGGCCGAAGAAGGCAAAAAGCTGCTCAAAAATTTTCTCGATTGTTACTGAAGCATTTTTTGATGAAGTTACTCTGCTTTCAGGCCAAGCGTTTCCGCTGGAAGACCCATTCGAAAACACTGGCCGAAGTCCCGGATCAAGAGATCGATCAGGAGGTCACTGAGACCATCGTGGTTTATCTTCATGCCGAAAGCGCCGACGCCGCAGGCGATCGGCAGCCTTCGGTGCTGCGTCAAAGTCTAAAACATATCAAGTGGCTCGCTAACAAACGCGGGCTCAAGAACATCGTCCTGCATTCGTTCACGCATCTCGGCGGTGAAACGGCTGAGCCGGCTTTCGCCGAATCGTTGATGCTAAGCCTCGCCGAGCGACTGCGCGACACCGGTTATCAAGTCTGGCTTACGCCCTTCGGTTATTTTTGCGAATGGGAGCTGAGCGTGTATGGCGAAAGCCTGGCAAAGGTGTGGAAGGAAATTCATTAACGGCGGAGTTTTGCGCTCCCAAGCATTTTGACAAAAAGCGACCTACCCAACAACTGTGCTGGGAAGCGTGTTACAATCCCCCTATTATGAATCCTGATGGGAGGCATCGATGATGCGATCTAAAACATTTGTGGCCATTGGATTGACACTCTTATCCGTCAGCTTTGGCGCGATCGGCTGTAAAGACAAGGAAAAAGTCGCCAGTCCCAAAGATCTTCCCGATTTGAACCAGAACACCTTTCCCTATGTGACCGTTGAGAAGACCAAAGTCCGCACCGGCCCAGGAAACGAATTTCGCACCATCGCTGAGATTCCTCCCAATGCCAAGGTGACCGTCGTCGGCCGCGACGGCGACTGGGCGTTGATCGTGTCGAAAAAGGGCAATGCGCCGGGATTTGTTGAACTGGCAGCAGTCAAACCATCCGACGGCAGTGTCAAGGAAACTTTAAATCCAAAAGTTGAGGGCAAGTACGAAGCGGTCGGTGAAACCAATGTGCGCAGCGGGCCGGGACTAAAATATCCGGTAGTCGCAAAAATTTCCAAGGGAACCAAACTCAACGTGGTCGAAGAAGAAAACGGTTGGCTGAGAGTGGAATCGAAGCGCGGCAACGAGCCGGGCTACGTCGAAGCCAGTGCCACCAAACCCGCCTCGGAATAACAGGCATCGCATCGCCGGTGAGCTTGCGGACCGTTCACAGCTTCAACAGCGCCGCCGCCGTGCCGCCAAGCATCTCATCTTTGCTCTTCTGCGTAAGCGGCAAATCACGAACTGCATCGATGTAATTTTTTAACGCCGCCATGCCTTTGCCGCGTATCAGGTATTAACACCGGTAAAATCCTGCGGATAGTCACTCAAAAACCAACCGCTCCGGGCGGATTCCCTGGAGCGCGCAGTTGAGCGCCACGGCGCCGCCCTCGAATCCGCCATATCGAAATAGACCATTTCGTAATATTCGCAGAACGGTTTTTTGAGCGAACCGAAACGATCGCCTTTGCCGACTAGACGGTCCTTCACGGCCGCAATACCGCCGGCGATCAGCCGCGTGGTCGCGACGCTAAGATCCACCTCGCGCCCAGGTGGCGATTGAATTTTGCTGCTCAATCGCGCGCTACCCGGCTTTTGATTGCGATCACGACTGCTACTAACCCAATCGACACCAGCCAGGCAAACGCAAATTGCTGCGCGCCGGCCAACGCAGCCGGTTCGGTCCACTGTTTTTGGCCAACGTGAATTTCCATCAGGGCGACAGTGAAAGTCGTGCCGATTGCGCCGGCCGCGGTGGCAAAGGAGCTGAGCATGGCCGCCAACACACCGAAGTCGTCCTGCGATACCGCGGTGAAAGCGACTTTCTGATTTGCCGGCGTGAAAAATCCGATGCCCGTGCCGAGCAATGCAAGCACGGCGACCACGCCGGCGATGGTCGAGCCCGCGTCCAAGTTGGCATAGCAGAAAATCCCGACGACAATGATTGCCAAGCCGCCACTCGCGATAGTCGCGGCGTCAAAGCGATCGGCCATGCGGCCGCTCAACGGAGACGCCAAGGCGGTGGACAGCGGCAGTGCGGCAAGCGTCATTCCCGTCGCGATGGCGGAGGATCCGAGAACGTTCTGTAAGTAAATTGGCGCGCACAAGGCGATCGGACTGTACATTAAACTGGCGAGCACGACGGTCGCCATCGCCGCTGCGAGTTGTTTTTTCTTAAAGATGGCGACATCGACGAGCGGCTTGGCGGTATGCAGCTCGATCCAAACAAAGCTGCCCAGCGCGATGACGGCGGTTATGAAAAGGCAAAGGACCTGCGCCGATGTCCATCCGAGATTTGCGCCGAAAGTGAGTCCGACCAACAGCGCGGGATAACCGATCAGCAATGCCAGCGAGCCCCAGATGTCAAACGCCTCCCGTTGGCGCTTGCCGGGACCGCGGAAGATCTTCATCACCGCCGCGGTCACGGCGACACCGACGATAAAGTTCATCCAGAAAATCCACGTCCAGCCGCCCAACTGAATCAGAAAGCCGCCGATGGTTGGCCCGGTCATGCGGCCGACGGCAATGGCCGACGCGAACCATCCCAGGGCTTGGCCACGCCGGTCGGAATGAAAACTATTCGCTAAGATCGCTGTCGACATCGGCAGCGCCATAGCCAAACCGATCGCCATAACGGCGCGGGCGAGCAGCAAATGAGCGAACAAAGGCGCGATCGCGCCGAGGCCGGCGCCTGCGGCATAAAGCGCTACGCCGATTTTGTAGAGCCGGCGTTGGCCAAAGATGCTGCCGGCGCGGCCGAAGCAGAACGACAAACTGGAAATCGTCACCACGCCCATCAGCGACACCCACTGGACCGCTGACAAACTATTGCCGAATTGTTTCTGGATCATCGGCAACGCGACGCCAATGCTGCCAAAACTATTGAAAAACAGAAATGCCGCGAGGCAGGTCACGGTCAGAATGGCTTGTTGTTCCGTACGTGACAGTTCGGCTGGGGCCGCCGCGGCTGGTTCCGGTTGCGTCATGGTGAAATAAGCAGCAAAAGAGACCTTTTTTAACCCAACCCTGCACCAATCTCCACTCGCCGGCACACCCAAGCCGTGCTTCCGAGATTTTTCTCCGCGTGAAAATTTCTCGGAGTCCTTACATTTTTAGGCGCGCCTCACCATTTTGTCCGATCGCTGCAACCGGCAGCCTCATGGCGGATCTACCGTTGCATAAGAAAATGCTTGTAGATTAAGTAGTTAAGTAGGCAGAATTCAGTGATTGGCGCTTGGCATGTATTTGGCGTCGTTGGCCAGCAAAACCACCAATAACCGCGGAGATCTCATGGAAAACATTTTTGTTTGGCTGCTGATTTTTGCCGGTGCGGCGATCGCACTCCTGGGGCTATTTTTGGTCGCGTCCGAACGCGAGCTCAAAAACAAGCGGCTGGAACTCGAACGACTCTCTACCAATGTCGACCGTGGGCTCACCGGCATCCATCGCTGCGACGCTGACCGGGACTGTAGCGATTGACGATTTGCCAGATACCTCGGATATTCAGTTGATCAATGAAGAACTGCACAATCAAGTCTCGAATCTGTCCGCCGAGCTCGAGTTGGGCCGGAAAACAATCATGGAATTGGAAGGCGCCGCCCAACGCGACCGAGACTCGCAAGCGGAGCTTCAGCACTTACGCAAAGCCAACGAAGTCTTGATTAGTGAAATCGTCGATCTCAAAGCCCGGCACGAGAGCAGCGACGGACGAGTTGAGGAAGCCATGACTCAACAGGCGGATGCTATCGAAAGGGAACGGCAACTACACAACGAGATGGGGGAATTGCACGACCAACTGGAGGAGAATCAACGAAAACTCCGCGAACTGGAAAGTTCCCAGCAAAACCTCGCTAATATGGAATCTTTGGCGGCGATCGGCGCTGATGAACGAAGGCAACTGGAAGCGAAAATCGCGGAGCTCGAACAGGAGATCAAGAACGCTCGGCAAGGTGTCGAAGAAACGAACGCGTTGCGGGCAACGTTAGCGAACTCCGAGCGGCAGCGCGAAGCGTTGCATGCAGAGAACCGCAGCTACGAACAAGAAATCCGCCGTTGGCAAGAACGCAGTGCCGAAGGCGACGAAAATCGTCATCGATTGTCGGCGCTGCGCGCGCCCTTCGATGCCTTACTCGCTAAATACGCCGAGCTTGCCGCACACCATAACCAGTTCGAGGAAGATCTCGCTGTATTTGGTGGACTCATGGCCATTCGAGCCAGCGCTTCCAACGAAAATAATATCGTTTACAGCGGAGCCGATCCGGCTGCCGCGATGCTGCCGGGCCATACAGCGACAACCGTGCACTCGCCAATGAATACCGCGGTCAAAGGCAGTGAAACCGGCCACGATGAGGCTCTGACCCTAACGGCAAGCTTGCCGGTCGAACCGCTTGCTGCGTCTGACGGACCGGACACGAAAAAGAAAAGCCGAATGGGCGTTTTTTCATTGGTGCTCGTCGTCCCAATGGCGGCTGGACTGGCCTACGGCGTGTTGAACTCCGCCTCGCAAAAATCTGAGAATCCCGCGCCGAAGCCCGTTATCGCTTCGGTAATGCCCGCCGAACGGCAACCGAACAAATCCACGGCAGTCAACGTTTCGCGCATAGTCAAAGAGGAAACACCGCTTCAAACGGCCTCGATAGCCAAAGCAGTGACGTTGACCAAGAAGCAGCCCGTCGCCGCGGAAAGACCGCTGCCGGCGGTCAAGGCGAATGCCCGGGTCGACGGAATCTATGAAGTCACGCGGACCAGCCGCGTCTACTCCGCGCCCTCGGAATTTTCCCAACTGCTCGGCGACGTCGAACCGGGGCTCAGGCTCAACGTGGTCAACGCGCGCGATGGCTGGCTGGAGATTCATTCCAAACACGGCCGGCCGCCAGGATACATTCGCAAAGAAGCCGTCCGTGCGGTTAAAAATTAACGCCCAAGTCCGACCTTTCCCTATTGGCCGCATTCGCAGGATCATCGATAAAGAATGCGCTGCTGAAGTAGCGCGATCCCGCGCAGCCTGCTTTCCCTGAGCCAAATATTTCATCCCCGCTTACGAACGCCTTACATTTCTCTTAGATTATTGGCTGAATCGCGGCGTTCCCGTCACATGCGTCTCAATTTTGAAGTTCACGGCGACGGCCCTCCACTGATCCTGGTCCACGGTTTGCTCGGTGCGCTCGATAACTGGCGCTCCATGAGCAAGCGCCTGGCGACGCGTTACCGGGTCTACTCGATCGATTTGCGCAACCACGGCCACTCGCCGCACAGCGAGATGATGAACTATTCGGTAATGGCGCAGGACTTAAGCGAATTTTTTAACGCGCACAACATCGAGTCAGCCTTCGTCCTCGGCCATTCGCTGGGTGGCAAGATTGCCATGCAATTGGCGCTGGAATCTCCTGCACGCGTCGACAAACTAATCGTCGCCGATATGGCGCCCAAGTCGTACCCGCCGGTGCATCGGCCGCTCCTCGTCACACTCCGGCAATTGAACCTGGGCCGGCTCAAAAGTTTCGCCGATGCCGAGGCCGCCTTGGCGCCCGCCATCGGTGATGCTGCGCTCAGGCAGTTCTTGATCAAGAATCTTGAGCGGGCGGGCGACGGCAGCTTCCATTGGCGCATTGCGCTCGATTCGATAATCGCCAACTACGACGAATTGACCAAAGCGATAAGGAGCGACAACAGGTTCGACAAGCCCGTTTGTTTCCTGCGCGCCGGCCGCTCCGAATACATAGAGGCAGCCGATCTCACGCTTATCCGTGAACATTTCCCGCGCGCCGAACTCCGCACGATCGCGGATGCCGGCCATTGGCTGCATATCGAAGCGCCGGACGAATTTTTTCGCATTGTAACGGACTTCTTCGGCCCGCCTTAGTTGCTATTTCCACGCTGCGAGCGGTAATTGTCGGCGGCGCCGGTTTCACGTAGACTGGCGGTGTCTCGATCATGCCACGTTTGACCATCGAACAACTCGTCCAGCGCGCCACCGGCGGCGAAAAATTCAACCGTCACAATCTTTTCCGCCCATCGCTGACGTACTACCTGCTCAAAGATCCGTTTTGGCTCTGGTGCGAGTATCACGCGCCGAAAGCCGAAGCGATCGATGAGACGACACGCTACGACGAACTCCGCATGGAGCACGGCATCGAACATGAAGTGCGCTGGGTGCGCGCCAATTTTCCCGATGCGGTCGAGATCAAACCCGGATTCGGCTTCGACGCGCTAAAAAATACTTTTCGCGCCATGCTTGACGGCGCGCGGGTGATTTATCAGCCGCAGCTATGGGATCTCAGACAAGAAACTTATGGTAAAGGCGATCTCTTGGTTCGCGACGACGCCGCGCCCTCCGACCTCGGCCCCTACCATTACCGCGTCGTCGAGCTTAAACGGTCGCGAACTTTGCGTGAATATCACGTCCAGCAAGCCGGCTTTTACAACCAGAACATCGCCTTGCTGCAGGGATATTTGCCCAGTCACTTCACCGTGGTCGTCAATGGCGCGAGTGAAACCGTACCCTTTGCCGGCAAAGAAGTGGCCTTGGAATTCACTCGCAAGCTTTGGCGCACGTTGCGCGATGGTTCGGTCGTCCCGGAAACCAAGCGCCCGCCCACCGCCGCGGCGTCACCCTGGCGCCATTTCGCCAATCAACACGCGTCGGCGGGGCAAGACTTGGTTCTCCTCGCCGGCATTCCTAAACGCGAGCGCGACAGGCTCCGCGCCGCGGGCGTCGTCCGCATCGATCAGCTTTGGCAACTCCGTGCGGAGGAAATCATGGAGATCGCCGGCGAGCATTACGGCGCCATCGCCTATCACGTCGCCCAGGCCTACCGGCTCAATGGACCGATCTTGAAGCCGGGACAGCAGCTCAAAATTCCCCGCGCCCGCCGCCTGCTCTACTTCGACTTTGAAACCTCCGACGCAACTTACCCAAGCGAGCCACCGCATACCTATCTAATCGGCTGCTACGACGGCACGCGCGATCAATTCGTCAAATTTCTCGCCCGCGGCGCCGCAGACGAAGAACGGATTTATCTGGAGTTCATCGACTTCGTCGGCGACCCGCGCGACGTTTCGCTTTATCACTGGACCGATTTCGAGATCTATGAGATGCGCCGGGTGGCGCGGCGCTGGCCCGCACTGGCAAACTCATTGGAAGCGATTATCGCCCATTGCGTCGATTTGAAGACAGCCATCCAGTCGGCTGTGTATCTGCCGGCACCGAGCTTTTCCATCAAAGCGGTCGCGCCCGCCCTCGGCTTCCATTGGCGCCAGAAAGCTATCGGCGCGTACCAATCGATGGTTTGCTACTGGGACTATCTGGAGAACCGCGATCTTTTCGCCATCGACCCAGCGATTACTTACAACCAAGACGATTGCTTGGCCATGTGGCACATCCATTCCGTTCTCAGTAGACCCGATGCTTTCAAAAATCCCGCTTGTATTTCCATCGGTTAAGCCATCATTCAAATCATCCGAGACTACTTCGGGAAGGTCGTTTTGCACCGTTATTTGCACCTGTTTTGAATCGAATCCGCCCCCGGAACTTGCCCCCAAATTCTTGACTGCATCGGCCATTCTCTCGGAGACGGTGCGAAGGTATTTCGTCGTCGTCGCTAACGACTGATGACGCATTAAACGCATGAGCACCGCCGGATCTCGCGTGCTGGCGGGCGGCTCGCATATTGCCAGGATCAATTGTCAGATATCTACTTGTGCAAAATATCGTGTTGCGATAGATCATCGCGAAAAGGGACAGATTCTCAATGAAGTCCTTTTACAAAAAATGCGAAATCGAAGGCACCGCTGTCTACGTGTCACCGGCCAAGAGAATGCTCACACCCCGCGTCGAAATCCAGGGCGAGAAGATCACCGAGCCACACTGGTTGACGACAAAGGAAACTTTCAAGTCTGCGAGAGAGGCGGAATTGTTCGGCGCGATGATGGCGCGGAAATGGATTGATGAGAATGTTAAGTGACACGGCGCACCTGCCGGACGTGAGATCAAACGGGTTAGATTAATTCATGGACCGGAGGCAGCATTCGTGGCGAAAGAAATTTTTCGGGCGTGGGTTTTAATCTGCGCGATTGCCGCGGGGCTCGTACTGCTCAAAGCGGCGCTGCGTTTATTATCCGACGTTTTTTGCTTGGTTGCGATACGCTTTTCACAATTGGACTATTTGCGTTGTGCCTTATTGCTATTAAGTTGCGTGCAGTGGCGGAGAACCATGGCAGGCAACTGGCTCGCAAGTGGATTGACCAGAATGTGAAGCGACGAGATGCGCACCTGTGTGCATGTTTAATTTATGGAGCCAGCCCAGCGCTGAGCAGTGCCGCGGTAAGCCAGCGAAGCGCACCGGGATATTCGCTTCAGTCGTTCGATAAGAGAGTGCGTGGCATACGGGTCTCCACCTGACATGAACAAACTGCGTTCGTCTTTGCTGTTGCTAGGGTCGTTGATTGCATTTTTAGCGGCTCTCAATGCGGCATGGCAATACTGGTCTGGTCCGGACTTTATCCGCGGTCAAACGTCTGCTCTATTGGATTGTTTGGTCTATTTGTTCTTCGGTTTGGTTGGGGCCGCGCTATTTAACTACTGGAACAAGAAATAAGTGCGGGCGATTGAGAGAGCTGAAAAGTGAGGGCGAACGGCGATCTCCACGATCACCAATGACCGACCTCCGATTGTAAGCCCAAAATCCTCCCAGTCTTGCCCGCTCACCGCGGATGCCGAGGCTACCCGAAACCGCCTGATAGCCGCTGCTTTACGACTAATTGCAAAGCATCCATGGGGCTTTGTCTTGCTCCATAATAAACCATGCAAACTCTACTCTTCATAATTGCCGGCGTCGTTTTCATGGTCGGTAGCCACTTAGTCGCAAAAGGCTTTTTGCGAAGCAAGATTTCGAGGCGCAAAGCGTGACGGATATGGCGCAGCCAACGCTATTGAAACGGCATGAAACTAACGGCGAAAATTCCTAGGTGTAGAGGCAAGAAGCTGTCGACTTCCAGGCAAAGCCTGTTGAGAAATCCAATCGCAGCACCTTATGGGATCATTGCAACGAGGCGGATCCAAGGGATGACGTCCGTGCTATAACTAGCAGGCACTACGCCAGCATAATCAAGCCATGATCTGCACCGCCGTGCTTCGCTCCATAACGGGGCGGGCGGCGGGGATTTTCTTCCACCGCGTCCCGAGTTCCATTCATGCAAGCGCTTCTCAAATTTCTGGTGTCTCTTGCGCAATCTTATACATTGTCAATCTTGTCGTATCGATTCCTAGAATCTGGCAGACCCAAACAAACCCGCCAATCTCGTCGCCGGCCCCAAACCATCACACGCTGCGGACATGGATGTTCTCGCGCCGCTTGTACGTCGGCAAGTTGATGCCGACCGAATCCGCCGTGGTCTGAATCAAAACGGCATGCCATACCGCTTTCTCGTTAACGGGGATATCGTCCGCTCAGAGGAGATATACTGAAAATGATTTCAGTAGTCGAACTGCGGATACAAAGTGTCAAGGTGCCGGCCAAAGTATTTAAGAAACAGCGCCCTATTGATGGACGCTAAGACTTTATATGGGATATGTTTGGAATGAAAGCGCGAAACATTTCTGCAATTACATGCGAAGGGGGAAAAATGCCACATGAAACACGGGTGTTAAAAAATAACACATATAACCCGTACCCAAATTGCGGGCACCGAACGCGTCGTAATACGTGCTGTTATGGGTCGGATGGTCGACCTTATGACCGTGATGAGGCAGAGACAATTGCTTTTGATTGCTCCGGAACTAAATCCAATTATTGATGATCTGATCGAATCAATAGGCCGACTTCGTCACCAACAGTAATGGCCAGGAGACAGACCGCCAACATTACCAGGGGGAATTAATGTCACATGTAATCAGCTAATAGAACATTGGAAAAGCTCAATCTCAATGCTCTCCAATTATTTTTGAGCGAAGCTTCGATTGAAAGTTTTAGCATGCTGGCAAGGTGATCGATGGACTCACCGCTGTATGGAACTCGCCAAGCCTAAAGTTTTCCTCCTGTAGAATAATGCAAATATATTACCGGGGACACATGTATCACAAAAGCGTCAGTCACGATTTAATCCACGTGCAACTAAATTCAAATAGATTTATCACGCCCTTCTGCAATAAACCAACGCCGGGTTGTTCCCAAGACATGCCCAGCTAAAAATTCAGGACGGCTTGAGCGATCAATGTTTGCGTTCTCTCCGTTAATGTCGGCGTGCCCATGTGGCACATCGATCAAGAGCTCGCGAAGCGGCTTCCCGCCGCCGGCTAGACGCTGGTCCTATCCCCGTGGTATGAGAAAATCGAATTATTGAAAAAGCCAAGGAGAATGAACATGGCAAAACGAAAAAGCATTCATATCAAAGGCATGGAACACGGCGCGCCGATTCCCAACGGCACGGTCATGGGTAATCTGGTTTTCTCGTCGGCGATCTCCGGCAAAGACGCCAAGACCGGAATCATGTCGCCGGATCCCGATGAGCAAGCCGCCGCGATGTTTCGCAACTTGAAATTGTTTTTGGAGAGCACCGGCGCCACGCCGGACAACATCGCCCACATGAAAGTCTATATGAAAGAAGAAAAATTTCGCGATTCGGTCAACAAAGAGTGGGTAAAAATGTTTCCCGACGAGCACGACCGGCCGGCGCGCCATGCGCTTGAAAGTCGAATTACGCGGCGACATGTTGTTTCAAATCGAAGTCGTCGCGGTTTTATAATCCGATCCGACAAGAAGTAACGAGGAGGGACTTCCATGAGTATCGAAGTTCTCGATCTGGTGGAATATGGCGCACAAGGAAAAAAAGCCGCAAAAACGTTTTTAACACACCGCGCTTTCATGCCTGGATGCATTACTATAAGCCGGGGCATAAAGACTGAGATGCACTGTCACAACGCCGACCAGACTTTCTACGTAATGGACGGCGAATGCACCATGCAGCTTTCCCGACGGCGGCAAAGTCGACACTGAAGCCCGGCCAGGCCGCGCTGATCACCGGCGGCTCGTTTTACCAACTGGAAAACTAGCGGCGATGGGCCGATGATCATGATGGGCAACCGCTCGGGTCCGGCAGAAAAAATCCAGATCATCAGCTATGAAACCCGCAAAGATATCCGCGAGCCGGTGCAAGCGGAGGTCAACAGATAACCAAGCAGAGTTCCAGTCGTTTCAGTTGTTCCAATCGTTCCAGTCGTTCAATCCCTCAGCACAGTTGGAACCACTGGAACCTTTGAAACGATTGGAACGGTATTTTTCTTAGATCCGATACAGCCTTTTCGGATTATCGTAACTGATCTTGCGTTTCGCACCCTTCGGGAATATCCTCGCGGTCAAGAAACTCTTTGACGGCTTTGCTCATGCTGACGATGCCTTCATGGGGAAAATCCGAAGCCCAGAACAGACATTCATCGCCAAGCAGTTCCAGATCGCGTCCGGTCGTCATCTCTTCGCCGCACTGAAAATAAATCTGGCCGCGCTCGATCAATTTCGCCGGCGGCAAGGCCTCGCCCATGCGCGTGCCCATCTTGCTCATCAGGTAGGGCACCCAGCCGCAGCCGGCTTCGAGGAAGGCGATCTTCAAGTCCGGCAGTCTGCCCAAGAGTCCCGAAAACATGAAGTTGGTGAACTGGCGCATTTGCGGCCAGACGTGAGCCAGCGTGGCGGCTTCGCCGCGCCACATGAACAGATCGTTGTTGCGCAGCGAGTTTTGCGAGTGGACCGCGAGCATGCAACCCAACCGATTCGCCTCTTCGTACACCGGGTGAAACTCAGGATGTCCCAACGGCCGCGGCAATCCATCGGCCGGCAACACCGCGCCGACCATGCCGTAGTCTTTGACGACGCGGCGCAGCTCGGCGACCGCGGCGGGAACATCTTGCAGCGGCAATACCGCGATGCCCTTCAGTCGCGGTTCCTGCCGCAAAAAACGATCGTAAAGATAATCGTTGTAGGCCTTGCTCAGATCGACGGCGAAATCCGTCATGCCGACCTGGCCGATATGCATGAAGCGCGTGGGATAAACGACGGCGGCTTCGATGTTGCCTTGATCGAGCGCCTGGCGCCAATCTTCGAGCGTCGGAATTAAAAACGCCGCGCCGATGCCGTCGCGCCCCGCCTGGCGGTGCCAGCCATGGTGCGGCAACAGCGGAAAATAAAGCACCGCCTCGCGGCGCGCTTTATAATAGTCGGGCAAATACTCATAGACATCGCTTTCAACTTCGCGGATGTGACCGTCCGCATCGATCATTTTCCAATCAATCATGCAGCCTCCTTCTTCCATGCAAACCAAGAGGGCGCGATGAATCGCGCCCCTACGATGCGTTCCTTACTAATGAAATTCCGAAAACGGCTTGAACGTTTTGAATCTTGAACGTCTTGAAGCGTTTTCCGGTTTATCCGTCCGCGATCATCTCGCCGAACCGCGCGCAGAACTCGCCGATGGCGCCGTGATGGACGAAATCGGCAATTTCGTCGAGCGGGCCCGGTTCGCGATTGATGATCGCCAGCACCGCGCTATTGCGTTTGGCGATGACCGGAAATGACGCAGCCGGCTGCACCTGCAACGACGATCCCATGACGATGAAAACTTCGGCCTCTTCCGTCCACTCCTGTGCCAACCGCATCGGCGCTTCCGGCATCGCCTGGCCGAAAGATACCGTCGCCGATTTCAGAATGCCGCCGCACGCCGCGCATTTGGGCGACTCGAACTCTCCCACGAGCTTTTTCATAACTTCGTCGGGATCGTAACTGCGCTCGCATTTAAGGCAGAGGATCTTCCGGCTGCTGCCGTGCAACTCGGCGATCTTTTCATCGCGCCAATCCCGCTTCGGCATGCAAGCCGTCGACGTTCTGCGTGATCAAGCCGATCAATTTGCCCTTCGCATCCAAAGAGTGAACGAAATAATGACCGATATTCGGTTTGGCGTTCTTGTACTGTTCCCAACCATCTAGGCGCCGTTTCCAGGCTTCGACGCGGGCTGATTCGCTGGTCATGTATTCCTGATACGTGACCGGCCGATAGCGCGTCCAAATACCGCCGGGACTGCGAAAATCCGGGATGCCGGACTCGGTGCTGATACCCGCGCCGGTAAACACCACAATCGCGTCACTGGCGCGAATTTTTTCCGCGAAATCGCTTAACAGCATCATAATTCGATTTATAGAACAGCCGCCGCGGAGAAAACAACCGGCAAACCGCCTTCATTCAGCGAGCTTGGGAAATCTCAATAACAATGCCAGCAGTCCGCCGCCGGTGATCAGCGCGCCGGTGACAATGAATCCGGTGGCAAACGAGCCGGCATCGCCCATGGCGCCGATAAACGTCGGAATGGCGCCGCCGCCGATCAAGAACCCGAACGGCACCGAGAACGCGACCGCGAGATTGCGCGCGTGCGCCGGCGTGATCGCCGCGATCGCCGCGAAAGCCGCCGGGAAAAACCACACCGCGAGCAACGGTTGGAACAGCACTGCCACGCTTAACCAGCTATCCGGCAAATATCCCAAGATCGCGGTGACGACGCCGGTAAATCCCAAGCTGATCACGATCGTTTGCTTGGCGCCAAGCTTGTCCGAAGCCCAGCCGCCCAGTAAGCCGAGAAACGGCCCATGCACGCGGGAAAAGGCCACAATCGTATTGGCCCAGCTCGGAGCCAGGCCGCGCTCGACAACGAGATAGAGCGGCAGCATGGCATAGACGCCGACCGTCGAGCTGACGCCCAGTCCGAAAAGAATGACCATCAGCCAGTAGGACGGCGTGCGCATCAGCGAAGCGAATGCGTTCGAGAACGGCGACTCGCCGGGGAACGCCCCACCCCGCCCGAAGCTGTAGAAAGCTCAGGCTCGCGACAATCGACAAGCCGCCGATGGTGCCCAACGCGGCGCGCCAGCCGGACCAAGCGAGAAAAAACTCGGCGATAAACGGACTGAGAAAAAATGCCAGATTCGGAGCGAGCTCATGCACGGAGATCGCTTTGCCCCAGTGGCGCTTGTCCACCAGCGAAGTGATGGTCGCGATCGCCGAGGGCATGTAGAGGCCGGCCGAGAAACCGACCCCGAAAAGCCCGCAGCGGATCATCGATAGATTTTGCGCCAAGGCAATCGACAACATCGCCATGCCGACGCCGGCGCCGGAGATGACGATCGCCCACCGGTGTGACGCGCGCGCCGCCAGCAGTCCCGACGAAAGCAATCCCACGAGATAGCCGCCGGAGCTCAAGAAAAACAGAAAGCCGGCTTGGCTATGGTTGATCGCCAACTCCTTTTCGATGGTCGGCAAGAGCGGCGAGAGGATTATTCGCGAAACGAAATTGAGAAAAAAGATAACCGCCAGAAAGAACACCGGTCCGAGCTGCGCGCGTAAGGAGGGAGCTGCGCGTTCGCCCGCATCAAGGCGCTCGTTGAGCAGACGTTTCTTCGACGGCACGTCTGTTGTATGGTCGCGTTGCATAAGTAATGAGGCAGGATGATAGTTTCTCCTGTTTACACTGCATAGAATCGAGAAGCCAATAAGCAGAGTGTCGAGTCAGTAATGGGTGGAATCGAATCGGATATTCACGTGAGCAAACGCCAAAGCGCCGGCAGCGTTGCAGCGGGCGCGCTCTCCCGCCGCGAGTTTTTTCGCGCTGTCACAACCTCGCTGGTTGTTTGGCAGGTCGAGCCGTTTTTATCCACTCTTCTCGGCGATCGCACACTCTTGGCCGAAGCCGCCGAACTTCTGCGCGAAACCATCACTGTGGATCTTCACTGTCATGTCAACTCCATCGGCGGTCCCCATTTCCCGCAAGTCGATCCCAATCTCCAGGCGAACATGAAAACCGGCGGGCTTGACGCCGGCGTGTTCGCCGTGCGCGGCGACTATCCGCTGATCAAGCGCGACGCCGCCGGCCGGCGCTACGAGAGCCGCAAAGCAAGACCCGGTGAGTTGCTGCGGAGAAGCACCGAACAGCTCGACAACATTCTCAGCGCCGTGAAAGAAGGCAAGCTCTTCCTCGCGCGCTCCCCGGCGGAAATCGTCGAAGCCAAGAAAGCAGGCGTACCGTGTCTAATCGCGGCCAGCGAAGGCAGCGATCCTTTGGAAGGAGATCTGACCCGAGTCAAATTTTTCTACGAGCGCGGCGTGCGCGTCTTGCAGTTGATGCACTACCGCATCAATGAGATTGGCGACATACAGACCGCGCCGCCCCGGCACAACGGCCTCACCGCTTTCGGTCGCGAAGTGGTGCGTGAGATGAATAAGCTCGGCATGGTCATCGACACGGCCCACAGTTCTCCGGATACTCTTGCGGGAGTGCTTGCGGAAAGCCGCGTTCCAGTGATCTTCTCGCACACAGGCGCCTACGCTCTGCGTCCGCTGTCGCGGCATTTGGGTGATAAAGAAATGCATGCCATCGCAGCCAAAGGCGGGATCGTCGGCATCTGGCCCAATCTGCGCCGGCGCGATCGATTCGAAACCTTTCTCAAAGACATCGACTATGCGCAAAAATTAATCGGCGCCGACCATGTGGGAATCGGCACTGATCTCTTTGGCTTGGACAACACTGCCATACCCACCCACAAAGAGTTTGCCTTGATACCGGCCGCCCTGCTCAAACGAGGCTATTCCGACAGCGTTGTTGGAAAGATCGTTGGGGAAAATTTCATGCGCCTGTTCCGCGCGGTCGCGAGCCCGTGATTGGTTTTTGAGAAAGGATAGCAATGAGCATGAAAGCAAAAATGATTGGCTTGGCCTTTTACACCGTTGTGTCGATCTGCCTGGCGCGCGATGCAAGTTCTGCGTCGGCAAATTCTTTTCGCGTGCTCTATCCCAGTTTCGCCGGCAGCTGGGCTACCGCATGGATCGCCAAGGAGGCCGGTTACTTCTCGGAGGAGGGCTTGGACGTGGAACTCGTCCGCGTCGGCGGCAGCACGCGCATGGTCGCGGCCATGCTCGGCGGCAGCGCGCCGATCATTCAGGCCGGCGCCGTCGCCGCGCTGTCGGCGAACGTTGCCGGCGGCGATGTCGTGATCATCGGCGCCACCGGCACGGTCTCGCCGTTTCGCCTGATGGCCCGCCCGGAGATCAAGCAGCCTGCCGATTTAAAGGGCAAGAGGGCCGGCATTACAACGTTTGGCTCGACCTCCGATCAAGTCGTACGCATCGCGCTCAAACAATTTAACCTCGAACCGAACAAGGATATTGCGCTGCTCAGTTTTGGCGCGCAACCCGAGGCATTTGCGGCATTGCTAAGCGGCGCCGTTCAGGTGGCCGCCTTGAGCTATCCCCTTTACCCAAAAGCGGCGAAGCTTGGCATGCGCGAGCTGATGAATTTTGCTGAGATCGGAGTCGAAGATATCAACGGCACGGTGATCACGACCAGGGCGTTTATAGCGCAAAATCGAGATACCGCAGTGCGGTTCTTGCGCGGCTTCGCCCGCGGCATGCAGCGTTACCGGACCGATAAAGAATTCAGCAAAAAGGTCCTGGGCAAATACGGCAAAATAAATGACGAGGAAACCTTGGAAGGAACCTGGCAAGACTACGCGCCGACCCTGCAGAAAACCCCGCGCCCATCGCTGAAAGCGATTCAATTTATGATCGAGAACCAATACCCCGGCAAGAAGCCGCTGCCGAAACCGGAACAGTTCGTCGATTTATCGATCGTCGAACAGTTGGAAAAAAGCGGATTTCTCGACGCGCTGAACAAATGAACACAATTCATCACCGGAGAACAATCATGACGAACCCAGCGCAGAAAATTTCTCCTCGTAGCTTGCGCTTTCTTCGTCGCAATTGCCTTGCCGACTCTCGCTCACGCCCAGAAAACCGTGCCGCTGGTCATCCTAGGCGGCACGCTCATCGACGCCACCGGACGACCGCCGCTTGAAAACGCTGTGATCGTCATTGAAGGCGAGCGGATCAAAGCCGTCGGCAAACGCGGCGAAGTCGCGGTGCCCCGCGGCGCGCGGATCATCGATGTTAAAGGTAAGACGATCGTTCCCGGTCTGATCGACGGCCATTGTCATCTGCTCGATTTCGTCGGCGAGCTCTATTTGCATCTGGGAATCACAACCTGTCCGGATATCACGCAGAACGATGATGAATGGACTCTCGCACAACGGGATGGAACCAATCTCGGCAAGATTCACGGGCCGCGCATATGGTCGACCGGCGCGCGCTTGGTTGGACCGCCGCCCGCTTGGGCGCTGCGTGGCGAGCGCGGCTACTTGATAAAAACCCCCGAGGACTCGGTCGCTGCCGTGCGCAAAAAAAAGCTGAAGGGCATCGAAATCATCAAGTTCAACGAGTACGTCTCTCCGGAAGCGATCAAAGCCGGCGCCGAAGAAGCGAACCGGCTCGGTCTGCCCGTCACCTGCCATTGCCTGGACGTATTCCTCGCCGCCGAAGCGGGCTTTGCCGGCGTCGAACATCATTGGGGCCCGGGAATGACGTCCATCGGCGACGTAAAAAAGAGATGGGAAATTCACCAGCAGCGCATGACGAGGAAAATCAACACGGCGGATTTGTCATATTATTACGAGCCGGAAAATTTTGACAAAATCGTCAAAGCCATGGTCGAGAAAAATGTCAGCTGGAGTCCCACCATCGCCACCTGGTATCGGCCGCTCTCGCCCAGCGTGGCGCGCTTCAAAGAACGCGAGCTATCGATTCTCGACAAGAAAGAAGCCCACTACTTGCCCGGGGTGCTGCGCGAACAAGCGCTGGGACAATACGAGCGCTACGCGAAATTCGCCCCCGAACGGCTAAACAACGCGCGCGAAGGCTACAAGAAAATCGAAGATCTGATTCGGCGTTTCGTGCAAGCCGGCGGGCTTCATCCGCGCCGGCTCTGATCCGAACAATGGTTTGCCCGGCCTGGGCGTTCATCAGGAGATGGTCATGTTCGTCGAAGCCGGGCTGACACCCATGCAGGCGCTTCAGTCGGCAACCATCAACGTTGCCCGGGCCTTCCGCAAAGACAAAGACTTCGGCACCGTCGAGCCCGGCAAAATTGCCGATATTATTGTGGTCGACGGCGACCCCTTAAAAGACATCTGGGCGACACAGAACGTCAAAACCGGTCGTGTTCGGCGGCAAAGTCGTCGATCACGATTTCCATGCGAATTACCGCAACCCGATACCCGCGATTCGAGCTTGGCGCGCAACGCCCCAGGAGATCGAGATCTCGCCGCGTGCGGTTACCCAAGGCTCAGGAGCCGCGACGATCAAAGTGACCGCCCGACGAGGTTTTGATCGTTTCCACAGGGTGATGATCAATGGGAGGGAAGTTGCCACGCGATTCGTCAGCGCCACCGAGCTCGAAGCGATAGTACCGCCGCAAATGACCCGAGACGCCGGGAGTTATCCGGTCATGGTGGTGGGGCAGGGCGATTCCGCGTCGAAGTCGGTTCCTTCGTATTTGATCGTCTCATTTAAAAACTGAAGGACGGTGCTATGCGGATCACCGGCTTATTAATCGTTCTTCTACTTTTCATACCATCCGGACTTTTCGCCCAAAACGCGCCCGTGCGAGTGATCTACCATCCGCCTTGGAATATCAGCAAGCTGCCGATGTACTTAGCGCGTGAACGCGGCATCTTCGAGCACAACGGCCTGAAAGTCGCATGGATCAGCCCGGGCTCCAATGACAATTTGCTCGCCGCTCTAAAGAAAGGCGAAGCGGATATCGCGGTCGTCAGCGCAAATCATATTGCGCAAAACAATGCTTCCGGCGGTGCGCCGATGCGGCTGGTGGGCAACACCGGCTATAACTATTCAGCGTTTCTCGCTGCGACCAGACGATCAAAAACGCCGGCGATCTCAAAGGCAAGAAAGTCGGCAGCGGCGAAAAAGGCAGGGCAGCACGCCGGATCAACTAACGCGGTTAGCGCTAAAAAAACTAGGCATCGATCCGGAACAAGATGTCACGTTGGTACATCTCGACGAGAGTCGCAACTCGACAAGGGTGAAGAGCCTGCTGTCGGGAGAAATCGCCGGCATGATGGTGACGGCGGAGACTCTCTATGATTTGGAAAAGAATGGCCAGATCCGCCAATTCAACAAACTTACCGATCACCAGCAATTGCAAATCTATGCGGGCGGCGGCGCCGATTACGCCGTCGCCGATGAATTCCTCAAACACCGTAGGGACGACGCTAAACGATTTATGGCTGGGATCTGTGAGGGTATTGGCATCGCGCGCAAAGACAAAGCCGCAGCCTTAGCGTTTGTCGCGAAGACAGGTCGCAAGCTTGACGCCGCCGGAATCGAATATCTCTATCGATTGTATATCAAAGACGTGATTCCGGCTCGGCCGTATTTGAAACCGGAAGGGATAGATCTCGCCATTCAAATGAACGCAACGCTCGATCCCGCGAGCCGCCCGATTAACACCAAAGACCTCGCCGACTCAAGCTTGATGCCCGAGCTGGTGAAACGAGGGTCTGTGCGATTACTGAGACAATGTACAAACCCGCTAGCGCTGCACCTGCAGACTATTCACGACGCTCCGCATGCCGCCGATTTGGCCCGCGGCATGCAGCGTTACCGAACGGATAAAGAATTCAGCAAAAAGGTCCTGGGCAAATATGGCAAAATAAATGACGAGGAAACCTTGGAAGGAACCTGGCAAGACTACGCGCCGACCCTGCAGAAAACCCCGCGCCCATCGCTGAAAGCGATTCAATTTATGATCGAGAACCAATACCCCGGCAAGAAGCCGCTGCCGAAACCGGAACAGTTCGTCGATTTATCGATCGTCGAACAGTTGGAAAAAAGCGGATTTCTCGACGCGCTGAACAAATGAACACAATTCGTCACCGCTCGCGCACGGCTCCCGACGGAGCCGACAAGAGCGTCGGCATCGAAGGCCAATCGTTTTATTCCGCGCCGAGCCGCTTCAAAATGACCACGCTATACGCCCGCCGGGCAATTCACCGGCTACCGGCAGGTAATTTTTACCCGGACGATACCTAATTACACTGTCGGGAATTCGTGACAGTTTCCTAACTCACTATTCGGCCGAAGTTTTGCCACTGGTACGCCCCTTGCCTTATTCCCGGACCAGGAGGATCAGGTTATGAAAACTCTTAGTGCATTCATACTTTTGGGAAGCTTAGGTCTCGCGGGATGTGAATTTGCTGCGGGAGCTGCAACCGGTGCGCTGGCGACGGGCGCAGGTTATGAAATTAACTCGAAACGACAAATGGACAAACTCGAAGATGACTATCGCCGCGAACGCATCAGCAGGCGAGAATACGAGCGCCGGAAAGATCAGTTAGAGAGAGGTTCGATTATTTACTAGAATACCCGTGCGCACACGGCAATAATTCAGCTGGCCGGTAGCGCGAAATTGTTCGCGCCTAGCCGGGCACTCAGGACTCGCGCACCGAGCAGTGCGATACATCTTTTTGCGTTTCTTCTGCGCAACAGCGAATGATAAACTTGTTTGTCGATGTCTAACACCAACTCTCCGACAATTACTCCGATCAAAGCGAGCACTGTCTCCAGTCGTCTAAATTTCGCCATCGTGCGAGAAGCTAGCAGCTCAAAGGCGCGGGCGGCAACTTTTCAGACTCTGCACGGCGCGGTTGAGACTCCAATTTTCATGCCGGTCGGAACGCAGGCCACGGTCAAAGCCCAAACGGTCGAGAGTTTGAAGGCCGCCGGAGCACGCATCTTATTGGCAAACACCTACCACCTGCTGCTCCGTCCCGGACCGCAGGTCTTTCAGAAATTTGGCGGCATTCATCGTTTCATGAATTGGGACGGCCCGGTGCTTACCGACTCCGGTGGTTTTCAAATTTTCTCGCTGCCACACGCTCGGGAAATGAACGAAGCCGGCGCCCGCTTCCAAAGCTACGTCGACGGCAAATCATATCTGTTGTCGCCGGAGTCGAGCATCGACATGCAGAAAGCCATCGGCGGCGACATCATGATGGCGCTCGATCAATGCATCCCGTCCACTGCCGCATACGCTCAAGCAGAGGCCGCCATGGAGCTCACTCATCGCTGGGCCGAGCGCTCACTGCTCGCCAGAGGCGACTCGCCGCTGGCGTTGTTCGGCATTGTCCAGGGTGCTTGCCATGACGATCTTAGAAAAAAGAGCGCGGAGTTTTTGCGCAAGCTGCCGTTCGACGGCCTGGCCATTGGCGGCCTCGCGGTTGGTGAGAGTCACTCTGAGCGCTACAGGATAACCGGATCGGTAGCCGATCAGCTGCCGCTCGCTTTGCCGCGTTATCTCATGGGCGTGGGCACGCCCAGCGATATCCTCGAATGCGTCCACCTCGGCGTCGATATGTTCGATTGCATTATTCCGTCGCAACTAGCCCAACGCGGGGTGGCTTTTACGTCTCACGGCAAACTTAAATTGCGCCGCTCAGTTTATAAATTGGCCGAAGAAGCGGTGGATGAGCTCTGCGCATGCCCGACCTGCCGGCAATACTCGCGGGCCTATATTCACCATCTGATCAAATCGGATGAGTACTTGGGCTGGCATCTGTTGGGGGTGCACAATTTGACTTTTTATCATCGCTTAATGCGCGAAATACGCGAGCATATTTTGCGCGATAAGTTTCTTTCTTACTATAACGAAAAGCGCCTCGAATTGGCGCGCATCGACGAAGCCAACCCCGCTCGTCCGCCGCGAACGTCCAGGCGCTCGCCGTTGCCCCGTCTGGGTGACTATGAAATTCACAAGTCGAGGCTAGGTTTTTTCAGCATTCGGCAAATCAGTTCAGGTGAAGTGATGCACTCGGTAAGTGCGCCCAGCGACGAAGCAAACCAGCTCTACATCGAGCAATCGTCGCTCGCTGATCGCCTTTCGAAGCGCGGCAGCGACGAAGAATTGGTAGTTTGGGACGTTGGGCTCGGCGCCGCGTTCAACGCCATGGCGACGATAGGCTGTTTTGAACGGTGTTGCGCGGCGAAGGGTGAAACCGACCTTCGTCCCCTGCGGCTCGTCAGCTTCGAATGGGATCTCGATGCGTTGACGCTTGCGGCCAACAGTCCCGGCATCTTTCCTCACCTGCGGCACGGTGCGCCATTCAAGATTCTCAACACCGGTCAATGGCAACACAGTTCTTCCCGGCTCCGCTGGGATCTTCTTAAAGGCGATTTTCGCGACCTGATCGCATCGGCGCCCGCTCCCGACATTATTTTCTACGATCCTTTCTCGTACAAAACCGATGCGGTGCTTTGGACTGCCGAGACATTCTCGCGCATTTACCAATGCTGTTTGGGAAACTCCGCCGAGCTTTACACCTACTCCGCTGCCACCGCCGTGCGCGTTGCGCTCTTGCTGGCAGGCTTTTTTGTCACACCGGGTGCCGGCACCGGCCCCAAATCGGAGACAACCATCGCCTTCACCACCGCGCGGGGTTCGGCCAACCATCCACTGGCACCGCGTCTCTTGGATCAGAGCTGGCTGCGGCGTTGGCGGCGGAGCGGCGCCAAGTTTCCCGCGCATCTGGCGATCGGAGAGCGACCGAATTTCGAAAAACTTATCGAAACCCATCCGCAATTCTCCACCGCATTGGTGATGGACTAGAAAGCAGCGCAGGTTTCTTAAATAACGTTAGGGCCGCTTCTTTTCTGCTTCATTACAGACACGCGCATAAACGCAACCAGGTCTTTTTTTTCCTGAGAGGTAAGCTGTAGCTGCAAGACAAGTTGAAAACTCAACCGTGTCTTCCAATGTGAGTAGCCGATCGTCGTGGAGATACGGCGGCGGGTCTTTGATGCCGCGCAAGGGAAATGTCTTGATCGGGCCCTGCGCCGTCATCATCTGCCATGTTCCATTCTCGGCTTGTAAAAGAAGTACTACATGCCAATCACCATTTGCCGGCGAATTTATGCCCAGTCGCGACGCATTTCCGAGAAAACTCTTTGACAAACCAGGCCAATCCACCTAGTATAAGCGTTACACGCCCTGCGAAATCAACGTAGGTCCGCCATCCATAATCCCGAAGCGATCGTCGTTTAAGGATCGCCGATCCTTCCTTCTGGCAGTTGCGGCTAATCCATTTATTTATATGACTGTGCGCTCTGCGCCACCACATTTGTCTGTGCTGACGGTGCAAGGAATAAAAAACATGATTGAAAATAGTGCGGACGGTCCGGAAGAACTATCACAATTTCCGGACGAAACGAAAATTGACACCGAGATTGCCATCTCGGCGCAATTTCATGACCCCGCATCGACAACCGATACGCCAGCGAAGGCCGATGTCGAAGCTGCCGAACCGGAGATCTCCGACGATGTCAACGAAGACTACGCGTTCGAAACGGAAACCGATGACGCATTGCTGACGGCCCCGACACCGGTCCTTCGCTATCTCCGAGACATCCGCCCGTTCCGACTGCTGAGTCGGGAAGATGAAATCCATCTGGCCCAACAAATCGAGGACGGCGAAAACCAGATCGTTGAAGCAGCTTTCTCGTCGCTGCTCGCCTTGCGATTTGCGCTCGATCTCGGCAAGTCAGTCGCCGCCGGGCAATTGAAAATGCGCGACGTGGTTAAGTTGCGGATCGAGACATCGGGAGAACATTATAACGACGAAGCCGTTCTACGGGCACGTTTTTTGGCAGGGGTTAAGAAACTGCAAAAGCTGAAAGTGGCGGCCGGCTGCCAAAAGTCCGCCGAGCGATTGGACCAATCGTTGCCAGCGATTCGCCGAAACCAAGCTGCCACTGAATTGGCGCGCCAGCGGAAAAAGATCGCCGGGCTTATCAAGTCACTTGATCTCAACCGGCAGCAGGTCGACGCGATCATCCAGCGACAACAAGAATTCTGCGATCGCGCCAAAGCCCTGCAAGAAATACTTGCGGGCCAATCCAGTCAACGAAAGGAAATCCTGGCGCTGGAGAAGGTAGTCGGCATGTCGATCGCCCAGCTCGAGCTCAACGTCGAAAGGATTGCGTCGACAAAGGCGCAAGTGACCACGGCTAAGAACGATTTCATCCAGGCCAACCTTCGGCTGGTCGCCGCGATCGCAAAAAAATACTGCGGGCATGGGCTTTCGTACCTCGATCTGATTCAGGAAGGCAATATCGGTCTGATGCGAGCCGTCGAGAAATTCGATTATCGTCTCGGTTTTCGCTTTTCGACCTATGCCAGTTGGTGGATTCGTCAGACGGTTACTCGTTCACTGTCGGAGTCTTCGCACACCATCCGCATCCCGGTTCACATGGTCGAGCTGGCAAATAAATTGATGAGTGCTACCGACAGTCTTGCGCGCCAGCTCGGCCGCAAGCCCACTGCCGAAGAAGTCGCGGCCCACATGGCCATACCACAAGAAAAAGTTAAGACGATCCTCAGTTTAGTCAGAGAACCCATCTCTCTGGAGACTCCCATCGGCGATGATGCCGACAGCTGTTTGGCCGACATGGTTGCCGACGAGCGCGCCGCCGATCCCGAAGCTCTCCTTATGGAGGCAAGTTTCAAACGCGAGATGCGCAAAATCTTGACGACTCTCACCGACCGCGAGGAAAAAATCATCTGTATGCGTTTCGGCATCCGGGATAAATCGACACACACGCTCGAAGAAACCGGCAAAGTATTCGGCATCACGCGCGAAAGAATCCGCCAGATAGAATCGATCGCACTCCAAAAACTACGTCGCTCTGATACCGGGCTACGGGGTTTCAGATCGGTAAAAACCTGAAGGCTCTTCGGCTTCAAGCCGAGGGATTCAATGTGCGACTTGGCTATTTTGTAGCGTTTGTGATTACGCCGGCGGCGATTTTTATCTAGACTGTAGTCAAGCGTCGCACAGCGTTTCAATGATGGAGTCGCAATGCGCGAGCAGCCCAGAGGCTTGGGCGCTCCACGCGCCGATCAAGCGCGCGACCCAATGCTCATAGTCACTAGGCAACGAAGGTAGGGTGAGAGATTTTTAGCCAGTCCAAAAATTTCGCGCCGGACGCGCTAATCTATTTCAGAAGTGGCGACCTGACGGCAAGTTTCTCCTGCGCCTTTTTGGCTGTCTCCGATTCTTTCACGATTTTCTGCTTGCGGGTCTTTTCCTTGTCCTTCTTACTTTTATCGCCCATCGTGGTCCCCTCCTATGCAGACTGTCGTCTAGGCTTGAGCCCGAGTTAAAGCGAGAAATTACCCGTCCGAATCGATCAACGCTTGTTTGCAAGTTGCTTGGCGCAGGATTCAGCGACGCCAGTTTCGACCTTTTCGTCACCCGGCATAACCGCCCAACTCTGCTTTTCGATAAATCGGCCGGTTTCCCAAGCGTCTTTGCCTTTCACTTCAAGAAGCTTTTGATTCCTGGTCGCGTCCCTATTGAGCTGCGCTAAGCAGATTGTGCCCAGGCGATCAGCGACCGCGGTTGCCGCAGTTTCCTTCGCCATCGCCTCCGCAGTGCCATTGGTCATCCAGCCCCCAAAGTTGAACCCTACATACATAGCGACGACCGCGCCGCCGAGTCCGCTCCATAAACCCAGTTTAATCTTTTCAGCATCCATTAGAGATTCCCTTCTCAAAAGGTTTGCGCACACGTTGATTTAAGTCTCGACAGCAACAGCAAATCCAAAAATCCGAACATTCCTTCGCCGCGGACGAATCTTCACATCTTTGGCAATACTCATGGCGGCATTCGTCACAAACGACGCTCCCAGTCGGGAGCTGAGCCGCCAAGCCCTCCGTCGATGGCGGTGTTGATATCGTTGCCGTATCCAGGCCGACAAAAACGCTAGATTTCCTTGAATTATCGAACCGTGGCAGCGCTGATGGTTTATCGTTTCGCGCCGATGCTCTGCGCTCTGTAGGTTTTTTTGCCGGCAACGGGTTCCCCCATTGGAATGAAAGGCCAGTGACGTTGGTAGCTATCATGGACTCATTGCAACGAAATAGCTACACAATACGCGGTTGGATGGCCTGGAATGTCTTTTTTCCACCGGTCAAAGAGACTAAATCCGCAAGGTTCTTTCAAGGCAGGATATCGGCGGGCGCTATGCCGTTTGGGTGTCAACAGCTGACACGTTTAGTCGGCCGGCCATATCATGTTTCCCATCGAGGTGATAAACTGAGCCGATCATTGACGAAAAAGCCATTTCCGCTGTTGCCAGGTGCCGAGATCAAGACGAGGTAATGATTAACCCAAGCTTCCGATGTCACTTGGATAGGCAGGAAAATCCCGTTAAGTGGCTAGGTTTTAGCGTCGTGGCACTTCACCCGCACCCAGGAAAGAAGGTTCGAATGAAATTAACGGTTGGCGAAAAGGTCTATTACCCGGGCCGTGGCCCCTGTCTTGTAGGGGCGATTGTTCAAAAGGTGGTCTGTGGCATGTCCGCGAGCTTCTACCAATTGACTCTTTTGGACGGTAGTGGCGCGGAGCTATTCGTGCCGGTCGGTAATTTCGGTGATCTACACGTTCGCTCGCTGCTCAACCGTTCCGAAATCCCCAAATTGCTGCGCCGGCTGAAGCCTGGCGCGGGACTACCGAAAGAAGCTCCAACAACCAAAAACTGGCGCCAACGTGAGTTGGACCATTCCAAACTTTTCAACTCGGGTTCCACATTTGATCTGGCGGATATGATCGAGTCGTTGACTCAGTTGAAGATTACCAAGACTCTATCATTGCAGGATCGAGATACTCTATACCGCGCAAGACAACTTCTAATAGGCGAGATCTCGGCAGTGATGGACGAGAGTCGCAGCGAGGCGGAAGCGCGCATCGATAGTGTGTTGGAGCCCGCTAAGAAATTGAGCGACCCGCCAAACTGACCTTCGCGCGCTGGTTAAGCCACTTTTCGCTCAGGCGACGAGGTTGTCGGTCATTGATGAGCGTTATTCCCAGTGACTCGGCTTTACGATCTTTCCAGCCTTACTGCTTTTCCTTCCGGATCCTATGATTGCCCAGTTGGACCCAATACTCGGATTCTTTGTGCGCCGCCGGATCGTCGTAGCCCAGAAAATATTGATTCCGATTCATGCTGTCCTGTGCCTTGATTAGACTCTCTACGATCGCAAGATCTTTGGCTCCCTGTTCGACGCCGCGAACCTCTGTTCCACCAACGATGGACTTATCAATCAGGTTCTACCAGCGCCCAGCAGATAATCGAACGATTGGTTATTCTCATTTCACCATTCGCCGACTCCTCACAGTGAACAGCTTTCCAACCCGGTTGGGCCGGAATGATTTGGAGGATTTTCCAATTCTCTTGCTCACTCATAACACCTCATCACGGATACTCGATTGACAGGTTTTTCAGATCCCTTAGTCGCGACTTTCGCGGGAACCATTAATGCTACTCACGGCTGAATCGGTAGAACAACTTGTACAGGTGAAGCGCGCATCACGCCAGGCTCATCTGCGTTAAAGTGGCCAACGCGTTACCGCCGCTGATGTCCGGAACAATTCTCAACTCGAGTTCGGTGACTCCGCTAAGCTCGACGCGGTAATCCTCGATCTCCTTGGTCATGCCCGGCGGGCTGAAGGTGTACTGCTGACGGACGATTTCTCGGTGATGCTCGCCTCCTTCCGCCAACCAACGCAATGCAAATTCCTGCGTACGCGCTTGTTCCAGCTCGTCGAAGCGAAGATGGATCAGACCGAGAGTCATGGGCTGTTCGAAGATAAGCCGGATCGTTTGCTCGCCCGGCTGTTCGGCCCGCCAGCCCGCCCCACGGCCCGGAACGAGCGCCGCCTCTACCGGGTGCGCCGTCTCTTCAGACGTAAATTCGATGCGCGCCAGGCGATCGAGGTCCAACCAAGTTTGTCCTGCATGCGAAACATTCTCAGGATCGTGACGGATTATCGTCTTACGCATAGGATTCTCCTTTCCTGTCAGCTTAACACATCGTCCGTCGATACATAGCCGGATCAGGTTTCGTTTGCCGATTTCTTTTGACTCTATCGCCGCAGCGAAGCGCAACGGAGCGAATGCTCCAATGCTTTCTCACCTACTCTATTTATGCTTTCCCAAGTCCCATCCACTCTCCCGCAAAATTCCGCGGCCGATGAGCGTGCGCTCAATTTTGGCCTGGTAGAGCTTCATCAATTGAGTCCGTACCCACTCCCCTTCGATAACCCCAAGACCATAGGCGATCGCTTGTAAGGTGGCCATGCCTTCCGGTCGACTTTGGGCGCGCAGCTGGAAAATCGAGTGATTGGCCGCACTGATTTTTACCCGCGGGAGGAGTTTCAGCTCGGGATGACGAGAGTGAAGCTTGCGCGCCTGTCGCCACGTACCGTCAGGGACGATAAGCTGGATCGGCCTATCTTCCTTCTCGACCAAGGCCCGATCCAATTCGACCGCGTCCGGAGAGGGATAGAACAAAACGCTCCGGTAATCCGAAGTTAAGAGGTCTTGCAAGTCGAGAACTTCTCTTCCCTCGCCTCGTATGCGCATTTCACTATTGACCAAAGCCCTGTGCGCGAGCAGACCAGTATTGCTGCTGCGCGACAATTCTCGGTGATGAATCACCAGACAGACCTTGGTGGCTAATAAGATGCGCGGCACCGCGCCGCAGAGACACGACGCCAGGGACACCGCGCACATCGGACAGGGTTCTTTGATTTTTCGCTGACGCGTCAATCGCGGCTTCCTTTCCCGGCAATCGAGTTGCGCTTCACGTTCGGTATGCTCCGCGCCTCTGCAGTGACAGTCCTATTCGATTACCGCCGAGATACGAGACCGGAGCGCAACGAAAGTGTACGACCATTATTGCCATCAGCCCTTTTCCTCTACGTTCAAACCGTTTTTTTCATCTTCAATGATGTCAGCAAGGGAACGAGACTAATGCCGAGGGCGAACAGATAAGTCGCGTTCATCGAAGCAACGAACACTTGCGTATCGCCTGGATCGGGCGTCGTGCCGGGAATTCCTGAATAGTAGCGGAAGGCTAGGGTCAGAAAAATCCCGCTGAGCGAGATGCCGAGCATGTGACCGAGACCGAAAATACCGTTGATAATGCCGATTGCCGTGCCCCAATGCTCTTTCGGCAATGAGCCGATCATGACCGCCTGCGACGGCGTATTGAAAAAGGCAGATCCGATTCCGATGAGCGCGAGCAGGACAGCGGGCACGCTCCAATGCGAGTCCGCGCGCAGGTTGGCACCGATAAAAAACGCCGCCATCAAGGTCAGGATGCCCATAATCAGGAGGAAGCGCGCGCCGAAGCGATCGGTCATCACGCCGCTCACAGGCGAGAGTACCATGCTCAAGAGCGACGGCGCGAGGAAGATAACTCCGATAAATGTCGGCGAGAGCTGGAGGACGCCTTGGAGGTAGAAAGGCGCGATGAATGTAACGAGCCCTTGAGTGATGCAGCATGTGAGCAGGCCGATCGAGCCATAGCCGTAGGCAGGGACTGAGAAAAAGGACAGATCGATCATCGGGCTCGGGGTCTTCTTCTCATGCCAAATAAAACCGCAGGTTACCCCGACAAAAGCCACCAAAAGCAGGATTTGATTGGTCCCGCCGAGAATCTTGGCGATTTTCTGGTCCAAGAGTAAGGTCACGAGAATCGATAGTGCAAAGAAGAGCAAGGCGCCACTGTAATCGATCGACTGGTTTTGCTTGGCGGGCGGCGCGACTGAACGCCCGGTCACGAAGCAAAGCGCCATTCCCACCAGGCCCGGCACAAACAACATGAAGAAGACACCGCGCCAGTGCACCCAATCGATAATGAGACCTCCCAGGGGAGGGCCGACAAAGAAACCGAACTGATGCGACATGGCCATCAGCCCCTGGGCCTTACCTTCGGAACCGTGCGGCATGGCGCGGAACGCGAGCGTGCGTCCGGAAGACTGAATCATCGCGCCGCCGACACCCTGCACGAAGCGAAACAAGATCAGTTGCACGACGTCCTGGGAAAGTCCGCAGAGCAGCGAACCGACCGCCATGATGCCCATGCCGGAACCGTACATCTTGTGATGGCCATAGATGTCGCCCAGGCGGCCGCAGATGACGCCCAATCCTATGCCGGCCATCTGATAAACAATCAGCGCCCAAGAGATGCCCAGCATGTCCGTTGCCAACGCCGTCGCCAGCGTCGGCGCCGAGATCATGAAAACCCGCGTGGAAATCCCGGCGATGGAAACGCCGATTACCGAGTTAATCAGAGTTAGTCTGCGCGCACGCTCATCGGCCTGGGCGCTATCTTGCGCGTATGATGCAGAGGGCATCCACTCTAGTAGGATGTTAGCGGGAAAATCTCAAATGCTCGGCGCAAACAGAGCGGCGGCGATCAAAATTTTGCCTTTGCCATTTTCTTTTTGACTTTCATCTACAAGGCGATCGTTTCGATCCGTTGAAGTTCTTCAGTGGTAAGCGCGAATCGTTCGGACTCAAGATCCTCTTTCATATGTTGCTCGCTCGTCGTTCCGGTCAGGGGCAGCATGCCGATCTGCATGGCAAAACGAAAGATGACCTGGGCGATAGTGGCGTTGAGTCGCCGCGCGACTGCATGAATCTCCGAAGCGCCCAGCACTTCTCGATTGGCCGTTAACAGGGAAAATCCCTGATAGATAATCCCGTTTGTTTGGCAAATTTCACGTACGGCTCTGTCCCAACCCAAGGCGGCGAAGCAGCGGTTTTGCACCACCATGGGTTTTACCTTCGCTTGGTCGCAGAGCTGAGCAAGCTGAGCCGCCGTGATATTGCTCACGCCAATCATTTTGGTTTTTCCGCCTCGACAGAGTTCTTCCATGACTGCCCAAACTTCCCAATCCGCGGCTCCCAGACCTCGTCGTTGAAACGGCGCGTGCAAAACATAGGAGTCTAAATAATCGGTCCCGAGATGGATCAACGAGCTGTCGAAAGACTGTCTGACTTGAGTGGTGAGATCGGCCGAGGCATCATACGGTGTTCGACCGCCTTGCCCATCCACCGAAGTAAATTTGGTTTGAAGAAATAGGGAATCACGCTTGATCCCTTTTTTCGCAAGCACCTGCAGAGCCTCGCCCACCAGTGCTTCCTGGTAGTGAATCAATTGGTTGGCCGTGTCGATGGCGCTAAAACCCGACTCCACGGCAAGTGTCACGAGCCCCGTCGTCGCTTCTTTTTTCCAAGCCGTACCATACATAAAAGAAGGAATCGGCAGTTGGTTATAGGTCGTCAGCATCATAAATTTTCCTCCACGGCCAAGAATTTCCCATCCCAACGACTTGAACGGAGCGCAGCAGTTGAACGATTTGAACGTTTTGAACTCCCTCCATCCGTTCACGGCAGCGGGCACGACGGCGTCAGCCGTTTGATCTGCGGGATAACTTCGGCGCCGAAACGTTGGATCGTTTCCAGTGTGAAGCGTGGATCCATCCCCGGCCAGTCCACCATAAACCACATAAACTCGGTGCCGAATTCCTCGTGATAGGACATCACCTGCTCGACCACTTCGGCCGGACTGCCGAGAATCAGGCGATCCCGCTTCAACTCGTCGAAGGCCAGATCGTAACGCTCGCCGGGTTGGCCCCACTGCTGGTAGCGCTGATAACGCCGCTCGTAACCTTCCTTGATGCGCTCCTCCGCTTCGCGCGTGCTATCGGCGATGCAAAGATCGCGAAAGATGAACAGTCCTTTGAACGGCCTTCCCTGCTTATCGAGGGCCGCTTTGTACGGCGGCAACGCTTCGCGTAAAAAAGTTTTCGAGTGCCGCCGGCTGGCAATCCAATGATCGGCGACTGCCGGCACTTTGGCAACCGTTTTGACCGTATCGGCGCCCATCAGAATCGGCGGACACGGACGCTGTCGCGGCTTGGGCAGGCAAGTCGCCTTGTCGAGATGAAAAAACTCGCCGTGAAACGTGACGGCATCTTCCGTCCACAGTTTGCGAATGACTTGCAATCCTTCGACCAAGCGCCCGCGGCGTTCGCGTTTGTCGATGCCGAAAGAATTGAACTCGCTGTCGCGATAGCCCTGGCCGACGCCAAAAAGCAGTTTGCCGCCGGAAAGATTGTCCAGCGTGGAAAAATATTCCGCGACCATCACCGGAGGGTGCAGCGGCAACAGAAAGATCGAAGTCCCCACATACATTCCCGGAACCTTTCCGGCGAGATACGACAGCAATGGCAGCGACTGCAAAATCGCCGCCTCCGGGCCGGTGAGAAAATGCTGGGCGACGAACAATCCCTCGAAATTGTTCTCGTACGCCACCTGCGCTCGCTCGGTGACTTGCGCGCAGACTTCGGTCGGATCGAGATCCGCCGGATAACTGCCAAACTCGATACCAAATCGCATAGAGTTCTCCCGTAGCCGACAAATTTTTGTCTATCTTACTCTACCCGAGCGCGTGATAAAAAACATCGGAACGAGGCGTTGCGCATTTCGGCCTTTCGATTTCACGCTGGCTAGATGACCGCTTACTGATCAGGTACAAAGGAATCGATGATGAGCGTCTTGCGAACCGACCAATGCACCGTCAAGTCGGATAATTCGCTCCCAAGCCAGCCGATCGTCGGCCGGCTGGCGCCGAGCCCCACAGGGCGCTTGCACCTCGGCCACGCGCGTTCTTTTTTGCTCGCCTGGTGGCACGCGCGCTCGCGCGGCGGCCGGATTGTTTTGCGGCTCGAGGATTTGGACGCCGAGCGCGCGAAGCCCGGCATGATCGAAGCGACGCTGGACGATCTGCGCTGGCTCGGTGTTGACTGGGACGGTGAACCCTACGTGCAGTCGAGCGGCGTCACCGCCATCGATGCCGCTGCCGAATCCCTGCTCACGCGCGGCCTCGCCTACCCGTGCACCTGCACGCGCAAGGAAATCCTCTCTGCCATGTCCGCGCCCCACGGCGAGCGACACGAGCACAATCTATCCCGGGACCTGCCGTGGCAAGTACTCAACTCTCGCCGCCGCCGAACGCGCCGCCGGTCGGCCTGCGGCGCTGCGCTTCATCGCTCCCGAAGTCGTCGTGCGCATCGAAGACGGCGTTCAGGGTGTAAGCGAATACGACGCTCGAACTAGACTCGGCGACTTTCCGATCTTGCGCCGCGTCGGCATGCCCGCTTACCAACTCGCCGTGGTCGTCGACGACGCGCGCCAAGGCGTCACCGAGATCGTGCGCGGCGCTGACCTGCTCGAAAGCTGCGCGCGCCAGTGGTTACTCCAGGAAGCGCTCGGCTATAGCCATCCGCGCTGGTGGCATGTACCTTTGGTCACCGACGAATCCGGCCGCCGCCTTGCCAAACGCAGCGACGACGTTTCCCTAGCGCGCCTGCGTGCCGCCGGCACAGACCCGCGCCAGGTTGTTTCCTGGGTCGCGCGCTCCGCGGGCATCGAAGCTCCTCCACAGATCCATGCGCAGGAGATCGTCGCCCGCTTCGACATGGATTGCCTACCCCGAAACGAAGTCCGCGTCACGCGCTCGGATCTGAAAGCCTTTGGCCTCTGAGGATTCGAAGACAAGATCGCCGCTCTGGGCGCCGCGGCGGCCGGAATCCGCTCCCGCAAAACTGTCGTAGGATTTGCATCCGTTCCGGCCCAGTGGTGAAATGGGAGGAATTTACCTCATCCGCCATCGCAGAATATTTTGAAGTGATCGAGGAAAACGAATGACCAGCGACCCCATTGCCAGATTCAAAGAACTGCTAGTTCAAGCCGAGCAACTCGGGATTCAGCCGCACAACGCCGCCGCCTTGGCGACTGCGGGTGGGGATCGCCAACCGACCGTGCGCATGGTGCTGTTGAAGGATGTCGACGACGCCGGTTTTGTCTTCTATACGAATCTGGAGAGCCGCAAGGCGCGTCAGCTCGCCGAAACCCCGAACGCTTCTCTTTGCTTTTGGTGGGCGCAGTTAAAGCGTCAAGTGAGAGTCGAAGGCAGAACCGAGCTGGTCAGCGACTCCGAAGCGGATCAGTATTTCGCGACTCGCCCGCGCGGCAGCCAAATCGGCGCCTGGGTCTCGCACCAGAGCAGCGAGATCACGTCCCGCGACGATCTCGTCGACGCGGCACAACGGCTCGCCGCTAAGTACGACAGCCAAGCCGTACCACGCCCGCCGTTCTGGTCCGGCTATCGGCTCGTGCCGCAACGTATAGAGTTCTGGAAAGAGCAGCCCGATCGGTTGCACGACCGCGAGCTCTACTCGCGCCAAGCCGATGGCTGGAAGCTCACCCTGCTCGCGCCTTAGTGGGAGCCGTGCATGAACCTCCATCGGCAGCAACCACCTCGCCGATTCCATTCACGCGATCGCAACACAGTTCGGGATAACCCAGACTCATTTCATGCCCAGCGAAACCAAAGGCCTCATGTTCCTCGTGCGCGCCCTAGGTTCGCGCAATTTCCGGCTGTTTTTCTTCGGTCAGGCCGTCTCGCTGATCGGCACCTGGATGCAAATCATCGCCATGCGCTGGCTGGTCTACCGTTTGACGAAATCGGAGCTAATGCTGGGCATCGTGGGATTTATCAGCGACGCCCCGCTTTTTCTTCTCGTGCCATTTGCCGGCGTATTGGTGGACCGGCTCAAACGTCACCGCATCATGGTTGTCACCCAGGCGCTGTCGGCTCTCCAGGCAGCCGTGTTGGCGGTCCTCGTGCTCACCGATCAAGTCGCGGTCTGGCATGTGTTCGCTCTCGGCGGGCTGCTCGGCAT
>CAWERH010000043.1:0-65730 GCA_963811315.1 uncultured delta proteobacterium
GGTCGGCCGAATGGTGAAAGCGCAATATCGGCGAATCCGAGCTCTACTTGGACAAGGCGGCCAGCTCGACGCCGTTAGCCTCCCAATTCTCACCATCAAATTGCGTCACGGTCAATTTGCTAATCGTGCCTCGATCGAAACAATGCACGTTGACGCTGTAGCCGTCCGGATTCGAACGCGGCACATAGAACGATTTGATGCCGCAAATCTTACAGAACAAATGCTGCGCCACACCGGTGTTGAACGAATAGGTGGATAACGAATCGCCACCCTTGAGCAGGGTGAAATTAGCCTTCGGCACAATCAAGTGGAGGAATCCGCTCTTGCGGCAAATTGAGCAATTGCACTCGCGGACCTCAAGTTCCGCGGGGGCAAGGACGTGGAAGCGCACACGACCGCAGTGACAGCCACCTTCATGTTTGATCCATTCAGCAGCCATACGGATTTGCTTCTGTCGACTAGCGAGAGACGGTGACCGGCGTCGAGTTTTGCGCAAAGGATTCCAGCAATGCGATCACCTCGGTACTGTGGCGCAGGTTATAACGCGCGTGGGTGGCGGCGATGCCGACGCGAATCGTCACCGCCGACTCCGGCATGACGCGAAACAGATCTTCGTCCGTGGAATCGTCGCCGACGGCAAAAATAAAATCGTACTCGTTTTTGGCGAGCCATTGCTGCGCGGCGCTGCCTTTATCGACGCCGGAATGTCGGATCTCGACCACTTTACTGCCCTGGATCACCTGGAGGTCGGTTTTTGCGATCAAGTGGTTCAGATGATCGGTCAGCTCGCCGGCCAGTATCCCGGCTTGTTCAGGGTCGGCTAGACGATAGTGCCAGGCGGCGGAATTTTCTTTTTCCTCGATAAACGCGCCGGGCAGTCGATCGGTGTAGATTTCGAGTATCGGCAGGACCTGCTCCTTCCATTCATTGCCGAGCGTTTTGACGGGATGCCACGACTGATCGGCATTTTTCGCCAACGCGCCATGCTCTCCGACCAAACCGACGGGCAAAGCGCCAAACCAAGTGTCGAGAGTGTTGCCGGTCCCGTCCACTGATAATCACGAGGTCATTGCCGGGGTCGGTGGCGAGGCTGCGCAAGAGCGCGAGCTTTTTCTCATCGGGACGAGCCATGCTGGGATAGCGCGCCAGCGGCGTCAGCGTGCCGTCATAGTCCAAAAATAACACCCGCCGGCGACTGCTCCGGTAGCGCTGGATAATGTCGTCCCGGTTCGACGGCGAAAGCAATGCCGCCTCGATGCGATGATGACTTTCGCGGGCGCTCGACCAGATGCGTTGAGAAAATCGTCCGCCCAGCGAGTCACGTTATAGCGGCGCAGGCGGTTTTGCATGATCCGGTTGCGGCGTTTTTGTTCCTCCAGCGGGGTCTCCAGCGCATCCTTCATCGCCTGAGCGATTTCGGCCCGATTGTTCGGATTGATGATAAAGGCTTCCGGCAACTCACTTGCACGAGCCGGCCATTTCGCTCAGCACCAAGGCGCCGCTGCCGTCCGTCCGCGTCGCCACATATTCTTTCGCCACCAGGTTCATGCCGTCGCGCAGCGGCGTGACCAGACAAATATCCGAGCCCGAATACAGCGCGACCAGGGATGCAAACGGCACATTGCGGTACTGATAAACCACCGGGGTCCACTGCACCCGGCCGAAGCGACCGTTGATCTTACCGACCATTTCTTCGATCTGCCGCTTCATCCGCTCATATTGCCGCACGCCGATGCGCGACGGCACAACGATCATCAGCAGCACGACTTTGCCGTGGTACTCGGGATAGGATTCGAGAAAACACTCGAAGCCTTCGAGACGGTGCGAAATTCCTTTGGAATAATCCAACCGATCCACCGACAACACCAGCTTGAAATCCGGCCAGCGTGCTCTATGAGCTGTTGACTGTTCGCGTTGGACCTCGCCGTCCACGGCCGCGGCGGCAAATTTTTCGAAATCGATGCCCATGGGAAACGTATCGACTTTCACCGGATGGTCCGAGCTCAAGATCTCGCCGAGGTGGTGCTCGTATCCCAAGATCCTCAGGACGCACTGTAGAAAATGGTGGGTGTATTCATAGGTATGAAAGCCGACGAGATCGGCGCCGAGCATGCCTTCGAGAATCTCCCGGCGCCACTCTCCGGGCAGCAGGCGAAACACCTCGTAGGAGGGAAAGGGAATGTGTAAAAAAAATCCCACCGACAAGTCCGGCCGCCGCGCTTTCAGCAACCGCGGCAGCAACATCAAGTGATAATCGTGCACCCAGACAACATCGTCCGGGCGGAGAACTTCTCCAGAGCGTCACAAAAGCTCTGGTTGATTTGTTTGTATTGCTGCCAAAATTCCGCGTCGTAAACCGTGAACGAGGTGAAATAGTGAAACAGCGGCCAGAGCGTCGCAGTTGCAAAACCCGAGATAGAACCGCTCCATCTGCTCTTCGGTGAGAAACACCGGATAGGAAGAGAACTGCTCGCGGACGCGCTTTCGATCAACGAATCTTTCAGCGACTCGTCGATGCTGGTCCCCGGCCAGCCCACCCAGAGGTAATCGCCGGAGAAATGCGCCGTTTGCCGAGTCCCATGCAGGTAAGACGCTAAACCGCTGACGAGGCCGCCTGCGCTGGGTTGAAAAACTCAGCTCGCCGCCCTCGATTTTTGCGTTAAAGGGCAAGCGGTTCGACACGATGATCAGTCGCCGCCCGGAATCGGACAGCTTGCCCCGACTCTATTTCTTGAACTTTGGGTTCACTCACCGGGACACGATATCGCGGTCATGAAACAATAAAAGAAAAAACCGCAAGCAATCTTTGTACAAAGCATTTATGACGACGCCGCGAGCGACACGGCAGCTGCGAGAGCCGATTAGCAGGAACGGATCCGAACCGCTGCGGCATCGATCTACGCCGCCTCTTCCAATTGTCTTGGTATAGCTGCCGCTGCGCGCCGCGCTATTCATTTTGGCGCGATGATAGAAGATTTTTTGCGCCGCGGCGACATTGGCCGGCTTCGCCCTTCCAGGCTTTGAGCGCCGGATCTTGCAGCGCCCGCGCATAGGAGAAAGTCACTTGCCAGGGATGCGGCCCCAGCTTGATTCATTGCGTTCAAATGTTCGGTGGCGCTGACGGCGCTTTGTCCGCCGGACAGAAACGCGATGCCCGGAACCGCGGCCGGAACGGTGCGCTTCAAGCAACGAATCGTGCGCTCGGCGACTTCGTCGACGCCGGCTTGGCGCGGGTTGTCTTTGCCGGAAACCACCATGCTCGGTTTGAGAATCATGCCTTCGAGATGGACGCGCTGTTCTAGCAGCGCGGAGAACGTGATCCTGCAGACGTCTCGTTCGGTCACTTCCTCGCAGCGCTCGATGCGTGTGATTGCCGTCGAGCAGGACTTCCGGCTCGACGATCGGCACGATGCCGCCTTCCTGACAGAGCGCCGCGTAGCGCGCCAGCGCATGGGCATTGGCTTCCAAGCAAGTATAGGTCGGAATGCCATCGCCGATGGTAATCACGGCGCGCCATTTGGCGAATTTGGCGCCGAGCTCTTTGTACTCTTTCACCCGCGCGCGCAGACCGTCAAGCCCTTCGGTGACGGTTTCGCCGGGAAAGCCGGGAATATCGACCGGTCCCTTGTCGACTTTGATGCCGGGCATGATGCCCTTCTTGGAAAGCAACTTGAGGAAACGGCGTGCCATCGCTGGCCGCGGTGCGCAAGGGTTTCATCGAACAGGATCACGCCGCTGATCGCTTCTTCGAGGCCCTTGGTGCGTGAACAGCATTTCGCGATAGGCGCGGCGGTTGTTTTCATTGGAGTCGATCTTGATGCTGTCGAACCGCCTCTTGATCGTGCCCATGCTTTCGTCGGCGGCGAGGATTCCTTTGCCTTTCGCCACCATCGCTTGAGCTACGGTTTCGAGTTCCTGCTTTGACATGGCGTTCATGCCTCCTTTGCATATTTTTGAATGACTCATTTTACATTGTGCGAGTGCCTGTCGCAAGTGCGTAAGCGCAGCGCATTGTGCGCGAATGCACATTCTGTTATGACCTCAGGAGTCACTATGTGGAACTTGCTTGCTTCACTGGCTCGATCAGCGCCGTGAGCTTGATCGTCGTCGCCTATCTATTCCCGGCATCCGCTTGCGAAGGCATCGGCGCCGGCGCTGATCGCGCCCATCGTCATCGGTCTGGTCAACGCCACCGTCGGCTTCATCCTCAAGATCATGACCCTTCCTCTGACCATGCTGACGCTCGGACATATTTCTGCTCGTCATCAACGCGCTGATGCTCCATGTTCGCCGCCTACCTCGTGCCAGGTTTCGTCGTCGCCGGTTTCTGGTCGGCTTTTTTCGGCGCCATCGTCCTCAGTATCGTCAGCATGATCCTGCGCTCGCTGTTCGACTGATCCGTTCAACGCGTCACGCTGATCGCCGGTCAATGCCGAATTCATTTTCGTCCTTGTGCATACGCCGGTTCCTGCGTTGCCTCGCTCGCCAATAACTGTCGTCGTAGAACCGCTGCCGGCGGATCGAAAGGCGGTTTGTAAACGCCCATCTCTTTGCGCAGCTCGATCACGGTTTGGATGCGCCGCCGGATTGATCCGCGCCCTCGGCACGACTTTCGAATAGGCAATTTCGGCGGCGGCTCGGTTGAGCTTTTCCTTGTCCATCGACAACTGCAACGGTCTCCTCGCGATTCTCCGGCTTGCAGCAACCAATCCGTCGCCGCCGCCCAGGCGCGGATGAAGCGCACGACAAGCTCGCGGTGATCCAACAACCACGGCCGCAGCGTCCAGCCGCAAGTGAGCGGCCAGCCCGGCACGTAATCGTCGCCGCTCGGCGAGCAGAATCCGCCCGCGGCCAACGCTTTGTCGGAAGCCGGCGGCGTCAACATCGCCGCAACCACGCGCCGTTGCAGAAATGCCTCCAAGCGCACCGGCGAGCTGCCGATGATTTCGATGTCGATATTCGGTATCGTCGATGCCATGGGTGCGGAGAATTTTTTTGCGGATCAGATCGAGATTGGAATCGCCCGGATCGCCGGCGAGCAATTTGCCGCGCAGTTTGTCGATGGAATCGTAGCCCGGCTGGCCGATCAGATAGGCGCTCAATCCCTCTTCGGCCTGCATGAAGAGCATATAGTCGACGCCGTCGGTGGTCGTGCGCGCGATCATCGTGTCGGCGCTGCTGAGAGTAAAATCCCAACGCCCTTCCGCCATGCCTTTGTTGTGATCCGGCGCGTAGGTCGTCTCATGAAAACGAACTTCGAGATTTTCCTTGGCGAAAAATCCTTTGTACTCCGCCACCACATGCGGCGGCCGGCGGTTGTAACCGGTGATGCTGAGAACGTCCATGACGCATCCTCCTCCGCGCGCTTCTTCCTATCGCCTCGCGGCCTAATGCCTCAAGCGTGAAATTGTTGGCTTCACAGTCGAATCCATGTAGAATATTGATCTCATACTCCATCGCTCCAGAGGAATCCTCATGAAACTCAAAGACAAAGTCGCACTGATTACCGGCGGCGGCCGAGGCATCGGCAAAGCCATCGCCATGCACTACGCGCGCGAAGGCGCCAAGCTGGCGCTGTGCGCGCGCACCGCCGCCGAGCTCGATCAAACCGTCAAAGAACTGCGCGCCATGAACGCCGACGCTGAGGGTTGGACCTGCGACGTGTCGCTGGAAGAGCCGGTAAAAGAATTCGTCGCCAAGGCGCACAAGAAATTTGGCCGCATCGATGTGCTGGTCAACAACGCCGGCGTCATGACCCGGCCGGCGCCGATGACCGAGCTCGACGTGAAAAAATGGGACTACACCATCGCCGTCAATCTGCGCGGGCCGTTTCTGATCACCCAAGCGGTGCTGCCGATCATGATGAAGCAAAAAAGCGGCTCGATCATCAACGTCTCGTCGATGATCGGCCGCGGCGCCTACGCCAACTTCCTGGCCTACGCGACCTCGAAGTGGGGACTGGAAGGTTTCACCCAAACCCTGGCCGCCGAAGCGCGCTCGTCGAATATTCGAGTCAATTCCGTGGACCCGGGTTACGTCGCAACCAAACTCACCGGCTTCAACGGCAGCAAACCGGAATCGGTGACCGATGTTTTTGTCTATTTAGCGTCGGACGAAGCGAAGGCGTCACCGGCAAGATGCTCAGCTCGTCCGGCTGGAAGTCGCAACTGAGATAAGGACCGTGCGGGGCTTGGGCCGCGCTAATTGTCCCATTTGGCGTTGACCGTAATAAAAACGTCGCGGGGATCGGAGATTTGCGGCAGCCGTTCGCGAAAAGTAGCGCTGCTGGTGGGAGGAATATCCGACGGGCTAAGATAAATCGGATTTCCCGGCATGTTCGCTCCCGACCGGATCATGGAATAAACCACCCGGACATTTTTCGCGGTCTTAACGCCGCGATTGAAGACCCGGCCTTCAAGAAACCATTGACTGGATTTTCTAGGGACCAGCTTATGAGAAATTACGATGACGTTGGCCTCCAGATAAGGCTGTCGTTACGTTGAACAGCTTGGCGACAGGAACGAGCCTCAGACATGCTGCGGCAAAGCTGGCGAGATCGTCTACATTCATTGCAGCAAAGCCAGCGGCGACAATGTTTCTTCAGCCGCTTGAGCACCTATCTAATGCTCGAGCAAATCCGCTGCATCTCGGTCGCGATCACTAGATAATCCCAACAACTCCATAATTTTAGCTTGATCGAAGCCGACCACCGACTGACCGTCGATAATCGTCACCGGTACGCTTTGAAACCCTGATCGATCAATTCTTTCAACGCAGCTTTATCCGCGCGGACATTTTTCTCGACAAACTCAACGCCCTTTTGAGATAGAAACTCTACCTCTTGATGACAGGGCCTCAGCCGGGCTGGGTATAAACAACTACTGATTTCGCCATGGATTCTACCCTCCATGAGTGAGTTTAGTCGATTTATAACACTTCCAAAAAACCGCCGCAAAAACCTGTCTGATTCAATTCGCATGACTGCTGCGAGCCGACTGTCGGCTTCAGAGCTTGCCAAGCGACTCCGACAAATTTGCCCGCCGAAGTGCCACTGCTGCTTCAATTCACCACGACAAACATGCTAACGTCAGAGCCGTATGACTTCACAAAGACGCATCCAGACTTACTCTTCGATCTCTCACTGGTTACTCTACACTCGGCCTAACGATTATCGTCGCGCTCTCGGGTTGGACCTTGGAGTTGACCAGCCAGGTTCCAAGCGCCACCGATGAATTGCTCCGGCATGTAAAGTATCTCGCATCGGATGAGCTGACCGGCCGCGGCGTTGATACCCCGGGCATCAAGCTGGCGCGCGATTACATCGCCCAGGAATTCACCAAAGATGGTTTAAAATTCGGCGGCGACAAAGAAAGTTATCTCCAGAATTTCAGACGTGGTTACGGGGGTCGATGTCAAGCAACCGAGCAAACTTGTTCTAGGGCAAAGCCAAGCGCTCAAGCTAAACGAAGATTGGGTTCCGCTTGGGTCTATCCGCGTCCGCGGCGGCTGTCGCGGAAGTTATCTTCGCCGGCTATGGCATCACCGCCAAAGATTACGGCTACGACGACTACGCCGGCATCGACGTCAAAGGCAAGATCGTTCTCGTGCTCCGCTACGAGCCGCCGCCGAAAGACGACAAAAGTCCGTTTAGAAAATTTCCTGATTATTCGATCCATGCCGCGCTGCGCACCAAAGCCAACAACGCCCGCGATCATGGCGCAGTCGGCATGATCCTGGTCGATCTTAGCGATACCGCAACGGACGAGAAGACCGAATTGCTGTCCACCCGAAGCAGTCTTTGGCGCGGCGGCAACAGCCTGGTTGCCGCGCAAGTGAAACGGCGCATCGCCGAACAATGGCTCGGCGAACAAGGACTCTCACTTGCGACGGACTGAAGGAACACATCGACCGCGAGGAAAAGCCGTCGTCGATGCTTTTGCCGGTTGGCAAAGCAGCTCTACAGGTAACCCTCGAAGAGGTGCGCCGCCGCACCGAAAACGTCGTCGGCATATTGCCCGGCGCGGATCCGGAATTGAAAAACGAGTATGTCGTCATCGGCGCCCACTACGATCATCTTGGACTCGGCGGATTTGGCGCAATGAACCCGCAAGCGCAAGGCCAAATTCATCACGGCGCCGACGATAACGCTTCGGGAACCGCCGTAGTTCTCGATCTCGCGCGCCGGCTCAGCCGGTTGAATTCCAAGCCGGCGCGATCGATCGTGTTTGTCGCCTTCTCCGGCGAGGAATTGGGCCTGTACGGCTCGCGCTATTTCGTCGATCACTCACAGACCGCGACGACGACCAAAGCGATGCTAAATTTGGACATGGTCGGCCGTTTGCGCGATGACCGCTTGACCGTGTTCGGCACCCGCTCCGGCGAAAACTTGAGCACGGTCGTAACCGGCGCGGCCCGCGCCCTCGGTCTCGAGGTCGTCGAATCCGACGGCGTCGGGCGCAGCGATCACATGTCTTTTTACAACAAGAAGATTCCCGTGCTGCACTTTTTTACCGGAACTCATGCGGACTATCATCGACCCACCGATACCTGGGAGAAACTTAATATCGAAGGCATGGCGCGGGTCAGCGATTTGGTTCTGGCAACAGCGTTGGCGCTCGCCAATGCCAAACCCGCCATGAACTTCGTCGGCCTCCCGCTGCGGCCGCGGCTCGGAACGAAGCGGCGAACGCTGGGCGCCGACAGCCCCTATCTCGGCAGCATTCCGGACTATGGCGTAAACGCCGAAGGCGTCGCAGTAGCCGGCGTTGGCGGGAACAGCCCGGCGGCCGGCGCCGGGTTGCGAGCGGGCGACGTGATCATCCAACTAGCAGACAAGAAAATTCAGAACATCGAAGATCTCACCGATGCATTGAGAAGTCAGAAACCCGGTGATGAAGTTGAGATTACGGTGTTGCGCGCGGCCATCCGGTTACTTTGAAAGCCACCTTGCGCGCGCGCGGTTGATTTCCCGAGGCAAGCGCAGACATCCGCCGCCGATGACTGATTACTTACTTAGGCAATTTTTCATATTGGGGAAAAAAGCTCGCAGCCAACTAACCTTATGTTAGGATACGCAAAGTTGTGCGGTTTAAGGAGGATCGATGTCGATGATCAAGCTGTATACCTTTCCGCCCTCGACCAATTCCCGCAAGGTCAGGATTGCGCTTTTGGAGAAAGGATTTGAGTTCGAACGGGTTAACGTCGATCTTACGAAAAGAGAACAAAAGAACCCGGAATATCTAAAAATTCATCCCTTCGGTCAAATCCCTGCTTTGGACGACGAAGGCTTTATTATTTACGACTCGACCGTGATCAACGAATACCTCGAAGACGAATATCCCTATCCGCCGCTGATGCCCAGCGATTCGGAAGGCCGGGCTCGGGCGCGTTTGATGGAGGATTTTCGCGACACCCACTTAACCCCTATTTTGTTCATATCATTCAAGAGACGCGCAAGCCTGAAGGCGAGCGGGATGAACAGCGAATTCAGAACGCGAAGGCGGAAATCACCAAGGGCCTCGACCGCATCGAAAGTGAATTGCAGGACCGGGAGTATCTCGCCGGCCCTTTCAGTCTCGCTGACGTGGCTTTCATGTCGAACTTAGAACTGCTCGATCGCTTCAGTATTCCGGTAGACGCTAACAAATATAAGCAAACCGTCGCCTGGATTGCCCGCCTCAAAGCGCGCCCCAGTTTCGCCGCTTCTGCTACCTAAACCGATCGGATGTCATTGAGACTCATTCTCGCCTGGCTGGTTCATCTCTATACCGCCATCGGCGTGGTGGTCGGTTTTTCGCTGTTCTCTCGATCGATCAAGGAAATTTCAAACCCGCGCTTCTCCTGATGGCGTTGGCCGTCTTTATCGACGCCACCGACGGCGCACTGGCGCGCGCGGCCCGCGTCAAAGAGTTGATTCCGTGGTTCGACGGCGGACTGCTCGACAACATCGCGGACTATTTCAACTACGTCATCGTCGCCGCTTTATTCCTGTTGCGCGCCAATCTTCTGCCACCGCAAGACGCACTTTGGCTGGCTTGCCTGCCGCTGCTCGCCAGCGCCTATGGATTTTGCCGCAAGGACGCCAAGACCGACGATTATTTTTTTCTCGGTTTCCCCTCCTACTGGAATATCGTCGCCTTTTATTTATATGTCTTGAACACGCCTTTATGGCTCAATGCCTTTGTCACCATCGCGCTATCGATCCTGGTATTCGTGCCGATCAAATTTATTTATCCGAGCCGTGCGCAGCGCTTTCGCGCTTCGATCAATTTTTTCGGCGGACTTTGGGGAATCGCGGTTCTCTGGATTCTCTTTACCCTGCCGGCACCGCCGCGCGCCTTGGCGATTGCCTCACTGCTGTTTCCAGCCTACTATACGGCACTATCGCTTTGGCTCGAATTTCGGAGAATGACGACCGCGTCAGATTGAGGTGATAATGCGCGTATCGCTGCGAGAAGTCCTGTGCCGCCACTGGTCGAGATTTTTAATCGCTCTCATCGTCGTTGTTTCTGCCGCATCCTCCGTGCCGGCTCAATCGCGAAATACCAACGGCATACCCAAGTATGTTTTTTTGTTTCTCTCCGACGGCGGCGGTATGGCTCATTTGGAGATCGCCCGGCAGTACTCCCGCCAAGTGCGCAACGAAGGCTTCGTCATCGTCGACAAGATCATGAAGGAAGGCAGCGTCGGTGTTATGACGACCCACGCCGCCGACTTCTTATCCACCGACTCGGCAGCGGCGGCCACCGCATTGGCCGTCGGCTGCAAGGCCAATATCGGCGCTCTGGGTATTTGCGCCGACGGTACGCTGCCCGTAAGCGCGATGGAGATCGCCCGCCGACGCGGCATGCGCATCGGTCTGGTCACTAACGCAGCCGTCTACGACGCCAGCCCGGCGGCGTTCGTCTGTCACGTGCCCAATCGGCGCGACTTCACCGCGATCATCAATCGCTATCTGGAATTGATGCCTGACGTTCTATTCGGCGGCGGCAAAGAACAGTTCTTGCCGAAAAGTCGCGCGGGCAGCCGGCGCGACGACGAAATCGACATGGTCGCCGCCTTTGAAAAAGTAGGCTACCGTTTTGTAGCGAACAAGCAGGACCTCGAACGGACCAAAGACGGCAAGGCGCTCGGCTTGTTCAGCGCGCGCGACATGAGCTTTGAATTGGACCGCGACAAACACAGCGAACCATCGGTTTACGACATGACCCAGGCCGCAATCAAAATTCTCCACGAGCGCAATCCCAACGGCTTTTTTGCGTTTATCGAATCGGAAAACATCGACACCGCCGCGCACCTTTCCGATGTCGCTTCCGTAATCGCCGATTATCGTGAATTCGACCGTGCCGTCGGCCTCGCTTATGATTTTTACCGCAAGTATCCGCGCGACACGTTGATCATCGTCACTTCCGATCACGAGACCGGCGGCTTAGGTTTCACGCTGGCGCTGAAAGACCTATCGAGTACCAAAGAGCGACAATCAAGTGGCCGGCACCGGAGCCGATTTGAAGAAAATCGAATCCATCGGCATCTCCCTGCGCAAGGCCTCACAAATGCTCGGGCGCAATCCAACCGCTGAGGGGATCGATAAACTGATGCAGGAGCAGTTTCGCGGTTTTGTCCTGGCGCCGGAATACAAGGAAGCGATCGTCAAACGCCGACCGATCTCGCGGACAGTATTTTCCGATACGACCACTCAGGCTCTCGGCATGATGGTCGCCAACAACACCCAAGCCTACTGGCAGACATCGGCCCACACCAATAGCCCGGTCCTCGTCGGTGCCCTTGGCGTCGGCGCCGAACGCTTCAAAGGCTACTACGACAACGCCGACTTCGGAAAAAAATTGAAAGCGCTGCTGGAAGACAAACCCAGCCATTAATTCGCTCCGCTCTGCATATCCAAGGCATGTGGGCTCCTCGCCGCGCACGCAAAACTCTAGACTACTCTCGCCACAGAGACGCAGAAGTGCAGCGGTACTTTTTCCTCTGCTCGTACGACCCAATGTTTGAAATCTACCGACTACGGATATTTACATCGCAGCGCACCTGAGCCGCCATGGGGCACTAACGGGTGTCAGCAATCCGTTTACTCAGTCCTCAGCACTCAATACTCAGCACTCGTTTCACCCCGCAACCGATACACCGAGGAGCCAACCGACGCTGTAAGTAATCGCGGAGGCGAGGAGTCCGATAGCGAGCATACGCAGGCCGCTTAACAACGGGCCTCGGGCGGTAAAGATCGAGATCAGCGCGCCCACACCGAACAGCGCCAGGCAACTCGCCAGCCCGCTGGTGAGCCATGCCTGTACCCCGGTGGTAAACAAATACGGCAATACCGGCACGAAGGCGCCCAGGATAAATGCGACAAAGGAGCTTCCCGCCGCCGTCCATGGCGAACCCAGTTCGGCGGGATTGAGACCGAGTTCTTCGCGCGCCAGCGTGTCGATAGCGGTCTTGGGATTTTCTATGATTCGCCGCGCGAGCGCGCGCGCTTGATCCTCCGGGATGCCTTTGGCCTGATAGATCAGCGCCAATTCTTCTTCCTCTTCCTTGGGCGACATCTCCAGCTCCTGCTTTTCCATGGAGAGCTGTTGCTCGAGCAACTCGCGCTGCGCGCGCACGGAAACATATTCGCCGGCCGCCATCGAGAAGGAACCGGCAAGCAAACCCGCGACACCGGCCAACAAAATGTACTGCGGCTTGGCCTCCGCTCCGGCGAAACCCATCACGAGACTGAAATTGGAAACCAAGCCGTCATTGATACCGAAGACCGCAGCGCGCAAACCGCCGGCGCGGGCGGCGACGTGCCAACGTTCGGTGCCGACAATCGAAGCGGCGCCAGGCGCGCCTCCTGCCCATCGCCCAGAGCGTCCGGCTATGCGCCCGCTCTTCCGCCGGCAAGCCGGCGGCTTCGGGCTGTTGCATATAGCCCGCTTCGTCGCGCGATTCCATGCTGCTGATGATCGGCAGAACCCGTCCCGTGCCATACTTTCGCGCCACCCAGCCGAGCGCGCGCACGCGCAGACTGGGCCGGTACTTCGGCACTGCGCCGCCTCCCGACTCGATCAGCCGCACCCAACGCTGCGCGTGACGCTCTTCGGTCTGTGCCATTTTTTCGAAAATCGCCGCGCGATCTTTGTCGCTCTCGGCCTCCGCCATCCGGCGGTAGAGCGCGATGCCGTCCATCTCGACGAGATAATTTTGTCGGTAACGCTCAACGTCCTCTGCCGTGACCAAATGTGGTTTGACCATAACGTAGCGGTTTGAAATTTATCGCAGCTCAGTTTTTTAGATGACTATTAACTGCTTGCCACGGCCGTCGTAGGCAAGTCAAACTGAGCTTGGACACTTGGACTTATGCAGAGACGAGTGTGCACTGCTTCATCATCTTTCGACTTCCGTTCAGCGTTACAGCGAAATCCGGGGTTTCTGCCGGATTACTGGCACGCTCAAGGATCGTCCGTTGTTGAAGAATTTACCTTTAAATACCTCGGTTTCTACCGGATTACATCTATATAAACTCGCACGCACAAGAATCCCAGCCGCATCACGGAGACGAATACACAAGGTTCCTGGTATTGAAACATTTTTGATTTTCAAATTTATTCTTAGTATTGCTTTAGAAATTGGCCGCCAGAATGTGATATGTATAAAAGTAGCGCGACTAGCCGTTTGGCTTTGGCGAAGGTTTCCCATAGGGAGAGGTGCCATGTACAACGCTCATTTTAAATTTCGGGAATCGCCATTTGGTGTAACACCGGATCCGCAGTTTTATTATTCCAACGCGGTTAATCGTGAAGCTTGGGCAGCCCTCCGTTATGGCATCGCGGAGCGCAAAGGTTTCATTGTAATAGCCGGCGAACCAGGCACGGGAAAAACCACACTACTCCGAAAAGCCCTGCACAGTCTTCAGCCCAACCTTGAGACAGCATACATATCCCGCACGCTGGTCAATTATACTGAATTGCTAGAGCTCATCTTGACTGATCTCGGGTTGTCCGATTCTGCGGGTGACACGTCCGCGATGATCGAGCGGCTTAACCGATACTTGATCGAACAGTTCAAGAAAGGGAATGTCGTCGCTGTACTGATCGACGAAGCGCAAGATCTAAGTCTTCAATGTTTAGAAGAGCTACGGCTTCTCGGCAACCTGGAAACCGAAAAGAACAAGCTCTTGCAAATTGTCTTAGTTGGGCAGCCCGAGCTCGAACAAAAACTCGATCTACCGGAACTTCTGCAGCTAAAACAGCGAGTGGCGTTACGCTGCCGGCTCGAACCAGTCAGGATCGAAGAGGTAGGGCCTTACATCGAGTCGAGACTTCAAACCATCGGTCGTACGAGCGCAGATGTGTTCGACACTGAAGCGATCGACAAAATCGCTTCATACTCGAAGGGAATCCCGCGCCTCATCAATACTATCTGCGATAATGCTCTTTTGATCGCGTACGCGATTTCAAAATTCAAAGTTAGCGCCGACATGATTGACGAAGCGGCTGATGATCTACGGATAGAGAAATCACGAGTCGAACAGGGTATTTGCACGCGGACGCACATAAGTTCGGTTGCCCGCGACTCGCTGGAATCGGCGCCGATCAAAGCGGGCGAGCGCAGGACCAAAGACAATCCGTTCTTCCTTGATTCCGGCGACCGTCCTGTGGGTATGCCGAAAGAACCACTACCCATCAATAGAGATACCCGTCACTGGTTCAGGCCATTCATCAGTACGTTAGCGGCCATCGTCCTGCTGACCGGATTAGGTGCTTTCTTTTATTCTCTTGAACGGGGGCTTTCCTTTTCCGGCTCCTATGGCGATATTGCAGCAGCGATCGACAATGGACCAAAAAACTTGAATCGAGCGCTCAAAGCAACGACTTCTGCGATAATTCCTCAGACCGCATTATCCGCAGCTCGGACTCAGGCACTAGCCGTTTCGAATCACAATGTCTCTACTGAACAAGCAATCGGCGCCCTGGCTGCAGACATTGCCATAGCGCAACAGGTGCCAACCGCGGTCAGCGCCCCTGCGATCCAAAAACCAGAGAGGACTCCGCGCAGCAACAACGAGGAAAAACCTGCAACTAGCGCAAGTTTTTTTGTTGTAGGAGCATCGTTCGTTCGTGCCAAACCAAGTAACAGCGCGGCAATCATCGCCACTCTGGAACCCGGCACACGCATCACCGTCGCCGGACGGACGGGGGAGTACTATCGTATCCGCTCTCTCGGAACTGATGAGCCGATCCGCGGCTATGTTCATAAGGAGGACGCCTTTTTTGAGCGAAAGAGTTAGCTCGTGGAATTTATCAGTAATAAGCGCATCGCATCCCAACCGACCTTACGGATAGCAATTGAATTTCGTCGAGTGATCTCATCATTAAAGATCCCCGCGACCTGTCAGACCAGCACGCGAACATTTTCTTCAACAACATGGCTAAAATCCGCGTCATTTTGGCCTGCGGCGACTACGACCGAACGCGTCCGCTCATCGATGGAATCATTCCCACGCCGGGCTTGGACCTCACCGTAATCGCGCTGCCGTCCGGCGAGCGTCACACGCGCTTCGTGCGCAATTGGGAATTCGACGTTTGCGAGCTGCAAATCGCCCAGTATCTTGGTTTAAAGAGCCGCGGCGCGCCGATCACGGCGATCCCGGTTTTTCTGCACCGTCGATTCAATCATAGCTGCGTCATGGTGCGCGTGAATTCTGATATCGCGCGCCCGGAAGATCTGCGCGGGCGCCGCGTCGGCGTTCATGGGCATTTCAATCCCATTGCGCTGTGGGTTCGCGGCTTGTTGCAGCACGAGTTCAACTTGCCGCCGAGCGAGATCCACTGGGTCGCAGACGGGTCCGAAGATATGCCGGGCTGGGCGCCACCGTCATGGCTGAAGATCGAGCGCGCGCCGGCCGGTCGAAAGATGCAAGAGTTACTCAAGGCGGGCGAGATCGATGCGCAGATCCTATCGGACAGCGGGGCCGATGCTGCAACGATGAACACAGTCGTGCGCCGGCTCTGGCCGAACTATCGCGAAGTCGAAACCGACTACTATCGGCGCACCGGAATTTTCCCAATTCGTCATCTGGTCGTAATCAAGAACGAAATACTCGAACGCCATCCCGGCTTGGCCACAGATCTCGTGCGCGCTCTTCGAAGACGCCAAACAGCATGCCTACAAGTACTGGTCCGATCATCGCCGCTCGTCGTTGGCGTGGTTCGGCGCGGAACAAGAAGAGGAGCGCGCGCTCTTCGGCCCCGATCCCTGGCCCTACTCCGTTGAGAAAAACCAAGTCGCACTGGAGACTCTGCTCGACTATGCCTACGAACAGGGGCTCACGGAGCGCCGCCTGGACATCGAAGAAATTTTCACCAAAACAGGATTGGAGTAGTGGACTGGTGTGGGTCCGAAAAAGCATCATCCATTATTCCAACAGTCCAACCCTCTCAAATCTCCTGCGTTCGCAGTTTCGAAACCCGTATGATACCCGTCGTGCATGGCCTTCGGCATTAGGATTTTAGCTACAGGAGCAGGTCGTGCACAGTCGTGGCAAGTTTTCCGGTTTCATTTTTGCCTTATTTCTTTTTCTGCCGTTCTTAAGCGCTTCTCTCCACGCTGGTGAGCCTCAGAAACCAGAGCGCATCAGAATCGGATATTCGTCGATCTCCGGGAGCCGTATCGGTCTCTGGCACCCAGGACAAGCGCCAAATCAATAATCCAAAAAATAGGAGTTTTGATGAGCACGCTAGACCAACCGATATTGATTGCCAACAGCAACTATCACGTCGGCCACCAGGTCGCCATTTTCGTCGCCATTGAGCAGGGCTTTTTTAACGAAGAGGGGCTGAAGGAATATGAATACGATGCGCGCGGCTTGATTCCCGGCCCGGTGGAGCGCGATGGGCTGGCAATGGCAATCACCAACCATGGCGTGGATATCGCCACCGCCGTCGATGTCGAGGCGGCGATTTACCAGCGTTCTCTCGGTGCCGATGTCTATATCGCCGGCGGCTGGCGCTACACGCCGTTTCTCCGCTGGTATGGCGCCAAACACCTGACGGACATGAGCAAGCTGCGCGGCGGCAGGATCGGCATGCGCGAAAAAGAAGGACTCGTCCAGGTTTTCATCACGGACGCGCTACGCGAAGCCGGCGTCGATCCCGACAAAGAAGTTGAATGGGTCTACGACCCGGTGTTCGGTTACCGCAACAATCCGAACCATATGGAGATGCTGCGCTCGGGAAAGATCGAGGCGATCACCTCGCAGCCGCCCTTTTCCGATCAGCTCGAAAAAGAAGGCTATCCGATGATTCTCGATCCGAATACGGTCTTTCCCCGCCGCCCCGGCAAATTGACCGTGGCGACGGGACAGATGATCGAGAAACGCGCCGATGAGCTGCGCGCCTATTTTCGCGCGATCATTCGCGCCTTCTGGTTCATGCGCGATATGAAAAACTTCGAGTATCTCCGTGACTTAGAAAAGAAATTGAGAAAGACCAACACCCACAACGAAGACGAGCGCGGCGTGGTGGCCATCGTCACCTCGCCCGATCGGGTGGAAAACTGGGCACTGCCCATCGATGGCGGCATCGCTCCCGAAGCGGTGCAAAGAATCGCCGACGACATGGTGAAGTCCGGCAAACTAGCGCAACCGATGTCGGCCAAAGATATTCTGCGGGACGACGCCGTGAAACAAGCCTATCGTGAAGTCAGCAGCCGTGCCGACCTTAAAACACCCTTCGGAATCGCGCTGGCCGCTCAAGAGAAATATGGATTCTAGGAAACGACTATGCTCACCGATTCAAAATTCGACGCGTCATCGCACCGCTAGCGAAAACGATTTCTGTTGATGAGTCGTATTTCGTTCTCAGCCTTGGATTCGCACGTCCGTCGCTTGCGCTGGATGAAGTCAATCTCCACATATCGGCCGGCATCAGCGGCAACGCCCTGCTCTATAAATTCACCATCGAAAAAGGATTCTATCGCGAGGAAGGACTCGACGTTCGGCCCATTCAGGCGGGAATGTTGCCGGGCATTCAGGGACTGGTCGGCGGCAGTTTTCATTTCAGTCAAATTCTCGGCCAGGGCGCCGGCGCCATTCTCAGAGGTGTGCCGCTCAAGATCGTGATGGTGTTCGACACGCGCCCGCTCAACTGGCTATTCGCGCGCAAAGAGATCCGATCGCTGCAAGAGCTGAAGGGCGGCAAGCAGATCGCGGTATCGAGCTTTGGCGCCGCTCTCGATCAAATGACCCGCGACCTGCTGCCCAAACGCGGCATCGATCCACAAAAAGATGTCGTGCTGCGCGCCATCGAGCCGACCCCGGCCAGACTCGCGGCTCTGATGAGCGGCGCCGTCGACGCGGCGGTGGTCAACCAGATGGATCGCATCATCGCCAAGAAGAACGGTTTCAACGAGCTGCTCTTTTACGGCGACGATTTGGAGTTCGTCACCGCAGGCGCAGTGACAACCGAAAAGACTTCTGGCCCAGCGACCGGATCTCGTGCAGCGCTTTCTCCGCGGCACGCTCAAGGGATTTCACTGGCTCAAGACCAACGAGAAGGAAGTCGTCGGCCGCATGCTGCCGATCATGAAGGTTTCGGAAGCGAGGCCACCGACGTTTATAAAGCGTGGCTGCGCGTGATGTCCGTCGACGGCACGATTCCCCGCAGCCTGCAGGAAAAAATGATCACCTTTCAGAGAAAATCGCTCAAGGTCGAGCGCGAGGTCGCTCCGGAGAATGTTTATGACTTGTCGATCGTGCGGTCGCTTAACGAAGAGCTGAGGAAAAACAAATGAGCCTCTATCAAGTCGATAAACTGCTTTTCGCTTTGTTCAACGATCTGGAGCTGCAAGACAAGTATAAGCAGAACCCCGATGACGTTCTCAAACGCTACGACCTGCAGGAGTTCCGAGCTCAAGGCGCTCCGCGAGGTCAACGCCGGGGAACTTTATCGGATGGGAGCGCATAGTTTTCTGCTCTGGCAGTTTTCCCGGCTGATGGATCTCAAGCCGGCTATCTACTTCAAACAAGTACGAGGAGAATAGTTTTATGGGTAAGATCGTCCTGGGGCTCGCCGCGCCGCACAATCCCAATATCACCTCTCGCCCGGACAAGATGTCGCCCGAAGTTCAGGGTAAGCTCGACTCCGCTTTCGGTCATTTGAAAAAAGGCTTGTCGGAAGCTTCTCCCGACTGCCTGCTGATTTTGACCAGCGATCACGTCACCAACTTTTTCTATAACAACGCGCCGATGTTTTGCCTTGGCGTCTCGGATACCTGCACCGGCCCCGCGCCGAAGGAGATGTCGGAGCTGGGGATTCCGCGCGCCACTTTGAAAGTAGACACGTCGATGGCCAAGGGATTGCTCAATTACGGCATCGAGAGCGGCATCGATTTCAGTTACTCCCAGGAAATGATTCTGGATCACGCCTTCATGGTGCCGTTGAGTCTGCTGACGCCGCACATGGATCTGCCGATCGTGCCATTGCACATCAACGGCATGCTGCCGCCCCGCCCCACCGCCGCGCGCTGCTATCGCCTCGGCCAACAGATCGGCGAATACATTCGCAATCACTACGACGGCAACGTTGCGGTGCTGGCGAGCGGCAGTTTTTCCGGAGATATCGGCGGACCCAAGATGGGCTCCATCGATACCGCGCTGGACTTGGAGTTCCTCGACTTGGTCAAGGACGCCAAGGGTCAAGAGATGGTCAATAAAGCGACCGCGGAAACACTCGAACGAGCGGGCGTGGCCAACGAGATCCTGATTTGGATCACGCTTCAGGGCGTGCTCGGCAATCTGAAACCTTCGTTCACCGACTACATCTGCGGCAAAGACTGGTCGACCGCGGCGACGCTTAGCGACGTGGCAGCCGAACCTACGTTAGCACGCTAGAGGTTTCGCACGGCCTGAGAAAGCGAACAATCTCGGCCGGTTCAGAGATTGCGTCAGGCGAGATCCTTCGGCTTCGCCTCAGGAGGACAGTCGATAGAACGCTTTGCATATCGAAACCACCGAGCTATCTACACTGAAATTAAAATCCATATTTCTGCACAACCAATTTAACCTTCTCGTGCGCCGGCTTAAGCTCCGGCCGCTTGAGCAGTTCTTGGTAGGCTTCTCTGACGGCTGAATCGTAGAGCAGCGATTCCACTTCGACAGCGGTTTTCAGATCCCCGATCGCCGTCATTTCTTGAATGATCCGCTTCAAACTGTCAGCGGTAACGCCGCCATCGATGGGCAGCGCCCAACCATCGACTTTTTCCAAACTGGTGACGATGAATAGTTCTCGTTCCTCGTCGTTGTGGCTTTCGCTGCGCAGCCGGCTCTCGAGTTTTCGAAGATAATCGAAATTCGCTGTATCGCGCATGAACCAGAATGCGCGAATCATGCCGCGAAAGTAGGCTCGCAGCTCACCGGCGCGGGACTCGATGGTCCTCTTCGTGGCAACGGTCACTTTTCCGGGCCTGCGCGGAAATACCACGCGCGGGTCCATCAAGATAGGAAATCCTTCGGCTTCGAGTTGTTTGGAAAATGGCGGAAACGACGGCATGGCATCGACCATTCCGTCGCGGAGCATATCGACATGCTTGGGATCGTTACCGTAACCAAACACCGGGTCATACACCCATGTGACTTCCTTCTCTGGATCGATGCCGGCTTGCAGTAGCAAATTGGCCATGAAGCCGTAAACCAGGCCTTCCCTCTCGCGAATGCCCAAGCGTTTACCTTTCAGTTGCCGGATATCGGAGATGCCCTTTTGGCCGTACCACTTGAGATCCGGATCATAACGCCATCCGCCGACGATGAAGACATCGGCGCCCAACGATCTCTGATAAATCGCCGCGGAAACATCCACTGCCGTTGCGATGTCGACGCCGTGCTCGACCATGGCCGGACCGAGGCCATGTTTCTCGATCGTGGCCGGGATCAAACCACGGCCGTCGTACTCGAACTGTTCGAGCCCTTCCTCGCGGAAATAGCCCTGTTCCTGCGCGACATACACGGCAACTTGCTGACCCACGTGATAATTACTATTCGCAATCAGCAAAGATTGGTCGACGGTACTCATGTTCTATTCTCCTCCGTTAAAAACGATCGGAATCATCAGTCGCGGGGCCGCCCGAGAGTTCGCTGGAATGCTTTGACTGCTTTTAGAATTTGGCCGGCCGCTCAGAACTAGCTACCGGATTCCTGTTCCACGCGCTTGAGATAGCTGTTATCGACGAACTCCGCCAGCTTTAAGCTGCGTAGAGTAGGATTGGCGTCCGTCAAGTAGGACAGGAAAATACGCAGATCGTCGATATTCGTATAAGGATAAAGCGGAATCGGCTCGACATTCCTTCGGTACAAATGTTCCATGAACGACGGATCCGTGCTGGGAAGATAGCGATTGTAGATCTTAAGGACCTCTTGGCGGTTTTTCGGGTCCTTGGCCCAGCGCCGTCCTTGTACGAGCGCTCTCATGGTACGCAGCACGACGTCCTTGTTTTGATCGCGAAAACTTCGCGTCGTGAGATACGAGTTGCCCATCACCTTGATGCCCATCTCCATTGCGTCCGCCAAAGCATAATAAGGGATCTTCAATTGTTCGAATCGATCGGTGGCGGTAACCACACCCGCGACGAGCCCGGACTTGAATGCCGCGACTCGCTGATTTCCGCCGCCGCCCACTTGTACCAGTTCGACGTCACCGGTCTTCAAGCCGACCTTCTCAAGGATCTGCAGCGAGATGTAGTAGCTCGTGCCGCCAACCCGGTCGACGACGATCTTTTTGCCTCTTAGATCTTTGACCGTTTTGACATTCGGCTGAGTGATGAGCTTGTATTCGATCGGCTCTGCCGTAGCCATAGCGACCAGGTCGGATCCTCTCGCAGCCGCCAGCGCCGCCGAGTCGACGCCGCCGAGATAGAACTGAAGCTCGCCGGCGATGAGAGCCTGCGTGCCCTGCACGCCCGGCGTGACGATGACTTCCGCCGCGAGACCGTTTTTTCTGAAGAAACCCATATCGTTGGTCGCCCAAAGCGCAATGCGGCTGCTGGAAATTGATGAATAGCCGATGCGAACTCGATCAAGTTTCTGGCTATCGGCGGAAATCGCCTGCGAGGCGCTGCCAAAGATAAAAACTGCGAAGAATAAAAAAGATAACATACACACTCCCGTTGTTTTTTCTGCTTGCCACTGTCTGTTTTATCGGCGCGCGTATGCACCTGGTCAAGCAATCACGCGTTAGTTTCGTGTTTTGGTTAACTCGAAACGAGAAACTTGGAACTAGAAACTGAATATTGACCGAAACAGTTTGACCGCAGTTGGGCTAAGCAGTAAAGAAATCATGCGCGAATAGATCGGCCAAGTCATCACCCATAACGATTGAATCATTCGAACGAACACAGTTACGATGATTTCAACCACGGAGGACTCTATGAAATTTAGGTTGAACCTAAAGAGCATCTCTCCAAAGAAGCTCTTCGTTTTGTCTTTAACATTAGGCTTCGGTCCGACCCAAGTCTCCTTAGCTCTGGACGAGGCAAAGATCCATGTCGCCGGAACGCCGAACATCACCAGCTTCGTCTATCACGTCGGTAAAGAAAAAGGCTTTTACAGAGAAGAAGGCATTGAGCTGCAACCGATCATGGCCGGGATGCTCCAAGGGATTCAGGGGCTGATCGGTGGCAGCTTCGACTACAGCCAGATGCTCGGGCAAGGCGGAGGCGCGATCATGAGAGGCGCGCCGCTCAAGATCATCATGGCCTTCGACACTCGTCCATCGTGGTTTGTTCTCGGGACGAAAAACATGAAAAGCATCCAGGATCTAAGAGGCAAACAGTTGGCGGTATCCAGCTTCGGCGCCGCGCTCGATCAGATGACCCGCGAGCTGCTGCCGCGATTCGGCATGGAGCCCATGCGCGACGTCATCCTGCGCGCCATCGAGCCGCCGCCCAACAGACTGGCTGCGCTGTTGAGCGGCGCGGTCGACGCGGCGGTGTTGACCCACCCTGAAACGATCATCGCGCGCAGGCAGGGCTTCAACGAATTGCTTTTCTTCGGCGACCACATCGAGTTTGTCTCGGCCGGCGTAGTTGCAACCGAGAGAAATATTTCTCAGAAGCCGGATTTCGTCCGCCGTTTTATCCGCGGCGCGCTCAAGACGTTTTACTGGCTCAAAGCCAACGAAAAGGAAGTCGTCGCCAGGCTGGCCAAAGCGACAAAATCTTCCGAGGCCGACGGCCTTGAACTCTACAGGACCGGGCGTCAAACTTTTTTCTCAGGACGGCGCCATACCGCGAAGCCTTCAGGAGAGAATGATCTCGCTCCAGAGAAAAGTTCTGAACGTAGAAAAAGAGGTCCCGCCGGAGAGCGTCTATGACTTCAGTTTTGTCCGTGCGGGAAACAAGGAATTAGGAAAAGGAGAATCGTCATGAGCACTTTGGATCAACCGCTTCTCATCGCCAACGTCAACTACCACGTCGGCCACTGGGTCGCCATTTACGTCGCCGAAGAACAGGGCTTCTTCAAACAGGAAGGTCTCTCCCGCTACGAATACGAACGCAGCGGCCTCCTGCCCGGCCCTTCGGAAAGCCAAACTCTCGGACTGGCGATCAAGGAACACGGAGTCGACATCGCTACCGCGGTGGACACCGAATCAGCGATCACCCAGCGCGTGCAAGGCGCAGATGTCTACATCGTCGGCGGCTGGCGCTACACGCCATTTCTCAAATGGTATGGCTCCAAACACATCACCGACATGAGCAAACTCCGCGGCGGCAAGATCGGCGTGCGCGAAAATTCGGCGGATGGCGGCGGCCTCGTCGAATTTTTCATCGAAGAGGCCCTGAAAGAGGCCGGCGTCAACCCGGAGACCGAGGTGGAAATGGTCCAGGACCCGGTGTTCGGCTACCGCAACAACCCGGCCCACATCGATATGCTCCGCTCCGGAAAAGTAAACGCCATCACGTCGTCGCCGCCCTTCTCCGATGAATTGGAGAAAGAAGGTTACCCGGTCATCCTCGATCCCAACGTGGTCTTTCCCCGGCGTCCCGGCAAGGTCACTGTGGCGCCGCGAAGAACGATCGAACAGCGCGGCGATGAACTGAAGGCTTACTTCCGCGCCATCACCCGGACGTTCTGGTTCATGCGCGACGTAAATAATTTCCAGTATCTCCACGATCTCGAAGCGCGGCTGAGAAAACTCACGCACAACGAAGACGAACAGCGCCTGTTTATCGCTTCGGCGCCGGATCGGGTCGACAGTTGGGCGCTGCCGATGGACGGCGGCATCGAGCGTCATGCGCTCGAACGAATCATTCAGGAGATGGTCAAGAGAGGCAGGCTGGAGCGTCCGATTCCCGTCGGCGAGGTATTCAAAGACGACGCCGTGCGCGATGCTTACCGCGACGTCAGCACCCGGGGAGAGCTCAAACCGGCGTTCAACAAGGCCATGGCAGTTCTCGAGAAATATGGATTCTAAGAATTGAACGAGTGTCGGCTGCAAGCGAGGACTTCTAAGCTTGCAGCGGCGCGGAGCTATTTCCGTCCGCGATTGCTCTCAGCGTTCGGCATGGCCAGCGTATTGTCATTTCGAGTCTGGAGCGAGACATACCTTCATTTGATTGCTCTCGCTACTGCAGATTCAGTTTGAGCGAAACAAAAAAGATTTCTTCCGGAGTTGACCCAATGAAGTCTTTGCCGAAGGGTCGAAATGACAGAATCTTCGCTGAATCGTTCGTGCGCTTCGTGCGTAAAACCTTACTTTCCTTTACCCGTCTCACTCAGAATCGACTGCAATGACTGAAAATTGAAGATTCTCTGCGCCGGCACGTCTTTGTCGATCTTCACTTCGTTCTTGTGAAAACTGATGATCCGCTCCTGCGCGGCCGGAGATAATGTGCCGTCTTCCGTATAAGCTTTCACCGAGGCGCGGTAAACCCCGAGCGCGTCCTCCTCCGGCACTTTGCTGAACCGGGCAAACATCTTTACCGCTTCTTTCTCATTTCTTCTGTACCACTGAAAAGTTTGCAGAGTGCCGGCCAAGAATCGCCGGACGAAATCCGGCCGCTCCGCCAGCATCTTCTCCGTGACGGCGACACCGCCGCTGGAATATTCAAAATGGTCGCCATAGAAGGCCAGCTCGTTGAAGCCCATTTTGTTGGCGCGGGTCCGCTCCGGCGCGTTGACCACCGTCGCGGCGACGCTCCCGCTACCCAAGGCGGCAAGCCGCCCCTCCAACGGTATCACTTGAATCTTCACGTCGCGCTGCGGATCAATGCCGCTCTTGTTGAGAAGCTCCCGCGTCATTTGACCACTCGCGCCGCCGATGGTTTGAATCGCGACGGTTTTTCCCTTGACGTCCTGCAGAGTCTTAATTTCCGGCGCGCCGAAAGAGCCAGAATTGCGGCTTGCTATCGAAGACCATCACGATCTTGAGCCCGATGCCGCGCATAATCGCGGTCGTGCTCGCGCCGAGAATCTGGCTGAAGTCGAAACTCCCGCCGATCAAGCCCTGCACGCCGACCTGGGGCTGCGCCATGATCGTCAGCGTATCGAGGCCGTGGTCTTTATAAAATCCTTTATCGACTCCCGCGACGAAGATAAACGCGTTGGGACTGCCGATGCCGGTTCGATGCACCTTAGCGATATCGGCGGCCAATGAGGCCCGGATTGAAACGACGCAGACTAAAATCAACGTAAGACAGAAGACAAGAAACATTTTCTTTGTGTTCACCAAAAACATCTCCAGTCGTGGCAATCGAAAACATGTTGTTTACGCGGCTATCGAAGTCGGCCTGCGAAAGCGTCTTCCACTGTTTTGTCGGACGGCCTTCCGCCAGTGCCCACAACTCCCGTTCCCAGATTTTTCGAAACAGGATCACCACCGCGTCGTTGCGGCCCAGATGGAACTGGCTTTGATCGGCGATGGCACCCTGCCCGACTTGCGCCACATAGTCCTCGATCCTGGTTAGCTCGTAATTATCCGCGCCGGTCAGATTCTTGATCTTTGCCTTGCCATGGAGAACTCTTTCGCCCAATTCGACATGGCTCGGCCCATCCGGCTCTCTTTCCGAAGAGAGCGTCAGAAACTTCTTTCGCGCCTCCTCGCTTTCCAAATGAACGATATCGACGCCGAGACCCAAACAGCGGTCGTTGTCGATCGGCACGCGCCATAAAAATCGATCCACCGATCCTTCGCCCAGTTGTTTGGCGATCGCTCCTTTGATCCGCAGCGGATGGCGCAGGTGATTCATGTTCGGCATCAGAATGTAGCGCGCTTCGGTTTTCCCTTCGGCCAACTTTCGCGTCAACTTGATGCCAACATCGTTTTCCTCGGCGATCAGCTGGTCGGGCACGACGACGTCGATGCCGATTCTGCTGCGCGATTCCTTATGGGTAAACGGCACGTGAACCGGATCGCCGAGGTTGTCGAGCCGATTAAAGTAATTGCACGGCCATTCTTCGCTCAGCAGCACGTCGATGATGCCGCCGGCGTCGAGATCCGAGTAGCGCGGCAACGGCGGAGCGGCGCCCTCGCCAAGGAACGCGAAGATGAGCCCCAGGTATTCTTCGGTCGGATAGCTGCGGATCTTGATCTTCGTCTTGAAAGACTCGTCCTCGCCGGGCTGCTCGACGCACTGCCCCGACGCCTCATATTTCCAGCCGTGATAGAAACATCGAATACAATCATCCTCGACCCACCCCGCTGAGAGCTGCGCGCCGCGGTGCGCGCAGCGAAACGCGACGACGTGCGGCGCGCCGGTTTGACCCCGATAAAGGGTGAAATCCTCGCTCATAATCCGCAGCGGAACGGCTTCGCCGGCAGGCAAATCTTTGGCCCGATACACGGGTTGCCAAAACGAGCGCAGATAGCGCCCGGCGAGACTGCCCGGCTCGGTGCGGTAAAGGTCTATGGAATTCTCGGTGCTCATCCTAAAACTCCCTTTGGGTAAATCATTGCACTTCTTTGTATCCGACAATTTTCGCTAGAAGCTGTTGCGTCAGTGCCGTGCCGGGAAGAGAAATACTTAGATCATTGGCCGACTCCAGCGCCACTGATAAGGTTTTATAAAATCCTTCCCATTGATGCCGCAGCGCCTGCGGAGATCGCGCCACGCGCTCGATGCGCTCGAACCAATGATCTGCCATGTAGCTCTGCCCGGCGCTGTGATGAATCGCCTGTTGCAACAATTTGAGATCTAAACCGGCTTTTTCGGCTATGGAAATCCCTTCGAACATCGCCATCATGTTGATACAGACAAGAATCTGATTGATGATTTTCGCCGCCGTGCCGGCGCCGACGTCGCCCAGATGAAGAATCTCGGCTCCCGAGCTGGCAAAAACTTCGCGGCATTTGTCATAGGCATCCTTCGAGCCGCCGACCATGTAGCAGAGTTTTTTTTCATAAGCGCCGGTTTCTCCGCCGCTGATCGGCGCGTCGACGATGATGAGGTTTTTGCCGAGGCTCTCTCGGCAAGCGCACGTAAGAGTGTTCGGCAAGACAGTGCTATGAATCGCGACCATCGTCCCTGGCTTGGCGCCTGTAAGAACACCCGCTTCGCCAAAGCACACGGCTTCAACTTGCGCATCATCGAGCACGGCTATCTCGACGAGCTCGCCATGCTCGGCGATTTCTTTCGCCGACCGAGCAATCTTCGCCCCCAATGCTACTAAGCACCTGCACCGGCTCCTCGCGAACGTCATAAACCATCAAATCAAAACCAGCCTTGGCGATATTCATCGCCATCGGCTTTCCCATCGTGCCCAGACCGATAAAGCCGACTTTGCTAACCACGTGTTTCATCCTTTGCAGGTGTATTCAGAGCGATCACTGAGCTTGTGGCAGGGAGCCCTCCGACACCCGACGCTTACATCAGGTGCGCCACCAAATTGTACTTACAAGAAGTAAAATTCAACAGTTGAGGTATTCAGGTGAGTACCGTTTGGCACTCGAAGCGTAATCAGTACGGCAAATAGGCGACGGCATCGATTTCAACCAGGCAGCGCGGTGACAGCTCTTGCACTTCCAGGGTCAATCCCGCCGGCATTTTGCCAGCACGCAGATAGCGCTGGAAGAAGTCACTGTAGGCTTTCGCAAAACGCGAGCGATCTTGACCGGCAACGAGATAGACCGTAGTTTTCACCACGTCGTCGAGCGTTCCGCCGGCTTCTTCGACGATGTCCTTCAAGTGACGTAGCGTTGCTTCGATCTGCCCTTCGAAACTGTCCTCCGACTCCACCTCGCGGTTGAACCCCACCGCGTCCTGGCCGGCGATCCACAGCCAGTCCCCGACACGGACCGATTGAGAAAAAGAACCAGGCGCCTTTCTGACTTTGGGACTGGCGACAATGGTTTTCGCGCCGCGACAGGCAATGGCGACGGAGCGCAGCAACACGTTGGCTCCCAAGCGTGGGGATATAAATTCCCGAGTTGGGCGGAAACTCGTCGTCGGAAAAAATTCCATTGTAAATGGCTTTGCGCGCCTCGCCGTACCCGGGTCGATACTGGGTGCCTGGCATAAACATGAAGGTCCGGCAAAGATCGCCGAGCGAAAGATGCTGGAGCGACAAGAGTCTCCTGATCCGGCTAAGCGTTTCGGTGGTTTGCGCTTGGATGCTCAGCGGCAACGCGCTGTTGCCTTGACCGTCCGTCGCGTCGATACCGGAAAGAAAAACAAAATTGCCAATACGCACGCCGTGACACAAACTGCCTTGCGCCAGCGCCAGATCGTTATGGCGAAAAGATTCACGGTCGCGGCTGGTCGTCGCGATCGCATCGATTCTAACCCGGCAATCCGCTTCAAGCCCGGCAACGCCGACCAGCGTGATGGCGGGAAGATTTTTGGCATTCTTGCCAAAAGCATCGCTCAACACCTTCGCAACTTCCGCTGCTCCAGCGTAGCCCGGCAAGTAGACCATCAGGTTGACGACACTATCCAGGCCGAGACCGGCTGTTTCTAAAGCCGCGGCAAAATTTTCGACTGCTTGGCGTGCCTGGGCATCGACGGATGACTTCAGGAGCGCGCCAGTCGCGCTCCTGCCGTCCACCGCGGCAAAGATAAATTCACCGGCCCTGCTGCCTTGAGCAAAGAGATTTTCTTCCGAGATGAGCTGCTGCGATTGAATCGTCGTCCACATGGCATACCTCTCGAATCTCCCGGGTTTAGGACGCTCATGGTTCGACCAAGCTTACCACGAACGGTATGGTCACATTTTCTAAATTGAGTACTTATCCGTTCGCCCTGAGCATTGTCGAAGGGCTCCGGGAAAGTTTTCACACATTCTTGTAGAGCAAGGAATCTACGCAGGCGCCGTAATCGGCATGAAGTTTCTGTCGACGGGAATGTATTCGTTGACGTAGTGCTTGGCGTGATAGATGGTCTGGGCTTTTTCGATGAACAGAGCCGCGCCGAGGATGGTGACCAAGACCCAGGCTTCCGGGCCTTTTTCACCGGTCAACGCATCGATGAACGCGCCGACGAACAGAATCAAAAGAAGCCCTTCCGTCACCGCATCGCCGAGTCCCAACACCGGATGGCCGGTGTAGAAATAACCGCCGCCGGGATAAAGGACCGATAGTCGAATCGCCCGCTCGCCGTCTTTGAATTGTAACTGGCACGTGGGACACATGAACTTACCCCTTGCGAGCCGCGCCTGACAGCGCGGACAAAGATGATGCCGCTCGCTCACCTCCGAGCGCTGCGCTTCTTTCGGCAAAGTCGGCAGCAAAGTTTTGAGCTTTTTGAATTCCGGCGATTCAATGTAACTGAAGCTCTCCTTCTTACCGGTCTTGTAGGTCAATTTCAGCACTCGTCCCATGAATGCCGTCGCCTCCGCCTCCGCTAGGTCGCCGTAAAGAACCTGTGCGACGGACGACTTCGGCTTGAAGTTCAGCGTCGTCGGCACGTGTAAAATCCGCTTGTTGGTAAACACCAAAACGCACCGCTTGAGATAATAGATAATCCAACCCGTGGTTAACTGCTCGAACCAAGACATCGGCGAGGCCGCTCTTACAGCAAGCCAAATTTCTTCATCCGGCTTTAAGACTTGCTTCAATAGCGGCGCCACGTCCCGCAGCACCTTGAGTTGGCGCTTCGTCGTGCCGTTATGAGGCGTGTTCTTGTGGGTGGTGAAACAAACGTTCTGATTGATGCGCAGCCCAAAGGTATCGACCTGAATGTCGTTCATGATCGACCTCTCCTTCGTTGACAACAAAAGCCGTTCGGGAAACCGAGCTCGACGCGAATGACACCTATCGTCTAGTGTGTTGACTCAGAAATTCGCGACATTATTCGATTGTCATTCCGGGCAACCCCGGCGAAGGCCGGGAGCGACCCGGAATCCAGAAATTTCAATGGCAGCTGGATACGGGCATTTCGCCGGTATGACGGTTAGACATGAAGAATTTAGTCGTCGATTTCCGGGTCAGGACACTAACCAAGCAGTCTTCGTCAAACCGTGAGAGCTGAGCTTGGGAATTGTCGTAGTGGAATCCATGGCTCGACGTTTTAGCAGTAACGGTGCAAGGGGTGGGTCCCAGCTTAGTTGAGGCGAGGCTAGGAAGCCTCGCCCGTCGACGGGCTCGCTGGACTGACGCTTAGCGCGATTGCAGGACCTGGCCACCCATGTTGGTGATCTTGTCGAGCTTGATCACAACCGCCGCTCCTTTGTGCTCGGGATCTTTCTCCAGCTCCGCCGGCACCGTGCGCGCCATCACCTGTTCCCAGACCGGACCGGACTCGTGCACCGTCGCCTTGCCGTGAAAACGCCACGCCACTTTGGTCTTGGCGTCGCGAAACAGCACGATGACCTTTGGATTCTCGGTGACGTTCTTCAGGTGCTGCCGCTTGGTGCGCTCCCAGTAAGCCAGGGACTCGTCGTCGAAGACCATCATGCTGCCCTTGTAGCCGATATCCGGCTCACCGTCCGCGGAAACGGTAGCAAGAATGCACGGACAACCATTCGCCAAAGCCGGGTCAACCAACTCACGCATCTGATCGATTATTTTAATCATGCGCCGGATCGTAGGATAAGGTGCAAATGTTGTCAAGCCAATTTTCGCAACTGTGATGGCGAAGTGAATTTTCTGCCGCATCTGGGTTTCTACGTCGCTCGCGCGCAGTGGCAGGATGCGCTCGCCGGGCTCGACCGACTAGGCATCCTAATGGAAGACCGCGGTCGAAGAAAAGCCAAAGGCCGCACCCCGGCGGAAATCAAGGAACCTACATGGATGATCCGGCGGGATATGTCATTCAATACATCACCGAAGGCATGTCGAGTGCGGTTTCGAAGAATGACCAGGAATGGCCGTAAACCTTTTTTTCTCACCGGAGTCTAAACAGCAGCATCACGAACACACAGTGTGCAGCGGTAACGCGATTCGACAAGCCCGCGGCTGCACGATTTTTAGCGCCTTCGAACGGGAGCATTGCATTGCATCCCAGGTCGCGAATAACAGCACCCTCTCACAATCATAGCCGGCTGAGCACACCGACTGCAAAAACAAATGCGATAAAGATTCCTAATATCTCACCATAGTCGCGAAGGAGGATACGATATGAAAGTCCAGCGAGTCTTTTTTCTCGCGATTGCTTTAATGGCCGCAGCTATCACTCTCAGGCCTGCAATCCTGTTTGCCGAACCGCTAAGACCGAACATCATCTTTATCCTGACCGATGACCTGGACACCGAATACCCCGATAATTCCTGGATCGATCACTTTCCCCGGCTCAAGTCGCTTCTCGCCGATCAGGGCACAACGTTCATAAATTCTTTTGTTAGTCTCTCGCTCTGTTGTCCATCGCGGACGGCCATGCTACGCGGCCAGTACGCCCACAATACACAGATTTTCACGAACAGCGCTCCCGGCGGCGGTTTCCAAAAGGCGCATGATGAGGGACTGGAAAACGCGACGTTCGCGACCTGGCTGCATGATGCCGGTTACCGGACCGCCCTGATTGGGAAGTATCTCAATGGCTATCCGGGGAATCTGGGCGCCAGGTACATTGCCCCAGGCTGGGACGAATGGTTCAGCGGAGAGAAAAACCAATACAATCAATTCAACTATACGGCCAACGACAACGGTCAGATCAAGGCCTTCGGCAACGCTCCGGAGGATTATGAGCAGGACGTATTCCGAGGCAAAGCTGTCGATTTTATCCAGCGGATGGCGCAGGACACGCAGCCGTTCTTTATGTGGATGACGACCTATTCGCCGCATCAACCGGCCACCTTCGCGCCACGAGACGCCAACGCGTTTCCCAACGCGAAAGCACCGCGACCACCGACCTTCAATCAGGAAGATGTCAGTCAGCAGCCCTCATGGGTGCAAAACCGGCCGCTGCTCACCCCAGCTCAAATCGCCTCGCTCGACGCGCTTTACCAGAAGCGTCTGAAGTCCATGATCGCGGTCGTCGACACTGTCCAGGCCATTATCCAAACGCTCCGGGACACCAATCAACTCGACAATACCTATATCTTCTTCAGCTCGGACAATGGTTTTCACCTGGGACAGCACCGTCTGCCAGCTGGCAAAAACACCGAGTTTGAAGAGGACCTTCGCGTGCCGCTGATTGTCAGGGGCCCCGGTATTCCAAACGGTCGAGTGCTGGAGCACATGACCCTCAACATCGACTTCGCTCCGACTTTCGCCGAGCTGGCAGGCGTGACCATACCTGACTTCGTCGACGGACGATCGCTCGTGCCGCTGTTGCATGACCCTGTGCCGCCGGTGGAGCGCTGGAGAAAAGCTATTCTCCTGGAGCACGGCTTTATCCAAACCGGAGATGTGGGCCGGACTCCGGCGGACGCATCGGACGATGTCGAGCCACCCGATCCATTCGATCTCGAGGTGGCTCGGCCGCAGATGCCGCAACCTTTTCAGGGTGTCCACACAAGGAACCACGTCTATGTGGAATACGTCGGCACGGGCGAGCGTGAGATGTACAATCTTCATGATGATCCGTACGAGCAGACCAACATCGCAGCCACGGCGGATCCTGATCGTGTCGCGCGCCTGGCCTCATGGCTTGACGCGCTTCGCACCTGCGCCGGCGAGACTTGCCGCGAGGCGGAAAACGCGCCGCCTTCGTCGCGGCGCGCGAGTCGTAGCCGATAGCGATCGACGACGTCCAAAGTTTGAAAACTCGAGGGTCAGTTTTAACAACTCGCCTTTGCCGGACGGTGCGACTACTTTGCGGCTCGGTTCAGGTGCGAGAGTTTAGAATCACCGTGAGGCGATCGTCCGTGCCGTCGATTCGCTCGAGATAGGGATACCGCAAACCTTCGAAGTAAGGCACGCGAACCGTTGTATAGCGATCGAAGGTCTTTACCAAAAGCTCGATCGGCTGATTCGTGCCCTTCGCTGCACGAATGGCTTCGACCAGCAGCTTCCGGCGCGAACTCCTGCCCGTTGACGGCAATCAGCTTGCTGGCCGTGGTGAGGCCGGCCTTAAACGCGGGACTGTCCCAGACGACTTCAGTCACGTTCCCTTTGTCCCTGGTCGAGACAGCGAGGCCGAGGGAGAAGCTCAGGTTGAGCGACTTGGTCACCTCGTCCAGGGATTTCAGATAGGCGGACTGTTCCTCGCGATAGACCAGCTTCCAGCCGCTGCGCGTCAGACCGTCGAGCGGCGCCGCAGGTCCATGGCCATCGAGTCGCTCTCTCAGAAAAGTTTTCCAGTCGTGTGGGGAAACGGCATTGAGGGTCGCCACCACGTCTTCGAACGTGTAAGTGAGGACGTCGTAGCTTTTGTCCTTCGTGCCGAAGAAGGCGCGAGCAAAATCATCCAGTGAGCGCCGGTTCCCGGTAAGCTCGCGCAGCTTGGTGTCCACGTCCAGCCACAGCAGGACGCCCTCGTTGTAGTAATCCACGGTGCGCTGCCAGCTCGGAAAGGGCAGCGACCGGCGGCCGCCGAGGATCGGCTGATTGGTGGTGTCCTGCAGATTGCGCCACACGCGGCCCGGCCGGTTGCGTTCGTAGACGGCCGCGATGTTCGCGAGCACCTCCTTGGCAAATTGTTGCGGCCAGAGCGCGGACCGCGCGGTCAGGACGATTCCCCAGTACTGCGTCTGGCCCTCATATACCCAGAGCAAGGAGTCTTGCATCGGCACATTGAAGTTGGCCGTCCAAAGATCGGCGGGCCGGCGATGCTTGCCGTTCCAAGAATGCGTCAGCTCGTGAGCGAGCAGATCGCGCCCCGGAGCATTCTTGTCCCACTCGGTAAAGTGTCCCGGCCGGTGCACGTTCTCGCTGGAGCGGTGGTGCTCGAGACCGATGCCACTGAAGTTCTCGGTGAGCGCCAGCAAAAAGTCGTAACGATCGAACGCGCGCGTGCCGTAGAGCGCGTATGCTTCTTTCATCAGTTTGCGGTACGCCGCGAGCTGCTCAGGCTTGATTTCGAGCTTCGACGGAGCGTCCGCGACCACATTGGCGTACACGGGGACTTCGGCGCCGGGATCGAGATCGACGCGCTTATAATGCCGGCCAGCGAACAACGGCGAGTCGACCAACGTGTCGAGTGAAGTCGGCGCGAACTCAACACGGTCGGCGCTGCGCGAGGCTACGTCCAATGCCGTGCCGAATTGCCAACCCGCCGGCAGCTTTACGTCGGCCTTTACCGATATTCGGCTCGTATAATAGCCGGCGGGATAGAGCACCACCGTGTTCCACTGCAAGCCGAGGATCTCCGGCGTGGCGACGATGCGTCCTTGCTCGGCGGTCTGGGGCGAGGCGAACTGAAATTCGAGATCGACGTGATCCGCATCGGCAGGCACATCGATATGGAACGCATACATGTTGACCGGATCACGGAGCCACGGCAAACGCCGGCCGCGCGCGGTGATGATCAGACCCGTAAGCAAGTTGACCGGGCCATTGGGTCCATGGGTGCCTGGCAACCATTGCGGATAGAGGAGCGTCAACGGACCCGGTTTCACCGGCACGGACTCGCGCACCAGGAACAGCCGGCGATCCAGATCGGTCAGATCGACGCTCAAGGTCAGCGTGCCGGGATAAACGATATCCTGCGGCGCGGGAATTTCGGCCGCATTGGCGGTCGTCACGCAGTACAAGCAAAGCAGCGCGACGGTGATAAAACTTTTTGGCTGAAGCATCTTGTAGCGGCTTCTGAACAGACGGTTGTCGGCGAAGAGTATCCGATATATTGCTTTTACGTCAACCGTGGCCGGGCTCGGTTGGCAGGTTCCCCTCCATTCCAGCGATGGTTTTAAAACTCTTTGTATAGATCCGAGCCGGCGTTCAATTGCAGAAAATTTCTCCGTTACCTGTCGCGCGTGAAAACCTTCTTGACATATATGCTTTTATTCCCGTATCTAAAGCACAGCTACAGCGGATGAGGGTTTTTGCGTTTATTCGTTCACGAGCGGGATCTGATTCGGCGCGCAATTTGGCAACGCCCGCTCTCCAGAGCTTTGTTGAAATCCGCTCGTTGCATCAAGCAAAGTGATTGTTTGCATTTAAGGAATTGAACCCTCTGCGCATGTCTTTTAAAAAAATCGACATACTGAAGGGAGCACTGCGACGATGGGCAAGAGCCATTCCTCCAACCGCGCCCGGCGAGCGGGCGTGTTCCTCCGGACCATTGGGCTCGCTGCCGGCTTGGCAGCGCTCGGCACAGGCCCTATCGACACGGCACACGGCCAAACCGTCGCCAATCCGATGAGACCCATTCCCATCCCCGCGCAGGTTCCGGCCAAGGACGGCGTGGCGCAGATTCCCGATGCCCGTCTCTGGTACTGGGACACGGGCGGCCAGGGCGTGCCGATCGTGCTTCTGCATCCGGCGACCGGCAGCGCGCTGATCTGGGGTTACCAGCAGCCGGTGCTAGCGAAGGCCGGCTACCGCGTCATCGCCTTTTCGCGGCGCGGCTACTACAATTCCGCGCCCTTCGACCCGAACAATCCTGGTATCGGCTCCGAGGACCTTCGGCACCTCGCGGATGTCCTGGGCCTTGGACGATTTCATGTCGTGGCATCGGCGGCCGGCGGCAGCATCGCGTCGGACTTCGCGTTCTCCTACCAGGACCGGCTCCTGAGCCTGACCATTTCCAGCAATTCCTTCGGGGTGCGCGACGGCGAGATCGCGAAGGCGGCGGCGTTTATTCGCCCAGAGGGGTGGGAGAAAATGCCGGCCGAATTTCGCGAGCTCGGTCCATCATACCGAGCGGCGAACCCCGCCGGCGTGAAGGCGTGGATGGAGCTTGAGCACAAGGCGCTGATCGGCCGCGAATTTCGGCAAACGCTCAAGAATGAGATCACGCAGGCGAAGCTCAAGCAGCTCAAGCTGCCGACGTTGCTGATCGCCGGCACTGCGGACATGTCGACACCGCCGTCGATCTCGCGGATGATCGCGGCCGAGATTCCGAACAGCCGGGTCGTATTGATGCCCGAAGCCGGGCACTCGTCGTACTGGGAGCAGCCGGAGATTTTCAATCGCGCCGTGCTCGACTTCATCGGCAGCCAGTCGAAATAGCGTGACGGCGTCAGTCGGCGCCGGACTTGCCTAAGTCTACCAACTCTTCTGCAGCGCCCGGACTCACATTTGACGGAAGGCGCCCGATTGGCGACTGGCGAGCTGTGGAATTGAGGTGCCGGAGTGCGTCGCGCTCAAGGTTACGGTGTCGGGGTCAATTCACGTATTCGCTTTCCGACTCGCAACTGGCGTCCACGGATTGATTTGCGGTTGTCATACTGAATACCCATTCTGTCGGTGATGGCCGTCAAGTTTACGGTGGTCGCCGCGCTTATGACGGAGATGCAGAAGGTAAAGGCAAGACACCGTCGGAAACCAAGGAAGCTATCGATGATCCGACGGGACGTATAATTCAGTACATCATCGAAGACATGAAGCAGCGGCCACACTGCGAGCTGGAAATAATCCGGCTTGGTTTCGTCTTTAAGTAGCTAGCCTATTCGAGTGATTTGAAGCGGTCCGCCGGTACTACGGCCATGGCTTCAATCTCAACCATCAGGTCTGGATGCGCCAGTCGCTTGACTCCAATAAGCGATCCCGTGGGATAGTCCGATTTAAAATACTCATAGCGAACCTCGTTGGCCTTTCGGAATTCTTCGACGTCTGTCGTAAAAATCGTCGTTTTCACGATGTCGGTGAACTCACCGCCGACGGAACGCAACGCACGGCCGAGGTTCTCGCAAATCTGACGCACCTGGGCGCGCATGTCGCCGGCGTGGACGGGTGTCGCATCTTTCTCACTTCGCGAAGTCATACCGGCAATAAAGACGAGCGTGCCACCGGTCACGGCGACGACTTGAGAATGCGTTCCGCGCTTAGGTAGGTCATTGGGTTGAACTATTTTCTTATTTGTGTTGGCCATGTAGCTCTCCCTTTTTGAACTCGCATGACGCTATACAAAGCCGAGATAAAAAGCCAAATCGTTTTCGTCTCAGACAACGATATACATGCAATTGCTATCTTGTTTGACAGCCAAATCGGCTTGACGTAAGTCAATAAATGCTGTTCTCGTTGTCTGATCATGAAATCCCTTTGGCAGCCTCGTTGAGGAGATTATGAGGATTAAGATCCTTGCAGCTCTTTTGCCTCTATTTGTTTCGCTTCTTTTCTTTCCCGGCTGGGAGTTGAACGCAGCGACGGTAGATCAGGTCATTGCGGCGGCCAAAAAGGAAGGCGCGCTGGAGTTTTACGCCCCCAGCACGTTGACCGCGCAAGGGGCAAAGCAACTTGAAGATGCTTTTAACAAGAAGTTCGGCACCGATATCAGAATCAACTATTCCCAGTCGGGAGCATGATGGCGCGCGTGCGCTCCATGGATACGTTTGTCAGCGACAATTCACGATTCCCTGAGCTCTGCTTACCGAAAGTCTCGAACGTGGCTTGGCGGAGGCGGTTTGAATTTCCCGCCCGGCCGGGGCGTGGAAGGCAAAAAAATTCATCGAATAGAAGGATACCATGAAGCAAAGCACGGAAAGAATCCTCACGACCCATGTGGGCAGCTTGGCCCGAGTCCGATTCCTTGATACCGCTTCTTCGACTGAGAGAGCAAGGACAGCCCTACGACCGCGACGAGCTCGCAAGGGTCGTGCGCGAGGCGGTTACGGAGGTTGTTCGGAAACAGGTCGAAGCGGGCATCGATATCGTCACTGACGGCGAGCAGGGCAAATCGGGCTTCTTCGGCTACATCGTCGAACGATTCAACGGCTTCGAGCGCAAGCCGGCCGCTCCGGGGACAGTGAGACCACGGGCGGCGGGCAGGGAGTATCTCGCTTTCCCCGACTACTACGCTTGGTCCGAGCGCATCGCCGAACCGTTTGGCGGTCGAAGCGGAGGGCGCGGCTACGGCGTTGACACTTGCACCGGGCCGGTCAGCTATAGAGGTCACGAGGCAGTCCAGGCGGACATTGCCAACCTCAAGGCGGCAACTAAAGGCTTGACCCACGAAGACGTCTTCATCCCCGCGATCGCGTCTTCCTACGTCGCGGCTACTTTTGCCAACGAATACTACCGGACCCACGAGGAGTACGAGCAGGCAATATCGATGCGATGCGCGAAGAGTACAAGGCGATTGTCGACGCCGGATTTATTCTCCAGATCGATGATCCGCGCCTGGTCACCTATTACATGATGCACCCGGAGCTCAGCGTCGCCGACTGCAGGAAATGGGCGGCCGAGCGCGTCGAAGTGATCAATGACTCAATCCGCGGCATCCCGCCCGAGAAAATCCGCTTCCACACCTGCTACAGCATCGATGTCGGTCCGCGCATCCATGAAATGGCCCTGAAGGACATCGTCGACATCATGCTGAAGATCAACGCCGGCGCCTATTCGTTCGAAGCGGCGAACCCGCGGCACGAACACGAATACCATGTCTTCGAACAGGTCAAGCTGCCTGCGGGAAAGATTCTCATACCGGGCGTGATCAGCCACACCACCAATCTCGTCGAGCACCCGGAATTGGTCGCCGAACGGATCGTGCGGTTCGCAAAAATGGTCGGACGCGAGAATGTCATCGCCGGAGCCGACTGCGGCTTTGCCGCCTCCGCTCTCAGGTTCAACGATACCCATCCCAGCGTCGCCTGGCTCAAGTTTGCCGCGTTGGCGGAGGGCGCCCGATTGGCGACTCGCGAGCTGTGGAATTGAGTTGCCGGAAGAGCAGCGCGCTGAGGCGCTGGATGCCGCGTCAGTTCACGTAATCGGCATTCGCTTTCCGGCCAGAGGTAGGTATGTCGCTGTTCGTTGAACTTTCTGAATTGATTTTACCAGGGGCGGGTTTCGCCGAGCTTGAAGATCCAGGCGCGTGACGAATCGATGTTGCGGCGGCGGATATCGGCTAGTAAACGTTGCGGTGGCTCATCGAGCGGCTCCTCCGCGAGATCGAAGGTGCCCCAGTGGATGCCGAGGATCACACGGGCATTGAGGTCGATGAACGCCTGCACCGCTTCTTCCGGTGTCAGGTGCACGGCTTTCATGATTTCTGGAGGTAGATAGGCGCCAATGGCGAGCGCCGCGACATTGAACGGACCGAGCCGCTGGCCGGCTTCCTTGAAGCCCGCGAAGTAACCGGTATCACCCGAGAAATAAAGCCGTCGCTCGGGGCTCAACACCGCCCACGACGCCCAGAGTCGTTGGTTCGCGTCCGACAATGTCCGTTGGGAAAAATGCTGAGCCGGCGCGCAGACGAATTTCACCGCGCGATATTCGCGCTCCTGCCACCAGTCCATCTCTTCGACCCGTGTCATTCCGTTCTCGGCAAACCACGCCTTGAGACCGAGCGGAACCAAAAAGAGCGGATCGCGCGCCGCGGCAAGGCGCTTGACGGTGTTTAGATCCAGATGATCGTAGTGATCGTGAGAGATCAAGACAACATCGATCCGCGGCAAATCTTCGAACGCGAGCCCGGGAGGGCTTAGACGGCGCGGGCCGCCCCAAGACACCGGACTTGCCCGTTCGCTCCACTGCGGGTCGGTTAGAATATTCACGCCGTTGATCTGTACCAACAGCGTCGAGTGACCAATCCAGGTAATACTCGGATTCACACTGCCGGCACGGAGGAGGGCACCGTCGTTGGAGACGCGCGGCGCATCGAAGGTCCGCGGTGAGATGGAAGTCGTCCACAGTCGGCGCACAACGAAGCTCCAGCGTGTCCATGCGGAAGGCCGGTGGAAATCCGAATTGGTATTGCGAAAACCGCCCACGACGTGATGCGCGGGTTGCCCGGGGATCGGCTCGTTTCCTACACCCACACAGGCGATGAGCAAGATCAAAACGATTGTAGAGTAACCGCGGCGCATAAATGCAGCCAGTATTGAAGCATCTCTAGTAGGTGAAACGCCAGTCAAAGTAAAAGAAAGAACCCGACGCTGACCCTCGGCTTTTCCATTATTACGAGCGGATCGCGACCTGCAGAGCTTGCCGATGAATCTTACGCGGCGCTACGGCATCACATGAAAGCGACGATGGCAAGGCCGAACTCCTTTTCGATTGGTGAACGAGATCTCCACCGCGTGAACTTAGAAGAGGGGCGCATATTGCATTGCGACAAATGTGTGATTGCAAGACCCTGCCCACCAAAGTCTGGCGCAAATACGCCACCGGCGCCTGCCTAGGGGCAGACGCCGGCGACAACTTAGCCAATTGGGCCCGTCAATGCGCAGAAGCCGGCTTCCACCGGGCGGCTCGCTCGTAGCCGCGCTTCTACGCGTTCACGTTGACGAGATCGGTCGCGCAGGGGGCGGTCTCGAGGAAATCCCAGCTCTTCATCCAGTCGTAGGTGCGTTGGAGTTCATCCGCCGGGATCGGCGCCGGATCGACCAGATAGAGGCGGCTCTCGCGCAGATCGTCGATGGTGAGCTGACTGATCTGCGGATCGCGATCGCGATAGTAGTCGATGAAGTAGTGCATATAGGCGCGCTTGTTCGCCATGATACGCCGGACGGCCTCGCGGATCGCACGGTTGAAGGCGGCGTAAGTTTCGCCATCGACACGATCGGACGCTACGTCGGTGCCGTGGTGGAAAGCCGAGATGACGACACGACAGCCCATTTTCTCAGCCAACGAAATATACGGTTCGGTCAGGGTCGTCGCTTCGATGGTCTTATCCATGAGCATCTTGAAGCGGTAATTGGAGCCGTTCGGCACGCGGCCGATCTTGATCAGCTCGCGCGGCACGAAGCCTTCCAGCATCTGCAGGCACAGATAGTGCGTGCCGCTATACATGGGGACGCCGATCTGCACGTTGGCGAATTGCTGCGGCACCTGCACCGGCGAATCTGCGCGGACGACGATCCCGGCAAAATTCACCATGGAACGACGGCCAACCTGCCGGCTGCCGACGTTGGTGGTTTCAACGCGCGAGAAATTGCCCCATTCGCAAGCGTTGTAGAGGTCGGCCTGGCCTGATTCCATCATGTTGCCGTGGCTCGTGTAGCGCGAGGCGTCCTTATGATCCGTGATGTGCAGCTGCGGACTTTTGTCGACGCCCTTCTCACGGTCCATCCACTCGATCTCGATGCCTTCCTTCTCGAACAGACCCTCGTCATAGGCCACGAGCTCGGCCAAGCCTTGGAACGGCGCAGTGGTTTCCAATCGCAGTGTCTTCATAGATTTCTCTCCATGGGGTTTTAGGTAAATTATCCTCTATAGAATGGCTGGCATTTTAACTTCTGTCAAACACCCTCGCGGATAGAAAATTCCTGCATCGAGAATGACTGAGTTACATCTGAAAATGGCTTGTATTGATGGGGTTGCAAATGCGTGACCGCAAGACCTGGCCTGTGTATGCTATGCATGGTGTGGACTCCGTGGTCTCAATGGTTCGCATAGTCTGACGTATCAGTTTAGGGAGCACATTCCGCATGTTCAAGAGACCTTACGTTCTCGCGATTGTGTCATTCCTTATGATCCCCGCGGTCTCTGTGTTGGCCGCGATGTTGATCAATTCCATCGATCCCGAAATCGCCGCGGGTTATGCGAATTACGAGCGCAACTATCGGCTGTTGAGCCTGGCGAAGACTCTTTCCGTGTGGGCAGTCTTGCTGGTGATTATGGGCTTGTGGTTTCTGACTTGTTTTTTTCTAGTCAAGTCCAAGCAACGATCGTATGGGTGGTTGCCCTTGGCCATGTTTGGCCCGTTTGGATTGATTATCCTGAAGATGCTTAGCGACAACGCGCCGGCGCCCGCGGATTTGTACCAACGATTTATCGGTAAACTAAAAAACTATCCGCGTATTGCGTATGAACTGGGTCTTTTCGTGGTCGTGTGGGTTGGCGCGTTTCTAACCATGGTCTTGAAGCGCGACCTCATGATCATGTATGAAGCCGCCACGACCGGAACTTCCACTGCGCAAATCATCGATCAACAAAACGCCTCCAGCGGCATGTGGGCGTTCAGAGAGGGTTTGGAAGTCTTGTTTCTGGTGGTTCTCTTCTATTTGCTGTGGCCGATTTGTTTTAACGCAGTAGGACGCCTGCCCAGGCTATGGGCCTTCGCCAAAAAAGCTTAGAGAAGTGGTTGCGCAAATCCTCTCCGCCCGCGCCGGCCTCACGGAACCGGCTGCGTGCGATTCACGGCCGCGCCGCGCAGATACACCGCCGAGATGCGTCGCGTGTTGGCGATGTTGTCGAGCGGGTTGGCGTCGAGCACGATGAAGTCGGCGCTCTTGCCCGCTTCCAGCGTGCCGGCGTCGGCGATGCGCAGAAACTCGGCCCCGTTGCGCGTCGCCGCCACGATGACCTGCATCGGCGGCACCCCGGCGGCCACCATGTCGAACATCTCGTCGTGCGGCGCCCACGGCCGGTTGCCGTCGGTGCCGAGCACGAGGCGCACGCCCGCCGCATACATTTTCGCCAGGTTGCGCGCCTGGATGCCGTGAAGCTGCTGGGCTTTGGGCCGGTCGGTGTTCTCCTCTTCGAGCTTCGCGAACTCGGCGGCCGGGAGGGCCGGCTTCAACCAGCTCAGATCCACCTTCACGCCGCGATCCGGCAGGTTCGGCCTGAGCACCAGGTTGGGCCGGGCCTTGAACATGGCCACGGTTTCGTCGTCGACGTCCTTGTCGCGGACGCCGTGCGCGAAGGCGTCGAGATTGGCGCGCATCAGCCCTTTCGCGTCGTCCATGTTGAAGATGTGCGCGGTGACCCGCAGACCGAGTTTGTGCGCCTCGTCGATGATGGCGCCATATATGTTCCGGCGTCAGCTTCTTGACCTTGCCGTCCCGCTCGTCGACCCAGACCTTGACGATGTCGACCTTGTGCGCCGCGAGCTCCTGCACCGCCTTGCGGCCTTCCGCCTCGGTGTTGATCCAGTAAGGCACCGTGGGCGTCCCGGTTCGGGCATCGTGATGCCCTACCGGCGCTGAAGTAGCGCGCGGCGCCGGGGATCGTCTGGCCGCGCATTCGAGTAGTTCGAAGCTGTCCGTGCCGAGGCTCAGCGCGGCGCCCACGCCGAAATAGGCGCGCCGCTTCAAGTCGCGCGTGAGCGCGTCGGGCGTCGTGCTGAGATGGATGTGCGTGTCGATGATCATCGGCATCACGGTCTTGCCCGCGAGGCTCACGCGCGTGGCGCCGGCGGGCACGTGAACATCGAAGCGGCGGCGCCGGCCTGCGACGATCTTCGTGCCGTCCACGACCAGCGTCGCGTTCTCGATCGGGGCGCGCCCGTCGCCCACGATGAGCCGCGCGCCTTCGAACGCCGTGACTTGCGCGCGCGCCGGAACAGACAAACCCGCAAGAATGCCGAGAACAAAGGTTGCCGCAACAGCGGCTGCATTCAGTCGGCGCATGGAAGCCTCCTTGGACTAGTTATCTGTATAAGAAATTTAAACAAGCTTTTTCTGACGGGAGCTATAGCGCCGAAGCGGCGAGTCGTCAAGAAGATTGCGTGATGGCAAGAGCTGATCCCTCTCCCTCGTGGCCGACTCTCAACAAGATGCCGCGTTTGAGGCTCCAAGGACCTGCTGCGGGATTTGTCCCTAAGTAAACAGAGTTTTCAGATAGGCGATTGCACCCGACAGCGGCGGTTTGTTAGGTTGACGCTCTGTTCTTCCGGAGGAGGGAGTGAATCATGCGCTCGCGGCGAAAGTTAAAAGGTTCAAACAAAAAGGCGGCAAAGAAAACCGCCTTCCGCGTGGAAGAGGCGACGATTACCGGAGTGCATCGGGCTTTTCGCGCAAAGAAGCTCACGGCAGCGGAGCTCGTGAGTCGCTATCTCGAGCGCATCAAGGCCTATAACGGCGTCTGCGTCGCGCGGCGATGTCGATGCCGCCACCGGACTGCAACTGGGAGATATCACGCCGATCCCGAATGCCGGGCAGCTCAATGCTTTCATCACTCTGAATCTAAAAGAAGACAAGCGCATCAAGCTCGGTTTTCCCGAGAAACTGAAACGGACTCACACCGGGCGCGACGACGCAAAATATCCCGACGCGCTGGATCGGGCGCGCGAGCTCGACCGTTACTTCGCCCGCACCGGCAAGTTTGCCGGCCCGCTCCACGGCATCCCGATCGCGATCAAGGACAACTACGATACTTTCGACATGCGCACGACGGCGGCAGCGGCGGCGCAGTACGCCGACGATCGCCCGCCCGACGACGCCACCATGGTCGCGAAGCTGCGCGCCGCCGGCGCGATCCTTCTCGGCAAGACCAACATGGACGAGTACGCTCCCGCGGGAATTGCGCGCAGCGCCTTCGGCGGCCAGACCTGCAATCCCTACGATACGACGAGGATACCCGGCGGATCGAGCGGCGGCTCGGCCGCGGCGGTGGCGGCCAACCTCGCCATGTGCGCCCTGGGCACGGACACATCCGGCTCGGTGCGCTTTCCGTCATCGTGCTGCAGCCTGGTCGGCCTGGTTGCGACCCAAGGGCTGGTGAGCCGCGACGGCATCGTGCCGCTGTCATTTACCAGGGACCGCGGCGGCCCGATCTGCCGCACCGTGCAAGACACGGCGATCCTTCTGGAAGTTCTCGCCGGCTACGATCCCAAAGATCCGGTCACGGCGGCTTGCGCCGCGCAGCCCAAGATTTCGTATGCGCGGTTTGCCGGTGGAAAATCACTGCGCGGAAAAAGGCTCGGCGTGCTGCGCGATCTGATGATCGAAGCGAGCCGCGCCGATCGCGACAATATTCGCGTCGCCAACGAGGCGATCGCCGACATGAAAAAGGCCGGCGCGACGATCGTCGATCCGGTGAACGTCGACAAAGCGATCGCCGATCTGGTTCCCTATCTCGAGCCCGGCTGGCTGGCGAGAAATTTTCCCGCGGCGTTTCCAGAGTCCGCCAAGCCCATCGACCGGATCGTGTCGATGGCGTTCGATCACGGCCTGATTCCCTCCGGCGCCCGCGGCGTGAACCTGCGCATGCTCGCCGCGCAGCCGCGCGGCAACGAAGCGCACTACGCGATCAACCGCTACTTGCGCGAGCGCGGCGATGCGAAGTTCAAAAATCTTGAAGACATGCTCGCCATGCCGATGTTTTCCGGCAGCCTGGATAATCTCAAGAGAGCGTTCAGCGACGACGCCGCGACTCTGGACACGCCGGCGCAGATGGATCATCTCGTGCGCATGCAGACCTTGCGGCAGATCATTCTCCAAGTCATGGCGGAAAATAATCTCGACGCGCTGGTTTACGCCTACACGACGATCCCGCCGCACATCATCTTGACCAACCGCCTGGCGAAAACCGTGGAGACGCACACCGAGCCAAGAATTCTAAAAGCCGGGACGGTCATGTCCGATCCGACCCTGGTACCCGGCGAGCCGGTGCTGAAATCCGATCTCGACACCTACAGAGGTTCGGGCTCGAGCTTCGCGGTCAATCTCAGCCCCGAAACCGGCTTTCCGGCCATCGTCGTGCCGGCCGGATTCACCCGAGAAGTCTATGATCGCGTGCCGGACGATAGAGATCCAAACGGCAGCCGGTTGGAAGGGCCGAAAAAAGTCGAGCTGCCGGTTGCTTTGGAATTCCTCGCTCGCCCCTTCGAGGAGACAACGCTCTTCGCGATCGCCTCTGCGTTTGAAAGCATCAAACGACATCGCCGCCCACCGCCCGGATTCGGCGAGCTTCCCGACCGAGAGTAGCGCAAGAGTGTTCGAAGTTCCGTGTTCAATGTTTAAGGTTTGAAATGACTGAACGCGATTAACTCGTCGATTGAAAAAATTGAACCACTGGAACCGCTAGAACGAAGCGTAGCGGTGGAACGTCTGGAACGGGCTGCGGTATTTTGTCTCGTCCAATCAAAAAAAGGAGGGAAAGCATGTCTGTCGGAATGATATTGCTTGCAGTCTGGTTAATTTTGCAGGGGCTCCCATTGATCGTGCGCTTTGTTATCCCGAACAAGGTTATGGGAATGCTCGCGCTGCTTGCGGGAATCCTGATCTTGATCGGCCGATAATAGCCCCGCGAAGATGCGAGCGGGGTGATCAAGAAAGCATTTGTCAAAATGATCTCTTGGAAAAATTTCCAACTTCACCGATCTGCAAAGATAGTCAAGCCTCTGACACCCTGCACATAGCGATTGCATCGACGGCTTGTTACCCCAGAGCCGAAATCCTCCAGTTTTCCGTCCAGAAAAGATCACGTCCAACCCTTCGATGGCGATCGAAACAATTGAACTTGCTTCCGCTCATTCGAGAGTTAGCCTGATCTTAGACCGATGATTTACAAAACGCTCAAAAGCTCGATCTGCGCGAGCAGCATTACTGGATCGAAAGCCCGCGCCAGGGAATGCAGTTGTTCCTGCGCTATCTGCCGCCGCTGACTCGGCAGACCGGTCAGGTACGGCCGGTTCTCTACATCCACGGCGCGACCTTTCCCTCAGCGCTCTCGATCGCGCACCGGTTCGATGGTTATTCGTGGCGCGATGCTCTGTGCGAGGCCGGCTTCGATGTATGGGGCTTCGACTTTCACGGCTATGGATATTCGGACCGATATCCCGCGATGAACGAGCCGCCGCAAGCGAATCCGCCGCTCTGCCGCGCTCAAGAAGCAAGCGAGCAACTGGAGGCGGTCGTCCGCTTCATTCTCCGCTGGCATGGTCTATCCAGCCTATCGATCATCAGCCATTCGTGGGGTTCAATGCCAGCCGGCCTTTTCGCCGGGCGCCACCCGACAATGGTGGACCGAATGGTGTTATTCGGCGCGATCGCTCGCCGTCCGCCACGCCGATACGAAAAGCCGCCGACAGCTCCGGCGTGGCGCATCGTTACGGTCGACGACCAATGGGCGCGCTTTGTCGAAGACGTGCCGCGCCATGAACAGCCGGTTCTGTCACGCGCGCATTTCGATGAATGGAGTGAGCGCTATCTCGACACCGATCCCGACAGTCGCAGTCGCGACCCGGCCGGAGTGAAGACTCCGACCGGTCCGTTCACCGACATTCTGCACGCCTGGCACGGCAATCTCGCCTATGACCCGGCTCTGGTACAGGCGCCGGTCGCGATCATCCGCGGCGAATGGGATGGACTCATCGGCGACGAGGATGCGCGATGGCTATTCGACGCTTTTACTGCTTCGCCCATCAAACGCGACATCAAGATCAGCCGGGCCACGCATCTGCTGCATCTCGAAACCATGCGCCATGCCCTCTATCGTGAGAGCATCGCCTTCCTGATGGCCGATGACAAGTTATCCATGCCGCGGCCCGGCGCAAACCGACCTCAGCATCATCACAACAAAGAGGAGGACAGTTTATGAATACCCAGCAGGAGCATAAAAATATTCCCGGCTACGATTACGGCACGGATAGAGTCGCAAAGTCGCCGATCACGCTGGATGAATGGGAGACCTTGAAGAAATCCGCCCTATTTTCCGAAGAGGACGCCGTCTACCTGCGCCTGTCCTATGATGTGCTCGCGGATCAAGTCGACGACCTTCTCGATACCTGGCGCGGCATCATTTTCGACCACCCTCATCTGCGCGCCTACGACGAAGATCCCGAAGACCGGCAAGGTCGACACCGCCTATGCTGGAGCCGTGCGGAAACGTTTCGGCCAGTGGGTACTCGACACCGCGAACGCCGAGTACGATCAGACGTGGCTCGACTATCAGTACGAGATCGGCCTGCGCCATCATCGCACGCAAAAAAAATCAGACTGATAACGGGCATACCCTCGGGCACATTCGCGCCCGCGACCTGCTCGCTTTCTGCGCCTCGATCGTGGTTCCGATGAAGCCTTATCTCGCCAAGAAAGGCCACCCGCCGGAGGTCGTCAACCGCATGTACGACGCCTGGTGGAAATCGATGATCCTGCAAGCGACCCTCTGGGTTCAACCTTACATAAAAGAAGGCGACTTCTAATGCCGGCCGCTTTGACGAGCGTGAGCGCCTTTCGAGAGCGCGGGCTCGCTCTCACCGCGTTGATCGCCGAGCGAAGATTCGTTGTGATAGGGACGTTGCGCAATGGCTTCGATGACTCCTCATGTAGCAGAGATCGCCAACCTCGTAGGCGACCCCGCGCGCGCAAACATTCTTCTGGCGCTGATGGACAACCGCGCTCTGACCGCCGGGGAGTTGGCGCATGCAGCGCGCGTCTCGCCGCAAACCGCCAGCTCTCATCTCGTCAAGCTGACGAATGCGAAGCTACTGCAGGTCACTCAACAAGGACGACATCGCTATTATCGGTTGGCGTCGCCGCTGGTGGCGCAAATGCTCGAAACGGTCATGGTGGTGGCCGGCGATAGACTTTCAAGCCTCCGGCCATTAACGAGAGCGTCCGAGGAATTGCGAGCGGCGCGAAGTTGTTATGACCATCTTGCCGGACGTTTAGGTGTCGCTTGCGCCGAGGCGCTTACGGCGCGCGGCTTTATCATTCTCGAGCCCGAAGGTGCTCAGCTCACGCCATGCGGGATGGATTTCTTGGACAAACTAGGACTTAAAATTCATTCGCTTCCGCGGACGCGACGGATATTTTGCAGGCCCTGTTTGGATTGGAGTGAGCGGCGTTATCATCTGGCAGGCCGTCTCGGCGCCCTTTTTCTCGGATTCTGCTTGGACCGTCAATGGCTTGAACGTCGGAGCGATAGCCGGGCGCTGCGCATCACCCAACTCGGCGCGCAGCAATTCGCGGAAATATTTCAGATCGAGCAGCCGCCATCAGCCTAGTTTGAGTAGCTCTTGTTCGGGTGACGCTAACGGTGTGCGTCAAGTCGCTTCAGTGACGGCTGCCATTGGCGTCCGCGGCTGCTTGCACCTCTTCTTCGTACGGGAATGATGACCGCACTCGTATTTGGCTTTCCCTTAAGTCTCTGATGGACCGTTCATGCGGTTGCTCAAAAACCCGCGGGTGCGTTTGGCGAAAAATCCAATATGCGCCGGAAACTATAAATGCAATAATGCCGAAACAAATCCAGAATCCCCAAAGCCAAATGGGATGCCAGCCCAACTGCGATTCTGCGCTAGCGACTTTTTTCTCCAAATCACTGGTTTTTTTTTCAAGCGCTCCAATCCGCTCATCTTTTTTGCCCAGTTCTTCTTCCAGCGTCTTACTCTCTACATATGAGCGAAGCGGCAGTTTCAGCTTCTGGCCGATTTGGAGATTGCTCTCCAAAACCTCGGGATTGTGTTTTTTTATTTCTTCTTTGGGAATTTCGAGAGTCGCCGCAATGATGTCAAGATTGTCGCCGGGTCGCACCTTCCATGCTTGACTCTCAGCAGCCGCTAACATAGGTGCAGCCACAAAAAGGGATTGGAGAATGAAAAGAAGAAAAATGATCCTTTCCATAGGGTCCCCTTTCTCGCAGCTAAGACTGCGCGCGTGCGCTTAGCACAACTAAAAGACTAGCAAGCGCGTCCCGGCCTCGCTAGGGGGGTTCGGTTGAAACCTGAAAACAAAGCGCGAGAGGGTGACTGTCGAAGAACTGATGGTGAGCACGCCGCCATGACCGATGCCCGGCCGGTTCTTGAGCACCGAGCGGGCGAATTATCTCGCCGTGCTAAAGCCCCTGCGGGGCAAGGGGTCAAGGGCAAAATCTCCCCACCAACATGCCCACCGGTGGCTGTCTACCCACCGACGGGCACGACACCGATGGGCACCCTGCGGACTTCGAGAAACGGGAATGTCTCAACCTTTTGAATTGTCGGTAAATTACTGGAGGCGCATCTTGCAGCGCCACAAACGTATGATCGCAAGACCTCGCCGCCAAAATTCTTTCCGGAATGTCGCACGGCAAGCAACCGGTTTCTTTTTGCTTCGATGCTAGACCTGACCAATCGCTTCCTGCGCTATCATTATAGACCCCGGATCTTTACGACTGCGGCCGCAACCGCTGGTAATTTTCTCGTTGGATCAGTAATTCGTAAGAGAGGGAGGCACCTGATCGGGACCCTTCTTGTTTTGATGACCGCGGCGTTCTCTAAGTTTCCTTGCTTACGCAGCAGAAGAGCCCTATCTTATTGTTTCGCAACTCTCTCAAACCCAAACAGGTTCCGCAAAACGAATAGTTAGGTTCGATTAGGAGGTTTTATATGTACAGGATTTTGTGCGACCGGACGCCGGCTCGCGAACTCGGTTCAGGCCTGACCTGGTTTAAGGAGGACGGCAAGATCGTCGAATTCTCTACGCCGGAAGAAGCCGGGGTTCTGGTAAAAAAGTTAAGTGAGGGGCGCAGAGCCGCGACGACTAAGTACACGGCGAAAGAATTTAACCTCGATTAAGATCAATTCAGCCAAATACACCCTGGGCCAAGGCGGCGGCATAAGAAGATTAGAACGTTAGGAGGTGCCGCCTTTAAAGCCAATCTCATCCGCGAGTTCGGACAGAATGAGATGAATCGGTCAGCAAAGTAACCCGGCCCCTCTATCCTGCCCGTCAGGGAGGTCGCCCGCGACCTAGGCGATCTCTCCGCCCCGCTGCGCGCCAATGGGTGCAAGAAAATGTCGCGCGGCTTTACAACATTCCTATTCTTAGGCCGATTAAGTAATCGGCGATAGCAGATTAAGGACGCGTTATCAGATGGTCAATGTATCCTATGGAGGTACGGCACATGACGCACTCCTAGGAAGAAAGTTGTCGTTCGTTTAGTGGCCATATGATATAAATTGCGGCCAAACATTCCCGGCTGACCGCTATGCAAGCCTACCCTTTCGACGTCTACGATATTGATGGAACCCTGACCGTTCCAGGCCACGATCTTTGGTATCTGTGCACGAAGAGTCTAGCCTCGGACAAAGATCTATTCGATCGGTACGTTGCCGAATGGAAGAGCGAAATCAAGAGTGGAATGGATCCTTTTGGGCCTTCTCTCACCATGATGGCAAGAGGTTTGAAACTTCTAAACGATGGCGTTAACTCAGAGCGAGTGACCCATGAAGTCCAGCGAATAACAAGCGATTTAATTGACGAGGGATTGGTCTGGAGGGAGGCGATTGATTTTTTAAAGGGCCGAATACGCTGCGGGATTCGGGCGGTCTTCTCGACCACGAATTATTATGAAGGAGCTGTTGGGTTTCTCCATGCTTTGTTGCTCAAAGGTTGGATTGGGGAAACGGAGTTGGAAAAGATTCTCGTATCTGGTTCGAGAATCGATTGGAGCTCTGGGATTGTTATTCATTTCAATATGGGTAGCAACAAAGTTATTGGTCTGGTGGATGTCTTAGGAATCAGCGAAGCGGCATTGAAGGCTGAAATAGGCTTTGTTTTCGGGGATGACCCGTTGGGCAGCGACCGAAACCTACTGGAGATCGCTTCGTATCCCTATGTCATAAGAAATGAAAAGCATCGTTATTTAGACTTGCCTGATCGCGTAAAGTTGGTTACGTGGTCAGAGGTTGAAGCAATGACTGTCTCAGAATTGGCTCGTTTGCATACTGACCTTGCGTACAAATAATTGCGCAGTAACCGGATAGCCACATGCCATTGGCTGTTGCGCAGCGCACCTGTGTAAGAGCAAGATCGAAGTGATAACTCCGCTATGCCTGAAAACCTGTGCCGACATATTCGTATCCAGCGAGCCGATCTTGCTCACCACTGGCTGGGGGCGCACCGAAGGCCCTCTCTGGCATGCTGACGGGTATGTTACCTTTGTCGATCTCGCAGGGAGCCGGCTTCTGCGATGGGACCCGAACGGGTCGGTGACGGTGGTGCGGGAGAATACCGGAGAGGGGAACGGCTGCACCCTCGATCGCCAGGGCCGTCTCATCATGTGCGAAGGCGCCGACCACCGGCGCATTACCCGGATGGAAGCAGATGGCACGGTCACGGCCATCGCCGAGCGCTGGCAAGGCAAACGATTCAATAAGCCCAACGATGTGGTGTGCCGCTCCGACGGCAGCATCTTTTTCACCGACCCCGAGCTGCGCCTGCCACCGGAGCTGCGGGAGATCGGATTTTCCGGCGTATTTCGCATCGACCCACGGGCCACCTCCACCTGGCCACCGACGAGTGCGAGTACCCCAATGGGTTGGCGTTCTCTCCCGATGAGTCGGTCCTGTACGTAGCGATCAGCCGGCTGGACGAGCGCTGCTTCCAGGAGGCCGAGCGCGGCGAGGTTTGTACCCATCGGCGCATCCGAGCGTTCGACGTGGCCCCGGACGGAACCCTGAGCAACAACCGCGTGTTCTGTGATATGTCCTCGGCGGCTCCCGGCGTCCCCGACGGCATCAAGGTCGATACCGAGGGTCGGGTGTTTTGCGTCGGCTCCGGCGGCATCTGGGTCATTGCTCCATCGGGTGCGGTCATCGGCATCGTCCAGATGCCAGAGGTGATTCGCAACCTGGCCTTCGGCGGACCGGACTTTCGCACCTTGTATCTCACCCCGCGTGGTTCGCTCTTAAAACTCGAGGTCAAAACACCCGGGATTGGTGCATTCAGCTAGTCGTAGCCAAAATAAATATGGGCAGGATGCGGAAGGCGAATCAATATCTCACGATGCAAACGTGAAACGTCAAAGTAAAGACCTGTCGCCGTGTCGTGAGCCCATGCCGGACCCCCATCGGCCCTAGTTTGAGTGCTTTTGTTCAACTCAGATTTGGCCTGGCGGTCAAAGCCAATCTGGTCATAATCAGTGCGCTGATGGGCAGATCGATTTCTTTGAACGAACCATCGCCGACAGGATTAAACTGAGAGCTTTCCGGAGTAGGTTTCACGGGCGTACATCATTGGATATTGAAAGTCTCGTGGTAGAGCTTAGTGTAGCGTAGGTAGTTTTGGCCGAGAAATTCCGGTGTGATGACCTTGGTTTTCGGCCGGCCCAGCTCCATGTATTTCTGCTTCTCCCGATTCTCACCGGGCTGCGCACGATATCGATCCCGACAAATGCTTGGCCCTCCTCGGAAAGCGCCCAGTCGATGAACAGCGCCGCGGCGTGGGGATGAGCTGCTCGACGCGCCAGCAACAACACTTGGGCTTTTGAAACTACCGGCTCCAAGAATCCGATGCCGAGCGGCGCCCCGGAATCGGCCATCAACAACGGCCTTTGCAAATGGGACCACGGCACCATCTCCACTTCGCCGGCGGCGAGAAGCTGCGCCTGGAGTGTATAACCGCTGCGAATGAGAACTTCCTGTTTGGCCAGCCTGCGGAAGTAGTCGATTCCTTCCTTCTCTCCCCAACTATCGAGTAACGCACCGAATACATCCCCGGCATCCCGATCGAGCGACATTTTGCGCCCCCGCCAGCGCGTCAGCAGCAGATCTTGATACGTTTTCGGCACCTCGCTGCTTTTGACGAGATTCTTGTTATAGGCGAGCCCCACAACCAGGTAATGGTATGCATTCCAGAGATGTCGGGGATCGATAAATTCGGGACGGACCGCATCCGTTTCGGGAGAGCGATACGGATCTACGAAACCACCACGAATGAGATCGGAAACGGGACCGGCCGACAGTTCGATAATATCGACCTCGTGTTTTCCGGCTCTTCCTTCGTTGACCACTCGGTTATAGATGCCGGTTGAACCCGAGCGATAATGGCCGATCGAAATATACGGGTGAGCTTGGCGAAACTTTTCCAGCATCGGCCGAGCCGCATCGACACCCAAGGTGCCGTAAACGACGAGCCGGCCTTCTTTCTTCGCTCCTTCGACGAGCCGAGTTTTTCGCTCCGGCTTTTTCAAGCTTTCATATGCCTTGAGAATCTCGCCTGCTGTTTGGGCATGGATAGGCGAAAACGTAAGCGCCAGAGAGAGGGCTGAAATAACCATCCCGATCACTGCCTTGATATTCATCAGAAGACTGCGGCCTTTCCTGTTGGGTTAACGACTGTGCGACAAGGAACCGAAATAGGCTATTACTCCAGTCCGCCCTTATGGAATACCTTCGATCTGCGCGTTGCCTCGATTGATGACGTGATCACAAATGCCGCCTGCGGAAGCTCGGGCTGTGGGGGCATACGGCCATCTACCTCAGTCCATGCTCATCAGGCAAGTGAAAGAAGAATGTTCCCTTTATTTACCGATACAGTAATCGCCGATAACTACAGGAACGTCACAGATCGGTCGAGAGCAGCAGCGGCACGACCAAAGCCAGCGTGACAACGATCAAAAGCGGTGCAAAAGAACGTGCTTCTTCCATCCAAACCTCGTTAGAGAAAGTCTCGCAACCAAATGTCTTTTGTCATATTGAAGATTTTCTCTTGTCGATCAAGCTAGTTGCTCACTGAAAATCGACGCGCAGCGCCGCCCGTAGCACGCCCAAAACACATTCGATGGGAAAGAAAAACGACAAGTATCAGACTTGCCCTAAGTCTACTAACTCTTGCAGCGCCGGGCTAAATTTGACGGATGGCAATCAACAAATGTTGCCATTTGGACCGCGAGATCGGTCTGCTCCAACACGGCTCAGCGTTCGGACCCCCGAGCAAAAGCTTCTCGACGGGTCGGGCTGCGCACGGAAAACTTTCTCGATCGGTCGCTGGCGCGCTGTGTGAAGATTATCCCGGCCGCTGTATCGACAGCGCGAACTTACACTCTGAACTGTGCAATCAGGTCGTCTTCCGGGTCCGCGCCGAGACCTGGGCCCTGCGGAACTTCAACTCCGCCGTTGATGACAGGCACGGTCTTGGCGTACGGCGTTGCGCCAAAGTCCGCAAACATCCGCTCAAGCGGTGAATCTTTTTCCTTCACCGCGACGCAATGCAACACCGCTAGAAACGCCGGTCCCAGATAAAAAGCGTTCGGCACGCAGGTGGCGCCCGCCTGCTCGACCTCGGCTGCTACTTTTGTCATGGCGGTGATGCCCAGTTTGACCATGGCGGGCTGAATGTAATCGGCCTTGCCGATGGTGACCATTCTGCGAAACTCGCGCAGGCTGGTTGAGTTCTCGCCGATCCCCACGGGTACGCCGGTGACCGCCCGCAGGTTTGCGAGTGCTTCGAAGTCCTCCGGAGGATAGATCGGCTCCTCGACCCAGAACGGCTTGTACGGCGCCATCGCCGCGACCGCCGCCTCGGCTTCGGCCGGTGTCCAAGCGCAGTTGGTATCCACCATAAGAGGAATGTCCGGGCCCGTCACCTCGCGCGCGGCAGCGACCGCCTCGGGAGTGCGCTCATGCAGCTTAACTGACGATAGCCGCGTTCGAGAGCGCGGGCGGTGTTGCGCTTGATGTGCTCTGGGTTGCCGCAATATTGCAGCAACGAGGCATAGCATTCGACGTGGGTTCGCTTGGCGCCGCCCAGGAGCGTCGACACCGGAACGCCGGCAAGCTTGCCGCGAATGTCCCACAGCGCGATATCGAGTCCCGCGAGCGCATGGGCCAGCGGACCGGAGCGGCTCAATGAAAGCAGCATCCGTTCGATGCGCGGAACGAGTTCCTCATCCGAGGCGCGCTGCCCAACGGCGAGACGCCTGATCCAGTTGTCGAACGCTGCGACAACCATCGGACGGGCTGTGCCGAATGACTCACCCCAACCCACCACGCCGCCACTGGTCGTCACGCGTACATAAAGGCTTTCCACATGCGTGCGCGGCACGCCTTGAGACATTGGCGCCGGAGCCCAGATGTCCAACGGAATGCGCAGCGTGATCGTGTCGATCGCTGAGATTGTCTCGTCCATTTTCCTCTTTCAAAGCAAGCCGCTAAACGTATCAAACGGTGGCGATGTATTTCTTGCGCCGCGCGCGCTTGGGCGGGCCGGCGGTCCAAGCCGACAATGAACGATGGATTGCCAGATCGGAAAACTACAAAGCATCATCAAACCCGTGCAGCCGCGCCGGATTGTCGACGAGAATTTTCTTCAGCAAGCCCTGATCGCCGTCGACGTAGCGATAGAGCAACTCGACTTCTTCGGCGTCGTTCATCATGCGCTTGCGCCATTGCGGGTGCGGCCAGTCGGTGCCCCAGATGATGCGATCCGGCGCCGCTTCGATGAACGCTCTGCCGTATGCAATGGCGTCGTCCCAGCCGGACTCCATTTTGGAATCGCGGTTGCCGTTGGAGATCATCATCCACCAGTTCTCCAGCTTGAGCGAATCCAACACCCAACGGATCGCCGGCCGATCCATGCCGCCTTCGAAGCCGACGTGACCGAAATGATCGATGGCCATCGGCACATCTTTGATCGAACGCAAAAGCACCGAATTCTCCAAGAGGTCTTCGCCGTTGACATGGAGCCGCGCATGCCAGCCCATTTCTCGCAGCCGCGCCATCGAACGGCGCACTTCGGCTTCGCGCTGCTCCATGGCAAAGCCGCGGACAAAGTTGAACCGGGCGCCCCGCGCCCCGGCAGCGTGCAGCCGCGTCGCTGCGCTTTCAGACACTCGGTCGTCGAGGATGCCGATGCCCCGGTAGTGCGCCGGATCGTTTAGCTCCTCGAGCGCATGCAGCAAAAGCCTGTGATCGCTCCCGTAGATGGCACTGTGGACAATGACGCCGCGCGCAAAGCCGATCGCTTTGTGCATGCGGCGGGCTTCCTCGAAGGTCGCGCTTTCGATCGGCGGATAGGGCGCGTCGGCGCGCGGCGGGAACTGAGCCGGGTCGCCGTAGATATGAAATTGACAATCGCAGCTGCCCGCCGGCGGCGCCGGCATTGGCATGCGTGGATTGCGGTCCCACTCGTAAATTTTCCCTTCAGCTTTCGCAGTCGTTGCCATCAGCTTTCTCCTTGAAATGCGCCTGAAACAACAAGAGAGAGCAACTCCACTTTTACCTTCGGTTCGATCAAAACCGAAAGGCAGACTTGGCTTACTCCATGTCTGGGGCTTCTGCGGCCATTATTGCAGCGGCGGACTAACTCATTCCCTCTCTGCATCGGCATCCAGCAGCGCCCTCCGTTCCGCGTCACTTCGGCTCACTGATTTCGAATCCCAAGCTGCGCAACAACGTGACTGTCTCTTCTTCGGTGAGGGTGCGCCCAAGTTTCTCGTGCTCCCTGATCAGATGCTGCATCATCTCGGGCTTGAGCGTCATCCAATCCGGCACCTTGGCAATTGTGACACCCTCTTCCATTTTGCCCTCCGATTTCGGCCAAACCGATAAACTTTCCAGTTTTCGCACGGCTGGGCTTTTAAACTCAGCGCTCAATCGCTTCTGCTTTCCTATCGAACGCCTCTCCAGACTTTTAAGCCGATGTATGGCGTCCGTCAAATCCGGGCTACCTCACATCTTTAGTTGCTTTTGGATCGACATACGACTCGGTGATCGCGAGCAGGAAGTTGTGGGGCGAATTCAAAACTGCCTGTGCGGGATGAATTGAACAAAAGAATTAATTCGCTGTAAAAGCTTTACGCCGTCGGCTTCCGGAACGATTGCAATCGCTGGAATCCGATCAATGAATTTCAATGATGTGAACCTTCGACGATTGAGGGCGACGATACAACGGCTTGACCTTGGTCCAACGGACGGTACACTGCACACTAGCGGGAAGTTGGTGAGCGGAGCATCGATTGGCGCGATGCAATGCTCCCACCAAAAAGCGCGCTAGGACAACCTCAGTCTCTTCACGCCCGCGGCTCTCGCCTCCGCGGCGCCGCGCATGACGCGAGTTTGTCCCGGGTCGGCTCAGCCCCCGCGTTCGAGTCAGATCATGAACGGTGTTCTGCAACAGGTTGAATGGGAGTCGTCCCTGGTCGAGCCCTTGCCAGACCCGGCGTTACAGTCCTACGCGCGGCGCAGGCAAGGGATTCCCCACCCGATGATCACCTACTTCGCGCCGGTCCCCTGGATGGCGCGAGCAATGGTCGATATGCATCCCGAGTACGGGCTGCTCATGCATCTCGATCAGACCGTAGCGGATCTGGTCGTGCTGGTCGTCAGCCAGGAGAACTCGTGCCGTTTCTGCTATGCCGCTGTCGCGCGGACTGTCTGTGGGCGCAGGGAATGTCCTGGGCGCGTATCCAGCGCATGGAACAGGACCTGACGCGGGCCGATCTGCCGCCGCGGACCATGGCGGCTGTCGCCTTCGGGCGCAGCCAGTCGCGCTCGGGTCCTGCAGGAGCGCGGGCTGCCCGTGAGGCTTTCCGCCGTTCGGGCTTGGGGGTCGAAGAGATGAAAGAAATCGCGTTCACGGCGGCATTGACGGATTTCCACAACCGCGCCCATACGATCCCCGCGATCCCTGCGTATCCGATCGAGAGCATGCCCGATCAGCTTTACGTACGGCTGCTCCGGCCCTTGCTCGGTCTGATCGTCAAAAGATATCGTTATCGCGGGCAGCCCACCGCGCTCGACCCCGTGCCGCCCTACGCCTTCGCCCGGCTCGTGGAAACCTACGCGGGTTCTCCGATCGGCGCGATATTGGCGCGAACGCTCGCCGAGATGTGGGCCTCTCCCCATCTCACGCGACGCTGTAAACTTCTGATGATCGCCGTCATCGCGCGCGGGCTGGGGTGCGAGGTCTGCGCGCCGGAGGTGAGCGAAGCTCTCCGGAGAGAGGGATTGAAGGAATCGACCCTCGCCCAGGTCCTGAATCATCTCGACGCGCCCGAGCTCGATCCCATCGAGCGGCTGCTCGTGCCGTTCGCTCGTGAAACGATCTGGTGCGAGCCCGCGCCGATACAGCGCCGCGCCCGTATGCTCCGCGAACGGCCTCTCGGGCCCGCAGCTCCTCGAGGCCATCGGTGTGGCGTCGCTGGCCAATGGGCTGTGCCGGATGGGCGCGACGGTGCTGGACCTATGACCGGAACCGTCGTCGTAGTCGCTCTGCTGATGCTCCTGGCGGGACTCGCCGCCGCAATCTATCGCCAATGGCGGCAGAACCAGACGCTGAAGGCGCAGCTCGAAGCGGTCGCCGCCGACCTCCAGCATCTCCAGCAATCCTGCTCGCGGCTTGTTCCAGCCGGCGTGCTGCAGCACCTCATCGCCGACGGCGTGCAGTCGGCGAATCGAGGCGGCGGCTCCCGAGCGCAAAGTGGTGACCGTTCTGTTCGCCGATCTCGTCGGTTCCACCGCGATGAGCGACCGGCTCGAGCCGGCCGTCCTGGCGCGCGTGCTCAACGGCTACTTTCAGCGCATGAGCGATGCCATCCACGAGCACCGCGGCCATGTCGCCCACTTCCTCGGCGACGGCATCGTCGCCTATTTCGGCGCGCTGCAACCCAATCCATGGCAGTGCAACGATGCCGTGCGCGCGGCCCTCGCGATGCGCGCGGCCATCCGCGAATACAATGTCGAGCTGGAGCGGGACGGGCTGCCGTTGCTTGCTCTGGGGATCGGCATCGACCGCGGTTTGGGGCTGGTCGGCCTGGTGGGCTCGCGCGAGCGGATGGAGTATGACTTCATCGGACGCACCGTGAACGTGGCCGCGCGCGTGCAGACGCTCACGCGCATCCATCAGGCGGACATCCTCGTGACCGAGGCGCTAAGCGCCGAGCTCGACGCGCGCTTCGTGCTCATGCCCATGCCCGCCGAATTCGTAAAAGGCATCGCCGAGCCCGTGGTCACCTACGCCGTCCGCGAAGGGCCATCGGCCGCCGCTCCATCGGCTGAGCAGGCGGGAGATAGATGACGCCGAAAGGCGCGCTGGAACGCTTGGTTTTCACCGATTGGAACTCTTCGACCTTGCTCAGGACAGGATCCGCGCATTGTTCGACAAACGGGTCGCTGCTTCCGCTCATCCTGAGTAGCGCAAAGCGCGTATCGAAGGATTGGAACCGACTCGTTTTTTCCTACGTTTTGAACGGAGCGCATCCTTCGATGAACTCAGGATGAGCGTAAATTCGGCACCGCTCCTCAGTCGATCCAATGAGGTAACCCGGATAGCACGAAGCGCGCAAAAAATCCTCGCATGAAATCGCCGCAATAGTTTTGCCCGGAAACCCCTCGCGAAGCACATTTTGGGGAAGCTCTCCAAACTTTGTGCAAGTAGAGATTCAGCGGACGACTGCGAGCAAGCAGTTGCGGAGCGTGACGCAAACCCGGAAAGCCAAGTGGGGCATCAGTCGAAGTCTCGACTTCTTACCGCAGCCGAGGAGGCTGGACCGGCGACGACGAGCGCGCCTAGATCGATCGATTCATCTATTCGAGCCGAGTCTGATAGATATCCGAAACCCTGTTGAGTGATCGAACCCAGCGGCTCGAGCGCTGCAATCCAAGTCATCCACGATCCTTATTACCCCGTAGAATTTCATTGACACGTTCGTCGCAGGCTGAATATAACGGGCTCACTTTAGCGCGGGAGAACTTCAATGCGTAGACATGGCACAGCGATCGATCGGCGCGGATTCTTGCGGCAGAGCGCAGCTCTCGGATTGGGAACCCTCTTCGCGCCTGCCTTGGCTCCAAGGGCGTGGGCGGCAACCAAAGATCGCATGGTCATTTATCAAGGCGTCAGTCTCGACTCGCTCCATCCCTACGGCTACAGCGGCGGCGGCATCACGGGCATCTGGCGCCACATCATCGAGCCGCTGATCCAGATGGATTATGACCGCAATGAATACGTCGGCGTGCTCGCTCAATCGTGGGAGTTTCAGGGGCGCAAGTGGATTTTTCATTTGCGCAAAGGCGTGCGTTTTCACAACGGCGCGCCGTTTACCTCGAAGGACGTCGCCTACTCCATCGACAAATTGCAGAACGACAAGCGCAGCCTGCAGGGCGCCTACGTGCAAGGCGTCGAGGTGGAAACGCCCGACGATTACACGGCGGTTCTTACGACCAAGACGCCCAATGCGCTTTTGCCCACCAGACTGGAGACCCGGTTTATGCTCTCGAAGGAATACGGCGATGATCTGGACAGCGCCACCGCGGGCACGGGACCCTATAAATACGTGAGCTGGCAGCGCGGCGGCAACCTGGTGCTGCGGCGCAATGACGAATACTGGGGCGCCAAGCCGCCAATCCGCGAGGTCATTATCAAAGGCGTCAAGGAAGAATCGGCGCGGGTGGCGGGACTGTTGGCCGGGCAAGCCGATCTCATCAGTAACGTGCCCATCGAAGACGTCGACCGCATCGCCAAGCATCCGCGCGTTCGGCTTCAGGAGGTAGTCGGCTTTCGCATGTATTTTCTCGGCATGAATGTGACGATCAAACCTTTCGACAACAAGCTCCTGCGCCAGGCGATCAACTACGCCCTCGATCCCCACGTTATGTTGAAGCACATCTACGACGGCCACGGCGCGGTGGTGAACGGCCCGCTGGGCTCGAATTGGGTGGGCTTCGACCCCAAGATCAAGCGCTATCCCTACGATCCGAAAAAAGCGCGCGAGCTGCTGGCCAAAGCCGGTTATCCGAACGGCCTCGAGACCAAGCTCTATTTCGCGCCGGACCGCCACCTCAAAGGCAGGGAGGTTTGCGAAGTGATCGCCGATCAGTTGGGCAAGGTCGGCATCAAAGCCGAGCTGGTGCCGCAAGAGTACGCCATCTACTGGGGCAAGGACGGCGTCAACGGCGGCAAGCTGCCGTTCTACTATGCCGGCAGCAACGGCAGCGACGCCGATGTCTATTTCGAACAATACTTTCGCACCGGCGGTTCCAAGCGCATCAACTACAACAATCCGGAATTCGACAAGCTCATCGACGAGGAACAACACACCGCCGATCACAAGAAGCGCATCGCGATTTTGCATCAGGCGGGCCGCATTCTCATGGAAGACGTGCCGTTCGCGCCGCTGTATACGCTCGCGGAACTTTACGGCGTGCCGCGAAACGTTATCTGGAAGGGCTCACCGGACGGTAAGATTCTTGCCTCGGAAATGAAAATCAAAGGCTAAGTAAACGTAAAAGCTCGGGTCAGAAAACAAGTGGATTGAATTTCCCATACGTCAGGAGAAATAGCATGGCTTACACGCTCGATGAGTTCGCCGCCGACTGCCGTCGCATCCTCAAGGCCGACCCAGGTCCGGCGGGGCGCGAAACGGTGCGAAAAAAATTGCAGGACTTGCTGATGAACGAGGATTTCGTCGCCGCCAATTGCGGGCCGAGCGCCAGCGTCGGCGCCAATCTACTCTATGAGGACCCGGAGTTAGGCTTCCAGATCCTGGCGCATATCATGGACCGGGACTATGCCGGCGGACCGCACGATCATGGTGACTCCTGGGCAATTTATGGCCAGGCGGTCAAACATACCGAAATGAGCGAGTGGAAGCGTACGGATGACGGCTCGGTTCCCGGCAAAGCGACCATAGAAAAGACGAAGACCTATCGCATGGAGCGCGGCCAGGCCGGTATCTTCCAGAACCGCGCCATCCACTCCATCGCCTACCCCGCCGGCGGGCGTTTCATCCGCGTCACTGGTACAAATCTAGAGAACATCGCGCGCGGCCGCTACAACAGCGAAGCGGGTACCATGGTGGTAGAGAAACGCCCCAACTTTCGCGGTGCCGCGTGAATGACTAAAGTCAAAGATTCGATCGTTTTTCGATGGCTGCTGAACCCATGGTCATCGTGGCGTCAACGCCAAGGCGCCCTGCGTCGTCATCGGGGGAACGCGAGAGAAGTCCTCGTTGATCGAGGCCAGCTCTCTTGGCAGCGTTCATGATTGCGAAACAACTATGAAAACGATCACGATACAATCGAACTTCAATGCGACTTTGCGAGTTAGACTCGACATTTCGACGGCTGTCGATAAATCGTCGTCGCAATCCTCCGCCAGCAAAGTGTGAAATCCGAAACTCTTCTGATTTCACAGCGATAGATTTTTCTCGACATCGAACAGTGGGCACGACACTTGCTCGGCTTGCCATTCACACCGCCGACAATCCGAAAGCTATGATGTTAATGGCAAGAATCGTGCGTTTTTACGAGAGTGGGAAGGGACTTGTTCGATCTTAAGGACTTCCGTTCCACCACCATTCGGGACACCGTAATCTCAGCCTCGCACTCCTGCCAGGCTCGCCTAAGTCTATTAACACTTTTGCAGCACACGGCTTACATTGGATGGATGGCAATTAAGAAAAGCGGCGACATGGGAACAAGATGCCCTCCTGCGAAACAGGGCTGGTACAGTTTATGCGTCAGCGATCGCGAGTCGCTGAGCGCGTGGTTACTCGACCCGGGCAAACCCCGAAGGTGCGCCTGAAAACCGGGACATTTCAGACATGGAATCTAAAATTAAACACCTTATTTCCTGCATCGCCTGGCCGGGGCTGCTGGTCCTATGCATGGCGATCATGGCGTATGGATTTACGCACGGCCAGCCAGTTCTGTATTTCAACGTCGCATATGTGGTCCTGATCGTCACCTTGTTTTTCCTCGAGCGCTGGATGCCGCATGAGCGCGAATGGACCAAACCCGACGGCCAGACGCTCGCCAATATCCTCCATACGCTTTCCAGCAAAGGCACGTCGCAGCTACTCTTGCTGTTCGGCGGTATCATTGGGTTGACGGAGTTGATGGAAGACCCGGTGGGTGGCATTTGGCCGCGCGGCTGGCCGATGGCGGCGCAGGTGGTGCTCGGGGTCGTCGTGGCTGAATTCCCGCTCTACTGGGCGCACCGGGTGGGGCATGAATGGCCGTTCTGTGGCGTTTCCATGCGGTGCATCACAGCGTCACCAAGCTCTGGATCGTCAATACCGGCAGATTCCATTTTGTCGACTCGCTTACAAGATCGTCCCGAGTGTCGGCCTTTTATTTGTCCTGGGCGCGCCGCAAGTGGTGATCATATGGTTCAGCGCGTTCACCGGCTTCATCGGCATGCTGACGCACTGCAACGTCGAGATGCGCTTCGGTCCGCTGTCCTGGATCTTCAACACGCCCGAGCTGCACCGCTGGCACCACAGCAAGGATTTGCGCGAGGCGAACAAGAATTACTGCGAGAACGTGATGGTTTGGGATCTGATGTTTGGCACCTATTTCCGCGAAAGCCACCGCCGCCCGCCGGCCGATATCGGCATTCGGGAATTCATGCCGCCGCGTTTCGTTGATCAAATCATGTGGCCGATTTTGAGCCAGGAAGGCAAGCAACAGATCGAGTGGGGTGTTTGATATCCTAAGGCATACAACGCACCGGCGAGCACAAGAAGCCTCAAGGCCGACCCAGGTCCGGCGGGGCGCGAAACGGTGCGAAAAAGATTGCAGGACTTGCTGATGAACAACGGTATTTTGTGACCGCCAATTGCGGGCCGAGCGCCAGCGTCGGCGCCTATCTACTCTGTGAGGACCTGGAAGTTAGGCTTCCGGAACCGCGCCATCCACTCCATCGCCTACCCCGCCGACGGGCGTTTCATAAGCGTCACTGGGATAAATCTAGAGAACATCCGAGCGGCCGCTACGACAGCAAGGCGGGTCCAGGGTGATAGAGAAACGCCCCAACTTTCGCGGTGCCGCGTGAATGACTAAAGTCAGGATTTGACTCCACTCTTCATAGGCTATATCTCCGCTCGGAAAAAGATGGTTTAAGTGTTCTATCCCTGTCCCAAGTCATAACTTGAGAACCGATGGCTATGCGCCGCCTATTATTCGTCACGATTTTTTCGGTCGCGTTAAATTCTCTGTACTCCCATTTTGCTCTCGGGGCTGCCGCCGGCAAAATCATTCTCGGCTATGCCAGCCCGGGCCGCGCCCTGCCGTTTTGGGTGGCGCAGGATGTTGGACTTTTCAACAAGTATGGCGTTGATGTCGAAGCGGTGTTTATCCGTGGCGCGCCAATTCTCGTCGCCGGCCTGGCAGCGGGCGACATCCAAGTCGGCAGCACCGGCGGCAGCGCGACGCTCGCCGCCGTCGCCGGCGGGCAGGACTTAAAAATCATCGCGACCTTTGGCAGCCGCAACAAGTTCGACTTAATGGCTAACCAACCTCAAAAGGCCAGAGGACCTGCCGGCAAGCGCATCGGGGTCACCAGCATCGGCGGGACTACCTGGATGGCATTGCTGCTTTGGCTCGAGCACTTCGGCCTCGATGTTCAGCGCGATAAGATGCAGCTCCAGGCGCTCGGCGAACAGGCGCTGACGGTGCAGGACCTTGAGGCCGGTATAATCAATGCGGCGGTCCTGGACGGCATCAACTCGAGCCGAATCAAACCCAAGGGATTCACGGTTATCGGCGAATACTCCGACCTCAAGCATCAATTCCTCAGCCAGGCTTTGGTGGTGCAACGAAGTTTTTTGCAGCAGCGCAGCGACACATTAGAGGCCTTGCTCAAGGCTGAAATCGAAGCGGTAGCCTACATCGTGGCACCCAAGAACAAGGCGGCGGCGATCAAGACATTGATGCGGCGCATGAAAATCAATGCCGCGGGGGCCGAAGAAGGCTATCTTGACCTGTTGCGCGTCTTGGAGCGCAAGCCGCTTCCGTCGGTCGAAAGCATGGTCCATGTGCAGCGCTTGATGAAAGCGCAGAATCCAAAAATCGGCGCTGTGAACCTCGATGAGCTCAACGACGCGCGCCTGATCAAGAAACTCGATGATAGCGGCTTTATCGATAAGGCATTCGCGGCACAGGGAATGAAACCGTAAA
>CAWERH010000044.1:0-140038 GCA_963811315.1 uncultured delta proteobacterium
ACAGCGGCCGTTAGCCGTCAATGAAATCGTCTGGCGGAGCCGATCAAACTACCAGGTTGCGCAAGCGCGAACTTAAGTAGTCCACCAGCATGACGAGGGCGATCAGAACGAGCACGATGGCAGACGCTTCCTGATATTGAAACGTGCGAAAACTCGAGTTCATCAAGTAGCCGATGCCACCTGCGCCGATGAGACCAAGGACCGAGGCTGCACGAATGTTGGTTTCCAACCGATAGAGAGTAAAAGAAATGAGATCGGGCAAGATCTGCGGCACCACCGCAAACGAAAGGATCTGCGGATAGCTTGCGCCCGTAGCCCGGATCGCCTCGACGATGCCTTCGTCGATGTTCTCGACCGATTCAGAGAGCAGTTTGGCCAGCACGGTTGCGGTATGAATGGCCAAGGCCAAGGTTCCGGCGAAGGCACCGAGTCCCACCGCGGCGACGAACAACAAGCCCAGCGCTAGATCGGGGATCGTACGCACCAGATTCAGCACGGCGCGCACGCTTAGGTAGACAAGACGATGTGGCGTCGTATTGCGCGCGGCGAGGAATCCGAGGGGAAACGCCGCCAGCAACGCGATCGCAGTTCCGGCCAAAGCCATCTGCACGGTTTCCAAGGTCGCGCCGACGACGGTCTGGGGAAAAGTATTATTCCACCAGCGCCGCCGTATCTGCGCATGCTCTTCGTCCAGCGGCAAAGGTAAAAGGAGTTCGGTGAGCGATAAATCTTCAGGAAGAAAATAGTTTCGAGTCTCGGTAACTTTGGAAAAATCCGGTGGTAACATACGGCGGAGCGTATGGAGAATCTGCGGTATCCCGTCGATCAACTCGCCCGGCCTAATCTTCGCCCCCTGAAAAGAGCCCAACAGAATCAAAACAGCGACCATGAGCAATACATAGACCCATGGGGAGCGTTGCGGTGCTGGCGGTGCTTGATCAACAATATTTTCTTCGATGTCTCGATGACCTTGGTCAGCCATAGCGAATCTCCGATCAATTGGCCGGCGTTCCCTTTATTGGACACGCAGATAGTCTGTTTCTACGATACCCTTGCTTTTTCGGTCGTGGTCAGCGAACCGACCCTGTGGAAAATCGGCTGAGCGAATCGCTCCAAAACGAATCGAAGCTCCCTATGCTGACGCACAACCTCACACGGGTCAAACCGTTGTCCGTGTCCCCCGGCAGGTTGACTTGAATGAGTCTTTTCAGATATCTGTCCGACTCACATTCACGAGGCTACGTCGCGCTCATCCTGGAGCCGAACGGGTCCAATCGGCCAAAGGAGAAGCGCAATGAAATTGTTTCTTGGGTTCCGTGTCAACACTCGACGATCTGGTTTCGCCACCGGACAGGTTTTCTCGGCTGCCATGCCCGACCACTGGCTATCCCGAGAACCAACCAGCCAGGCAGTAAAAAATGCCGCTCGCTGCCATGGCATTCACACCGTAGACACCGGTCATTGACCGGCGGCCCACCGCATGTTTCCACCGCACAAAATCGACGAACTTTCGGGCGCGTCGTTTTTCCAGAGCCTCGATTCCACCGCTCTGAACGACCTGCTTCCCGAGCTGGATTGGATCAATCTCGCCGGCGGCGACACGCTTTTTCGCGCCGGCGAACCGGGCGACGCTATGTACGTCGTGATTGCCGGACGGCTGCGCATTTTGACGACGCGCTACAACGGCGCCGAGGAGATCATTCGCGAAATCGCTCCCGGCGAGAGCGTCGGCGAGCTCGCTCTGCTCACCGGCAACCCGCGCTCCGCTACGGTGCGCGCGATTCGCGATACACTGCTGGCGCGCTTTTCGCGTGATGCCTTTGAAAACGTCGTGAGGCACCATCCGCAGACGTTCAGCCGCCTAACGGCGCAAATCGCCGGCCGCCAAAGCCGCGGCAACGATGACAGCGAATCGCGGTGCAATATCCGCACGCTGGCAATCCTGCCCCTCGATTCTCGGACTGCAACTCAAGACTTCATCCACAACCTGATCGAAGTGCTTCGGCCGATCGGACCGACTCTTCATCTTCGCAGCGAAACCTATCGCGTCGAAGGCGGTCAAATCACCTCGCTGCTAAGTGAGTTGGAAACCGCCCATCGCTTTCTGATCTACGAAGCCGACGCCGAGCTCTCGCCTTGGACCGAGCGATGCGTACGTCAAGCCGACCTGATATTTTTGGTCGCGTCCGCTGATAGCGCTCCGGACGTTACGCGATTGCAGTTGTTGCACACTTATCTGGCGTCGCGGGAAATCATCGCCGCGACCGAGCTGGTGCTCTTGCACGCCGGTAAGTTTGACGCAACCGTTCAGCTGGACCGCTGGCGGCAAACCATTTGCGTCAACGGACATCACCACATTGTCTTGGATGGGGCGCAGAAACTGGAAAAATTGGCGCGCCGGCTCACCGGCGCTACCGTCGGTTTGGTCTTGAGCGGCGGCGGCGCTCGCGGTTTCGCCCACATCGGTGTGATCCGCGCGCTGCAAGAATACGGCATTCCGATCGACATCATCGGCGGCACGAGTATGGGCGCCGTGATCGCGGCTCAATACGCCCTCGGCTGGGACTGGCAAACGATGGTGCGAGTGAATCGGGACGAGTGGCCGCGCTGCGAACCGCAGAAAAATTACACCCTGCCGCTCATCGCGTTGAACTCGGGCCGGCGCATGGATCAGATGCTGCAACGCATGTTCGGCGCTGCGGCAATCGAGAACCTGCGCAGCCAGTTTTTTTGCGTGTCGACAAACCTGACTCGGGCCAGTGCGCAAATTTACCAAGAAGGTCTGCTTTGGAAAGCCGTGCGTGCCAGCATGTCGATGCCGGGTATTGGGCCGCCGGCGATCGAAAACGGCGAGATATTCGTCGACGGCGGCTTGGTCAACAACTTGCCCGTCGACGTCATGAAAAATATCTGCCCGGGGATAACCCTCGCCGTCGACGTCAGTGAACAGTTGGAATTCAGAAGTACGCTCAAGGAAAGCTATAGCCTTTCGGGCTGGCGCATTCTCTGGCAAAGCTTAAACCCATTTTCTCAACGACCGGACATCCCCAACATACTTAATATTTTATATCGTACCACCAGCGTCGGCAGCATTCGTTTGCTGGAAGCGGCTAGGACGGAAGCGGACTATTGTTTCAGCCCGCCGGTGCAGCCGTTTAATGTTTTCGACTGGCACAGCGCCGATAAAATCATCGACATCGGCTACGATTACGCGCTGCGCGAGATCGCCAGATTTGACTCCGCCCTTTCCCGCGCTCTGACGGCGCAGACACATCAGAAATCTGCCGTCGGTTAGGTCTTTCGCTCATAGACAGTTTCAACGATGATGTCGGTGCAATTGTCCGTCACGCCGTCGAAGACGATTTCTCCCGACTTGAGTCCGATCACTCGGTCAGCGTATTCGCGGGTGAGTTCCAGCGTGTGCAGGCTCACCAGCGCGGTGATCCCGTCCTCGCGGCAAACGCGCTTGAGAATATCCAAGACGACCCGCGAAAGCTTGGGATCGAGACTGGACACCGGCTCATCGGCGAGAATAATTGCCGGCTGCTGCATCAACGTGCGCGCGATCGCGACGCGCTGTTGCTCGCCGCCGCTAAGCTCATCCGCTCTCTTGTACGCGTGATCGAGCAGGCCGACGCGCTTGAGGTTGACCAACGCATGACGCCTTTCCTCTCGAGAGAAAAGCCTGAGAGTGCTCGGGAGTGTCCGTTGATAGCCCAGCCCGCCGGAAAGCACGTTTTCGATCACTGAAAGCCGTTTAGCGATATTGAATTGCTGAAAGATCATGCCGATCTTGCGGCGCAGGTGTCGTAGCTCGGTGTGCTTGAGTTGTAGGACATCGATCGATGGGCCGTCGGTTTGACCTGTCAGCAGATTGCGCGGCACGCGGATCGCGCCAGCCGAGGCTTGCACCAGACGGTTGATGCAGCGCAACAGCGTCGATTTTCCCGAGCCCGAGAGTCCGATGATACCGATGAATTCGCCCTGCTCGACGCGGAAACTAATGCCGCGCAACACCGGTGAGTCGCCGTAAGCTTGGTGCAAGTCCTTGATTTCGAGGATGGTCACGGGGCTTTTTTTTGCAGAACTTCCTTGATTTGAATGCCGGCGTCGGCAAAAGCGCGCCGCACGGAATCATAATCCTGGTCGGTGGCGGGAACGAATCCGTCGATTTGATAGAGTTCGCGCAACATTTTTTTCCCCGCCGGATCGCGGCTTAGCTCGATAAAAGTCGTTTCGATTTTTTTTGCCAGCGCGTCGCCGAGACCGGCGCTGATCACCAGATTGTCGGCCGGGATCGGCTCGGAGAAGGCGATCGCACGGATCTTTTTGACATCGCTGGGATCTTTCAAGTAACGCATCCAAGCCGTGTCATTGCCGTCCGGCGAGTTGGCGTAGGTCGCGCCGGCGTCGACTTTGCCGTTCAAGACCGCCAACACCGTGGCGTCGTGACCACCGGAATAGAGCACTTGCGTGAAGTCGCGCACCGGGTCGATGCCGCGCGCTTTCAACATCTGGCGCGGAATTACGTTGCCCGTCGTCGATAGGGAATCGCCGAACGCGAAACTCTTGCCGCGCAAATCGTCGAGGCTTTTGATGCCGCTGTCGGCGCGCGTGATGATCGCGGCGTAATAGTAGGGCACGCCTTTGCGTTCGGACTTGAGCAAGACCCGAACATTCGCTTCGTTCTTGGCTAGCACATAGGAAGCCGGAGTCAAAAACGCGATATCGAGCTTGTTCACCCGTAGGGCTTCCACAACTCCGGTGTAGTCGGTGGCCACGAAGGGTTGCACCTCCATGCCCAATTGTTTACGCAGGATTTCGACGATGGGCTGGGCGTTCTGCATCACCCGTTGCGCGTCTTCGGAGGGAACAAAACCGACCCGGAGTATCTTGGCTGTTGGACGCGAATCACCGCAGGCGGCGATCCATAGGCAAAGAAACAATAGGCCCCAGAAGCGCGTCAAGCTCTTTTCCATGGTCTCATCCGTCACCCTTGATACTGAAACGTTACCGGACGCGCAAACATCGTGGATTGAGCGCAAATAAAATGAATTCCGCTGAACTGGCGCTCGGATCGGCTAAAGAACTTTATCGCAACGGTATACGAATTTGGGTCAAGCGTGCAATCAGCATGCCCCAGCTGCGCAAATCCACGGATCTCCACAGTTGCTGTGAAGGATACCGCGGCAGCGCCAGATTCCTTAGCGCTCGCTGATCTCGGCCAAGCGTCGCTCGGCTTTCTATTCGTGCTTGGCGTTGTCAGAGAACTCGAAAAGCATTGTGGAAAGCGAACGCAGTCGCACTTGCACCAATCGGACCGAACCTGCGTTACTTCAAAGGTGTCGGATTTCCCGCCTCGTCGACGGCGACATAAATCACCTCGGCTTCGGTAACCTTGACTCTATGCCGGGGCTCACGGCCGCGCTCCGCTTCGACGCTGACTTTGACCGTCACCGAAGTCGTCCCCTCGCGCACTACGGCGGTATAAAAACTAATCACGTCACCGATGTATACTGGCGCAATAAATTCGACGCCGCGCATCGCCCGCGTGACAAAGTTTCGCGGCGCTTGACGCGAGGCGGCGATGCCGCCCGCCAAGTCGATGTGGCTCAAGATAACGCCGCCAAAGATCGTGCCGCGCGCGTTGGTATCACGCGGCAACATCGTCACCCGCAGTGTCGGCTCGAAAATATCTGCCATCGGCAATTCTTAGACGCGTTGACCGGGAAAGTTCATGAAAAATCGCGTTAGCCGCACCTTTTACAAATACGCGAGCCACTTCTTGTACTTGAGATCCTTGCCTTTGATGACATCGAAGAAGGTTTTTTGAACATCTTCGGTCACCGGCCCGCGGCTGCCGGCGCCGATCTGACGGTCGTCGACCTCGCGGATCGGCGTCAGCTCGGCTGCCGTACCGGTAAAGAACGCCTCATCGGCGATATAGAGTTCATCTCGGGCGAAGCGCTCTTCGACCACTTCATACCCCTTGCTGCGCGCCAGCGTGATGATCGAGTCGCGCGTAATACCCGGCAAGATCGATGTTAGCGGCGTGGTCTTAATCCTGCCGTCGCGTACGATAAAAATATTTTCACCGCTGGCTTCGGACACATAGCCTTCGGTATCCAGCATGATCGCTTCGTCATAGCCGGCTTTTTTAACTTCGGCTTTCGCCAAGACCGAGTTGACATAGTTGCCCGCCGTCTTGCTCTTAGTCATCATCACATTGACGTGATGTCGGGTGTAGGACGACACTTTGGCACGGATGCCGTTTCTAAGTCCTTCATCGCCCAAATAGGCGCCCCAGGGCCACACGGCGATACAAACGTTCACGGGATTGTCGGGGACGTAAATTCCCAGATCGCCAAGACCGACGAATGCGAGCGGCCGGATGTAGCAGGCCTTGAGTTTGTTTGCCCGAATCACTTCCAGTGTGGCCTCACAGAGTTGTTCGATGGAATAGGGCAAGGGAAAGCCCAAAATCTTGCCGGAGTCGGCGAGGCGGCGCATATGCTCTTGCAGGCGAAACACCGCCGATTTTCCGTCGGCCAATTCGTAACAGCGAATGCCTTCGAAGTATGCCGTGCCGTAATGCAGACCGTGCGTAAGCACATGCACCTTGGCGTCTTCCCAATTCACCAACTGTCCGTCGAACCAAATTTTTTCGGTCTTCAATGACATGATTCTACTCTCGCCTATCGAATTCTTAAATGCAGGTTATTTTACGTGGCTAGCGCACCGCCAGCAAGCGACACAAAAAAGGCCACCCGGTCGCCCGCGGTGGCCTATGACGGATAGCCGGGACGGTCAAAGCCCCTTTTTCAATACCGGGGCCGGTTTGAATCCTACAGTGCGGCTTGCTTTGATGTTGATCACAGCGCCGGTTTGCGGATTTCGCCCTTTGCGGGCTTTGCGCGAGCGTAGCGTGAACGTCCCGAAGCCGGGGACCTGAAAGCGTTTGCTCTTCTTGATCGCTTTCGCGATGCCATCGAAAGTCGCGTCCACCGCCTCTCCCGCCGCGTGCTTGCTGATCTTGGCGCTCTTGGCGACGGAGTCGACTAAATCTCCCTTAGTCATTCTTTCACCTCCTTCATCCATCACAAGCCACCACTTGATGGACGTTGATGTGTTGCTTACCCTAGCGCGAAAACAAGGGACGATAATTCCGAATTCGTCGGAAAATGTCAACAGTCTTGTGGTTATCCCGGCCCGGCGATTTCATGGAGCAAACCGTAACGCACGCCTTGGTCGCTAACGATCACTTGGTCGACGTGAAAAAAACTCATGATGCGCTCGATCATATAAGCTCCGGCAAAAATCACGTCGGCCCGCTTTGGGTCCATACCGACGATTTTTCTGCGTTCCGCGACGGACTTTTCTTGGAACAAACCGACTTGGCGATGCGCTTCGCCCAGGGTGAGACGGCTGCCATGAACATCGCTGTGGGAATAGCGCATCAATTGCTTTTCCACCGCTGCCAGGGTCGTGAAAGTGCCGGCGATACCGACCAGCAAGAGACGCGAATCCGGGTAAATACCGCGGCTTGGCAATTGTGCGATTTCTTGATCGATGGCCGCCACCATTGGCGCAACTTCATCGGCACGCACCGGATCCGAATGAAGGAAGCGCTCGGTCAGCCGCACGGAACCGATATCGATGCTCACCGCGAGATCGACGCCGGAATCGTTGCCGCGAATGAACTCGGTGCTGCCGCCGCCGATGTCGATGACAAGTAGTTCTTGAGCGGCGCAAGAAAGACCGCGCTGCACCGCCAAAAACGAATAGGCGGCTTCTTCATTTCCCGAAATCACCCGCACGTCGAAACCCAGCCGATCACGCCAACGGGCGCGCACTTCGGCGCTATTGGCGGCGTCGCGCAGCGCGCTGGTACCGACGGCGATGATCTCTTCGACACCGAGGTTGCGACAGTAATCGCGATAGTGCTCAAGAACCGCCAGAGCGCGCTGCTCGCCCTCTGGGCTGATACGGCCGGTGCGATCGACGCCTTCGCCGAGCCGGGCGATGTCGGCCAGATCGTCCAACACGCGAAATCGTCCGGTATCTCTGATATCCGCGATCAGGCAGAGAATCGCGTTGGTGCCAATGTCGATAAAAGCGCTGCGGCGCGGACTCATCGAGCTGCGACGGATTCGCGGGTTGGCGCCGTCGCTACATCCGCGCGCCGCGCTCCCGCGTGGGGTTCATTGAGCCAGGCGGCCATATCGGCCAATGCCCGCCGCGACATCATTTCTTTTTTCGCCCGGCCGCGCAGCCGCGCGGCGAGCGGCGGGATCAAGCCGAAGTTAACGTTCATGGGCTGAAAACGCGTGCGCTCCGGATCGCTGATATAACCCAGCAACGCGCCCAATACGGTCGTAGGCGGCGGCGTGACCGGCGGCTCACCAGCGATTAAATGGGCGGCATTGATGCCGGCAAGCAGACCGGTGGCGGCAGACTCGATATAGCCTTCGACGCCGGTCATCTGGCCGGCGAAGAAGAGCGTTTCACGCCGACGCCATTGCAGCGTGGGCAAAAGATGCTGCGGCGCATTGATGAAGGTATTGCGGTGCAGACTGCCCAAACGCACGAACTCGGCATTGGCCAAACCCGGTATCAGGGCAAACACACGGCGCTGTTCTGGATAAGTCATCTTGGTCTGGAATCCGACGAGATTGTAGAGCGTCTGATCGCGATTCTCTTGGCGCAACTGCACGACGGCATAGGGGCGCTTGCCGGTGCGCGGGTCGATCAGTCCGACCGCGCGCATGGGGCCGAAGGCTAAAGTTTCTTTGCCGCGGTCAGCCATCGCTTCGATCGGCATGCAGCCTTCAAACGGGACGAAACGCTCGAAGCTATGCGTCGGCACCCGCTCGGCGACGCGCAGCGCGTCGATGAATCGATAATATTCTTCGCGCGTCATCGGTAAATTCAGGTAATCATCGCCGCCCTTATCGTAGCGCGAGGCGCGATACGCCACACTCATATCGATGGACTCCGCGGTAACTATCGGCGAAATCGCGTCATAAAAATAAAGGTGCTCCTCGCCCAAGCGCGCCGCCAGTTGCGCCGACAGAGCTGGTGAAGTCAGCGGTCCGGTGGCGAGAATGACGATGCCGTCGTCGGGGATCTCGCGAATTTCTTCGCGGACAATTCTGCACTAACGGCAACTGTTCGATCGCTTGCGTCAAGCCGGAGCTGAAACGATCGCGGTCCACGGCCAAGGCCGAGCCCGCCGGTACCCGATTCGCCTCGGCGATGCGCACCACCAGCGAATCGAGCAGGCGCATTTCCGCCTTCAACAATCCCGCCGGCGCGGCCAGGGAGTCGGAACGCAGCGAATTGCTGCAAACCAGCTCGCCGAGATTTCCCGTCGCGTGGGCGTCGGTCCTCTGCTGCGGGCGCATCTCATAGAGCTCCACAGCAACACCGCGGCGCGCGAGCTGCCAGGCAGCTTCGGATCCCGCCAGCCCGCCGCCGATAATGCGAACGCTATTTTCCATGATTTATTGTTCCGCGACTGGGATCGAGTAGCCGCACTCTTTCTTATAACAGCGATGCACGCGTCCGGCCCGCTTGGTCACTTTTTCGACCAAGATCGGACTATCGCAGTTGGGACAGGGAGTGGGCATGGGCTTATCCCAGGTCGCGAATTTGCACTCGGGATATTTGTCGCAGCCGTAGAAGACCTTGCCCCAGCGCGACTTGCGTTCTTTGATATTACCTTCTTTGCATTCGGGGCATTTGATGCCGAGATCCACCGGTTTTTCCAAGGGCTGAATATTTTTGCATTCCGGATAGCCGCTGCAGCCGAGGAACCTGCCGAACTTGCCCCAGCGCAAGAGCATGGGCCGGCCGCATAGCTCGCAGGTTTCATTGACATCTTCTTCTACAACGACTTCGATCTTGCCTTCTTCATCCCGCTTGAAATTCTTCGTCGTCTTGCACTCGGGATATTGCGGACAGGCGAGAAACTCGCCGTTGCGGCCCCATTTGATGACCATTTTCGCGCCGCATTTCTCGCAGTCAATATCGGTCGGCACTTCCTGCCGTTTGACGTCGCGCATCTCTTTCGCGGCCTTTTTGAGATCGCGCTCGAAGGGCGTGTAGAAGCGCTTCATCGTCTTGGTCCACTTCTCTTTGCCGTCTTCGATCTTATCGAGTTGGTCCTCCATGCCGGCGGTGAACTCGACGTTGAGAATATCGGGAAAGCTTTCGACCAACAGATCGGTGACGAGAAAACCCAGATCCGTCGGCACCAACTGGCGGCTCTCGTTCTGCGACACATACTCGCGGTCGAGAATGTTGGAAATAATCGCCGCGTAGGTCGACGGCCGGCCGATGCCGTTCTCGTCGAGCTCCTTGATTAACGACGCTTGGGTAAAGCGCGGCGGCGGTTGGGTGAAATGCTGGCGCGGATCCATCGACAAAAGATTCAGCGCGTCGCCTTTTTGCAAATCCGGCAGCACGCCGTCCAAGTCCTGGACCTCATCATCGTCATCCTCGCCGTTGGCCTGCGGCGCGCGCTCGTCGCGCCCTTCGATATAAACCTTCATGAAGCCGTCGAACTTGATCTGTTGACCGGTGGCGCGAAACAACGCTTCTTTGACCGGGATCTCGAAAGCGGTTTGATCGTACACTGCCGGCACCATTTGGCTGGCGACGAAACGGTCCCAAATCAGCGAATAGAGTTGAAACATGTCGCGCCGCAAGTAGCGGCGCACGCGCTCCGGGGTGTATTCCAGCGAGGTCGGCCGAATCGCTTCGTGGGCGTCCTGCGCGCCTTTCTTGGAGCGAAACGTGTTGGGCTTGTCCGGCACGTAATTTTTACCGTATTGAGACTGAATATGCTGGCGCACCGCGTCGAGCGCGTCGTTGGAAACCCGCGTCGAGTCCGTGCGCATATAAGTGATCAAGCCCACCGAGCCTTCGCTGCCGAGCTCGACGCCTTCGTAGAGCTGCTGCGCCAACTGCATCGTGCGCTTGGGTTGAAAGCCGAGCTTGCGCGCCGCCTCCTGTTGCAATTTACTGGTGACGAACGGTGAAGTCGGAAAGCGACGGCGCTCTTTTTTCTCGACGTCGCCGATCACCCACGACGCGCCGTCGAGCGACTTGATGATCCCCTGGACGGTCTCATCGTTTTCGAGACGGAATTTCTTGTTGTCGACCTTCTGGTTTTTCCACTGCACCAACTTGGCTTTGAACGACGGCGGCAAACGCCCTTCCAGCAGCGCGGTCAAAGACCAATACTCCACCGGCTCAAACGCGCGGATATCTTTCTCACGCTCGCAGACTAAGCGCACGGCAACGGATTGCACGCGTCCGGCGCTCAGCCCGCGCCGCACTTTGGTCCAAAGCAGCGGGCTGATCTTGTAACCGACCAAACGGTCGAGCACCCGGCGCGCCACTTGAGCGTCGAATTTGTTGCGGTCAAGCTCCAGCGGATTGGCGATGGCTTCCAGCACGGCCTTTTTGGTGATTTCGTTGAACAGCACGCGGTGCACGTGCTTGTGATTCTTGACCACTTGGCCGGCAATATGCCAAGCGATTGCTTCGCCTTCGCGATCCGGATCGGAAGCGAGATAGATGTTTTCTTTGCCCTTCGCCGCTTTCTTCAGCTCGTCGATGACCTTTTTCTTCGCCTGAATTACCGTAAAGTCGGGAGCGAAATTCTTTTTTACATCCACGCCAAGCTTACTTTTGGGCAAATCCACGACATGCCCCACGGAGGCTTTCACTTGGAAGTCCCGCCCCAGATACTTCTCCAGGGTCCTGGCCTTGGCCGGGGACTCCACGATTACCAGATTCTTTGCTGCCATAATAATTGACTCACAATTCAGCGTTCAATATCGAAATATCCGCTACCGCTCCACTGCGTACCGGTTGCCGGGAAGCTGCTGCAAGAAACCCTGCAACTCTAGATTCAATAGTATTTCAGAAACCTTCGACGGCGAGAGCCCGCTGGCTTCGATGACTTCGTCGATGTGCAGCGCATGCTCCTGCAACAGCGCGAAGATTTTCCTCACGTCATCGGCTGCCTGCGCCGGTAATTCGCGGCGCTCGGTCGTTTCCCCGGCGCCGTCACGTTTGCTCAACTGCGGCGCGATCTCTTCAATGATATCGTTCACGGTTTCGACCAGTTTGGCTCCCTGGCGGATCAATTGATGGGCGCCCCGGCTGCGGCTTGCGCCGACTTCCCCCGGCACCGCGAAAACTTCGCGGCCTTGTTCGAGGGCCAAAGACGCGGTAATCAGCGAGCCGCTTTTTTCCGTCGCCTCGACCACGACGACGCCCAAGGACAAACCGCTGATGAGCCGATTGCGCGCGGGAAAATTAAACGCCAACGGCCGCGTGCCAATAGGCAATTCGGAAATCACCGCGCCGTTCTCGCTGATGCGCTGGTACAACTGCTCATGCTCCGGCGGATAGGCACGGTCAACGCCTGAACCCAATACGGCTATGGTGCGGCCTTGCGCATTCAACGTCGCCTCGTGGGCCATGCCGTCGATGCCGCGAGCCATGCCGCTCACGACGGTAAAACCGCGCGACGCTAAGCCCCGCGCCAAATCCCGCGCTACGCGTCGGCCATAGTCGCTGGCGCTGCGTGAGCCGACGATGGCCACCGCCCTGTCATCGGCGGCGCGCAGTTCGCCTTTTACGTACAAAAACGGCGGCGGATCGGCGATAGTGCGCAACCGTGCCGGATAATTTTTGTCGGTAAATCGTACCAGGCTGACGCCCGCCGCATCGATGCGCCGCATCTCTTCTTCGACGCCCGCCCAGTCGGAAAAACTCATGAGGCCTTCGAGTGCGTCGCTCTGCATGCCATCGATGCTCTTCAATTCAGCGGGCGTCGCTGAAAAGATTTTCACCGGATCGGCAAACTGAGTCAGTAGTTTTTTGCAGCCGACGGCGCCCAGACCCTTAACTCGCGTAAGGGCGAGCCACGGCGCGTACTCGTGTCGCGACGGCAAGGTCAACGGAGCTCCTTCCGTAAAGAATAGAGAAGCCTGAATCATAATCGTAAACGCTTTGTCAAATGGAGCGCGTCACCACCGTTGCAAGCGCGGCCAGAGAACAGGATTGAAATGATAAGGCAATTTAAAATCGAACGCTAGAACTGATCTTGCAGCGGCGTCCTCTGCGACCGGCGTTCTCTAAGGGAAGTTACTGATTTTGCTGTGCGTTTCTCCAACACAATAATTTCCTTTGCGCTGCCGAGCCGAGCGCGAAAGGACCGACGGTACCAGCCGCGCACACAACGCAATGGTATGGAATCGGCACCGATAGCGGATTTGCGCGCCCGCCGTTGCCCACCGTGCGCGCGGCCTCTGGGCTGGCCGCGGCGGCAATTCAGTCACTCATAGCCGCGAACTTTCGGCAAGCTTACCGGAGCTTGAGTAGCGCCTAAGTAAAAAGCGGCATTACACTGTCGCAGGGAACCGAAAAGGCAATGAAATGTCCAAGTAGGTGCAATTTATGCTCGGCGTTGGCACCAATTTGCCACCAGCGATCATGATTTTCTTTTGGCTTTTTTCTCGTCGCGCCGGCCACGCAAGTCAAGACGAACGGGGGCGTGCTCGAAGCCGAGATGCTCGCGCAACTGATGGATCAAATATTTTTGATAACTTTCCGACACGGCGTCCGGTCGATTGACGAACAAAGCAAACGTCGGCGGACGAGTACGAGTTTGAGTGCCGTAAAAAAATTTCACGGATCGTCCCTGCGCCAACGGCGCGCTGTGCGCATGAACAATTTTTTGCAGCGCCTGATTCACCATCGAGGTCGATACCTTGCGGCCATAGGCGGTCATGACTTGCACAGCGGTCCGCAGCAGTTTGCGCACACCGTATCCAGTAGCCGCGGAGATGAAGGTGACCGGAACAAATTCCAGAAAGGAAAGTCGGTAATTGACTTCGTCGCGGTATTTTTCCGTATCGCCGCCTTCCTGGGCGAGCAGATCCCATTTGTTGACCGTAAGCACGAGAGCCTTGTTACGTTGCACGGCATAGCTGAGAATCTGCGCGTCTTGATCGGTGACACCCTCCGGCCCGTCGATGACATGAATGATCAAATCGCCGCGTTCCACGGCGCGCAGCGAACGGCTCACGCTGAACTGTTCGATGCGGTTGTCGATGCGCGCCTTGCGACGAATCCCGGCCGTGTCGATCAACACGCACGGCTCGCCGAAGAGGTCGAAGGGCGTATCCAACGAATCCCGCGTCGTTCCCGGAATGGCATTGACGACGGAGCGCTCGAAACCAAGCAACCGATTGATCAACGTCGACTTGCCGACATTGGGCCGGCCGATCACAGCGACGCGCAACGGTTTGATCGGCTGTTCTGCGCTTTCCGGCTCATCGACATCAATGTCGGCCCCACTTTCTGGGAAGCACTGAACAACGTCGTCCATCAAATCCGCGATACCGAGGCCGTGCTCGGCAGAAATCGAGTAGAGGCGATCAAGACCGAGAGCAAAAAACTCGTAGAGATTATCGGCGCGCTGGCGGGAGTCGAGCTTGTTCACGGCAAAGAAAATCGGCTTACTGGCTTTGCGTAATTCATCGACGGCTTGGCGATCGAGCGGATTGAGACCGCTCTTGCCGTCGAAGAGAAAGACTACTGCGTCAGCTTCCGCCACCGCCAACCGGCTCTGCGTTTGAACGCTGGCTTCGAGCTCATCCGGCGGTCGTTGAATCAATCCCGCCGGTATCGACGAGCATGTATCGATGACCTGCCCAGTCGGCTTCCGCATAGTTACGGTCCCGCGTTACGCCAGGCGAATCGCCGACAATGGCTCTGCGCTCGCCGGCGAGACGATTGAACAGCGTCGACTTGCCGACGTTGGGCCGCCCGACGATCGCTAAGATCGGCGGCTTACGCGCGAGCCTACCGGCAGACGCGCTATCGATGGGTGCAGACTCGAGCATTTACAAACCCATCTCCACCAACATATGAGGATTTTGTGTCCAGCCCGGATCGACTCGGACAAAAAGCTCGAGAAAAATCCGGCAACCGAGCAACGCCTCCAGCTCTTGGCGCGCCTGTTGGCCGATCTCTTTGAGCATGGCGCCGCGCTTGCCGATCAAGATTCCTTTGTGCGAGTCGCGCTCAGTATGGATCGTCGCGGCGATCACGATGAGATTTTTTTCTTCTTTCTCGGTAAATTCATCGATCGTCACAGCCACGCCGTAGGGAATCTCTTCATGGGTCAGCAGAAACACTTTCTCGCGGACGATCTCGGAAGCGAGAAAGCGCTCGGTCTGATCGGTATACTCGCCGTCGGTGAAAAACGGCGATCCTTCCGGCAGCCACTTTTCGACCCTATCTAAAATGAGCTCGATACCATCGCCCTGGCGCGCACTCACGGGCACGATCTCTTTGCCGGGCAAAAGCTGGGCGCAGCGCTCCATCAGCGGCAACAACTTTCCTTTGGAAACCAAATCGATTTTATTTAGAAGAATCAGCACCGGGGTTTCGACCCCGCGCAAAGTCTCGGCAATGCGCTCTTCTTCCTGCTTGATTCTCTCATGCGCGTCGAGCAACCAGAGCACGCCGTCCACCTCATCCAAGGTTTGCATTGCGGTGTCGACCATGCGCCGATTCATCAGCGAATGCCCTTGATGGATTCCCGGAGTGTCGAGGAAGACGATCTGCGAGCTTTCCGTGGTGCGAATGCCGGTAATGCGATTGCGTGTCGTCTGCGGCTTGGGCGAGACAATCGCGACTTTCTCGCCAAGAATATGGTTCAGCAAAGTCGACTTGCCGACGTTGGGCCGGCCGACGATCGCAATATAGCCGGAGCGAAAATTCGCCGGCAAATTTTTCTTGTCCTTCGGATTAGTCTCTGCCATAACTGGAACTCAAACCGCGCCGGTATTATGACACTAAAGACCTGCGGTTCAAGGTTCGCTCTCGAAGCGATTTTTGCTGTCATGCTTATTCGCCTCACGCCGCAGATGAAACAGCGCCTCACGCGCCGCGCTCATGAGATGATCGAGCACGCGTTGCGTTTATTCCCTGAATTGCAGGACACCATGATCACCGTCGGGTACACGCGCAAGCACTTGGGCAGCGCCACCGTGATCTACCGCAAGGGCAGCATCGACCGGATGATTATCCGGCTCAGAGTGCGCGGCGTCACCTACCAAACCATCGGTCACGAGCTTACGCATTTGATTCAGGGCTTGGCGCACGGCGCCCGCTCTGCGGATCCGGACAAAGTACCGTCGGGCGAGAAACAGTGTGACATCTGGACGCTGGCGCGCGATCCGCTTTTCTGCGACGACGCGCCAACCTACATCAAGATGCCGCGTCGCATGCGCGAGCGTTGGCCGGATTACGCCCTCGACGTGCGCGATCTGTGCATCGCCGCGATCCAGAAGCGCCACACCTACCGCCAATATATCCGCTGGCTCGAAGATGAGATTCGCAAGTTGTCCAAGCCGCCGCGCCAGGAGAAATCTACGAGACCGGCACAGCTGAGTCTGCCGTTCCTCAGTTGAAGCGCACCTCGATCTTGCGAAATAGGGACTCCGGTCCGCAGGACGACGATCCGACGACGGTCGCGCCGATGATAGGGGTCGATGTTCAGAGCTTTAGAATCGTCTCGATTTCGCCGAGTTCATCATTTGTGAGCGCCCAATCGGCGGCTTTCACGTTACTGCTGAGTTGTTCGAGATTCTTCGCGCCGGTGATCACCGAGCAAATTTGCGGCTGCGCCAGCAGCCAGGCTTGGGCCAGCTCATTGACGCCCCGGCCGTGATCTTTCGCCCAGGCGGATAATCGCGTGACGATCTTATAGTTGCGCTCCACCATCAGCTCTTGAACGTTGCGCGTCGATTCGCCGCGCGATCCCGACGGCGGCGGTTTGCCCATCTCGTATTTGCCGGTGAGAAAACCGCCCGCCAGCGGATAATAGGGCACGAAGCCAACCTTGTGGGCACGGCAGTAGGGCAAAACTTCGCGCTCGACGCCGCGTTTCAACATATTGTATTCGGACTGAAGGACGACAAACGGCGTCCAGCCTTTGAGCTCGGCGAGCACGTTGGCATGGGCCAATTGCCACGACGCATAGAGGGAGGCGCCGATGTAGGTTACTTTGCCCATGCGAATCAAATCGTCCAGGCCGCGCAAAGTTTCTTCGATCGGCGTGGTGTCGTCCCAGCGATGGCAGTAAAGGAGATCGATACGATCGGTCTGCAGTCGGCGCAGACTCTGCTCCACGGCTTGAATCATGTGATAACGCGACGCGCCCCAGCCATTGGCGCTGGTTTTTCGCGGAAAGGAAAATTTGGTCGCCATGACAATCTTGTCCATGCGTCCTTTCAGCGCAGTGCCCAGCGTCTCTTCGGAGCGGCCGTCATTGTAGACATTCGCCGTGTCGATGAAATTGACTCCGGTCTCCAGCGCGCCGTCGATCAGTCGATTGACTTCCGCTTGCCCAACTTCCTGCGAGCCGAAACGGTTGGCGCCCAAACCCACGACGGAAACCCGGACACCGGAATTACCCAGTTGGCGATACTCCATCAATGACTCCTTTTAGTTGGGGTAAAATCGAGAAAGCTTCAGGTATTGCGGCTGGAGCGGGGCACCAATCGCAGGACACGCCGCGTGCTGACGCCAGAGCGGTCATGGCCGCACTTCCAACACTCGGAAAATTGTCCTTCGATACTTTCACTGCAGTTGACGCAGAGCCACGGTTTCTTCACCGACTGCAATGGCGCGAGAGTTTTGCGGATAATCGATTTCGCTTTGGCGACGCGATCGTCGTCGACCACCCAGAGCTCCGGCCAACACTCAATCGGCGGCAATTCGCCGGCGGCGCTGATCAAATCAAGATTTTTGGTAAAGCAACGGATGCGAAAAGTCGCCAAGACATTGTGCAGATGGCTGATCATCAGCGGATCCTTAGCGCTATGAACTTTTTTCATGAATTTCACCTGGCGATCAATCAGGCGCGCGCCGCAAAACTCCCTCATTCAATTTCAATTTTTCGCCGAGCCAGAGGCTGCGTTCGAGGTGATCGCCATAGCCGTCGCCGGTCGACGGATGAACGAGAATCGATAACCCCTCGCGGTGGAGCATCAGCCAGGGAACGACTTTGCCGAACTCCTCGGCTGCAAATACCGCTTGGTACATGGCGTCGAGATGGGGTCCTACCGGTTCATCATGCCAGCTTCCAAGTTGTACATTGAACGCCGTGAGCCCGGCGCGAACCGATGCGGCGGCTTCGCGAGTGCGTTTAGGATCGTAGTATATATGTGCGTGATAGCCCTTGATCACCCGCTCGCTCATGGTACACCTCTGCCGTGAGAGACTTTACCATCTTCTTATCAAATCACGGCAACAGAAACCAAGCGCAAGGGCGGGAAGAAAAACGGATGGGGCGCCAATGGAATGCGCTAGCCGCGCGGATTTCAACGAAAGATATTCGCTACCAGGTTTTAAGAGTTTGTCGGATCCGGCAAGATTTCGTCCGGGAAGAGATATTCGAATCCGGCAGCGCCGAAATTGACCAGGATCAAGTGACGACCCATATTTTCAACCGCGCTCACGAAAGTTCCTTCGCGGGGCAGAACCATTCCGGTTTTTTGTGACCTTATGGGTTTATTGGTTTTTAATAGATCTCCAGGGCTCATGGCTTCTCCCTCCCGGTGTAGTGGGTCAGCTCAATGTTGCATCATGGTTTATTGGTCGTTCTCAGTTGTCTCCTTCGTTAACCGCGCCTAACTATTAGACGCGCGACAAACTAAAATCATGCAAGCACTAGACCAACAATATAAAGGGAGCCGACGTAAGGATGGTTCGTACTGCGAGGACGATCGGCTGGTCAGACCTTCGAGAAAAAGAAATGCTCGGTAAATAGATAGCTTTCTCCTCTGTAGAAACGTTAGAAATGGAGTCGCGACAGCTTCGCTCAAGAAACTTTAAATGCCGCGAAAATCGCCCTTGCCGAAAAATTGGGCATTATCATGGCGAATTTTGCCTACTCCATTTGGTAAGTTCCTGCACAATTGGGGAATCCCATTGTACAAAAGTGGTCACTTTGGGCCATCTGAACCGGAACCGCGGGCTATGCAACTATTTTCCGCCGTACACTTTGTCGAAAAATCCTTCGTTGTCGAGTTTTTTGAGCCAACTATTATCGATGATCTCTTCAGCCTTAACCGCCGCGGCTTTGGGATTTTGTTCGGCGACATATTTGATGACGATCTTGAATCCCTCTAGGGTTGGATAGGGTTTCCGGTCAAGCTCCTCCTGAGCCTCCGTGTAAAAATCCTCGGCGGCATCGGCGTTTGGCAAACGAAGATTTCGCGCGATCACTTCTTTGACCGCTTGCTTGTTCTCTTTCTTAAAAATAAATCCGTACGCTTCGATGATGCCGTGAGTAAAGCTGTCGACAGTTTTCGCGTTGGTGACGCCATAGTCTTTTTTGATCGTCAGACCGGTGTTCTGGTACGGTACTTTCGTTTTATACATATTGAGCAGTTGAAAATAGCCCTTTGCGGTCATGACCTTGGTGGCCACGAGCTGGAGCATCGCCGCATCGATGGCCTTGTTCTCCAAAGCCACCATCCGATCCGGATCGACGCCGGTTTGTATCAAAGCGATTTTGTCGCGCTTTAGATCCAAGCCCAAATGCTCCAACGCGATCAACGCCGAAATATGCGAGGAACCGCCGAAACGTGCGGTGCCGATTTTTTTGCCGCGCAAATCTTCGGCTTTGCGCAAGTTCGGCTGAGTCATCAAGGTAAACGGCGAGGTGTTGCTCAGCCCCAAGAAAAAACTCAATTTCTCGCCGGTAGCGGCAAGGCTAACCAGCGATGCGGGAGCGTTCGCAGTCATCTGTAGTTCACCGGATTGGAACATTTGCGCGACCAGCGAACCGCTGTTGACCAGGATCAATTGAACGTCGATGCCGTACTTCTCAAAAAATTTCTTGTCCTTGCCGACCCAGAGTGGCGCCATGTGCGGCGTCGGCGTCGACAGCGCGATGCGCACCTGTTGGAGCTTCTGGGCATGTGTCGGCGAGCTTGTAAACAACAATGATAGGAAGGTTGTGAGCCAAATTGTTTTCACGACGAGTTTCACGATCATCACCTCCATCGACAGCGAGCCTGCAAGTAAGCGCCGTGATTCTGGCGATTCTTGCCGTGGGAGTCAACGATTCCGGACTTGGTTTAGATGCTCGCAACCTGTTTTCTCGGTAGATTCCTCAAAACCAAATCGGCCAGAAACAAAACTAGCCCGGCGCCGGCGAGCGGCCACCAGGTGTCCTGCCCGCGCGTGGCTCGGCCGGGCGTCGGCGTATAGAGCCGCCGGAGCGCGGCAGCGAATTGTTCCGGATCGAGCATTTCGCCGCCGGTCTCTTCAGCGAGACGACTGAGCAAGGAAACGTTCGGTTTGAGCTCGCGGTATTCTTTGGGGTAGGGGGAGACATAGGAAAGCGTCGCTACCGGCAGCGGCAATTCGTCAGCCCGGCCTTCGGCGTAAAGGGTGAGAAAATGGATACCGCGCTCTGCCGGCACAAATGCGCCTTCGTAGCGGCCCGGTGCGATCTGTTGTAAGGGCTGCATCTGAGTCACTTGATGGGGTGCGCTGATGTTGGCTTTGAGCTTGAGGTGGTTCAGGAACTTGCCGTCGCGCGAAACCAGATCGGTTACAACCTTGATCGATTCGCCGTCGCGGTGAAATTCCGTGTGCAAGCCGCTGTCGAGAATTTTTCGCATGGCATCGCGCGCAATTTGGCTCGCCCATTGGGCAAATCCTTGCCAAGCCACCCAATCCCTACCCCAGCGGCCGCTCAAATCCGATGTGAAAGCGGTAACCCGCCCAAGACCGTAGCGCCAGGAAACCAGCAACGGATCTTTCTCCGCACGCATCCATAGCTCGGCGCGCGGTTTGGGATACGTCAACACGTAACCGCGCAGCGCCGGAAAATGGTTTGGCGCAATGCCTTTGAGCGGGCCACTTTGGCTCACAATGCTGGGCGTCACCGTTTTTTCGATCAGCAAGTCACGCGAGATCAACAGCGTTTCGGTGGTAAAAATCTGCGGAATCGTCTGCGGATCTAGGGCGACATAGCCGCGCCCCCTGCCGTCCTTGGCGATGTCGGCCATCAGCCGCACGTCGGCATCGTTGCCCACCGATACGGTGGAAACGGTCACGCCATCGCGCGCCATTTTGCTCACCAGCGCATGAAAGTCAGCTTTGTCCGTAAGCCCGTCGGAGAGCACGATCACGTGCTTGATCGCGGCTTGCTTCGACGCCATGGCGCGTTGCGCTTCAATCATCGCTTTGTAGAGATCAGTACCGCCATCGGACTGGAGCGCGGCGAGCCCGTCCGAAATCCATTCCCCCTTCCCCACCGGACGAAATGGCAATGCCCAATCCCAGTTGGCATCGAAGGCAAGAATGCCGACTTGATCCGTGGGATTCATGATATCGGCTGCGGCAATTGCCGCAGCCTTGGCGAGATCGAGTTTGGTGCTACCCTCCGGGCCGGCTCCCATGCTGCCGGATTTGTCGAGCACGAACAGCAACGCCACATGGGGCATGTCCAGGCGCGCCGGCGGCCGCATCTCGACCGGAAGAATTCGTTCCAGCGGCGTCCGATAATAGCCGCCGGCGCCGTAGCTCTGCGAGCCGCCGATGACCAGCAAGCCGCCGCCCAGATCGCGCACGTATTTTTCGATGTTTTCCATCTTCGCGTGCGACAACTGCAGCGCCGGAACGTTATCGAGTACCAGGAGATCGTAAGCGGATAAATCCGCGAGACCGAGCGATTGGCGCTCCGGCGCCCCCTCCACCACCGCATAACCCTGCACTTGCAGCACCCGAGAGAGCACGCGTTGGCTGTCATTCTGGCCGGACAGCAACAAGACCCGCGGCGGTCCTTTCACCTCGACGACGCCTTGAAGCAGGTTGTTCGCCGCCAGCGTGTCATCGGGAGATTCGACCAGCAGCTCGTAGGTATGATTGCCGCGCGCCGTCAAACTGTCGCGAAAAGAAACCGCGTTAGCGCCGGGATTCAATTGGATCTCGCGCTCGGAATGTAAAGCGCCGTCCCGCAGCAGACGCAGGCGCGCCGGCGCCGCGCGCAGGCTCTCGACGGCGCCGCGGACTTCGAAACCTTCCGCGCTGTCCACCTGGCCTGGCACCGTTAGATCGCTTAAATAAATCTCGTTGCGGCCGCGCGACAAACCGACCGGCAAGGACCAGACCTGCACACCCTGAGCGCGCAACAGCGGCAACACGCGCGCGACTTCGCCGCGATTCTCGTTGCCGTCGGAGATCAGAAGAATTTTTTCCTGGCGGCCATCGCCCGCCTGAGCCAACGCGGCTTGCAGCGCCGCTTGGATATCGGTTTCTTCGCGGTCCAAGCGCGACGCAAACTCGGTGTCGGCCACTTCAGCCCGCGGCAAAAATTCCCATTCCGGCATCCGGCCGAAGGTGAGCAAGCCGGTGCGCACGTCGGTTTTTTTTATCTGCCTACCCGCTTCGAGAATTTCCTGGGCCTTTTCACGCCCCGCCTGGCCGACGCTGCGCGATAAATCGACGCCGAGCACGACATCGAGGCCGGTCACCGATTTCAACAGCCGCGGGTTGAGCAGTGCCACGCAGAGCGCCGCCAACGCGGCGCCGCGTAGCACAATCGGATAAAGCGGAACTCCCTCACGGTAAGCGAGAAATAATTCCAGCGCGAGCAAAATCATTACCAAGACCAGCAGAGCCGGCCAGAGCGATAATCCGGCTTGGCTGGGCGTGCTCTCCTCGGCCTGGCGTTGCACTGCGGCAGCAAAATTCACCCGCGGCAGAATCTCCGACTCGGTTTCATCGAAGAGATTGACCGCGAAGCGGCCCTGCCGGGTGGCGCTTTTAAAAGTATAGAAACCGGTTTGTGCCGTGTCCAAAAAAACCGCTGACCTCGCGGCGGCGCCCAGTTGCTCGTGCGCGCCGGCCGGGGTTGTGACTTCGATCGCTCCAGCCGCCGCCGAAGGAATCGTAAACGGCGCGCCGGCGGCCGTGCTCTGGGCGGGAAATTCCAACCGCTGCGGTTGGAACCATTGCAGCGCATTGTGAAAAAGGACGGGAAAAGCGACGCGCAAGGGCAAGTCCGATGCCATGAGATCAAAAGCGATAAACATCAAGCGCAGCCGGCGCTGCTCAAGGGCGATGATCAGTGGACCGTCCGCCGAACGCGCAAGCACCGTCCCGTTACCTCTTAGTGAAGCTCGCCAAGCTTCTTGAACGCGCAAATCGGCGAGGCTCATGCCGGCTGTAAGCGGATGATTAACGATTGGAGAAATAACCCGGGGATTTTGCGACTTGCCATCGAGCGCGATGGCTAGATTGGGCGCCACGGTGTCGATTAGAATGATGTTGCCCTGAGCCAGCGCGGGCACCGTCACGCGATCAAAAATTACCACATCGTAAGGCTCCTCCGCTCGCGGCGGTTCCCAGTGCGTTGCGCTGGTCAGCTCAATGTTAGGAAAGAGCCGCAATAAATTATCCAGATAAGGATTTCCCGGACCGACATAATGAACCCGCTGAACCGGCGCATCGTTGACCACCAGGTAGGCGTGGTTATCGGTGTCGAAGTCGTCGTCGACATCGAGACGGGCGACCAGCGTCCCGTTTAAACTGCCGTCGTAAGGATAGATCAAGACTCTGCGATCGTCCGCGTTGATTTCGACCTCTTCACGGAAGAGGACTTTGCCGCTCAACTGGATCGTCACCGGCGCGCGCACCGGCTTGGCGGTATAGTTTCGCAAGTGCACCATGATTTCCGCCACCGCTCCCCTATCGCTAGGGCGTCGCACCTCGAAACCGACGATGGCGAGATTAGCTTCACCGCCGTCGACTTTGACGAAACGCAGGTGCGCCGCCGGCTTGGCGTAGTTTTCGGCGCCGGCGAAGGCGCCGTCGGTGATGACCACGACTCGATCCGGACTGCCGCGTTTAAGAAATGCATGGGCAAAATCGATTGCCTCTTTGACCCGCCCAGCCGCGTCGGTCGCGTTAAGCTCGCGCGCGAGTTCACGCAAACGGCGTTGGTCGGCGCTGAAGGGCATCAACAGCCGTGGCTGCGCGCCCGCGCCGATGACCAGCATTTTTTGACCTGACGCCAGATTATCGACTAGGGAAAGAAATTCTTTGCGCGCGACGTCGAAACGCGTGCCGCGCTTGCCGCGCGCTTTCATGCTCGCGCTCAAATCGATCACCACGACCAGGTCACCGGCGTGGGAGCCGAAGTAGCGTAGCGACGGCTCGGCCAATGCGGCGATCAGCGCGGTCGCGGCAATGAGTTGCAGAATCAGCAAAAGGTTTTTGCGCAGCAGCCAACCGAGCCGCGTGCCAAGGGCGCGTTCTTTAAGCACCCGCTCCCAGAGAAATAGCGTGGTCGTATTGACCCGCAGCCCGCGCGGCTTAAGGCTGTGCAGAAATACGATCAGCGGCAACGCTCCGGCAAGCAGCAACAACGCTGCGGGCATACCCCAGAGCATAGCTCACCCCACACTGCTCACTTGCCGAAGCATCCGTAAAACGAATTCGTCGAAGGGAACCTGGGTCGCCGCGCGCAGGTAGTCGATTTTCCGGCTGGCGCAGACGGTCTCGATATCTTTGAAATAGTTTGCAATTTCGCTGCGGAAGCGGCGCAGCAAATCGTCATCGAGAAAAAACTTCCGCTCGCGGCCGGACTCGACGTCGACCAGCGCGACATCACCGCGAGAGTTGGGCTCGACTTCTTGCTGATCGACAATATGAACGACCAGGAGCTGGTAGCGCTTCGCGGTCAACTCTTCGAAGGCGGCGCGCCAGCCGCTGGGATCGAACAGATCGCTGACGATCACGACGAAGCCGGGATGAGGAAACAGATTGGTAAAAGCATGGATCGTACTGCGCAGCTGGGTTTCGTCGGCGCACGACAGTTGGTTCAAATAAGAAAAAAGCCGGAGGATCTGCTTTCTGCCCCGACCGAGAGCCAAGGGCCGCTGGAGGCGCGCAGAGAAGGCCGCTCCGCCGACCCGATCGAGGTTCTTGAGGCCGATGTAACCGAGCGCCGCGGCGACCTTTTTTGCATAATCGAGCTTGTTCGGATTACCCTCGGCCATGGAGCGGCTGGTGTCGATCAGCAGGTAGATGTTCATCTCCTCCTCGGCGGTGAAAACTTTCACCAGCAAGCGATCGAGCCGCCGGTAGACGTTCCAATCGACGTAGCGCAGATCATCACCGTGCTGGTAGCGCCGGTAGTCGGAAAATTCCAGGCTGAAGCCTTTGCGCGACGCTGTGTGCTCGCCCTTGGCGCCGGCCCAGCTGAGCCGTTTGGCGATCAAGTGGAGCCGCTCGAGCTTTTTTAAAAATTCGGTATCGAAAAAAGTCTCGCCTCCCGAGTCTCGGCTCTCGAGTTGGGATACCGAAAGTCGCCTGCGTTCCCTCCCGCTTAAATTTTCCTTGCGAGAGAAGCGAGGAAGCTTTTCCACCGCATGGCGCAGAAGCCGCGGCAGAAACCCGGTGATCTGACCAGCGCGCGGCCCAAGACGCAAAACTCTAGACTCTTGGCTCATCGCTATTCGACTTCCGCCACCTGCGTGACAATTTCCGCGAGAATCTTCTCCGCGGTCACGCCTTCGGCGTCGGCTTCCAAATTGAGGATTAAACGATGGCGCAGACTCGGCAGCAGCATTGTGCGAATATCTTCGAAGGAAACATTGGGCCGGCCCGCCAGAAGCGCGCGCGCCTTGGCCGCCAGAATGAGGCTTTGCAAGCCGCGCGGACTGGAACCGTAAAGCACGCAACGGCGCGCCAGCGCAGACACGCCCTCGTTCGCCTCGTTGCGCGGATGGGTAAACAAGACTAGCCGGACGGCGTAATCCTTGACCACGTCGGCGAGCGGCACGTCGCGCACCCACTGGCGCATCTCCAGGATCGCCGCGGCGTCCAGCACTTCGTGCAGCGCCGCCGGCGCGTGCTGCGGTAGTGAGATCGGCGATACGGCCGAGCTCGGCGCGGCTGGGGAATTGCAGAAGGAGCTTGAAAAAAAACCGGTCGACTTGCGCCTCGGGCAATGGGTAAGTGCCTTCCATTTCGATCGGGTTTTGGGTCGCCAGCACGATGAACGGATTTTCCAACCGATGCATCTTGCCGCCGACTGTCACGTTTTGCTCCTGCATCGCTTCTAACAGCGCCGACTGGGTTTTCGGCGTCGCCCGATTGATCTCATCGGCGAGAACAATATTGGCGAACACCGGACCGCGCTGGAACTCAAACACTTTGCGCCCCGAAGCATCGTCGGTGAGCACATTGGTGCCGGTGATGTCCGCCGGCATGAGATCCGGCGTAAACTGCACCCGGGAAAAAGTCAGGCTCAAGCTTTCGCCGAGACTGCGCACCATCAGGGTCTTGCCCAACCCGGGCACTCCTTCGAGCAGACAATGGCCGCCGCAGACCAGCGCAATAAAAACCTGCTCGATCAGATCTTCATGGCCGACAATGACGCGCGCCATCTCTGCTTTCAGTTCGTTGAAGGAACGCTGCGCGTGCTCGATGCGGAGTTCAATCTCGTTCACGGCTTCCATAGACCAATTCTCCTCAAGCTGAACTGGAGTGATGGAGTACTGGAGTATTGGGTATTCGAAACCATCACTCCAACACTCCAGTACTCCAATCGATTTCGTTCCCTCACTTCTTCCCCTCCCCCAGCGACAAGAAGTAATTCTTAATCGTTTCTTTGAGCGCTTCCGGCACGCGTTCGGAATTGAGCTCCTGCTCGGCTTGGCGGCGATAGGAGGCGACCACTTGCTGCTGCGAAAGCTCGCTTTTGCCGGGTGTCGGCTTGCCTTTGAAGACGATGCTGCTGCTGTCGCCGGCGCCGAGCTGGCCCTTGACTTGGGTTTCCGCGCCGCCGCGAAAAGGCGGCAACATGGATGCGGTCTCATCTTTTTGACCCGGCTCGGTGCCCGGGCGGTTGCTCTGGGTGCGACTTTTTTCACCCGACTCCGGCTCATCGTCACTCTCGCGACCCGGTCCGCGCAGATTCGCTTCGCCTTGCTCGCGCTGGCCCGGTTGCATCATTTGCTCGAGAAACTTTTGGGCATCGAGCACGGCGCGGCGGTCGAGCTCGTTGGTGACTTGGCGATCCAAGTTGCTGAGAAATTCTTTCAATTGATTTTGCCCCAAGGACTGGCCTTTCGCTGCGTCATTCTCGAGTTGACGATGGAGCTGCGGCAAAGCAGCCAAGCGTTCGAGCCATTGCTGGGCGCGATCCTCGCCTGCCTTATCGCCCTCCGAAAAGTTCTGCAGGTCCTTGGCTGCCTCCAGTTCGGCTTTGAGGTCTTTCAAGCTTTGCTGGCTTTCGGTGCCGGCGAAATTTTGTTTATCGGCGCCGCTCTTGCCGAGCGCGTCCAGCTTCTTCGCCGTGCCGGCCAAGTCTTTTTTGAGCTGTTGCTCATCGGCTTTCGCCGCAAGGTTTTTTTCGGCGATCTGTTGCAGCTCTTGACCGAGCTTCAGGCTCTCCCGCAGCCCTTCGCCTTGAGCCTTGTCGGTCAATTCGCGGGCGAACTGGCGCAGGCGGTGCGCCAAGGATAGCGGCGCGGCATTGCCGGGGGCGAATAATTTATGATCGACGTCGAACCATAGAAGCGCGAACCAGAGCATCAACAGCGGCAGGATGAGATAGCCGCCCCAACTCCCGCGCCGAGGAAACAGCGCGCGCGGCGCCGCGGCGCGTAACTTGGCTTCGGCTTGATGCAGCACCCATTGCGCCGCACTGCCGGTTCGATCGCGGGTAATCAATTCCCAGGCCGTGATGGCGCGCTCATCGAGGCGAAGCGCCTTATCCAGACCGGTGATGGCACGGGTAGTATCGAGCGGGCGCCAGCGCCGTCTAACAAACCAGACGGGCGCAAACAAGGCACATAACGCCAGCGGAACCAACCAACGCAGCCAGGAGTTCACAAAGTACATATGCAGCGGGAACAGCAAAGGTGCCGTGCCGAGAGCGCAGCAAGCAACGATCAAGCAAATTTGCTCGCGCCGCTTGCGCCGTTCCCAGCCGAGCAGCTCGGCAAACTTGCGCTTTAGGTTTGCGCCTTCGGGAGTCACTGCCAAAGCTCCCGACGGAGCGCCCAGCGATGCACGGCCAGACCGGTGCCGCCGAGCAGGAGATGAAAAGCAAAGTGAACCAGCGACGCCGGCCATTGCCAGCCCAGAAACGCCAGTGGCGCGAGTTCCTGCCGGCCGAGAAATGCCAGCAGGTAAGCGACCGGATTAAGCGGCAAGTAGAACAACGCGGTGAGCAAGACCAGCGCGACAAAAAAGCATCGGATGAAAACCTGACGGCTTTCCACGCGGCGCTCCCAGAGCACCAGCGCAGCCAGCCCCCAGACGCCGTAACTCACGGCGTAGAACAGCAAAAGTCCGAGTGTCGAAGCAACGCGGCCGAGGGGCGTGCGCGAGATCGCCCCGGCCCAGACCAGCAACGGCGCGCACAAAAGCAACGAGAAAACGCAATGGGTCAGCAAAAAAGCCAGATGGCCTTGAACCACCGATGCCGGCGTAGCACCCTGATCGCGCAACCAATATTTGAGCGTCTTGAAGCGCCACGGGGCAAATTCCTGATTGGCAACGCGCAGCGCAAAATAGACGATCAACATCAAAGCCGTAACCGCGGAGACTTTGAAAAGACTGGCCGAGCCGCTCCACATCTGAGCGTCGAGCGACGGCAAATACAACGAGAGAAATTCCACCGGGACGAGAATGATCAGCAGGTAAAAGATACACGGCGAAGCCGTGCCCCTCGGCGACATAAATCTCCACGCCTTCGCGCCAAACCGGATTAGCTCTCATTCGTCGTCGCCCCGCGCCAACGGAATTAGCTTGCGATAAAGCGTATAATCTTGCAATTGAATATTGGCGTCGTCGGTGTGCAGCCGCGGCTCAGGATCTTTTACCCAGCCAAAAAATACCCCGGTTCCGTTCGCCCAGATGGAATCCTGTTCGCGCGAGAAAAACGATGAATGAAACAGAATATCGCGGGTCTTTTCGGGAAAAGTAACTTCGCGAAAGCTAACGTTGTCGGCGCGCACGGTGCCGGCCTCGCTGAGCGATTTAGGGTCGCTCAATGGAAAAGTCTTCGTCCATTTGTCGCCGCGCGAAATCTGCCCCAGCGAGAAGCGCTGTCCCGGTAGGAGCAGCCAGCAGTCGATGAGATCCTTGGCGCTGCGGTTTTCAACTTTCATCAGCAACTTATCGCCTTGCACTTCGAACTCCGCGCGCATTGGGAAGCGGTCGACAAAGCGCAAACGAAACAGCCGATAATCCCATTCACGCAGCGGTAATTGGAATCGGCTCACGCCGCCGCCGTCCTGGCGCACCACCGCGGCTTCCACAGTTTCTTTCGGCCGGTTCGATACCGGCGTGAGATCCATCCAGCCGCGTTCCAGCTGTAAGTTATAGTCGCGTACCTGGGTCGAGAACAAGGCTACATTAGCCTGAGCATCGACAAAGCCGTCGGCGCTGCTTTCGAGCACCGTTGACGACAGCAATACCCCATCGGGAATATTGCCGCCGCGGCTGAATTGGACATAACCGGCGACCGTCGCGAGTACAACAAAGGCTAAAAATGTCCCGAGCAGATGGCGCGCCGGCCATCGGTTGCGTTGCCACAGCCAGGCGATCACGCCGATGCCGGCCAGATAGGCGATCATGGCGACGAACAACGAGCCCGAGGGAATATAGGTCGCGATAAACGACGGGCTCGTAATCAGCTGGGAAAATACCGATTCATTCCATTCGCTGCGCGGCGTTGCCTCGTCGAGGAGACGGGGCGCCAGCAGATTTTGCACAAATTTAGGAAGCCCGTTCCACTGCGACAACGGCGGCCGGCCGATATCGAGCGCGAGATACAGTATCGCGCCGCGCCCCCGCTTGGCTTCGACAATCAGCGGAATGCCGTCGGCTTCGAGCAACGCTTCGCCTTGGGTCACCGTCGATTGCTGGACCCAGGCGTCCCGAATGTTGACCGGCGGAGCATTTTTTTCAACGCGCGGAGTGAATGTTATGCGCCGAGCACCGATAACCCGCACCGGCAAAAAACGGCCGAGCGCCGGCTCCTGATAAAGCGCATAATTCACGCTGCCAAGGACGATCAGTTTGCCGCCGGCGCTCAACCAGGTGTCGATGGCCGAGAGCTGCGCCCGCGAAAGATCACGCAAAGACTGATCATAAATGATCAAGTGCGATACCCCGAGCAAGGCGCGCGGGTCCGCTGCCAGCTCGCCCAAAGCGATCGACACCAAGCGATTCTGCAGAGACGGATCCAAGGATAGAGATGGCAACGCGCTATTCTCGCTGATCAGCAACAGCACCGCCGCCGGTGAAAAATGGCGGCGCAGATCGACCTCCCGCGCCGCCTGGGTGTCAGCTCCGGAAAAAGTAATCTTCAACGGCCGGCTGATGAAGTCGGGATCGACAGTAAATTGAATGGTCTTGCGCGATTGCGCGGCGAGAAACAGCTCGCGGCGATATTTGACCGGGTAGGGTGCGCCGCCTTTGGTTGCGCCGCCTTTCCAAACTTGAACATCAAGCGTTCCTTCGGCGGGGCGACCATTATTGCTCAGTTCGATTTCCAGCGGAAAGGGTCGGCCGAGTTGAAACACCCCGTGGAAACCGACCCGCGGCTCGATCGAAATCGCCGCGCTCGCCGGGGCGGGAACCAGCAGAACCAAAAGTGATAGAAATAAAAACTGGCGCGCGGCTCGGATGAAGAACCGCCTGGGATAGCAATGTCGACGCCGGCTGCAGCGTAGATTAAGCCGCGTTGAACTCGATTCTGGAGCAGCCTTTGCGGCTGAAAAGGACATGGCGCCTTTCCAGAAAAACCCGCCCCACCAATCGCGGCACTCTATTCGATATAGTCCACGCTGAGAATATCAAACGTACGAACGCCCGTCGGGGTGCGGACCTCCACTTCGTCTCCCTCGCTTTTGCCGATCAACGCGCGGGCGATAGGAGAACTAATAGAAATCTTGCCGTTCTTCGGCTCAGCCTCATGATCGCCGACGATTTGGTATACCACCTTGTCGCCGGTTTCACCATCAGCGAGGGACACAGTGGCGCCGAAGACCACCTTGTCACCTGAAAGTTTTCCCACTTCGATAATCTGGGAGCGCGCAAGCTTGTCTTCAATTTCGCGGATCTGCACGTCGAGTAGTGATTGACGATCTTTCGCAGCATGAAACTCCGCGTTCTCGGAAAGATCACCATGGTCGCGGGCCTCTTCGATATCCCGGATATTTTTGGGCCGTTCGACGGTCTTCAAACGCTTCAGTTCTTCGAGCAGGAACTGGTGGCCTTTGCTGGTCATTGGCACGCTTGCGTCTGCCATAGCTTTTCAACTCCTAGATAAAATAAAAACCCCTCGGAATCGCTTCCGAGAGGCCTTCAATCAGATCCATTGTCGCGCTGTATTAGCTGTCGTCTACTCTACCATCCGAATCTTCGATTTCAACCCGTGAAATCCTCTCTAGCTCCCGCTCTTCGAGATCGAGTAATAATTGCTTTGGCAACAATAATTAGTACCGATCGAATGCAAAACCCCGTTCAGCTCGCGCGAGTCTCTCGTCCAGGGCCAAAAACATGGCAAGATACGCCATGGCCATCAGCGCCGAATTCCAGGAGCGGCTCGATTTCGCTGCATACGCCTTCCCGGTAGGAACAACGCGGGTGAAAAGGGCAGCCCGGCGGCGGATTCACTGGACTGGGCACGTCGCCTTCGAGCACCACTCGCTCTTTCTTGCGGCCCATATCGGGAATCGGCACGGCGGAGAGCAAGGCGCGCGTGTAGGGATGTTTGGCGTCCCGGTAAATCGTGTCGCTCTTGGCGATCTCGACGATTTTGCCGAGATACATGATCGCGACCCGATGACTGATATGTTCGACGACGCGCAAATCGTGGGAAATAAACAGATAGGTCAAGTGCATCTTCTCCTGCAATTCCTGCAAGAGATTGATGATCTGGGCCTGGATCGAAACGTCGAGCGATGACACCGGCTCATCGCAGACGATGAACTTCGGTTTGACCGCCAGCGCGCGGGCGATGCCGATGCGCTGGCGTTGGCCGCCGCTGAATTCATGCGGGTAACGGTCATAATGATCTTCACGCAAACCGACCTGATGGAGCAACTCCATCACCCGTTCGCGCTTGGCTTTGCCTTTGGCGAGCTTGTGGATCTCCAGCCCCTCGCCGACGATATCGCCGACCCGCATGCGTGGATTGAGCGAGGCGTAAGGATCCTGGAAAATAATTTGCATCTCGCGGCGCATGTCGCGCAGCTCGCGCTGCGAGATCGCCAAGAGGTTCTTGCCTTCGAAAATTACTTCGCCGCCGGTGGGCTCGATCAAGCGAAGAATCGCCCGCCCGAGAGTCGATTTGCCGCAGCCCGATTCGCCGACCAAGCCGAGCGTCTCGCCCTCATTGACCGACAGAGTAACCCCGTCGACCGCTTTGACCGCGCCTTTGCCGCGCGAAAATAAGCCGTCGCCAACGGGGAAGTGCTTCTTTAAGTCGCGAATTTCCAACAAGCTCATGAGTCAAGATCAATTTCGAAGATGGCGCCTATAGAGGATCGCGAATCGCGATCTTCCACCGCCATTTTCATGCTCGATTCATCTTACCGCCGCTTCCCGCGTCTCCGTATGGGGGAAATGGCACGCGACCGTGTGCCCCGGCGCCTTTTCGATCAATTGCGGCTCGATTTGCGCACAGGTATCCGCCGCTCTGGGACAACGATCGCGAAAACGGCAACCGCTCGGCAACTTAAGCGGGCTCGGCACCACGCCCGGGATCGCGTCCAGCCGCTTCTTCTTGGCGCCGCCAATGCTCGGCAGCGAATTGAGCAAGCCGACCGTATAGGGATGAAACGGCTGATTGAAAATCGCCCGTGTATTAGAGCGCTCGACGATCTTGCCGGCGTACATGATTGCGACGTCGTCGGCCTGCTCGGCGACGACCCCGAGGTCATGGGTAATCAGCAAAAGCGCCATGCCGAGTCGTTGCTGCAGCTCTTTCATCAGTTCGAGAATTTGCGCTTGGATCGTTACGTCGAGCGCCGTCGTCGGCTCGTCGGCAATCAATAGGCTGGGATTGCAAGACAACGCCATGGCGATCATGACGCGCTGGCGCATGCCCCCGCTCAACTGATGTGGGTAGGCATCGACGCGCGATGTCGGGTCGGCGATTTTGACCAGACGGAGCATCTCGATGGTCTTCGCGCGCGTTTCTCGTTTGCCGAGCCCCTGGTGTAAACTGATCGCTTCGCCGATTTGGTTGCCGACGGTAAACACCGGGTTGAGCGATGTCATGGGCTCCTGAAAGATCATCGAGATCTCATTGCCGCGGATCTTGCGCATCTCTTCATTTTTGAGCCTTAAGAGATCGCGCCCACGATAGAGAATTTCGCCACCGACGATTTTTCCCGGCGGCGACGGCACCAGACGCATGATCGACAGCGAAGTGACGCTTTTGCCGCAGCCCGATTCGCCGACCAGTCCGAGGGTTTTACCCTCGCCGATTTCAAAGCTCACGCCATCGATGGCGCGAACTTGTCCTTCCGGGGTGAAAAAAGAGGTTTCAAGATCTTTGACCTGAAGTAAATCAGCCATGTTTTAGCGACGGTCGGAATGGTCACTTAGCGCTTTGCCTTCACCATTCCGATCAAATTCCGCAGAATCGCAATGGTCTGCGGATAATCTCCAATAGCATTAAATCCTCTCACTGCCAATACGATAGGAATGCCAGATACTGCGATCGTTACGGATGCCAAACCAAAGCAGCGCCACCGACTCGGGTTTGAAATCCGCATCCAACGGGCCGGAGTAGACGAAGCTGCCTTGAAGATTTGAATGGTTGAAACGTTTGCAACGCTAAGCCGCGGGAGGTTTCGATGGGCCGGATAAAAACCCTCGATGAAATCAAAGCCATGGTCCGCGCGCGCACGGGCAAGCGCAACACTTTTCGTCACGCCAAGCGCGAAGACGTCGAATCGGTGTTGGCGGGTTTGACCAGCAAAGATCCCGAGCTTTGGGCGCAAGAATGGTCGCGCGTCGCAAAACCGTACGAAGATCAAGGCGACGAGCTCGAAAAAACCGGAAAGTTCGACGAAGCCCGTCAGGCTTACCTGCAAGCCTATTTCTATTACGCGACCGGTCGCTACCCGACACCCCATACCCCGGGCAAGCTGGAATGTTTTCGCAAAAGCCTTGAATTGTACGAGAAGGCTGGCCGCTATTTTTCGCCGCCGCTCGAGCGCGTCGAAATCGGCTCCAAGGTTGGCAAAATTCCCATCTACCTGCGCGTGCCAAAGGACGGCAAGCCGCACGCGATCGTGATCAATTTTGGCGGCATCGACTCGTTCAAAGCGGAAAGCTACGAATATGACGAAGGTCTCCAGCGGGCCGGCCTGGCATCCTGCGCCGTCGACATGCCGGGCGTCGGCGAATGCCCGATCAAAGCGTCGCCGAGCGGCGATGCGCTTTTTAGCGGGGTGATCGATTATCTGGAGACGCGCCGCGACGTCGATCCCAAGCGCATCGCGATCATGGGCCGCAGCTTCGGCGGTTACTGGGCCGCCAAGATGGCCCACGTGGAAGCGAACCGTTTGCGCGCGGCGGTCGTCTGGGGCGGCGGCATTCATTATTTTTTCCAGGAAGATTGGCTGCGCGAGTCGACCAACGCTGAGAGCTATTTGATGGACCACGACATCGCCCGCTGCCGGCTCTTCGGCGTGGCTAGCATCGACGGAGTTATCCAAGCCCTGGGCCGAGATGTCGTTGAAAGACCAGGGCTGGCTCGATCAAACCGTCCTGTCCGATGCTGCTCGTCAACGGCAAAGCGGATCTACAGACGCCGATCGCCGATCTGTATCTTTTGTTGGAGCACGGCGCGCCGAAATCGGCGCGGGTTTTCCCCGGCGGCCACATGGGTCAAACGCCGCAGACTTTTCCCACCATCGTCGATTGGCTGAAAAAAGAGCTGAGTTAACGCACCATCCGTCGCCGCTTCAACGCGGTCGACGGACCGGAGTATCGTAAGATGATGAGCAAAATCGAACGGCGCATCGGCGCATCGCGGACTTACTTTCCCGGATAAGTCTTGGCCAAAGCGTCGATGAAGCCGCTCTCGTCGAGGCGCCTGAGTATCCGATCGTCGATCAGCTCTTCCATCTTCATTTTTTCAATGTTCGGGTTGCGCAACTTCATCAGCCGTTGAATGTTGCGCAGGCCCTCGACGCCGGGCAGCGGCCTGCGCTCCACGCCGTTGACCACGTCGAGATAGCCTTCCTCCGCCGACGCCGGGTCGTTCAGCTTGAGCCGTTTCATGATCGTGGCGATGACTGCCGGCTTGTTCCTCGGCGCCAGACAAAAGGCGATGCCTTCGAGCAAGCCTTTCATGATGCCTTCGATGGTCTCGCGCTGCTCCTGTAGCGTGCTGCCGCGCGCGACCAGGCCTTGGGATGAAAATGGAATATTGGCTTTCGACAACTCGGCGAGGACGTTGAAGCCGCGTTGACGTAGCCTGCGGCTGAACACGCCGTCGAGCACGGTCATGTCGATCTGCCCTGCCTCCAGCGCCTGGGTCGCCACCGTCTGATCGCCGATGACCAGGAAAGTAATCTTGTCGCGCTGCGGATCGAGCCCCAGATGTTCGAGCCCGAGCATAGCGCCCATCCACACCGTGCCGGCGAGAGTTTGCACACCGACTTTTTTGCCGCGCAGATCATTGGCGGTTTTGATGCTCGGCGCGGCGACGACATCGTAACCCAACCGGTTGGTCAGGGTCGCAATGATCTTGAGATCGGCGCCGCCGGCCACCGCGGTGAGAACCGTGGTGCCGCCGGTATACGCCGCCAAGACGTCACCCGCGGTCAGCGCGGCCACCAGCACCGGTGCTTGGCGGATAAAAATCGAACTGGCGTTTACGCCATACTTAATAAAAAACCCATGATCCTCGGCGACCCAAAGCGGCGCCACCCGAGCATTCAACGCCGCGTGGCCGATGACGACTTTGCGCGCCGGCACAGCCGCATGCCCGGCAGCACAATGCACGAATCCTGATATTGCCAAGATAAACGCGACGACTAATTTCCGCATCGGTCGCACATCCCATCTAAACGATTTGAACGGTTTGAACCCATTCTTTTGGCTATTTTTTAAACTGCTCCCGAGGAAAATTCGCCGTCGCCATCACACCGCCATCGACGACCAGCGGATGCCCATAGATAAAAGCCGAATCGTCGCTGACCAGAAACAACGCCGCTTTAGCCTGATCGTCCGCCGTACCCAAGCGTCCCGCGAGATTTTCAAAGGTCCGGTTGCCGGCCACGTCATCGTCAAACCCTACCGGCGAACCGGAACGGTTCGGCACGACGCAGTTGACGCGGATCTTATATTCGGCCAACTGGACGGCCATGGCGCGAGTCATGTTGATCACGCCGGCTTTGGCTGCGGCGTAAGCGATGCCGTCAAATCGTCCGATCATGCCCGAGGTCGAGCCGAAATTTACAATCTTGCCGCCGCGCCCTTGTTTGCGCATCTGTTCGGCAACGTATTTCGTTACCAGATACGGTCCTTTGAGACTGACGGCGATGACTTTATCGAACTCTTCCTCGGTGCTGTCGAAAATATTCGCATGGTCGGTCAGCGCCGCATTGTTGATCAGAATATCGATGCCGCCGAATTTGCCGACGACTTTGTCGACCATCTGCTTTACGTCGGCTGATTTGGCAACGTCACCGAGCACCAGCATCGCCTCTCGGCCTGATTTATTGATCTCGTCGACCACCGCCTGGCCGCGTCCCTCATGCATCTCCGCCACGACAATTTTTGCCCCTTCCGAGGCAAAAAGCATGGCCATGGCTTTACCGATATTTCTGCCCGGCGCCGGTAATAAGCGCGATTTGTCCTGCTAATTTCATAACGTCAATTCCTTTCCAAAAAGTTCGTCTGTTTTCCGACAGTAGCCAGTCACCGAAGCCTCTGTCAACGCTAGCTTCCGGCGAAGCGACGCAAAACCTCCGTAGATTTTCTGCACCTGAGCTGCGAGGAAGTACCGTCGAGACAGTTAGAATTGTGATGACGGCCGACGCCACTGATGACTTTGTATTAAATTTTCAGATCGTCCGGCGGCGTAAACGTGTAGAGGTCGAAAGTGTTGAGCGTGCACGCCAGCATCGCGTAATAACCGACGGTGGCCGTCAGCTCGACCATGCCTTTCTCGCCGAAACGCCCGTAGATCGCTTGAAACGTCGGTTCGCTGACACGGTGAGTCTGAATCATCTCGCGCACGAAGCTGACGATCTGCGCGTCTTCGGAAGAGAAACTTTCAGTGCCCTTCTTCTCGTAGACGGCTCGGATAGTCTCCATAGAAATGCCCGCTTTTTGCCCGTGAATGACATGCGCGGCCCACTCATGCTTGCTGTCCAATTCCCGCGCCGACACCAATGCGGTAAACTCGACGACTTTGTGATCCAGTGTCGACTCGAAGCGCACATAAGTGCCGAGATGCTGGGTCCGTTGCGCCAGCTCCGGACTGTGCAATAGCGCGAGCCACGGCCCTCCTACGACGCCCCGGCTCTGCATGATGGAGTCGAAGACGTGTTGATTCTCCGGCGCCAATTCTTCTCGCTTCGTGATGGTTGCGATGCGTGCCATGGGTTACTCCGTTTCTATTCGCTAAGTTTCTCTTTCAGCCAGGTCGTCACAATATCGACGACTTCGTCGTTCGATTGCCCCTTTGTCCGTCCCATATGACCGGCGCCGGCCATGATGCGCAACTCCTTCGGGCTGCCGTGCTCCGCGAGCAGATACAGATCGCTGATCGGATGCTGATCGTCCTCTTTGCCGTTGATGCACAGGAGCGGCGCGCACGGTCGGTCGATCAAGTCTTGCGCCACTAAGGACAGCGTCGGCGCGATTTTGAGCACCTCCTCCAGCGTCTTCACACCAAAAATATACGAGCGCGCATCCAACAGGCTCGAGGGTCCCATCAGGTACTGGGATGCCGTTACAGTCAGCGCCGGACGCAACCATTCCTCTTGAAAGGTGCGATGCACGCCGGCGCCCCAGTTGACCGCGCCGCGCAGTCGCTTGGGTTCAGTGTGCGCCAGCTTCGCCGCCCAGTAGCCGCCAAAGCTGCCGCCCATACAGGCGATGCGCTTGCCGTCGATATCGTGGCGCGTTTCTAGATAATCCATCGCCGCGGAAAACGTTCGCTCGGCGCGCAGGTCGTTGCCAAGACAGGGGTTTTCGCCGGCACCCGGCATGTCGATCGTGAAACAGGCCAGACCCATTTTAAGCAACACGTCGTTGTTGGTGCGGCGATCTTCTTTCCAGCCGTCGACTCCACCCCAATGCATTACCACCGGCGGCCGGTTTACGCCCTTCGGCACCTGCAAATAGCCGACGACTTTTTTTCCTTCAAAGGGAATTTCGATGCGCTCCAGCGGCGGGTCCATGGTCGGCGCCGCCTTGAGAAACGTGCGCAGCGCGCCCTGGTAGCAAGTCATTTTCTCCGGGCTGCTCGGCACCGGGTAGCGGCCGATCCGATAATACTCGTATGCCAAGTAATAGGTCTCGCCGGCTTCTTTCTTCTTTCCCTAGCTTTTCTTGTTCGTCGGCGAGCGCTTCGTACTTGGCGCCGTACTTACCCCACTCCCGGCCCCACAGATCGCTATCGAGACTGGTGAGATTCTCTACGACCTGTTCAACATCGGCTTTTTTTACTCGCTCGAAGGGATTGATCCGCCCGGCGCGGTGTAGAATATCGGACTTGATTTCTTCGAGAGTTTTGTCCGCCATCGGTCTCTCCTCTTAGGATTTCGCGCCCGGTTCTTTGGCAAGAGTTTTCAAGGCGTTCTTGTAAAAGCGGTCGTCGACGAACTGCTCGGGTTTAAAATTCGGTTTCTCTTTCAACACCGCAAACTCCAACTCGGCGCGTTTGTACAATCCCTCGGCGCTCAGCGCCGGGAATATAGGCATCCCGCATGAGATCGTAGAGCGACGCGGCGATTTCGCGTTCGTCCAACCGGCCGTTCTTCATGATGACATCGATGCGCCTTCGCGATTGGCGCGAATCCAATAGAGCGCCTTCATGACGGCATTGACCATTCTCTGGGTCACGTCGGGATCGGCCTGAACTTGCTTCGCCATTGCCTGGAGCGCGCTGAAGGGCACGTTTTTAAATTCATCGCCGACATAAACCAGCCGTTTAAAACCGGCCTTTAACAACGGGCGATCCGTCGGCGGCGCCATCAAAGCCGCGGAAGCGCGTCCTTGCACCAACGCGATCGCTTTTCCTTCGTTGTCCGGGAATGTTGAGATATTCGGCGAACTTGTCGCCGAAACCATGCTTGGCAAACAGCGCCTGCAAAACACTGTACGTCGAGCCGCCGAAGGTCACGGCGATCTTCGTGCCTTCGAGATCTTCCAGCCGCTTTAATGTCCGGCCGCGTGATCAGGCCGAAGGGAATTTGATTGAAAATCTGCAGCAGCACGCGAATCTGTTCGCCCTTAAACATCGCCTGCATGGACGGTCCAAAGGCCGAGGAATAATGCACGCTGCCCGACATCAGCGCCTGAACGTTCATCGCATTGCCGCGCAGCACGACGATATTCACATTGGTCAGACCCATCTCGTCGTAGAATTTTTTCTCTTTGGCCACCGCATAGGCGAGATGTTGCACATTGCCGGGACCCGGCAAGGAAACATAGATCGGTTTGCTGATTTGCGCGCGCGAGGGGAGCCGTCACAGAAAACAGCGCCAGCATGAAAGCAAAAATAGATCATTCGCTTCATGGCACACTCTCCCGAAAAGATTTCCGGCTAGAAGGATGAAGGATGACACAATAAAAATTATTGTTCTTACTGTTATGCCTACTGCCTATTGCCTGTTGCTTCTTTGTCGGACCGACTTAACAGAAAGAGCGCGATTAGCGCAAGCCCCGCAGGCGCGGATCGAGCACTTCGCGCAGCCCTTCGCCGACGAGATAATAGGCGAGCACGGTGATAAAGATGGCGAATCCCGGAAACACGGCGAGCCACCAGGCAAAGGTGGTGGTGCTGGCTTCCTGCAAGATCGATCCCCAGGTGACCAACTCGGCGGGCACGCCGATGCCGAGAAAGCTTAAGCTCGACTCGACGAGGATCGCGCCGGCGATGCCCAGCACCACGGAAACGATGACCGGCGCCAGCGCGTTGGGCAGAATATGCCTGAACATGACTTTCCGATCGGAAACTCCAAGCGCGATGGCCGCGGTCACGTAATCCAGATTTCTGAATCCGGAGAAATTCATTGCGGGTAAACCGCGCGATGCCGACCCAACTCGTCACGCCGATGATCAGCATGGTCAGAATAAATGCTCGGCGGCAACAGCGCGGCCATCGGTAATCAGCAGAAAAAAAGTCGGAATCGACAGCATGATTTCAAACAACCGTGAGATCAGCAGATCGATCCAGGAGCCGAAATAGCCGGCGATGGCGCCGAGAACGACGCCGATGATAACCGCGATGCCGACGGCGACAAAGCCGATGGAAAGCGAAATGCGCGAGCCGTGAATCATGCCGGCCATCACATCGCGGCCCAACTTGTCCGTGCCGAACCAATGCTTGCCGGACGGCGGCTCCAGCGGCTCGAGCAAATTGATGTTGCTCGGGCGATAGGGAATCGGCGGAAAAATCGTCGTCGCGCCTTCGAGTTTTTTGAAATCGACATTGAGCAGTTCGGCCGGCCACGGGCCAATTTGGCGCCGACGAGGTAGCTGCGAAAAATCGGAAAGTAAGCTTTGCCGCGGTATTCGCAGATAATACGGCTTGTCATTGGCGAGAAAATCGGCGAACAGCGCCATGAACGTCAGCAAACAAACGACGTAGAAACCCGCCAGAGCGATAGGGTTGCGCTTAAAGCGTTTCCAGACATCGGACCACAACCCCTCCGACGTTTCGACTCGCGTCGCCGCAACCGCTTCCAGAGCGGCCGGGTTCAATTGCAGAGCGCTCATTGTTGCCGCCGCCCGAATACGATGCGCGGATCCACCGCGGCAAGAAGCAGATCGGAAATCAAGATACCGATCAGGGTGAGCACGGCGCTGACCGTAAACAGCGCCAGCACCGTCGGATAGTCGCGTGACAAGACCGATTCAAAGCCGAGCTGTCCCAGTCCGGGGATGGAAAAAATCGTCTCGATAATCACGCTGCCGCCGATCAGACCCGGCAGAATAGACGCCAATATCGTCACCTGGGGAATCAGCGAATTGCGCAGCACATGCTTGAAAATGACGACTCTTTCCGGCAGACCTTTGGCGCGCGCGACCTGAACATAGTCCTGGGCCAAGCACTTCCAGCATGCTCGACCGCATGTAGCGCGACAGACCGGCAAAGCCATCGTAGGAGAGCAGAACGACGGGCAAGAACAAATGCCAGGCGTGATCTTTGAATTTTTGCCAGATCGGCCAATTATCGGAAAATCCAACGACTCCAACCCGCCCGGCGGAAACAGATAATAGAAATCGCCGCCGCAAATAAATACGATCGCCATGGTCGCCGCCCAAACCAACGGCACGGCAAAAAGAATGAAAGCCGCCAAAGTCGTCACCTGGTCGCCGAAGGAATTGGGATGGGTGGCGGAATAGATGCCCAGCGGAATGGCGACCAGATAGACCACCAAGAATCGACCAAAGATTGAGTTTGATCGTAACCGGCAAGCGTTCGGCGATTTTACCCCAAACCGACTGGCTGTCTTTGAAGGATTCGCCGAAACTGAGCGTGGCAAGATTTTTCAGCCAGATCAAATATTGAACATGAAGCGGTTTATCGAGGCCGTATTGCGCGCGCCATTGCGCCATCGCCTCATCGACCGCGCCGCGCTTTTCGATCGAGATACCGGCGCCCGCCGCGGCGCCCAAGACCGCCTGCCGCGCGCAGCTCGGCCGGATCTCCGGGCGCCAGGCGCATGATTAAAAAACCAATCAGGGTGATGCCGATGAAAGTCGGAATCATCAGCAACAGGCGTTGAATCAGATAGTCGGTCATGGCTCACACTACTGCGCTGCTGTTGCTCGACATATTTTTGTCGCGCCAGCGGCACCCACCAGTCGATCGGGCCGCAGCCCGTCGGGAAAAACTTCGACCCCTTGAAAGCGGCGATGCACCGCCGACACGCGTTTTTCGTACGTAAAGAAAAGTGTAGGGTTGTTCGTCATTGAGGATCTCTTGAAATTCTTTGTAGAGCTCAATGCGCTTTTGCGGGTCGAACTCGCGCCGGTACAGTTCCAAGATTTCGTCCACGCGCGGGTTTTTGTAACTGATGCGCGTTGGATCCTTTGTTCGCCGCTTGCGAGGAATGCCAGACCTGGTAGGCATCGGGCTCGGTCGTCGACATCTGCCAGCCCAGCACCACCGCGTCAAACTTGATGATTCTTGACGTCGTTTAGAAAGATCGTCCAGTCGAGCTCGCCGCACGCTGGCGGCGATGCCGTGCTTTTTGAGCTCGTCCATGAGCACCAGCGCGACGCTTTCGCGCACCGCGTTCCCGGCGTTGATCTTGATCTCGAAACGGAGCGGAATCTTCTTGCCATCGATCATTTTGTCGAGCATGCCGTCGCCATCGGTGTCCTGCCAGCCGGCTTCTTGCAGCAAGCGCCAGAGCCTTTTTGCGGATCGAAGGGATAGCTCACCAGGTCTTTGTCATATTCCGGCCGAAAAAGATAAATATGGCTGTCGACGACCTCGCCGAGACCGAAAAGCACTGCTCTTTGACGATTTGCTTCCGATTGGTCATGATACGTCATCGCCTGGCGCACTCGCTTATCGCCGAAAATCGGATGATCATTGTTCCATCCGATATAGGAATAGGTTGGGGCGTAGTATTCGTACTTTTTGAAATTGTCGTTGAATCGCTCGCTGCTGGTGCCGCGCACAACCTGCACCGGCTGCAAGACTTCCATGAAATCGAGACTGCCGCTCTTCAGCCGGGTCAGCGCCGCGTCCATGTTGTTCACGACGCGGAATTTCAGCCGATCGAGATGCGGTTGATCGATTCCTGTTTTGCCGTTGCCCCAATATTTGTCGATCGCGCGCGAGTTCGATCTCGCGGCCGGTTTTCCAGCTATTGAATTTGTACGGCCCGGAGCCCAAAGGATTGCGGTTATAAAGTTCGATTGAACTGATCGCCGAACTTCTTCGCTTCGGCCGGTAATTTTGCCGGATCTTGAGCAAGCTGGCGCACCGTCACATCCTTGAGCAGATTCTCCGGATCGTAGTAATGGCGCGGCAACACAATGATGCCGCCGAGCACGCTTTCGTTTAGAAAGTAGGGCTCGCTGGTGACCAATCGAATGGTGTACGGATCGACGAGCTCGCGCGTCGATGAGGGAGTTGAAATAAACCCGCAGAAACGGCGCATTGACAAACGGGCACTTGATCGCTTTGACGCTAAACAGGACATCTTCGCCGGTCAACGGCCGGCCGTCCTGAAAGCGAGCGTCTTGACGAATCTTGAAGGTATAGGTGAGCTTATCCTCGGCTATTTCCGGCCGCGCGACCGCGATGAGCGGTTTAAGCTCCAGAGCTGCGCGGCTCGCGCGTAAGCAGAGTCTCAAAAATATATCCGTTGACTTCACTCGAAGATGCGTCGTTGCTGGTGAGAGGATTGAGCTGTTCGGGATCGCTGAGGCTGTGAATCACCAGCCAGTCGCCCGTAACCGGTTTACCGGCGTCTTTGGTGTCCGCCGCTGGCTGGGAGTCGGATACTTTGACTTCCGTCTTGTCGCCGCAACCGAGCAGCAACAGGAGGAGCAGGATCCCATGCCAACGCGTCCGAGGCATCGGTCAACTCCCGATCGCTTCGATGGGCACTTCCTTCACGTTAGCCGGTTTTTGCTGGGTAAAAAGGTCGGGCGTAATAGTGCCGTTGACGTCCGGCTCTTGGTAGCGGATCTCGAGCTTCTTTTTTTGCCGATGGGCCTCGAAAACGATATGCACGGGAAACAATCCGGCGGTCGTGGAAACGTATTCGCTAAACTGCGCGCTCAACTCGACTTTGCCGTCGTCGCCAAAGCGCTCCCATTTGGTCGGCACCGGCTGCTGAGACTCGAACGCCAAGGATTCTTTCTTGCGCCCGTTGGACGAGAAAATCAGCGCGTTGCCTTCCTGATTCCAGGACGCCTTCGCTTCCACCGGCGGTAAACCCATCAGCAAAGCGGTCACTTCTTCGAGCTCGAGCGGTATCTGCGTGTAGCGGCGCAGGTTCTCTTTCGACGGCCGGCCACGAACAAATACGCCTTCGCGGGGATGATAACCGACGATTTCCTTTGGATTGGCCGTAACGATGAGTATCGCGCCCAAGAACGTTAACGTCTCTAAACGCAAGCGGTCGGGCCGCTGCACCACAACCGCCTCTTGGAAGCCTTGCTTGCCTTCTGGTCCGGCGTAGTCGACTCGAGCCAGCGCGCGCAGAGACTGCAACTGCTTTTTGCGTTCGGTCAAGGACTCGATGAGCTTATCGGATTCCCACTGCGGCACGGGCAGCTGGGGTGCCGGCGGCGAGGTTCCGATGGAGCAACCGACTAAACCGATAACCAGGACGATGAAAAGAAATTGAGAGAACGGCGCAACTTTCTGGGCCGCGGCGCGCCGAAGCAGCAGGATCAAATCTTTTTCTCCAGACGCTGGATCTTTTCCTGAATGCGCTTGATCTGATCGTTTTCTTTCGTGCGTTTGAGGGCGTCGCGATAGCGCGTGACGGCGCGATCGGATTTGCCGGCTTTCTCATAGGCATCGGCGAGATGCTCGATGATCGTCGGATCGTCCACGGTAATCTCGACGGCACGCTCAAGCTGCTCGACGGCACGGGGATATTCGCCCTTTTGGTAATAAACCCAACCCAGGCTATCGATATAAAAGCCGTCGTCGGGCTGGATCTTCAGCGCGCGCGTAATCAAATCTTCCGCCTCGTCGAGCCGAATACCCATCTCGGCCCAAGTATATCCCAGATAGTTGAGCGCGGCGGCATTCTTGGGATTGAGCTCGATGGCCTTTTTCATGTTCGAGACGGATTTTTCTTTATTCTTGGATTCGTCATAAAGCGCGCCCAATTGAAAATGCGCTTCATCGCTCTTGGGATCGAGCGTCACCACCCGCTCCATGGCCTGGATGGCCTTGGGATAATCCTTATTCTTGCGGTAAAGGGAGCTCAGAAATGCATGCAGCTCTTTTCGGTCGTTGCGCTTTTTTAGCGCCGGTTGCAAAACCTCGATGGCTTTTTGGGTTTGGTCCTTGCGGTCGTAGAGATAAGCGGCTTGCACACGGGCGTCGATGTACAGTTCACTTTTTTCGGGCACGCGTTCGAATGCCTCCAACGCTTTGTCGTCGGCCTTGAGCTCGACATAGGTCGCGCCGAGATAGTAGCGCGCGCGGTCGTTGTCCGGATCGCCGGCGAGGACCAGATTGAATTCCGTCGCCGCCCGCTCGAAATCGCCGCGCTCGAAGGAGATCAGGCCGATCTTGATGCGGGTCTCGCGCGGATCGGCCTCGCTGCCTTCCAGGCTTTCGAATTGCCGCAACGCTTCATCTAATTTGTTTTGGCCGACATAGAGCTCGCCAAGACGCCGGCGCGCCCAAGCATTTTGCGGGCTAACTTGCAAAAGGCGCTGGTACATTTGCACCGCGTCTTCAGTCTTGCTTTCCAGCTCGTAAACCAGCGCGAGATCCGACAGCACCGCTTCGGCTTTAGGATTGAGCTCAAGCGCCTTGCGGTAGCTTTGTTCGGCGGCGAGATAAAGCTTGCTCTTGGCGCGCACCCGGCCGAGATAATAATGACCGAGCAGAGAGTTGGGATCCTGCTTGAGCAACTCTTCGAGTTTTTCACTGGCCCGGGGGTAGTCGTCAGCCTGCAAATAGAGCGCGCCGAGATAAAGCAGCGCTTCTTGGTTTTTCGGATCGAGCTTGAGCACCTCGTCGTATTCGCCTGATGCCCTTTTGAGTCTCGCCCAAAGAAGAATAAAGTCCCGCAAGCAGAAGGTGATTTTCAACTGTCTTGGGATCCAATTTGACGGCGGCTTCGGCCTCACTCAAGGCTTTCCGCATGTCTCCCTTGCGCAGATAAAGCGACGCGAGACGAAATCTCAGAAAAGCATCATCGGGGTTGGCGCCGACCGCGGCTTCGAACTCTTTCAATGCGCCATCGAAATCGGCCTCGCCCAAAAGCAATTGGCCTTTGAGAAAATGGCCGACGGCGATGGCGTCGGCTGGGATATCGGCTTTTGCGTGATTGCGAAACGGCGTGTCGGGCACCCAACTCAGCCCGTCCGGAGGCGGCTTAAGCTCGGGTACAGCCGTGGCGCAACCGGACAGCATCGCGAATACAAAAACCGTCCGAATAGTGCGTATACCCATTATTATCAAGGGTTAACACAACAGCCAAAGGGGGTCAATGTAATGATCTTCGCAACTTCATTGTGCGCGTTATTTATGCTAATTTTTTCCCGCAGCGCTGAAATACTCCGTTTAAATTTGACGTTAGAATCATCAGCTATGGCCAAAACTTCCCACGAGCGCGCCGAGCGAGAAATTCTCGAACTGCGCCGAGAGATCGAAGAGCACAATCGCCGTTACCACGTCCTTGACGACCCCTCGATCAGCGACGCCGAGTACGATCGACTTTTTCGCCGGCTCGTCGAATTGGAAAAGGAACATCCCGAGCTGGCCAGTCCCGACTCGCCAACGCGAAAGATCGGCGCGCCGCCTTTGGAAAAATTCTCCACCGTGCAGCACACCGTGCCCATGTTGTCGCTCAACAATGCAATGGATGAAGAAGAGTTGCGCGAGTTCGAAGAACGCATCCGGCGTTTTCTCAAGCATAGCGAGCCGATCGAATATGCGGTCGAACCGAAAATCGATGGCCTCGCCGTCGAGTTGGTCTATCTCGACGGCAAATTTGCCGTCGGCTCGACGCGTGGCGACGGTGTCAATGGCGAGAACATCACGGTCAATCTTAAGACCATTCGCTCGATCCCGCTCAGCTTGCATGCCGGCGCGCGTCCAATACCCGGACGCCTCGAAGTGCGCGGCGAAGTGTTCTTATCGCGCCAGGCGTTTCAGAAAATGAATCGAGAGCGGGACGAGGAAGGCCAACCGGTGTTTGCCAACCCGCGCAATGCCGCGGCGGGCTCGCTCAAACAACTTGACTCGACCATTACGGCGAAACGCCCGCTCGATATTTTTTGCCACGGCTTCGGCAGCCTGGAGGGAGCCAGATTTGCAAGCCACATGGAATTTCGCGACACGATCCGCGAATGGGGACTTAAAGCCGGTGCCCCTAGGGCGAGTCTGCCGCGGCATCGATGACGTCCTCGGCTATCGCAATGAAATCGAAAGCCAGCGCGACGAACTGCCCTACGAAATCGATGGCTTGGTTGTCAAAGTCAACGATGGCGATTTTCAGCAGCGCCTCGGACAAATCGCCCGCTCGCCGCGCTGGGCGATCGCCTATAAATTCAAGCCGCGCCAGGCGACCACGCGGATTCTCAACATCGAGGCCCAGGTCGGACGCACCGGCACACTCACGCCGGTCGCCAGTCTTGAAGCGGTCCCAATCGGCGGCGTGATCGTCAAAAGCGCATCGTTGCACAATATGGACGAAATCGCGCGCAAAGATATCCGGATCGGCGACACCGTGGTCGTCGAACGCGCCGGCGACGTCATTCCTTACGTGGTTAAAGTTCTCGAAGAAAAACGCACCGGCGAAGAAAAGCCCTTTGTCATGCCGGCACGCTGTCCGGTTTGTGGCTCGGAAGTTTTCCGCGAAGAGGGCGAAGCCGCCTATCGCTGCATCGGCATCTCATGTCCGGCGCAGCTAAAAGAGAGCTTGAAATTCTTCGGCTCGCGCAATGCGATGGATATCGAAGGACTCGGCGAAAAGCTCATCGATCAGCTCGTCGAGCGCGCTCTGGTGCGCGACCTCGCCGATATTTACAGCCTGACCAAAGACCAATTGGCCGGTCTCGAGCGCATGGCCGACAAATCGGCGCAGAATCTGCTGGACGCGTTGGAGCGGAGCAAAAATAGCACGCTAACTCGTTTTCTCACCGGGCTCGGGATTCGCCATGTCGGCGAGGCCACGGCCAAACTCTTGACCGAGCATTTCGGCGATTTGCAAAAGCTCGAGCAGGCTTCTGAAGAAGATCTGATGGAAGTGCGTGAGATCGGACCGGAAGTCGCGAAAAGCATCGCGCGGTTTTTTGCCCAGGACGCCAACCGCCAGGTCATCGATAAACTCTTGCGCGCGGGAATCAAGTTCCGCGCCGAAGTGAAAAAGACCGGTAAGCTTAGCGGTGAGAGCTTCGTGCTGACCGGCGGTTTGGAAGGCATGTCCCGACCGGAAGCTCAAAAGCGTATCGAAGCGCTGGGCGGCCGAGTCACTTCGAGCGTTGGCCGCAACACCTCTTACGTGGTTGCCGGCGCGGACCCCGGCTCTAAACTAAAGAAAGCTCAGGAATTGGGCGTCCGCGTCCTGAGCGAAGAAGAGCTATTAGCGCTGCTCGCCTCGTGATCAGTAGCGGTCGCGGCGCGGCGGCCGCCCGCCACCGGCGAAGCCATTACCCGGCCGCTGCTCTCGCGGCGCCTGCGGACGAGCTTCGCTGACGACGATGTTCCGGCCTTCGAAGTCGGTTCCATTCAGCGCGGTGGTCGCCTTTTCCGCTTCCTGAGTGGACGCCATCTCGACGAAGCCAAAACCCTTGGACCGGCCGCTGAACTTGTCGGTGATGATGCGTGCGCTAACCACCGGTCCGTGTTGCGCGAAGTGCTCCTGGAGCCGTTCCTCCGTCACGTTGTAGGGTAGGTTCCCCACGTATAGCTTTGTACCCATCTTTGGCCCTCCTTATTATTGCATCCACGAAAGCTCATGGTGACCGGATCGACGTAGCCAAAGGGCAAGGCCCCAAACGGGTCTCACGGACGGGCAACTCTCTGTCGGTATGCTCTTCGGTAAACGGACCCCTGGAGAAACGGCGCCAGCCTACAAAAGTCGAATGTCGATTGTCAAATATATATTCGAGGTGGTTTTGGGGCTGCGTCCACGCTTGCGGTGGAACGATCCTTGGGCTAGAAAAACTCCCGGAACGATGGAACAATCTTCTGCAGCCGTCCGCGCCCGTCTAAAAATTTCCGGCCGAGTTCAGGGTGTCTATTATCGCGCGTCAGCGGTTCAGCAAGCGCAATTTCTCGGCTTGACGGGATGGGTAATGAATTGCGCTGACGGCTCGGTGGAAGCGGTCGCGGAAGGCCGCGCGATCTAAGATTGAGGAACTAATCGCCTGGTGCCGTCAGGGGCCAGCGGGAGCGCGCGTCGCCAGCGTAGAAGTCCAATGGGAAGCAGCACAAAACGCTTTTCACGGTTTCTCGGTGAAGCGCTAATTCCATCAGTCGCGTTAGGGTTTTGAGTTTTTAATTTCCAAGACTCGGCGATAGACCTCGCGTTTGGCTAGTCCGTACCGTCCGCCGATCAATTCGGAAATTTCTTTGGCGCCGTTGCCGGCGGCAATCAGCCGGCCAATCTCCGCCTTCAATTGATCCTCGGCGATCTCAAACTCGACCGTCGCGCCGTGGACAATCAAAGTCAGCTCGCCTTTGACGTCGCGCTCGGCGAGCTGGAGGAGTACGGCACTCACGGCTCCGCGTAAAAACTCTTCGTGGAGCTTGCTCATTTCACGACCGATGCTGATTTCGCGATCGCCGAAAATCTGCAGAAGATCTTCGAGTGATTCCTTCAGGCGGTGCGGCGCCTCGTAGAAAATCATCGTACGGGTTTCGCCTTTCAGCACTTGCAACTTATTTTTCCGCTCTTGCTTCGCGGCGGGTAGAAAACCTTCAAAGGCAAATCGGTCGCTCGGCAAACCGCTGGCGCTCAAGACCGCCAGGGCGGCGCAAGCGCCGGGAATCGGTACGACGCTGAGTTTTTCTCGAATCGCCGCACCGACTAGGCGATAACCGGGATCCGAAATCGCCGGTGTGCCGGCATCGGAAACCAGGGCGATATTTTCGCCGCGCGCAAGCCGTTCGATCAAACTACGGACCTTGCTGCGCTCGTTGTGCTCGTGATAGCTCGTCAGCGGCGTTGTGATGCCATAATGATTGAGCAACGTCTGCGTGTGGCGCGTGTCTTCGGCGGCGATCCGGTTGACTTCTTTCAAAACCCGCAGCGCCCGCAGCGTGATGTCCTCAAGATTGCCAATCGGCGTGGCGACGACGTACAAGACCCCAGCCATAAGTCAGTGCTGAGTGATGAGTGCTGAGGACTGAGTTATGTCCGGCTCAGTCCTCAGTCCTCTTTACTCAGTCCTTTGTGTTCACTTTCCCCAGTCTCTCGAATAGCGAAAATCGCGATCGATGGTCCGTTGGGAAACTTTGGCGATCACCGGCAGGCGGCGTTTGAACTGAGAGGTCATGATGAGCCCGGCGACTTCGTCGACGAAGTGCTCGGCGAACCCCGCTGTGATGAGCTCGGGCTTGGTACAGCGCTGATCGACCATCATGTAGAGCAGCTGATCGACCTCGCGGTATGGGAAGCCGAGCTCGCCTTCGTCGGTTTGGCCGGCCCACAGATCCGCCGACGGTTCTTTGCCGACGATCACCCCGGGCACACCGATCGCCTCAGCCAGCGCCCAGACCTGGGTCTTGTAAAGATCGCCCAGCGGATTGATCGCCGAGGCCATATCGCCGTACAGCGTGCCGTAACCGAGCAGGAGCTCCGTCTTGTTGCTGGTGCCGATCACCAAGGCGTTCCAACGCGCCGAGTGATCGTAGAGAATCGTCATCCGCTCGCGCGCCATTTTATTGCCGCATCGGCGTGCATCGGCGTCAGGGAAGCGTTCGAAGTAGGCATCGATCTGCGGCGTGATGCTAACGAACAGAGACTCGATGCCGCTTTTTTGCACGATCATCTCAGCATGGGCTTGGCTGTCGGGGTTGGAGCTTTTGTACGGCATCAAGATTCCCAACACGTTCTCCTGCCCGAGCGCTTCGGCCGCGAGCAGCGCACTCAGCGCCGAGTCTACCCCGCCGGAGAGGCCGACGACGATCCGCCCTAATCCCGTCTTGCGCACTTCGTTGCGAATAAACCCGACCAGAATCTGCCGCAGCAAAACCGTATTGGTAGGAATAGGCATCATGGAAGCGTGCGCGGCGGCGGGATCGCCTAGCGCTTTCGGGTTCTCGACGCCTTCAGCTTTTGAAGCTTGGAATTCGTGAACGGCTGCACGATCTTCTGCGCCCCGGGCCGCTCGCGAATCCGCATCAGCTCGTTGATCGTCAAGTCGATGTCTTCATCGCGCAGCAACGGCGACATGGTGCGCTTGCGCCGCACCGACTCGAAAGCAACGTCCGCGACGATGAAATCCTCGTCATAGTACTTAGCCTTGGCGATGCGCTGCCCAAACGGATCGACGATCTCCGAGCCGCCCCAAAAGCCGACGCCGTCTTCGAAACCGCAACGGTTGCCGTAGATCATAAACAGACTAAAAGTCTCCGTATAGGCGCTGTTGATCATCTCCCAGTAGCGCGCGTTATCGTCCTGAGCCTGTCCGTCGACGATGCCGCGCAACGGGCTTGCCGACGGACAGATGACCGCCAGCGCGCCGTCCAGCGCGGCCAAATAGATCGTCGAGGGGTGCCACAAGTCCTCGCAAATGAGCAGTGCCATCCGGCCGAATCTGGAATCGAAAGCGCGCACCCGGTCGCCACCGGCAAAATAACGCTGCTCGTCGAACATACCGTAGGTCGGCAGATACACTTTGCGATGCACGTGGCGCACGGCACCGTCTTCGAAATAGACCGCGGAATTGAAGAACCGGTGATCGGCGCTTTCTTCAACGAGCCCGGCAATGAAAGGTAACTCGCGGCTGAGTTTTTTGAGCCGGTTCATTTCCGGAGAATCCATGGTCAAAGCCACGCTCGGCACGGTATCGCGAAGATAATATCCGGTGAGGCTCAGCTCGGGGAAAACCAGGAGCTCGGCTTTTTGCTCGATCCCTTGGCGAATCTTCTCTTCATAAAGCGCGAGATTAGCGCACAGATCTCCGAGCTTGGGGTTTATTTGAGCAATGGCGACGCGGATCGACACAAATGATTCTCCGTTTGGCAATCGGCTGCGGGAAATTTTTACGAAAGTATCATAGGGTAAGAGTTACTTGCAATTTGGTTGGCGTGCGCCTATTTTTGCATCAGCATCGCAAAGAGCCATGGCAGAAAAAGTATTGATCTACGGTAAGGAGCTTTGACCTTACACTCGGGGCGCCCGGGAGGCATACACCCGCCGCAAGATTCCTTTCGAATACGTCAACGTATTGGAGGACGACACTGGCCTGCAAACCATGCTCAAGCTGGCCAACGGCCGGCGCCAAGTGCCCGTCATCGTCGAAGCCGGCAAAGTCACCATCGGCTACGGTGGCTCGTGAGATGTCTAAGCGGCCGACGGTCGTCGTCCCCAACCATTCATCGAAATTGACTTCCGACGCCCATGACGAGAAAAGTTTTTAGGGCCCAAAGTGACCGATTCCATCACGCAGCTAGTCCAAAACAAAATTGAAGCGCTTTTCGGCGCCAATGCGAAGCTCAGCGCGCTCGCGCCGCTCGCCGGCGATGCTTCGAGCCGTCGCTACTATCGCGCCAGCTTGAGCGGCCCGAGCGCAACGGCATCGCTCATTGTGATGGAGCTTCCCGCCGGCAGCGCGTTGCCGTTGTCGAGCGAGGAATTGGCGATCTTCAAAGATGGGCCGAAAGAGCTGCCGTTTCTAAACATGCACCGCTTTCTCGAGCGCATCGGCGTCAGCGTGCCCAAGTTATATGGTCACTGGCCGGCGGATGGGCTGCTCTTCTTAGAAGATCTGGGCGACACTTCGCTATGGGACCGAGTACGGGGGACCACGGAAGCCGAGACTCTCAAATGGTATCGAAAGGCCATCGACGAGCTTTTAAAGGTGCAAGTACGCGGCACCGAGTCACGCGACGAATCCTGCATTGCCTTTCAACAGCGCTTCGACCGCAAACTCTATCTGTGGGAGTTCGAACATTTCATCGAATGGGGTCTGCTAAAGCGCCCGGGCGTTAAGGTAGAAGCTTCCACGATTGAAAGGTTGAGAAACACCTTCACCGAGATCGCGGCAATCCTCGACCAACAACCTACCTGCTTGAACCACCGCGACTTCCATAGCTGGAATCTGATGATCCGCGACGAAGCCGTGCGCGTTATCGATTTTCAAGATGCTCTGTTGGCGCCGGCGCAATACGATTTAGCTTCGTTGCTCAACGACCGGATCACCGACAGCGTCATCACACCGCCTTTGGAAGCTGCCTTGATCGACTACTACGTCGGACGCAAGGGCGACCTTGTAGATAGCGCGATCGAACGCGATGAGTTTGACGAAGTCTATCGCCTTTCGGCAATCCAACGGGATTTAAAAATCGTCGGCCGCTTTTATTATCTCGATCTCGTCATGGGCAAGCCCGGCTACAAGAAATTCATCCCGCCGACAGTGCGCCGATTAAGAAAAAATCTTCCCCTCACGGCGCAAACCAAAGAACTTCTGCCGCTGCTCGAAGAACATTTTGAGGCGATGCTGTGAAGGCCATGGTATTGGCGGCGGGCCAGGGCACGCGGCTGCGCCCGATCACGGACGCCAAACCTAAAGCGCTCGTGCCGGTGGCCGGCCGGCCGATGATCGAGTACCCGCTGTTATTGCTGCGTCATTACGGAGTTCGCGAGATCATGATCAATTTGCATCACCTCGGCGAGCAGGTCAAGAAACATCTCGGCGACGGTAGCAAACTCGACCTGGAGATCAGTTATTCCGAAGAGCCGGAGTTGTTAGACACCGGTGGAGGTTTACTCAAGGCCAAACCGTTTCTGCATGGCGAAACTTTTATTGTCATCAACACCGACGCTTTGATCGATTTGAATCTCGCCGCGGTCATCGATTTTCACAAAGCCAATAACGCCGCTGTCACTCTGGTACTTCGTCCCGATGCGCTTGCCGACCAGTACGGCTCCATGGACATCGACGCGGTGGGCCGGATCTGCCGCTTTCTCAATACTAAGACGTCTTTAGGAGAACCGGCAGGACCGACCCGAAAAGTCATGTTCACCGGTGTGCAGATACTGGAACGAAAGATCTTTCAATATATGGACAGCGAAGCATCGACGAAATTCAGCACTACCAGGCACACTTATCCACGCATGCTTGGCGCCGGCGAAGCGCTTTACGGTTACTATTTCGACGGCTTCTGGCAGGATCTCGGCACTACCGAGCGGATCCGGCAAGCCGAGGCAAATCTGCAAACCGGCCGGGCGAAACTCCATTTTGTCTAGTCTTTGCGTCTGCGGTTCCCTGTCCGACCCCAAGGAATTCGGTGCAAAATTGGTCAGCTTCGGCAACGGCAATAATTCTAGCGGCGCGGCCATAAAGCTAAAGTACTGAAATTGCCTGCACATGATTCGGCCGCGCGAGTATCGCTGGCGGCGAATTTGCTACATGTAGTATTAGTCTCCCGCATATAGCAGAAAAAACTAGACGGCATGATCACTGAAGCAATCGGCCTTCTTTTGCGTACCCAGAACTCCGATGGAGGCTGGGGCGCGAGCGAAGGCAAACGAAGCAATACCGAAAACACCGCCATCGCGGTCGCTGCTCTGAAGTCGTTGGCGCAGAAGTCAGCGACGGAAGGCGTTAGCCGAGGGACCCGCTGGCTACTACAGCATCAGAACCAAGACGGCAGTTGGCCCCTGAATGACGCGGCGAAAGAGGGGTCTTGGACGTCAGCGCACGCAATCGTCGCCTTGAGTGCTTTCCCTGAGCATCAAGAAGCCGTTCGCCGCGCGGCGCGCTGGTTAGTGCTCCAAGAGGGCAGCAAGCCGGGATTGCTCGCGCAAATCATCTTATTGGTTACCGGCAAGTCCAACATCAACGATCTCAACAACGACCTGATCGGCTGGTCCTGGGTGCCCGATTCGTTTACCTGGGTGGAACCGACAAGCTATGCCTTGATCGCGCTCAAGAAAACCCGTGCCCTGCTAAGCGAAACCAATGTCGCCGAACGAATCAGTCAAGGCGAAGCTGTGATTTACGATCGCATGTGCAAAGCAGGCGGCTGGAACTACGGCAACTCAAAAGTGTTGGACTACGCGTTGTGGCCCTATCCGGACATTACTGCGGTGGCGCTGATCGCTTTGCAAAATCGCGCGGCTGAGACCGCGAATCAAACCAGCCTTGCGTCGCTAAGGAAAACCGCGCGCGAAACAGATTCCGGTTTGGCCCTATCGTGGGGAACGATTTGTCTTGATCTCTATGGTCAGAAAACTGATGAGTGGAAAGAATTGATCGCCAAGCGCTTCGAGAAAACTCGATTTTTGGGTGAAACTAAAACCCTGGCCCTTGCGATCATCGCCTTGAACGGGACCAATAATCCTTTTCGGATTTAGTAAACTATGCGCCGCAGAGATTTTTTGAAATTCACCGCAGCCGGCTCACTCTTTCCGGCGCTCGGCGCCTGCGAGCCGTCGAGGAATTGGCAGCGCGATGCCTACCGCAAAAAAGATTCGTCGCGCGTCGCGATTCTGCCGGCGAGACGCTACGACGCGCCGCTCAAAGAAATCATCCTCAAAGGCATAAAGCTCTGCGGTTTAGACGTCAAAGGGAAACGTATCGTCGTAAAACCGAATCTCGTGGAATTCGATCCGAAAGGCGTCATCAACACCAATCCGGCAGTGATTGAAGCCGCCGTCGATTCTTTCCGTTTCCTCGGCGCGGCTAGCGTCGTGGTTGCCGAAGGCCCCGGTCATCGCCGCGACAACGAATATTTATTGTCGGCGTCAGGATTGTACGACGTGATGCGCGAGCACAAAATCCGCTATGTCGATCTCAACTCCGACGACGTCCGAGCCACGCCGGTCCGAAGCAGTTTCACGCGCTTCAAGCTGCTCTATCTGCCGGAAACTCTATATAACGCCGATCTGCTGGTCTCTATGCCCAAGCTGAAAACGCATCATTGGGCCGGCGCGACTCTATCCCTGAAAAACATGTTCGGTGTGATTCCGGGAACGGTCTACGGCTGGCCAAAAAACATTCTCCATTGGCAGGGCATCCATGAAAGCATTTTGGATATCAACAGCTCGCTGCCGCTGCCTCAGTTTGCCATCGTCGATGGGATCGTCGGCATGGAAGGCAACGGCCCACTGCAAGGTGAACCGAAGGCAAGCGGAGTGCTAATTTTCGGCGATGACTTGGTTGCGGTCGACGCCAGCGCGGCCCGGCTGATGATGCTCGAACCGCGCAAGATAAAATACCTGGCCAAAGCCGGCGATTTCCTCGGCAATCTCGAACGGGAAAAGATCGAACAAGTCGGCGAACGGCTCGATCAGGTGCAACAGAACTTCCGGGTCATCGACGATTTCGCGGATCTCAAAAAACTTACCAGCTAGTCATTCGCAAATACCGCGCGGGACCTAACATTGCGGACTATTTGGCGGCGACGATTAAACCGCAAGCGGCGCGATCGCCGGCATTGCCCGTCGGGTCGGTCACATAATCGTCGACGCCGACGTGAATGACCAACGCGCTGCCGTCAGCATCAAATACGCTGTTGGAACCCGCTTTTAATGTGATCGCATCGGTCAAAGCCTCGAATCGGCCCGATCCGTCTTTCGCAATCAGCATGTTCGGCAAATCGCCCGCGTGCGCCCCATCGGGACTCTTAAGACCATGTTTTTTCCCGCCGGGATTAAAATGCCCGCCGGCGCTGGTGAATCCTGGCGCTTCGCATTTGCCGACGGTGTGGACATGTACGGCGTGTAGTCCCGGAGTAAGTCCCTTAACCTCGAGGCGAACGAGTACTCCGTCCGAGACTTCATTGAAAATCCGCGCGACCGACGAGCTTGCCGTCTTTGTCTTTCAGCTCGGCGGTTGCTCGCGACCCCGGCGCAACCGTTGAACAACCAACGGCTAAGCTGAATAGCGCAATAAACAATGCCAATTTTGTGAACATCGATGTCCCCTCTCGGTCGTATCTCTCTCAATTTGCTAACACGCGACTCCCAACGTTGCAATAAAGTCTAGATAGCGTTTGCGTCCACCGTCGCACGCTGAAACTTTCCCCGTCGCACAAGCCGCGCTAATTTCATGCGACAGCGCAAAAACCGGTCCAGGTTTGCCAGACCCAAAACCCTATGTTAGCTTCCAGCCTTAACAAAATTTATGGCGTCTCTAGGATTTTATTTACCGACGGTCATTTTTATCTCGCTGATCGGCAGCTTCTTGCCGCTTTTGCGTGAGCTGTCTCAGCGCGCACTGGCGCTTTTACTCAGCTTTAGCGCGGGCGTTTTATTGGGCGCGGTTTTCTTTCATATGCTGCCGGAAACCGGCAAAGTGCTCGACGATAATATTGGCTGGCCGATCCTCGGCGGATTTCTCTTGATCTTCGTTATGGAGCGATTCGTTTTCGTGCATGCCTGCGAAGAGCGCGATTGCGACATTCATCAGATGGGTATCCCGGCGTTTTTGGGAATCTCGCTGCACAGCCTGCTCGACGGCATCGCCCTCGGCGCCGGACTGATGCTACCACAGCTCGGCCCGGTGGTATTGCTCGCGGTCATTATTCACAAAATGCCCGACAGCATGTCGATATCATCGATCCTCCTTTCCGCCGGCTGGGAACGGCGCAAAGTAGCTACGCTCAGCTTGCTGTTTTCCTTGACCACACCGGTGGGCGCCCTGCTCGCCTTTCTCTTTCTTCGCGAACTTTCCGAGGAGAATATTGCCATCGCCCTCGGCGTTTCGGCCGGCACCTTCCTGGCCATCGCAACGGCGGATATTTTGCCGCAAGTTCATCGCATCCAAGAGCGCAACCCGATGACCCTGCTGTTTTTAGTGCTCGGCCTCGGCGTGAGTTGGGTCGGCAGGATATTAGCCCACTGATCAGGTTAACCCAGCATTACAGCGGATATTTTCCGGAAAGAAAATTGCGCCGCACGGCAAACGTATCCGCCAGCACGCGCAAATAATCCATCGACCGGACATGACTGCGTTCATCGTTGATCCAGTGCGCCGGAATAATTCCGATCCGATATTTTAGCGCCTGCGCCAGAGCTAACACCTCGATATCAAAACCCCAGCGCTCGATCGTCGTCTGGCGGAAAATCCGCTCAGCTACCTCAGCGCGGAATGCCTTGAAGCCACATTGGGTATCCCAAATTCCGGGAACGGCGACTTTCCGCACGATCCGATTGCCGATCTGACCGATGAACCGCTTGTATGCCGCTTGCGGCACCACTTGCTGCGCCTCCGCCGTGTCTTTGGCGTTGCGTGATGCGATGACTAGATCGTAGCCTTGATCGAAAAGCGGTCTCATCATGTCGAAATGCGCGATGTCGGTCGAGTTGTCGGCATCGGTGAAAAGGCGAATTTGCCCCTTGGCGCGGAGCATCCCTTCCTTAACAGTGAAGCCTTTACCGCGGTTGTCGGCGCGATCGAGAACCGTCAGATGACCGATTTGGTGTGATAGATTTGCGAGAATTTCCGGCGTCGAATCGGTTGGTCCGTCGAGCGTAACAAGAATCTCATACGTGAACGCGCTGCCCGTTAGATACTCGTGAATTCGCTGTAACGTCTTCGGCAGTCGTGGCGCTTCGTTGCAAGCCGGAATGATGACTGAAAGAAAAACTTCCTGCGGCGCCACGTTGCAATTCTGAATCAATGAACAGTTTTTTCCAAGAGCCGCAACGTTATCCGGCGCTCATGTCAATTCCCCACGCGCTTTCCATGGTGCGATCTTTCCGAAAACCCAACTCTCAGGTTCAATTCTATTGCCCTCTAGTCCCACGTAGCCGTCATACCACACGCTAACCTGCTCTTGGCGTGGAACGTAAAATTCGCAACGCGTCCTGCAAATGCTTGGCTGCTTCATCTTTCTTGCCAAGTTCTAATAGGGCTTGGCCGAGGTTTTCGTGTGCTTCAGCATCTTCGGGAAGAAGCCGCGTAGCTTCGCGAAAATAATTCACTGCTTCACTTTGCTTTCCTTGAGCGGCGAGCACCTGAGCCAACTTCAAGACAGTTCGCCCGTCTTGGGGATCGAACCTAACGGCCGCGGCTAAAATATCTGCCGCCTCGTCAAGATGGCTGGTCACGGCCAAGATCGTGCCGAGTTTTATTCGTGTCCCATTGCGCTCGGGCGCTAAATCCAACACCTTCCGGAAGTGCTGAACGGCCTCGCCAATCTCACCTTGATTCATCAGACCGGCTGCCAGCTTCTCACGCGCCTCAATGGCGCCTGGGTTGAATGCGACAACTTTTCGATAATGTCCGACCGCTTCGGAAATCTTACCTCGCTTTTGCAGCAGAGCCGCTGTCTTTTCATGCGTGTCCCATCGTTGAGGATTTATTTCCGCGGCTTTATTATATGCGGCGATCGCGTCCTCGTACTTGTCCTGGCTCTCGTACAACGTTGCCAAACTGAAGTGAGCCTGACTGGTTGGATTTACCGCGACGGCATTCTTCCATAGCGCTTCCGTATCGCGCCACACTCGGACCTGATTCCAAGTATGAACTCCAATCACGACGAAATAAATTGCGATCAATACACCCGCGACCATCGACAGTCGAGCTCCGCGTCGGACAGCGGGAGCTAGCAAAAATTGTTGAATCGACCCGCCGATCAGCAAGGACCAGGAACAAAACGTCAAATAAGTGAACCGGTCCGACAAAACTTGCTGCGCGGGGAAATCGCTCCGGAGGACAGGCAAAGCAAGAAGTAGAAAACAAATCCAAGCCGCCACCAGGGCGGGCCACCGCTTGCCCACGGCGGCGACTCCGATACAGAGCACCGTACTGGCGCCGATATACCCGGCCATGGACCAGGCATTGAGCTCATAAGCCGGCGTGAGACCGATCGGCAGGACAGATTTCCAAAGATAAAATGCCGGAGCGGCAAGCGAATATAACACCCAAGTCACTATTCCATCTTGGCCGGATGATTGATGGACCGATTCGTAATGGCGTGCGATAAAATTGATCGTCAAACCTGCGCTCGCTAGGGCAAAATAAGGAGCCTTTTTCCATAGAAGAAATCGCACGTTGGCCCAAGGTCGAGTTTGCCCGTCGGAGCGCCGGCCCAAGGGATAGGTATCGAGCACCAACAAGATGAACGGTAAAACCACTCCGATCAGGCTGGCCAAGAGCGAAATAAAAAAAGCGCCGACCGAGAGAATGTCCCAGCGCATCAAACTGCCGCGAGCATTAGCCGTTACGTTCGCCCGAAGGTAACCAAACAAACTCAAAAGAAAGAAACTGGCTCCGACCAGATCGCCCCGAATAGATGCCCAGGCAACTGATTCCACTCGCAAGGGGTGGATCGCAAAAACCAACGCCGCAATACCAGCCGCGATTCGGACCCTGGGCTCGTCTGGCCAAGACTCACGCGTTTCCGGGTATGCAAGCAACTGCAAACTGATCCGATAAAAGAGCAGAACATTGACGACATGCAGAAGTAAGTTAGTCCAATGATAACCGAAGGGATCTGTCCCCCAAAAAACATGGTCGAGCCCAAACGTCATCCAGGTAAGCGGCTGATAGTGGCCGAACTGAAACGCAGCGAATATCCAGCGAACTTCCGACCAGCCAAATCCGCGGTAACCGAGATTCTCCACGATGGTTCTAATATCCGCGTCGACGAACCCGTTTCTCAGCACAGGGAGAAATACCCCGAGGGTGATCAATACAAGCAGCGTCGGGAAAAAACTCTGACCCAGCTCAATTATGGGGTGGCTTGAGGAAAGCGGAGCCGGCGTTTCAGACGGTCCACTTTGCATCAACGTTGATGCGGCAGGTTCCCGCGATCTCGTCTTTGGCTTCTTGGATCTCATGCAACTTATTAAGACATTGCCGAACGGACTGATTCACATTAACCCGAAATCAACGTCCAACTTATTTTCTTCTGCGGCGCCGACGCGCTCTTGCCGTTAAGATAACTTTTGAACCCGGTGAAATTCCTTGGCGCGATGGCCGTGATGGGTTAGGGGAAAGCGACCCCTTTCTGGGGGGCCAAGCCTGATAGAGAAGTTCTCCGAGGATCCCGCCGATCATCGTCAGCCAAAATAGCCCCTTGAACAATTGAGAATGGTCAAACATCAAGCGCAGCTTGAGCGTCGGCAACCCGGGTTCCATTACACCCTGGACGCCGTAATTTGCTGCGGCTAACGCAAAGACCCCGCTCCACAACAGAGCAGCAAACAAAAGTGCGCGCACGGCATGTCCTTTCGACCCCTTAATATCCCACAGAGCAGGCAAGCCAAAGGCCAGAATCGGAAATAAAGGCATAAAGAAGCGCCCCATGCCCCAACCCACGGAGCCATGATGCTCCATGGAGATGATGAACAAGAAATGCACCGCCATCAATGTCACGAGCAGCTTCCTTGCCGCGGGCGTGATGGATGGGCCGATGATCAAACCCACCGCCCCACAAAAAAAGATTGGAAATAATCCTAGGAGCCCATAATCCGAATGCCATAGGTAGAAACCGGTTTTCTCCCAGGCGTTGACAAAGTCAAAAGGTGAAGGATAATTCGTATCGAACCCGCCGGCTGAATAGCCAGTCGCAAAAAGCGATCCGAATGCCATCGTATTGGCGATCGGCAGGAGAGCAAGTGTCGGCACAAAGGCCAGAGCAAAAAGAATAACATCACGCCGTGCGGGCCGCGCAGCTAGCAAAAATACAATTATTGTCAACACAATCGGCACTACCAAATAGGTGGTCACAACGCTAAAGGCGAGCAAGAAGCCGGCAGCCATCGGCGCCAGAATGGCGTTCATTTGGCGCCCATTGCGCCGGTACTGCCATAGGGTCGTTCCTATCAGAATCAGGGCGATCGCAAGACTATCGTGATAGAGCACGCCGGAGGCCGCCCACCAAGGACTCGCGAGGGCGAATGCCGTAGTCGCCAGCAACGCCGCCATAAAAGGCATACTCCAACATCGGGCGAGAACGAAAACACACATGGCTCCCCAGGCCCCCAGCGGCGCGGTCAAGGTCCAGACTAATACTCGCCACACAAGCCTTTCGTGGGTTTCAAATCGCCAGCCAAGCTTAACGCAGGCGGCATACCATGGCGCGGCCAGGAAAAATTGTCCTGGCGCATGGTTCACATGGTACAGACCGCCGTGGGGGAATATATTGAAGAGATATCGGAATGAAGGCGTGTTGGTGTCGAGATTTTCGAAAACGATACCATTCATGTTGCCACGGACAAAATGCAAACGTCCTCTCTCAACCAATGCTTCTACAACCGCGCCTTGAAGTTTAAACGGACTTTGCTCTATCGAGGCGAACAATATCCAACAAAACACCAAGATGCCGAGAGCCACCCATCGGTCGCGGCGGCGCTCGGCTGTATGACTTGTGAACGATTGAGCGCTAGTCTGGGCCATCTGAAGAAGTTGGCATTGACGAAAATTCCAAGTATCGCAGTTTCACCTGAACGCAGCGACCTCTTTTAAACGCATCGGTAGCTTCGCCGTACGTTTTAACACCAATAACCGTCCTTAAACCGTAGAAATCATCTAGAATAATTGGCATCCTGCGATACCCGGTAAAGAGAGCATACTCTTGAATCCGGTTCAAACAGCGGATTTTCATCCGGCGCAAACTGCGGAATCTGATGCGCCACGGAGCCAATTTCGGCTTCAGAGTCAAACCAGATGCTTCGGCAATATAGGTTCGAAATGAGGCTCGCCTGCTTGACTTTCAATTCGCGGTTTTGAATTATCGTGAACGCAATGAGTGATAGTGTTTCTTCGCGAGAGCGCGACCTCTAACCCGACTCAGAATCGCTCCAATCGACAACGTAAAACGTGACCACAAAACTCCACGGCCAAACGGGAGAAGGATCAGCCAGGATCGTTGGTTGCATTGCTCGCCTGCAATCAGCGCTCGCCCTACTTCGGGGTAAATTGACCCTCCTGCGTTCCGATTTTGCTCTTCTGGCAGTTACGTGGTGGGGCTTCGCAATGCTCGAGGTCACACTTCATCTAATAATTCCGCAGGGCGCACTCCGCAGCCAGGATCTTCCCGTTGGAGCGCGTTTTCTGCTGTTCTGCTATTCCCTGACTCTTCTCGCTTTTTTTTTGCTTCTCACCGGAGCAGTAATAAAAATCGCTTTCCGCATCAGTAGTAAATTTGTTCCCGCTCGTCTTGGCCTGCGCTTGATGGTGCGTATCGTCATTACGCTTCTGGTTTGGTTTGGTCTCGTTTTTTACGGCGCTAGTTGGGGGCTATTCTGGCAGACCGGAAGCTTCATCGATAGTCAAGTTTTCATTTTCATGGCGCCCCATCCGCTGCAAGTTTTTCACTGGGTGGACCTTGACGTCGCTCTAGTCATCGTCGCCTTTGCAGGCGCTGGCGCCTTCACGATCACTGTTTGGATCCCGCACTGGATAGCGCAACAACCCGGTCGCTCACAAGAAAAAATAGTTTTTGTCTGGCGCTGGGCGCTGGGGCTCTCGGTGCTCGGAGCTTTCTTGGGTACTCTCTACAGCAGCTGGGGCGAACGTCAATTTATGCGCGCAGGAATTCTCTATTCGCGCAATCAAGTAAATAGGTCCGGCCCAATTTCTTATGTCGTCGCAGACATTGCAAAACACATGGGCACTTCGGGTGAGCCTTTGTCGATTGATAATAGCAATAGTTTTCAGATCACCCAGAGACCCATCATCTCCTTGAACCAATATAAGATCTTGGCGGAGCAAAGCCAGCGCCATCGCTGGAACGTTCTCATTCTCACGATCGAATCTTTACGGGCCGATCAAATTAGAGCTTATGGCGGAAGCCGTGATGTAATGCCGGCTGTTGAAACACTGACAAAGGATGCGCGCGTGTTCTTAAACACGTACACACAATCGAGCCATACGAATTATGCAGCGATAACTCCCTTATCGTCACACTATCCTCTACGCTCCGCAACGGCCTATACTTACCCGAAAAATCCAACCTACCCTCGCGTCTTGATTTACGATGTACTCAAGACTGCGGGATATCACACCGCGATTTTTTCGTCATCGAACGAAAATTGGGGAGGCATGATCAACTACCTGGAAACCGGTGGCTTGGATCGGTTTATTCATGCGGCTAACTCAAAACGGCCAACTTATCTCATGCAAGGCGATGCGGCATTCGCGATTTGGGCAAGGGAATCCCAACATGCGGGCAGCCTCGACGATCGATCAACCGTAGATGAAGCGATCCAGTGGATCGACGGTCTCGATAATGAACCTTTCTTTATCGCTATGAATTTTCAGAACAGCCATTTGCCTTACCCTGTACCGCCGGAGTTTCCACGGCGCTTCGGTCCTGCGAAACTCGATTTCACAATCCGATTCGCCTATTTTCCGAAGGACAAAATTCAGGTAGTTAAAGACGTCTATGCCGATAGCCTTGCCTATGTGGACTCCCAGATTGCACGCCTGTTCCAACATTTAAAGGAAAAGAATAGATGGGAAAATACCTTGGTTGTGGTTACGGGCGATCACGGACAGGCTTTTTACGAACATGGATTTGCCTCTCATGCGAGCGCAATTTTCGACGAGGTGATGAAAGTCCCGCTAATCATTCGTGCCCCTGGGCTGAAGGCCGGGCGGGACGATCGCCTCGCGCAACATATCGATATTGCGCCATCGGTGCTTGGATTGCTGGCGCTCCCTATTCATCCCAGTTTTCAAGGAATTGATCTCTTCAATGCTGCCCGGGACCCTAAGCGTTCTGTCTATATGGTTGCGCAAACCCCCGACGCCTATCAATACGGTATTGTACGATCAGGCTTCAAACTAATTTACGATGAGCGGCAACGGGAATATTTGCTATTCAACGTTGCTGCGGATCCGGGAGAAAATAACGATATTGCGGTTAGTCAACCGGCCATGGTCAAGGAGCTTGCGAACCGCCTCAATGCCTGGCGTAAACTGCAGATCGACTATTACTCGAACCCAGCGCTCCAAACGCGAGAATATCCGCCCATTCTCAGGGACTGATTGGCTTAATCTGAACTTTGAGTAGCAATACTGAGAAGCAATAGCTCATCTCGAAAGCACCGCGCTTGCCAGCAAATCCATGATGAGGCTCGACGAGCTTCGAAACAAGCGAACCCATGTTCGACGGTTGACTAGGTTCACCAAACTAGACCGGTCACTCAAAATCCGACGACCTTGAACGGTGACAAGTGACGGTAAGAAAACGAAATAGAAAAGCAAATCCGAAGAAATTGACGACCGCTGGCCACTTAGCCATGCCAGTCGATTCGGGCAAGGCCGCTCAGCGACCCTACATCGCATGGACCAGCGCATTTTTTTTCCTCCACACTCTTGGTCTGGCGCTCTTGTTTAAGCCAATCCAGGCTATGGTAAATAACCAGCCCCTCATCGATCAAGACTGGGGGTTGCATTTTCATCACCTTCGATCGCTCGCATCATTCTGGCGCCAAGATGGCATGTCTTGGGGCTACAATCCGTATTTCATGGCGGGTTACCCGTCGAATACGATACAAGATCTGAGCATCAAATTTTTTGAATGGGCCGCCCTTGGCCTGTCGGCGATCGCTTTATCGCCGGTTCAGTGGTTCAAGATCACAGCCTTTCTTGCTACTGCCAGCATTCCTTGGCTCATGTATTTCTCCGCGCGCAATTTTTTCGCTACCGATAATAATCGATACCGAATGGCTGTCCTCGCCGCGCTTTTGGGAACCACTTACTGGTGGAACTCGTTACCGCGAGAGATGTTCTTCTACGGCATGATCGGTTTTCCGGTGGCGTCTTATCTAAGCGTGTTGGGCGTATCGCTGTTTTACCGAGTTGCCATCTTTCCGCCGCGACTCGGTACGATATTTCTAGGTTGGTTACTCTTCGCGGCAGCGATTCTGCCGCTCCACGTGCAGTCGATCCTAACTTTCTTGCCACCGATACTGGTATTGTTGGTCGTTCGACCTAGAATTTTGACGCGGCGCTTAATCGCGTGGGTCATTGCGGCTATCGCGTTTTCCGCTGTCGCCAACCTGCCTTGGCTGATTCCGGCCGTCGCGCATCGCGGCGACGACGTTTCGGCGGAGATCGTGAAGCAACTGCCGTTGTTTGCCAACACCGACTTCTTTACCTTTATTCTCGACTACATTGGCCCGCAGGGCTACTGGACTTTCCGTCCGTCTTTCCTCGAGAAGGGATTTCGTCTGGCATTGTTGGTCCTCGGCGGGTTCGGAACATGGAAGCTAATCCAGAGCGACAAACGCGATCTCGGCATCATGCTGGCGGGCGCGTTGATTACACTATTCGTCGTTACTTATTTTGGCGCCGGGGTACCTTTCGTAAAGCCGTGGCAACCGCTCCGGTTCAAAGTTCCTTTCGATCTTTTTCTCGCTGTTGGCGCAGCGTATGCGGTCAATCATTGGTTGATTCATCGAGCGGCGGCGTCACCGCTCGTACCCATCGTCTTGGTATGCGGATCGTTAGCGTTTCTTATCAATCTCGTGCAAACCGAATCGACCGGACAGCTGCAGATACGATCACAGCTAATTCCGGAACTACGGGAGATTGTCGATTGGATTGGACGTGCGACACCGGCCGACGCGCGCGTTCTTTTCGAAGAATCAGGCGATGAAACCGGTTTCGTTTATGATCGGGTGTACCTCTCGTCACTGTTACCCGCTCTGACCGGCCGACAATTGATCGGCGGACCGATCAATTTGTACAACGACCGCCATCATTTCGCGGAATTTCATTCCGGCAAGATTTTCAAGAAGGAGATCCAAACTCTAACCGACAATGAGCTGCGTAATTACCTGCAACTTTACAACATCGGCGCGGTCGTGGCCTTTCATCCGGCGTCGATTCAGCGGTTGCAAGCGATGCCCGGCTTGGTCACCCTGGAACAACGTATTGGGCCGGTGCAACTGATGAAAGTGAATCAGCCGTTGACCTGGTTTGTCCAAGGCGAAGGAAAATTAACAGCCGGGTTGAACCGTTTAGAGCTTTCGGAATTAAAAGGCAATGAGATTGTTTTGAAATTCCACTGGGTGGAAGGGTTGACAGCATATCCGTTGACAAAACTGGAACCAATAAGCCTAGCGGATGATCCGATTCCATTCATCAAACTCATAAATCCGCCTGCCGCGCTGACCTTGAGCGTCAAATCCTCGTTAGGGAGTTTTTTTGCACGTCGTCCTTGAATCATGCCTGAAAGATTTTGTTTACCGCCGATCAGGCACTGTTTGGCGGCTTAGTTTCGTCAGCCGGACGGCTTCCTGATAATGCTGTCTGGCCTCGTCGTTCTTGCCCTGCAATACGAGCAGTTGAGCCAGACTTTGATGGGCCGGGATAAAGTCCGGTTGAATGCGCAACGATTGGTAAAAATAATCCGCGGCTTCGGTGTAGCGATTCTGGGCGGCAAAGACGCTGCCGAAATAATAACTGGCTTCGGGGGAGTCGGGCGACAGGCGCACCGCTTGCTGGAGCGGGGCGATTGCCTCGTCGATTCGCCCCAGCTTCGCCAGGGTAACACCAAGATTGAGATGCGCTCGGCTAAGCGTGGGATTGAGCGCGATCGCTTTTTCAAAGTATGCTCCATTCCGCCTTCGATATCGCCGCGCTCGGCGAGCAATTGACCGTAGTTACTATGCGCCTCGGCATAGTTGGGCAAGAGCCGGAGTGCCGCTTCGAAGTGACTGTTTCGCCAAATCGAAGTTGCCCTGCCGCACGTAGAGATTGCCGAGATTATAGTGGGCGACACCATAGTCGGGCTGGACCGCAATCGCTTGCAGCGCGGTTTTGATCGCTTCATCGACCCTGCCTTGCTTCGCGTAGGCGTTGGCCAAATTGTTGTAGCCCGCCGCACCCGCACCCGAAACTTTTTGCAGCGGCCAGTTCACGATCACGCCGGCGGCAAAGAGTATCAAAAGAGCGGGAACGAGCCTGATCCAAACTCGATCCCGGAAAAGCCGCACCGCCTCAACAACACCGGCGCCGGCGAAGAGCACCAGTAAGGGCACCAACGGATAACGGTAACGGCCAAATACGTAGAAGATTGCCACGCTTGCCGCCAGAGCTAGGATCATCGCGTAAAGCGGCCACAAATACTGCCACCGGTCACGGGTTAGCCATAATCCTACTGCGGCCAATGGAGCCAGAATTCCAAAATGATTGATCCAGCCTAACAATTTGAGCAGCCAGGACCACTCACGATAAATATAGAAATCGTTAGAGTCTTCGATTTCCCGCGCGTTCCAGACCAACAGCCATTTCTCAGCCCAAAAGGCCCAGCCATTCGCCCGGACGCGAGCGAATATAATCAAGCGATTGACGAAACCAATAATTGGAAACTTCGCCTGCCGTGAGATCACGCCCCTCTGCCCTTTCAGCTAAGCGTTTGGCGTCCGCCCCTTCGAGTTGCGTTTCACGAATAATGTTTCTAATCGAGCCATAGGTTCCGTCAGCACGCGGGTTATTGCCGATAAAGAAATTCGCTCCGAACTGGGACGTCGTGAGTTTGAATTCCCCGCCGGCGCTCAGGTTCCTGAAACCGACGGGAACCAGCACCAGCAACAAACCCGACAACAAACAGCCCAAGCCAGCGCAATCGATTCGCCAATGGTTGGGATGAAAAATAAAACCAAATCCATAGAGCGATCACCGGTATTAAGATCAGAGCATTTTCGCGAGACAAACCGAGGAGGCCAAGAATCGCACCCGCACCCAACCATTTCGCCCAACTCTCTGTATGATCACTGCCAAACACGAGAAACAACAAACCGGTGAGGAGAAATAAATCGAGAGCGCTTTTCTCTATGAGTCCATCAAAAAATATTGCCGGCGCATTACATGCGAGCAGCAGGCCCGATGCAATTCCAGCAGCGCGTGAAAAGAGATTTCTGCCTACAACAAAAACCCAAGCACATGAGATGGCTCCCAGTGTAATTTGAACAAGTCGTATCGACCAAAGATCATGTTTCAGCAACGCTTTGGAGGATTCCCAAGAAGTAGGGATAAAGCGGCGCTTGATAGAAGACCTCTTTGCCCAGCCAGTCTCCGGCCGCAATCCGTTGCGCCCACTCGTCGTAAACGCGGCCGTCTCCCGCGAGATTTTCAAATAAAGGGATCGCCGCGATTTGCCACAAATAGATCAATCGCAAGAACAATGCGCCGCATAATATTAGCCAAAACCACTGGGTATCCGTCAGCCCCTTGATTCCGACATTCACCCCGGCGTCTTGTCGACGTCGCTGAGATCTTACTGATTTCCGTGAATCTTTGTGCGCCCTGCGCATTTACCCGTCTTCAATCGCGATGAAGTTGTTTTCCGGAAGCAGCCAGCTATGTACATTGGTTTTATTGTTGGATAAGGATGAAGACCAAGCTTGCTGCATGAGTAACAAAAAATCCAGGGCATTTCGACCGCATAAACTCGACACGCAACAGCAATCAGGCACGCGCCAATTTCAGTGGTGCATTTCATGCGCCGGACCCGGCATCATTGTCATAGTTTTCTTCGCAATGGCTTTCTGGAGCTGGCGGAAATGGCCCGATATCCAGATCGACTTCGGTCAGCAGTTATATATCCCTTGGCAACTCGCGAGTGGAAAACTGCTTTACAAGGACATTGTAATTCTTCACGGTCCCCTCTCACAGTATTTCAACGCGTTCTGGTTCAGGGTCTTCGGGCCGTCTCTCACCGTCATAATCTTTCTCAACCTGTGCATTCTGGCCGGTATGACCGGCATGATTTACTTGGCTATCCGTCAATTCGCCGATTCGTTCACCGCTACGGTGGCTTGTGTTGTATTGCTGACGTTATTTGGATTTTCGCAGTACGTCGGGGTCGGTAACTACAACTACGTCACTCCCTACACCCATGAGGCCACCCACGGGATGGCCTTGACCGCAGTGATGATTTTCGCGTTAAGCCACTATTTCACACGCGGTGGACGCCTCCCATGCGCAGCTTCCGGTCTCTGCCTTGGACTCGTACTGCTCACCAAAGTAGAGGTTGCCGTAGCCGCGACCATTGTTGCGTTGATCGGTTTTGCCAGCGCATACTTCCTTGCTCCTCCAAGCCTCTCGCCAAAGAAGCGCGACGTTGCGATTTTCTGCGCCGCCGCGTTAGTGCCCGCTTTGGGCTTTTTCCTATATTTCCTCTCCTACCTAACCGCCGAGCAAGCCCTACGTGCCGTTGGCCAGGGATTCTTGGTTCTTTCGAACGAACTGACAAAAACAACTTTTTACATGCGGATATTGGGGCTCGACCATCCTGGTGAGAATTTCCTTCGGATGCTAACTATGTTCTTCGGCGTAGTCATCTTTATTCTATCCGCCTCAAGCGTCGATGTAGCGGTTCGCCGCGCGACCCGCAGCCCCGGGCTAATTGCCATCGGCTTGGGCGCAGTGTTTGCGCTGACCCTCTACCTGAATCGCGACGCCGTGCCGTGGATCGACATCCTCCGAGCCCTTCCCCTGACGACAGCTCTCACCTTAGCGGTTTTTGTCATACTGCTTAAAAGACATTCACACAGGGTTGAATTGTGGAGCACCATTTTACCGATGGTTTTGTGGACCACTTTCGCCCTCAGCCTGCTCGCCAAGATGGCCCTAAATGTTCATATCTATCACTACGGCTTTTATTTGCCGATGCCCGCCACCCTTGTACTGGTCATCTGTTTACTTTACTGGATCCCCAAGGTTTTATCAGGAGCGTCCGGTTGTGGCGCAGTTTTCCGGTCGCTAGCAATGGCTGTTTTAGTAGTAGGGATCTACTATCATCTCAACTGGTCACAAAAGTTCTATCGTTTAAAGGACTTCGCCGTTGGCCAAGGTGGCGATACAATCATCACTTATGGACCCAAGGTACGAGTAGCTGGGTTAGTCACCGCTTTGACACTGGAGTGGATCGAAGAAAAGACTTCTCGAGCTGCGACATTTGTCGGACTGCCAGAGGGGATCATGCTCAACTATCTATCGCGGAGAACGACAACAGTGCCTTACGTAAATTTCATGATACCCGAAATGATCGTCTTTGGAGAGACGCGAATGCTTAACGACTTTGAATCCCGGCCGCCCGAATACGTCATGTTGGTAGATAATAACTCTTCTGAGTTCGGCGTCGGCCCTTTCGGATCCGATCCACGCAACGGGAAGCGCATTATGGATTGGGTGAATCAAAACTATGAGCCCATTACCCTGATTGGCAGCGAACCGCTGCAGGGTGGCAATTTTGGCATCAAGATTCTCAAACACAGCCCAAGAGCCGTTGTCAAATAACAGGTTGCTGGAAAAGATCGCTTCATAAGCGTCCGGGTGCCAATTGAACAAATTTAGTTGATTCGATGAACCGCCTGAACATCATCGGCGATGCTGGACCCGTTAGGACTTACTTCAGGATCGTGGCAAAAGACTTCGTTTGAGACAATGACCAGAAAACCAAAAAAACCTCGACGTAACCTTAGCGTACAGTCGACAGCCACAGCGGATTGTGAAGCTCGACGAGCATTGAGCACTACTCAACTAGCTTTTGTTTTTCTCTGCATCGCCTCCGCGGTGTCAATCGTCTTGCATTTCAGTGTCGACAAATTTCCCGATCCGGACGTGTTTTATCATTTTCGCCATGCGGAACTTTACGCCAGCACTTCCGAGATTTTCAGAACAGACTTTCCTTGGGTTCATTATTCGGTCATCAGCAAGTTATCTTCCGACTTGTGGTATGGATTTCATGTCCTGATAATCCCTTTTACACTAGTGGGCGATCGAATCTTGGGAATGCAACTGGCAGGAGCGTTTGTTACAATTCTGTTTTTGATTTCATTCTATGCAGCCTGCATTCGCCTTAAAATTAATCCCGCACTCTTCTGGCCATTCTTTTTGTTGTTCTCTTCCGCCTTTTTGCTTCACCGCCTCGGCATGCTCCGGCCCCAAGTGCTTTCCCTTGGCTTGAGTAGTTTGTTGTTTGCTCTTCTAGCGACTGCAAGCGTTTGGGGAGTGTTTTTTGCGACTTTAGCCTCAACATTTCTGCATTTAAACTTTTTTTTCGTGTCCCTCTTGGTTGTCGGTGTTTTTACACTAGTAAAAATCTTTACCGAAAAATTACTCCCCTGGCGTGAGTGCATAGCATTGCTTGGCGGGGTCTTAGCTGGCTGGATCTTGCGTCCTAACCCGATGGGGGCGGCAAGAATTCTCTACACCCAGCTGTTTCAATTAACCGTAGAAAAGCTTGGAGGCAGCCCACTCGATCTTGCCGCAGAAATGTCACCGTTGAAACTCAAGGCCAATAGCAACTATATGTTTTTTATTGTGCTTTTGCTTTTCAGTCTTTCTTGGATGTTATGGAAATTTTGCCGAAAAGGCCCGGCTCTTTCCGGTCCCAGCCGGACTATCTTCATCACCCTTGCCGCATTATCAATCATATTTTTCTTATTATCGGTGTTTTTTGCTCGGCGCGCTTTTGATTTTTGTTCAGGCTTCGGCGTTCTTTTCATTGGTCTGGTTTTCTCCAATTATTTTTATCGGAACTGGCCGGCTCGACTGTTTTTGGTTTGTGCTTTTCTTGTGCTCGCGTTCTACGGCTTAAACCTTCGCAATCAGGTTTTAGCCGTCGGCTGGGAGCCAAATCGTTTTGAAAGTACGGCTAAGTGGATTGCCGACAACTCCAACCGTGGTGAGATCGTCTTTAACGCGCGCTGGGAGTATTTCCCTGAGTTATTCTTTTGGAATACCAAGAATGTTTATTCCAATGGCATGGATCCGATTTTCCAATATGCTTATGACCCCGATCTCTTCCGGGCGGGCCATGATTTGGTTACCGGCCAGCTGGGCTCGCCAGGTTTCCCTGATTCCTACGAAGTTCTGAAGGAAAGGTTTAACGCCCGCTATGTGTTTCTGGCGAAACCGTTCGACGATTCTCTGTACCTCCGACTCTCGGCTGACCCTAGATTCTCGCTAAGAAAGGAAAACCAATATTCGGTAGTTTTTGAGGTTAACTAAATTCATCACTCGTGCCGCCTCGGAACGGCGTTATTACCGAATCAAGAATTAGAAGTTTATGGACAAGGATGCTCCAAGCTTATAAATCATTCTCTGCCAAGATGTCAGGTAAGTTGTGAATGATCCCCAAGAAAGCTCGCGGGCAAACCCGCCGGCCGATAGCCGAGTCTTCGTGGTTGTCAGAGCGTACAACGAAGCGCCGGTAATACGCGACGTCGTCGCCCCCCTATGCGATCACTTCGATCACATAGTCGTCGTCGACGACGGTTCCACCGATTCGACCGCCGCCTGTCTCCATGGATTAAAAGTGACATTAATCAGTCATTCTGTGAATTTGGGCGGAGGTGCCGCCCTGCAAACTGGTATTACCTATGCCCTATCTAGAGGCGCAGATTGGATTCTCACCTTTGACGCTGACGGTCAACACGGGATTGACGATGCATTGACGCTCCTTGAGTCATTGCAGTCGGATAACTGTGATGTTGTGTTTGGTTCGCGTTTTTTAGGAAGTGCAATCAACATTCCGAAAACGCGCGCGTTACTTTTAATCGCAGCTCGGTGGTTTTCGAATCTTACTTCCGGCATTCGGCTGACCGATACGCACAATGGCCTGCGCGGATTTAACCGCAAAGCGGCATCGTTATTGGATATACAGCAAAACGACATGGCTTACGCGTCGGAAATCTTGCACCAGTTGAAGCAGGGAAATATGACGATCCGAGAAATACCGGTAACAATCAAATACACCGAATATTCACGGCGCAAGGGCCAAGCATCTTCCAATGCTATCACAATTTTGATCGATCTAATTATGGGGAGGTTGATCCGATGAACTTCAGATACCTGTTACTACTTTCTCTGGGTACGTTTTTCATTTACGTGTTGCTACTTCCCAAGCATACCGTGATAAGAAAGTTTTTCGTTTTGTGCTTTGTCTCCGGCATGTTGATATTTGCTTTGAATCCCGATTGGTCGACGGAGATTGCAAACTATTTTGGCATTGTTCGAGGGGTCGATTTCCTTTTCTATCTATCCCATCTCACGCTATTCTTCATTGCTTTCGTGTATTATCTAAAGTTCAAGAAAATGGAAATCAGATTCGCTAAGTTGGTCCGGCGGGTTGCCATGGATCATGCGTTGGAAATGGAAATTTGATTTATCTTCAAATATTAAGATTTTAACATCCGGTAATTTAACAGGTCCTTCGAGCGCTAATCATGATCGCGGTGCGGCGCTTTCAACGCTGCCGCTCTTACGTTCCGCCTTCAAGAGCCGGATGGCTTCGTCGTAATGTTTTTGCGCCTCAGCTTTTTTCCCCTGTGCGGCCAACAATCGAGCCATCAGTGCGTGAGCGTCGGCGAGATCCGCTTTCAAGTTAATGGCGACGACGAGATACTCTGTTGCTGCTTTCACGTTGCCCTGGCGTGCAAGAACTTCGGCCAAGCTTACTAGAATGACTACTTGGTTCGGGTCCAAACGATTGGCCTCGCGATAGTAGTTGGCAGCTTGCGCGAGATCGCCTTTTTGAGCAAAAACCCGGCCCAAATTGAAAAACGCTCTGGCAGAGCTTGGATCAATTTTAGCAGCCTTTTGAAACTCGTCCAGCGCCGCTTCGACCTCGCCGTGCACTTCCAGCAGCACGCCCAAGTTATTGTGCGTCTCGGCGTCATCGGGCTTGATTTGTAAGGCTTTGCGATAATGCCCCAGCGCCTCTGCGGGCATACCTTTGCGAACCAACATGTCCGCCAGGCTATGATGAGCATTGGCGTAGCTCGGATTGATTGTCACGGCACGTCTATAGAGTTCGATCGCTTGATCGAGTTTTGCCTCGGTTTCGAAGGTTTTGCCCAAATTATAATAGGCTATGCTCGAATCTGGCGTTACGGCAATCGCATGTTGCCAAAGGGTTCGGGTATCGCGCCACACCAACGACTGTTTCCATGTTAAGAAACCGAGACTCAGAATTGTCACCACCGCGAGTGAAAGGCTAGCGCCTGGAACCAACTGGAAATTTTTGGTGGAATCTGTGAGCAGCGAGACGTTAAACAGTATTCCTCCGATCAACACTGCCCAGCTGAGACATGCCAGGTAACTATATCGGTCCGCGACCAATTGTGGCCCGCTTTGAGCAATACCGGATACTGGAGAGAAAACAATGATGTAGTAGATCCAGCAAGCAAGCGCGGCAGGCCACCGCCGCCTCGCCCAATACAAACCTAGCGTAATCGCAACCGCGCCGCAGGCTGCCAGAACAAAAAGCCTCTTCCAGGCATCATCCAGCAGAGGTAATTCGTAAAGTGGCGATAGTCGTACCGGGAAAACACTCTTGCCGATAAAAAAGCAAATGCCGTAGAATGCCTGACCCAGGCGCATCGGCAACTCATACTGCGCCAGTGTCTTAAGGGCTCCGCTGCTGCGTTGCGCACTCAAGGCGATCAAAGCAAACCCGCAAGCGAGAATAAGAAATGGCACCTTTTCGAACCACACGCCCCTCTGCTCCGGTTTAAACCACTCCGCGAACCTTCCTTTGAACCTCCGCAATGGATAAATATCGAGCAGGATCAAAATGGCCGGCAGCGTCATCGCTGTTGCCTTTGAAAACAGCGATAAAGCATAGCTCACGCAGGCTAGGCTAAGCCATCGCCGCGAAGTAGTCCGTTGGGTGTTTGCTGCGCGCAGGTAAGTATAGATGGTCAACAGGTAGAACAAACCAGACAGAACATCACGCCGCTCCGTAACCCACGCGACCGATTCGACCCGTAAAGGATGAATCCCGAACAATAGCGCGGAGAAAGCCGCGCTGAGGTTTAGCTGCCAGTTTTTATCGGATACGTTCAATGCAATTGATAACAGCCAACGACTTATGAAGTAAAACAGCACGGTATTGGCTGCATGAATAAGCAGATTCGTCAGATGGTAACCGAATGGGTCCATGCCCCAGAGCACATAGTCGAGGCCGAGAGTGATCCAGCTCAACGGCTGGTAATGACCCCCATGAAACGTCTTAACCATCCAGCTAATCTGTTCCCAACCCAGACCTCTGTAGTGGGGATTTTGCAACAAATTCACGGCGTCGTCCCATTCGACGAAGTCGTTCTGCAGTACGGGATAGAAAACCAACGAGACGATCAGAACTAAAAGAACTGGTACTGAGGAGTGAACATACCACGCCGGTTGTGAACCTTGTGACGATATGGCTGACCGCGGGTCGGATTTGCCTCGGCCATCAACGGTTCGTCTTTTGGTTTTCATGTAGGTCCGGCAACTCGGATTTATCGCCTCTGTCATGCCCCTATTTTCGAGTGCATCACAATAATTCAGCCCGCTGATAGTTTGACTTCCGAGTGGTTCCCTGGTTACTGATTTGCTAGCCGCAGGAGTCCTGCCCAACCCAATGGCCTATAAGGATTTAAATAGCTTCGTTCGCGCCTTGGAGCAAGCGGGCGAACTTAAGCGGATAGCCTATCCGGTCAAGGCAGAATTAGAAATCACCGAGATCGCTGATCGTGTGATGAAGCGCGGCGGGCCCGCGCTGCTCTTTGAAAATGTCATTGGAAAGCAAATTCCGGTTTTGATCAACGCATTCGGCTCGCAAAAGCGCATGGTGCTGGCGCTAGGAGTCCAGGATATCGAAGAAATCGCCGCCGATATCAGTAAGTTAATTCAGACCAAACCACCCAAATCGTTCAAAGACAAACTACAGTTGTTGTCGGAATTGATAAAGCTTGCCGGCATCCCGCCCAAAATCGTCAAAGACGGAGTCTGTCACGAGGTGATCCTTCGCGAACCGGATCTGACGATACTTCCCGTGCTCACCTGCTGGCCAGGCGATGCAGGGCCGTTCATTACGCTGCCGATGGTCTTTTCCAAAGATCCGGTCAAAGGCACAAGAAACGTCGGGCTCTATCGCTTGCAAGTTTTCGATGCGCGCACCACGGGTATGCATTGGCACCTCCATAAAATCGGCGCTCGCCATTTTCAACAGCAGAAAGAAAACCCGGGCAGGTTGCCGCTTGCAGTTTGTCTCGGCGGCGATCCAGCGATGATCTATGCGGCCACCGCGCCGCTGCCACCGCAAATAGATGAAGTTCTATTTACAGGTTTTCTGCGCAAGAAAGGCGTCGAACTGGTTAAGGGCATTACCGTCGATATCGAAGTGCCGGCGAACTCCGATATCGTGATCGAAGGTTATGTCGACCCTGCCGAGCCACTCCGGCGCGAAGGGCCGTTCGGCGATCATACCGGCTTTTATTCTCTGGCCGACGATTATCCGGTTTTTCATGTGACCTGCATCACCCACAAAAAAATCCAATTTATCCGACAACCATCGTTGGCCGGCCGCCGATGGAAGATGTCTATCTCGGTAAAGCCACGGAAAGGATCTTTTTGCCGCTGCTGCGCGTCACTCTTCCTGAGATCGTCGACATGAATCTGCCGGTGCATGGCGTGTTTCATAACCTGGCGATCATCTCGATCAAGAAGGAATATCCGGCCCATGCGAGAAAGGTCATGCATGCGCTCTGGGGTCTTGGTCAGATGATGTTCACCAAGACACTGATCGTCGTCGATCACGATGTCAACGTGCAGGACCTTTCCGAAGTCACCTGGGTTGTCGGCAACCATATCGATCCCAAACGGGATACCATTTTCGTCGACGGGCCGGTCGATATCCTCGATCACGCGGCACCGGTAATGGGCTATGGCACCAAGATCGGCATCGACGCGACTAGAAAATGGCGCAGCGAAGGCTTCGCGCGTGAATGGCCGGAGCGATCGTCATGGACGAAAGAACCAAACAGTATGTGGACTCTATCTGGGATAGACTGGGGCTATGAAGGCTGACTCTCTCCGCCAAACCAAACCGCAATATTTAAAATCGAAGATCACCGATTACGCGAGCCTGGTGCGCTTCTCCCATACGGTGTTTGCTTTGCCGTTCGCGCTCTCTTCGATTGCCTTGGCGTGGCCAAGGCATCCGGTAACACTGCGCGGTTTATTGTGGATCTTGATCGCCATGGTGAGCGCGCGCAGCGCGGCGATGGGATTTAACCGTTTGGTCGACCGCAAGTTCGACGCGCTAAACCCGCGCACGCAAGCCTGGGAGTTGCCCGCGGGAAGAGTCAAAGTTTGGGAGGCGTCACTATTGACGACCACAGCGTCGCTGTTGTTTGTCTTTGCCGCCTACCAATTGAGTTGGCTATGTTTGTTGTTGGCGCCGGTGGCGCTTCGCCATTGTTTTTTTCTACTCGTTAACTAAGCGGTTCACTTGGGCATCGCACCTATTTCTTGGGCTTGCTCTCGCGCTCGCCCCGATCGGTGCTTGGCTCGCAGTGGCGGGCCAGCGATCACACTTGCCGAGTTGGCGGTGCCGTTATTATTGGGCCTCGCGGTGCTCTTCTGGCTCGCCGGCTTTGATGTCATCTATTCGCTCCAAGATCGCGATTTCGACCGTAAACAAGGCCTCCATTCGATTCCGGTGCGATTCGGCACTGCCGCTGCCTTGCGGCTGTCAAGTATTTTTCATGTCGCAACGATCGGTTTTCTTGCGCTGGTCGGCATCGCGGCCGGCCTCGGCATCATCTATTGGATCGGGTTTGGCGCCGTTGCCGTCGTGCTTTTCTGGGAACATCGCATCGTCACACCGAATGATTTGTCCCGCATTAATCGAGCATTCTTCGATTTTAATGCATACATGAGCATCGTTTATTTTGTCGCCACCTTGACTGACGTGATGCTGATCTCCGGCGCCGGGACTTCTTTCCAATGAGCTAGCTGCTGACCACCGTCTTGTTCTGACTCGGCGGCAACGGCGGTTTTTCCGCCGTGCGGCGTGTTAATGTTCCCGTCTGCTGATTTATGTATTTTAGAAGTCTTGATGAGGATTGCTATTGACAGCAATTTGATTGTCGCGCTGAGAACACTCTTCCCGAATTCGTGGGCAGGCTGGTTATCGGTCAAATCCTCTTACACCCGGCCAGCGGCTTGTATTTGGTGGGGCAATCCATGGCCTGCCGGCGAGCGGCTAAATGATCATAGCCCCACCTGCGCTTCGCAACATCTATAGCTAGACCGTCAGTTTAGTCACTCTTTCCGTCTAGCTTCCTGCGGTTGGATTGACGCTGGACTCAAGTGGATTGCGGCACAAACCCCCCGATCGGGGGATTGCATTTTAACAGGGGGATAAGTATGATTTTGCCAGAGGTCGCGAAAGGTGAAAAAACTATGAAAACAAAATATTCCATGGGTTTCTTGTCCGTAGTTATTTTCCTCTCGGGCTGCGCGAGCATGCAAACGGCCAGCGAAGTCAATTCCGGCCGCCAGGCCTTTATCATCGGCCGCAACGAAGACGCCAATGCTTATTTTCGTAGCGCCGCGCAAAAAGATCCCAACTATGTTTACGGAACTGCCCTACGCCAAGGAATTTGGAGCTACGTTGGCAGAAGCGAGTACGCCGTGGGTAGGTTTCCCGAGGCGAGACAGGCGCTTGATCGTGCGCTATCGGCTAACAACGACGAGAATCTCGCTAGACTTTACCTCGGCCTGACTTTGGCTCGCACTGGTGACCGCCAGAAAGGTCTGCAAGAAATCGAAGGTGGCTTAAAAGGTATGCAGAGTTGGCTTGATTATATCACTGAGACCCATAGATATTCGTTTGGACGTTTCTGGGATCCCGGCAACGAGCTACGCTCAGCGATCCGAGGTGATCTAGCAATGATCTCCGGTCGGGACCTTGACTGGCAAAAGCTCATTACCCAGAGCGAATGGCTAGGAAAAAGATTTGAAGAAGAGAGCGATCTTGCTCGGCGTCAGGAGTCTATGGAAAACTCCCGGGACGGCGGCGGTCGCGATTCGCAGCCTTAAGACTGCGGTTGCGGTTTATCGATAGAGCGGGGCTACGTTTTGTACGTGGGTATTTTTCTGGAAGTTTTCCTCGTCGTCAACCTGTGCGAGCAGCTGATTAACGGACTGAATAATTTTTTCCTTCGCCTGGCTCTCGGAGATAAGGAGAAACGCCGAGCGACGGATTGACGTTTGAATGGTACGGCGGATATCCCATTTCTCGTAGTTGTGGTAACCTTCGACCATTACCTTGCTAGCCAAGGTAATGCCGCTTTTAAGGGTTTCAATGCCCTTTTCATTGTCTCCCAGTTGCAGTTGGGTCACTCCGAGACTAATCCAAGCAATTTCATTATCAGGATTCACCGCTAAGGCTCGTTGCAAGATCGCAAATGCATCTTGATACCGTCCCTTGCGGTAATATGCGCGGCCTAAATAGGTGAGGCTATCCTTGTAGGTGGGATCAGCCATGACGACTGCCTCCAAGGCGACGACCGCCCTGTCCATATCACCGCCTCGACCTCTTAAAAACTGGTCTCGTCCCTCTTCGTAACGCCCGCCTGTGCCAAACCTGGGTAGACTATTGGAACAGCCATAGATAAGAACGGCGACGAGCAACAGCTTTTTATAGACCATCGATTGGTTCTCTCCAAATCAAAGTCAAGGCAAACTATGTCTGAGCTACGGGGAATGCTTATGACGGCAATCACAATCTACCTACTGACTATCATCGTGGTATATTGAAGACAAGAATGATGAGAAAATTGGATGACTCTTTCCAGTCCCGGTTCTCGGTCTAAGGTCAGATCTTTTTCAACGACCTAGCCCAACTTTCCCAACTCGGATCGAAATAAGATTTTTACAGGTCGGATTGTGAAAAAGTTTTATCATTTCACGAGCTGACATTGCAAAGTCGCCACCTCGAATCACTGGCGCGGCCAACGCTGCACTAGCGAGATCAAGCCTGACAATCGACAAAGTGAGCTGGCCCCTTCGTCCCTGGGTGATCACCACCTGCCTACACGGTTACGTATGCTCGCATCGAACCGTCTTGATTCACAGTCCGCTGATTCGATTCTTGCCGTCTAATTCTTCTTGGTGCAGAATGCGGGCTAGGTATGCGCCCTGCCGGGCGCACCAAAAAAAGGGGAAGTCATTTCTGACTTCCCCTTTTTGGTTGAGTTTCTAAGTTTCGCTTAGAACGTGTAGCGCCAGTTAAGAATTACGTTCATCCAATCTCCACCGGCTCCGGATCTTGCGTTGTGCCTTGTTGAAGATTTGGTCCTGCGCATTGCCAGCGCCGTGTCTGTAGATTCGATGCGTCGTACCATATCCAATTGACGCCGACGCTCATACTAGGCGCAACGAAGTACCAAAGATCCCATTCACGCAACAGGACCCGCTCACGGTGAAACTGACCGCCGTTTATAGTGGGACAATTATTACATCTCATGCTGTTGCGCTCAAAGTGCGTCCCAAAAAGTATCGAGCCCGGCGTGCTGGCTGAACCCGTCAGAAAACCCTTCGGGCTCCAGAGAAACAGATCATGCGCGATCAAGAACACTCGGCCACTCGGGTCACCTCGCAAGGCGGCGGCATTAACGGTATTGTTGCCGCCGCTGTAGTTTTGAAAACCCAGCATGCCCCGGAACCGGTATGGACCTACGGTCCACTGCAGACCCGTGTTGATGTAATCCTGGCGGCCCTTGCCCACAAGCGTGCCCGTGTTATAAATTGTGGTAGCGTTGTTTGCGCCATTCTCGTTTTCCCGCAACCGCGACATGTTACAGGAGTTCGATGCTCCTGCGCGGTCGTCGACGGCGCAATGAAACCAACCTACTTCATATCTCAAACCGGAGATCCATTTGTTCTTAACTTGGGAAAACGGCTCGATGCCGAAATGCGTCACCAAGTCTCTCTTATCAGTGAACAGAAAAGTGTTATCGGACCCCTTGCCCGGAGTTGCATAAGCAAGCTGCAACCGCGAAATTCTTCCAGGAATGCCGATGCTGCTCAGCGAACGATCATCCCAGTTTAAGACAATGCCAATGCCCGAACTGCCGGTATTAAAACCGTTGTTGCGGCTCAACAGATCATAGTCCGCCTGAGTCCCCGTGGCGCTCGATCCTTGGCGGATCGTACCGCCGGCGCTGGTCGAAACGTCGACACCGAAATCAACGGTCGGCAGCCATGGATTCAAGTTCTCCGCATGGAAATGCACCGCGGCCCGCTGAAACAGACTGTTGCCGCCAAAGCCGTCTTGATCGAAGGCGGCTTCAATCTCCCACAAGCAATTGTCGACGCAATAAAAGAACGCCGGGCGAAAACGCCGCGCCTCTATTTCACCGTTGGTCCGCTCATACTGGTCCTGTCCCTTGTTAAAGTACATGCGGAAGTGCGATTCGATCGTCGTACGAAGACCCCACGACTTGTCCGCCGCTTCGATATTCAGACCATTGCCCGGTCGATAGCTAAAAGTCGGCAAGGCTTCCGCTGCCGCCGTTGCGTCTTTCTTCAGCTCGATCTGCTGTTCTTTTAACTGACCGAGTTCTTGCTCGAGCGATTTGATCTTGTCATCGACACTCTGCGCTCTCGCCGTCCCCGCAGCTAAGAGGAATGCAGCAAGCATGCTTGCCACCCAATACACTCTCTTCATCTTTTGCCTCCTTTTGCTCCTGCTAATCTTTGAACTCGTTGGTATTTAGCGAACCAGCCCGCAATGCTGCTCATCGCGGATGATCGGCTGTTCGGAAGGTTTTACTCGAATTTTCTATTTCTGGGCAATAGGTCCTTCGTATGATTTTACCAACCAGAGGATGCCAGATCGTGCTTTATTTAGGACTATTGGGTTAGGCTGAACAAAATTGAAAGCGTTTCACGGTGTTTTTTGGGCGCTTAGCTGTAGGTTATTAGCCTACTTTTTCATCAGTTGCCTTATTTTGAGGGATTTTCGTCATTGTTTCTTGGATATTGTATATCGGTATGCGATTTAGGATTTACAGGAGATTCCCATGAAGACTCGCTCACGGTTGCCTAAACGGCACCGCTTCATCGTTCTAATTGCGACTCTATCCATCTCAGCTTGCGCGCCGCGAGTCGTGCAGATGTCTCCGCTCGAAGGGCGGCCGGGCACGATAGTTAGCGTATCGATGGAATATCTCGTCGGTTGGCCGCGCGTGGAAATCGGCAACCGCATGATGGCTTGGCCTGACTTGAAATTACTAGCGGCCGATGCGGCGCGCAAGGATGTGCCGGGGGAAGAGCTCGTATGGATCGAGGACAAAGTACTTCAATTCAAAATTCCGGACCTGCCGCCAGGCGATTACAAAGTCATCATCCACGACGACAAAGGTCCTCCGGGCGATCCAGTTTACTCGTTTCTCGAAACCACGGCCTACTTGGCTTTTCCCCCCGTGTGGCCGTTTGTGTTGCGTGCGAATCACACTGAAATAGCGCTAAAGATACTTTCGGCAAATTAACTTTTCGGACGCTGCTTCCTCGCGACGTACGACGCAGCCAAACTGAATGTGGGGTGAGCGCCGAATATGAATTCGAAGCCAAGTGAGCACCCATTGTTCTAGCAGTAAGATCGGCCAATTGCGGGACCAAATATTCATTCGTTGTCTAACCTTGACTGGAAAATGCCGCTGTGTAAAATGATCCGACAGTCGTTTCTCAGAGGAGCCGTATGAAATCATCATTCAAAATCGCTCTCCTATTTCTGCTGCTTTGTGCCGCGGGTTGTTCGCTCCCGTCCATGCCGTGGGGCGGCAGCAGCATGAAAGCCGATCCCAGCGCTGAGGCGCTTTATGATGAGGGTCTACGCGCCTTCAACGATAAAAAATATGTGCGCGCTATCGATAATTTTTCCAAACTCAGATCGGATCATCCTTTCAGTCCGCTGATCGCGCAGACCGAATTCAAGATCGCTGAAGCCTACTATTTCAACGAGCAGTATCCGGAAGCGATTACCGCTTTTAAAGAATTTCAAACTCTCCACCCGACCAACGAAAACATTCCGCTGGTGATCTTGCGGCTCGGACAATCTCACTTCAATCAATTCACGGCGACAGATCGCGACCAGAAGACCACTGAGATCGCCAAAGGTTATTTCGAGAGCATCATCGCCAATTATCCGAAATCGCCCCAGGCGGCGGAAGCGCAAGAGAAGTTGGCAAAGTGCCTCGAGTATCTCGCCGAGCATGAGTTCAACATAGCCTATTTTTATTACCAGCAGGAAAAGTATCCGGCGGCGCGGGATCGTTTCGAAGAGATTGTTCGCAAGTACAAAGACACGCCGACAGCGGTCAAGAGCGTGTTCTTTTTAGGCGAGAGTTACCGCAATGAGAAAAATGCCATTCGCGCGACACTGGCCTACGAAGCATTGATCCAGCACTACCCACAGAGCAAATTTGCCGTGGAGGCCAAAACCCAATTGGCCCAGGTGGAAAAGGAAAAACGCGACCCCATGGCTCTGTTATTAATGCGCGATCGCCGTCCTGCCGGTGGCGCAACGCCCGAGGTCAAAGAAGATCCAGCCCTTGCTAAGTTGAGAGACCTAAACCTAGTGCAAAAGAAAGAAGTAGTTTTCGAGGAGCCGGGCGCGGAAAAAGGATTTTTAACTCGTGTCTCGGAAAAACTGAATCCATTTTCATCCTCAAGCAACAACAAAGACGAGAAGAAGCCCGACAGCGCAGTGGAGCTTCTAGCGAAGCGCAACGAAGAAAAAAAGAAGGCCGAGTCGGAAGGATTTCTCGCTTCGCTGTGGCCGTTCGGCAGCAAGGACAACAAGAGTAGCGCGAAGGTTGGCGACGCCAGTTCGACGGGGCTTGTAAGTCAGATCGACGAATCACTCAATCAAAAAGGTATCGACTCTTCGACTCGGCAGGCAGCGCTGAAACCGCCCACGGCAGATTTGCCCAAGAGCGACCCCGTGGCCAAACCCGTGCGCCAAGACGGATACCACGGTGCTCTTGAGTTCCATCGATAGCAATCTAAAGAAGGACGGCAAGAGTGTCGACGAAATGCCGGCGCCGCCGGAAGCGGCAGCTGCGTTCCGGGATACCGCGGCAACTCAAGCGGCCATCGCCAAAGCAAGAGAAAGCCAGCAGCAGACTCGCGCGTCGACCGATGTCCAGAGCAGCGGCATCCTCAGCAGTATTGATCAGAAGCTCAAGGCTCAGGGCGTCGAGGCGTCGAAATTCGAGCCGCCTCCGACGACGGAAGAGATCAAGGCCGCTGCGGCGCAGAGGCCGCAGACAAAAACTGTCGAGTTGGAACCTAAGGTTGCGCTGGAAAAAGGTCCGCTCTTCCTGAATCCCGCAGAGACGAAATCCCAGGAGAAAGTCGGTGAGCAGGAAACGAAAACAACCGATGGAGATACCGACAGTGCGGAGATTTCTAAGGAACCGCCCAACCGCGTTCTCGTGAAGGGACCGGTTCAACCGCAATCGACAGCGGCAGCAAAATCAGCTGAAACAAAGAAAACGGGATTAGGCCAAGACGACCAGCCCAAGGGCGCGTTTGAACAGATTCGCCAAGATATGGAGAGCGTGAGCAAAGCCCTCAATCCATTTCAATGGTAGGAAGCGCAATCGATTCCAGAGACCCGTAGCTGTTACCGCCACGTCAAGCAACAAAAGCTATTTGTCGATCAGGATTCAAGCGCTATTAATGGTTTGACACGGCGACCGGAATCCATGTTCGCCGGCGGATCGTTCACGACGATGTCACCATCGGCGAGTCCGGTTTTGATTTCGACCTCGTTCCCTTGTTCTACACCCAGCGTGACCTCTCGAAGCCACGCCTTTCCACCCTTAATTTTGTACACAAAGTGTTTCCCCTTCATCGACAAGACTGAGGATCGCGGTAGCCCTAAAGCAGCAGGTTGGTTTTCATAAAGGACCGCCGCTTCGACCGTCATCCCCCGAGCAAGATGTGTCGGCGCGCTGATTTGAATCTCCACTTCAAAGCTCGGTGTCGCGTCGCCCTTCACTTCATCAATACGCACCACTGTCCCCGACCATGTGTGGCCGGGCAGATCGGCGTTGAAAACTTCAGCCGGCAAGCCGGCTCGGATCGCACCGGCGCTCAATCCAACTATTCGGGCGGCCAGGCTCAGCGTAGAAACATCGGCGACGGTGACAATCGGCGTCGATTCGGCAACCGTCGCGCCAGCCTTCGCGAGGAGGCGGCTGACAACCCCGCTGAATGGGGCCGATAAGCGACTCAATCCCTGTACCGTGCGAAGCTGCGCCAGCATCGCTTCTTGCTGCGCCAGTTGAGCCCGGACAAAATCAAGTTGGGCGCGCGCGGCGTCGACCGCGCTTTGAGCTTCCTCGAGTTCCCGGCGCGCAATCAAATCTCGTTCGTATAAAGCACGCATTTTTGCGGCAAAAGATTCCACGGATCGGAGCTGTTCCTCTTTTGCTTCGGTTTCTTTGCGTGCGGCGCCGATCGTCGCTTCTAGCTCAACACCACGTTGAGCCAATGCATTCGACTGAATGATCGCGACGATGGCGCCCGCGCGAACCGCATCGCCGCTCTTGAAGCGTATTTCGCTAATCCTACCGGCGAACGGCGCAACGATATCTTGCTGCCTCACGGGCGCGAGCAGACCTTTCATCTCTACACGTTGCGGACCGACCAGCTTTCGTACCTGGGTCGCGCGCACGGCGATCACTTTCTCTCCGCCAAGCCAAACCGGCAAACCTTCCGGGCGGCCGCGATAGATATACCCAATGCCAATAGAGACGATGATGGGGAGAGCAGCCAACTTGAGCCAACGCTTCATCGGAGTGGCGCCGTGGATCTTGATCCGAGAAGAGAATCTTGGTCCCACGGCGAAATGACAGATCGAAGGAGCACGCAAAAACTCCAACGTCCGGCCGAAAAACGAGGGCCATCGCCCAAAATTAGACGATGGCCCGACTTAAACAAATCGCGAGTTGAGAATAAAATCTATCGAATCTTCTGCGGCGCCGGATTGTCGATGCTTAGCTCCGCGCCGAGCGCCGATCCCTCAGGCGCAGCAGCGCCGCCCACAGCCCGACCGCGCATGCGCGCGGGCAGCGATACCATGAGCGCTTGGCCCTTTTCCATGTAGAGATAGACCACCGGGGTAATATACAGCGTCAAGAGTTGCGAAATGATCAACCCGCCGACCACTGCGATACCTAGAGGCTGGCGCGCCTCGGCGCCGGCGCCCCAACCGATGGCAATCGGCACCGCGCCCATGATCGCGGCCATGGTCGTCATCATGATCGGCCGAAACCGCACCAGGGCGCCTTGGTAGATGGCCTCCGCAGGAGCCATATTTTCATTGCGCTGTCTGTCGAGCGCGAAGTCGATCATCATGATCGCGTTCTTTTTGACGATACCGATCAGCATGATCAAACCGACAAAGGCATAAATGCTCAGATCCATATTGAATAGATAAAGTGCGATCAAAGCGCCGAGTCCGGCGGACGGTAGACCGGAAAGGATCGTTAGCGGATGGATAAAGCTCTCGTACAGAATTCCCAGGACCAAATAGACGACAAACACCGCGAGAGCTAGGAGAACCCACAGGCTCTTGAGAGACGACTGAAATTCCTGAGCCGTGCCTTGGAAAGTCGTGCTGACCGTGCCTGGCAGAGTATCGCGCGCCAACTTGTTAATCGTCTCCACCGCACCTCCCAACGACACTCCCTCACGCAAATTGAAAGACAGTGTTACCGAAGGAAGCTGGCCCGAGTGATTAACCGTTAGCGGCCCGGCGGTATACTTGAGAGTCGCCAGCGTCCCTAGCGGTACCATCGGCTGGGCCGTCGCGGCTTGGCCGGTGGTCGAGCGTATATAGAGCATCGATAGCGCCGAGGGATCGTTTTGAAACTTTGGATCTAGCTCCAAAATCACCTGGTATTGGTTGTTGGGCGTATTGATCGTCGAGATTTGCCGCGTCGCATAAGCGTTCCAGAAAGCTTCTTCGACTTGCCGCGGCGATATTCCTTGAGCCGTGATTCCCATCGTCGCCATCTTGTCGCGGTCAATCACGACCTGCAACTGAGGATTTTTCAGCTGCAAATCGCTGCCCACGTCGAGGAAATCGGGCAGCGCTCTGATTTTCTCTTCGAATAATGCCGCGCTACGGTAAAGTTCCACTGCGTCCGGACTTTGCAGGGTAAACTGGTAAAGACTGCGGCTGAGTCGTCCGCCGACGCGGATCACCGGCGGGTTCTGCAACGAAACTCGAATACCCGGGACCCGTGCCAGCTTTGGGCGTAATTCTCGAATCAGCTGATCCGCATTGAGGGGCTGGCAGGATTTAATCCAAGACGTTTGGGAGCAGACCACTGGCCGCTCTGAGCGTGGTTTGAGTTTCATAAAGATACGGCCGGTGTTGCCGGTCAAGCCGACGCCACCGACTCCGACGCTGGAGAAGTAAGCCTCGACGTTGGGGTCTTTGGCGACGATGGCGGCCAGCTGCTGCTGGTACTGCACCATGTTTTCATAGGAAACACCTTGCGCCCCTTCGGTGTTGATCAGCACTTGGCCGGTATCTTCGCTCGGAATAAATCCCTTGGGCACCAAGCCGAACATGTAAACGCGTCGCAACCAATACAAGCAGCCGAGGCCACCATGGTCGTGACGTGATGGCGCATCACCCACGCCAGAGTCACCTCATAGGCTTTATTCATCGCGTCCAAACCGCGGCCGAGGAAATGATACAACCAACCATGCTTCTGATTGTGCTGCGGACGGAGATAGCGGCTGGCAAGCATGGGAGTGAGGCTTAACGAGATGAACCCCGAAACCAGAATCGCGACGCAGATCGTGACGGAGAATTCCCGCAGTATCCGGCCGAGCATGCCGCTCATAAACAGCACCGGGATAAAAACGCTCACCAGCGAAATCGTCATCGTGACGATGGTAAAGCCGATTTCCTGGGCGCCTTTGACCGCGGCTTCGTAGGGTTTCTCTCCCAGCTCCATATGGCGGACGATATTTTCGAGAACGACGATGGCGTCGTCCACCACGAAACCAACTGCCAGGGTCAGCGCCATCAGCGACAGATTGTCCAGGCTGTAATCGAGCAGATACATCACGGCAAACGTGCCGATGATCGACATGGGCAGGGCCAAGCTGGGAATGATCGTGGCGGACACATTGCGCAGGAACAGGAAAATCACCAGGACGACCAGAACGACCGTTCCAATCATGGTCAATTGCACGTCATGCACGGATTCCCGAATCGACTGCGGTGCGGTCGAAAAACAGCTCCAACTTGATGGACTGAGGAATTTGCGCGCGCAGACCCGGCAAAATATCCTTGACGGCATCGACGACTTCAACGACGTTGGCGCCCGGTTGCCGCTGTATTCCCAGGATGACGGCCTTTTTACCGTTAAACCAGCTGCCAACTCTGGTGTTCTCGACACTATCGATCGCCGTGCCGATGTCTTGAATGCGCACCGCCCCGCCGTTGCGATAGGTGACGACCATCGGCCGATAACCTTCCGCGTTGGTGAGTTGCGCGTCTGAAACTAAAGTGTAAGCGCGCGTGGGCGCATTCAATGTTCCCACGGGCAAGTCGACATTGCCGCGGAGCACTGCCGCGACCACATCATCGATGCCCACCTGCCGGGCCGCCAACTGGTTAGGATCGAGCTGAATCCGAACCGCGTATTTTTGCGAGCCGATCACATCGACCTGGGCGACGCCATTCACCATTGAGATGCGCTGGGCCAAGATCGTCTGGGCAAATTCATCGACGGTCGACAACGGCAGCGTCGGCGAAGTCAGCGCCAAGAGCAGGATGGAATTGTTCGCCGGATTGACCTTTCGATAGGACGGCGGGCTCGGCATATTGGGCGGCAGATCGCGCGCCGAACGCGCAATCATCGCTTGAACATCTTGCGCCGCGGCATCGACGTTTCGGCTCAAGGTAAATTGCAGCGTGATTTGAGTCCGTCCCAAACTGCTGGTCGAACTCATGGAATCGAGACCGGCGATGGTAGAGAAATTCTTCTCTAGCGGCGTCGCCACTCCGGACGCCATGGTTTCAGGGCTGGCGCCAGGCAGATTGGCATTGACGGTAATGGTCGGAAAATCGACCGTGGGAAGGTCGCTTACCGGCAGCGACTTGTAGCCCAAGGCACCGAAGATCAGAATCCCGATCATGACGAGCGTGGTGGTTACCGGCCGGCGTATGAACAGTCCGGAGATGTTCATGATGCACCTCTTTTTTCTTCCGCCTTAGTTTTATCTCGCTTGCCTTTATCGCGCGCCCCTTCTTCCCCTCTGCGGCGGTTTCCGCCGTCACGCCGGTCGGATTCTTGATGTCCACGCGCGATTCCGGGCCGAGCAGAAACTGGCCTTCACGTACGACTTGTTCGCCGACCGCCAGGCCTTTGGTAATGATGGCGATGCCTTCGCTCGTGGTGCCAATCGTCACCGGTCTAATTTCAACGCGCTTATCTTCTTTGACGACAAAAACATGCTGGCCGTCCTGGCCGACTTGGACCGCTTCGGCGGGAATGACTACCGCATCCGCTTGCGTCGCCAACGTCAGCGCGACGTTGACAAACTGACCGGGCCAAAGCCGTCTTTCCTGGTTGCTAAACTCGGCTTTCAGCTTGACCGTGCCGGTAGAGCGGTCGACGGCGTTATCGACAAAGGCCAAGATGCCTTGCTCAGGCCGGCCTTCATCGGATTGGAATCGCGCATCGGCCTTTAACTGCCCGCTTGCCATATGCCGTTTGAGATCAGCCAAATGCTGTTCGGGTACGGCGAAGGTTACATTGATCGGGTTAATTTGATTGATCACGACCAACGGCGCGCCGTCATTAAGCCGAATCAAGTTTCCTTCGTTGATCAATAAGCTGCCGACTCGACCATTAACCGGTGAATAGATGTAACAGTAACTAAGCTGAACTTTGGCGTTGTCGACGGCGGCTTTGTCCGCCTCTACCACCGCTTCCGCGGCATCGGCGTTGGCTTTGATTTGATCGTATTGCTCGCGCGAGACGTACTGTTTTTCGACCAGATCAGCATAGCGCCGTACTTGTTCGCGCAGATTCCTTACCTGGGCACTATCGCGCGCCAATGCCGCTTCAGCCTGTTTGAGCGCCGCTTCGAGCGGGCGCGGATCGACGGTGAAAAGCAGTTGCCCGCTTTTGACGTCCTGGCCTTCCTTAAAATGCGCCTTTTGAAGCACTCCAGTTACTTGGCTCTTAATTGAAACGGTAGCGTAAGGTTCGACGTTCCCGACGGCGCGGATCTGTACCGGAACAGCCTTTTGGACGGCGGTGGCCACTACCACCGGGACCGCCTCGCCGCGCGACCTTCCGCCGCCTCGGCCCTGCCCCTGGCCACCGGCTGAGCGGCCTTGACCGCCACCCCGTTCGGCCGGCGCTTGTGAGTTATCTTGAGGTTTGTTGAGCGACCAAGATTGATACTGTTGAAAACCGGCAAAGCCGCCAACGACGACTAGAAATGCGACGATCCAGAGAGAACGCTTCATAGGTGCTTCTATTTAACCCCTTTCTGGGCACACGGCCTATTTGATCGACCCCGGCTTGAGCACTCCTACCCGGTTGTCGCCCATCGCTCTGGCGAGCTGGGCGTCGGCGATTTTGTAGTCATAAACTGTGCGTATATAGGTCGTTTGCGCGTCAGTGTAAAGAGTCTCCGCATCGGTCACTTCGATGATCGATCCGACCCCGACCTGATAACGCCCTTGCGCGAGATCGAGGTTCTCCTTCGCCGCCTTGGCCGCTGAGTCAGTAGCCAGGATTCGCTCTTGAGTTTCCACGACTCGCAAGTAGCTTTGCTCGACCTCCAGCGCAATCAACTGGCGGCGGTCCTCTTCCTGCGCCTTGACATTATAATAGTTGTGCAGAGTTTCCTCGACCCGGTTGGTGGTGCGAAACCCGTCGAAGATCGGAATATTGAAACTCAATTGCACCGACCAGGTGGGTTGAAGGGGAAAGGTATTCAGACCCGTCTGGTCGCTGACATGGCGCCGGCCATAACTGGAATCGAAGATAATATCGGGCAAATGGCCGCGCCGCGCCACGGCGATGAGTTGATCGGAGGCGCGCCTTTGCGCGTCAAAGCTTTTCAATTCCGTGCGTGCCTCAAACGCGGCGTTCCTGGCACCGGCGAGATTCATCGATAATTCCACTTCAGGCGAATCCTCAGCCACCGGTTGTTCCGGCAAGCGCGGCGATCCCATGGCGTTTCGCAGCGTTACCCACGCAATCTTCACGCCGTTCTCGGCTGCGATCAAATCGGCGCGCGCGGTGTAGAGATTTGCCTCGGCGCGCGCCACGTCGATTCGCGCTCGCGTGCCGACTTCATAAAATCCTCGCGCCTGCCGTACCAGCAGCTCGCGGTTCCGCACCGTATCTTGCCGCACTTTGACCAGGGCCTGCGACGCCAAGTAAATATAATAGGACTGTTTGATCGAAAGAACGGTGTCCTGAGTCGTCGTCCCGTAATCTTGTTTGGTCGCATCCAAGGTTTCCCGCGCAGCCTGGACGTTGCCTTCGCGCTTGCCAAAATTGTAGAGCGTCAAGTTGAAGCTCGCCTGGCTAGAAAAGGAATCCGCCGCATGATCATTGCCGCCGTTGGTACTGCTCTGACTCGTCCGGTATTGATTGCTGAGACTGATTGTCGGGTAATACGCTGCGGTTTGCTGGCCAAGGATCGCTTGTTGGGAGCCGATCCTTTCGCTGGCCGATCTGATTCTCGGGTGATTGTCCAAGCCGATACGGACCGCGTCTTCAATCGTGAGCAGCTTGCCTGTGGGCGAGAGCGATCCTGGCGCCGGCGGAGTCGCCTGGACCTGCATTTGAATCTCCGCCGCTTGGAGTAACCCCGGGAAGCCTTCTAGCGCAACAGCGCAGGCCATAACGCAAACAAGCGGACCAACTTTCCACAGGGTCATACTTTTCCTCCCTAGATCAGGCGCCCGACGAATATATGGTTTTTGTTAGGCGAAAGCAAAAACCGGACAATGACGCGACTAATGTTGCGATCGACGACCAAATGTTCGCTCGATTACCATGCCTTACCGTATTTTGATCAAACCCGGCAGCTCTTAAACGAGATCAAGATATCTTGAATGATATCGGCATTATACACCAGCAAAGGCCGAGGCCGTCAAAGTGTTCTTCGGTAAAACCTGGCGCAGCGAAATCATCGTTTATCTGCTGGATATTTTATCTAAGCTCGACCTATAGAATCTCCGAGAACTACGAAGCCCACTGACATTCTCGATCATACTCCTCTGACAGATGAACTTCGACGATGAAACGGCGAAGGCGTCAGCGGTTTTTGCGCACGTTTTCCAATTGCCTTCTAGCGTCGGCAAAGTCTGGATTGATCCTGAGGGCGGTTTCGAATTCTTTTTCGGCTTGCGCGGAGCGGCCCGCATCAGCCAAAGCTCTGCCCAATTCGTAATGCGCGACATCGTCATCCGGGCAGATCGCCAGGCCTTGATTATAGAGATCGATCGTCTGCTCGCGATGGGTCGATAACTGGGCTTTGTCGAAATAGTCGCGAAAGGCGCGGCTGCAATCTTGCTGTTTCTGATCCTGAACTTGTTTGCCGGCCGCTAACGCCTCCAGTTCTTTGCGCTGGCGGCCGATCTCGATCTCTTGTTGGCGCAGCTGCTCCGCTTGTCGCTCTAAGATTTCCGAATTGCATGCAACCAAGAGCAACGCCATAAAAGACAGCAGAGACGCGTTGCTGAATCGAGCCGTAAATGTCTTTCTCAGGAACATGATTTCAACCTAGGATCTCAACCGTTCCAAGCCAAGATAAATCTTTTCCGCCTTGATCGGCAAGTCTTTAATGCGCACGCCGACCGCGTCGAAGATTGCATTGGCAATCGCCGGTGCGACCGGAATAAGCGCGCTCTCACCGATGCCTTTGGCGCCGAACGGGCCGTTCCTGTGCGGGATCTCGATGGCGATCGAATCGATGACCGTGGGCATATCGCCCAGCGAGGGCAAGACGTAATCGACCAGATTGGGATTGATCAGTTGGCCGTTATCGTAAGCGATCTCTTCAAACATCGCCTGGCCGATGCCGGTGATCGCCGCGCCGGCAAGCTGTTGGCGACAGCCGAGCGGGTTGAGGGCCTTGCCGACGTCCACGGCGGTAGCATACTTGATCAGCTTGAACTTGCCGGTGTCGATGTCGACTTCGACTTCCGCCGCTCCCGCAGCAAGAAACCAAAACGACGAAGTGCTTTTCTCACCGTATTCATCCTTGGTCGAGGTCTTCACCTGCCCTTCGCCGATCAGCGTGCCGCCTTGCATGCCGAAACGCTTGAACATGACTTCGGCGTAATCGAGCTGGGTTTCGGGCAGACGAATTTTGCCGTCGGCAAAGCTGATTTTATCCTCCGGCACGCCGTATTCTTTCGCCACGGTTTCCTTGAGCTGTTGCAGGATGTGCTGCGCCGCGAGCTGCACGGCTTTGCCCATGTGAAAAGTCGATCGACTCGATGACGTGGTCAGATCATACGGCACCACGTCGGTATCGACGCCGAGCACTTGAACCTGCGACAGCGGAATCCCCAACTCCTGCCCCGCGATTTGCGCCATCACGGTCTCCGAGCCCTGCCCCATCTCCACGGTACCGGTATATATAGATAAGCTGGCGTCCTCGTTGAGCTTCACCACCGCGCAGGAAATCGACGGCGTGATCGTCGCTTTGATCATGCAGGCGAGCCCCTTGCCACGTTTTATGTTTCCGCCATTGAACTTTTGAACGTTTGAACCTTTGAACTTTTTTTCCTCCCATCCGATCGACTTCGCGACTTCGTTAAGACATTGCTCAAGACCGACGCCAGTAAGTTTTTCTTCGGTAACGAAGCGGTCGCCGTCGACGTAACCGTTCTTCAAGCGCAGCTCTAGCGGATCCATCTTCAGCGCAGCCGCAATGATATCCATCTGCGACTCCACCGCCCAGGCCGACTGCGACACGCCGAAGCCGCGAAAGGCGCCCGCCGGCGGTTTGTTGGTGTAGACGGAATAGGAGTCGATTTTCAGATTGGGAATGCGATACGGCCCCGCCGCCGTGTATCCGGACTTCTTCGCCACCCGCGGCCCGATTTCGGCATAGGCGCCGGTGTCGAGATGGATCTCGCACTCGCGCGCCACCAGCGTGCCGTCGTTTTTCACGCCGGTCTTCATGCGAATCACCGCCGCGTGTTTGGTGATCGTGTAGAAGACTTCTTCGCGCGACAGCACGACGCGCACCGGCCGTCCGGCCTTTTGCGCCAGTGCAACCGTGATCGGTTCGACCTTGGGATAAACTTTGCCGCCGTAGCCGCCGCCGAGATAGGGCACGATCACGCGCACTTTCGACACCGGCACTTTGAAAATATTGGCGAGCTGCGTGCGCACGACAAAAGGATTTTGCGTCGTCGCCCACACCGTGATGCGCCCGCCCGGCTCCACCGACGCGATGCAGGCATGAGTTTCTAAAAAACAATGCTGCGTCGCCGGTAACGTGAAGGTATCTTCGAAGATTTGGTCGGCTTCGGTGAAAGCCTCTTCCGATATCGCCGCGATTGAGTTTGAAGTGGGTGCAGATGTTGGTGCCTTCCACCGGCTTGATTTCGGCGAGATCGGCAAAACCCGATGCCGGCAATTTGATCGAGTCGTGCACCAAGGTCGCGCCCGGTTTCAAGGACTCGTGAACATCGAGCACCGCCGGCAGCTCTTCGTAGTCGACCTCGATCAAACCCAGCGCCTCTTCCGCCGCATCGGCAGTCAAAGCGGCAACCGCAGCCACCGGGTCGCCGACGTGGCGCACTTTTTCCACGGCGACAATCGTTTGATCTTTGAACACCGGCCCGTAGTAGGGCTCGATACCTTCGTCGTGCAAGAATATCGTCGCGGGTCAACACCGCCATCACGCCGGCAACTTTTAGAGCTTTGGAAACATCGATGCGCTTGATGCGCGCGTGCGCGTACGGGCTGCGCAGGATCTTGCCGTGACACATGCCGGGAACGCTCATGTCGGCAAGATAACGCGCCCCGCCGGTCACTTTGGTTTCGTAATCGAGCCGGCGCACCGATTTGCCGATTGGCATAGCATCCATCGACTCAACTCCCCGCGGCGTTCTTCACCGCTTGGACGATCTCTTGATAGCAACCGCAGCGGCAAAAATTTCCGGCCAGGTAGTCGCGAATCTGCTCATCCGAAGGCTGCGGACATTCATCGAGCAACGCTTTCGCCGTGAGAATAAAGCCGGACGTGCAGTAGCCGCACTGCAGCGCGCCGAACTCCATGAACGCTTCCTGAAGCGGATGCAAGGACTCCTTCTTGCCCAAGCCCTCGATCGTCAAAATATCGCAGCCGTCCGCATCCACCGCCAAGACCGAGCAAGCACTCACGGGTTTGCCATCGAGCAGCAAAGTGCATGCGCCGCAGACTTGAATATCACAACCGAGCTTTGCTCCGGTAAGGCCAAGCTGTTCACGCACCATGTCGAGCAGCGTCGTGCGCGCTTCGACGTCGACGTTCACGCTCATGGCCGTTAATTTTCAGCGAAATCGTTTTTCGTTTCATTTTCCTATTCCGCTGTAAAACCACCGAGGAACTGATGCCGCGTCACAATCCGGCATCGCATCCGATACTCTCCCCTCGACGGAGGAGAGTTAAAGGGGGTGCGCATCACGCGCCTCGCTACAGCTCGTCACCCCTATCCTAGCCTTTCCCCGTCAAGGGGAAAGGAATATTCGGAGTCGCAAATCACAATCAATGGATTCCATGCGAAATTTTCTCTCTCGTGCGATCACGCCACGAGCGCTTTGTCATAGGCCGCGGTCAACGCGCGCTTTACTAATGTGCCGACGATGGCGCGCTTGTATTGTTCGGAGCCACGCAGATCGCTGGTCGGACTGCACTCTTGTGATGCGATCGCACCAGCCTCGGCGACGACTTCCGCTGTAAGTTTCTTACCGGTGATCAAGCAGTTCGGCTTTGCGCGCGCGCACCGGCGTCGGGCCGACACAGCCGAGGACGATGCGGGCAATTTGAACAGCTTCTTTATCCAATGTGAGCCGCACGGCGACGCCCGCGCACGGCTTGTCGACGACCGAGCTGCTCGAAAAACGGATGTATTCGATGCCGGATTTCGCCGGCAGCGGCGGGACTACCACTTGTGTAATGATTTCGTCTTCCGCCAAACTCGTCGTATAAAAGTCGACGAACAATTCTTCGACGGGCAGACTGCGCTGGCCGCTCGGCCCGGAGATTTTCAACTTGGCGTCGAGCGCAATAAATATTTGCGACAAATCGGTCAGCGGCTCGCCGGAAGCGAGATTGCCACCGACCGTGCCCATATTGCGCACCCGGATGTTGGCGACTTCCCTTTCCGCTTCGCAAAGCACCGGAAGTTTTTCTTTGACCAGTGTTGAAGTTTCGAGTTCGCGATGGGTTACCAACGCGCCAATGATCAAACCCTTCTTTGGCGTCGAACGAAATGCCTTTTAGCTCGGCGAATTTTTTTGATGTTGACCAGCGCTTTGGGCTGATACAGCCCCTGCTTCATGAGAATCGTCATGATGCGCGCCGCCGGCAAAAACCTTGGCATCGCCGCCATGCTGCTTGAGCAGCGCGCAAGCCTCTGCCACGGTCGTCGGTTCGAGATAATCGAAATTTTTCATCGCTGCCTGGTGTGATGCCCGCTAAATTCACGGATGAATTCAAACGTCATTCCGGCCAAGCTGGCGTTAGCTAGCGCGAGCCGGAATCCAGGACTTCGAACCGCTGGATTCCCGCCTGCGCGGGAATGACGATCGAGTTGCAGCGAACGCGAGTACTTCTCAAAGGCGACATTAGATGTATTTCACCTTGTCGATGCCGGGAATTTCCACTTTTTCGAAGCGCCAGTGGTCTTTCATCGGCGCAGTCGCGTCGATGCCCAAACCGGCGGTCACCCGCGCTTCGGGACAAGAAGGATCCAGAGTGGAGCAGGCGAGATTTGGAATGATGATCGCGTCCTTGTCCGCCTGAAAGCGCGTCGCCATCGCCCAATCGACCTGCATCGGATCGAACGGATCGATGTCGTCGTCGACGACGATCACTTGCTTGAGGCCGATGCCCATGGAAAGCAGGGCCAGAATCACGTTGCGGCCTTCGTTCTCGGCGCGCTTTTTGATCGACACCACGACGTGATGGCGGAACGTGCCGCCCGGAGTCATATTGACGCCGCGCACTTCGGGCACGATCTTTTTCACTTCACGGTAAACCACCGCGGCATTGCCGTATTCGATCAGCGTGTGATTTTCCGTTACCGGCATGCCGGTGAGCGCGGTCTGCCAGATCGGATTATTGCGCATCGTGATCGCCGTGACTTTGAGCACCGGCGCTTGCTTGGCTTCGCTGTAGCAGCCGGGATATTCGCCGTAAGGTCCGTCGGCGACGCGCTCGCCGGGGATCGTCACGCCTTCGATGACGACTTCGGCAAACGCCGGCACTTCGACGTCGATGGTTTCGCATTTCGTCAGTTTCACCGGCGCGCCGCGCAACGCCCCGGCAATATGAAACTCGTCTATGCCGAACGGCACTCTGCGCCTGCGAGCCGACGACGATGGCGGGATCGACGCCGACGGCGGTGGCGACTTCCAAACCTTTCTTTTTCTCTTCGGCCATCAAGATCATGCGGCCCAAGTGATGATCCGCCGGCGCCCATAGCGACAGCCGGTCCTTTCCCAGAACCAGCATGCGGTGAATCGACAAATTGCGAATGCCGGTGTCGGGGCTCTTGCCGACCTGCACGCCAATCGTGACATACGGCGCCGCAGTCCTTGCCCGCGTGCGTGACGATCGGCAGCTTGGACAAATCGACCTGGTCGCCGGTCCATTTGATTTCTTTGCACGGCGCGTTCGAAATCAATTTCAGGTGGAATGTGCTTGTCTTCCAAAGTCATGTAGCGTTCGAGCATCTGCTCTTGCGGCACGCCGAGGCCGAGCGCGACCAATTTTCGCGTCGCGAACAGTCCGCCCAGCACGCGCCAGCCGGGATAGCCTTTGACATTCTCAAACAGCAGCGCCGGGCCTTCGATGTCCGAAGTCTTGCGCATGCCGGCGGCGATCTCGTACTTGACGCCGACTTCGTCCTTGACCCGCAGCAGCTGCTTCTGACTTTCCAGATGCGTCAAAAAGCCTCTTAGATCTTCAAACATGAGACAACCTCTAGAATTCTTGGAGTGATGGAGTATTGGAGATACTTCGATGGGCTCCGGAATTCGACAACCGAACACTCCAGTTACTGCCGATCACTCCAAGCATCTCCAGTCATCTTTATCAACCCTGCACGCTGTCACTTCAACCGCAAGAGTGGCAACACTTCGTCGATAAATCGTTTCACCTGATTCAGTTGGTCGCTTCGCGGTAAAACGCAGTACCGGCGTGGTGATGCCCATGTCGATCCACTCTTGAATCAGTCGCGCGCAGTCTTTCGGCGGTCCGTGCGCGAGCCAGACTTTGATCAAGCTTTCCGGCGGATAGGTCGGGCCGTAATAATGGTTGAAGTAATCCTTCGCTTGCGCGTAGGCCGCTTGTTTGTCGTCGTTGATGTTGACCATGCCGTGAATAGCCACTTCGAAATTGGACAAGTCTTTGCCGATTTCATTCGCGGTTTGCTCGATGACTTTTAAACGTTTGCCAAGCTCTTCCGCCGTCACTCCCATGGTGATGTAGCCGTCGGCCAAGCGCGCCGACCCGGCGCATCGCCTGATCGACGACTTGGTCACCGGCTTGCTCGCGCTCGGGACTTACGGCGATCCAGATCGGCGGCGGCTTCTGCACCGGTTTGGGGACGATGTTGCAGCCTTCCAACGTATAATATTTGCCGCGGTGCGCCACTTCGCGATCGCTCCAGATTTGGCGCAGCAACTCGATCCCCTCTTTCATGCGCCCGACCCGCTCCTCGCGCTTGACGCCGAAAGCTCTGAGCTCGCCCTCGTGCGCGCCGCCGATGCAGACGCCGAGCAACGCTCGTCCTTTGGAAATTTGATCGAGCGACGCCCACTGAATGGCCAGCAAGACCGGATGGCGCACCGGGAAAGAAGCCATGCAAATCGTGCCCAGTCGTACTTTCTTGGTATGCGTCGCCACTGCCGCCAGCATGGTGATCGCTTCGAGGCGCGGCTTGTGGATCAAACTGTCGCCGAACCAGACCGATTCGAACACGCCGGACTGCTCGGCGACCACGGCGGTTTCGATCAGCTCATCGACATCGGTGAGGCCAAACAGCGCGCCGCGATTGGGCAGGCTGATGCCCCATTTTACCGGCAGCTTTCGCATCCTTGTTTCCCCGTCCACTGTTAAAAGAACGACTGAGAGCTGTCAAGTCAACATGCTCGGCTTGACATCGACGCGAGAATGCGGCATAGGATAGACATGTGCAGTTGTGCCGGCGCTTTGTGCTAAAGAAAGCGACCGAACCTGAGCCGGAGGTAACCCCAATGCCCAAAGATTTTCGCAGTTATTTAGATGAACTCCTGGAAAAACGTCCCAAGGACGTGGTGGTCGTCGATAAAGAAGTTGATCCGCGTTACGAAGCCAGCGGCATCGTCGAGAAGTTCGAACGAAAGAACGAATTTCCCCTGGTTTTTTTCAAGAACATCAAAGGCTCGAAGATTCCCCTGGTGATCAATCTCGGCGCCACCTACGAACGGCTGGCCTTGTCCTTGGGCTCGCCCTCGGTGCCGCAGATGGTGAAAGATCTGGCGCATCGCGAGCACAACCCGGTTCCGGTCAAAGAGATTTCCGCCAAAGACGCGCCGTGCAAAGAAGTGATTCTCAAAGGCGACGCCGCCGATCTCGATCTTTTGCCCGTTCTCACCCTCAACGAAGGCGACGCCGGCGCCTACGTCAACGCCGCGGCGATGATTTGCAAAGAGCGCGGCACAGGCGCGGTCAACGTCGGCATCTACCGGCACCAGAAGCAAGGCAAAAGACAGCTCGGCCTGATGGTCAACCCGGCCAATCACGCCAATTATGTCCGCGCCGAATACGAAGATCATAACGAAGCGATGGAAGTCGCTCTCGCCATCGGCCATCATCCGGCATTGAATATGGCCGCGGTCAGCAAGCAAGCCGGCGTCGGCTCGGAATTGGAGATCGCCGGCGCATTTTTGGGCGAGCCGTTGCGACGTCGTAAAGGCCGAGACGGTGAATTTGATGGTGCCGGCCGACGCCGAGATCATCATCGAAGGCATCGTGCCGCCGAAAAAGCGCCACTACGAAGGCCCCTTCGGCGAATGGCCGCACTACTACTATAAAGAAGGCGAGCAGCCCTACATCGAAGTCACGGCGATCACCATGCGGAAAAATCCGATCTATCAGTGCATCCATAGCGCCCACTTCGAACACAACATTATCGGCGCCGCGCCGAGATTGGGCAGCCTGCTCAAGCGCATCCAAGAAGTCGTGCCGAGCACGACCGGCGTCAACATGCCGATCTCCGGCGCCGCCCGTTCGCATTGTTATATCTCGGTCAAGAAAAGAGCCGAAGGCGAACCGAAACAGGCCGCGCTCGGAGCCCTGGTCACCGATCCAAACATCAAACATGTGATCGTCGTCGATGACGACGTCGATGTGTTCAACGAAACCCAGGTGCTCTGGGCGCTGGCAATGCGCTTCCAGGCGGACCGGGATCTGGTGATCATCCCCAATATCATCGGCTCGCATTTAAATCCGACGGCCTACGGTTTCAACCGCATGGAAAAAGGGCCGATGGAAACCAAATTGATCTTCGACGCGACCAAACCGCTGCCGCCGTATCATTTTCCCAAAGAAGCCCAGGCACCGGACGAAGTGTTGAATCGCATCGATCTCGCGCGCGATACGCGGCCGTACGAGCCGGGCAAAGACGACAAGGACATCACGGGAACGTGAGAACGTGGTTCAAAACGTTCAAGCAGTTCAAGACGTTCAAACCGTCCGAAGTCGTCTCGGATCTGGACGTCTTGAACGTTTTGAACGAACGCAGAGTGGTTGAGATCCGCGGGGTCTCGAAAAGTTTTCACAAAACCGTCAAAGAGCAGCACGACGGAGATCAAGGCGCTGGCGGACGTCAGCCTTGCCATCCGCGAAAACGAGTTTATCAGCATCATCGGCCCAAGCGGTTGCGGCAAAACCACGCTTGCTCAAAATGATCGACGGCTTGATCCCGTACGACAGCGGCAAGATCCTCATCGATGGCAAGCAGATCACCGCGCCGGGCCCCGACCGCGCCGTGGTATTTCAAGTCTTTTGCTTTGCTGCCTTGGCGCACCGTGCTCGCCAACGTCGAGTTCAGCCTCGAGCTGCGCCGATTGCCCAAAGAAGAACGCGCAAAGACCGCGCGCGACTATCTGAAGCGCGTCGGTCTGGCCGATTTCGAAAATCATTATCCCCACGAGCTCTCCGGCGGCATGCAGCAACGCGCCGGACTGGCCCGCGCGCTGGCGGTCAATCCCTCGATCCTGCTGATGGACGAACCGTTCGGCGCGGTCGACGCGCAGACTCGCCAGCTCTTGCAGGAGGAACTCTTGGAGCTGTGGCAGCGCGAGCGCAAGACGGTGATTTTCATCACCCACAGCATGGATGAAGCGGTCTATCTTTCCGATCGCGTCGTCGTGATGACGCCACGGCCCGGAAGAGTGGCGGAAATTCTCGACGTGCCGCTGGCGCGCCCGCGCGTCTCCGAAGAAGTGCGGCGCAACGCCAAATTCGTCGAGCTGACCAACTACATTTGGGAGAGTCTCAAAAAGGCGATGGAGAACCATCGTTGAATAGCCGCTTCGGCACCCATGTTCTGTCTCTTCTCTCGCTCGCGGTGCTCTGGGAAATCGCGGGACGAGCGATGGATTCCACGCTGATTCCGCCCTTATCGCAAATCGGCGCGGCCTGGTGGAAGCTTTTCATGCAGCGGCAAACTGCTGGCTAATTTGAGCATGAGCCTGACCACGCTGGCGATCGGCTTTAGCCTGGCCGTCGTTGTTCGGGATCGTCGTCGGGCTGCTGATGGGACGTTTTCGCGCCGTCGAGCACTTTTTGGATCTTTATGTCAACGCTCTTATGTCGGCGCCGACTACCGCCTTCGTTCCGGTGCTCATCCTGTGGTTCGGTCTCGGCGTCGAATCGCGCATCGCCGTGGTTTTTCTCTTCGCGGTGTTCGTCATCATCATCAACACCATGACCGGCGTGAAGCAGGTCGACACGGTTCTCGTCGAGATGGCGCGTTCCTTCGGCGCTCGCGAACGAGAAGTCTTTTTCAAAATCATCCTGCCGGCGGCCTTGCCCGCGATCATGGCCGGGTTACGGTTGGGCATAGGCCGCGCCGTCAAGGGCATGGTGACGGCGGAAATGCTTCTCACGCTCACCGGCATCGGCGCCATGATCATGCAATACGGCTCGTCCTTCGCCACCGACTCGCTGTTCGCCGTAATTTTCACGATTTTACTCATCGCGTTATTGACCATGAGCGCGGTGCAATGGCTGGACCGCCGATTAACCGGCTGGAAGGCAGAGATCGCTATCGAATAGGCAACACCCCTCCTTCATCCTCCAATAGGGAGGGCGGGTTTTCTAACCCGCCATTCAGTCACGGACAAGAATGTCCGCGCTCCAAACGGGGGACAGAGGTGAGGCGCAAAAACAATTTAGAAAATTTCGACGGAGGAGAAACGCTCATGACCAATCCACTCGCGAAATTATCGATGTTGCTTTTAATCATCACCGTTGGTTTCACCTGGGCAACAGAAGCACAAGCGCAGAAGAAAGTGCGCTTCGCTTATCCCTCGTCGGCGGACATGGGCGATATTCCCTCGTTGCTCGCCTGGGAGCAGCTCAAGAAACAGGGGATCGAAGTCGTGCCGACCTTCTTTCCCAGAACCGACTTGGCCGTTCAGGCCGTCGTTGCCGGCGAAGCCGACATGGGCTCCGCCGCCGGCATCGCAGTGGTAAAAGCCGTCGAGAGCGGCATGAATGTTCGTATCATCGCCGAGCAGGTGCGCAACGAATGGCAGCTCGTCACGCCGGTATCCATCAAAGATGTCAAACAACTGGACGGCAAACGGGTCGGCTACCACGCGCCGATCACGGTGACCGAAGCGCTGGTCAAGTGGATGGCGCAACACTATAAAATCACGCCCAACTGGATGATCATCCCGGGCTCGGACGTGCGCTCCGAAGCTTTGATGCGCGGCCAATTGGATGCGACACCGGCCGAGATCGGCGACGTGTTGAATATCCTCACGGCCAAGCCCGGCCAGTTTCACGTCTTGATCTCCTATGCCAAAACGTTTCCTCAGCTGATCGGTTCCATGTATTTCGCCCGCGCCGACTACGTGCAAAAGAACAGCGCGACGGTTGAAACCGTGCTCGAAGCGATCCTCCGAGCCCATCGCAACGCCGAAGAACGTCCGGCATCGGTGAAAGAAAATGCTTTACGGCTGCTGCCCGAAACCAAGCCCGAGCTCGTCGAAGCGACCGCCGCGAGCTTACAAAGAGTTGCGCATCTGGGACGTCAACGGCGGCGCCGGCCGGGAACGCGGCGAAGCGAGCATCAAATTCTTCGAGGAGTCCGGACTGCTCAAGAAGGATGCCGTAAGTGTCAAGCAAGCCTTCGACACCGGGCCGTTGGACAAAGTCGTCAAAAAGATCGGACGCAAATAAAGCAATGAAGGCGGGCACGCTGAGAGTGATCTCGCTGCTCACGCTCGCCGCGATCTGGGAGTTCGCCGGGCGCACGGGCAACGCTCATCTGCTCCCGCCCCTTTCCAAAGTCGTGACCGTCTGGGTGGAGCTGCTCGTCACCGGGCAGCTCTTCCGGGCGCTTGCCATAAGCCTGCAAGCTCTCTTTCTTGGATTTTTTATCTCGGTGCTGTTCGGCGTGCCGCTCGGATTGTTGATGGGCCGCTATCGGCGGCTCGAATCGTTTCTTGGACATTTACATGACCGCGCTGCTCGCCGTGCCGATGATTTCGTTCATTCCGTTTTTAGTGATCGCTTTCGGTTTAGGTCTCCACTCGCGCGTTTGGATCGTTTTTCTCTTCGCCTTCGTGATTATCGCGATCAACACCACCGCCGGCGTGCGCAACGTCGATCCGACCTTGACCGAGATGGCGCGATCCTTCGGCGCGCGTGAGAGCGAATTGTTTTTGAAAGTGATTCTGCCCGCCGCCATGCCGATGATCATGGCCGGCATTCGCCTCGGCATGGGCCGCGCCGTGCTCGGCATGGTCACCGGCGAAATGATTCTCGCTGTCGTCGGATTCGGCGCGATGCTCATGACTTTCAGCGCGTCGTTTAATTCGAGCGCGCTGTTCGCGACGATTCTCACGATCGTGCTGCTCGCCGTCGCCCTGCTGGCGTTGATTCAGTATTTGGATCGGCGCCTGATGCCGTGGCGCGCGGCGACTAGCATCATGATCGAAACTTCTGGCAATGGCACTGTCGATGATCCATTCTCACCGTGCTGAGCTTTGTCACAGCACGCAAAAGCATGTGATATTGGCTGCCACGCCATTCGATCCATGAGTATTGCGACGCAGCACATTGCCGCAGAGCTGACGAAGCAGAGGAGAATCGTCATGAGAAGCCGACTCTCTCCGAAAATTCGTTTCGCTCGTTTGCCTGCTCTTTGTCCTGACGATGGGCCATTCGTTCGTCAGCGCGCAGATCGCTGGAAAAACTCCGCGTCGCCTACACCGTCATTGCGCCGACGCAGGCCACCATCTGGACCGCCAAAGAACTGGGCTTCTACGCCAAGCATGGCCTCGACGTCGACTTGGTGCTTGCTCGTCGGCGCGCCGCTCGCGGTCACCGCCCTGGTCTCCGGCGAAACTCCCATCGTCCACGCCGGCGCCTCCGCCGTGGTCACCAGCAACCTGCAAGGATCCGGCGCCGTGCTCGGTTGCCGGCGGCGCCAATCGCTTTCCTTACGTGCTTTTCGTCACCGACGAGATCAAACGCGTGGAAGACCTAAGAGGCAAGAAATTCGGCGTGAGCCGCATCGGCAGCGCGGACAACGCCGCAGCCATCACAGTGCTTGAACAGATTCGGCATAAAGGAGACTGACGTGACGTACGTGCAAGCCGGATCATTCCTGCGCGCCTCGCCGCGATGCAGACCAACGCGCTGCAGGCGACGCTCCTGCAGGCGCCGGAAACTCTTAAAAGCCAAAGAAATCGGCATGCGTCCCTTGCTGGACTTCACCAAGCTCGACGTCGAATGGCAGCAAAACGGCGTGGCTACCACGCGGGATTACATCAAGAAAAAGCCCGACACGGTGCGCCGTTTCATCAGCGCGTACGTCGAGGGCAGTGCATTACAATTTGACCAATCCCAAGGGTTCACAAAAGATTTTGCAAAAATATCTCGCGATCAAAGACGAAAAATCGGTCGAAGAATCCTATAACGAAATCGTCGCCAAACTGACGCTCAAAGTTCCCTATCCCACCGAGCCCGGCATCCAGCTCTACCTTGACCAGTTGAAGATTAAGAATCCCAAAGCCGCGCAAGCCAAGCCGTCCGATTTCACCGACATCAGTTTCTTAAAAGAGCTGGAGTCGAGCGGCTTCATCGATAAGCTTATATAAATAAAAACGGTTCCAAGTGTTCCAGTAGTTCCAAATCGTTCCAGTCGTTTCCCCAGACCATTGGAACTATTGGAACGTTTGGAACAATTGGAACAGGATCTTTTAGTTCTTGTAAATCACGATCCTGAGATCCTTCCCCCGCCCACCCTCCGGACAAGCGCTAATCCCGACCAGGCAGTCCATCTCACAGCGGAAATCCATCATGTCGCCGCCCGGCCGCGGCCGCGTCATCGAATAGCGCATGCTGCCGGTCTTGGCGTTGATCACCATGGTTTGAAAAACATTGAGCGGGCTCGGCACGTCCTCTTTCGGCACGCCGTGGGGCTTCAGAGCGCCGTGGCGAGATTTTCCCAGCAGCCGTGCTTCGGCGCGACGACTTTTTTCTTCCCAATCTTTTCCAAACGCCGCCGTATATCTTGAAAATCTCATCGCCCCATTTCTTGTAGAAAGACGTGCTGCACATGCCCTTTCTCCATGTCGTGGGTGCCGCGATAGGTGTCTTTGACGATGGTCTGCATGACGTTGTTGTATTTTGGAAATCAGCACGTCGCCCGTCGTCACAAAAATTTTTCCCTGATCGACTTTGGTGCGCGCCTGGTCGAAGCGTTCTTTGACGTTGTGCAAATTGAACACGACGTAATCGGCCGTGGACTCGCCGATGACACGAATGACCTGGCCTTTCTTGACCGCGAAAGTCTTGCCGCTGTTGCTCTTGATGATCGTCTCGCTGAGAATCTTCATCGTTTCCTCCGGGATGAATTGATTGTCGCCAAGTTAGCTGATCGAGCGGCGCAAAAGCAAGAATGACAGGCGCTCTTTCCCGGCATAGATTGATTCCGCATGATCCGGCACGTATAAGCAAGAGTGAAATCATCAAGGAGTTGAAATGTTGAATGGTTTTCGAGTCTGCGATGCCGACGCCCACGCGATCATGAGTCCGGCCATGTGGCAGGACCTGCCGGAAGATTTCATCCGCCGCCGGCCGCGCGCGGTGCGGATCATCGATGATAAAGATTTGGGCCGCTGGAACACCGGCTGGCTGATCGAGGGCAGAATGGAGCCGCATGTTTTCGGCCCGGGATCCCACGCCGCCAACACGCCCGGCATCGTCATGGAAGAGTTGGGCACTCGCGCCAACGTCGACAAGGCCCATGGCGCCATTCCGATCGGCTGCCTCGATCTTTCCAATCCGCCGGAACGGCTGGCGACTCTCGACAAGTTGGGCATCGACATGCAGTTTTTGATGCCGAGCACGCTCTACGCCAATATCACCGAGGAACCGGCCTACGAAGCGGCGCTCTATCGCACTTACAACCGCTACATGGGCCGGCAATGCGCGCGCGTATTCCGAAAGACTCAAGTGGGCCGGGCTTCTGCCCATGCGCGACGCGCGCCAGGCCTGCGAAGCGATCGGAGAGATGCAAAAGCTCGGCGCCGCGGCGGCAGTCGTCTACGGCACCGTCGGCGACCGCATGCTGAGCCATTCGAGCTTCACGCCGGTTTGGGACGAGTTTGCGCGCTCCGGCTTGCCGCTCTGCGTGCACATGGGCTCGAGCTACGCGCCCTTAACCGAGCTCTGCGAGAATATTTTGGATTCCAACATGATCAGCAAAGCTTTGCCGGCCAATCTCGCATTCGTCGCCATCGTCGGCCATGGCATGCTCGATCGATATCCCAATCTGAAAGTCGGCTTTCTCGAATTCGGCGCCGAATGGATTTTCTACATGGCGGGCAGGTTAAAGCACTACGCCGTCCTCAATAAACGGCGCATGCCGTCGAGCAAGGGACTGCTCGCGCGTGACGTCGATGATTATTTTAAATCGGGCCACATCTTCGTCGCCGCGGAAGCCGACGACGCCATGATGACGCAAGAAATGTCCTTGCTCGGCGAAGATCAGATTCTTTTTTCATCGGATTTTCCCCACGACGAGGGTCGCGGCGACGCGATGAAAGAGATCCTCGAACGCCACGACTTGTCGGAAACCCAAAAGCGCAAGGTGCTTTGCGACAACACATTGCGCTTTTTTGGCGCTGCGTAAGGAACCTTCAGGTGACATTCAAATCGTCGTTCCAGCTCGCGCTCGCAATCTTGGCTGTACTCTTTTCCTATACGCCCGCAAGCGCCAAACCCATCCGCATCGCGATTCCCGGCTACAACATCACTCAAATCGCTTTTTTCATCGCCCGAGAGCGCGGCTTTTTCAAAGAAGAAGGCTTGGATGTCGAACTCATTCAGATGACCGGCACCCTGGCCAATCTCGCATTGATGTCCGGCGAAGTGCCGTTCACGAGCGTGCCGACGGCCGCCATGACGGCGAATCTTCGTGGCGCTAACCTGCGCGTGCTCTTTACGACTTTTGAGCGGCCGTTGTTCTGGCTTTATGGCAGGCCGCAGATTCGCGAAATAAGGGAGTTAAAGGGCAAAAAGATCGGTGTCGGCGGACTCAATCAAGCAAGTTACACACTGCTAAGAGAAGTGTTGAGCAATCATGGCCTTGAAGCAGGCAGAGGATTACACGCTGATTCAGGCCGGCGATAGCGCGCCGCGCTTCATGGCGCTCAGCACCGGATTTATCGATGCCACGCTGATGCCTTTGCCATGGAATTTTTCGGCGCAGGAAGCCGGCATGCATGAAGCTCGTCGCTCTTTCTAAGGCCGATATGACCGCGCCCACCGGCAGCATCGTGCTGCGCGAGGATCTTCTGCGCAGCGAGCCGCAAATGGTCGAGCAGTTCACTCGCGCGACGCTGAAAGCCCTCCGCTACGCCATAGAACGGCGCGGCGGCGCTATCGGCGCTCTGACCCAAAGTCTCAAGATCAAAGAAGACCTCGCTGCTAAAGGCTACGACGCCGCGCATCCGGCGTTAACCACCGACGGAACGATGACCGAGGCGTCGCAACGCAAAGCGCTGGATGCCGTGCTCAAAGGTGCGGGGGTTAAAGAGGCGCCGCCGCTCGATAGGTTTTTTAACTTCGCAGTCGCCAAGAAAGTCGCCGCTGAGCTGCAAGCGAAGGGTTGGAAACCGTAGACGAGTAGTGATCCAACGATACCGAGATTTAAACGAACACTTTGAACGATTGGAACTATTGGAACCTTAACCTTTATCCTTCGAAGACCATCGTCAAATATCCCGTCCCGTTGCTTCCCTGGTAGCAAAGTGATTGCCCGCTGACATCTCTTCCCAAGGCGCCGCGCATCATGTAGAGATGTCCCGCGCGGCCTTCCGGGTTCCAGGTTTCGAAATCGTCGTCACTCATGTCGAGCAACCGGCCATGCTGGCCTTTTTCCAACCATTCTTTAGCCAGCCGATCGAAACGTTCGCCCGTCGGCACGACGTACTCGGGCGGCTTGGAAAAATCAAAGGTATGCGACAACCCGCCGCTGGCGATGAAAAATGCTCTGCGGCCCAGTCTCCGCACCGCCTCGCCGATGGCCTCGCCAAAGCGGCGATGCGCTTCGCGGGGTCCGCGCCACCAGATCGAGCAAGGCAACAGCGGGATGCGCCGCTCGCGGCAAAGTAGATGACCCGGCACCCAGACCGCGTGCTCCTGCGCCACGCGATGAATACGCTTGACCGGCAGCCCCGCGCTGCGCGCGAGATCGCCGATCAGCGCTGCAAGCTCCGGGTCGCCGGGAAAACTGAAGAGCTGCGGCTCCACGCCTTGATACGAGGTATCGCAGCCGTCTTCGTGTTGCGCGCCGTCGTCGATGAAAAATCCATCCCGCGGCATCCAGTGAGTCGACGCCAACACAATCACGTCGGGTTGGCACTCGTCCAAACGCTGGCGCACTTGGTCGATGGCATCCAACGATTTATTGCGATGATCTTGCGGGCGGTGGCGCGCTTCGTACATCGGGATCGTATGCGGCAAAACGGCGCCGCCGATGACTCGGCCCTTCTCGTTGGCGCGGTCGAATAAGAAACCGTCTCGGGCTCTGCGCCGCAAAATTCCCTCGCGCACCACTCGGCGAAGTTGGCGCGATCGTGTTCGCTTGCCAGGCTCCGCTCCACATCCAAGGAAATCACGCGAATCACTGGAACTTGCCCGCGGACAAACGCCGACGTTGCGCTCATCCGGCATGAGCGCCACAGTGTAAATGCAGTCGTATTTCTCGCTGAAAGACTGCCGTTATCTTGCCGGCTGATCGTGCGCGGATAGCCCAGCACTTCGATATCGATGACAACGGCGGCTCGATCGCGATAACGCCCCAGTCCCGGCGTCCACAAATCGGTCAACTGCACCAAGGTGCCGCGCTCGTACATATCGTCTATGGTCCGGTAATCCATCTGAACTTCTCCTCAACAACGGGTGTCTATCGCGGAACTTTGATAGCAGCGTTTTTATTTGTTCAAATTTTTCGTGACAGCGACATCTCCTCAACCACCGTCGGCAAGTGCGCTGAGATGATCGCCGGCGAGCCTTGGCGAACACAATCAAGGCCGCGCCGCAACGCCGGCCCAAGCTTCTCGGGATCGCTTACGGTCTCGCCGTAACCGCCGACCGCCTCGGCGAGCTTACCGAAATCGGGCGCGGGATCGAGGAGCCCGCCTTCATAATTGCCGGTTTCCGCAGCCACACCCTCAGGATAGGCTCGTTTCAGGCCGGAAGTTCCTGTGCTGTAAGAGCGATTGGTGAAAACCACGGTCAGGAATGCGGCCTTGTAATGAGCCGCGCTCCAAAGCGCCGGCAACGGAGCTCCGAACATGAAAAATCCATCGCCGGTCACCAGCACAACGTCGCTGTCCGGGCTGGCCAGCTTCGCGCCGAATGCCGCGCCGCTGCCCCAACCGCCGGATGAGCCGCCGCCGCCGAAATAGGTATTCGGCAAGTCGCGCCCATGATAATCCTGGACATAACCGGAATTGCTCAGCGCCTCGTCGAGAATGACGCTGTTGGGTTCGAGAATTTTACTCAATTGGTAAGCCACCCAACGCGGATGCATCGGCCGGCGCTGGCCCGCGCGCTGCGCCATTTCTTCCGCTTCGCGCATCATCTTTCGCTTGCGCTCTTCTAGCCGCGCCTTGCGCTCGGCGATTCGGCTCATGTCGGTCCGAGTGAGCATCTGAGTTGCCGCGTCATAAATAGCGCGCAGCGCGGTCACGGCGGGAACCGCCAGCCAGAGATCCGCATGAAACTCCATGGTTTTATAACGCGACTGCACCGGGTCGACGTCGATCCAAGCGATCTTCGCCTCCGCTCGCGGCGACTCCATCGGCGGCATGAAGGGCATGGGGTTCTCGATGATGAGAAAAACGTCGGCATCCTTGGACTCGGGGCCGGTGCCGTAAAGCGGATGCGTCGTCGGAAAATTCAGGCGGTCCACGCGATCGGTGTCCATCACCGGGAGAGCGAGCAGTTCAGCGAGCCGAACCAATTCCGCGACTGATTCAGGATCGCGCCCCGCCTTGCTTGCAAAGATGCAGGGATTTTCCGCCTTGACGAGCCACTCGGCGATGCGGCGCGCGTCCGCGGCATCCGGCCAGGACGGCCGCGCGATACCGAGCTCATCGCGGGTCGGGAAGCGAATTTTTTTCGGCAACTGCAACATCGCCGTCTCGCGCGGCACCGCCAGATAGACCGGCCCCTGCGGTTCGCTCATCGCGACTTGCAGCATTCGGCTGACGATCAATCCCGGGTTATCCTGATGCTCGAGCCGGTGATCGAGTTTGGTGTATTGCCTGACGATCTCCCCCTGATCGCGCGGCTCCTGCACCCACTGCACGGGCCGGTTGCGCGCGCCCATCATGGAACCGGGGTAGGCGCGCGGCCCGGTGCCGGCAGTCATCAAGACCGGATAGCCGCCGCGCCAGGCGCTGTGCAAAGCCGCGCCATAATTTAACGTGCCGACATCGACATGGGCCGCGGTAACCGAGGGCTGGCCGGAAATCATCGTGCAGCCGAGCGCCGCGTTCAAAGCGACTCCCTCGTGCGGAACGGTAATCAACTTCGGCGTCGGCCAGCCGCGCGCCTGCGCCTTTGCCACGCTTTCCTGATAGAAGGCGATTTCCGCCCCGGAGACAAAGAAGATATGCTCCACTCCGCCCAACTTCATCGACGCGACCAGAGCATCGGACCATTCCTCCGCGTCGTATTCCTTCCACCTGGGATCGAAAGCTACGGTTTGGCCCTCGAACATTATTCGTAGTTCTCCCATCCAGTCCGATCAGAATGAAAATTTAATCAGTCTAAGTTGTCGAGCAGACGCCGCCAATGCAATCATTATTCAACAAACCGCGCGTTACGTTTACATGCATCCCACGCTGCGGGCACAATGCCAACCATAGCAAAATTTCGAAGTCAGTTATCCAGGCGTCTCTAGTCTATGAAAAACTTCGGGAGGCATCCGGTCACGAGTGTAGCGCTCGGCAATCGCGCGCTCGACACAAAATACTGGCTATGAACTGCACCACGACAAAAGTCCGTATCGGCGAGTTGACCATTAGCGCGCAAAGGGATAAATACCGCTGCACGAGGTGAGCAAGGATCTCATGCCGGATATTGCACAGGCTCCATCCGCAAACGGCGCACAAGCGCAAACCGACGCCGTCATCAAGGTTGAAAATGTCTCAAAGGTCTTTCAGACGCCGAGCCAAGAAAACCTCGGCGCGCTGACGAACATCGAATTGGATATCCGCCCGGCGAGTTTGTCACCGTCGTCGGTCCGAGCGGCTGCGGCAAATCGACTTTACTCAAGCTGATCGCCGGTTTTTCCGGCTGTTCCACGGGTCGGATTCTCTTCCAAGGCGAAGAAGTGCGCGGCCTCAATACCAAAGTCGGCTACGTGCCGCAGGAGAGCAAGCTCTTTCCCTGGCTCACCGTCGAGGAAAACGTCGGCTTCGGCCTCAGTCCCAAGCGCTATTCGCGGGCGGACCGCGACAAGCAAGTCGACTATTTCATCAAGCTCGCCGGTCTCGCCGGCTTTGAAAAATATTATCCGGCGCAGCTATCCGGCGGCATGGGCAAGCGCGCTTCGATCATCCGCGCTCTCGCTTACGAACCGCCGGTGATTTTGATGGACGAGCCCTTCGGCCCGCTCGACGCGCAGACCCGCATGGTGCTGCAGGATGAGTTGTTAAAAATCTGGGAGCAGAAGCGCCAGACCATCGTCTTTGTCACCCATGACTTGGTCGAAGCCGTGGCGCTGGCGGACCGCGTGGTGGTGATGACCCATCGTCCCGGCCAGATCAAAGACATCATCAAAGTCAACGATGACCCGGCCGCGCGACATTTTCGAGATTCACCGCCAGGAAGGTTTCGACGAGGCCTACAGCCGCTTGTGGAACGATCTTCCGCCACGAGCTCAACATCGGCACGCATTAGAGCAAGATGCATGCCGGAGGAAGTCGGCCAACAGCGCTCCGAGATCAGTCCGATCTGATGCCAAGGCCGCAGCGCCGGGGAAGATCGCAGATTTCCATGCGCGGTGTTACCGTAACGCTGATCCGCAGCGGCATCGTCGTCGGCTTTTTCCTGCTCTGGCAAATCGCGTCCGGCAGATGGATCGAACCATTTCTAATCAGCAGCCCCAGCCGTATTTTTTCGTCGCTGTTCAGCGGTTTCTACTCGGGTGATTTGCTCCAGCATACCTGGGTGACTTTCCAAGAAATCGCCATCGGATTTCCCATCGGCGCGATTGCCGGCATCGCTCTCGGCTATGCGTTTCGGGCGCAGCCAACTTGCTCGCCGAAATTTTCGAGCCGATCATCATCGCGCTCAATGGCATTCCGCGCACCGCGCTCGCGCCGCTTTTCATCGTCTGGCTCGGCATCGGTCTTTGGTCGAAAGTCGGCGTGGTGTTTCTGCTCACCTTCTTTCTCAATTTTTTCAATACCTATACCGGCATGCGCCAGATGGATCAGGAGTACGTCGACCTGGCGAGGTCTGATGGGCGTGAAAGGCTGGAAGTTGACGTTCAAGGTGATCTTCCCGGCGATTTCTCCGTATGTTTTCACCGGCATTCGCACGAGCATTCCCTTCGCCGTCATCGGCGCCATCGTTGGCGAATTCGTCGCCGCCACCGAAGGCGTGGGCTTTTTCATCCGCATGTCGGCGGGAATCTTTAGAACCGCCGATGTGTTCGTCGGCATCATCGTCTTGATGATCATGGTGATCATCATGGACAAAATTGCCGACGCGGTGGAGCGCCGGGCGCTGCGCTGGCAAACGCAAAAAGAACATGTCCAAATCCAGGCTTGAAGCGAAGGAGACTGCGATGATGAAAACAGACCGAGACTTGCTATCGGCTGATTGTCGCATTGATCGTGTTGATATTCGTCGGCGCGATACCGCCGGCGGCCAAGGCCCAGCAAAAGGAACTGCCCGAGGTCAGCATGCTGACCGCCGTGCCCAATTTCGCCTTCGCAGCGATCTGGGTTGCCGAGCAGCTCAAATATTTCGAGCAGGAGGGCGTGCGGGTCAAGATCACGCCCGCCCCGAGCGGCTCGGTCTGTTTGAACGCGGTGGTCGGCCGCTCGACCAATTTCTGCGCGTCCACGTCAGAGGGACTCGTCCTGGCGCAGGTCGAGGGCGCGCCGGCGATCGCGATTCAAGCGCACAACCGCACCATGACGTTGGGCGTAGCCTTGCGCAAGGCGATCGTGGACAAACTCGGCCTGACTCGTGAAAGCCCCATCGGCGCAAGGCTCAAGGCTCTCACGCAGTTGGGGACTATCGGCGCGACGGGCCCAGGCGCGGCCTCCGAACAGGTCATAAAATTTCTTGTGAAAAAAGCGGGCGCCACCGCGACCGTGCTCAAATTCGTTTACATCGGAGCGGCCGAACTTCCCGCTTCGCTGATGAACGACGTGATCGACGCCTACGCGCTTTCCCCTCCTTCGGCCGAAATCACCGAGGCTAGCGGCAAGGGCTACGTCCTGATCCCACTGGGCAAGGGCGAAATACCGGAATTGACAGATTACCCTTATGAAGTTCTCATGGTCCGCCCGGACTATGTCGAGGCGAATCCGAAGATCGCCATGGCGGTGTCGCGCGCGATCTCGCGCGGCGGCGCGCTGTTCCGCAACAAACCCGAAGAAGCGAAAGCGGCGCTGCGCGCCCACCGGCTCTCGGTTAAATTAACTGACGATGTCTTCAATCTCTCACACAACATGGTCGCCGGCGCCATGCCTCCCTGGGGCACCATGAGCGCCGCGGGATGGCAAAAGGTGATAAACTTCGCCACCGGCGCGGGCATCGTCAAGGATCTGGCCCAAGCGCCTTCGAATAAAGAGGGCGTGCTCTGGACGAATAAATACGTCGGCAAGCCGTAGCCGGCTAGTGCTGGCCGGTCCCAGCTCGTGTTTCGAGTTTCGCGTTCGGGCATGAGAGGAAACGGAGAGTGGCCATGACCATGCCAATCGGCAAACCTAAAAATGTCATCGGCTCGTTAGTCGCGCATCATCATCCTCACCGTTCTTGCCGTAGCGCCGGCGCGGCTCGAGGCGCAGCAAAAAGAATTGCCCGAAATAAATATTCTTACCGCCGTCAACAACATGGCGTTCTCTGCCGTCTGGGTCGCCGAGCAGTTAAAATATTTTGAACAGGAAGGCGTTCGGCCCAAAATCACGGTGGCGGGCGGCGGCGCGCCTTGTCAAACCGCAGTCGTGGGACGCTCGGCGCAACTTTGCGCATCGAGCACGGAAGGACTGATCCTGGCAAATCTGGAAGGCGCCTCTATGGTCGCGATTCAGGCGCATAATCGAAGTATGACCCTCAGCATCGGCGTCCGCAAAGTGATCGCCGACAAATTCAAGGTGACCCGCAAAAGCCCCCTGAATGACCGCATCAAAGTACTCACCCAGTTGGAAACCATCGGCGCTACGAGTCCGGGAGCGGCATCGGAACAGATCATCAAGTTTCTCGTAAAAAAGATTGGCGGTGATCCGAGCAAGCTCAAATTCGCCTATTTGGGCGGTAACGAATTGCCGGCAGCGCTTATGAATAACGTGATCGATGCCTTTGCATCGTCACCGCCGTCGCCCGAGGGCACCGAAGCCGCCGGGAAAGGCTATGTGATCATTTCCTTAGGCCTGGGAGAAGTTCCCGAACTAACCGACTATCCGTACTTGGCCTTGATGGCGCGCCCCGATTGGGCCGAGCAAAACCCAAAACTCGCCAGTGCCGCCGCCCGCGCCGTGTCTCGCGGCGGGGCGCTCTTTCACAGCAATCCGGAACAAGCCAAAGCCGCCTTGCGCGCCCATCGCTTCTCCGATCCCACCAAGCTCGACGAGCAAATTTTCAACTTAGCCTATTCGATGGTTGTCGACGCGATACCCGCGTTGGGGCGACATGAATCAAGACGGCTGGCAGAAGGTGGTGACCTTCGCGATGGGTTCCGGGATCATCAAGGACCCGTCCAAAGCACCGTCGGCCAAAGAAGGCGTGCTGTGGACGAATAAATACGTCGGCAAACCGTAGCCGGCTGGCGAACAGCGGTTTCAGGTCTCTAGATGGATAGCACAAGATTCCTAATCATGGGGTCGTGCGTTCAAAATCTAGAGAGCTACTCTCTGGACACTAAACAGCGGTACTCAGCGATAACCCATCGCCGCCAGGAACTGTTTCAACGACGAGAATTTTAGGTAGGGATTGGTCTTTTTCTGCTCGCCGATCGTGGCCTGCGTGAGCTGCGCGTAATTGTGGCCGGGAAAGAGAATCGTTTCATCCGGCAGCGCCGCCATCTTTTGCGTCAAGCTGTAATACATCTGCTCGGGATTGCCGCCGGGAAAATCCACTCGTCCGCATGCGTCGATAAACATCGTGTCGCCTGAAACGACCCGGCCATCGACCAGGAAGCACTGCGAGCCCGGCGTGTGTCCGGGCGTGTGCATGAGCTCGATCTCCAGGCCGCCGACATCGACTTTGTCGCCGTTGTCGCTCTTAATCATGTCCGATGGCGACAGCCCCTTGATAAACTCCGCCTCGGCTTTGTGCACGACTACTTTGGCTTTGCACTTCTCCAGCAACTCCGTCACCCCGGTGATCTCCATGCCGGCAAATCCGCCGCCGACGTGATCGGGGTGCGTGTGCGTGACGAGGGCATGGGTGATCTCCATGTCGTCCTGCGCCGCGATCTTGAGGATCGTGTCGATCTCCCACGCCGCATCGACCACCGCGGCCTTGCGCGTCTCCGTCGAGCCGATCAGATACACGTAGTTCTTCATCGGCCCGATCTCGATTTGTTTGAAGTAAAGCGATAGTTCATGAACCATCGCGAGAAAATTACACAAGTTGAAGCTCAGCAATTATCTGATTTGTCCATCGACACCGCCAGAAGCGCTGACTGTCTTCGAGCGCTCGTGAATTACGTCTTTTTAACTTTTTACTTAGCGAACCTTTCAAAGCGACTCGATAGCTCACCCCGTCGCCATTATCGTCGCTGACCGGCAGCGCCGATGCCACCCAGCCTGGCGCAATCACCGTGCCCATCGGATCGCGCATGCCGCCGAAGCCGCCGAGCATATTGGAAACATCCTGAAAGCCGGCCTGTTGCAGCAAAGCCCGCGGCGGCGCTCGAGCGTGGCCCGGCCTGGCAACCGACGATGATCTTCTTCTCGTGGGGAAAATTCGCTTCCACGACTTTGACAAAGTCGCGGGTTCATCGTCATGCCCGCGCGCCGGATCGGGAAAAGCGACGGGAATATTCACCGCGCCCTGCGGATGGCCATTGGCAAACTCGCGCTCCGTGCGCACGTCGATGTAGACGACGCTCGCATCGCTAGTGAGAATATCGTGAGCCTGTTGTGGCGTGATTTCTTTGATCGCCATATACACCTCGCTGGAGTTTAGAGTACTGGAATGATGGAGTATTGGATATCCGGTCCAGCACTCCATTACTCCACCACTCCATTCACCCAGTTCTTCCCTACATCCCCATAATATTGTATCCGGCATCGACATGCAGCACCTCGCCGGTAACAGCGCTGCCCCAATCGCTGCAAAGAAAAAGCGCGGTTTTGCCGACTTCTTCGGCGTCGATGTTGCGCTTAGCGGCGCGCGCTCAGCGACGTGATGAAGCATGGATTTAAAATCGGAGATTCCTGAAGCCGCTAACGTTCGAAGCGGTCCGGCGGAAATCGCATTGACGCGAATTCCCTTCGGGCCGAGATCATGGGCGAGATATCGCACGCTGGCTTCCAGCGCCGCCTTCGCGACTCCCATGACATTATAGTTGGGAATGACTTTCTCAGAACCCATATAGGTCAGGGTCAGCATCGAGCCGTTGCGCCCGTCCATAAGCGGCGCCGCTGGCTGTGCCAGCGCGACCATCGAATAGGCGCTCACGTCCATCGCGAGGTGAAACCCGTGCGCGGCTGGTTTGAACATAAGGATTGGCCAAGATCTTCTTTGTTGGCGAAGGCGATGGCGTGGATCATGAATATCCAGCCCGCCCCACTCTTGTTTGAGCGTCGCGAAAACCTTCTCGATTTCTTCGTCTTTGGTCACATCACAAGGCAGGATGATTTTCGAGCCGATGCCCTCCGCCAACGGTCGCACCCGTTTCTCCAAGATTTCGCCGGCGAAAGTAAACGCCAGCTCCGCGCCTTCGGCATGAAGCGCCTCGGAAATCGCCCAGGCGATACTGCGATCGTTGGCGACTCCGAAAATCGCCGCCTTTCTTCCCATCCAATAGACCCATCATAATCTCCCCTCCCGCATTTTCGCTTTTGATTTTTCAACTACATGACTCCGGATCAATTCCTCAATTTGTCGGGCCACAGCGATTTCCTCGTCTTTGCGATCCGTGATCCTGCAAGTTCTCGTAGACCTCACGAAAATTGGCACGACTACCAAGAATTTAAATTATTCGTCCTTTGGCTTTGCTCCGGAGTCCGCCTCTGCCACAGATACTCTTTCGCCGGTCTCCTTGCGATCCAGCGCGACAAGACAAAGAACAGATCGCTCAGGCGATTGATGTACTTCAGCGGCCATTCGCTGATCGTCTTCCGTCGCGTGACAGCCGCAGAATCTCGCGTTCCGCTCGCCGGCATACGGTGCGGCATTGATGCAGATAGGCGCCAACACGCCCGCCGCCGGGAAGAATGAAAGACTTGAGCGGCTCGAGATCTTCCTGACACTTGTCGATGAGCTTTTCGATGTTATTTCATCTCAGTTCGGGAAATGCGAAACATGCCTTCCTGAAAAAATTCAGGCGGGGTGGCTAATTCGCTGCCGAGATCGAAAAGCTCATCTTGAATTTTGCACAGCACCTCGTCCAAGAAACGGTGCGCCTCGCCGGCCTCGAGGTTTTCCTCATTGAACACCCGCGCTAACCCGATAATCGAATTCAATTCGTCGATCGTGCCGTAAGCATCGATACGCGGCGAATCTTTAGGCACGCGTTTGCCACCGACGAGGCTGGTTTCTCCTCCATCGCCGGTCCTGGTGTAAACTCTGGTGATACGGATTGCCATTGGCGGATAGTTTCGTTGTTGACAGAACTAGCGGCCGGGGGAGTATCTACTTACGTCTTGAAGCGAAACTCGGCTTTTGCTCCGGACCCAGGGTGCGTCCAGACAAATAATCGGGATGCCGAGGCGACGATAACCAGCCCCACCAGTGATTCGAATGGTTTCTCTTTCACCGAACCCCAGACAATCCATAGATGTATCAGGACAAACAGAAGCGGCACGATCGGATAGCCCCAGACCTTATAAGGCCGCTTGAGCTCCGGTCTCTTGTAGCGAAGCACGATCACAGAGCCGACGGTAAACGCCGAGAACAAGCGTGATGACCACGCTCACATAGGTAAAGGGTTCCCCAGGTATTGGTCAATATCAGCAAACAAGCCCAAATTGCCTGGAGGATGATCGCGCTGGCTGGGAGTGCCAAACCGCGGATGAACGCGAGTCAGTCGCTTAAACAGAACTCCGTCCTGCGCCATCGCATAGTAGATCCGCGGGCCGATCATCGTCACGACGTTGAGCGCCCCGAGAATGGATATCGTGATAATCGCGGTGATCAGAGCCGAGGTCTGGTAACCGAACAATGCCGTGGTCGCGACTTCCGAAACGCGTAGCGCGCCTTTCATCTCGGTAACGGGCACGGCATAGATGTAGACCACGTTGATTGCCAAGTAGAGCGCGGTGACGATCAGCACTCCCAATAGCAAAGCGCTGCGGCAAGTTTCGCTCCGGATCTTTCACTTCGCCTGCGATATAGGTAATCGCGTTCCAGCCCGAATAGGCGAAAATTACCGGTATAAAGGCAGCAGCGAATACGCTGAAGCTAACTTTTTGCCAATCAAAAAGCGGAACAAAATGGGCGGTGTCGCCTTTGCCAAAAAGAATGCCGAAAAATAATAATTGCCAAGAGCGCGCCGATTTTTAGAATCGTCAGAATATTTTGGACATCGTCCCTGGCGCACGCCGAGACAATGCAGCGCCGACAAGATCAGTACGACGACAATCGCAAATAGCGTCCCCGCTGTGGCAGTGATCGGCAACCAAGGTATTGCCACGGAGAAAACAATCGTTTCGGAACGCAGCACCGGAAAGAAAAAAGCCATAAACCCGTTTAAGCTCACCGCGAGAAATGCGATTGCACCTGAGAACGTCACCAGGAACGAGGACCACCCGGAAAGAAAACCCATCAATTTACCGTAGGCCTCGCGGATATAGATGTAGTCGCCGCCGGCAAACGGCAAACTCGCTGAAAGCTCGGCGAAAGTAAGCGCCCCGGTGAGAGCTAGCAACCCGCCGAAGAACCACACCAGCAGCACGCCGCCGGGCGATGGCAAGTGCTCGGCGATGACGCCCGTTGAGATGAAGATGCCGGTGCCGATCATATCGCCGGCAATCAACATCACCGCGCTGAACAAACCTATTTGTCGCTTCAATTCTTGTTGCGCCATAGCGATACCCAAAACAGGGAATTGAAAAAGCCAGCAACTTAATAGGCGATTTACTCATGGCAGCGAAAACTTTTCGGTCGATGGAACGGACAAATAATGTGGTAGCTTCAACAGCAGGATTCGAGGCACCCGCTAGGAGATTCTATGTCGATCCCGATTATCTTCATGCCGTCATTTTATTTCCCGCCATCGTCTGCGCCCAGGATTCCATCAAACGAGACCAACATCAGATGCATGGCCTGCACAACGATCCAAAGTCTTACATCGGCTTGCTGGAAGATCCCAAGCGCGACGCTTACCAAAAGCCGCACGAAGTGATGACGGCCCTGAGCCTCAAACCAGGCGAAGTCGTCGCCGACATCGGCGCCGGCTCGGGCTATTTTACGTTCCGTCTGGCGCATCTCGTCGGCAACAACGGAAAAGTCTACGCCGTGGATGTGAGCCCCGACATGATCCTGCACATCAACCGGCGCATCCGCGAATTGAAAGCGACGAACGTCGTTTCAATCCTCGCCGATCCAGACGATCCGCTATTGCCGGAGCGGTCAGTTAACCGTTTTTTATCAGCGCGTGGCACCACGTCGAGAACCAACGAAGTACTGGCGCTGATGAAGAGGATGCTCAAGCCTGGCGGCGAGATCGTCATGATCGACTTTCATAAGAAAGAACTGCCGGTTGGCCCGCCGATGCAGATGAAAATCGCCCGGGAGGATCTGATCAAGCAGATGGAGACCAACGGCTTCCGGCTCGCCAAGGAACATACTTTCTTGCCCTATCAATACTTCCTGTGTTCGCGCCGAAATGATCGTAGAAGGCAGCATGCTGTGCCCTACAAACCGTAGAACTCAACCGCGTTCCGGTAAAGGATTGCCTCTTTATCGGCGTCTGATAACTGATTGTTTTCGATCAGTTCGTTCAGTTCATGGCGGCAGGTTTCGCTGTTAACTTCATGGGGAAAATCCGAAGAGTACATGAACGGCTCGGCGCCGACCATTTTGACGGCGGTCGCAAGGAGCGATTCCCGCCCTCGCAACCGACGAAAATTCGCCGCGCCTTAACATGCCGAACGATATAGTCGCTCACTTTCTCGCCTGGCTGGAGTTTTAGATAGCTGCCCCGCAGATCGCGCATCACGTGAGACTGGTAGGAGCTGTCGAACCGTTCCAGGCAGAACAAAAACCACGCGACGCCGCCTTCGAGAAAACCAAACTTGATCTTCGGAAATCTTTCCAGCACGCCGTTAAAAACAATCGACGCCAAAGAAATCATTTGACCAAGCGGATGCCCGATCGCATGCACGGCGGCGTACGGGTCGAGCCCGTCCATCCCCATGCCGCCGTGCACGCCGCCATGAATCGCGATACAGCAGCTCAATTCGTTCGCGACTTCATAGACCGGATAGTAAACCTGCATACCTAGCGGCGGCGCATGCAGGCTGTTTGACGGCACCACCGCGCCGCACATGCCGAGCTTGGTAACCGAGCGGTCAAGCTCTTCGGCGGCGGCTTTCGGATTCAAAACGGGTTGGGGCAACAATGCCAACCCGCGAAAGCGCGGGCTGTGTTTCAAATAGGTGTCGCAAAGCCAATCGTTGTAGGCGCGCACCGCATCGATGGCCCAATCCGGATTGACGATATTCGACCAACCCACGCCGGAGGTCGGGTAAAGCACCGTGCTCTCGAGACCCACTTCGTCCAAAAACGCCAGCCACTCTGTCGGCCCGACTTTTCGATTGAACGCGCCCGCGGGCATATCGACAAGGTGCGCAGCATGTAAATGATCGAAGGGTGGAAACGGATTGAAAGGCTGCACGCGGGCTTTCTCGCGATAGATCTCCGGCATATGCGCGATGATCGCTTGCGCATCTTCCGCCACATGTCCGTCGGCGTCGATGATTCGTTGCTTCTTACCACCATATTAAAGCCTCCTTCTTTCCGACCTCCTTCCCCTCGAGGGATCGTGTCGCACTCGCAAACTCGCATGAATGTCATTCTGAGCGCCAGCGAAGAATCTCGCATTTCTGTCGCTTACGAGGACGAGATCCTTCGGCTATGGCCTCGGATGCATCCACTGCCATACAGTCTCTGATGGGATAAAGGTAGGAATACCAAATATCTCTCTCTTGGTCGCAACACAGGCGCCAGTCCAGACCTTCTCATACCATGAGAACTTAAAAGACCAGCACGCATCAGCGAATCATATCTCGGATAGCAAAATGACAGTTCACAAGCAATGGGTTTCACGATTGCGTCGATAACTGCACCGTCGTATAGAATCAGCAAGAGTCCAATGGAGGTGATTCAATGAAAATCATGGTCGTCGGCGGCAGCGGCTACATTGGCCGCCACGTGGTAAAAAGTTTAGCCGCGCAAGGCGCGGACATCGTCGCATTCGACGTCGCACCTGCGTCGGCCAATTGGACCCAACCCGGCGTGCCATTCATCCAGGGCAACATGGCCAATCTCGAAGAAGTCATGGCGGCCGTCATCGACCACGGCGTCCAACGGATTGTCGCCCTCGGCTACTTCATGACACCGCTGCTCGCGGCCGAGTGCCGCGATCTTCTCAACGCGGCACGCGTGAACATCATCGGCGTAACCAACGTGTTTGAAGCTGCACGCCTGGCGCGCCTCGATCGTGTGATCTTCGCCAGCACGGTGGGCATCTTCGGTCATCAGGACGGCTACGACGCCCAATCGATCAATGAGGATACCGAGCCGCGCGCCCCCAAGAGCCTCTACGGTCTCATGAAGCTTTTGAACAACGGCCTCGCCGAGCGCTACGCGAAAACCTTCGGTATTCAAATCGTCAAAGTGCACTGCGCCGCCGCCATCGGCCCTGGTAATACCGCCTTCTCGCACCGGATGATTCAACTGCCCGCGTTGGGCAAGCCCGGCTTTGCCAACTGGCCCGCCGCGCGCCGCGTAACATCGTCGGCGTCGCCGATATCGCCGGGCTCTCGCCAAGCTCGCGCTTGCCGACGTAGTGAAGCACGACACGTACATGGGCACCGGCCCCTCCCTACCGGCCGTGAAATCGCGGATATCGTGATCAAATATTTGCCTGACGCGGAGATAACCTTCGACGAACAGGCGCGCGTTCCCGCCTGGAACTTCGACAATTCCCGCGCGGTAAAAGAATTCGACTGGAAGATTCAGTCCGTAGAAGAGATGGTTCTGAACGAGATCAATGGAACGAGACAAATGGCGGGCCTGCCGTCCGTGACTACGTAAGGACGCGCAGCGACATCGATCCACGCCATCAGGGACCGCGCCGATTATGATTCGTCCGCCGCTGGGACAATGTTTGTCACAGCCAAAAAAATGTACTACCGAATCGTCTGCCCCGATTGACAGCCATTTCGCGCTTACAATACATTCTACGTCGCACCAGCGAGCGATCCGGCGTCGGTTACGGCGATAGCGTGGCAACGCGCGAACCGAAGGAGACTTGATTATGAAAAATAGTATTCCGGTCGTGATTGGGTTGTTTCTTTGGTTTGCGTTGGTGCCGCGCGCCGGTTTTGGCGCCGCGGCCAATACACCGGAAGATATTTGGAAATCGCTGGAGAAGCTCCCAGCCGCCGAACGGGAGAAGAAACTCGTCGAAGGAGCGAGGAAAGAAGGCGAGATGCTCTGGTACACCAACTCAGGGATCGAGAATGCCACCCGCTATATCCAGGCGTTCAAGAAAAATTATCCGTTCATCAACGCTCACGTCTGGCGCTCCAAGACTCGCCAGGTCGTTCAACGGGTGGTCGCCGAAGCCCGCGCTGGGCGCCACTTGGTCGACGTCATCAAACCTTCGACGGATTTGGTGCCGTGCTCTTGGAAGCGAAGGTGCTCGCCAACTACGAAACTCCCCTGCGGGCGATTTATCCGAGTGGGGCGAAGGCTTCCTATTACACGAACATGAACTACGCTTTTCGTATCTTTTCGTTCAATCCACGGAAACTCGCGCGCAAAGATGTGCCGAAAAGTTGGGATGAGCTGCTCCAACCGCGTTGGAAAGGCGAGATCCTATTTGATGAGTCGTCTTTGGAAGAAGTGGTTTCGCTGCTCGCGGTTTGGGGCAAGGAAAAAACCACGAATTATTTTACTCGGCTCAGCCAGCAGCAGCTTTTGATCCGGGTCGGGCGCGACACTACGACGCAAATGATGATGGCGGGCGAAGCGCCGCTTGCGGTGACGACGTATGCTTACAACAGCGAAGGGTTGAGAACGGCTGACGCGCCGATCGACTGGGTCGCGGAAGATCTGATTCCAGCGCTTATCTATCCGCTGACCTTGGCGCGAAATGCGCCGCATCCCTACTCCGCCGCTTTGTTTTATGACTTCTTGATTTCCGAAGAAGGCCAGAAATTGATCGCCAAGGAAGGCCGCGTCGTCGCCCACCCCAAAGTCGAACCGATTTATCCGCGCATGAAGGAGTTACAAAATTTACTTCGGCACTCCGCGGGTGCAATTGAACACGGTCGAAGTGAATCAAAAGCTCTATAAAGACGGCATTCAAATCCTCGACGAGATTGTCTTGAAACGAAAATCATCCTAGCAAACGATCGTGACGACCCGTGAACGACAAGAATCAGCAAACGGAGGAAAACATGTTTGGCGCCGAAACCCTTGACCACGTTGCCTTTCCGGTGCGCGATCTGCCGAGCGCGGAGAAATTTTATATTGAAACCGTCGGCCTGACGTTTTTGACCCAGCGGAAAAATGCCGATGGCTCGCCGCGCCATACTTACGTCAAAGCCGGCGAAAATATCGTCGGCTTGAATTTGCCCGGCGTCGGCCGATGCCGTCTCCACAGCGGCGCGCCACGTTATGCGATTGCGCTCGGCTCGGACGAAGAAGTTCAACGCGACGGTCGGTCGAATCAAACAGGCCGGCGTCACTTGCGGTGAGGTCGACGAACAAGACGGCGACTCGCCTTTCATTCGATCGTTTCAGTTCATCGACCTCGATAACAATCATTTCGAGATTTGCATGAGCCGCCGGTCCTTGGCGCGACGTCGGTTTGAGCCACGTCGTTTTCGAAACCAAGGATTTCGCAAAGCCAAAAAGATTTTATGCCGAAGCGCTCGGCCTGAAATTCGTCGGTGAAGTGCGCAGGATGAGACACTTCTTCGAATTTCCCAATCATCAGATTTCGGCGGTCAAGCAAGTCGGAGATACTTTCGGATCGGACCAAACGGCAGGGCCGGGCCTGTTCACGTGGCGTTCAACGTCAGCCAGGAAGACTTCGACCGGATGCTCGAGCTTATTCCCGCCCGCGGCGGCGCCAACCAGGGCGACTTTCGCTCTGAGGACGGCCTGCGCGCGCCGGGAGAACGAAGCATTTATTTTTCCGACCCGGATACCAACAAGCTGCAGATCACCGCGCTCGGCAAAGAGAACTGGTCGCTGATTTCCGACGAAGAAAAATGGCAAAGAACCGAGGAGAACCGACGAAAAACTCGGCAGAGGGCTGTCGCGCTTCGACCGCGGCATCAAACCCAATCAATAGGATCAAACGTGTCGCTCGAAAAACCGATCATTCCGACATTTTCACTGGAAGAGCGCGACCGCCGCTGGAGTCTTCTGCGCGCAGGAAATGGCCAGGCTGACTTACATGCGCTCATCAGCTTGCCCAACCAGGGCCACTGGGATCAGTTCGGCGCCGATACCCGCTACATCACCCAGATCGGCGGCACCCAAACCGAAGTCGGCGCGCGTGCTGCCGCTCGAAGGCGATGTCACCGCCGTGGTGCGCGGCGCCAACGAGATCGAATGGTGGGGTCTGGCGCAGGATTGGGTCACAGACATCCGGCCGTCGCGCCGCTCCTACGGCGAGCCGGTGATCGAACGGTTGAAAGAAATCCGCGCCGAGCGCGTCGGCGTCGATCGGCTTGTCCGGGTCTCGTGCGCGCGCCCGAGGGCGTGGTGCCCTGGGGAACTTTCGAAAAGATTCGCGCAGGCGCTGCCGACGGTAAAGTTCGAAAACGCCACCGATCTGATGCAGGAAGTTCGCGCGGTCAAAAGCGCGGAGGAAGTCGCGTTCATCGAGAAAGCCGCCGACATCATCGGCAAAGCGATCGACGTGTTGATCGCTCACTCCAAAGTCCGGTGTCGCGCGAAAACGAGCTGATCGCCGAGATGCTGCGCGAAATCGTGCGCCAGCGGCGGCGAGCCCATCACCATGATGCTGTTCGGCACCGGCGGACCGGAAGTGCCGTGGGCGCAGCGCGTCTTCACCACCCGCAAGCTAAAGCCCGGCGATTTGATCAACACCGAAGTGGAAGGCAAATACGCCGGCTATATCGCCCAAGCGCTGCAGCCGATCTCGCTCGGCCCCAAGCCGCCAGAGCTCGAGAAAATTTTCGACGCGACCAAAGTCATCTTCGACAGAATGCTCAAGTTCTTAAAACCGGGGATTACTTTCGGCGCCGTGGCGAAGTTTTATCAAGAAGAAGTGCGCGCCGCCGGCTACGAACCCGATGGCGCGCTGATGCACGGCCGCGGCCTCGGTGAAGACGCGCCGATGCTCTGGGGCGCGCGCCACGATTTTCCCGAAAAGGACGACACCCTCAAAGAAGGCCACGTTTTCATTTTGAAGCCCGGCTGCCAAACAGGGCTTCATGCGCGACTCGATTCGCGCCGGCGATACCGTCGCGATCGAAGCAGACGGGGCGAGAAGACTGGGAAAGCGCGAGCTGGAATTCGTAAGCGTATGAGCCTCAATCCAAGTCTGAGTGAAAGAAATTCTTCTCCGCATTGTCAACGTTCCATCACTCATCCGTCGTTTTGAACGATTGAACGGAGATTATGATGCCTGAACTTTATCCCTATCCCCGCTTTTCGCTCGCCGAACGCGACCGCCGCTGGAAAGCGGTACGCGCCAAAATGGCCGAACAGAACATCGATGTCATCGTCACGCCGCAGAACACCGGCCACTCGATGGATTTTCAAGCCAACACGCGCTACCTCACCCACTGCGGCGGTGGCGGCGATGCCGACATCGCGGCGGTTTTTCCGTTAGACGGCGCGGTGACGGCCATCGCAACCACCGCGAATCCGCGCTGGACCACGACTCAAGAATGGACAACCGATGTCCGCGAGGCACGGCGGGAATACGGCAAGATCATCGTCGAGCGCCTGAAAGAACTCAACGTCGAACGGGGCCGCATCGGCATTGCCGGTCTGGGCGAAGTGGAAGGCACGCGCACGCCGGAAGGAACCATTCTGCACGGCACCTGGCAGCGTATTCGCGATGCCTTTCCCAACGCTCAACTCGTCGACGCCACGCCGATCTTGACCGAGGTGCGCTATACCAAAAGCCCGGAAGAAATCGCCGTGCTCACCAAATCGATGGAAATCGTCGAGGAAGGCTACAAAGCGGAAATCGAGGCGGCGAAGCCGGGCGCGCGCGACTGGGATGTCTGGGCCGCGGCGCAATACGGCATGATGCGCAACGGCTCGGAGATGCCGGTCCACTGCAATTGGATATCCGGGAAAAACGTTCGCCGAACTTTAACCCGCCCGAGCATGCGTTTGCTGGAATATGGCGATCTGATCATCAACGAGTTGGAAGCCAATTGGGTCGGCTATCGCGCCCAGGGGGTTCAACCCGTATTTGTCGGCGCGGCCGACCCGGTGCACCAGGAACTGATCAAGGTTCAGCGCGAGATTTTCAATCGGGTGATGGAACAGTTGAAACCCGGCGTGTCGGTCAAAGAGCTCGCTGACTTAACATTGAAAGTCGGCGCCGCCGTCGACGCCGAAATCCGGGCCGGCCGCCGGTGCGCGCGGCGATTTGAATATGCACGGCCGCGGCGCCGGCGACGACGGCCCGATTATCACGGCTCATGCCAAGAGCCCGCGCCAGCTCGGCGTCACCTTGCAGGAAAATATGGTGTTCATTTGCAAACCATCCGCCATCACGCGCCGACGGTTCATCGATCAGCACCTGGGGCGATACTGTGGTGATCACGCCGAACGGCGGGCGGCGCCTCGGCAAACGGCCGCATGATTTAGCGGTTTCCGGCGGGTAATCTTCGCGATCGTGGCGTTAGGCGCCGGCACTCCATGAAACGAACCAGCTGGGCGACGCGACGGGGAGCACCAGGCGGCTAGGCAATCCATGAACTCCAGTGGCTCCATGACCCTATGCGTGGTGCCGTCTTTGTACGGATTCTTCAGTCGCGACAGGCCGGCAAGAACGACAAACGCCACCGCGCACCTATTTAGGTACCCAAAGCCAGCATCAACTGATTCAAGCGCTTCACAAACCCGGCCGGGTCTTCTAGTTGCCCGCCTTCGGCGAGCATCGACTGATCGAACAGCACTTTGGCAAGATCGGTAAAGCGTGCCTCGTCGGCCTCATCCTTCAAACGCAGCACCAATGGATGCTGCGGATTAATTTCGAGAATGGGCTTGGACGCCGGCACGTTTTGGCCGGAGGCTTTGAGCAGCCGCTGGTAGTGCGCGCCCATGTCATGCTCATCCATCACCAGACACGCCGGTGAATCGGTGAGCCGCAGCGTCACGCGCACATCCTTGACCGATTCGCCCAGGGATTTTTTGATGCGTTCGAGCAAAGGTTTGGATTCGCTTTCTTCTTTTTCCTGCGCTTTTTTTTCGGCTTCGTCTTCGAGCTTGCCCAATTCCAGCCGACCTTTCGCCACCGACTGTAGTTTTTTGTCTTCGAACTCCATCAAATGCTGCGTCACCCATTCGTCGACACGGTCGTACATCAGCAGCACTTCCACGCCTTTTTTGCGAAACACTTCGAGGTGCGGGCTATTTTTGGCCGCGGCAAAAGTTTCCGCAGTGACGTAATAGATTTTTTCCTGCTCGGGCTTCATGCGCGAAATGTAATCCGCGAGCGAAACTTCTTGCGCCTCGGTATCCGTATGCGTGGAAGCAAAGCGCAGCACTTTGGCAATGCGCTCGCGGTTGCCGTAGTCCTCCACCACCCCTTCTTTGATGACTTTGCCGAATTCCTTCCAGAAGGTCGCGAATTTTTCCTTGTTCTTCTCAGCGAGGTCTTCGATCAGCGACAACACGCGCTTGACGTTGGCGGACCGGATATCGTCGATGTCCTTGGATTCCTGCAGGATTTCGCGCGACACGTTCAACGGCAGGTCGGCCGAGTCGATCACGCCGCGCACAAAGCGCAAATATACCGGCAGCAATTGCTCGGCGTCGTCCATGATGAATACGCGCCGCACGTAGAGCTTGATGCCACGCCGGTGTTCACGGTCCCATAGATCGAACGGCGCACGCGCTGGGATATATAAGAGTTGTGTGTATTCCTTGCGGCCTTCGACCTTGTTGTGGGTATAAGCCAGCGGTGCTTCGAAGTCGTGCGCCACATGCTTGTAGAACTCGTGGTACTGCTCTTCGGTAATGTCGTTTTTCGACCGAGCCCACAACGCGCTCGCCTGGTTGACGGTTTGATCCTTTCCCGTGGTGCGGTAGCGCGAATTGTCTTTGTCCCATTCTTCTTCCTTCATCACAATCGGCGACGTGATGTGGTCGGAGTACTTGCGAATGATGTTGCGCAGCCGGTTACCGTTGGCGAGCTCGTCTTCGCCCTCGCGCAAATGCAGCGTGACCTCGGTGCCGCGTGATTCTTTTTCGACGACTTCCAGTGTGTATTCGCCGCCGCCGTCGGATTCCCAACGCACGCCATGCTCTTTGGTCAACCCTGCACGGCGCGTTACCACCGTCACTTTGTCGGCCACCACAAACGACGAATAAAAACCCACGCCGAACTGGCCGATCAAGTTGGCGTCCTTTTGCTGGTCGCCGGTCAGACTCGCCAAAAACTCGTGCGTGCCGGATTTCGCAATGGTACCGATGTTGGCGATGACTTCATCGCGCGACATGCCGATGCCGTTGTCGGTCACGGTCACTGTGCGCGCCTTCGGGTCGTAGGATACGCGGATTTTCAACTCCGCATCGTTTTCCATCAGCGCGTTGTCGGTAAGAGCCTCAAAACGCAGCTTGTCCGCTGCATCCGAGGCATTGGAAATCAGCTCGCGCAAAAAAATCTCCTTGTTGGAATACAAGGAGTGGATCATCAGATTGAGGAGTTGTTTGACTTCGGCTTGGAAGCCGTGGGTTTCTTGGGTTGTAGCGGTCGTCATAAAATATTCTGAATAGGCGCACGGCGCGTCAGAGATACAAGGGACCTCTTGTGTCTGTGAAAAGACGTCGACTATATCGTAGCAGCTGTTCCGGTGCCTGGCTTATTCCAGGTGACGATGCTTGCCGCGGCAGCTCCTCGCGGAACAGCTGTTTCTGAGAGGCCAACGCGTCATCTTGTAGGTGCACTCCGACCATCATAAGAAGGGGCGCACAGTGTCTCCGTAACGTTGCCTCCTAATCTAATAAGCGGTTCGCGCTCGCGCCGCGAGCTGCGCGAAAATTTAAGTACGGAGATTTCTTTGTCAAGGCCTACCCGGAGGAACCAACAATTTAGCTCCGGCGCACTGCCGGTATTTACATTGCGCCCGGTTGCACAGAGTGTAAGCGGGACTCTAAATTTGCTCCAACTTCTCCGTAAAATTTTCGCACCTATTCTCCATTGTGGCTCTTCCCATTCGTAGTGTTGATCAGCAGCTCGTCGATGCGCGGCAAATATAAAGATGCCGGCGCACCGCGCTATTGGCAAAAGCGCACCCTGAGCTTCGCTAGCGTCGATTTGGTCTTTCGTTGTAGACGAAAGGTCTAGAACCGGTGCTGCACGTCTTGAACTTCCATACGTGTCAGGCGCAGCAATTGTCTGAGGCATTCCTGGTCAAGCCAAGGCACACTCTGAAACCTCAAATATGGTGAGCCCTGGGTTGGAAATCGTGGCAAGGACTCTGCTGAATAGAGTTTTGATTATGGAAGGTTTGGCGGAGAGGGAGGGATTTGAACCCCCGGTACGGTTCCCCGTACACTTGATTTCGAGTCAAGCGCCTTCAACCGCTCGGCCACCTCTCCCCAATTTTGGACTCGCGATCGCGCGCTCGCAGACGGGCAAAAAACTCGGATAAAAGCGCGCCGGCTTCGTTCGCCAATACGCCACCAACTACTGGGAGTTGATGATTCAGGCGCCGATCCTCACATAAACGATAGAGAGATTCAACCGCACCCGCCTTGGCATCGAGGCACCCAAACACGAGCTTGCCGATACGGGCCTGCAATATCGCTCCGACACACATGATACAGGGTTCGAGTGTAACATAAATCGTACAGTCGCTGAGCCGCCAACTGCCCAATTGTTTTGCCGCCGCGTCGATGGTGGCAATCTCGGCGTGGCACAGCGGATTCTGCCGCGCCTCACGTTGATTGAAGCCGCTGCCAACGACTTTCCCATTGCAAACCATCACCGCACCCACGGGTACCTCATCTTGGCGCGCCGCTGCCACCGCCTGAGCCAAGGCCAAGCGCATGAATTCTTCGTCTGAGCGCCCTTCGGTCGACGGTTCGCTCAAACCCGTGGGCAACATGAACTTTTCACGACTCAGAAGCACTGTTCCGTTACGGGTGCATATACTCCATCGGCGGCGGTTCGATGTCGGTGATGACCTCAACGACCCCGGGCACGGTCTGGGCAACCCGAACGACTTCTTTTTCCAATTCCGGATCGGCGAGGATACCCGAGATACTGACACGGCCGGCCTCGCTACGAACGTTCAGAACCACGTTGCGGGTTTTTTGCGACGTAATCAGCGCCGCCTGCACGCGTGCCGTCGTGGTCAGATCGTCGAACGCCGCCTTGGACGCGGGAGTCGATTGAAACTCGTTACGCCGAGACAATTCAACAACGATCCCCGCCGCGGTCTCAGCGCTCACCCGCCCACTATTGAGCACCAGATCGTAACCCACTGGGTCCTGCCAATCGTCGTTGAACAAGGCGCGGAAGCGCCGACCGCGGACGCGATCGAGTTCATGAATAAACTGCCGTGCGTTCTGCTCATCCATGCCCTTCTGTGCACGAACGATACCGATGCGGTAGTCCATCGGCGCGACGATTAGCACGCGCAAGACATGACCGATGCCGGGTAGCAGCTGTTGTCCCGCTCGGCCGTGATAAACCAATTCGCCGCCCTGGGCGACCTCGCACATCGCCGCCTGCAAGGTGATCCGGTAGAGTCGTAAACTCTCACGCCAGCGCTCCCACCAGCGGCTTTCAGCCTCGAGAACTTCGACATACTTGGCTTCCGGTATACCGTAACGTTTGCTCGCCTCGATCAATACTTCGCGATCGATGGATTTGTAACCGAGGGTGTGAGCGACGGTATCGGCGATCGCATTACCGCCGCTATACGCTCCGTGCGCAATGGTTATGATCGACATGATCGCTCCCCTTTCGGTCGACAAATTTGCCTGGCTAAACTGCCAATTTCCGCGATATCGCGCTAAGCAAACCTCTTAGCGGTCTAACTACCTCTTTCTCGTGCCGCCGACAAGGCCTTTGCGCGGTTCGCGCACGACTTTGTGCAGACTGATCGGCCCAAGACCGTCCCCATTATGGGGGCGTTTACGAGAACGACTCCCATAAGCTGGTACAGTTCCAAAATGAATAATAATGAAAAGGGCTGATCGCTACATCGAACCTCGCATCGACTAAGATGTTGCGATCGTTATCGCCCTAGGCGCCGTCGTAAGTTCGCTGGATGGATGAAATAGCGTTCGGACTGGCAGCGCGACAGTTGGTCGCGGTCGCTGTCTCGAGCAGAACATCTTGCAGACTCAAACGGAAACAGGATCCGGTGTTAATTGACCAGGAGAAAATCCATTTTCGCGGGTTGCACGTCTCGACAGACAGTTAAAATGGTTCATGCAGCGAGGCAATCGCCATCAGACTGGTCTAGCGACTCTATCGGCGTATGGGGGATACGGAGAGAAACTGCCGGATATGCGCCATCAGTTCGATCATCTTCACCGGCTTAACGATGAAGTCGTTGCAGCCACACTTGAGCGCCGCCGCTTTCATTTGGCCGACGATGCTCATGGCGACGATTGGAATTTTCTGCAGGCTTTCGCGTTCCCGTATCAATGAGACAAATCGCAGCCCATCCATGTCGGCCAGATCGATCTCTAGCAAAATCAAATCGGGATGATGTTCCATGGCCTTGCGAATGCCGCCCTCGCCGGTCACCGCGACCACCGGAGACAGTCCGGCAAACATGACTTGCTTGACCAGCTGCTGGGTGTAGTTGGGCTGCTTTTCAACAATTAAAATCTTTTTGTCTTGACCGTTAACCATTGCTTCTAGACACCCGAGAAATGCGTTGAGAGCAACAAGCATGCCTCCCTGGCGGACAAACTCCGCTAGAGGCAGGGAATCTCCGCTACCGTTGATGCGCAGCGTGGGCGCTCGATGGCAAGGAATTACCTTAATGGCATCGGCAACGCCACAGCGAAACTTGTACAGCGCAAAAATTGTCCTCATCGGCAATGACAATTCTGTCATGCTGGTTCATTTGATCGTGTAACCCTTAAAAACCACGTTGCCGGGGCCGACACAATCACAAGGTTCTCCGGCGGAACCCAGGCCGTAGGGACAGGTGAACCGGCCAACGTTACACTCGCGCTCGGAAAAATTATCGAGAAGGCGATCGACAAAACCAGAGGGTCGCTCTTGGCGGACCGAATTAAACGCCGGGACTTGTTCCGAAGTCGTGGTGCAACCGCCGAGGGTTGTGGCAAGAATAAAAAGCCGGACAAACCACCTGCCGAGCGGACACCAATAGCGTAACATCGTCTGCGCCTCTTTCGTTAGCTGCTAAAAATCGATCAGTAACGGATGGTGCGCCCGGACGGAGTCGAACCGCCAACCCCCAGATTCGTAGTCTGGTGCTCTGTCCAATTGAGCTACGGGCGCTCGAGTAAATGTCAGATTCAAATTCAGATCAGTGAAATTGAAATATCAGATTTAAGATGCCGCAAGGCAAAGTGGCGGAGAGAGAGGGATTTGAACCCTCGGTACGGTATTAACCGTACACACGCTTAGCAGGCGTGCGCCTTAGACCACTCGGCCATCTCTCCGTATCGGTCTAAGTTCAAGCTCTGGCGACTCATGCCAGAAAATCATGAACCTCAAGCTGTTCGCTTAACGGACCGCATTCAGCCAAACACTCTAGCGCAGTCCGGTGAAATTACCACACCTATTCAGGATTTCTAGACAATCGACGCAGCGCACGCAGACGAATTATCCAACCAGGTGGAAGCCGGCGGCTACTCATCTCCGCCGGCTTTACCCTTTGCCAAGATGATTGACTGAAATCGCGACTAGCCTTCCCAGATCGGCTTCACATTTATCGAGCCAGTTCTTGGGATCTTCGAGAAAAAATTTATCGGTGACTGGCAGCGGCTTCATGTTCTTGCCGAAAGGCCGCTTCGATCGAAGTCTTGGATTTGAAATCGTTGCGCGAAGTTTCTCGACCAATCGAATCGATGGTCTTCTGCCCCTCGTCGGAAATCAGCCACTCGGCAAAAAGTTTCGCCGCATTGGGATTGGGCGATTTAGCATAGATACCTGCCTGGCGCGGGAAGACCACCGGCGGCACCGTTTTCACATAATCCACCGGCTTTCCCTTTTCCTTTTCATCCATGACATCGTGCAACAACGCCGGCATGCAGATCGCGTATTCGCCGGAGATCACCAGTCTAAACATCGCGCTGGTGCTCTTGTGCACCGGCACGTTCAGCGCTTTAAGATTCCTTGCAGAAACTTATTGAAACGCGCGTCGTCATTCCATTGAGTTTTCAATCCCGAGAGCATCGAACTCAGCGGCCCGGCGCGCATCGGATCGTCCAAGCGCAACCATCCCTTTGTACTTCGGATTGGCGATTTCTTCCCAGCTCTTCGGCAGATCGGCCGGCTTAATTTTCTTGGTATTGTAGGCCAGTGCCTGGATCTGCAGACTCACCGTCGGCATAGTGGGATCATGCAGATACAAGACATCGTTTTGAACCGTTTCATAATCCATGATGCGCCGGCGGCGCGCATCACCGGCGGCGCGTTGTCGGAAAGCACGACATCGACACTCGCCTGGCCGCCTTGAAATTCCGTCAGAACGCGCGTGACGATCTCGGGATTGCGGCCCTGCCAGTAGGTGGTTTTGATACCAGGATAGCGTTTCATGAACGCATCCGTAATGACTCTGATATGCTCCACATCCCATACCGAGTAGACGACCAGATTGCCTTCCTGTTTGGCTTTTGGGTAAAGTTCGGTGCTGACTTTTCGCAAACGCTTTGGCGGCGTTGGCGGTGGCGGTCGCACTCGCCGCTTCCCTCTTCACTTGTTGACCGCCGGCCTTCTTGGCGGCCGCTGCCGCCTTAGCGGCTCCTTAACGCTTCTTTCGCCGGCGCTTCTGGCGCTTGCCAGGGCACAGAAACAGGCCGCCGACAGCGCGATGGCTGTGACCATCATCGATATTTCTTATGCATTTTTCCTCCCCTTGTTCATGCTGTTCATATGACCATCGTCACAAACTGAACTTCATTTTGAAAGCAAATTTAGCGAGGACACTGCGATAATCAAGATAATCAAGATAGATCACGCCGCCGGCCGCTGCTTCCGCCCATTGTCCTACTCGGAAATACTCAAAGAGAGTAACTGGTCCATATTCTTTTTCCGGGCGAGGTCAGCAATACGGCAACGTCAACGTTGCGGATGGCCTCGATAAAAATATAGAACAGCGCTCCGCCCACCGACGGTTTGAAAATCGGCAAAGTGATCTTGAAGAACACATGGCGCCAACGCGCGCCATGCACCCAGGCCGCCTCGTCGAGTTCTTTATGGATATTCACAATGGCGCCCGATGCATTGCGAAAAGCATAGGGAAAATACGCGACGAAAAAGTCCAAGCCCTAGCGCCCATAGACTGTTGTAAAGCGGCGTGCCGAAAAAAATGATCACCAGCCCAACCGAAAGAACCAGCGGCGGAAACGCCAGCGGCAAGGTGCCGATAAATTCAAAAATTTTGGTGCCATGGGCGCGGGTGCGATAAATCGTGAACGCCATCATGATCCCCGCCAACACCGTGACGACAGCAATGGTCACCGACAGCGTCAGCTGAATTGTAAAGACCATTGACGAAACTCGGATGCTTCATCACCGTAAAGTAATTGGTCAGCACGGCATGTGCGACGGGAAACTCATGAAAGTCTCGTAATCGAAATAAGGAATCATCGATACCACGATGAGCACGATGAACGGAATCGCGATGCCGACCAGAAAATAAGAAAGACCGGCGAGAAGGTGACGTATTTCCACGGGCCGATATCGATCACTTTGACACGATAGCCTTTGCCGGTAATCGTCGCGTAGCGCTCTGAAAAACGCGTGGCTCGGACATAAAAATACAGAGTGATCACCGAAAGAGCGACCAGAACCATGCTGTAGGAGGTCGCTAGCCCGGTGTTGAATTCCAAAGCCATGGAATCGTAAACCCGGCTGACAAAAACATTGATATTGCCCGGCGTGCCTTGCAGCACCGGTGTTTCGAAGGAGCGCAGGCCGCGCAAAAAGTTCAACACAAAGGCCGAAAGGAAAGCCGGCACCGCCAGCGGAAAGGTGATCTGCAGCATCGTATGCATCGGCTTGCTGCCGGCGATATAAGCGCTTTCCTCCAGCGACGGATCGAAGGATAAAAACACCGGCAACAAAAACAGATAGCCTAACGGCACGCAGGCCAGGCCGAAGACCCAAATCATTCCGGCCATACTGAAAGCGTTGAAAACCAGCGTTTCGATGCCGAGAAACTGATGCGAGCATACCGTTCAGGATGCCGGACTTCGGCGCCAGCAACAGAATCCACGCGATGTTTTTCATGATCGGCGGCATCAAGATCGGATAGAGCGGCATCAGCTCGACCAGCGCTTTCCCAGGCGTATTGGTGCGCGCGACGATCCAGGCCAGCAGTGCGCCGATGCCAGTCCCCAGGACCGCCGAGCCCGCCGCGTAGAAGATGGAATTGTTGAGCATCGGCCAGATGTCTTTGTCGGCAAACACGCGCAGATAGTTGGCGAAGTTAAGGCCGACGTCGAAGCCCAGCTTGCCCGTGGTGACGCTGCGCAACAGCACAACGATGACCGGAGTAATGATCACCGCGCCGGCAATCGTGCTGGCGAAGAGCGGCACAAGGGTTCCCTGGCGACAGGCGAGCTGATGGATTTCCAGTTCACGCCTGGTCACGATTCTCCTACGATAACGGTGGCATTCAAGCGCACCGACCATAGGCGGTTACTGGACTGCATTGGCCACGATCAGGCTGATGGCTGACGGTCGATGCAGAGAAAGGTCTTCCCGCCCTCGCCGTTGATAGTGATCATCGGACAGAGCTTATGCGAAGTAACCACCAGTTCCCTGGAGCCGATTTGCACGCGGTGATCGGTCAGGCCGCCGCGATATTCGCGGCTCGATCATATGCCCTTCGAGCACATTTCGGTGCCTTCGGCAAAATTTTCATACTCAAGCGAGATCTCCGTGGTCCGAATCACCACATTGCACGAGTCCCCAGGGACTTAAGCCTTGGCGAGCGGCGACAATCAGCTTGGCACCGTTGAACTCGGCAATCTCACCACGCATTCGCCGCCGTCGACCTCGACGATTTTACCTTCGACAAGCGTCGAGTGGCCGATGAAAGAGGCGACAAACGCATGCGGACGGCGGTTATAGATTTCGTCGGGAGAGCCGTATTGGAGAATTTTGCCGCTTTCCATCACGATGACTGAGTCGGAGATGTAAAGGCCTCTTCCTGATCATGGGTGACATAGAGCGCGCTGATGCCGACTTTTTTGATCAGATTCTTAAGCTCGACGCGCATCTCTTCGCGCAGTTTCGCGTCGAGATTGCTGAGCGGCTCGTCGAGCAGGATGAGGCGCGGCTCCAGGGCGAGACTGCGCGCCAAGGCGACGCGTTGCTGTTGCCCGCCGCTCAACTGCGACGGATAGCGTTCCTCGCGCCCTTTCAGACCAACCAGCTCCAGCGCACGCCAAGACCTTGCGCTCGATTTCGTTGCCGGAAGTTTTGCGCAGCTTCAAGGCCAAAAGCGACGTTTTTAAAAACCGTCATATGCGGCCAGAGCGCGTAATTTTGAAAGACGAAACCGATCTCCCGCGAATAAGGCGGGACAAGGATACCCCGCTCGATCGACGTCTGCACTTTGTCGGCGATGGAGATCGATCCGGCATCGGGAACTTCAAGCCCGGCGATGGATCTCAACAATGTGGTCTTGCCGCACCCGGAAGGCCCGAGAAAAGAAAGAATGCCTTTGTCGAATTCAAAACTACATTGTCGAGAGCTTTAACGTCTTTGAAAAGTTTGGTGACACCTTCGATTTTTAATATCGCCATTGATTCATCCAAACGCAGCGTAATGCAAAACCAACACCGAGCAGGCACGGCGTAGCCACTTTTACTCTAAACATCATTGAAATCAAACTAGTTAGCTGGAGAAATTCACGGTCCGACAGCGCCTGACGAAACATTGCAATACTGACCTGCTGTATTCATGAGCGCGCGCTGCCAGCAAATTGGGCGGAAGTCCAACATTGAGGCAGTCAAGCTTCAGCCGGTCAAGCGTAACGCGTTTGAGGTCACCAACAGGGACCACCGTGTTCTAGCGATCGTCAAGGTAAGCAGAATTCCAACGAATCCCGGCGGC
>CAWERH010000045.1:0-86190 GCA_963811315.1 uncultured delta proteobacterium
CACTGAATCTCTTCCGGGCTTTTGAGTAAGCGCAGAGCGATAAATTCCTTGGTGACGAAGACGAAATCAGCGCGCGGCAGGTTCCTCGTGAAGAAATCCCAGTGATTCTTCGGAATCGAAGTGTAGGGATCGTATTCGACAATGCCGATGCGACCCTGATCGTAGCCGTGCTCCTTGATCTCGTTGACGATAGCATCAAGCACGCTGGGCTTGCCGACAATCACGTTGCGGACGGCGGTTCGCGCCAACATGCCGCCGGCCAGCGAATGACCGGGTCGCGTCACCACTGCCGGCTCGCCATCCTTCGGGAACAAGCAATAATTGGCAAGCTCTGCCTTGCCCATCATGTTGACGACGTAGCGAAAGTTGAACCAGCAACGGCCGTAGGCCGCCGAACCGCCAACGATCAGCAGGCAGTCCAAATGAAGTCCGGGCATCATGTTGCGAATATTGGCGTAGCGCCGCTCGTACTCGCCTTTGGAGAAGCGCGGGTAGGAAAATCGTTTTTGCATCCGTTCGAGTTCGTCGTCGGGTATTAGCATCGGTCTGCCGGTCGTCTTGCTGATCTCAGAGAAGCTTTGAGTGGTCGAAAGCCTCCCAGATTATGAGCGGAGGTCGTACAAACGGGCGCAGTTGTCCCAGAGAATTTTGCGCCGGCTGGCATCGCTCAACTCTTCGATCGCGAAAAATTCATCGAGCGCATGCGGAAAAGTCCGCGTCGATATGCGGATAGTCGGTCGAGATTAAAATATTGTTGTCGCCAATCCGGTAAATCACGTCGGCGACCAGGTATTCGTCGGGATCGACGGAGATGAAGCACTGCTGAAGAAAGTAATCGCTCGGCTTGCGTGATAACGGCACATCGGCCAGCGGGCCATGTAACTTTGCCCGCTCATCGAGCCGGTAAAGCAGCCATGGCAGCCAGGCGCAGTTGCCTTCCAGGAACGCCACCCGAAGTTTGGGAAATTTTTCCAGAACTCCGCCGGCGCAAAACTCGAAACCGCCTGGATCAATTCCACCGGATTGCGCAAAGCCAGCGCGACGATATTGGCGTTGGGATGACCGAAAAACTTATTCGCGACTTGATCCTGTTTCGGCCGCGCCGGCGGATGAAAGCAAAGCGCCACGCCGAGCTTTTCGATCTCTGCCCAGAGAGGATCGAAATAACGGTCGTGAATGCGTTTGCCGTTGATCGGCTCGGGACAGAGCGACAGGCCGGACGCCCAAGCTCCGTTACCGCGCGCCGCACCTCCTCTACTGCCAGATCGACATCGTGCAGCGTGATCAACGCCGACGCCTTCAATCGCTCCGGGTTCACCTTGCAGAAATCGGCGATCCAACTGTTCCACGCCTTGCACAGATCATTGGCATATTCCGGCTCTAAAGTCTCGTCGCAGTGGAGCGGCGAAGTACGAAACAACACCGCGACATCCAAGTCCTTCGCGTGTCCATCGCCTCGACCTGGGAGACCGCGTCATAATCCCGCGCCACGGCGAAATCATAACGGTCGGCAACCTGCTTTTGGCCATGATCGATGACATCCGTGATCGCGCGCAGCGTCTCGCCGCCGCCCAATTTGAACTCCACCCGGCCATGTTTGCCATTGCGCCGCCCCTGGGAATCCGCTCGCCCCATTTCGGGTCCATGTACCTATCGTACAAGTCGGCGGCATCGTAGACATGCATATCGCTATCGAAGGCGCGAAATCCGTTCTTCATGTTTTTCTCCGTCTTATAGCGATTGGCTGTTGCCCGTTTCAGTTTATTTCTTTGGCAGCAATAATTCAGCCAATTTGGCCATCACCGGCGATGGTATATTTCTTGAACCCGGCGATGGTAGCTGCCAGATCTTCCCCTGTCATTGGATCGACCTCTTGTTGGGCCGTTTTGGCGTCGGCCAAAAAGGCCGGGTCGCGTAGAGTCGCTTGCAAGGCTGTCCGCAAGGTTTGTACTTTATCTTTTGGCGTATCCGGAGGGGCTGAATAGGCCAGCGTAATGGCATTTAGATCATGAATGCCGACTTCAATGAGACGCTTCGCTTCTTCGGTTTTGGCGTAGTTAATGGCTAGGGGAACGTGCGTAAGCTCGGGAATGGATTTCCGATTGGTTTGCACAACCACTGCCACGTCGCCGGCCTCATACTGTCTGCGCCAACTGCTTTTCAAACCTTGCCAACTCGTGCATTGGCCGGCCAATTCGCCCGCTTCGGCCGCCATGGTAATCTCAGCGGTGCCTTTGTAGCCTTGAACCAATTGAATCGGCAGTCCCAAGGCTGCCTTGAGAATCGAGGAAATGTCGTCCGGGCGAGTACCGGGCACTTGGCCGCCCATTTTAACGGGTGTGCTTGACGCGAACCATCGTTCCATACTGGTAATTCCGCTCGCCTTGGTAAACGCGCAGAGAAACGTCTGTTGCACCGGCACGCCGATCCATTCGAACTTCAATGGATCGAAATCCATGCCCGTGCCGCCCAGGAATTTTTGTAGCGTCAGGCTACCCACCCATACGCCGATGGTGAGACCGTCAGGTTTACTGCGGTTGTAAAGATGGTTCGCCGCGATCAAAGTTCCGGCGCCGGTCATGTTCTGAACAACGACGATTGGATTGCCCGCCAAGTGACGAGCGATATGCCGCGCAACGATCCGCGTCATCGTATCGAAGCCTCCACCGGGCGGCGCGCCGACGAGAAAGGTGAGAGTCTTGCCTTTGTAGAAGGATTCCTGCGCCGAAACCGGCACGGCGCAAAACAGGTATAACGCAATAATCACGCAGCATCTGATACGTGCCATGACATCACTCGTCGGATTGGACACAGATGGACAATGCAATGCTCCCCTGCCCCATCGCTCCAATTCGTTTACTTCTTGATCCCCAATTCTTTCTGCACTTCACGTATGACATTGAAATCCGCGACTTCCGAGTTCGCCACCGGCCGCTCGATCTTCATCGCCTCCCGGCCCTGATCGACGACGAGCTTTAGGCCGCTTTCCGAGATGCCCCCGTCTTCGCTGAAAATCTTCCAGGTTGAATCGTAGGTCGCCGCTGCACTCTCCCGATCGACCTTGACCCAATCCATCAGGGTTTGAATCGTCCCTTCGCGATTGGATCGCACGAAGCGATTGGCCCGTAGCATAGCTTTGACCATGCGCTTTACTTCGTCCGGCTTTTCCTTGAGTTTTTTCAAATTGGTGCCGACGCCGGTAAAAGGCAATTTGAAATGTTCATGGAATCGCGACAGTACGTGATAGCCGCTCCGGATGGCATCCGTATCAGTCGGCGGCGATAGTACGGCAACATCGACGATGCCTTCCCTCAACGCCGCATAGCGCCCTCGCTCGGCGCCCAGCTGAATAATTTTTAATTCTTTTTCCGGATCGACTCCGCCTTGCTTCATCATCATGCGCGCCGCAACGTCGGATGTCGCGCCATAATTGCTCACTGCAAGCGTTTTGCCTTTCAAATCGCGAATCGTTTTGTATTCCGGTCGAGCGATCAGCAAGTGCGTCGAGCTGTCCATGAAACTTGCCACCACTTTCATCGGCAGTCCGCGCAAGGCGCCGCGCACCACCGAGGCGAACACCATCGTGTAGTCGATGTCGCCGGTGCTGAGCGCAGTGACCGACACGTTGGCGTTCATGCGGATCAACTCGACGTCCAAGCCTTCGTCGCGAAACATGCCACGCTTCAATCCCAGCCCAGCGGTTAAAAAAGATACATCGATCGCTGAGATCGACATGCGGACTTTATCAGCAGCCTCGGCGCCGCTACTGGAAAGCATCAAAACGAGAACGACGGTTGCAAGATATTTCATAAACGAGCTCCGTGCGCTAGCGAATTTCCTTAGTGAGTTGGCGCACGAAAGAATAGTCGACGATGTCGATCTTTGCGTCCCCACACGGTCAGGCTTTCACCCGGCGATTTTTTGCGTTTTCGCCCGTGACGAAATACTCGCCTTGCACCGCCATTTGGGCTTCTTGCTCATCCTCCGCTGTCCACGCCCCCAAGCTGTAGCCGAACCAAGGTTTTCTTGGCGTCAGCTCGGGCAAACCTAACTCTTCCCAAATCTCTTTGGCGTTCTCCATGAATTCTTTGCGCGGCAGGGACACCGGCGGATACGCCCAAGGCCGAGTCGCGTTGATCAATAGCGCAGAAGTCGACGACACGCGGCTGACATGACTCGGCACGCCGGGCGGATACGCCGACGGATCGAGACCCGGAGATTTGCCGTGGGCGACTGCAACGTCCTTATCAGGCCGCACGTTGTAGCACATGGCCCAATTGATCATCGCCGGATCCCAGATATCGATGTCGTCGTCCACGGCGACGCAGATCTTTGCATAACTGCCGACAAAACCCGCGCTGGCGTTAAGCGCCCGCCATGCGTCCGCGTCGGTGGGATTTTTCATCTTGATCACGCAATAGGCCTGGCCGCTGCCGCTCACCTCGTCGTGGATTGCCACGTCGGTCACCGCCGAATTGCCGCTGTCGATGCGCAGAAACTTGTAAATGACCTTCTCGGTGCCGGTGTGCTTGATCTTACTCGATTCGCTGGGTGGAAACTGGCTCATGAGCGCCGTATAGATCGCGTCGCGCCGATGCGTGATGCAGGTTACGTCCATGAACGGTGAAACGCCGCGATGGCCCATGTAACCCGGATACTCGCCAAACGGCCCCTCCGGTTCGATCCACTCCGTCGAAATGTTTCCTTCGATGACGATTTCAGCTGTCGCCGGAACCAGCAAATCGACCGTCTTGCATTGAATCACCTCGATGGGCTCGCCTGCGAGTCCGCCCGCCAGCCGATACTCGTCGAAATCATAGGGCAGCTTGGCGGTGGCGGCGTAAGCGATCGCCGGTACTACGCCGATAACGATAGCCGCTTCGAGCGGAATACCTTTGGCTTTGCATTTCTGCCAGTGGGTCCCCATGTGCTGGCCGAGAAACAGTCCGCCGTTTCGGTTGGGGGCTTTGATCTGGCTCCGGTAGTTGCCGATGTTATAGGTACCCGTCTCCGGATCTTTAGTGACCCAATTCGCCAACGTCAGATAGGGCGCATTGTCGAAGCCCGGCGTCGATATCGGCACCGGCAGCACATCGAGACCATGACCCTTCAACAGATCGTCGCCCTGCCAAATCGCTTCCTGTGCCGGACCCATGCTGACTTTTGCCGGCGCGAGCGGACGCATCTGCGCATTAGTCCAGCGCTCGTGGATCTGCTCCGCTTCACACTGGAGACCGAGAGCGTAAATCTCCGTCGATGCCGCTAGCGTACCGACTGTGACGGGCATGGTGTATCGTTTACCTTTGACGTCGATGACGTTCTCGAATAGAAATGCCTTGCGCTTCTTTTCTTCCAACCCACGGAACTGCCAGCGCACCAGCGGCATGAGCTGCGTGTCTTTGTTGATTTGTTTCTTGATACGAAAAAGTTTGTCTCGCTCTTCGAGCGCCTGCAAATGCTCGCGCACGTCTTTGTAGTAACCGGCCATGACGATCTCCTTGTAAATCGAACGGGATCTTAGCGCAAAGGTTCCGGAGTGGAAAGAATTACGGTGAGATCAAGAATTGGTTTCTAAAGTCCTGTAAGCGTCAGAACGCGTGGGCCGTTGCGGTTATCGGCACTCTGTCATTTCGACCGCAGGGAGAAATCTTTCCCGGCTCTTCGGAAAGATTCCTCACATTCGTTCGGAATGACAGGACGCATGAGGTAAAGAATGATCGAAGCGGCGGCCGTACGAGTGTCGCCCTAAACGGTTTGAACGTTTTGAACGACTTGAACTGTTTGAACTCCTCACAAATCACAAATCGAGAGTATTCGGCGCGAACAATTCTTCCAGCGTCATCTTCCTGTCCGCCAGCCCTTGCTCGTAGAGATAAGTCGCCAGCGTTTCGACCACGTGGCGATTCTTTTCCAAACCGTACGGCCACGGATCGTCGCCGAGAATCTGTTGCTGCTCCTCCACCGGCCCGCGGAACCATGCCAGACTAATCTTATACGGCGACAAATCCTTCAGCCTCGCGTAGGCGTCTTCCTTGGCGCGTTGGAATGCCTTGAACAAGCTGCGCGCGATCCAGGGATGTTCCTCCCACACGTCTTGCCGCAGCGCGACCGAATGCATGATCGGGAAGATGCCGGTCTTTTTGAAATACTCCGCTTCGACTTTCGGCGAGTCTTCGAACAACCGCCGGATATGCGGCGGCGGATTGAACAGCGACGGAAACAGACTGGGAACCATGATCGCATCCAGTTCGCCGTCAAAAAACATCTGATCCGGTTTTCGGTCCGGCGCGATCGCTTGACCTTGTAGCGTTTGGGCAGCTCCATCGCCATCCGCGGGTGCGGCGTCCAGAGATGCCACTCGATGTCATCGAGATCGACGCCGTATTCGTGTTGCAGCATGCCGCGCATCCAGACCGTCGCGGTTTGTTGAAATTCGCCCAAGCCGACGCGTTTACCCATCAGATCTTTCGGCTCGCGAATGCCGCTCTTGGTGTTGATAAAAATATAGGAATGGCGAAATGCCCGCGCCGGAAACACCGGGATCGCCGTCAGAGGTTTTCCCATCGCTTGCGAGGTGATGTACGAAGACAGTGAAATTTCCGAAGCATCGAAGTCGTAATAGTTCAGCATGCGCGTCCAAATTTCCAGATGCGGCAGCACGAGCCAGTTAAGGTCGATGCCTTCCGGCTTGACCGAACCGTCGATCAGCGGATGAGTCCGGTCATAGTCGCCGCAGGCGATGGTGAGTTGCAGTGACATGATCTCCTCCTCTTACTCTTTTTTGACCCGAAGGACCTCGTCCTAATCGTCATTCTCGTAGAAAACGGATATCCAGCGCTTCCGATCCTGGCCTTCCTGCTTTCGTCGAGCGACGATCTTCTAGGACAGCTTCTCCCCCCACTTCCCTAAAATTCTGTCGCGCAGTTCTTTGCTCGAGCGCGACACCTGGGGAAAGGTGTCCTTCCATTCGTAGGGCCGCGTCGCGTCGATGATCGCCCGCGAGTTGAAGCCTTTTTTATCTTTATGAATGATCGGGTCCAACGGACCGCTCCAGCAGCGGCGCAGGATTTCGATATCCACCGACGGATCGGAGCGCGTGCACACCGCCCAAAGAACTTCGTTCAAATTGGTCGGGTCGATATCGTCGTCGACGACGATCGTGTAGCGGCCTAAATAGGCCGCCGCATGACACTCCGTTGCGACCAATCCTGCCTGCCGAGCGTGTCCCGGATAGCGCTGTTTGATCGACAACGACCAAGAACAAATACGCCGCGCCGGCCGCCTCGTGGTACCACACGCCGCGCACGTCCGGCACGCCGGCGCCTTCCAAGTCGTCCCACACCAGCGCGGCCTTGAGCGGCGCACGCCACTTGCGCGTGTAGCCGAGCAGGATCGGATTGTTGCGGTGCATGACGTTATGAATTTTCACGATCGGCTCGGGCCGCGATGAGCTGCCGTAATATCCGGTCCATTCGCCGAAGGGCCCTTCGATCTTTTCGGGCCCGGGCACGCACTCGCCTTCCAAGACGATTTCCGCCGTCGCGGGAATCGGCAGGCCGGTGAACTCGCCGCGAATCACGTCAACCGGCTCGCCCTGAATGCCGCCGATAAAATCGTACTCGCAAACTCCGTAAGGAACTTCGAGTGCGCCGGCGAGAAAGATCAACGGATCGTGCCCGACGGAGATCGCCACTTTGAACGGCTCGCCGCGCGCAAACGCCTTGTCGCGATGAATCCGGCCGTGCCGCCCCGGCGCGATATAAAAACCCACGGTATTCTCATCGTGAATCATCACCCGCGCCGTGCCGAGATTGGTCCAGCCTTCTTCGGGATCGTGGGTGATATTGACGCTGCCGGTGCCGATGTATCTGCCGCCGTCCAGCTCGAACCAGCGCGGCGTCGGGAACGACAGGATGTTCACATCTTTGCCGCGCTGGATATTCTCCAGCACCGGCCCGTCGCGCACCACGCGCGGCGGGATATGCTTCAAATCTTTGGACCGCCTGCGCCACTCGGAAACGAATTCCATGGCGCTCAGATTTTGCGGCATGCCGAGACTCAAGCCGAGCCGCTTGGTCGAACCGAGCGAATTGACGAGAACCCGATAACCCTTGCGGATAGCCTTTGACTGAATCGAACAGCACCGCCGGCGAACTGCCCCGCTCGTTGACAATATCCGCCACGCCGCCGATCTCCAGATCCCAATCCGCCCCTTCGATCGTTCGGATCTCACCGAGGTCATCGGCTTGCTTGAGCCAACTTCTCATGCCATCTGGTTGTTTCATGGTCTACACCATCTGAACACGTTCAAACGTTCAACGGTTCAATCCGTTCAACGTCGTTCCAATAGTTTTCGAATTGCGAGGACAGGCTCGACTTCCGAACACATTGAACGATTTGAACTTTTGAACGACGTCTATTCAAAGTCCTTTCTGCACTTCCCTCAGCAATCTTAAATCCAGCACGCGACTAGCGGCGTCTCTTCCTTGAGCGCCATCCGCTCGGTCTCGCGCTTGAGCGCATCGCGAATGCCTTTCTCGTCCATATCACCGTCTTTGGAAAAAGCCGGCAGCATGGATTTGTAGAGCTCGTTGGCGGCAGCGGAATCGACGCTCCATTCCTTGGCGATGAATTGCGTCGACTCGGCCGGCCGTTGCTGAATGAAGCGCAGGCTCTTGATCGTCGCCGTCAGCATCCGCCTCACCAGCTCCGGCCGCTCCCGGATCATTTTGTCCGACGGTGCCCAGCCCGAAAGCGACTGCTCGACGTAATCGCCGAAATAGGCCAACGTGCGATAGCCCATCTGCGTCGCCATGGCGTTAAACGGCGGCGACAGGACGCCGGCGTCGACCGTGCCGGCTTTCATCGCGGTCAGAATATTCGCTGTGGTTCCAGTTCCGATCAAAGCTACTTCGCGATCCGGCGTCAAGCCATTTTTAGTCAGCAGAAAGCGCGCCAGCGTATCCGTAGAAGAGCCAATGGCGGTGATCCCGATAATTTTGCTTTTAAGTCCGGCCACCGACTTGATCTCGGGTTTCGCCATCAGCCAGAAGGAAGGTTTGATCGTGAGAAATCCAACGACTTTCACCGGCAAACCGCGCGCCGCCCCGGCCATCACCTGCGACTGCGCGCCGGAGAAATCGATGTCGCCGGTGCTGAGCGCCGTCACTTGAATCGTCGATGCTACCAGAACCATCTGCAGATCGATGCCCTCGGCTTGAAAAATTCCCTTGTCGCGTCCCATCGTGATCGGCAGGTAGTTCAAGCTTTTCGCCGGATAGGCAAAGCGAACTCGATCGGCGGCGACACGACGTTGATGCCGACTAGAAAACACCGACAAACATGAATAAGACCATTGCACTTATCATGAGCACGCTTGCAGTTCTTGCCATCGCACCCTCAGTCCTGTCCTGCCCCTCTTTGACAAGGAGGGCAAGGGGAGATTCTTCGTCTCGAACTCAGAGCAAATCCCCCATCCCCTTTCTCAAAGGGCGAAGTATTTCGATCAACGATGTTTCGACCAACACATACTCTCAACTTCATCCCCAACTCATTCAACGCTTCTCTAAGCATGCTGAAATCGACGATCTTGCCGACGGGCACCGCTTCCTTCACTTGCTGATCTTTGCGCGCTCGCTCGATGTCGGATTCCAGCACCCGTTCCGGCACTATGCCATTCAAGCTCATGCCTTTGACATAGATGTCGTAGGAGGCCTGGGCAATTTTCGGTTCAAGTTTGAGCCAATCGGCGATGACCCGCACGCTTTCCGCTTTATTGTTCCTGATAAAATTCTGCGCTTTCAAAAGCGCGCGCAGCATTTTTTTGACCTGGGCCGGTTTGTCTCTGAGCGTATCGACGTGCAGCGCCAGGCCGGAGACACTGGTCTCGAAGACATCGGCCGCGGCCATGAGCCGAACAAATCCTTTGCTCTCCGCTTCGAAGTTAAACGGCGGCGGCACGATCGCCGCGTCCATCTTGCCGGAAAGCAAGGCCTGCAAGCGCTGGCCGCTGCCGGATACTTGAAAGGCCTGCACGTCTTTTTCCAATTCCATTCCCGCCTGCCGCAGGATCGCGCGCAGCATGAACTCAGTGGAATCGCCATAGCCGGCAAAGCCGATGATTTTCCGCCGAAGGTCCGCCAGCGTCTTGAGTTCCGGCTTGGCAACCAAAACATGCAGCGGCCGGCCATTGAAATAGGTAACCACTTTGAGCGGCAATCCTTTGACCGCGCCGCGCAAGCCGGCGCCGACCGCGGTCGTATAGCCGATCTCCTTGGTGGTGACGGCAACCAGGCCGACGTTGGTGGCGATGCGGATGATCTCGGCATCGATCCCTTCTTCCCGAAAGAATCCCCTAGCGTAAGCAACTTGCGGCGCGATGAAACTCAACGACAGGCTCGGCATGCCGATCCGGACTTTTTCCAATCCCTGCGCCACGCCGAATTCTGCGCGTGCCAACGTCAGGCAAAAAACTAAAAGGAATAGAAATGTCGCGCTAAGCTTATCCCGGACAGGAAAGACTGAAACGCTGTTCTTTCGTAGGTCATTCCGGCGCACACCGGAATCCGGGTTCTGCACTTTTTCCCTTGCGCCGGGAACCTGGATGCCGGCCTTCGCCGGCATGACGAATTTTTGCCTACTATTTTTTATTATTTTCGACGAAGGTAATAGTCGCTTCAGTCCCATTAAAAATATTTAATCGACACATCATCGTCCCGTTATCCCCAACTCTTTTTGCGCTTCCCGCAGCATGGTCAAATCAGCGACCTCGCCGGCCGACACCTGCCGAGTTAGCTTGGCTTCCTTCATCGCTGCCTCGATCACCGCCTGCAGGCCGTCCTCGGGGATCCTTCCGTCCGCATTGAAAACGCGCACCACAGCATCATAGGAGAGGCTGGCATTTTCTTTGGACGTTCGGCCCCATTCCATCAACGTCTGGATCGAACCGTCACGGTTGTTTCGAATGTAACGATTGGCCTTGATGAGCGCCTTGAGGACTCTTTTGATTTCGTCCGGCCTATCGTTGATTTTTTTAAGGTTGGCTCCGAGGCCGACGAACGGAAAATTGAACAGCTCGTAAGCTCTCGCCAACACGCGAAAGCCGAATTTTCGCCCTTCCACATCCGCAGGCGGCGAGATCACGATCACGTCGACGATACCTTCCTTGAGCGCGGTAAAGCGTGCTTGGTCGGCTCCCAACGCGATTATTTTTATATCCTTTTCGGGATCGACGCCTGAATACCTGAACATCATTCTGGCCGACACGTCGGCGGTGGCCCCGAATGTGCTCACACCGAGCGTTTTACCTTTCAGTTCCTTTACCGACTTGAACTCCTGACGCGCAAGCAGCATCTGAGTCGGGCTGTCAAGAAAACTCGCCACGACTCTGACCGGCAAGCCGCGTATCGCCGCGCGCACCACCGAGCCAAAGATCGTCGTGTAATCAATGTCTCCGGTGGCCAGCGCGGTCACTGAGATGTTGGCGTTCATGCGGATAACTTCCGCGTCGATGTCCTCCTCTTTGAAAAAGCCTCGCTTGAGAGCCACGGCAGGTGTAAAAAAAGCGACATCCAAGCTCGATACTGAAATTCTTACCTTGTCCGCGGCATTTGCGGCCCCGCCAAGAAAGCACGTGACAGCGAGGAAGAGCGCGGCGGATATTCCCGGTCGTTTCTGGGTTTTTGTCATCGTGCTTTGATCCCCAGTTCTTTCTGCGCTTCACGGAGCAACGCCGTATCGGCAACCTCGCTCATCGCAACCTGGCGTGTCAGTTTGGTTTCTTTGACCGCTTGATCGATGACCGCCAGCAGACCCTCTTCCGGGATACTGCCGTCGAGATTGTAGACTTTAAAAGCCGAATCGTACGCAGCCGCCGCCAGGGCTGGCGTTGTCCGGCCCCAATCGACCAGCGTTTGGATCGTTCCTTCTCGGTTTTGACGTATGAAACGATTCGCCTTGATCAGCGCCTTGATAGTTCTTTTAACCTCGTCGGGGCGCTCCTTGATTTTCCTTGTGTGTGTTCCGAGTCCGACGAAAGGAAAACTGAAAAGCTCATGGGCCCGCGCCAAGACGTTGAAACCTAGCTTCCTTGCTTCTTCATCGCCGGGCGGTGAGATGACCACTGCCTCGACCACTCCTTCCTTGAGAGCCGATAGTCGCGCGGATGCCGGCCCCAGAGCCACGACCTTAATTTCTTTTTCCGCGTCGACGCCGAAGTGCTTGAAGATCATCGTCGCCGCGACTTGGTCGCTGGCACCATACGCTTGAATACCGAGCGTCTTTCCTTTGAGATCTCTAGCGGATTTGAATTCCGGGCGGGCGATGAGCGCATGGGTCGAGCCATCGATTAAACTCGCAACGACTTTCACCGGCAAGCCCCGGATCGCCGCCCGCACCACCGAGCCGAAGATCATCGTGTAATCGGTGTCGCCGCTCGCGAGTGCCGTGATCGCGACGTTGGCATTCATCCGAATGACTTCCGCCTCCAACCCTTCCTCTTTGAAAAACCCTCTTCTGACCGCCAGCCCCGACGGCAAAAAGCTCATGTTGAAGTTGGTCACGGAAATACGAATCTTGTCGGCGCCCAGGGCGAAATCAGAAAGCGCGCCGACGAGCGCAATGAGGCATAACGCCGCAAAAGACAATTTTCTCATGAGGGAACGAAACCTTTCACTTGCGATATTGCTCAGCGGCTTCAAGGATGGATTGCGCGATGGCGCCGTAAGCGCCGCAGCGGCAAATGTTTCCGCTGAGCCATTCGGCGACTTGCTCGCGGGTGGGATGGGGATTTTCAGTGAGCAGCGCCTTCGCCGCCATGATTTGCCCTGGCGTGCAGTAACCGCACTGCGCTCCGATGTTGCGGATGAACGCCTCCTGGAGCGGATCCAGCTCGTCGTCTCGGGCGACGCCCTCGATGGTCAGCACGGATTTTTCGTGCGCCTCGAAGGCCAAATAACTGCACGAGCTGACCGGCCGGCCATCGACCAATACCGTGCAAGCGCCGCAAACTTCGGATTCGCAGGAGCGCTTGGTGCCTGTCAGCCGTAGGCGGTTACGAAGAAGTTCCAGCAGGGTTTCTTCGATCGGAATTTCGCCGGACCACGATTTGCCGTTGACGGTGAGCGATAGATGAAATGTGCTTCTGGGCATTCATATGAGCTTGGCTCATACAGCACTGTTCTCATGTATTCTTCCCCCTCGACGGGGGAGGATAAAGGTGGGGGTGCTCGACGATTGTACTATCCCTGCACCCCATCCTGGCCTTCCCCCGTCGAAGGGGAAGGTTGAAGACCGGACGGAAACTGTGAAGAACTTTATTCATCCGTTACCTAGTCCTGCTATTGCTTTCCGCCACTTGCTCCAAAGCATCGCCGAGCATAACTCCCGTCATGTATAGCTTGTATGCCGCGCTGCCCAAAAGATCATCCACCGGCCGGAGAACATCGCGCAGATAATCTTTCGCCTCCGCTACGATCTGCTTGGCGTCGCCCGGCTTTGTTCCGGTGATTTTTGTTTCGAGCTCCGTCAAACGCAGAGCTTTCGGCCCGACGCAGCCCACCGCCAACCTTGCCTCTTCGATAGCGCCGTCCCTCATGCGCGCGCCAACCGCGACGCCGAGCGTCGGGCGTTGATAGCGATGGAGACGTAGATAGGCGCTTTTCATTCCGGCAGGCAAAGCCGGGATCTCGACTTCCAGCAGCAGATCGTCCGGTCCGAGAGCCGTCGCGTACATGTCGACAAAAAACTCATCGAGCCGCATACGTCGCTCGTCTTTGTCGTTCCCACGAGCACCGAAGCGTTATGAATAAGCAGTACCGTGCCGGGATCGGAATGGGGATCATTAAAAGCGAGATTGCCGCCAAGGGTTCCTTGATTCCTCACGCGAATATTGGCAACTTGCGATTCCGCGTACGCCAATGCCGGCGCATGCTCGCGCACCAGTTCGCTGGTCTCGAGGGCGTGGTGCGTCATGCAGGCACCAATCCGCAGCACGCCGTCATCCAATTCGACGCGATGCAGCCGCGCGATCTTTTTCACATCGACCAGCACTTCCGACTGCAACAAGCCGTTGCGTAGTAGCAACAATAACTCGGCGCCGCCGGCATAGATTTTGGCTTTCTCGCCGTAGTCCGCGAGCGCTTGAGATGCCTCGTGAACGGTAGTCGGCTGAACTAACTGTAATGATTGGAGCATGGTCTTCTGCTACGCGTATTTTATAGTCATGGTGTCATTCCGCGTTCTACTTCCTCTCCCAAAGGGCGAGGGTAAGAGCCATTCAAATACGTCGCCGCCAGATCAAATTTTTCCCAGCGCGCGAAGAATTTTTTCCGGCGTGATCGGCAAGGACCTGACTCGCACGCCCAGCGCGTCATAGATCGCATTGCCGATGGCCGGCGCGACCGTCACGATCGACGTCTGTGCCATGCCTTTGGAACCGAAGGGACCGGGCCCGTCGCCTTTCTCCAGCATCGAGGAATAAAATTCCGCCGGAATGTCTTGCATCACCGGCAAGCGATACTGAAACGGGTCGCCGTTTTGGAACTGTCCGTCCTGATAGATAGTCTCCTCGAACAGCGCATGGCCGAAGCCCATCACCGCGCCGCCGTCCACTTGCGCCTTGGCCGAAGAATAATGAATCGCCTTGCCGGCATCGGCGATGACCGAGTAACCCAGTATGCGCAACTCGCCGGTATCGCGATTCACTTCCAGGTCGACCGCCGCGCCGCTCGGCGCCCAGTGATCCATGCCGGCAAAGGCCGAGTCCTTCACCATCGGCGGCACGCTGTGATAACCGACCGCCTTCAACACGACGCCGCCGCCGAACAGCCGAATAATTTCCTCGATGGAAAAACTCGATTCGCCCCAACAGAGCCGCCCCTGAACCAATTGCCACTCCTCGGCCTTGCCGCCCTTCGCTTGGGCCGCCAATGACAAAAGCTCCTGCTTTACTGTATTGCACGCGTTGTGCACGGCGTTGCCCATCTGCATGGTCGTGCGCTGCGCGCTGACCCCGGCAAAGGGCAAATTGACCGCCGTGTCGGGCGTGAGCACGCGAATTTGCTGCTGCGGGATGCTCAGTGTCTGCGCCGCGATCACGCTGAAGAGATTGTGCGTGCCCTGGCCGATCTCCGGCGCGTTGTGTTGGATGGTCATGACGCCCCGCGCATCCAGCGTCGCCAGAGCGTAGGCTCGCCCGCCGCCCTGCGAGCCGTGACGCAGGCTGAGCGCCAGCCCGCGCCCGCGCGCCCAGCGCGAGTCATCGTTGTTCTTCGCTGTTGTCAGATTCGCTTTGCCATCCCAACCGATGCCGGCGACCGCTTCGGCTATCAGGTCGAGATAGTCCGTGTCCATCCGCGGCGTGCCTTTGCAGACGAAATCGCCGCGCATCAGCACGTTCTTCTTGCGGAACTCGTAGGGATCGATGCCCAACTGGCGCGCGACACTATCCATGGTGCATTCGATACCCCAGGTCGTTTGGATCTTGCCCGTGGCGCGCGTGTGGCCGGCGGGAACTTTATTCGTATAAACGCAGCGGCCTTTGATGCGCAGATTCGGAATGCGATAGCAGCCCCACGCGGAGATCACCGAGTTATGCGCCCCTGTGGCGCCGCCGGTGGTATAAGCGCCGGTATCGACGATCAGATCGACGTCGAGCGCGGTGATCGTGCCATCGGCTTTGACCCCGACCTTGGCTTTGAATACTTCGGCGTGGCGCGAGTTCTGCCGAAAGCTATATCCCGCCGATGGCAGCAAACGCACAGGACGATCGAGGCGCCGCGACAGCAAGAGCGCTGCGAAGTGCGCCGTCGTCGGTATCTTGGAGCCGAAGCCGCCGCCGACGTAGGGTACGCGCAATCGTACTTTCTCCGGCTCGAGGCCGAGAAAGTGCGCGAACTCGGCGGCGTCGCGCATCGGTGAGCTCGTCGGCAGCCAAACATTCACTTCACCATTGGTGTATTGGATGAGACAGCCGCCGATCGGTTCCATCGGATGATGAAACATCGACGGTGAGGAATAGGTCTCTTCGAAAGTTCGCTCCGCTTGGCGAAACCCTTCATCGATATCACCCCACGTTAAGCTGTCCTCCAGCAAAAGATTGGTGCCGCGAGTTTCGTGCAGAATCGGCGCTCCCGGCGCTAGCGCTTCGACGGCGTCGAAGACCGCCGGCAGGGGTTCGTATTCGATGTGAATCTTTTCCAGTGCGCGCTCCGCCGTGCTGAGATCTTCGGCGGCGACCACGGCGACGAGGTCGCCATCGAAGCGCACTTTGTCGATGGCAACAAAGTCCTGGTCGTCGGTAAGCTTGAAATGCTCATGGGGGGCGACCTTGAGTCGCGGATTGGCGCCGTCGAGATGATCGCGGTCGACGATGCCCAAGACTCCGGGCATGTTCAGCGCTTCGGTCGCATCGATGCGCAGAATTCTCGCGTGGGAGTATGGGCTCAGCAGCGTCGCACCGTACGCCGTGTTCGGTAGATCCGGCAAATCTTCGACGTATTGCGCCCGGCCGGTGACCTTGTCTTTCAAGTCGATGCGCGGCGCGGCGTCGGGAATTTTGGATCCGTCTGCGGCGCTCAGCACAGGTTTTCGATTTTGGATTTTGGATTCCATCGGCCATTTCCGACATCCCCCTTTGAAAAAGGGGGAGCGAGGGGGATTTAGACTTCCGAAAGGGAGTAAATCTCCCCTAGCCCCTCTTTTTCAAAGAGGGGAAAACTTCAAAAGAAAATCCCAATTAGTTTTTGGAGCTCCTGAAACATTTCTCTAGATCTTATTGATCGCCTGCCAAACGATGCCCGGCGTCAGCGGCACTCCGTGCAAACGTTTGCCGACAGCCGCAAACACCGCATTCCCCACTGCCGGCGCCACCGGGAGAATGCCGCCCTCGCCCATTCCTTTGGCGCCGTAAGGACCCGGGCCGCCGCCGCCTTCCATGATAACGGTTCTGAATGTCGATGGAACGTCATTGAATGTCGGCAGTCTATAATCGATGAGGCTACCGTTGACGAGTTGGCCGTCCTGATAAACGAGATCTTCGAACAACGCCTGACCGAGACCGAAAACCGCAGCGCCCTCGTCCTGCGCATGGCATTGCAGCGGATTGATCATTTTTCCCGCGTCGGTTAACGACACATAGCGCAAGACTTTCACCTCGCCGGTTTCCTCATCGACTTCCACTTCCGCCGCGCCGAAGCCGATTTCCCAGAATGGCGAGGGATAGCCAAGCGGAACGTTTTCGTCCTTGCCGATTTTGAAGTAGCCGCGGCCCCAGATTTCGCCCTCCGTTCGCGGAAGTGTCGTTGCATGACTTCGCGAAAGCTGAGTTTCTGCTCGGCATACGTGACCATGCCGTTCTCCAAACGGATTTCGCCGGCCGGTGCCTTCAAAACCGAACTTGCTGCTTCAAGAAACTGCCGCCGCGCATCGCGCGCAGCTTTTTGCACGGCTTGTCCCATGATCGACGTCGCGCTGCTCGCGTTGGTGCCTTTATCGAACGGCGTGTAGTGCGTGTCCAAAGCGGCCACCCGCACCTTCTCGGTCGGCACCGACAATTCCTCGGCAACGACCTGCAAAAAAGCCGTGCGCATGCCTTGGCCGACCTCGACCGAACCGGTGGACAGCAGCACACTGCCATCGTTGAAAATCGTCACCGCCGCGTTGGCCGGCTTATTGGTGCCGCCGCCGTCTTTCATCGCCGTGGCGATGCCGATGCCGCTTTTTTTTGACCCGGCATTCCGCCGGCCGTTGGGCCGCGCATTCCAGCCGATCGCTTGCGCGACACTCTTTAAGCCGGCTTTAAGATCGCAGTCGATGGGCGTGTCGCCGTTGGAAAAACTCTCGCCCTTGTCGAGCAGGTTCTTCATTCTAATTTCGAACGGATCGATGCCGAGCCGCTCGGCGATCATGTCGATGTGGGTCTCGTAGGCGAATGCTACCTGCGGTCCGCCGAAGCCGCGGAACGCTCCGCCCGGCACCGTATTGGTGTAAACCGAGTAAGCGTTGGTCAGGAGATGTGGAATCCGGTACGGACCATGCGCGCGATAGCCCGCTTTTTCCGTCACTGACGGCCCCGAGTTGGCGTAAGCGCCGCCGTTTAAATAGACCTCGCACTGGCGCGCGATAAATGTGCCGTCTTTCTTCACCCCGGTCTTAAGCGTGATCTTGGCGCGCGGCTGGCAAATGGTTTTGAACGTCTCGTCGGCGCCGAAGGCGAGCTTTACCGGGCGGCCGATCATGCGCGATAGACATGCCGCAATGCCCTCGGTCTTGATGCCGCTCTTGGCGCCATAACCGCCGCCGACAAAGGGCACGATCACGCGCACCGCGCTGAACGGCAAACCGAAGACGCGCGCCAGCTCCTGCCGCACGGGAAAGGGGCTTTGCGTCGCGCTCCATACGGTGAGAACATCGCCTTCGAACTGCGCCACGCACACGTGCGGCTCCATCGGATAGTGCTGCGCGCTGGGAAAATAAAAATTGTCTTCAAAGATCCGATCGGCATCGCGAAATCCGTTTTCGACCTCGCCACGCTCATGACGAAAATGAAAACAGATGTTGCTGTGATCGTGGACAATATGGGTGCCGCCCCGGCCGTAACCGGGATCTTTGCGGCCTTCGAGCTTCTCGTGCACCAGCGGAGCGTCTTCCTTCAGCGCCTCTTCAACGCTGAAGACCGCCGGTAGCTCATCATATTCGACATCGATCAGCTCCAGCGCCTCCGCCGCAATGGCCTCGCTCCGATCGCCGCGACCGCGGCGACCATATCGCCGACGTAGCGAACTTTTTCGCTCGCGAGAATCTGCTGGTCTCTTACATAAGCGCCAAAGGAATTGCTGGCGAGATTCAAATTGTCGCGGGTAAGTATTCCCAGCACACCCGGCATCGTGCTCGCCTTGCTCGCATCGATATGGCGAATCCGCGCATGAGGCACCGGGCTGCGCAGCACTTTGGCGTACACCATCCCCGGCAACCGAAGGTCGCCGGCGTAAACCGCCTGGCCCGCGACCTTCTCGGCGCCGTCGATACGACTGAGACTTACACCTACCGCGGCCATGGCTAGGGTCGTTCTCCCACGGCGCACCGGAGCGCTCTTGTGTGAAACCGGGCATCGACAAGGTGCGCATTGACATTCCGCGAAGCCTTCGGCTAAGAATCGTAGTGGCAATCATGATTATTGGAAAGGAATTTATCCGTGACCGAACATAGCAAAATGACTGCGCAAGAAGCAAAGCAAAAGGCCGAAGCGATCAGAAAAGTCATCCTCGATACCTATCACCGCGAAGTCCAACCGTCGCCGTTCTTCAACGATCTCCGCGCCGGTAATTTATCCGCAAGCTCGGCTCAAGGGATGGATCACCAATTGGTACTCCTTCGCCCTCGAGGTCAATACCGGCATGGCTACCGTGTATCATCAATTCGTCGGTTTTTTCAAAAGACATCCGGATCTGGAAGACCGCATCGCGCAAAAGATCGGCGAAGAATTCACCACGCCGGCCATCGGCGGCCACGCGCGCATGTTGCCGATCTTGGGCAAGGCCCTGGGCGTTTCCAGCGGACGAGATGATCGAGTGCGAGCTGATTCCCGAAGCGCGCGGTCTGGTCGACTTCTTTGTCCGTTCCTGGATCGATATCCCGCTCGCCGAATGTTTTGCCGTGCACATGGAAGAAGAGATCTTCGGCTTCATCTCGCGCGACTTTCAGCAAAGCCTGCCGAAATACGGCGTCGCCAAAGAGGACATGAAATACTTTCGCATTCACGAAGAAGCCGATCTCGCCGAAGATCATGGCGGCACCAACCAGGCGATCTTGGAAGTCGCGCTGCAAGAAGGCTTCGGCAACGAACGCGCCGGCTGGCCGCTGGAATATTGCGGCAAGATCGCCGTGCAGATGATCGGCAATTTTTACGACGGAGTCTATCGCCGCTACGCATAAGCGAAACAGCCGGTTCCAAACCGTTCAACGCTGTGTTCAAACTGTTCCAGTCGTAAACCGGAGAAACAGTCCGGTCCGACGATTGGAACCACTGGAACTTTGGAACGATTGGAACGAGCTTTGATCCGGAGGAATCGATGGAACTGCCTAAAGAAATCCAAGAGCTCAACGATCTCCTCCGCCCGCGCTGGGTTTCCGGCCTGTGGAACGTCGATCACGCCGAGCGCCCGTCCGATCCTAAGACCCGGGTCAAGCCGCATCTTTGGAAGTGGCACGATATCTACGACAGCTTGGTTCAAGCCAAAGAGAAGATTTCTGTAGCCAGCGGCAGCGTCGAGCGGCGCGTCATTCGTTTGGTCAATCCCGGCATCGCCGAATCCGAGATGACCAGCCACACGATCCTGCTTTCTTTTCAGTTGATCCAGCCCGGTGAAGTCGCGCCGGCGCATCGACACACGATGTCGGCGTTTCGCTTCATCCTGCAAGGCCACGGCGCCTATACCAACGTCGACGGGCAAAAGATGGTGATGGAAGACGGCGATCTCATCCTGACGCCGGGAGGCTGCTGGCACGAGCACGCCCACGAAGGCGACGAGAACATGGTCTGGATCGACGGTCTCGATGTCCCCTTCGTTCAAGCGCTGAACCAGATTTCCTTCGATCCGTACAAAGGCCGCTTGCCCGTTAGTGAGAATATCGATCCGGCAACCTTTTACGGCATGACCCGACCCGTCGGCAGCAGCACACCGGCGGCCCCGCCGCTGCTGCACTACCATTGGCGCGATACTTATCCGGCACTGCAACAATTGGCGCGCAGCTCAGGCAACCCCTTCGATGGCGCCGCGTTGGAATTCGTCAACCCCGCCACCGGCGGTTCAACGTTACCGACCATGTCGTGCAGAGTGCAGCTACTGCGACCGAGCGAAAAAACCAAAGCGCACCGTCATACCAGCACGAGCATCTATCACGCCTTCCGCGGCAGCGGCACGACGGTGATCAACGGCGAGCCCTTTCACTGGCAGAAAGGTGATACGTTCATCGTGCCGCTTTGGGCATGGCACGAGCACGCCAACGCGTCATCGACCGAGGAAGCGATTCTATTCTCGATGCATGACGAGCCGATTTTGAGAGCGTTCGGATTGTACAGAGAGGAAGTGCGGGCCAGTAACCCTAGCTAGATAATACCGATCCCGTCGACCGACAGCAGCTATCGCGCCGGCTGAAACGATTAGCCGACGCCGACCGGAAGCCTCAGACGTCGCAGATTCCAGTCCTATTGTCACATTGACCCGGAAGCTCAGCTTTCGGCTTGACGGCAACGAGGTTGAGCAGCGTCTCCTCGCGTTGCGCGGGAACGCCGAATCCGAACCACTCGACTGCTCCGAGATCAGCTCGGCTCCACCAAAGATAAGGCAGCGATACGTTCTGCGGGCCGAAGGTAAAACCGTGCGCCCGAATCATCGCCATGTATTCGTCGGCACTATGCTGCGAATGCGCCGGGTGGCGAAACAGCAGGCGGATGAGCCAAGACTCGATATACGCGCGCGTCGATTCGGCGAACAACAAGAGCCCGCCAGGTTTAAGCACGCGGTGGATGTGCCGCAATGCCATTTCCTGTCTGGTTAAATGGTGAAACGTCTGATGGCAAAACACCAAATCGACGCTGGCGTCGGCCAAATCGAGCGCCGCGATATCGCGACGACGAAGTTCTATCGGAACGCTTTCTTTCGACGCCTCCATCCGGGCGCGTTGCAGGCATTTCTCTTCGGCATCGACTCCGATTATACGCTGCTGGCGAAAAATGCTCAATCAACGGCCGGAACGATTTACCTTGCCCACAGCCGGCGTCGAGCACGATTGGGTAGGATGCTTTGCGTTCCGGAATCAGTCGTTCCAAATCGTTGAGTGCGACGCTGACCACGTGCTTGGCCCACGTTTCCGTGCCGAGAAACCAAAAGCCAATACGTGTTTCGCGGACGAATTCTACATCGCAACCCGGATGAGTTGTCATCTGGCGATGTTACTGGAAAGGCTCCCGAGCCAAGTGGACGGAGTACTCTGAGCCGCGGCTCTGAAGATGATTTTTATGCTATTTCCCAAGCTCGCGGTTAATTTCCTCGACGACGTTAAAATCAAACACCCGGTCTAACGGCACGTCTCCACTAAACTTCACCTGCCGTTTGCGCTCGTTGACCAACGCTTCCATGCCGGCGCGGCTTAAAGTCCCGTCTTTGGAAACGCCTTTGATAAAGACATTGTACGTGTGCTCCGCGGTTTCCTGATCCAGGCGCAGCCAACTCGAGAGCAGTCCGATCATTTCATTGCGGTTGCGCGGGTCGTTGGAGTAGCGAATGCCGCGCACGGTTGCCAGTAAGAATTTCTTTAGGTCGGGCGCGCTGGCGCTCGATCAGGGCCGTGGCCGTAGCCATGCCGACAAACGGCAAATCAATTTCATCGGCAACGTCGAGAAGATTCTTCAGGCCGGCGCGGCGCGCCAGCACCACGCCTTGCGGACCGAGCAACGCCGCGTCGATCAGGCCCAATTTCAGTTGCTGCAACCGAACGTCCTCGTCGCCAACTGCGAGCACTTTGGCGTCTTTTTCCGGGTCGACCTGGTATTTTCTAAGAATCAAAGTTGTCAGCACGTGCGTGCTGGCGCCGGGAGCGTCGACTCCGACGATCTTGCCGCGTAAATCCGCCACCGATTTGATCTGCGGCTTTACAACCAACGAATCCATCGGGCGGGTCGAAAAGTAGGCGACGATCTTGAATGGAAAGCCGCGCAAAATAGCGCCGGCGGCAGTGCCTGTAGCGGTGGTGTATTGGATTTCACCGTTCGTCAGAGCCGCCGGAATGATCGATGGACGCATCATGATAAACTCGGGTTGAAGCGAGTCTTGCGTATAGAAACCTTTTTTCGCAGCGACGATCAGCGGAAAATAGCTGGCGGATGGACTCGGAACACCGACCCGCGCCGGAGCGCCGTTAGACATGCCGATCCCGCCGCTCAATAAAGTCGTAACGGCAGCAATAATTCCGCGATGTAATCATGATCTCTGAACTGCACTAAGAAAATTCCTCCGCTCCGCGACTCACAATTTGAACCCTTTGAACGGCTTGAACGTTTTGAACAGCCTTTTTCAGATATGCGTGTATCTTGGCCTCAGAATCTCCACGCCCTCGGTGCTCTCGATGTATCGAGCGAACCGGTACTTCCCTTCTTTTCCGTCAAGAGTCAGCGTCGGCAGCTTGTCAACGCTGCCCTTCTCGACCTTAGCGACGATGAAATGATGTCCCGGATTCTTGATCGCTCGGCTTACAGCGCTTGCGAATTCGTCCACTGTGGTGACGACACTGGCGTTGGCGATCCCCGCGCCTCGGGCAATCGCGGCGAGGTCGGCTTTCCCCGCAGTCGCTGACTTCAATCCGCCGCCGCCTTCGTACGACTCGTTATCGAGCACGATATGGAGGACGTTATTCAAGTTCTGATTCGCCAAATCGGCCAGGCTCGCAAGATTCAACAACAGGTTGCCGTCGCCGTCCAGCATCACCACCTGCCGATGGGGCAGCGAAATAGCAATGCCCAGTCCGACCGCCGCGCACAAGCCCAAGTTGACCTGCAGCAGATTCGCGTCGCTGGGGCGCAGCGCGTTCCACTCGCGGCAAATGGGTCCGACATTCGTTACCACGATAGTTTTCGAGTCCAGCAGCGGCGCCAGCGATTTAAGACAGTCAAAGCGTTTCATTTGATGGTTTCTCCTGTGAGCAGCACGGCGACCGGCCGTTGCCAACTGATCGTCGATCCTTGGGCATCGACGATCGCCTGGGAAATGTCGTCATTCTTGGAAATCACGCTGTAGGGCGCATTGAGAACTTTTAGCAGCGGCTCGGTGGTGTCTTTATACGGCCCCATCAGCCAAAACGCATCGCCGATATCGCCGCGATAAGGGATCAGCAACAGCAGGGGCAGACTCCAAGCCATGCAAAGACTGGTGAGCGGCCATGCGGCCACGAGTAAGCCCGACGTTGGCACCAATAGTGCGGGTCGTTTGCCGCTCAACCACGCGCCAACGCAGACCCCAACGCCGATCGCCTCGTTGCTGACCGGCACGTAGGTAAAATGCTTGTCGTTCGCGACTCGTTCCTGCAAAAGCGAAAAATCCGAGTCGGGCATGAGAGAAACGAAATTGACTCCCGACTTTTTCAATCCATCGACTACGGCGTCGATCGCTGCAGCTTCCATGATCGCTTCCTCTTCCGTTGGTCTTTAGTTTTCCTGCACGTCGTCCAAACTCTAATAGTCGATCCAAACAGTTCAGTCAATTTTCTCACGGCTTCCACCCCTGGGCACGCAGCTCCTGGCGAACTTTCACCGCCACCGAGTAGTCGAAAATCTTGTCGAGCCGCGGCGGCTCTTTGAGTCCGGCGCGATCGACGACGTGCTCCAGGGATTTGCGTTGGATCTCTTCGCTGACGATCCCGTCTTGAGTCAAACTGGGGCGCATCAAATCATAGATCTTCGTCACAGCGTCTTCCTTGGTCCGAAGAAAGCGCCCTAAAATCTCAAGCGTCCGCGCTCTCTGATCGCGAAAGTGGATAAAGCCTTTGAGCGTTGCGCGGATAAACTTTTCCACTAACCCGGGATCGGAGGCCAAGAGCTGGTCCGTGACATTTACGGTTCCCTGCAATTCGATCCACTCCTGCTCGATAAACGAAACCAACTCACGGAAGCCAGCTTCCTGAGCCATCAAATTCGCCGGAATCGACAGCATCGCGGCATCGACCGATCCAGCCTGCAGCGCAAAGAAGCGCGCCGTGCCTGAACCAACGGCCAGGATCGCTACGTCCCGGCCGCCTTCCAATCCGCGCTTCTTCAAGAGCTCTCTCAAGAGCGAATCGGGTCCGCTGCCGAGACTGGAAACGCCGACCTTTTTTCCTTTGAGGCTTTCCACCGTTCGCAGGTCCGGCCGCGAATAGAGCCAAAACATCGGCCGGCTGAAAGTCGTAAACATAAATCGCACCGGCGCGCCGCGCAAAATCGGCAGCAATCCGGCTCCGCCCGCGGTGGAAAACTTGACATTGCCGCCGAGCAACGCTTGCATCCCGATCGCCGACGGCATGACGACGAGTTGCACGTCGAGTCCTTCTTGCCGGTAGTAGCCACGGTCGCGAGCGACGGCAAAAGCGGTCGCCGCGGGAGTGATCGCGGGTATCTGCACCGGAACCTTGACCAGTTCTTGCGCGCTGCTCCGCGCGGCGAACAGGAGTATCGCGATGGTGAAACATTTGCGCCAAATGGCCATTTCAAATCCTTTGTGTTATTCGAAGCAGAGATCGCTTCGGCGAAATGCGAAAGTAGCTTCGCCATCTGTGCGTGTCAAGAAAGCTTCCCTGGAGGACCATGACTAAGTTCGGCGTTTTTCTTCCCGTCTCCGGCCGCGCCGCCAGCCGCAAGACTCTCATGCAGGCGGCGCAGCAAGCCGAAGCGCTCGGCTACGATTCCGTCTGGGCCGCCGATCGCCTCGTCATTCCGTGGAAGATCGCAACGACCTATCCCTACAGCAAAGAGGCGACTTTCATCGTGCCGCCCGACCGGCCGTTCTTCGATACGCTCACTTGCCTGGCATTTCTGGCGGGATGCACGGAGAATATTCAGTTAGGCATGAGCGTGATGGTGCTGCCTTATCGCCACCCGCTCCATTGGTCCAGGATCGCCACCACCATCGATCAGTTGTCGACCGGCCGCCTGATCCTGGGCGTCGGCGTCGGCTGGATGGAAGAAGAGTTCGCCGCCATGAACGCGCCGTTCAAAGAGCGCGGCAAAGTCTCCGACGAACAGTTGACCCTGCTCAAGCAGCTCTGGACCGAAGAGCACATCACCTTTCACGGCAAGTATTACAACGTCGACGACATCGCGTTTAATCCGAAGCCTTATCAAAAGCCGCGCATCCCGATCTGGGTCGGCGGCGAAGGCAAATACGCCCAGCGCCGCGCCGGCCAATACGGCGACGCCTGGTTTCCGTACTTCGTAAAAGTCACGCCCAAGGAGTTGGCCGCGGGATTCGAAAACGTGCGTGCCGAAGCCAAGAAAGCCGGCCGCAACCCCGACGAGATTGAACTCGCCTGCTGCCTCCCCGTCGAGCTGACCCCCACCGCCGGCCCGCAAATCACCGACTATCTAAAAGGCAGCATCGAGCAGGTCACGGAAAGACTGCAACAGTTCATCGACGTCGGCGTCGTGCACATCGGCCTCCAGTTCATGATCCCCCACTACCCCGAGCGTCAGGAACAGATCGACCGCTTCGCCCGCGAAGCGTTGCCGAGTTTGAAAGCCTACGGGAAGACGTGATCGTGTTTCGTGCTCGTGTCGATTCGTAATCTCCGACGATCATTTGAACACGACTTGGAACTTTTGAACGCATTGAACGACTGGAACGTTCGAACGTCGGCGTGTCTTGAAGTTAAACAGCGGGCCGGATAAAAACGAGAGTCGACAATACAAGAATGTAAGAAAGGTTTTTTCATGGCCAATTTACCCAGAGTCGCATTAATTCTAACCGGCGGGACGATCGATTCGGTCGGCAAAGACCGCCTCGATCTCGCCTGGTATATCGAAGCCGGCAAGCGCTTGAACGATGGCGAGTTGCTCCAGCAATTGCCGGAATTGAAAGAGATCGCTCGAGGTGCAGGAGATTCCTTTTCGCCGCCTGCCTAGCCACGCGCTGATCGACAAAGATTGGCTCGATCTCGTGCGCACGATTCACAAGATCTTCGACGAAGACACAGCTGACGGCATCGTCATCACCCACGGCACCAATACCATCGAAGAGACCGCGTACTTTCTCAACCTGACGCTCAAGACCGACAAGCCAGTGATCGTCGTCGGCTCCATGCGTCCATCCTCGGCGATCAGCGCCGATGGCTATTTGAATCTGGTAAACGCGATCAAGGTCGCCGCCGATCCCAGCTCGAAAGGCCGCGGCGCCTTGCTGGTGATGAACGACACCATCTTCAACGGCCGTGACGTGACCAAAAACGCCACCTATCGCGTCGAGGCTTTTCAATCGCGCGATCTGGGCCCGCTCGGCTTCGCCGACGGCGACGGCAAGATCGTTTACTATCACCAGCCGGTGCGCAAACACACGACGGCGACTGAGTTCGACGTGCGCAATCTGGAATCGCTACCGCGCGTCGACATGGTGCTGTCCTACGTCGGCGCCGACGGCACGATGATCGAAGCGGCGGCAAATGCAGGGGCCAAAGGCATCGTCAGCGCCGGCACCGGCGCCGGCCGCCCCACTCCAGCCGAAGACGCGGCCTTCGATAAATGCTTCAAAGAGAAAGGCATGCTCATGTGCCTGTGCAGCCGGGTCGCCGCCGGCCGCGTCGTGCGCAGCCCCGGCTTGCAAAGACGCGGCTTCGTCGCCGGCGACAACCTGCAGCCGTGGAAAGCCCGCCTGCTGCTCTCGTTGGCGCTGACCAAGACGACGAACGCGGATGAAATTCAACGGATGTTCGATACGTACTAGAGACGAATGGGCTTCCCATTAATCCATGTTGTACCGACTACGACAGCGGTTGAGTCCGTAAGTATTTTACATGGTTGGGATTGCGGCGCAGTCCCAGCATGATAGTTTGTTGTCTATGCGTGTTTTCTTGATCCACATCCGGGATCCACAATTTTACGCATTGCCAGCCGCCACGCGCGCTGCCAATGGGAATCTCCGTGTCATGGGCTTTCCTCCGATCGGCATCATGTCTCTCTCCGCCGTCGTCAAACGCGCCGGCCACGAGTGCGTCATGTTCGACCAGGCCAATCCCGAAACACCCAACGAGACGATCATCGAAGAGATTCGCAACCAGCGCCCCGATTTAGTCGGGTTGAGTTTCTTGAGCACCACGAGTTATCCCCACGCCAAAATTCTGGCGCGCCAGATCCGCGCCTCGGATACGCGCGTGCGCCTTGCTTTCGGCGGCGTGTTCGCCACCTTGAACGCCGAGCGCGTCAAACGCCAGTGTCCCGAAGTCGACTTTGTCTGCCGCGGCGACGGCGAGCAGTTGCTGCTCGATCTGCTCGAGCGGCCTGGACGATCCCGGCAGCGTGGCGGGCGTGACCTGGGAAAAAGACGGCGAGATCATCAGCAACCCAAACCGTCCTCTCGACCGCAATCTGGATCAATGGCCCTTCCCCGACCGGGAAAGCCTGCCGCTCGATTTCGTCGAGTCCATGCCGCTCGACGTTCCCTGCGTCCTGTCCATGGAACGTTTCACGACCATGCAGACCTCGCGCGGCTGTCCATGGCCCTGCGTTTTCTGCGACATTCCGATCTTCAACGAAGGCAAATGGCGCTCGCGCAGCGCCCAGCATGTGGTCGAAGAGTTCAGGCATTTGCAGTCCCAGGGTTACGGCGCGGTGTATTTCGTCGACGACCATTTTCTCTTGCAGCCCAAACGCATCGAAGCAATCTGTCAAGGGATCAACGACAACGACGTGACGATCCAATGGGGTTGCGAAGGCCGGGTCGACTCGGTGGCCCAACATCTTTTTCCAGCCATGGCCAAGGCCCACTGTCGCACGCTCATGTTCGGCGTGGAAAGCGGCAGCCAGAAAGTGCTCGACCGTTTGAAGAAAGAGCAGACACTGGAGGAAGTCCAGAGCTCGGTGACTCGCGCCAAAGCGGCCGGCATCGAGATCGTCCACGGCTTTTTCGTTGTCGGCAGCCCGGACGAGACCGTAGAAGATATCCGCTCCACCTTCGCCTTTGCCGCTAAGCTTCGGCTGGACACCTTCGGTTTCAACCGCCTATGCGTCTACCGCGGCACGCCGCTCTGGAAGGAGTATGTCCAACGCGGTTTGGTGGATGACGATGCCGATTGGTTCAAGTATTTTAAATGCTCCGAGATCGATCCGACCTGTCTCAGCGGCCCGGTGATCAATGCCGAGCGCACCGCAGGCCTGCGCCAGTTGTTTTTGTACAAGGTGTTGCACTACCCGGTGCAGACGTTTCGTTTGCTCCGCCGCTTTATGCGCTACATGCCGCTTCGCGACGTGGTCCATCTCATCGTCAAACCCTTCCTCGGCAACAAGCAAGGTCCGACCAAGAACGAAGTGCTGTCGCGCGCCGTCGAGCACCAGGCTATGAAAGACGCCGCCGCCGAGTTTACCACCCTGCCCGACGCAGGGTCGTCATAAACAAAGAGACTAGCAAAAGCGCCCGCGCGCTTTGAAAACCAGCGCCAAACTTCCTGCCACGGGACGGTGTTTTCCGTTGGTAGCCTCCAAAAAGGGACAGGCACTTTTCTTGCGGTCGCCTGCGCGGCCGCAACGTCCAAACACCTGCGCCATGGCCGTTGCCCATGGGGTGCATTGTTTTTTGATCTTCTTAAGCAGGCCCGACCCGGTGAATGGCCGCGCAAAACTTTTAACCACCCGACGATGCGCCTGCTCCTAGGATCTAATCTTATACTTCCGCTCGATCCCCTCCACGTACCCGCTCTGGACTACCTTGGTGAGAATGCGCTGATCGAGAAGATCCTCGACATTATATTTCGCTATTTTCGGATCGCGCAGAGCGATGAGATCTTGGACGGTTTTCAGTCCTTTTACGGTAACAAAAGTATAAGGCGTCAGATCGTCCAGAAGATGTTTGTATCCGATCTCCGCGATCTGCCGGTCCGCCTTGATGTGTTTCTGTAGAACGGCGAGGCCCTTTTCCTTCTGCGCGCGCATGAACGTGCTGGCCTCGATCAGTGCCTTGATAAAGTTCTCCACGACTTGCGGATTCTTCTGGATAAAAGACTCCGCGCTCATGAAAGGGCTGGAAGGAAAAGCGATCCGACTTAAATCCAGTAACACTTTGACTCCGAGCCCCTGAAGCCGAACCGACTGCAATTTATCCAGCGGCGCCGCATCGATGATTCCCGTCGCCAGAGATTGCGCGATCACGGTGCTGTCGCCGATGGCCTGGATATTGATATTGTCCTTTTGCGGGTCCAATCCCAGCTCCCTCAGCGACAACATGGTGAGGCTCCAGAGCAGACCGCTAAAATCCTGAACCCCGATTTTTTTGCCTCTCAAATCGCTGGGCTTGGTAATCGACGGCGATACCAGAAAATCATAGGACGCCCTTTCGGCGAAAAGCGAGAAAAGAATTTTGAGCTTCGCCCCTTGCGCCGCGGCGGTAAGCATACTGGAGGCGCTGCCGCGGACAAACTGCACCTCGTTGGAGACCAGCGCCGAAACTTGTATTGGAGCGCTCCGCACCGTGACCAGATCCGCCTCCAATCCATGCTTGGCAAAGATCCCTTCGTCTTTGGCCAGCCAAAGCGGAGTTCCGGATGCCGATACGCCGGAATAAGCAACTTTGATCGGCTCAGCGCTCACCGCCGCGGCAGATAGCGCCACAGCGAGAATTATCGACACTAGGTTAGCGCCCATAGCGATTCTCCTCTCCCCGAATTTTATTGATGCATCCTGAGACCGTTTTGCTTTTAGCTTTCACTCTCAACAGCGAAGGCGCACTCAACTTCATGCTGAAGGATGCAGCTTTCACATAAACTAGCGCCGCATGTGGAACAGTTAAACTCGTCGCTGTGGCGGATATCATTTCTGCATTCGCCGCATTCTATGGTTCCATTAACGAATTGAAACATGAACGCTCGACACGATTAGAATAAATACAAAATGACTGATTTATGATGCGGCTTATCACGATCGCTTCAAACCAAGCAATAAAAAAAGCTCACTGCTTAAGGTCAAGCCGGCGAAATTCGGCCTCGAGCAATACCTGAGATCCCGAGCCTGTCAAAGCCTCGATCTATTTCAATCGTAGGAGAAAACTACGAAGAAAAAATCTTGCAGAAAACCTGACATCATCGTTATACCGTGCCATTCGTGAGATTTTTATAGCGTGCGACCTCAAAATTGGGCCGCAAATTCGCCGAAAATGAACTTTTTGTCGATAAGGAACAGGGCACGTGCTTTGCTCGGTACACTGGCAGAGCGGAGGTGGAATATGGAACAACTTAACGAGCCAACTGAAGCGGCGGTTTTACAGCTGCAAGAGATGTTGAATACTCCCATTGAACATCAAGCGGCTTCCTATGAATTAGTCTTGCTCGGAAGCGTTCTTCAAACGGGTCTTCACTCATTGGAGAATTCCGAAAGCAGCGAAGAAACCTGCGAAATACTTCGCCAGATGCTCAAAAGCGCGTTCGTCATAGGTCGCCGGCATATTAACCAACTTGTGTGACGGCGTGGCGGAGCCAAAGCCCGGCCGGGTTGCTTCGGCGCGATTGATAGCGTTTTCTATCCCGCTCGGCGTGTCCCAGCTGACCGTGCACTTGACCTATTCCAGGTAATCCATAGTCAACAATCTCCTGCCCGGCAACTTTGTCTCTTATTGAACAGACCGCGCTTGGATAGCGGCGTATATCAGTGTAGATGAAAATGAACCGATGGATGAGGAAAGCTGTCAATGACTCTTTCAAGCCTCGAAGAACCCGACAGCTAGACGGATAACAATTATTTTCGACGCAATTTTAAATTGTTCGCTGATCCTCGATTCGCCCGGCTAAAGTTACCACGGCGACTTTATCTTGTAGCGGCATCATGAAATAGAAAAAAGAAGAAGGAAGTAAAAAATGGATTTCAACAAAGCAAAGCTGAATCCCGCAGTCGTTTTTAAAAGCCCTCAAGAAGTCGTTTCAAGCCAAGAATTGTCGCGGGAACAAAAAATCGAAATTCTTCGGCAATGGGAACAGGAGGCGACGTCGATGGAGGTCGCAGACGAAGAAAGCATGACTGGCCCGCAACCCAAACTACTCCAGCCGATTCGCGACGCTCTGCACGCCCTCAACTATTGGCCGGATACCGAGCACTCGAGCCCCAGCAAAGCCTAAGAACCGGCCGCCATGAGACTGATCGGGGTGATGAATCATGAAGTAATCACGCCCCGATTTCCCAACGAATTGACCATGCTGTCCGGCGCCGGACAATTTCGCGGCTCCAGTAGGATGATCCAGCGTGAATGAGCCGTGTTCGTCATACTGCTTTACCCAACCGACGAACAGGACAGCAGCGCGCGCATCGAGGAGATTCGAAACAGGTACAGGAAAACCTTCGCCCAGGAATCCGTGCTGTGTGTCGACGGCAAGTTCTGTGTCTATTTCTGAGCGCCAGCCCTAAACCGGCCGGTCCAGCGATTGGAGAACGGTATCGTTTATCGGAATTCCCAACGCGAACGGTTGGTTGACATAGCCGGCCTTCTTGGAGAAAGAAAGTAAAATGTCGGGTTGGGTATATTTCTCCTGACCCGGCAAAAGACCACCACTACCAAGAAGAACGATGCCTAGTGAACTCCAAAGTTGGCGGCTATTTTATTAGCTTGAGCCAAGTAGGGCGTAACCCAAGCCAAATATTGTCGAAAAGTAGACGAACCAAAAAGTAAGATATTGCCAGTTTATCTTCTCTAATCGAGAAGAAGAGCTATCACGATCAATTGTGCTTGTTTTCATCCCGTTGCTCCTCTGATTCGTTATATAGGACGACGGAGCAACCGTTATGCCAGAAAAACTTCACGATAAATCGTAAGAATAAGTGTTAGGCAGAACGCCTGTTTGAAGTGATTTTCCTTCAACTCGTAGGAATTGCCTACACAGATGTGCACCTTGATTTTTGACCGTTTCCACAGTCGATAACATCCGGTTGCTCAAGGCGCAGTGCGAAGAGCCAATTTCACAGGCACGGAGCTCTCCCATCCTTTCTCGAGTGTTTCGTTTAGCATGCGCTCCGAGCCTGCTGGAAGTTTTGAACGGCTTTCGCTGTTGAGGTGGTTACCGATTAAGACTTAAAGTGTCGGTCCGGTTTTGACTACTAAAGTTCCGGAAAAATAGCGCTTACGGATCTCCGCTAGGAGCGAGACGACAACAATTTTGTCTAACTCACATGTGCAGTATGTCCGCACGCCTTGTTCAACGAAATGCCAGTATCCAGCAATAGATGAGCACGGCGCTTGCCGCAGTGCCGCAGGTCCATTGAATAGGCAACGCCGGCGGTGTACGCGGCATAACCAAAGCGATGAGCATTCCTAGAACGGTGCCAACCAGGAGACCGCAGAGATGAGCCCAAATATCAACGCGCTCTCCACTACTCCCGAGCATCCCGAGAAGCGCAAGAGCCGCGGCAAGCGGCAGCCAAGCGCGCCACCGGCTTAATGCTCTAGGGCGGCGCCGTACGACACCGAGGCTACCCAGGATACCGACCGCCCCAAAAACTGCCGTGGAGGCGCCCACCGCGACGTGGGGCGAACCGTGCAGAAAAGCGTTGGCAATATTGCCACCCGTACCGGCAAGCAGAACTAGAGCACCACCGAGCCCCACGCCCACCATGCTAGCCACCGCACTGAAGAATAAAAAAGCGGCGACAGCATTGCTCAGTGCGTGCGCAACATCGGCATGGAGCGTGAGCGCCGTCACCGTACGCCAGAGCTCGCCTTGAAGTATCCGCTGCGCGTCCGCGCTACCACGATCGAACCAAGGCAGCGCCGGTAGCCACTGATCGGTGACGAAAAAAAATAGCAGAAGCATCAGCGCAACTGCAGATCCCGCGAGGATGCTCCCGGTTTCCATTGGCTCGATGCGCTCCGCCACTTTCCGGGGATTCTCCTGCTCGTATGCCGAGAGACTGGCAAGCGCTCTCTCCACTTCATCTTCCCGCACGGAGAGTAGAACGCCATCCGGGCTCCGCCGCAGGCTCGGTGATAGCCCCTGAGCCAGCAGCACAAGCTCCCACTCCTCCGCCAAGTGTTGGTCGCCCGTGACGCGCAGGAGAGTCTGCGAATCTTGGTTCATCGTCAGAGAGCAGCATAACACTGTTAGACGAAGCAGAGCACCAGGAGAATGCCATATCCTGGCAGACTAGGAAGCGTAGCTTGCACCAACGTTTTTAACTGTTTGCTTCCGGCATATCAGCTCTTTCAGGATCAATAACCGCCGCCATCAATCCGCAAAATTAAGGGAATCGTCAGAGTCGCGTGTTATCTATCTCGGCGATGAGTTCTCCCAATGTTTTATTGGGTTTATCACGGGTCGATCGCGAGCCATGAGCGCGAACATCGCTCTTGTTCCGTCGCAAAAGCTTCAGCGAAACTGAAATCGGACAAGTCAATTATTCAGTGGACATGCAATGCGCAAGGGCAAGGCATTGAATGGAGCGCAGCGATGGAACGATTGAAACGTTTGGAATGGCCAAGGGAACCTTCCACGTTTCGGGAATTATCGATGACGGCAATCAGAGCTGAGGCGGCGATCGGGCGCCTCAGCTCTGATTTGGTCTTGGGAAAAGTTCGCGTCTATTTGGCTACGATGGCTAGTTGGGAAATCTTCAGCGCGATGCCAAGCGGCAATGCATTATCGCCAGTGCTTAGGGCCGTGCCCAACCTTTCGATCTCCCACGATGAGACCTTTTCCTTGGGGGCTGGGGCTTCTGTTGTGGCGGCCACCAATTTATCGGCCTGAGGCAGTTTGATCAGGTATTTGACATTGTTCCCGTCGCTTAGAGTCACCGAGAGAACCATCTGTTTGCCTTCTTCGGTTGCCAAGGTTTGCAGCCCGGCGATTTGAGAGGAAAGGCTGGTCTTGGTCACGGTATCCGCATAGAGCCAGATGAAGGCGCCGATGAAGGTGACCAGCAACAACCAGCCATACTGGCCGACCCGCTTCTGGCGCTTGATCGACCGGCTTCTCTGTTGCTCAAAGAATTTGCGATAAGATTCCTTTTCCGCCGTGAGTTTCTTGACCTGATCTTGCTCCGGCGAGCTCGGCGGTTGATTGAAGCCGAGGTCCCAGCTGTTCAGTATCATACCCAGGATCACCAACCCGAGTGGGACAGCGATTATAAAAAGAACATTCATAATTTTTCCTTTTCAAGGCTCTTCAAGCCTTTGGATATTGGAAGAGGGAGGGGTCTGAACCGGAACACGCTCGTTGCCGAACCGGAGCGGAAGTCCATGCCACCGTTGCTAGGTCGACAGGCCTTATACCTCTTGTCGCGCCATTACAGATTGCGAAATTCAGATAACATAAATTCGTCATCCTTTTGGAAATTAACGTATTCGAAGTCTGGAAGGATTGCTGTCCAATAGTGGACAATTTTGAAAAGAATTTGGGCCGGCCTAATAAACAACGAGAAAGCGCAGAGACAGGATCAATTTTCCTCAATGCTTCAGCGCAGCTACACCGCCCGGAGCGCCTGGATGATATTCAAGCGCGCTGCCCGCACCGAAGGCAAAAAGCCGCCGAGCAAGCCCATCAGTAAAGAAAAGCCCAGTGACTGCGCGATAATTTGCGGAGACAGCGCGAAGGAGAACGCTAGCTCGGAGAACGACCCGAGGTTGAGCGTGGAAATCGTGAAGAACTGGAGTATCGATGCCAGGCCGACTCCAACCGCTCCGCCGCCGACTGACAGGACGATGGACTCGATGAGGAACGCCAGCATGATGCTGCGGCGATAAAAGCCGAGAGCGCGCATCGTGCCGATCTCCACCGTGCGATTGGCCACCGAGCCGTACATGGTGATCATCGCGCCGATCATCGCGCCGGTGCTGAAGATCACGGTGATGAAGATTCCCAGGATGCGTATGAAGGTCGCCATCATCTCGGACTGTTCTTCGAAGAACTTCTTTTCTCTTTTAGGCGCGAAATACTGCAAGCGATTGTCGCCCTCGAAGGCGGCCAGCACCGCGGCAAAGTCATCGGGGTTCTTAAGCCGCGCGGTCACCGTCGAGAATGAGGAGCGCCTGAAAGCGTCGGCGATCTGGTTTAAATCGCCCCACAGCTCGGAATCGAAACCGCTACCCTCGGAGTCGAAGATACCGACCACCGTCCAGATATCGCCACCGAACTTCACCTTCTCGCCGATCTGCGTGCCGACGAAGCGGTTCGTGATGCCGGCGCCGGCGATCACTTCGCGCGCGCCCCAGCGAAACATCCGGCCCTGAACCACCTTCACTTGCGGCCTCAACTGAAACGCCGCTTCTTCCACGCCGCGCACGGAGACGTTACTGATGCCCTCGGCGCCGAGCTTGTTGAGATTGATGATGGCGACGACTTCCTTGGAGCTTATCGGACGGCCGTCAGCGAAGCGCGCAACCTGCGTCATGCTGACGACGATGCCGGCGGCCTCGCGGTCGAGGATACTCATGATCTCGCTCATCGCCGCTTTGCGCACGACAATCATATTGTCGTCGGAGCCGGTGGAGCGCAGGGTCTTTTGCACGCCGTTGGCCATCATCAACACGGCGGTGAAAACAAACACGACCAGCGCGATGCCGAGCATGGTAATGACGGTGGTCAGGCGCCGCGACACTGAGCTGCGCAGAATATATTTCAGCGGGATCTGCATAGGAACACGTTAGCGTTGGAGTTTCACTGCGAGAAGTGGAGTGTCGCAGGAGTCGATTCGAACATCTTGTTTCCACTCTTAACTCGCGAACTCAGCGTCTCTTGTGGTGCAATTTATCTATCCGACATAGCGCAGCCCTTCGACGATGCGCGTCGTCAGCACCCGGCGCAGCGGTATGATTGCGGCAATCAAGCCGACGACAAATCCGGCGGCGGCGCCGATCAGGATGGTTTCCGGTTTGACATAGAACACGGGGAACCAGCCTTTGGGCAACGCGGCTTGAAAGCCTTCGACGGCGGGAAAGGTCACGAGCAACCCGACCGCGCTGCCGAACAGCGACAGAACCAGCGACTCGCCGGCAATCAGTAAACTCAGCTGGCCGATCGAGAATCCCAGCGCCTTGAGCACGGCGAACTCATGGGTGCGCTCGCGCGCCGACATGATCATGGTGTTGCCGAGGACCAAAAGGATAATGCCTATGATGAAGAACGACATGACGTTCATGGCCGTAATGACAGCGCTGGCGGCGGACAGGAAGCTTTGCTGAAAGGCGCGCTCGGTCTCGGTCTTGGTCTCGGCGCGGGAATTGGCGAACATATTGTCGATCTCCTGCGAGATTGCCGCCGAATTGTTCGGGTCATCGATGCGCACGATATACCAGCCGATATCGCCCGCCCGGTGCGGCATCTCCTGGCGCACCCGCTCGTCGAGATACTTGTAATGAAACATCATGCTCGTCGGATCGGTGGTTTGATCGCGCGGCTGATAAATACCGCGCACGACGAATTCCCACTGGCCGGGAAAGACATCCCCTTCGACCGGCATGATGTCGCCGAGCTTGAGATTGTAACGGTTGGCGATATCTATGCCGATGATGCAAGCGTTGCGTTCGCGCTTAAATACTTCGAACTGGTCCCTGGGTACGACGAACTCGGGGTAGACGTCGAAAAATGTTTCCGAGTCCACGGCCAAACGGGCGAAAAACTGATTTTTGTCGATATAGACGCCGGAGAACCACGCAGCATAAGTGACTTTGTTGACGCCGGGCACCTGGGCGATGCGGTCGCGATAAGCGAGCGGTAAAGGAAAAACGAAGGACACCGCGTGGCGCGTGATCAAACGGTTGGCGGCCGAAGCCTCCACACCGGCATACCAGGCGGTCACGACGGTTTGCAGCAGCGCGAAGGCCATGACCGCGACACCGACCCCGAAAATCGTCAGCGCGCTACGGAGCTTGTGGCGCAGGGCGTTGCGGAATAATAAACGCAAAAGTTCCATGCGAATACTCGTTCAAAGTTCAAGGTACCTCTTCGAACTAAGCTCAGGACGAACGGATACATAAAAAGTTCCATCGGAATTTCGTTCAAGGTTCAAAATTTCAAGCCGGATAGCGAATTCAGACATTGAACCTTGAACTGTTGAACCTTGAACGCCATCTCCGTCGATTAAGCCAGTTCCCCCTTTTCCAGATGCCGCGTTACGCGCGCCCGCTCGGCGGCGCGCGGATCGTGGGTGACCATCAAAACGGTTTTTTTGAGCTCGCGATTGAGCCGATCCATCAAGTCGAGCACTTCCTCTGCGGAGGTTTTGTCGAGATCGCCGGTGGGCTCGTCGGCGACCAGAATGGCCGGATCGGTAGCGATGGCGCGGGCGATCGCCACCCGTTGCTCCTGGCCGCCGGACAACTGGCGCGGATAGTGATGCATGCGATCGGCCAAGCCGACGACGTTGAGCGCCATCTCCGCATGGTTGCGCCGGTCTTTCTTCGACAGCGGCGTGAGGATCAACGGCAGCTCGACGTTCTCAATTGCCGTCAGCACCGGAATGAGATTGTAGAACTGAAAAATAAACCCGACGTTGCGCGAGCGCCACACCGCCAGCTCGGTTTCGCCCAGTTCGGTCACATCGACGCCGTCGATCAAAATTTTTCCGGACGTCGGTTTATCGATGCCGGCGATCAGGTTGAGCAGCGTCGTCTTACCCGATCCCGACGGTCCCATGAACGCGAGGAATTCGCCTTCGGCGATCTCCAGATTGATATTGCGCAGTACGGGGATTTCGAGACTGTCGCGGTGATAGGACTTAAACAGCTCGTGGACTTGAATCAGCGAACCTTCCATCGGCAATCTACTATTTGGTTTTTTGCGTGACTTTGCTGCCGGAGCGAAGCTTGTCGTCCACTTTGCCGATGACCTTGTCCCCTTCTTTGAGCCCGCTGGTGATTTCGATCAACCCCGCGAGCTTTTGGCCGGTGGTCACCGGGATTTCAACGGCGCGATCGTCATTGATTTGATAGACCACCGGACGGCCGTCGCGCGTGGCAACGGCGGCCGCGGGCACCGTCAGTAAGGGTTTGACGCTGGCCGCGTCGGTCTTGGCGCCTGCGGCGAGGAAAGTAATTTTGGCGCCCATCTCGGGCAACACCCGATGGTCGTATTCCTTGAATTTGATTTTAACCATCACGGTCGCTTTGGCGCGATCCGCCGTGGGCACGATCTTGCTGACATAGCCGGGGTAGCGTTGCTGCGGATAGGCATCGAGGGTGATTTCACAGCCCTGCTCCGGCGCGACGCGCGTGATATTCGCCTCGGACACGTCGGCGTCGACTTCCAGCGATGACATATCCGCGATGGTCACAACCGCGGCTTTGGAGCTTGCGGCGCCCGCCAGTGGGGCGACGATCTCGCCCACGTCGGCGTTTTTCTTCAGCACGGTGCCGTCGAACGGCGCTACGATACGCATGTTGTCGACGGCGACCTGCGATTCTTTCACGCCGAATCTGGCCGCCTCGATAGTCGCCAGCACGCGTTTGTAGCGCGCTTCCGCGACATCGTATTCGGCCTGCGCCACGAGACCTTGCTTGAGCAAAGTGCCAAAGCGCGCCTGATTTTGCTTGGCGTCGTACAAATCCGCTTCGGCGAGCCGCAAGTTTTCGCGAGAACGCTGCAGCGTCGCCGCCACGTCCGAGTCATCCAGGCGCGCGATGATCTGACCTTTCTTCACCCGGTCGCCTTCTTCGACGCCCAAGAACACCAGCGTGCCCGTCCCTTTCGAGGCGACTGCGGCCTTGCGCCGCGCCACGACGTAGCCGCTCGCGGTCAATACCGCGTTGGCTTGTGACGGCGAAGTCAAAGAGGCCGTGGCCAGCTGGACCTCGACGCCAGGATCCAAGCGATTTTTGATCAACCATAGGGCCGCGACGATCACCAAGATCGCTAGCGACCAACCGATAATCTTGCCTTTCGATCTTGAGCGCCGCGGCGAGCCTGCTGCCTGGGACGACCGGTCGATGCGCAAAGCAGATAAATCCGCGTCCTTCGTGGCCATAAACAAATGTAAGGGTACGGGGAATTTCGCCTTTTTCAAGACAAACTGAAATGTTATTTTGCCCTATTATGAGCGAAACAACTTCGTGGGATCCCGATCGCTACGCCAAGGATGCGCGTTTCGTTTCCGACCTCGGCGCGCCGTTGTTGGAACTGCTCGCGCCGCAAGCCGGCGAAGTAATCTTGGACCTGGGCTGCGGCGACGGCGCGCTGACCGAAAAGCTCCGCGCCGCGGGATGCGCCGTGTTGGGAGTCGATGCCAGTTGGGCGCAGCTCCGAGCGGCGCGCGGGCGCGGGCTGAACGTTGCCGTCGTCGACGGCCAACACTTGGCGCTAAAGCAAAGATTCGATGCAGTATTTTCCAACGCCGCGCTGCACTGGATGAAGCGCGCTGAAGGCGTCATCGCCGGCGTTGCGAATTGCTTGAAGCCCGGCGGCCGTTTCGTCGGCGAGTTCGGCGGCAAAGGCAACGTGGAAAAAATTCGCGCCGCGCTGCACGCCGGTCTGCAACGACGCGCGATTGATCCATGGACCTTGGACCCTTGGTTTTATCCTTCCCCGGAGGAATATTCGGATCTTTTGCGGCATGCCGGTTTCACCATCCAATACATCGAACTCATTCCGCGACCGACGCAATTGCCCGGCGATATAATCGCCTGGCTCGAGATCTTCGCCCAGCCGTTTACTGAAGCTGTCCGCAAACCAGAACGTGAAAGGTTTTTGCAGGAAGTCAGAGCGCAGCTTGAAACCCAGTTGCGCGATGCCCAGGGCAACTGGATCGCTGACTACGTGAGATTAAGATTTCAGGCTAAGAAGAAAATGGATTGAAATCCGCTGGACGGATATCCAACGCCGTGCACGAAAGGTAAGTAGCCGGTTTAGCCGTCTCAATCAAGCGCGTTTTGCTTTTCGCTGCGCCGCCAGTTTGCGTGCTTTGCGCGCCGACTGTTTCAGGCATGCGACCTTCGACGCAGCGCCGCCTTCCGCATTGCCAGCCTGGCAGGACAGACAAACCGGGCAAATCAAGCCGCCGCAGGGGCAGCGCCCACCAGCCTTGTTACCGACGCCCGGTTTACTATGGAAGGCATAGCCGCAGGCAGCACAGACCACATCGACGACACCCTCCAGGATTTCCAAATCTTCCGCCGGAGCGATCCGGCGCATCGGCTCGCCTTCAATCTCGACGCGGTACTGAAAGGTGTCTTTTGTCGTTACACCGACCGCGAGCGCTCCACCCCGGGTGAAGCAGGTTTTGATCTCGGTGATCCCGTCGATCCGGCCTTGGTAACCAGTCGTCTTGTGCCGGATCAGTGTTCCCGCTGGCAGCTTCGTCACTTCAACAACCTTGTGCATAGCCCCTCCGATAAAACAAAAACCCTCCGGCGCTGTATGGGTGCTCAGAGGTGTTGCGGAATGGTGATTCGTTCGTCGCTCCGATGAGACTTGCGTGCTCCGGCTTCGCTCAAGCCTCAAACAATCGCTCAAGCAGTTCTGATAGTACGGGCTAAATGCGTCCCCGACCGTTTACCCGACGTAAATACGCACCGACTCTTCTTCGATCCGGTGATCTCCCGCGATCAAGCGGATGATACTCCGAACGTTGCGGCTGACGTTATCCAAGTCGCCGATCGGGAAGCCATCCTTGAGATACCTGCCAATGAACTTATCCTCGCCTTGATTGATAATCTGGAGATATTCTCCGTTATCTTCTTTAAAATAACGGTCGGTTCCCGGCGCGGGGCTGTTCAAACCGGTTTGCAGTTGCGTCGAAATCTTAACTCCGACGAACAAGCGTCTCACTCCATCGCTCATCGTATACTTCCCCCTTGCTCTGTTCTAACACTCCACCGTCAAACACACAACCGCGAGGGAAAGCTCAAGGCGGCTCGGAAGTTCTCGGTAAAATTGAACGTCATTCGCGAAAACCACCATAAACGACCGTCGTGGCAAATTTCCAAAAGCAATCCACGTCGAGGAATCCGGCCTCTCTTAGCCAAGCGAGCTCTTGTTCCAGTTCACCATTATTGTGCGGCCCGTGGTACGTGCTCGGAGTTGCCGCGCGCAGCTCTGTCAGCCCGGTCTTGCCGCCGCTCGAGCGGCGAATATAGCTTTCCAAATAGCCATCCCGTGCGCGCCGATAGCGCTCGCCCAAGGTCTTCGTGGCGGCGCGGACATTGTCGGCATTAATGAAACAGCCGCCGGGACGAACAAGATCGAAGACTTCGCGAAAAATATAGCGGCGCCGTTGCTGGTCGGTAAAATGATGCAAGGCGCGTGACGATACGATGGCATCAAAATTGCCGTGCACCGTCTCGAGCCATGCCGGGGTCGCCAGCGAACCTTGGACGAATTCGATGCGGTTGCTCCTGGGCGCGTTTCGTTCACGCCCGAGCGCCAGCATCGCCTCGGAGGCGTCGAGGCAAACCGCCGTCGCGTTGGGATGACAGTCTAAGATCGCCATGGCCAGCGCGCCGTAACCGGCGCCGATATCGAGCACGCGCATGGGTTGATCATCGGAGCGCCCTAACATTTCAAGGACCACCTGGGTTTGAACCTCGCGAATCGGCGCCTGCCAGCCGCCTTTCGCCGCCCAACTCTCGATGAACTCGCGGCTGCCCCAGGTTTTCTGCCAAGCAATGTCCGCTGGTTCGCTACTGCTTTGATCCTTCGTCATGCGTGCCTCCCATGAATTGAATAAGAATGTCCGCTTTTAGCTAACGCGCAGCCAGCGCGCTGTCAACGCGAGGCACCCCGTGTTATTTGAATTGAACCTGCGGAAAACTGATGAGCGACCCATTAGGTCAGTGCGCTGGAGGCTTGATGCAGTTTTGCAGAATGTATACGGGCGAAGACGGTAAATCCCATTTCGAAGAATTGGAACAGCAGCAGGGCGCAAAATCTTTCGATAGCAGGATCGACGCTAAGGCGCTGGTTTTCAAGAACGACGACAACCGGGATATCCTCGGCTGGCACAACGCGCCGCGCCGCCAATGGTGTATCACGCTGGCTGGTTCGGTGCAGATCGGCATTGGTGACGGCACGGTAAAAACGTTTGAGCCGGGCGATGTTTTTCTCGCCGAAGATATCACCGGACAAGGTCACACGGCACTGCCCAAGAATTGGGTAAGAGCGTTCGTCCACCTCTAGTCAGGCATTCTATTGGCTGCCAACGAAATTCTTTTCCGCATGGCTACTGCTTAGGCAACACGCCTGAAATTACGGCATGGAAATCTGATTGCACGCTTTAAAACCAGCGAGGACCTGAGATTATCGCGGCAATTACGCAGGTTAATCGCGCACGCCACGCGGATTCCGAATGGCGCATGATTTGCGTCAGCCGGGTTGATAAAAGCTTTTGTTTTTGAACCAATGCATTACCACAAGAAGGAAATGGAGAATTTTTGATGCCCTTTGGAATTTTCACTCGTCTCATCATCGTCGCGCTCACTTGCAGTTTCGCATTGCCCCATCCGCACGCACATGCACAAGAAAAAATCAGGCTCGGCCATAGCTCCATCGGCGCAACCAACGGCAGCTTTTGGGTTGCCGATGAAAAGGGATTGTTCAAAAAACACGGAGTGGATGTAGAAGTCATTTTTATCGGCGGTGGCGGGGCGAGAGTCGTCAGTGCTCTGCTAGCGGGCGACATCCATTTTTCCGTTGGCGGCGGCGAGGGCTCGATCAGGTCGCAGCTCAGAGGCGCGGAAACCGTGATCGCATCATCCACTTTGGCCAAAGGGCTTCAGCGAATCCTGGCGAAGCCGGAAATCAAAACCTACCAGGACCTCAAAGGCAAAAGAATCGGCATTACCCAATACGGTTCCGCGGCGCACCTCGTGCTGATTCTCATGTTGAAGAAATGGAACATGACCGTTGATCAGGTCAAAATACTTCAGGTCGGCTCATCGCCGGCTCTGCTCGCCAGTCTCGACAATAACGGCATCGATGCCGCAGTCTTGACCTTGCCGACTTACTTCGTCGCTGAAGAAAAAGGCTATCGCGTCGTCGGCGATCCGACGCAGATGGATATTTTCTATCTGCAAAATACTCTTGAAACGACCCGCAGCTACATCCGCAAGAATCGCAACCAGGCGGTCGCCTTCATGAAGGGCTACATCGAAGGGATTGCGTATTTCAAAAAGAACAAGCGCGAAAGCATGGACATCATGAGCAAGAAGCTGCGCATCCAATCGTCGCAGGAACGCGACATGCGCTACTTGGACATGTCCTACAATATGATGGTGAATGCTTACGCCGATGTACCCTACCCTTCACTCCGGGCTGTGCAAACGATTCTCGATAAAGTCGCCGAGGAAGATCCAAAGGCGGTAAAAGACCGGGACGCAAAGTCATTCGTGGATGACACCTTAGTGAAAGCGGTCGAGGATAGCGGCTTGACCAAGATCCTCTACGGGCGATGAGTGACAGGAGAATATTAGCGCGATTGGCTCGAATCTTATCTTACTGGCGCAAAAAATCGCGGATGATCTTGTGCGCTTCGTCGGGAGCGCTGGCGAAATAATTATGCTTCTGGTTGGCGAGCATGACAAACTTGGCATTGGGTATGCCTTTCGCCAGAATCTCCGACGAGGTCCGGTGACTCATCGCGGCGCGCGGATCCCCTTCCAGCTCTCCGACCATGACCAAAGTGGGGACGCGAATGTCTTTTAAACGCGCGCTGGTGTCGTGGCTCTGTCGCGACAAGACATGACGCAAATAGAATTCTACCGGGCAGAGATTGCCGAGCCGGGCGCGAAAGAATGCCGCCAAACGATCGGGCTGCGCTTTGACAAATTCATCGGTAAAGCCCACTTGAATCGTATGCTCTCGGACGTATTTCTCATAACCCCACTCGATCATTTCCTTGCACATGGCCAGCGGCAAACCCGCCGCGCCGGGAAAGGAAGCGCCGGTCGATGCAAGAACCAACTTCTTGACCCGTTCGGGGTATTCCAACGCGACCAACTGCGCTACGCGCCCGCCCATCGAGTGGCCGAGAACAATCGCCTGGTCAACCTGCAAATGATCCAGAATCGCCACGGCGTCGTCGCAAAACATCCGGGTCGTGTAATCGATCGAAGGCTTGCTTGACCGGCCCGTGCCGCGATAGTCGTGAACGATGACCCGATGATCCTTGGCGAACTCGGGAACTTGAAAAAGCTTCCAAATCTCGCCGTCGCAGGCGGTCTCGCTAAAAAATATCAACGGCTGACCTTGGCCGTGCACTTCGTAATAAATCTCGGCGTCGTTGACTTTTACAGTGGGCATCGAGCTCTCCGGGAATCTAATTTTTGATGAATTCGCGAATCAACTTGTGCGCCTGGTCCGGGTTTGAGAAGAAATAACTGTGACGCTCGTTCGGCAGCACGACAAGCTTGGAGTTAGGAATGCCTTTGGCCAGGATTTCCGACGACATCCGATGATTGATTTCGCTGGTCATGTTGCGATCGCCGTCGCCGACGAGAATCAACGTGGGATGTTTGATGTCTTTCAATCGCTCGCTGGTGTCGTGGCTTTGGCGCGCCAGCAAATGACGCAGGTAGAACTCCACCGGGCAAAGGTTGTGCATCCTGACCTTCAGGTAGTTTTCAATTTTTTCGGGATGTTCTTTCACATATTCTTCCGTCCACCCCACCAAGATCGTGTGTTCGCGCTCGTACTTTTCATAACCCCACTCGATCATTTCCTTGCAGATCTTCAGCGGCAAACCTTTGGTTTGCGGATAATGGGCTCCGGTGGATGCCAGCACCAATTTATGAACTTTCTTCGGATAGTCGAGGGCAAGCAACTGAGCAACTCTCCCGCCCATCGAATGGCCGACCACGATCGCGTCTTCAGCGCCGAGATGATCCATCAACGCAACCACATCTTCGGCAAACATCCGCGTCGTGTAGTCGATCGAAGGCTTGCTCGATTGTCCGGTGCCGCGATAGTCGTGAGTTATGACACGATGATCTTTGGAAAATTCTTCAACCTGATTGATTTTCCAGACTTCGCCGTCGCATGCGGTCTCGCTGAGAAAAACCATGGGCCGGCCTTGGCCGTGGTCTTCATAGTAAATTTCAACGTCGTTCAATTTCACCTTGGGCATTGGCGTCTCCTCGCTGCCGTATTGAAATGTTTTCGAACTACATCTTGCATAAACCAACCGTCCAGCTCGTGGCAAGTACGCGATCGGATATCAAGGCATCCAAGTCCGACTTGCGCAGGCTCGCTTGACCAGAAAGCATTTCTCGCGTTATGCCAACGATACTCACAATGGAGATTCTGATGCCGCCATGCTTCCAATCACATTCGCATCGCCGAGCCGGTCTGCTGGTTCGCGCAATGGCCTTGTTCTTTTTATCGATTCCGTCGCTATCTTTTTCTCAAGAACTGACCAAAGTACTGTTCCCTTACGGGCCGCTCGGCCTAAACAGCATTCCGTGGGTGGTTGCGAAACAAACTCGAATATTTGAGAAGAACGGCCTCGATGTCGACATGATCTACGTGGGCGCTTCGGCCGTCATCGTCCAATCGATGCTATCAGGTTCGGCCAGTGTCGCGGGTTTCGGCGGTCCGGCGGTCATCACCAACGTTCTTCGCGGCGGTGATATCATTCAAGTCGCCGCCATGGCGCCCTACTTTACGCAATCGCTGGTCGTGCGATCGGATATTCGCGATCTGCGCGGTCTCCAAGGCAAGAAGATCGGCATTACCCGTTTTGGCTCCGTAACCGACTTCGCGATAAGAACGCTGATCGAGCGGCACGGCATCAAAGATATTAATATCTTGCAAATGGGTGGCTTTCCCGAAGCGGTCGCCGGGTTAGCGCGCGGTGTTATCGACGGCGCCGTTTTATCGCCGCCGCACAACTTTCGCATGATCAAAGAAGGCTTTCGCGAATTGGCCTCACCCAAGGATCTGCGCGCTTTGGGCAGCGGTTTTTTGACTCAAGGGATCGTCGCGCGCAAGTCCTTCGCCGCCACCCATCGCGATATTGTCGTTCGATTGATCAAGTCTACGGTCGAGGCCACGAAATTCGCCATCGGCAACGAAGACTTTACCAAGCGCGCGATCGCCAAATATCTTGGCACCACCGATCCGGATCTCCTGCGTCAAAGCTATCAATACATTGTCGAAACTTTTGTTCGCGAGCCCTTCGTGCCGGAAAGCACGATGCAGTCGATGGTCCAGCGCATGGTTCAGGTCAATATGATCGACGCGAAATCGGCTCAATCGACCCCAGTGAGCGCGTATTTCGATAATTCTTACGTTGCCGAGCTCAAACAGGCTGGTTTTTTTGACACCGTTTGGAAATAGCGGCCAGAAAACTCTTGCTTGGGATGAGTCGCGCTGCGACGGCAGGACGATTTCTTCAGGATTCGCTTGAAACTCAACCGCACTTTCTAATACTTAGAGAAGAGCGAATATGGCGTTGCGTCGCTAAAGCTTATTGATGCGCACATACCACCTATATTCAGTCGCCGTCGCCTTGCTGTTGATGGGGGTCGCCGCCGGCCACGCTCAAGACAAGGTGCGAATTGGCCTAAGCTCCGTGAGCGCGACGTCCGGCTCGATTTGGGTGGCGGAAGAAAAAGGCCTGTTCAAAAAACACGACATCGATGCCGAGGTGATCATCATCGGCGGCGGCGCCGCGCGGGTCGTCAGCTCGTTGATTGCTGGGGAAATTCAGTTCTCCGTGGGCGGTGGCGACGCCGTCATTCGGGCGGATTTAAGGGGGGCCGATGGCGTGCTCGTGGCGTCGCCGATGAAGACCGGATTGCAGCGACTGATGGTCCGGCCGGAGATTAAAACGCCGGCGGATCTGAAAGGCAAGACCATCGCGGTGACTCGTTTCGGTTCCGCATCTCACTGGGTGTTGCAACTGTTTTTGCGAAAATGGGGCATGCGCGCGGACGACATCAAGATGCTCCAACTCGGCTCCTCGCCGGCCATGTTCGCAAGTTTGGAAAAAGGCGCCGTCGACGGCGGAGCCTTCACAATCCCGACGTTCTTCCTCGCGGAAGAGCGAGGTTATCGGATCCTGGCCGATCCCGTGGACATGGAGATCTATTATTTGCAAAACTCCATCGACAGCACGCGCAGCTACATCAAGCGCAACCGCGATCAAGCTTTGCGCGTTATCAAGGCGCTGTGCGAGGGGATGGCCTATTTTCGAAAAAACAAAAAAGAAAGTATGCAAATCATGCAAAAGAAGCTGCGCATCCAAAGCGCGCAGGAGAGAGATGTCAAATATCTCGAGCTATCCTACAATTTGTTAGTCGATAAATTTTACAACCAAGTTCCCTACGCCACGCCTAAAGCCGTCGAGACGACGCTCGAATTCATCGCCGGCGAAGAGCCCAAGGCGAAAGGGGCCGATCCCAAACAGTTCATCGACGAAAGTTTGGTGCGCGAGATCGAAGCGAGCGGCTTCATCAAGCAGCTATACGAGAAGGAATATCGGTGAAGATGATACGAATTTGCTCAAACCGTTTGAGTAGGTCAAGCCGTTTAATCGGAATGGCCTGACGATTTGAACGTTTTGAACGGCTTGAACCATTTGAACAAAGGAGGTTCTAATGGCCGACTACAAAGAAATCAAATACGAAAAGCAGCGCGGCGGCGTGCTCATCACGCTGAACCGTCCCGAGGCGCTCAATGCGATCACCCGGCCGATGTTGAAAGAATTGCACCATGCCCTCGACAGCGCCGAAGCCGATCCCGAGATCCGCGCCGTAGTGATCACCGGCGCCGGACGGGCTTTCAGCTCCGGTTTCGATCAAGCGACGACCAGCGGCCGGCGGCGCGATATCCAGTGGCCCCAAGGCATCCAGACCGGCATGAGCGCCGCGGATCTGATGAACTATTGGAGTGCCGACGACGTCAAGCTCATCCGTATCTTCGAGATGACCAAACCGGTCATCGGCGCGGTCAGAGGTTGGGCCATGGGCGGCGGCTGCTGGCTGGCGCTTTACACCCACATCACCATCGCCGCGGAGGATGCGGTTTTCGCCCAGCCCGAAGTGCGCCACGGCTCCAACACGACTTTCATGTGGACGCTGTTTGGCCGGATTCAAAAACGCCTTGCGCTACGGATTGGTCGGCGATCACATCGACGCTCAGGAAGCGCTGCGCATCGGCTTGGTCAACAAAGTCGTTCCGGTCGATCAATTGCTCGAAGAATGTTTCAACATCGTCGAGCGCATCGCCCACGTGCCGCCGGAGACCGTGAAGATCAATTTGCAGATTTCGACGATGGGGCTGCAGATGATGGGCCTGCGCGACGCATTGCACATGGATGAGACGCTGTCCATTCCAGCCCACATGATGCTCAACGAAGAGTTTCGCCGTCCTCTCGATGAAGCCCGCGCCAACGAGGGCACCAAGGCCTATCTGCAAATACGCGATGGCCCGTTCCAGCCCGAACCGTTCGGACCGAGGGCGAAAAAAAAGGCGGAGTAGATGGAGGCAATAGGAAGCAAAGGAGTATTCGAGTTTTTCGGCCGATCACTCCAACACTCCACTACTCCATCACTCCAATTTGAGATACGAACCATGACTAATTCGACAGACACTAGCACCGCTTTCGTTTGGCGCGATCTCGCTCCGCTCATGCGCCCAAGTCCGTCGCCATCATCGGCGCATCGCAACGCGGCGCCGACGCGCAACTCAATGCGTGAGCCGCGCGGCAACCGGGTCATCCGCAACTTGCGCAATTTCGGCTATCCGAAGGACGCATCGTCACGGTCAATCCGAAATACAGCGAAGTGATGGGCTGTCCCTGTTATCCCGACATCGCGTCGATTCCCGAACCGGTGGATTGCTTGGTCTCGGCGGTGCCCAATCGCCATGTGCCCGACCTGTTGGAATCAGCCGCCAACGCCGGCGTGCGCGCGGCGGTGGTATTCTCTGCGGGCTTCGGAGAAATTGGCGGCGAAGGTAAAGTCCGGCAAGCGCGACTCGAAGCATTATCGCAACGAGCGCGGCTTTTTGATCTGCGGACCGAACTGTTACGGCGTGCTCAACGTGCTCGGCAAAGCACCGCTCTTCGCCTCGACGATTCCGCCGGGATTTCTCGCCGGTTCGGTGGCGTTGGTTTCGCAGAGCGGCGGGCTGAGCACGACCATCGCCAACGCGCTGATGCTCAACCGCCATGTGGGTCTCAGCCATATTATTTCCTGCGGCAATCAGTCCGGCGCGACGATCGAAGAGTACATGAATTACTTCATCGAAGACGCCAAACACCCGCGTTATCGCTGTCTTTGTCGAAGGGTTCAAACAGCCGGAACGTTTCCTGACCGTCGCCCGTAAAGCCGCCGAGCAGAACAAGCCGTTGATCATTCTCAAGGGCGGCCGCTCCGAAGTCTCGCAAGCGCGCCGCGGCGACCCACTCGGGATCCTTGGCCGGCGCGGCGGAAGTCGTCGATGCGGCGTTTCGCCAAGGCGGCATCGTCTCGGTGCGCAGCATCAACGAATTGATCGATAGCATCAGCGCTTTTTCCTGCGATGGTTTCATGAAGAAATATCACGGCGGCCGGCGCATTGGCGTGCTCAGCGGCTCCGGCGGCGAATGCACCCTAGTTTCCGACGCTGCGGCCAACGTCGGCGTTGAAGTTCCCGAACTCACGGAGGCCACCAAAGCGAGTCTGCAGGCCGCGGTAGCCGACTTCGGCAACATGAACAATCCCCTCGACGGCACCGGCGCCATGTACGACGACGACAAAATCTTTCCGCGCCTGCTTCAAGGCGCTGGTCGACGACGCCAACATCGACGTCGTGACGATCAATCTCGAAGCCAACGATCCCAGGCCGAAAGAACTAAAGAGCGGCAACCGTTTCACCCTCGCCATTGAGACAGGCCGCGGCGGCAAGCAAAAAGCCGATCGCGATTTTCAGCTCCGTGGTGGGCGGTCCGGTCGATCCCGATATCCTAGTGCCGCTGCGCGAAGCGGGCGTGCCAATCATGGAAGGCGCTGAGTGCGCCACGGCGACAATCCGCAATCTGGCAGAGTATTATGAGTTTCAAAAAAACCGGCAGACAATTGCGCCGAAGCAATCTCAAGCGCTTTTGCAGCCGGCTAAACTTCCATCCGGAATTCTTGCCGAGCAGAAGCCGCTTTTCGCCTGTTCGAAGAGTTCGCCATTCCGGTCGCGCCGACGGTGCTGGCTCGCAGTGCTGATGAGGCGGCCAGCGCCGCTGAGAAGCATGGGCTATCCTGTCGTGCTCAAAATCGAGTCGGCGCAGATCACGCACAAAAGCGATGTCGGCGGTGTGGCGCTGCGGCTTTCGAACGCAGCGGAGGTTCGCGACGCCTACACACGCATGCAGGCCGAGGTCAGCCGACGCGCGCCGAACGCAACGATCGACGGCGTCGTCGTCCAGCGCATGGCCGGCGAAGGCGTCGAGATGATTCTCGGCGTCAAGCGCGATCCGTTGTTCGGCCCGGTCGTGCTCTGCGGTTTCGGCGGCATTCTGGTCGAGATTCTGAAAGACGTCGCCGTCGGCATCCCGCCGCTATCGCGGCGATCAGGCGCACGACATGCTGAAGCGGCTGCGCGGTTTTGCCATTCTCGGCGGCGTGCGCGGCAAGCCGCCTGCGGATGTCGACGCGCTGTGCGACGCGATCGTCGGCGTTTCCCAACTCGCCGTCGCGCTCGGCGATCAGTTGCTTGGACTGGATATCAATCCGATGATCGTTCTGCCCAAGGGCCAAGGCGCGGTCGCCGTCGACGCGGTGGTGGAGATTCAATGACGAACTTAGCCCTATTCGCTCACCGAGTATCTCGCGAAGTTGATTGTATCTATCCCCTCCTTTGCAAAGGAGGGTTAGGGAGGATTTGGACTGTCTCACGACGTCAAATCCCCCTCTGTCCCCCTTTTTCAAAGGGGGATTCTAAAACACCCGTTCACCGGTTCTAGCAAATGCGCAATCTCGATAGTCGCTCGCGATTCTGTCTAAGCCTATCCTTGCCGCCGTTACTTTCCGCCCAGTCCAAAGCCACTCAAGGAAATACGCGTGCCCTACGCGCTCGGCGGCTCCACGAGTTTTTTCTGGGTCGCGCAGCGCTCCGGCTCTTTTGAAAAATACGGGGTAAAAGTTCTGCCGATCTTCATGCGCGGCGGCCGCGAAGCGGTCCAGGCGCTCATCTCGCGCGATGTTATGATGCTCCAGCAAGGAAGTTCCGGGGTCATCCTCGCGTGGGCGCAGGGGGCGAAGGATCTCGTCGTTCTCGGCGCCACGGGCAATAAGCTGGACTACGTTTTCGTCAGCAGCGCCAACATCAAGAAACCGGCCGATCTCAAAGGCAAGCGAGTCGCCATCAGCCAGTTGGGCGCCAGCACCGACTTCATCGCCCGCCTGGCCGTGCGCCAGCTCGGTCTCAATGAAAAGGACGTGACTCTGCTCAGCATCGGCGCCCAAGGCGAGAGGTGGGCCGCCCTCGCCGGCGGCCACGTCGACGCCTCGGTATTTCAACCGCCGATCACGCTACGCGCGCGCAAGGCCGGTTTGCCCATCTGGGTCGATTTCTCCAAAAGCGACTACGAGTACGTCGTCGCCGGGCCGGTCACCCTGCGTTCATTCATCAAATCCGATCGCGAGACGGTGATGAATTTCATGCGCGGCCTCGCCGATGGCATGGACTTCTACCGCGACGAAAAAAACAAGGACGCCGTGCATAAATATTTGGGCGAATTCTATCGATCCACCAACACCGAAGAACTGGAAGAAACTCGCCGCGTGTACACGCAAGTGACGCCCGGCCTGCCGGTCGTCACGTTGAAGGCCATGGAAAATATGATCGCCAGCGATCGCATGCTTTCAACGATGAACATCAACGGCGCCGATGTGATGGATTTATCGTTTTTAAAGCAGCTTGAAGAGGAACGGAAAGCTAAAAAATAGTTCCAATCGTTTCAATCGGTTCCAATGGTTCCAAATCGTGTCGGATCCGGAACCAACGGATTTGAACGATTGGAACCTTTGGAACGACTGGAACCACTGGAACCAAAACGACGAAGGAGTTTGCATGCCCGATTTCAAAGAAATTCTTTACGAGAAAAAACGCGGCGGCGCGTTGATCACGCTCAACCGGCCCGAGGCGATGAACGCGATCAGCCGCAGCATGATCAAGGAAATGCACGAGGCGCTCGACGACGTCGAAGAGGACAAGGACGTTCGCGCCGTCGTGCTCACCGGCGCCGGGCGGGCGTTTTCCGCCGGCATGGACCAGGGCAACCGCGCCGGCCGGCGCCGCGATATTCACTGGCCCTACGGCATTGTCACGGGGCAAACCGCCGCCGAAGTGATCGATTCCTGGCGCGTCGACCCGCGCAATTTTCGCCGCATGTGGGAGTTCGGCAAACCGATCATCGGCGCCATCAACGGCTGGGCCATGGGCGCGGGCTCGTGGCTTTCGCTCTTTACCCACATCACTCTCGCGTCCGAGAACGCGGTGTTCGCCCAACCCGAGGTGCGCCACGGCTCGAATACGAGCTTCATGTGGACGCTGCTCGGCGGCTACAAAAACGCCCTGCGCTACGGGCTCACCGGCGACCACATCGATGCCCAGGAGGCGCTGCGCATCGGCCTGGTGGTCAAAGTCGTGCCGGCCGATCAACTGCATCGACGAATGCTTCAACATCGTCGAGCGCATCGCCCACGTGCCGCCGGAAACCGTGAAGATCAACTTGCAGATCGCGACCATGGGCTTGGATATGATGGGGCTGCGCGACGCGTTGACCTTCGACAAACAAATGTCGGCGCCGGCGCACATCATGCTGCGCGAGGAGTTACGCAAACCGCTCGACGACGCGCGCGCGAACAAAGGCATCCGCGAGTATCTTCAGATGCGCGACGGGCCATTTCAACCGGAACCGTTCGGACCGAGGGCGAAGAAGAAGGCGATGAGGCGCGAGGCTTGAGGCAACAGTAATATAAGCCCTAACTCCAACACTCCAATTCCAATATATCACAGGAGCGACACATGGCAGAGTACAAAAACATTCTTTATCAGAAGCAGCGCAATGGCGTGCTTATTACTCTCAATCGGCCCAAGGCGCTAAACGCGATCAATTCGGAAATGCTGGACGAGCTCGATCAAGCGCTGGCCGAAGCTGAGCCCGATCCCGAGATCAGAGCCGTCGTCATCACCGGCGCGGGCGGCGCATTCTCCACCGGCGAAGACATCAGCGGCGACGAGCCGGAAACCGCGTGGCCTTACGGCATACCGGAAGGAACTTCGCTCAACGCGACCTATAACAAGTTTCGCGATGCCGATCGCAAGGACATTCTCGGGCGCCAACTCTATCGTTGGCAGTATTCCAAGCCGATCATCGGCGCGGTCAGCGGTTGGTGTTTCGGCGCCGGATCGTGGCTGGCGCTCACCTGCCACGTGACGATCGCCGCGGATGACGCCGTCTTCGGCCAACCGGAAGTGCGGCACGGCGCCAATACCGATTTCATCTGGGTCGCGCTCGCCGGATTCAAAAATGCTCTGCGCTACTCACTCACCGGCGATCACGTCGATGCCCAGGAAGCGTTACGCATCGGCTTGGTCAATCAAGTCGTGCCTAAAGCCGAGCTTATGGAGACTTGCTTCAAATTCGTCGAGCGCATCGCCCACGTGCCGCCCGAGACCGTGAAAATCAACCTGCATATTTCGACCCAGGGTTTGGAAATGATGGGCCTGCGCAAAGCGTGGATGCTCAACAGCGAGCTCGCTTCGATGGCGCGCCTAACCAAGCGGGAAGAATTCAACAAACGCCTGGAAGACGCCAAGAAGAAAGGCGGCTTGGAAGCGTTTCTAAAGGAACGCGATGCGCCGTTTCAGCCCGAACCGTTCGGACCGAGAGTCCAGGAAGGCGTGAGGCGCGGGGCGACAGGCATCGAGGACGAATGGTTACGCAAGATTGGAACCGCATCGCCGCCCTACTGTCGCTTTGGTAATCGAGCGGCTTAACTGCAGCCATTTATCTTCGTTTTTTTCGTACTCGGCGCTATTCATGCCGCGCTCGGGGTAATCGCGTTTGAACGGATAATCTTTCCAGGCGACGCCGTAACGAAACTGTTCCATCAGTTTCTGGCCGTCGGCGCCGATGACAAAATCGGTGAATAGCAAAGCCGCATGCGGATGAGGCGCATTGGCGATGATCGCCGAGCCGCCGGCGTTGGTCGGCACGGCCTCCAGCGCCACCCAATCCACCGGAGCGCGGCGCTCTTTCATCACCGCCACTTGATTGCGAAAAACCACGAACGATCCGGCGACTTCGCCGGCGGCGATAAGATCGAGAAAACCCGCGCTCGAAGCTTTGTACATGCGCACCTCTTGCGCCGCGCAGGCGCTTCACAAATTCCTCGCCTTTTACTTTGATCATCGTGCCGATCACCCGGCTGGTCGAACTTTCGGTGGTCACCGCGAGCTTGCCTTTGAGCTCCGGACGCAAAAGATCCTGAAAACTTTTTGGCACTTCCGCGGGCGCGACCATTCGCGTGTTGTAGCCGAATCCCAAATACGCCTCGCGATCGGTAACCCAGTAAACCCGCGTGCCGTCAAGCTTTGGTCTTGGCTTCATCCGGATAGCGGCTCAATTCCGGCGATGCGTAGGGCTTGAGAATTCCGCCTTCGCGCAAAAGCATCAAAAGCCCCGGCGTGCTTTCCAAGGCATCGGCCACGAATCGTCCGGCCTGCGCTTCATTGGCCAGACGCGGCCCGAGATCCGTGCTGCCGCCGCGATAAACTTCGACGGCAATGTCGGGATATTTTCGTTTGAAGGCGTCGACCAGTTCGCGATAAACCCCGGATAGCGAAGTGTACCAGACGATCTTGCCTTCGGCTTTGGCGCCTTCGAGAAGGATCTGATGGCGGTCCGCGCCGGTGTACGCTGCCAACTCGTCGAGTGTTTTCGGTTTGCGGGTTTGTCCCCAACTCGACGAGACCACCGTCGCAAGCATTAAAAAAACCAGGCCGACAATTCTCATCTCGCTCCTCCTGTTCTTCTTCACCGGCGCTGAAAATAGAAACTATATTTTTAATTGACGCTTCATGTCGTGAGTACATGGTTTAAACAAGTGTATCAAGCATGGAAGCGTTTGCGCCGCGAATCATTGACACCTAAGAGAGAATCGGACTATACCGCAAATAGAAATTTCAAAAAAAACCAAAAAGAAATAATCAACTCGCAAATCAACCCACAAAGAAACAGGAGACGATCTATGCTCGGTGGTCATGCAGTTGCTCAATGTCTACGCAACGAAGGCGTGAAGCATGTTTTTAGCGTGCCGGGCGAAAGTTACATCGCCGTCGTCGACGGGTTGGTGAATTTTCCCGAGATCAAACTTATCACCAATCGCCAAGAAGGCTGCGCCGCTTTTATGGCCGAAGGCTATGCCAAAGCCACGCGCACGCCCGGCGTCTGCATCGTCACCCGCGGTCCAGGCGCCACCAACGCGAGCATTGCCGTCCATAGCGCCAAATACGATTCGGCGCCCCTCGTGCTGTTGGTTGGCCAGGTCGGGCGCAACGCGCGCGGCCGCGAAGCAGGCCAAGAGATCGACTACGGACAATTCTTCGGCAGCATCGCCAAATGGGTGATCGAGATCAACGATCCGAAACAGATCCCGCGCATCATCAGCCGCGCTTTTCACCTCGCCCGCAGCGGCCGGCCGGGGCCAGTGGTTGTCGCGTTACCGCGCGACGTAACCGAATCCGACACGGACATCACGATGATCGACCCGTTTCCAGCGATCAAGCCCAATCCCGATCCGGCGGCTATCGAAACAATTGATCGGGCGCATCAATGCGGCGCGTAAACCGGTGCTGCTGATCGGTTCGGGAACCCAATATGCGAACGCTTGGCAAGAAGTCATCGACTTTGCCGAAAAATTTCAGGTGCCCGTGCTCACCTCGTACAAACGGCAGGATGCATTCCCCAACAATCATCCCAATTACGCCGGCAATATGTTGACGTCCAACAAGCACGCGCAAAACCTCGCCTATGAAGAAAGCGATCTTTTGATCGTCCTCGGCAGCCGGCTTGAACCAGCAGACCACCGCCGGTTTCACTCTGCCGCGCCCAGGACAGCCATTTGTCCATATCGACGCGGACGCAGAAAACATCGGCCAGAATTCGCGCCCCGAGGTGGGCATGGTCGCCGATGCCAAACAGGTTCTGCTCGCGGCATTGAAGCACCCCGCGCCGCGTCCCAACGAGAGCCGCGCGTCGTGGATCGCCGAGCAGCACGCCGCGCAGAAGGAGTTCTGTACTCCTAAAAATCGTCCGACGCCTAAGGTCTCCATGGAACGGGTGATGATGGATCTCAAAGCTGCCATGCCCGCCAACGCGATCACGACGACCGATGCCGGCAGCTTCGGCCAATGGCAGCAGCGCTATATCGAGTTCGATCATCCCGATTCTTACATATCTCCCACCCTCGGCTGCATGGGACCGGGCGTGCCTTCAGCAGTCGCCGCTAAGCTGGCGCACCCAGATCGGACGGTCATCGCGCACATCGGCGACGGCGGTTTTCTCATGACCGGCCAGGAAATGGCGACCGCCAAGCAGTATGGCGCGCCGATCATCTCGATCGTCTACAACAACGCCGGCTACAACTCGATTCGCATGCACCAGGAAGCGCAGTATCCCGGGCCGCCAGCATGGTGTCGCGTTGGAGAATCCCGACTTCGCCCTCATGGGCCAATCCTACGGCGCGCTCGGATTGAAGGTCACGCGCGACGAGGAATTCTTACCGGCATTTAAAAAAGCTTTGGCGGCGGATCGCTCGGCGTTGATCGAAGTGCAGACCGATTACGAGTATGTCACTCCGAACGCGACACTGTCTGAAATGGCCGGCAAAAAGTTGGCGGGAGACTGAGCAACTACGGTTACCGACTCAACCAAAAATCGGCGCTTTCAACTGCCCGGGAAAATGAGGTCCCATGAGATCCTCTTTTCAATTTGCAGCTGCCGGCTCTGCTTTTCTTGGCCATCGTTTCCAGCGCGAGCGTCAACGCCCAGGACGATCTCGTCGCCAAAGCGCAAAAAGAACGTGAGCTGAATGTCTATGGCACGGCGCTGGTCGGGCAATTCGACAAATTCGCCGAACCCTTCAAGCGCCGTTATCCATTCATCAAGACCCAGTACACGAGAACCACGGGCGAAGCGCTAACGACGAAAATTCTCCACGAAGTAACCGCCCGCCAGCTCGGCGCCGATGTGGTGCTGATCAACAATTACACGCACCGCATCTTCATGAAGAAAAACATCATCACGGCCTATACGGTGCCCACGGCCGGCGAACTTTCCGGCAGGCTTCATCGACAAGCAAGGCTATTGGATCGGCTTCTACTTGGTTCCCTACGCGATCACCTACAACACCCAACTGGTGCCCAAAGCCGCCGCGCCACGATCCTTCGACGATCTTTTGCAACCCAAGTGGAAGGGCCAAATTTCCCTGGAGCGGGAAGAATATCTGGTCACCCAATCGCACATGCAGTTTCTGGGACAGCAAAAGGGCCTCGATTATTTCAAACGATTGGCGCGCCAGGAGCCGATTCTCGTCAACGGCCATAGCAAGCAGGCAGTGCTGCTCACCGCCGGTGAATTTCCCATCATCATTTACAGCGACATCGCGCGGACCGAGGAGTTAAAGCGCAAAGGCGCGCCGATCGAATGGGTGCGCGCCGAACCGCATATCACCGTGCTGGTATCCGCCGCGATCACTCGTGAAGCCGCGCCATCCTGCCGCGGCCAGGCTTTTCATGAACTATCTCGCCGCCGATGAAGGCCAGAAGGAAGTGCTGAGCATGGATAAGCCGCCGGCCCTGCCGAAATTTCAGCCGGAATACTTGCGCGGCGTCAATCTCTTTCCCGCCGACTGGACTTTGTCCGACAGCTTTGAAGAGCACAACAAGCTCTATCGAGAAATTTTCTGGCAGAGCAAATGACGGAATCTGTGATGCTTGTGCTTTGCCTCGCACTAGCGACGTTCATCTAGCAATGCCAGGATCTATGAAGACGAATCTCGGAACGACATCACGATTCTGCGCCGGCAAAGGAGGACGACGTACACATGAAAACTTAAGTTTATCATCTTTTGCTCTGGCAGTTTTCCAGACGGAAGTTTTAGCGCAAACGCGCAAGCCCACAGCGATCGCCGAGCTTGCAAGTTATCGCGGCGCGGATCGCGAAGCGATTCTTTACGCTGGGGCAAAAACCGAAGGCAAAATAATTTGGTACACCTCTTTGGCCGGCGACTCCTACAAGGAATTGGTCAAAGCTTTCGAAACCAAATACTCCGGCGTCAAGGTGGAGTCCTACCGCGCCGCGGGAGCCGAATTAGTCGTGCGCTTGGAGGAAGAAGCCAAAGCGCGGCGCAACATCGCGGACACCATCGAGACGACAGAAGGGAGTCTGATATTTCTGCGCGACGAAAAATTGCTCCGGCCGTATGACTCTCCGCACCTCGATAGGTTTCCGGAAGACGGCAAGGAACGCGCTGACAAAGGACTCGTCTATTGGGCCCTCGCGAGGGAATCCTATATTGGTTTTACTTACAATAAGAACCTCGTTCCCAGCGACGCTGTGCCAAAGAATTTCGACGGGCTTTTTCATCCGCAACTCAAAGGGAAACTGGGCATCAGCATCGGACAAACAAGCGACAAAATCATCGGCGCCATGCTCAAAACCAAGGGCGATGAAACGGTCCGAAAGCTCAAAGGGCAAGAAATAAAGCTCTATTCAATCGATGCGCCCGCGCTCGTCAGCACCATCGCCAGCGGGGAGATTGTCGGCTCCCCTGCCATCTTTCAGACCCACACCTTGCTCGCGGCCTCCAAGGGAGCGCCGGTGGAGTGGGTGCCGATGGATTTAGTTCCGACCAATGTCGGCAGCGCCGCGGTGGCCGCAAATCCGCCGCATCCGCACGCCGCGCTGCTCATGGCGGATTTTCTCCTCAGTCCCGACGGCCAGCAGGTCTTGGAAAAATATTATTATGGCAGCGGCGCGAAAGACTACGGATTCAAAAAATGGCGCCCGGAGCGCGGACTGACGACGGACCAATACGAGAAGGAGTTGGCGCGTTGGGATAAACTTTTGAACGCGATAACGCGCAAATAAGCAGCGATGCAACGAAGCAAAAAGCAGCCACTGCAAGAATACCGATGGAGGAGTAACATGAACGACCTACGCATTATCGACGCCGATGGCCACGTGCAAGAACGCGATGCGGACTGGCAAGAACTGTTGGACCCGCCTTACAGAAAGCATGCGCCAAAAATGATCACCGGGCCTGACGGCAAGGAGCAACTGCTGCTGGAAGGAAAAATCTGGGCGAAACCGTCCGGCATCGGCCTCGGTATCGGCACCGCGCCATACAGCCGCAGACCGCAGAAAACCACCGGGATGTTCGATCCGGTTCGGCGGCTGCAAGACATGGACCTGGAAGGCATCGATACGTCGGTCAACTTCGGCACCACCGTGTTTCTAAGCCTGCCGTTTCTCGAAGACCACGATCTCGCCTGCGCCATCGCGCACGCCTACAACACCTGGCTCGACGGCTATTGCAAAACCAGCCCGCAACGCTTAAAAGGCGTCGCATTGGTGGCGATGCAGGAACCGAAAGAAGCGGTGAAGGAACTCGAACGCTGCGTCAAAGAATTGGGCTTCGTCGCCGTCGCGACTGCGGCGCACTCAGCCGGACGAAATTTGGATCATCCGGATCTCTATCCGTTCTACGCCAAGGCGGAGGAACTCGGCGTTCCCGTGTGCGTCCATGTCGGCTCCGGCCGGCCCGCGGCCGCCGCCGAACGTTTCAATAACGCACTCTTCGTGCACGCGACGACGCATGCCTTCGAGCAGATGATCGGTGTCATGTGCGTCGTCGGCGGCGGCATCCTGGAGCTTTATCCCAAATTGAAAGTGGCCTTTCTTGAAGCGGGCGCCGGTTGGGTGCCCTATTGGATGGAGCGTTTGGACGAACACTATGAATATCTCAAGCCGACCGTGCCGTTAATGAAAAAATTTCCGAGCGACTACATGCGCAGCGAGCAAGTCTACTATTCGTTCGAACCGGACGAGCATACTTTGAACTTCGTCATGGGCTACGTCGGTGAAGATCGCTTGGTCTTCGCTTCCGACTACAACCACGGCGACAGCAAATTCCCCCACACGGTGGCATCGGTGACCGAGCGCAAAGACCTGAGCCCGGCGCAGTTGCGCAAGCTCATGTGCGACAACGCGGCGCGGCTGTATAATATCTAGGAAGGCAATAGGCATGTAGGCAACAGGCAATAGTGAGGAACGGAGGCACGAATGTTTGCGCCGAAGTGCATTGAAGTTGCTTTATCTGACAGTCGCTTTGTTGCTGATCTTTGTCTTCTACCGCGCTCAGCCCAAGAGAAAGGGCTAAAGAAATTTCGCTGGGGCGTCACCTCGCTGTCCGCGTCGCAGTGGATACCGTGGATCGCCAAGGAGGCGAAGCTCTACGAAAAATACGGCATGGAGGCCGAGCTCGTGCTGTTGCGCGGCTCGGGACAATCGGCGCAGGCGATCATCGGCAACAGCATTCTCGGCGCGCCGTGCACATTGACGACGGTGATGGGCGCCGATTTGAGCGGCGCCGACCTCGTCACCGTGGCGCACACGGTGGCCGGCGTGCAGAGCAAATTGCTGGTGCGTCCGGAGATCAAAAAACCGGAAGATCTGCGCGGCAAAAAAATCGCGGTGTCAGGCTTTGGCTCCTTGGGTGATTTTCTTGAGCGCTACATCATCAAGAAATACGGCCTCGATCCCGGGCGGGATGTCGTGATGCTCTCCATCGGAACGCAGCCCGACAGGATTCAAGCGTTGATCAACGGCGTCGTCGATGCCGCCGATCTCTCTCATCCGGCGGACATTCAAGCCGAACGCAAAGGATTTAGAATCCTGTGGGATGCCAAACAGGAAGTTGCCTATCCATCCATGTCGATCGTGACGCGGCGCAAATGGGTTGCTCGAAGACCGCGACACGGTGATGCGCATGGTCAAAGCGCACGTCGAAGCGATCCACTACTTGAAGGCCAATAAGGAATTCAGCATGAAGGTCTTGGGCAAATATCTCAAAACCAACGATCGAGAACTGCTCGAAGGCTCCTACGAGATCTACCGCAAAGACTTCATTTCAGTTCCCTATCCGATCACCCAAGGCCTGCAGCCGACCTACGAATACGTCGCGGCACAGCGGCCGGAGATCTGGAATCAAAAGCCGGAAGCGTTCATGGATAGCAGCTTCATCGCCGAGCTGGAGAAAACCGGATTCATCAAAAACCTCACGGCACCCGCGCGATAGTTTTAAAAACTCTCGTCCGGCTTAAGGGGATTGGAAGACTCGGAAAGTTTTCTCCCTTCCGGTCGAAATGACACCGAACCCGAGTTGTGCGGTGAATTCATTGCGTACTAACTAAGCAGACTGTCATTTCGAGCGAAGCGAGAAATCTTTCCCTTCATCCGAAAGATCCTGCACCCTGGTTCGCTGACCACTAAGGCACCCGCCTACAGGATCGGTTGTTCCAGTTACTTAAAAGGTAAACATAATAAGAATTTTCGTTTGGCACTGTGTGAAGAAAAGAAGAGAAGAAAGATTTCTCCCTACGGTCGAAATGACACTTGACATGAGTTGGTTCACGGCAATGGTTTGCGGAGCGAATCGAAAGGATTGTCATTTCGAGCGAAGCGAGAAATCTTCCCTATTCTGCGAGATCCTTCCACTCTGGATTCACGCTAACCACCAGAGCATCCTTCTTCTCTCGTCGCCATTTTTTGATTTCCTTTTCCCGCGCTAATGCGCTTCGCACATCGTCGGTTTCTTCGAAGTAAACCAATTTATTGACGTTGTACTTCTCAGTGAATCCCGTGACCAGTTTGTTTTGGTGTTCGTAAAGACGCCGCGTAAGGTCGTTGGTGACACCGACGTCCAAGACTCTGTGGTTCCAGTTGGTTAGAAGGTAAACGTAGTAAATTTGGCTGGGCATAGTCTGGAATCGGAATAAGAAAGATTTCTCCCTTTGGTCGAAATGACAGAAAGAGCGGCGCCGTGAAGGATTATTTGATCGCCTCAGCCTTTTTCAGCTCTTCGATCTTCTCTGCGCTCAATCCCAAGATTTCCCCGAACACCTGATCGTTGTTGACACCGATCCATGGCGCTGAACGTGCCGCGTTGGCGGTCGAAAGCGAAGGAATACCCGGCAAGCCGTGGTGGCTAATTTTACCCCAGGGTTGCGCGTCGGTCTCGACGATGTGGCCGCGCGCGCGCAGGTGAATATCATGAAATAAATCTTCTCCCGAGGACGGAATCCCGGCTGCCACACCGTTCTCCTGGAGCAAACGAAAAACCTGTTTTGCCGTGTACTTCCGAGTCCATTCCGAAAGTTTTATGATCAAGCTCTTCACGCTGTTCTTTACGGTGCTCTTTGCCGGCAAACTTTGGATCGGCGGCCCAGGATTTGTTGCCGATGACCTTGACCATCCTTTGCCACTCATCGTCACCGGCGCAGGCAATGATAATCCAGTTATCTTCACCCGCGCACGGGTAGCAGCCATAGGGCGCGTAAGCTTCGCCGAGAATTTCCCTGTAGCCCATGGCATCCCATTCGTTGCCGTTCACGGTGTAGTCGAGAATGGCCGGTCCCATCATCGAACCCTGCGCTTCGAGCATGCCCGCTTCGATGAATTGTCCTTTTCCGGTCCGCTGCTGATATTCGAGCGCGGCGACCACGCCGAGCGCCATCGTCACCGAGCCGACTCGGTCGGGCCAGGCGATTTTGCAACGCGTCTCCATCGGCGAGTCAGGATAACCCCACAAACGCATGATTCCGGTATAGGCGAGCAGTTGCCAACCCCAAGCCACCCAGGATTTAAGCGGACCGCTTAACCCCCAACCCGGCATCACGACTTGTACGATGCCTGGATTGATCTTCTGCAGGACATCAAAGCTAAAGCCGAGACGCTCCAAAACACCGGAGCTAAAATTGTCGACCACCACATTCGATTTGGCTACGAGTTGCTTGAAAAGCTCCTTGCCTTGCGGATTACGCAAATTGAGCGTGCATCCGAGCTTGGCCCGGTTCATACAAGCATGAACCGCCGCTTCGCGCTCCTTGCTCGGGATCGTTGCGGTCTCGATCTTGACCACTTCCATGCCGTAGTAAGCCAGCAGTTCCGTGCCTAGCGGCCCGGCATATTGCTGGGTCAAATCGGCCATGCGCAGACCGGCTAGCATCGGCTGGCGTGCGTCACTTTGTTCGCTGAGTTTTTAAAGCAGGAGTCGATCGGTTCTGAAGCTCAGCTAGAATTTCTTGGCGATGCTGATCGAGCAACGGCGCCGGACGGCGCACGCGCATCGGCGTGAGCGACAGACGCATGGGCGCGCCCGGCGCTTTGTACTTGCCGATTACCGGATGGTCGATTTCCTGCAGCCATTCGCGCGTGCGATTTTGTTCACAGTCGACAAACTGGCCGATGGTATTGAGCGGCGCCGCGGCGAGGTGGCGCGCCTGCGCTTGGTTGGCGAAATCATCGGCGTCGAATTCGCCGATGAATTTGGCGAACGCTTTGGCAACTTCGGCGGAATGCTCATCGCGGTAACGCGGATTCTCCCACTCCGGTCCCGGCAAGCGACTTGTCGGTCATCCAATTTTGCGCGAACTCCTTCCACATATGCGGCATGTTCGTGGTGAAATGAACGTAACGCCCGTCCTTGCAGCGATAAATATTCGTTCCCGCGCCGCCGTATGCTTTGCCGCCGGGACGCCGTTCCAGCCGATTCTCGCGGCTGTAACGCGCAATCGAGCTGCTGTTGGTAAACGTCAGTGCTTCCTGCAAAGACATGTCGATGCGCTGTCCCGCGCCGGTGGCGCTGCGCGTGGCGAATTCCGGCGAGTCCGAGCAGCGCCGCCATGGTGCCCGCCATCTGATAAGCGAGATGGCTGGGCGCGGTGCATTGCCCTTTGGCGTTGTCGCCCTGACCGAAGAGAAAACCGCCGGTGGCGTTGGCGATGGCGTCGCTGCCTTTGTAGTGGCGATAGGGCCCGGTGCGTCCGAAGGGAGTAACCGATACCGTGACTAAGGCCGGATTGATCTCGTTTAGCCGCGCATCGGTCAAGCCAAACGTTTCGAGATAGCCGAGCGGCGTCGCTTCGACGAACAGATTCGCTGAAGCAAGCAGCTTGATGAATGTTTCCCGATCGACCTCGCGCGCGAGATCCAGGACGATGCTGCGCTTGTTGGTGTTGGCGTGAATGAACGTGAGGCTGCGCTCCGGATGTTCGATGTTGCCGGCAAAGGGCGGCAGTAGACGATTGGGATCTCCGCCCGGCGGTTCGATCTTTGATCACGTCGGCGCCGAGATCGGCAAGCCAACGGGTTGCGTAGGACGGCCGGAATATCGCCGAGCTCGATAACACGCAGGTGACTGAGAGCAGAGTCAGCGGTTGTCTGTCTCTGAAGCAATGTTATTACTCTCCATTTATTCGCAAGACGGTCATTGAGCCGATAGCAAAGAACATCGTAGATTACAGGTTCGAAAACGAACTTCCAGACGTCTATCCTGAGACTTGCGCGAAGCGCTCAGCTGGCGACTTCTTGTGATGCGAAAGCGAGTATGGCTCTTTGCCCTTCATCTTGCTCAGATCGACGACCACCCGGCCGCGAATTCCGCCCTTGAGAATTTGCTCGATCTTGGGCTCGAGCTCCTCCAGTGATACTTCGGTAAGTAAGAGGATCGAGATCGATCTTCCATTCGCCGGCAAGCTTTTGCCAAGCCATCTGACGCGCGCGCATCGGAATCTCGACCGAATCGACACCAAGCAAACTCACACCGCGCAAGATAAACGGAAAAACGCTCACGCTAAGATCGGCCGACATAGCATTGCCGCAAGCAGTCACCAGCCCGCCGTACTTGGCCGTTTTCAACGCCGTTGCCAAAATATTGCCACCGACGGTATCGACGACCCCGGCCCAGCGTCCTTTTTGCAGCGGGCGCCCCGAGGTGTCGTTGGCTTCCTCGCGCGAAATAATTGATTTGGCGCCGAGCGCAGTAAGAAAATCATGCTCGCTCGCTTTGCCCGTGGCTGCGACAACATTGAAACCGAGCTTGGCGAGGATCGCCACGGCCACGCTGCCGACGCCACCGGTCGCGCCGGTCACCAACACTTCACCCGAATCTTTCGAGAGGCCGCTCGCCATCAAGCGGATAATGCAAAGCGCCGCCGTCAATCCGGCGGTGCCATAGCCCATGCTCTCTTTCAATGACAGGCCTTTGGGCAGATTGACCGCCCAAAGCGCCGGCACACTGATGTACTGGCCGAAACCTCCGGAAGTATTCATGCCGAGATCGAAGCCGGTGACCGTCACCTGGTCGCCCACTGAAAACATTTTGGTCGTCGAATCGACGATGACGCCGGCCGCATCGATGCCCGGCGTGTGCGGATACTTCCGGGTCACGCCTTTGTTTCCGGTGGCCGACAGTGCATCTTTATAGTTGAGCGACGAGTATTTTACTTCGATGATCAACTCGCCGGCGGGCAGATCGTTGAGCGCGCGCTCGCGAATCTCGCGCACGAAAGTCTTCTCGGCGGTCTCCGACACCACCATCGCCTTAAAATTCTGCGGTAAAGCCATGACACTCTCCTGGTTTAAAAAATAAATTACACTCTAGCGGTACAAATCTCGCGCCGAACTGTCAAGGGGAGGCTGTCGGCATAGAATTCGCCACACTCCAAAAATGTCTTGAACAGTTGGACGATTTGAACGTCTTGAACCCTCTTCACAGTCCGCCGAAGCTTGCAATCGCGCGCAAAAATAGTGCAGATAACCACAGGAGGATTTTTTCATGGCAACCGACAAAAACGCAGGACTCGCCGGCATCGTCGCCGGCAATACGGCCATCGCGACAGTGGGCAAAGAAGGCAAAGGCCTTACCTACCGCGGCTATTCGATCTACGATTTGGCCGAGCATTCCAATTTCGAAGAAGTCGCGTATCTGCTGATTTACGGACGGCTGCCCAAACAAGACGAGCTTGACGATTACAAGACGCGATTGCGCAATTTACGCGGCTTACCTGCCGCGCTGAAAACCGTTCTTGAACAGATCCCTTCGAGCGCTCATCCGATGGACGTGATGCGCACAGGCTGTTCGATGTTGGGCACATTAGAGCCCGAAAACTCAGGCCGCACTCAGATCGCCGTGGCGAATCGGCTCACGGGCTGTTTCAGCTCCATGTTGCTTTACTGGCACCAATTTCATCAAACCGGCCAGCGCATCGAAACCGCCACCGATGACGACAGCACCGCCGGACATTTTCTCCATCTACTGCACGGCAAAAAACCCGACGAGCTCCATCGCCGGGCCATCGACGTCTCGCTGATTCTTTACGCCGAACATGAGTTCAACGCCTCGACTTTCACGGCGCGCACGATTATTTCCACCCTGCCCGATTTTTACTCCGCCGTCGTCGGCGGCATCGGCGCGCTGCGCGGACCGTTGCACGGCGGCGCCAATGAAGCGGCAATGGAATTGATCGAACAATTTTCCAACCCCGACGAGGCCGAGAAAGGCTTGCTCGAGATGCTCGCCGCCAAAAAGTTAATCATGGGGTTCGGCCATCGAGTTTACAAAATTTCCGATCCGCGCTCCGACGTGATCAAGGCTTGGTCGAAGAAGCTTGGCGAAGCTCATGGTGATAAAGCGCTTTTCCCGGTCTCGGAACGCATCGAGCAGGTCATGCGCCGGGAAAAGAAAATGTTTCCCAACCTGGATTTCTACAGCGCCAGCGCCTATCACTTCTGCGGCATCCCGACGGTGATGTTTACGCCGCTCTTCGTGGTCTCGCGCATCACCGGCTGGTCGGCGCACATCATCGAGCAGCGCGCCGACAACCGTCTGATTCGACCCAACGCCGACTATATCGGTCCCGAGCCGCGGCCTTTTGTGCCGATGGAAAAAAGATAAGACCCGTTCAAGGTTCAACGTTCAAAAGTTCAATGTCCCTCCCCCAACCTTGAACTTTTGAACCCTTGAACCTTTGAACGGTCCTGCGAAGGAACTATGAGCACCGAAGTTTCAAACATTCGCCCCGAACCGGATAAACTTTTAGTCGACATCGCCGACTACGCCGCCAATTTTGCGTCGAAGAGCCGGGAGGCGATCGACACCGCGCGTTACAACTTGATGGACACCCTCGGTTGCGGGTTGCTCGCGCTTGCGCTATCCCGAATGCGCGAAGCATGTCGGTCCTGTCGTTCCCGGCGCCACCCTGCCCAACGGCGCGCGCGTGCCCGGCACGGCGTGGCAGCTGGAACCGGTGCACGCGGCATTCAATATTGGCGCGATGATCCGCTGGTTGGACTTTAACGATACCTGGCTCGCCGCCGAGTGGGGCCATCCGTCGGACAATCTCGGCGGCATTCTCGCTTTGGCGGATTACCTTACGCGCACACAGCAAAAAAGTTTGACCATCGCCGACGTGCTGCAGGCCATGATCAAAGCCCATGAGATTCAAGGCATCCTCGCGCTGGAAAATAGTTACAATCGAGTTGGGCTTGATCATGTGTTGCTGGTGCGGGTAGCCACCGCAGCAGTGGCTACGGTCATGCTCGGCGGCAACCAGGAGCAGATTCTGAGCGCGCTTTCCAACGCCTGGACCGACGGCGGCGCCCTGCGCCTCTATCGCCACACGCCGAACACCGGGCCGCGCAAATCCTGGGCGGCCGGCGATGCAACCAGCCGCGGGGTGCGCCTGGCGCTCATGGCGATGCAAGGGGAAATGGGTTATCCGTCGGCGCTGACGGCCAAACAGTGGGGCTACTACGACGTGCTGTTCAAGGGCAAACCATTTACGCTCGGCCGCCCGTTCGGCTCCTATGTCATGGAGAACGTGCTGTTCAAAATTTCTTTTCCCGCTGAATTTCACGCGCAGACCGCGGTCGAGTGCGCGTTGCAACTGCACCATCAAGTGAAGGATCGTATCGAGCAGATCGAAAGAGTCGTGATCACGACCCACGAATCGGCGATCCGCATCATCGACAAGTCGGGTCCGCTGCACAACCCCGCCGACCGCGATCATTGCATCCAGTACATGACCGCCATCGGCTTGATCTTCGGCAACCTCACCGCCGACCACTACGAAGATGCCGTTGCCAACGATCCGCGCATCGACGCCTTGCGCGCAAAGATGGCTTGCGTCGAGAAGCCGCAGTACTCGAAAGATTATCTCGATCCGGAAAAACGCTCGATCGCCAATGCGGTGCAGGTTTTCTTTAAAGATGGTTCGAAGACGGCGCAAGTCGCTGTCGAATACCCCGTTGGCCATCGCCGCCGCCGTGCCGAAGGCATGCCGCTGCTGATGAAAAAATTCGAAACCAATCTGGCTTCGCGATTCGCCCCCGACCAATGTCAAAACATCTTGCGCCTTTGTAGCGACGCCGAGAAGCTCGATGCCACGCCGGTGAACCGTTTCACGGATATGTTTGCCAAAATAACCTAGCAACACTCGAGACAAGAATTCACTTTAACTAATCTGAGGTATTACATGAACCCACGGCAAACCCTCAAAAAATTGTTGCAGCGCGACAAATTGCTGGTCGCGCCCGGTTGCTTCGACGGCCTGTCGGCGCGGCTCGTCCAGGAAGCCGGTTACGAAGCGGCGTATCTCAGCGGCGGCGCGGTCGCCCGCAGCATGGGCATTCCTGATATCGGCTTGGTGAGCATGTCGGAAGCCATCGAACGGGCGGTACAGGTAGTTTCGGTGGTGAACATTCCGGTGATCGCCGACGCCGACACGGGCTACGGCAACGCGGTCAATTTGGTGCGCACCGTGCGCGAATTCGAGCGCGTCGGAGTCGCGGCGATCCACATCGAGGATCAGATCACGCCCAAGCGCTGCGGCCATCTCGACGGCAAAGAAGTCATCCCGCTGGCGGAAATGGAAGCGAAGCTCAAAGCCGCGCTGGCCGCCCGCACCGATCCGGATTTTGTCATCATCGCGCGCACCGACGCGCGCGGCGTCAACGGCTTCGACGACGCCATCGAACGCGCGCGCGTTTTTGCCAAGGTCGGCGTCGATGCGATCTTTGTCGAAGCGCCGCAGTCGGAGGAGGAGCTTGCCGAGATTCCACGCCGCTTGCCGGGCGTGCCTCTACTAGTGAATGTGTTTAAAGGGGGCAAAACCCCGATGTTGCCGATGGAGCGCTTGCAGAAGATGGGTTACCGCATCGCCATTTATCCGTCCGAAACCCAACGAGCCGCGATTCACGCCATGCGCAATGCGCTGGCCACGCTCAAGCGCGAAGGCACGACGGAATCCATCGACGCGACGCTGACGACTTTCAAAGAACGGGATCGGGTGGTCGGCCTGGACGAGTGGCAGAGCATTGAAAAGCAATTTATGGCGCTTGATAAAGACTAGCCTTCCCTGCTCGCGCAATTGCCATCATAAGATCAACCGGCAAGAATTTAGCGCCCCTGCTTCTGCTGGCGCACCTGCAAGCCTTTGAGCAGCCGCTCGGCTTGCTCGATATTTCTTTTCGCGCCTTCATGGCCCGGATCGTATTGTAGGACACTGCGCCATTCCGCCACTGCTTCCGGCAATCTTTCCTCGCGATAGAGCGAAATACCCTGGTTGTAATGCTGCTGAACCAAGCGCGACCGAACGTTGGTCAATAGTGACGACACTGAAGCGTCTTTCGGGCTAAGCTTGGCAAGCTGAGTCAATGCGGTAAAGGAATCGCCCAGCTTGTTCTGCTCTAACAAAGTCTTGCCTTGCTGTAGAAGGATTGTCCGCTTGAGATCCAACGCCTCGCCGCTGCGCGGATTTTGACCGATAAATCGATCAAGGGTCGCCAGCGCCAGGAAGTAATCGCCTCTGTCCGACGCTTCCTTCGCCTCGACCAGCGCTGGATTGGCGGAGGGGCCCACTTCGGTGACTTCCGGTTTCGTAAGCACTGGAGGCGCTAGGGGGCGGCCGAAGGGCAAACCCGGAATCTCGGGAATCTTGAGTACCGACCCAGGAGTCAGTTTCGGGTTCGGCGGCAACTGATTGGTTTCCCAGATCACTTCGGAGCGCGATCGGTCACCGTAGTAAAGCTGCGCGATCGAAGCCAAGGATTCACCGGCACGCACCGTGTGATTGATCTGACGCACCTCCCGTACCCGGGTCTGGAGCGCCACGAACGCCTCGCGGTTCGACGGCTCCAGCGCCAGCACGGCGAGAAAGTGATTGCGCGCTTCAATATAAAGGTTGCGCTTCAGCGCATCCTCGCCGCGCGCTAAACGATCGGCGACCGCCTGCTTGATCCGTTCTTCGATTTTTCCGGATTCCTCCAGCGCAATCGAATCCTTCGGGTCAATCGTCAAAGCAACCTTCCAAGCGTCGCCCGCGCCCCGCAGGTTTCCTTGAGCGGCCAAGCTGGCCGCTTTTTCGCGGTTCGGCGCCAGCAGATTCTCGAAGGGAGATTGATGCGGTCCTTCTTGCACCGTCGCGCAAGCCGCCGCGAAACACAGGAGCCAGGTTGCAAGGGAAAATCTCTGCGCCAGGCGTTTCACTTGATTGGTTCCTGACTGAACAGATTCAGATTCTTGATGAAGTCATCCAGGCTCATCTCCGGGTAAATCTGGCTGCGGTTGATCCGGTGCATGTCCACAAAGGATGGGCTTCCCTGCCTTCGCACGGTAAAGGCCGCAACATATCCGCGCTCCTTGGTGCGGCGAACCACGGCATCGTCTTGACGCCCATAAGGATAGGCCAGGATGTTGGGATCGAAACCGAGATTTTTTTGGAACAGCGCGCGCGGCTGCACCAATTCTGTTTCGAGCCGTTTGTCGTATTCATTGGCCGGCTCGCCCGCGGCGCGCACCATGTCGCCATGACTCTTGGAATGGGCCTGGACGTCGAACCCTTCAGCCGCCAATCTCTTCAGATCCGCCCAAGTAAACGCGCTCGTCCCCGCGCTCAAATAGTCGGTATACACAAACAAAGTTGCCGTGAAATTCAGTTCTTTGAGAAGCGGATAAGCGTATTGAAGAAACGAGCGATAACCGTCGTCAAACGTCAACAAAACGCTCTTACGCGGCAGTTGCCGCTTCTGCGATACGAAGTCGACAAACTCTCTGAGGTTGACCACCCGATAGCCCTGGGCCTTGAGATAGCGCATCTGCTCTTCAAAAGCCTTTGCTCCCAAGATCATGCGGCCCTTCGGCTGCGGCGCGAGATTGTGATAGACAAGGATCGGCACCAATTGATAGCCGCTCGCGGTCACGCCGGATAGGTTCCAGGGTCGCTTCGGAATCACCACCTGCTGCCCCGCGGCAATACTCGCCGAACCATTGTAATCCTCGATCATCCAGTCGAGGTTTTTGTCGCCGAGGAAGCGGGCAGCGAGACTCTCCACCGTATCGCCGCTCTTTGCGATCACCACGAAATAGTCCTGGGATTCGAAAACCTCGCCGCTGGCTCGATCGGCAGCGGCCGGCTTTGGGTCTGTGGCTCCGCACCCTGCCAAAAAGATCGTCAAGACGGTGATCGCCAAGTAAGCAACAAGAGACGTCTTGTCATTATCCATCGGGTCTCTTTCATTAATCCTTCCGACTCAAGATTTCAAACACGACGACCGCTTCTTCCCTGCCCTTAACATAAACCGTTCCCAGGCACCGGCCATCCACCTGATCAGCGACCTGTTGGAAAGTGGACTCGCTAACCAGAATCTGCCCGGGCTTGGCGTTGGATTCCAGCCGCGCGGCGAGATTGACCTTGTCGCCGATCACGGTGTACTCCATCTGGTCTTCCGTGCCGACTGTTCCGGCAACGGCTTCCCCGGCGCTGATGCCGATGCCGATAGAGATCGGTTCTTTCCCGAGCGCGACCCGCTGCGCGCTGAGTTCCGCCACCCCCGCCTGCATCGCGAGCGCTGTTTCTACTGCGCGCAAGCAGTGGTCCGGATAGGCCGTCGGCGCGCCGAAGATCGCCATGACGGCATCGCCAAGAAACTTGTTGATCGTGCCGTTGTTTTTAATGGTCAGCTCGATCATCAGACTGTAAAAGGCGTTGAGCGCTGCGACCACTTCCTCCGGAGGAAGCTTTTCCGTCAAGCTCGTGAAGCCGCGCATGTCGCAAAAAATTACCGTGACATCCCTGCGCTCGCCGCTGAACGTGATGTCGTCGGGATGCTTGAGGATTTCGTCGACAACTTGCCGCGCCACGTAACTACTGAACGCGCGTTTAATCTTCTCTTTCTCGCGCAGGTTCCTCGCCATATCGTTAAACGACTCGGTGAGATCGCCGATTTCGTCGCGGCTCGTAACCGGCAGCGTGATGTCGAAGCTGCCGGCGGCAATCGCCTTGGTGCCTTGCGCAAGCTTGAGTATCGGCTTGGTCAGAACGATGGCGAGACCAACGGCGCCGCCAATACCGCCCAACACCATAAACCCGGTAATCCAGAGCGAGTGTTTGCGCGCATCGGCGATCGTTTGCCGAATCGATCGGTCGCTGAATCCTAGATAGAGCGCGCCGATCCGCACCTTGCTGAATTCCATCGGTACGGCGAAATCAATGATATGCCCACCCTCGGCGTCCGCATAGGTTTGCACGAGCATTTCCTGGCCCAGCGGCTTGAGTTCTTTCGGCCGCTCGATTTCCTTACCGACCAGATTCAGATCTTTGTCAGCGACGACCTTGCCGTCTTCATCGGCGATCACGGCATACGAAACATCCTCATCGCGCAGCGTATCGCGAACGAGAAGACTTAAGGCGAGATCGTCGCGAGTGACGAGGGAATTCCTGGCGCTCAACGCAAGATCGCGAGCGATGGTAAAGCCGCGCTTGGTAATCTCGCTGGTAAGGCTCTTTTCTGCGCGATCCAGCAGAAAGTTACTTACCAGCAACACCGACAGGACAACTAGAAGCGTTATCAGCAGACTGAGCTTGACTTTCAGGGGAAGGCGGAATTTTTGGCTAGCGGGCTTGGGCACTCGATTACATCCGAAAACGCTGCTGAACTCTAATGGACGACCGCGCGACCGTCAAGCACAGGGATAATCCCGCTCTGTAAAATTTATGTTACAGCTTTCGGCCAAGGGAAAAGATCGAAGCGCCGCGGAATTGCGCAATCTCCAAGATCTCAAATCCGAGCAAGCGATAGAATTCCACCGGATCGGCGCCGCAGAATAGATGGACTCCGACAACACCGCAGGACCGGAGATCGTCAAAATAACTTTCCATCAGGCGCCGGCCTATTCCCATGCGCCGATAACCCGCGTCGACGTTGACGTGGAGATGAGCGGGATAGTCGACCTCAATCGAGCGCCTCAGCTCACGGGAAAAGCGTTCCTCTGCTTTCTGGCTGAGACCAAGCGTGCGCCGGCCAAATCCATGAGCGCCGGGAGTATGGCGATATCGGCCAAAGCGTAATCTGCAACAGCAACGGCAACGTCATCCGCCACGCTTTCGTGCGAGCAAATTTTCGTGAGTCGGGACAACCCGTGAGATAGCCGACGACCGATTCTTCAGAGAGGGCGACGTAGGTCCATTCCGGCAAAAGTCTTTCGTAGGGTTCGACCCAAAGTTTGGCAAAAAACTCCCACCGCTCCTTCGCAATGGGCCCGCCATTGTCTCCGGTGCGGCAACAGAGCGTGCGAATCTCCGCCCAAAGCGGGCTTTCTGCGGATCGGTCAAGTGAAAGGCGCCTCGTCGTTATGGAGCCCATAGGGCGTACAGACGATTCTCCGGAGAGATCAAGCGGACAAGTCTATCCCGATTACGATCGCGGTCCGTGGGGCTCAGCGGCGTAGTCGGACGATTTTCCATCGACAAACGAAGCATCGTGGCTGGACATTTTCCGAAACCTAAAGTACTTAAGCACTATCGATCCAAGGAGACTGCCTATGAGCTTCGACGTTATCGAAACCACCATCGCGAAAGTACAGGCCGCATACCAAAGCGGCCAACTGACCTGCCGCGAACTCGTGCAGGCCTATCTCCAGCGTATCGAAACTTACGACCAGCAAGGACCTGCGATCAACGCCATCATTACCATCAATCCTGAAGCGCTAAAAGAAGCCCAACGCCTCGACGAGGCATTCCAAGCTTCGGGTCCGGTCGGTCCGCTGCACGGCATCCCGATTATTATGAAAGACCAGGGTGACGCGACGCCGATGCCGACAACTCTGGGCTCGGTGCTATTCAAAGACTACTATCCCGAGCGCGACGCTTTCGTTGTCGACAAGCTCAAAAAAGCGGGAGCCATCATCCTCGCCAAAGCGACCCTCGGCGAGCTCGGCGGCGGCGACACTCACGGTTCGCTCTTCGGCTCGACCAAAAACCCGTATGACTTGGCGCGCACCGCCGGCGGGTCCTCGGGCGGCTCAGGGGCGAGCGTGTCGGCAAATTTTTGTACGGTCGCGGTTGGCCAAGAAGGTTTCGCGTCGATTCGCCGTCCGTCGACGTGGAATTGTGTCGCCGGCATGCGTCCGACCGCGGGTCTCGTGAGTCGCAGCGGAGTGTTTGCCGGCTGGCCATCGGTGCATGGCTCCCTCGGCCCGATGGCGCGAACGGTAACGGATCTCGCCAAACTCCTCGACGTCATGGTCGGCTATGATCCCGACGACCCGGCCACCGCGCGCGGCGTCGGCAATCGCTCCGCGAGCTACAGTGATTCGCTCGACCTAAACGCGCTGCGCGGCGCGCGCATCGGCATTCTGCGCGAGTCGATGGGCTACGATGCCGAACCGGATTCGGAAGATTTTGCCAAGATCACTGAAGTCTTCGACAAAGCCGTCGCCGATCTGCGCGCCGCCGGCGCCGAGATCGTCGATCCGATCGTTATTCCCGATTTAAAATCGCTGTTGGCGAAACGCGCCACGAGTGCTGCTGACGAAGAAGAATCTTTTCAGACCTACATGAGCCGCAGTCAGCATCCGCCTTATCGATCACGTCAAGACGCGATGAAGTCGCCGGAATTTACCAAGGTCGTCAAACGTTCGCGCGATCGCTGGGGTCGAGCGCCGAGCGAGGAAGCTCATTATGAATATCTCAAGGCGCGCGAAGAGTTGCTGACGCGGGTTTTGACGATCATGGCTGACAACAAACTGGACGCGATCGTTCACAAAGCGGTGGAACATCAGCCGACGTTGATCGCGGATGGCGTCAACCCGCCCTTCGTCGATCAAAAAGGCGCGCCGCATATCAACACCTTCCTGGTGTTTGTCCCGTCGATCGTCGTTCCCGCCGGCTTCACCCGCGACAATCTGCCGGCCGGAATCACGTTCCTCGGCCGCCCTTACGACGACGCCAAAATGATCCGGTTCGCTTACGCTTACGAGCAGGCAACCCGGCACCGCAAGCCGGCGCCGAGCGTCACGCCGCTGTAATCGAACCGTAGCAAGACAGCATCAGCTTGCGCCTCGCCCCTTCGTTAGGGTAAATTCTAATCGAACGTTGGCACTGATGCGCACTTTAGTCCTGGCACTGCTGCTCCTCCTGCCCATAGCAACACAAAATCCGCTGTTGATCGGCCGGGCTGATGCCAGTCTCATCTTAACGGCAGCCGATCGAAACCCACAGGCAAGCAAAGAAAGAAACATCGATCTCGACGACGAACAGCGCCGCGTCAACTTCGCGCCGATCGTCTTTGTCACCCTAGTTCTCGGGCTCCACTCCGCGGTTTCTCAACGTGCCGGCAAATATCAAGTTCAGCATGAAGATTTGCCGCCGCTGGCAATCCACAAGCTCGACGTAGTCCTGCGCATCTAAGCATAGATTGCGCCGCCGGATTTTCGATCCGGCGCGCTTCCCTTCCTTCTTGATTTTGTCCTGGCGGTCGCCTCCGCCGGGAAATATCCACCCAGGACTGAAAGCGCCCAGCGCTTTCCAGGAGATAGAAATGGAAGACTTTCCGATCTGGCTAAAACTCTTTATTTGGGGAACCATCGGCCTCACCGTCGGCTACGCGTTGTGGGGGATGCTTCATTCCATGCTGCAATAGTAAGAGGTCCTTTCTTGCAGCGAAGGGCAGACTGCCGCGTCTGCCCTTCGCAAAATAACCGCATTCAAGTCGAGTGCGGCTAGCCTTCGCGCTCCGTTCAATGTTACTCTTTCAATCGGACGGAGACCCATCGTGAAATTTTATCGACTCTACACAGGTACCGACGAGCAGTCTCATTTCGAATTGTTGGACACCGGTGCCGGCTCCGAGCTTTTCAACATCACCCGCGCCGCCAAGGGATTGCTGTTCAGAAACGAATTCGCACCGCATATCGTCAACTATCACCGTGCGCCGCATCGCCGCTGGGTCATCACGCTGTCCGGCAGTGTCGATATCGGTTTGGCTGACGGCACCCGCATGAGCTTTTATCCAGGCGACGTTTTCCTTGCCGAAGACACGACCGGCCAAGGACACACGGCAACGCCGCACGATTGGGTGCGCGCGTACGTCGATCTGGGATAAGATGATTGGAGTGATGGAGCAATGGAGTCTTGGGTTTTCAGAGCCCATCACTCCACTCCATCACTCCAATTAGACGCCTATATGCAATGTCAACCGATGACTGAACCATGACGCAAACCAATCCCTCTCGTGATATCTTTTTCGTCGACACAACCTTGCGCGACGGCCAATTGAGCTTGTGGGCTTCCAATATGCGCACGGCCATGATGCTGCCGGTCGCCGAACGGCTCGACCGCGCCGGCTTCGAAGCGATCGAAGTGATGTCTTCCGCTTTCTACAAAAAGTGCGTGCGCGATCTCAAAGACGACCCGTGGGAACGCATTCGCTTACTGGCCCAACGCATCAAAAGAACGCCGCTACGAACGATCCGCAGCCGCTCCATGCTCGCTTTCCAGACCTCTCCAGCCGGAGGTTACCGATCTTTGGCTCGAACGGCTTGCCGCCAACGGCATCACCGAACTACGAACCTCGGATCCCTCCAATACGCCGGGCTATTGGCAAGCAGCCGTGGCGGCAGCCAAACGCGCCGGCATTAGAACGATATTGAACATCATCTATTCGATCTCGCCGAAACACACCGATGAATACTTCATCGAGCGCGCGCGCGAAGCTGCTAAGCTCGATGTCGCGCGAATCTGCTTTAAAGATCCGGGCGGCCTGCTAACCCCGGAAGCCACCCGGCGGCTGGTTCCGTTGATGCTCCGCGAAGCGAAAGATAAACCGGTCGAGTTCCACACCCATTGCAATACCGGACTCGGCGCCATCTGTTGTCTCGAAGCGATCAAACTCGGCGTCACTTCGATCAATACGGCAATTCCGCCGCTCGCCGATGGCTCTTCCAATCCGTCCTTGTTCAACGTCGCCATGAACGCGCGGGCGCTGGGTTACACCACAGCCATAGATGAAGCCATTCTGCATCCCGTGCGCGATCATTTCACGGCGGTGGCACATCAAGAAAATTTGCCGCTTGGAAGACCCTTGGAATACGACGCCTTTCATCCGTTGCACCAGGTGCCTGGCGGGATGATTTCCAACTTTCGTTTCCAGCTCGCCAACCTGGGCAAGCTCGACAAACTCCCCGCGGTGCTCGAAGAAGTGACGCGGGTTCGCGCCGAGTTCGGCTATCCGATTATGGTAACGCCCTACTCGCAATTTTTTGGCGTGCAAGCCGCCATCAACGTGATGGTGGGCGAACGCTACAAAGAAGTTACCGATGAAGTGCTGCTCTATGCCCTCGGCGCTTGGGGCGCCGAGGAGGCTGATTCCATCGAAGCCGATCTCAAAGACCGCCTGCTGAACAGGCCGCGAGCGAACGAACTGGCAAAGTTGAAAGCGCCAGAACTCTCGCTGCGACAATTTCGTGAGCGGTTCGGCGGCGTCGGGGTTTCCGACGACGATGCTCTTCTGGAATATTTTGCCGGCGCGGAGGCCGTCGCGACCATGAAATCCGCCGGCGCGATAAGCGAACCGTTGCGCACCTCGACCCCGCTGGTCTCGTTGATCGAGCAAATTCTCAAACGCAAGAACTCATCCCAGATCTACATCGAACACAAAGGCTTGCGTCTGAGCTGCCAACGCCGATCAGTTCCCGCGTGAGCGCCGCGCCGGTTGAATTTACCTCCAGTGGAGCGCGAACTGAAAGCGATGGCAGATCATCCACAACGGCGGCCAGGGCTCGCGGTCGGAGTAATTCTCGGACTTCTGTTATGCTTGCCATCTCAATCCTTCCCGGCCTGGAATTGCGATTCGGCGCAACCCGGCTGCCACAGCGTTTTCATCGTGCGCAACTGGTGGCACGCCGCCATTGTGCTCCATCGAGGCGATATTCCCGAGACATTGATACCGGAGCTAAAGGAATTTCCCCGCGCGCAAATGATCGAGTTTAGTTGGGGCGATCGGGATTACTTCCCCGATCCCGACGCCGGTGTTTTCACTGCGCTGAAGGCGGCATTTTGGTCAAGCGGTAGCGTGCTCCATCTGGTCGGCTTCGACGGCCCAGCGGAAAATTTTTTTCGCGACGCTTTGATTACTGAACTGCATCTGTCAGAGGAATCCTTTACGCGGCTGCTCGCCTTTCTCGCTTCGACTTTTGCTCGCACCAATCCTTCGGACGCTGCCGAAGCGCGTTCAGGCCTCTACGTTTACAGTCGATTCTATGATGCGACCGGGAAATTCAGTATTCTGCGCAGCTGTAACACCTGGGTTGCTGAAGCGCTCCAAAGCGCCGGCCTGCCGGTCGAGCCAAGTTTCGTCATCATCGCGAGCAACCTCAACCGCGAATTGGCTAACCTCGACGAGCACAAATGAGGCTGCGCTTGCGCGCCGTTGAGAAAAGTTTGCGTATCAACTTCACGCGTTGTGCCGGCAAGCGAGCACAGGCTTACTTCGATCGACTCATTGTGGGCAAAATTTCTCCAGAAAGGTGTTGGCATCGCGCCTGCTCAAACCCTGCTATACTAACCAAGGCCGGGCAAGTTAATTGCTCGGTCGAATCCGGCACTTTAAGTCGACTATGAGAACCACCCGCTTTCTGCCGCGCCTCACGAGTGCATTGATGCTGCTGGTTTTGGCCGCCTGTCAGTCCGCGCCCAACGCGCCGGTCACGGAGTCGAAACCGGAACCGGCAGTAGCTGAAACGCCGCCCGCCGAACTCCCTGCGGAAGTCGCGAAGACCCCGGAAGCTCCGTTGAAGCCCATGCCTCAACGAAACTGGCCCGAATCGACCCTCGCCGTTCCCGACAAAGACTCCGCCTCGCGCAAGATTGCCTACGACACCCTGCTGACGTCGCGACGGCAGGAAGACAAAATTCAGGCAGGCTGGCAATACCGCCGCGACCGCCAGGGCAATATCGTCGGTTTTGAATTTTCCAATCATGGCGGCAACCGGGTGCTCTCGCCGCGGCGCGACGCCTCGAAAAACCAGTTCTTTACCCGCGACTATCAGTTTCGCTTCGATGACCGGGCGCGTCAAGATATTCACCTGATGGTCTCGGACTGGGTTCCGTCGCGCGACCGCCAGTTTCGCTTGAGCGAACTGATGAACAGCTTGATACTGTTTTTTCCGCGCAAAATGTTGCCGGCGATCGTCAATTTCGGCGAGCGAAATATCGTCACACTGCCGACCGGCGAAGAAATCGAATTTAACGCCGCCACCCAAGAGGTTGCCGCCGGAGTTTTCATCGAAGCGCCGGTGGATCTCAATCCCGACGGCCGCGCGCGCAAGTTTCCCGACATCAGCTACACAGGTGGTGGCGTGATGGTTCGCGCCGATGCGCGCGGCACCGATCCCCGACTCTCGCCATCGGCATTGATCCTGAACAACGCCGCGCCGGAGGACTGTGTCCCCGGTTCGCCTTGCGCCCGGTGCCAAGTACCATCGCGCGCGCTTTGGGAGCAAACCGGCGCTGTGCGCTTTAAATTCGCCACCGATCAAGAGTTCCATCAGTTCCTGCTGTCCCGCTGTGCTTTCGGTTTGCCGGCGCTCAACAGCGCGACTCCGGTCGCGGCGCCCAACCAATAGGCTGCCCGAAAAGCAACTTTCGCTCCCGACAAGAGCCCAGGTGCTCTCGCTAATTGAATTTGCAATTCACGCCCAAGCCGATTAGGAAGAAACCAACATAAACAAACTAATTACGCGGAGGTTTTATGGCGAGAAATCTGGTGATCGATGCCGACGGACATTGCTACGAACCGGACACCGAGCTTGTGAAATGGATGCCCAAGGAATTTGCCACGCGCGCGCCGAGCCGAATGACGGATAGTTCCGGCTACGCGCATTTGATGCTCGAGGGACGGCTCAGCAGCCGACGGCGTTGGGGCGGTGGAGATGATCGCGCCGAAGTTTTTGCTTCGCATATTGAGCGCAGCCGGCCGGGCATGACGGATCCGCTCAAGCGCTTGCCGGACATGGACGAGGAAGGCATCGACGTTGCGGTCATCTTCGGTACTGCCATCGCGCTGTCCGTCAACGGCATGGCCGATAAACCGCTGGCGGCGGTGATTTGCCACGCGGTCAACCGTTGGCTCGTCGAAGAGTATCTCGCGCCCGATCCCAAACGCTTGAAAGGCGTCGGTCTGATTCCCGTGCAAGATCCGCCGGCGGCGGTGAAAGAATTGGAATACCTGGCGCAGCATCGCGCCATCGTCAGCGCCATGCTGCCGACGAATGTCTATGGCATCAATCTGGGTCATCGCATGTTCGATCCGGTCTACGCCGCCGCTCAAGAGATCGGCATGCCGCTGTCCGTCCATCCGCAAACCGAGCACGACGGCCAGTACGGCGTCTGGGGCGTCATGGGCGCCGGCAGCGAGCGCATGGAAAAATACAGCTACGTGCACATGACGTCGTTTCCATTCGAGCTCATGATCGCGCTCATGCACCTGATCGGCGAAGGCGTCTTCGATCGCTATCCCAAGCTCAAAGTCGGTTTTATGGAAGGCGCCTGCGGTTGGCTACCCTTCTGGTCGGAAAGAATGGATGAACATTTCCACAAACTGCGGCCGCAATGGCCGCTGCTCAAACGCAAGCCGTCGGAGATCATCAAGAGCTCCCAAGTGGCTTTCACCTGCGAGCCGGAGGAGACGATCTTGCCGTACGTGCTCGACGATATCGGCATCACTCAGGTGATGTACGCCTCCGACTATCGCCACTGGGACTCGGAGTTTCCCGATTCGGTCAAAGAAGTAAACAAGATTCCCGGCATGACGGAAGACAAACTGCGTCATGTCCTCGGCGAGAACGCGCGGAATTGGTTTAATTTGAAAGACGACGATTTGCCGGCGCGGTAGGACAAGGCAAAGGTAAAAAGTAAAAGGGCAAAAGAAAAGATCGCCATTACCACGAGACTGGCACGGTCTCGGAGATAAACTTACTTGCGGCCGTTGTTCGTTTTGGCACGAATGATGATGGCACCGATGATGCGGGCGATTTCGTTGGCTTCGAGTTGAAGAGTTTGCAATTTATCGTCCACTGAGCTGACCGGAAGCTTGCTAACAAGCGTAACCAATAGATCGTTTCACGCGCTTCCTTCAGTGAGATTGAGTATTTACTCATGAAATCCGCACGCGACTCTGACCCGCCTGTGCTTCCTCAACATTGGCGCCGATCGAAGTGCCCTGAACTCAGTAGCTGGTAGCCAAGCGTTCTACTAATTCCGGACTTGGCTTAATTAGACTCAGCGCACAAGCGGACGATAGCCACAGCAAACTTAAATGTTCTCTCCTTGATGTGGCGCTTGAGTTTTTGATGTCTCTTGCACGAAGTTTTCAATTCTTGCTCTTTTAACTTTTTACTTTCTGACTTTTTACTTATATTTACCGTTTGCCCAAATTTGCTTGAAGAACCCGCTGTTTTCCATTTCCACCAGATAGCGCCGCTCCATCAGGTCTTGCGGTTTGACCTCCGCGGCTCGCGGATTGGTTTTAGCGACTTCATCGATCATGGGTTGAATCGCCGCGGCCTTCAGTTCCAAACGCGGTTCCATGACTTTCATTTCGATGGCGTAACTGGCATCCAGCACCGACCGGTCTTTGATCCGAAGTTTTTTCTCCATCACGCGATACGTCATCTCTTTGTCACGGTGCATCGCCCGTGAAGCCTCCGCCATCGCGCGCATGAAGCGGCCAATAACTTGTCCCCGCTTCGCTATCACCGATCGGCGCGTTGTAATCGTCGACGCCGCGTAGGGAATGCCGATATCGGGACCGAAGACGACGTAACGGAAACCCAGCGCGAGCGCCCGGCCATCGGTCGGCGGCAACATCGCCGCCGCATCGATTCGACCGGACACGAGCGCGCCCAAGGTTTCGTTGTCGCCGCCGGTTTGGATGAAGGTAAAATCTTTGTCCGGATTCATCCCGGCGCGGCGAAACACCTGGACGCTGAAAAAGTGGGTGTTGCTGCCGATGCGCGTCACACCGACGCGTTTGCCGCGAAGCTGCTCCAGTTTGGTGATTTCGGGCTTGGCGAGAATGCTCTGGGTCATGACGTTCTTGATGCTGCCGATGAAAACCAAATCACTGGCGCCGCTGGCGTAAGCGTTGACGATGCCCACGCCTCCCAGCAAGCCGACCTCGACGTTGCTGCCGAGTATCGCCGCTGTGGCGGTCGACGAAGAAGGAATGTAGACAAAATCGAAATCGATATCGTACTTCTTGAACAACCCGAGCTCTTCGGCAACCCACGGCATCGAATAGGGAACCGCATGAGAGGAGTAGAGCGCGACCAGTTTGTCGGCCGCCGCGACCAAGTCACGGCGCAATCCAGACAAGCATGAAAAATAAGCAGCGACAAACTACCCGCTAGACTCGCCAAACGACGATACATACTAAGACCTCGATTTAGGAACGGCTTCTACAAGTTGAAAAGCGCCTTGGCATTACTGTAGAGAATCTTCTCTTTGTCGCCGTCGGAAATTCGTGGATGATTGCGCAGCGCATGAAGATTGCCCGGGAATTCATTGTCCCAGTGCGGAATGTCCGAGGCGTAAAGAAAATGCTCCGCGCCGAGGTACTTGATCGATTCCGGGAGCAGCGACTCGCCGGATTCCAGGCTAAAATACATCTTCGATTTGCGCACCAAGTCGCTCGGCTTCTCCTTTAGCAGCGGCATTTCATGCTTGGCGCGCTTCTCCCAGTGTTCGTCCAAGCGATCCAAATAATACGGCAGCCAGGTCGCGCCGATTTCCAGGAAAGCCAATTTCAAGTTGGGAAAGCGCACCGGCAGTCCCTGGCAAACTACGTGAGTGAACTGAAGCAACAAGCCGACAGTAAAAGCATAGGAATGCACCTCCGCAAAAGTCGACAGGTTGGCCGCGCCGATTTCGTGGGAATTGCTGCGCGAACCATGAATCCCGATCACCGCGCCTAACTTTTCCGCCTCCGCATACACCGGATCGTAAAATGTGCTGCCCAGCGCCATGGGCAAGCCCATCGGCAATATTTCAAAGCCCTTCAAACCCAGTTCGGTCACACCGCGGCGCAACTCTTCGGCCGCCGCCTTCGGATCACGCAACGGCAACACGCCGACACAGCTCACCCGATCCGACAGCGCGTTAAACTCCTTGGCAAAATGGGTGTTGCAAGCGCGCGCCACGGCGAGAGCGAAATCCAATTCTTGAATTTTCGAGACATTGCCCGACCCGGTGGGAAAACAAATCGCTTTGACCATCCCCTCTCGGTCCATCACTGCATGCCATTCGTCGATTTGTTCCTTGGGGCTCAAGTCTTCCCAGCGCACCGCCATTTCGAAGCTGTCGAAGAGATTGGCATCCCAGGGTTGATCGCGAGTACGCAGCGAGGTCGAACGCTTATCCCACGGCGACTCGAGATACTTGCGAATGTAACGTTCCTTTTCGAGCACATGGCCGTCGGCATCGATTACCGGGCAATTCATCATGACAACCTCCTTGCTGATGCCTACGATATAGTTACAGCTTTCGACCGCTGTCAAGGAACAGCGACTGCATTGACAGATTTGTGGCGGTTCACTTATGTTCAAGTCGATCGCGCGTCAATCACCAAGGAGAATACAATGTTCAAGCGCAATCTGGATTGCACAATCACCGGCTTGTTTATCATTGGCGCTACTTTGGCGCTGAGACCGGCGACAACTTACGGCGCCCAAGAAGAAAAAGTAATTATTTCCTATTCCAGCAGAGACTTCTCTTTTTTGCCCGCTCATGTGGCAGTGACCAAAGGATTTTTTCGCGAGGAAGGACTGGAGCCGCTGATGGTCCAGATGCGGCCGCCGGTGGCCGCCCCGGCGCTCATCAACGGCGAGATCCAGTACACGACAACTTTTGGCAGTATTTTGAATGCGATCATGCAAGGCCTGCCCGCCAAGCTGCTAGCGGTGATCACTGAAAAGCCACCTTACTATATCGTTGCGCGCCCTGGCATAAAGAGCGTCGCCGAGCTACGTGGAAAAAAACTCGCCGCTCAGGCGCGCGGTTTGTCGGATCGCATTGCCGCCGAAGCGATTCTCGAATCTAAAGGGGTCGACCTCAAAGATGTTCAGTTTGTCACCATCAGCGGTGACCTGCCGGTGCGCATGAGCGTGCTGACCAGTGGCCTCGCCGACGCGGTTTGCCTGCTTCCGCCGGGCCCAGTCTTGCTCGAACGCGACGGCTACCGGATTATCGCAGGGCCCAACGATGTTAAAGTAGGCAGCCCGACAATGGGCTTGAGCGCTTCGAACCAACGACTCGCGGAAAAACGGTCTGAAGTCAAAAGAGTAATTCGCGCGCTGGTGCGTGGGCTGCGTTTTGTGCGCGATCGGCGCGAGGACACGGTCGCGATCATGGCGCAGTGGCTCGGTCAAAAGCCGGACGTCGCTTCCAAGTCCTACGACTTGATCCTGCCAGGTTTCAGTGGCGACGGCGGTATCAGCGACTCGACGATGCAAACCATCGTCGATCTCCGCATGCAGACTCTCGGTTTGCCAAAGCCGGCGTCTCTCGATCAGCTACGCGACTTTGCGCCGCTGCGCGAAGTACAAAGTGAACTTAAGCTGCATTGATCGCCTTGTAGCCGGCCGTCGAGTATTCGCGCACTTAAGCCTCGCGCCTCAAGCCTTTCGCCTCTTCAGTCTTCCACCACCGATACAGCCGCTTCGACGCCTTTGTCGCCCAGGAGCTTAACATACTCGCGCTGGATTTCCGGCGCTTCGTCTTCCATCGGGATCATCGTCCAGAGCGGATTGCGAAACCGGTCGTGACTATACTTCGGGCTATCCCCGCGCATGGCGAAGTGGCGCATCGTGCCCTTGCCGGTGTTGAAGTGACCGTGCCACATGAGATCGTCCGGCGAATAAACTGTGCCGACCTTGAATTCGTAGTTTCGCCGATCCTCGCCGTCCTTCCACAACGTCACATACCCTTCACCCTGAGTGATAATGATAACCGCGCCCGGGCCGTGGCGGTGGAAGGTGCTACGGCAACCGGGCGGGAATTCGGACACGTGACAACCGTAAGTGGTATCGGCAAGGGTAAAGCGCATATGCTTAACTCCTTTGCCCTTCATGGGAAAATCGTCGAGCGGAAATTGATTGACGTCAGGAACCAAATTGGTTTCCCAAT
>CAWERH010000046.1:0-87839 GCA_963811315.1 uncultured delta proteobacterium
CGAGCCTGGGGAAATCTCAATACAGTTGGACCACTACCGACACTGTGAAACTTATGCGGTGCCGGCTTCAATTATGGGGTTGGACAAGCGGGATGGAAACTACGCGGCGCAGATGCAAAATCTGGTTCTGGCCATCCTAACCTCGGCCGATCAGCTCAGGGCCAATGGCCATCCCAAGTGGAAAAGCTCGATCATCCAAACCTATTTTTCATACCGAGGTTACGAGCCGACCAATCAAGTTATCCAGACTTTCAATTTTCTCGACAGCCGGGGTTACAAAATAACCCGGAAGTAAAGGTGCGTAAGGTGCTTTTCTATGACAAACAGTCCCCGCTACGCTTCTCTTTACCAAATCAACACTCGCGTGTGGATGACCGAGCTGGCTCTCGCTCTGGGCAGAGCAAGCGACCTGGACGACATTCCCGACGCCGAGCTGGATCGCCTGGCCGAAATGGGTTTCGACTGGGTCTGGTTCTGAGCGTTTGGCAGACCGGTCCTGCGGCGCAAGCGATCTCGCGAGCGAATCCCGAATGGCGCAAGGAATTCCAAGAAACGCTGCCAGACTTGCAAGAAGAGGATATCGCCGGTTCAGGGTTCGCCATCCAAAACTACACCGTCCATCGCGATCTGGGCGGCGACGCGGCGCTCGCACGTTTGCGACAGCGGCTGCAAAAACGCGGACTGAAGCTGATGCTCGACTTTGTCCCCAACCACATGGCTCCGGATCACCCGTGGATCAACGAGCATCCGGATTATTTTATCCATGGCAGCGAGAGCTGATTTGGCTCGCTCGCCGCGGAACTACTGCCGAGTGCAAACAAAAAACGGGTCGCTGTTGCTGGCCTACGGCCGAGACCCGTACTTTGAGGGCTGGCCCGACACGCTGCAGCTCAACTATGGCAACCCGCAATTGCAGCAAGCGATGATCGGCGAGCTGGAGAGAATCGCCGGGCAATGCGACGGCGTGCGCTGCGACATGGCCATGCTGGTCTTGCCCGACGTATTCGAAAGCACTTGGGGCATCCGGGCTGAGCTCTTCTGGCCGAAGGCAACCGAGTCCGTGCGGCGCAAACATCCGAATTCCAGTTCATGGCCGAGGTCTACTGGGATCGGGAATGGACGCTGCTGCAACAGGGATTCGATTACGCCTACGACAAACGGCTGTACGATCGTCTGCGCGAAGGTCATGCGCGGCCGGTGCGCGAGCATTTTCACGCGGGGCTCGATTATCAAAACAAGCTCGCCCGCTTTCTGGAAAACCACGACGAGCCGCGGGCGGCGGCAACGTTCTCGCTGGAGGTGCATGAAGCTGCGGCGGTCATTACGTTCCTGTCACCTGGGCTGCGTTTCTTCCACCAGGGACAATTCCAGGGTCGAAAAAACGCATCTCTCCGCATCTGGTTCGGGTCCGGAAGAACCGATCGACCAGCAGCTGGAACAGTTTTACGACCGGCTGCTTGGCCGTGCTGCGCCAGCCGGCCGTCCGCGACGGCCAGTGGCAATTGCTCGAATGCGCCCCTGCCTGGGATGGCAACTGGACCTCGGATTGTTTCTTGGTTTTTGCCTGGCAAGGCCCGATGGCGAGCGGCTGCTGGTGACAGTGAACTATGCGCCCAATCAGAGCCAGTGCTACGTACGGCTGCCGTTCACGGATCTCGTCAATGGCCAATGGCGGCTTGAGGATTTGATCGGTGATGCCACGTATGATCGGGAAGGCAACGATTTGCAAACGCGGGGATTGTACCTGGATGAACCTCCCTGGCAAGGCGCATGTTTTCTCGCTGACGAAAACATAAAGTAGGCATGCAATTCGAAACACTTCTAAATAATGAAAAATAAAGACACTGGCCGCAAACGGGGGGGTCTGGTTCAGGGATTTGGATTTATGGAATTTCCGGGATTTTGAAGCGTTTTTTGACTGGTGGGCTCTCCTGACCACTTCGAACAAAACGATCGAGAGCCGACGGGATTCTCCCTCGTCTTGGGCGGGCCGCTCTGTACCAGCTTTTGCGTCGGTTGTATTTGAAGCACACTTTGACAGGGAATAGTGGATATGAATTTTGAAAAGCCCGGAACAGAAAGTACAGGGAGGGAATATATGAAGAGCCAGGCTAAAAAATCGTTGCAAGCAGTTGGCACGAATGGTCACGGCAACGCGCCCAGCGAAGCGCCGTATCGTTCTCAGGCCGAGCGCCGGGCTGAGGGCAAGGCGCTGCGCGACGCCGTGCCCCGCGCGGAGCATAGCGGATGGAAACCGCCCAAGGAGCGACCGGATCCGGTCGAGATGGTGCTTGCACAAAACGAGGGCAGGGTGCTGGACCTCGTGCCGATTCGCCACGGCCGGATGTCACAGTCGCCCTTCGCCTTCTATCGCGGCACCGCCGCGATCATGGCCGCCGACCTGGCCCACACGCCAAGCTCCGGCCTCAGGGTGCAGGCCTGTGGTGACGCCCACCTCTCGAACTTCGGCGCCTTTGCCACGCCCGAGCGCAGCGTGATCTTCGACATCAATGACCTGGATGAAACGCTTCCCGCTCCATGGGAATGGGACGTCAAGCGCTTGACCGCCAGCGTGGTCCTGGCCGGGCGTCATATCCAGCTCAAGCAGAGCGAGACGGCGCGCGCCGCACGCGCCGCGGTGCGCTCATACCGGGAACACATGGCGGAGTACGCCTTCATGACGGCGCTGGACATCTGGTACGACCGGATCGACCTCAAGCGGCTGATCGATGCGGTGCCTGACGAAGAGGAGCGCGCGCGCATGGAGAAAAAAGTCGAGAAGGCGCGCGGGCGCACTGTTGCCGAGCACGATTTCCCAAAGCTGGCCGAGCACGTTGGCTCGACGCCGCGCATCAAGGACAACCCACCGCTCATCTTCCATTCCGAGATGACGGGAGACGTGGGCAGCGAGGAACTCAAGGCAGCATGGGCGCTCTACCACGACTCCCTGCCCGAGCACATCCGCGTGCTCTTCGACCGCTTTCATCTGTGCGACATGGCGGTGAAGGTCGTCGGCGTGGGCAGCGTCGGTACGGCGTGCCTGATCGCGCTCTTCATGGCCGCGGACGACGACCCGCTGTTCCTGCAGATCAAGGAGGCGAACGCGTCGGTGCTCGAACCCTATGCCGGGAAGAGTCTGCACGGCAACCACGGTCAGCGCGTCGTCGTTGGCCAGCGCCTGATGCAGGCGGCGAGCGACAGCTTCCTGGGATGGACGCGGTCACAGCGAGGGCGCCACCTCTACGTGCGCCAGCTTCGCGACATGAAGATTTCGGCGGAAATTGACACCATGGACGATGACATATTGCGACGATACGCGGAAGCGTGCGGGTGGGCGCTGGCGCGAGCGCACGCGCGCTCGGGCGACGCCGCCATGATCGCGGGCTACATGGGTTCGAGCCGCACCTTTGACGAGGCGATCTGCGACTTTGCCGGCGATTATGCCGATCAGGCCGAGCGTGATCACAAGGCGTTCGTCAAAGCGATCAGAGAGGGACGCGTCAAAGCGGTCATTGAATCCTAGAGGGCTTATGACAAGAGGGCAACGCGGATGAGAACGGCGAGATAGGTTTTCAAGAAACCTCTGTTTCCTCTGTTATCCTCTGTAAGAAATCATGGTTCGACGAGACCTGGACAGCCCGCTGATATCGAGTTGGTGAAGTGACTAAGCGAATCACCAACTAAAATTAGACAACCATCGCCGCCGCGAGGAGAGACTCAAAATGAAATCCCCGACAGTAGAGTCCAGTGACGGTGTGCTCCGGGATCCGACGGACTTCTCGCTCGTCCTGGGTGGGCCGCTGTACCAGCTTTTTCGCCGGTCGCATCTGTCCGGCGAGGCGCTGGAGCTAGTGCGCCAACGCATCATCGTCATCTCGCTGTTCGCCTGGCTGCCTCTCTTACTGCTCTCGGCTGTGGAAGGACACGCGCTGGGCGGGAGCGCGGCGGTACCCTTCCTGAAGGACGTGGAAGTTCATATCCGTTTTCTGGTGGTGGTGCCGCTGTTCATCGTCGCGGAACTTGTGGTGCACCAGCGCATGCGTTTCGTGGTGCAGCAATTCCTGAACCGCAATTTGATTCCCGAGAGCGCCATGACACGGTTCAATGCCGCCATCGCGTCGGCATTCCGGCTGCGCAACTCGGTGCTCGCCGAGGTACTGCTGATCACTTTGGTCTATGTCGTCGGCGTTCTGCTTGTCTGGCGCCAGTACACGGCGCTCACCACAGCTACGTGGTACGCGGTGCCGACCACCGCGGGCTTGCAGCTCTCGCTCAGCGGGATGTGGTTTGGCTACGTGAGCCTGCCGATCTTCCAGTTCCTGATGCTGCGCTGGTATTTTCGGATGTTCATCTGGATCCGCTTTCTTTGCCAGGTGTCGCGCATCGACTTGAGCCTGGTACCGACCCATCCGGATCGCGTCGGCGGTCTGGGATTTCTTGCCAACACGGTCTACGCCTTTACGCCGCTGGCGGTGGCGCATGGCGCAGTGTTAGCCGGAATGATTGCCAATCGCATTTTCTATCTCGGCGCCGCGCTGCCTGACTTCAAGGTCGAGATCGCCGTCATCGTCGTCTTTCTGCTGTGCATGGTGCTCGGCCCGCTCTTGGTGTTCGCGCCTCAGCTGGCTCAGGCGAAGCGGACGGGCATTCGGGAGTATGGCACGCTGGCCCAGCATTATGTGCGCGAGTTCGATGCCAAGTGGCTGCGCGGCGGCGCGCCTGCCGATGAGCCGTTCGTGGGTAGCGGCGACATCCAGTCCCTCGCCGATCTGGGCAATAGTTTCGAAGTGGTGCGGACGATGCAAATCGCGCCGATTACAAGAGATGCCATCATCCGACTTGCGGTCGCGACATTGGTACCGATCGTGCCGTTGTTACTCACCATGATGCCGCTGGAAGAATTGCTGAAAACGCTGTTCGGCGTACTGTTCTAAGGGAACTTCCAGAGCAAATGCAACACTGATTTGTCCTGCGCTCAACTGTGACCTTGGGGCGTATTCTAGCGGGATTACTGCGCTTCTCTGCGGTCCGCTCCGAACCGTGATTCGCTCAAGACTATAGCGGATTAACGATGTCGTGTTAGTAGAATGACCAGACGCCGCGATAAGTATGGAGAACATAGGAATGGAAATCAGCCGCACCGGAAACCATAGCGCCTCTGCGCGCGCAGCCGTGGATAACCCTCAACCCGCAGGCGATGGATCGGTCGGCGACGCGCATTCCTCCCGATCGAGAGGGGCTGCTCCTCTTCGCGCAATGCTTGGCCGCACCATCCTCGGCCTTGTTTGCGTCTGCTTCCTGTCCGTGAACCCAGTGCTTGCCCAGAAGCCGGCTCCACAGAAGGCGGCTGGCGAGACCCTCACCATCGATCCCGCGGAGATGCAGAAGCCGTGGACCGGCGATCTGGACGGGATGATCGAGCGGCGGGTGATCCGCGTGCTGACCGTCAACAGCAAGACCATCTATTTCGTCGACAAGGGCGTACAGCGCGGCACCGTCGTCGACTACTTCCGGCTGTTCGAGGAAGAGCTCAACAAGAAGCTCGCCGCCGAGAGGAAGCTCAAGAACAAGAACCTGAAGGTGCGGGTGGTGTTCATCCCGGTGCGGCGCGACCAGCTGCTGCCGGCACTCGCCGCCGGCAAGGGCGACATCGCCGCCGCCAATCTCACGATCACGCCGGAGCGCCAGAAGCTGGTGGACTTCTCCGCGGCCGGCATGAGCAACGTCAGCGAGGTCGTGGTGACGGGGCCGGCCTCGCCGAAGATCGCCAGCCTGGACGATCTCGCCGGCAAGGAAGTCTTCGTGCGCAAGTCGTCGAGCTATTACGAAAGCCTCGTCGCGCTCAACAAGAAGTTCGCGGCCGAGAAGAAAGCCGCCGGTCAAGCTCAAGGAAGCCCCGGAGACGCTGGAGGACGAGGACCTGCTCGAGATGCTCAATGCCGGCCTCGTTCCGCTCGTCGTCGTCGACAAGCACATCGCGGACTTCTGGAAGCAGGTATTCCCGCAGCTCACCGTGCACGACGACGTCGCGGTTCGCACCGGCGGCGAGATCGCGTGGGCGATCCGCAAGGGCAGCCCGCAGCTCAAGGCGATGCTGGACGACTTCGCGACGCGCAACAAGGTCGGGACCTCGATCGGCAACCAGCTCCTGACGCGCTACCTGAAGAACGTCAAGTACGTGAAGAACGCGGCCTCCGAGGAGGAGCGCAAGAAGTTCCTGGCGCTCGTCCAGTATTTCCAGAAGTACGGCGACAAGTACGACGTGGACTGGCTGCTGATGGCCGCGCAGGGCTACCAGGAGTCGCAGCTCGACCAGAACGCAAAGAGCCCGGTCGGCGCCATCGGGGTCATGCAGGTGATGCCCGCGACCGGCAAGGAAATGAACGTCGGCGACATCACGCAAGACCGAGGCGAACATCCACGCCGGCATCAAGTACATGCGCTGCATGATCGACCAGTACTACGAGAACGAGCCGATGACGAAGCTGGACAAGGCGCTGTTCGCGTTCGCTTCCTACAACGCCGGCGCCGGCCGCATTTCGCAGCTGCGCAAGGAAGCCGAAGCGCGGGCTCGACCCCAACGTCTGGTTCCAGAACGTGGAGTACGTCGCGGCCGAGAAGATCGGCCAGGAGACGGTGACCTACGTCAGCAACATCTACAAGTACTACATCGCCTACCGCCTGATTATGGAGAACCAGGCTGCCAAGAAGGAAGCGGTCGAGAAGATCAAGGGCGGTGCCAAATAAAAATATGCTGGCCGATCGCTCATCCAATTGGAAAAAAACGAATTACAAGATCATGAAATCCGCATCGGCATTCGCGGTTGAATGGTCCAACATTGTAGTTTTCAAGTTTCGAATTTCGGAAGATCTTAAGAGAATTTGTCGTTGGATACTTACGCTCCATCTAAGCGGTCCCTCTGGTTTTTTTCCGCCGCGCGGATTTCTGGCTGGCCTGCGGCGGAGCTTCGATCGGGCTGCTGGCGGCGATCCTTCTGATACTCCTGCGCGGCGACCGTGAGCTCGATGCCATTGACTTCGTGTTGTCGGAGTTCCATCTGGGAGCGACTTACGATGCCATCCTACGGCGGCGTCTCTGGCATCATCGCCAGTTCGATGTGCTGCTGATCCCGCTGGTCATCCTGGTGCTGACCTACGCTTTTTCGCTGGGCGGGCAAACGATCCTGCTCACGTCGATCGCTATGTACGCCGCCGTTTGGCACCGAGGGCGGCAGAGTCTAGGAGTGGCGCGTTTTTACCAGCGCGGGATGGGTGGGCCGGTGTCGCGGACGCATGAAGTATTGTTCCGCGGCGCCATCTATCTGCCCATGCTGGCGGCTGTGCTCGCATACACACAGCTGGCCCCTGAGGAATACGAAGGCGAACCCTATATCGCCCTGAGCGTCGGTGCAGAAATAACCTGGACCGTAGGCTTGGGCGCGGTGCTCTGGGTGATCGCATATTTTGCCTGGACGCTCCGGCAGAGCCGCGCCGACAGAGTGACGTTCACGCCCGGCAAAACTGAGATCCGCATCCATCCGGGCGAGTGGTGGGTGGTGCTCGCGCATGGCGTCGCCTTCGGCAGCGGCTACGTGCTCGGCGCGTCCAATGTTTCATTTTTGTTGGTTCTCGCCGTGCACCACGAAGTGCAATATCTCTATTTCACTTACGCCATGGCTCGGCGCCCAGGGAATTTTCCGGAGGTGGCGAAAACGGCTCATGGCCTGGCAACGATCGAGCTTAATTCGATAGCCTCGGACAACAGTGGGTCGAGTGCTGCAAACCGAGGTGAAATCCGCGGCTTCTTTTCTACTGTGGCCTGTGATCGGTTTCGTCGGAGCCGTTGTCGGCGGTTGGTCCGAACTCGAATGGCTGGCGCCGCTAGGCATGGGCGGACTTTTCTGTCACTACTGGCTCGATGGACGCATCTGGACGAGACAGTCGTTTCAAAACTGAACTGAGGAGAGAAATATGCAGTGGAAAGTGTTTCCAATCGTAATTTTGATTATCGCCGGACTGAACGGCTGCGCGAGCATCGGTCCCGGCACCGTGGCGCGCGATCGGTTTGATTACACAACGGCGATCTCCGATTCCTGGAAAGCGCAGATGCTTCTCAATGTGGTCAAGCTGCGCTACGCGGATGCTCCGGTGTTTCTGGATGTGGCTTCGGTGATCAACCAGTATGGCTTCCAGGGTACAGTGGGAGTTTCGGGCTCCTGGTTTCAGAATCCCGCGAATTCACTTTTTGGTTCGGCGTCACAGAATGTCACTGCCCAGGGGATCTATCTCGACAGGCCGACGATAACTTACTCGCCGCTTAGCGGGGACAAGTTCGCCCGCAGTCTGATGACTCCGATCCCGCCTGCGGCGATTCTAAGTTTTCTCCAGGCCGGCTATCCGGTCGACTGTGGTGCTGCGGCTCTCCGTGCATGCCATCAATGGCATCCATAGCCGCTTCGGCGGCTCCGCGCGAACGCGCGAGGCCGATCCGGAGTTTTATCCGCTCGTACAGAAGTTGCGCAACATTCAGCAATCCGGAGAAATCGGCTTGAGGGTGAAAAAAACCCCCAACCAGACCGAGACCTTAATGGTATTCAGTAAAAAGCCAAACCCGGCGATAGAGGCGGAGCGCGACGAGGTACGCAAACTCCTGGGTCTCGATCCTCAGACCAACGAGTTCAGCGTGGTCTACGGCTCGGTGGCCGCCAATGACAAAGAGATTGCCCTGCTTACCCGTTCCGTGCTCGAAATCCTGGTCGACCTTTCCTCCTACATTGATGTTCCGGCCGCCAACGTGGAGCAAAAGCGCACGTTTCCCTCGCCTGCGCCGGAGGTCGTGAACGGTGCTCCCGTGCCGGGACTTATCCGGATTCTCAGCTCGCCGCAAAAACCCGACGATGCCTTTGCCGCCGTGCCGTATCGTCAAGACTGGTACTGGATCGACGACAAAGACTTCCCCTCTAAGAGATTGTTTTCTTTTATCATGTTTCTCTTCACCCTCACCGACACGGGAGAGAAGCAAGGCGCGCCGATCGTCACGATCCCGGCCGGTTAGATGATGAAGCCTTTGTGGAAGTAGCTAATTAGCTGCACCTCGGAAACCCCCTCAGTTGAAGAGTCAGTATCGAAGGCGAAACCCATTTCGCGAGATCGGCAGAGCATCGAAGCATTCCGACTAGAAACTTGAAGCCGAAATTCCGAAACGCCACAAATACACATGCGAAATTTCGCATGAAGGACCTGCGGTTTACGAAACAAAAGCGTAGTAAGGAAAGCGATGAGTGACATGAGCACGATATCAGAATCTATGAAGGAAGGCATTGCGCCAAACGCTCCGTCTGCCGACGCCCTGGTTTTCTTTGGCGCTACAGGGGATCTCGCCCATAAAAAAATATTTCCCGCCCTGCAAGCGCTGGCCAAACGCGGCAATCTCGACATCCCGGTTATCGGCGTCGCCAAAGCCGGCTGGACGCTCGACCAACTCAAGTCGCGCGCGCGGGACAGCGTCGAACGCTACGGCGGTTTGGACCCGGACGCTTTTAGCCGCTTGAGCCGCCGCATGGACTACATTGACGGCGACTATTCCGATCCGGCGACTTTTCAGGAGTTACGGCGGAAACTGGGCAACGCGAAGCAGCCGCTGCACTATCTCGCCATCCCGCCCAGCTTGTTCGAGACCGTCATTCATCGGCTCGGCGAATCGGGTTGCGCCGAGGGCGCGCGCATCGTAATCGAGAAACCTTTCGGACAGGATCTTGCCACAGCGAAGACACTGAACGGGGTGGTGCACGGCGTCTTCAAGGAAGAAAACGTTTTTCGCATCGACCACTACCTGGGCAAAAACGCGGTGCAAAACCTGCTCTTTTTCCGCTTTGCCAATTCTTTTCTCGAGCCTCTGTGGAATCGGCAGTTCGTCGAAAGCGTGCAGATCACGATGGCGGAAAACTTCGGTGTCGAGGGTCGCGGCAATTTTTACGACCGCACGGGCGCGCTCCGCGACGTCGTGCAGAACCATCTGCTGCAAGTTCTGACCAATATTGCGATGGAGCCTCCGCCCGGCCTGGATGTCGAGATGCTGCGCGACGAAAAAGCCAAGGTGTTGAAAGGCATTCGCCCGCTCCGGCCGCAAGATGTGGTGCGCGGTCAGGTGCGCGGTTATCGCGACGAGCCGGGCGTCAAGGCCGACTCTCAGACGGAAACCTTCGTGGCGTTGCGGCTTGAGATCAACTCGTGGCGCTGGAAGGGTGTGCCGTTCTACATCCGCGCGGGCAAGAGTCTTCCCGTGACGGCGACCGAAGTGATCGTCAAGCTGCGCCAGCCCCCGGCGGTCTTCACGGAGGTTCCCCTTCCGGCCAACTATTTTCGCTTCCGCGTGACGCCCGATTTGATGATCGCGGTCGGCGCTTTGGTGAAGAAAGCGGGCGAGCAGCTCGAAGGGCAACAGGTCGAACTCGTGATCAGCCAGCAATCCGATGCCGCCGAGATGGGGGCTTACGAGGAACTGTTGTACGACGCGATGCAAGGGAATTCCGGTCGCTTTGCGCGTCAAGACTATGTCGAAGAGGCATGGCGGATCGTGGATCCGATTTTGGATGATGCGGCTCCCGTTTACGAGTACGAGCCGGGCACATGGGGGCCGCCGCAGGCGAGCGCGCTGATTGCGCCCGACGGCGGGTGGTTCGATCCACCGCCACCGCGATAACTCCATGGAATTCAGCAAAGCTTACACTAGCCTGAATTTTTCCTGCGGCAAGTATGTTGCCAGGGCGAGACGGTTTTTCTCCACGGCGATCATGGTGGGGCTGCCGCTCTTGGTGGCGGCCGGTTGTGGCGCGATCGAGAGCTTCAACCCGGTGACGCCCCAGGGACTTTCCATCGCCAACCTATTCGTTGTGGTGCTGGTGATCTCGGCGGCTATCTTCCTGCTCGTCGCCGGCTTGTTGGTCTACATACTTTTTCGCTACCGAGGACGGCCCGGAGAGCCGGATCCGGTGCAGGTGCACGGCAACAGGAATCTCGAGATCGTATGGACGGCGGTGCCGGCGCTCATCGTGCTTGTGTTATTCCTCTTGGGACTCCAGACCATGAACACGGTCAACGCCACCGATCCGTCAGCGCTGCGCATTAAAGTCATTGGCCATCAGTGGTGGTGGGAGTTTCAGTATCCGGATCTTGGCGTGGTGACGGCAAATGAAGTGCACGTGCCGGTAGGAGTGCCGCTCAAACTTGAGCTTGAATCCGCCGACGTGATCCATAGCTTCTGGGTGCCCAAGTTGGGCTGGAAGAAGGATGCCATTCCCGGAAAGACCAACGATATGTGGGTGCAGTTTGATCAGGCCGGTGTCTTTGACGGGCCCTGTACGGAGTATTGCGGTCTCCAACATGCTTGGATGCGCATCCGGTTGGCGGCCTTAACGGCCGAACAATTTAACGCCTGGATCGAGCAGCAACGGCGCTCGGCGCCCGATCGTCCCGGTGGCGCTGCGGCATTCCGCGGACAGGAGAGTTTTTTTGCGCAACACCTGCGTCAACTGCCACGCCGTGCGCGGAACTCCAGCCGCCGCCAAGATCGGTCCGGACCTCACGCACTTTGCGAGCCGCTCGACGATCGGCGCGGGTGTGGTGGCCAATTCGCCGCAGAACTTGCGCCGCTGGGTGAAAGAAGTCCAGACGATGAAGCCTGGAGTGTTGATGCCGAATTACCCAGAGCTGTCCGATGGCGACGTCACGGCGCTCGTGGAATTCCTGGGAGGGCTTAAATAACTAGGTTCTTCAGGCTTTTATGTGGACAATGCGTCACGTTCAGTTCGTTTTGTTCACCACGAAGCTCACGAAGGACACGAAGGGTTCGGATATTTTAAACTCCGAACTTCGTGCTCTTCGTGTCCTCCGTGGTGAATTCTTCTTTACTTGGTTGCGGCTTCGCCGTGCAAGTCCTTCGTGGTTAAAGCATCTTCACAACAAACCCGGAAGAACCAATAACTATGGCGACCCTTTCAGAGCGCTATCCGCAAACGGTCGCGGAGACTCACCGCGGTGAACGTCTCCTGGCGTGGGTCACCACGGTGGACCACAAGCAGATTGGGATTCTCTACATTGTGACCTCGTGGTTTTTCTTTCTGTTGGCCGGGATCGAGGTGCTCCTAATAAGAATCCAGCTCGCTGTGCCGGGAGCGGCGGTGCTGTCTCCGGGCGCATTCAATGCTGCGTTCACGATGCACGGGACTACGATGATCTTCTTTGCGGTGATGCCGCTGCTGCTGGGCTTTGCCAACTACTTCGTGCCGCTTCAGATCGGCGCGCGGGATATGGCCTACCCGCGGCTGAACGCGCTGAGTTACTGGCTGCTGCTGTTCGGCGGCCTGCTGCTGAACTTTAGCTTTCTAACCGGCAGACCGCCTGATGCCGGCTGGTTCAGCTATGCGCCGCTCACCGAGCGGCCCTATTCGATGAGCTCGGGTGTGGACTACTGGATATTGGGATTACTGGTTTCGGGCGTGGGTTCGATTATGACCGGACTCAATTTGATCGTGACGGTGGTCAAGCTGCGGGCGCCAGGGATGACGCCGTTTCGCATGCCGATTTTCACCTGGATGTGTTTGATTACCGGGCTTCTCATCATCTGGGCCTTTCCGCCATTTACGGCCGCGGCGTTTATGCTGCTTTTGGATCGTCAACTCGGCACGCATTTTTTTAACGTAAGCGCAGGCGGTGATCCGGTTCTCTGGCAGCACCTGTTTTGGTTCCTCGGCCACCCGGAGGTCTATGTCCTGGTTCTGCCCTCGTTCGGGATTGTCTCGGAAGTCGTTCCGGTGTTTTCGCGCAAGCGTCTCTTTGGCTATGGATTTGTCGTGGGCTCAGGTGTGCTGATCGCCTTTTACGCCTTCTTCGTGTGGGCGCACCATATGTTTACCGTCGGCATGGGCAACCTGGCCGACGCGTTCTTCAGCGCCAGTACGATGCTGATCGCGATACCGACCGGGGTCAAGATTTTCAGCTGGCTTGCGACGATGTGGGGCGGCAAGATCCGTCTGACAACGGCGATGCTGTTCGCCGTCGGTTTGATCGCGATGTTCACGGTCGGCGGTCTCAGCGGCGTCCACTTCGCCATCGCGCCGATTGATTGGCAAACTACCGACACTTACTACCTGGTGGCGCATTTTCACTACGTGATGTTTGGCGGCAACGTGCTGGCGATCTTTGCAGGCACCTACTACTGGTTGCCGAAGATGACCGGCCGGCTGCTCAATGAAAGGCTTGGGAAATGGCACTTCTGGCTGACGTTCATCGGCGCCAACCTAACTTTCTTTCCAATGCACATCGTCGGGCTGATGGGGATGCCGCGGCGGGTCTACACCTATCCCGATATCCCAGGCTGGGGGGCGCTTAACTTCATCATAACCATCGGCGCTTTCATCACGCTCGCCGGGATGCTGGTGTTCGCCTGGAACGTTTATGTCAGCCTGCGGCGGGGGCAGCCTGCGGGGGATAATCCCTGGAACGCCTGGACTCTGGAATGGGCAACCACGTCACCGCCACCGGCGCACAACTTTGCGACGCTTGCCGCCGCTGCGCAGCGATCGACCGCTCTGGGATTTAGCACATGCGGAAGAGGCAGCCGCGCGGGCGGCACGGTCGACCGCTCTTCAAGCGGCGCCGGTGGATTCTTGGAGCGGCTGTCCGTCTCCGTGTTCGGGATGCTCTCCTTCATCTCCTCCGAAGTGTTCTTCTTCGGAGCCCTGATCATTACGTTCATTCTGTATCGTAGCCGCAGTCTCGATGGACCTGGACCAGCCGAGTTGGTTGGTTTTATTCCGCGCACGGCGCTGTTCAGTCTACTTCTGTTTGCCAGCAGCGCCACGATCATGGTTGCCGAGCGCAGACTGGCCAAGGCCGACCATCGCGGTTTTCTCAGATGGCTTCTGGCAACCCTTGTGCTTGGCGTAGTCTTCCTCTGCGGCCAGATCACCGAATACCGCCACCTGTTTGCGAAGGGTTCACCCTTGGGCGCAATCTTTTTACCTCCGCTTTCTTTACCCTCACCGGCTTTCACGGATTGCATGTAGCGGTCGGCCTCATCGCCCTTGCGGTGCTTGCCAGGCTGGCATTGAGCAGAGGTTTTCCGCGGCACGACAAACACAAGGAGGCGGTGAAAGCCATAGGTTTCTATTGGCATTTCGTCGATGCGGTCTGGCTGGTGGTCTTTCCGCTCTGTTATCTGTGGGCGTTGCTCTAAACGGGAGCGCGGCTGGAGGAACGGCATATGAACGAAGAAGAAAATGGAACAACTGAAGAAATTCATCTGCCTCAGCCCTCCGTGTGGCCGGCTGTGTGTGGCGCCGGCATCGCGTTGATGGGATTTGGCCTGGTGACAAGCCTCTTCTTCAGCGCCGTCGGGGTGCTGGTGATGGCATGGTCGCTCGTCGGCTGGATCGGAGAGTTGTGCCATGACTGATCCAGTGACTCGGCGCCGGTTTTTATCCCGAGTGACTCTCGCGCTGAGCGGCGCCATCGGCGTAGTCGTCAGCGCGCCGATCGTGGCTTATCTGCTCAGCCCGCTGATCAGGCCCACCCGGCAATCCTGGCAACGCATCGGATCTACGGACAAGTTCCAAATCGGCAAGACAGTTCAGGTTGCTCTTGAGGACCCGTCGTCGTTGGCATGGGCGGGCCACACGGCGCGCACCGCGGCGTGGCTCAGGCGCGACAGCGAGACGAGCTTTACTGTGTTTGCCGTGAACTGCACGCACCTGGGCTGCCCGGTGAGCTGGCTCGAAGACGCTCGGTTATTTCTGTGCCCGTGTCATGGCGGCGTCTACAACGGGGACGGCTCGGTGGCCGCGGGTCCGCCGCCCCATCCGCTTCTCCGCTACGAAGTACGCGTGCAAAACGGCGAGGTCGAAATACTGGGCCGCGGGCTCCAGTTCAGTTAGTCATGGAGCATGGGATGACGCGCATAAAGCTCATTTACCAGTGGTTGGATGACAGGCTTGGGATCTCGAGCACGATCCTGCCGATCATCCAGCACCCGGTCCCGCCCAACCTCACATGGTGGTACGTGTTGGGCAGCGCGACGCTAGTTGCCTTTGTCATGCAGGTCGTCACCGGCGTCGCGCTGGCGTTCACCTACGTGCCCGCGCCGAGCGATGCCTACGAGAGTCTGGAGTTCATTACCCAGCGAGCCGTGCTGGGAAACATCGTGCGCGGAATCCACTATTGGGGCTCCTCAGCCATGGTGGTCCTGATGTTCCTCCACATGGCATCGGCCTATCTAATGGCCGCGTACAAATATCCGCGCGAGCTGACCTGGGTCAGCGGGGTTTTCCTGCTTGCCCTGACGTTGGCCATGGCGTTCACCGGTCAGCTCCTGCGCTGGAATCAGGACGCCTACTGGGCGATCGTGCTCGTCGCCGCGCAGGTTTCCCGCGTGCCGCTGATCGGCAATTGGCTGACGCAGCTGGTGGTAGCCGGCCAGACAGTGGGCGGCGCGACGCTCACGCGGTTTTACGCAACTCATGTGTTCCTTATTCCTGCTCTCACGTTCGGGCTGATCGGCATCCATCTTTACATGATGACGCGGCATGGTGTCTCCGAGCCGCCCAAGACGAGCGGGCCGGTCGACCCAGCGACATACCGGCAGCGCTACCATGAAAAACTCAGCCGGGAGGGCGTCCCGTTCTGGCCGGACTTCGCCTGGAAGGACGTAGTCTTCGCGCTTTTCGCAGGCTCCATTGTGCTGCTACTAGCAATCGTGTTCGGGGCACCGGAGCTCGGTGAAAGGGCGGATCCGACCCTGATACAGGCTCATCCCAAGCCGGACTGGTATTTCTTATGGCTTTACGCCCTTGCCGCTTTGATTCCCCCGGAGTTGGAAATCGTCATGACCCTCGGGATGGGCGTAGTGGGCTTCGCCTTGGTAATCTTGCCGTTCATTGCGCCATTCGGCGAGCGGCGCGCTTCAAGACGACCGTGGGCGATCGCGGTGGTCGGCTTCGCAACCCTTGCGATCGGGGTCCTGCTCTGGGAGGGGTTTCGCGCATCGTGGTCTCCTGCGCTTCACGCGCGCCTGCCAAAGGAAGTGACCGCTAAGTTGCAAGGTAGCGCGCTCCAGGGCGGAAACCTATTTCAGCAGAAGGGTTGCATGAACTGTCACATTGTCGCTGGCGCGGGCGGCTTGCGCGGGCCCGAGCTTAGCGATGTGGCCAGCCGCCTCTCGCGGGAACAACTCACGTGGCGCATCCTGTACGGGGCGCACAACATGCCGGCCTATGCCACGACACTTCGACCAGAGGAGCTGAATGCGCTGGTTGACTTCCTCGGGATCCAGCATGGGACCAAGACGACGAAAGGTCACTGACCCGCTTGCGGGCGCCGTCCTGGTTGTGCTCGGGGCTGCGGTCCCCGCCGCACTGGGTCATTACGAGACCCCGATGGCGCCGCAGTCCCTGTGGCGTGCCTGGAACTGGGAGCCGATGGTCCTACTTAGCCTGGCACTCGCAGCATGGATCTATGGCCGAGGCGTGCGCGCTCTCTGGCGGCGGGCTGGTGCTGGACGAGGGATTCGCTACGGGAAGGCCGTAGCCTTCGGCGCAGGGCTGATGGCGTTATTCGCAGCGCTCGTCTCGCCACTCGATGGACTGAGCGCGGCGCTGGCGTCGGCGCACATGGTTCAGCACTTGGTACTCATCCTGATTGCCGCTCCCTTGCTTGTCCTCGGCGCGCCGCTCGTGCCCCTCTTATGGGCAGTTCCGAAACCGATGCGCCGTGCGCTCGGAGGCTGGTGGAAGCAAGCGGTGATCTTGCGCGCGGCTTGGTCTGCCTTCACGCGGCCGGTCGTGGTGTGGCTGCTCAACGCGGCCGCCATGTGGATCTGGCACTTTCCGGCTCTCTACCAAGCCGCGCTGCGGAGCGAGTTCGTTCACGCCGTTGAGCATGTCTGCTTGTTCGGCACAGCCATCCTGTTCTGGCGGACAATTTTTCCGTCCGGCAAGAGCGGGCGGCTAAGCTACGGAACTCGGGTGCTCTACGTGTTCGCTATGGGGACGCAGAGCGGTGTGCTTGGCGCTCTTCTGACTTTCGCCCCGACGCCTTGGTACCCTGCATACGCGGCGAGCGCCGCGGCGTGGGGTTTTACTCCTCTCGAGGATCAACAGCTAGCCGGGCTCATCATGTGGGTGCCGGCAGGGCTGATCTACCTCCATGTGGCGGTTTTTCTCTTCATGGCGTGGCTGCGAGCGGAAGAGAGGATAGCGCTTCCGGCTGAGACCCGCCTTGGGTCAGCGTAGGAATTTAAATTTGACGACCGCCCACTCTACGGCCACGCGATGCCCGCAGCGCATCGCTCGGTACCGCGAACAGAAGGGACTACAATTCTACGGATGAAAAGTCATGACCTCTGTTCCGACGACTCCAGATTCTCGACCGAACCAATCATCACGTCTTTCATGGCGTCATCACTTAACCAGGAATCGAATCAAACCAGTAGATTGAGAACTCACGCATGAACATCTACGACACACAGGAAGGCATTCGGCTGCAGATGACCCGGCAGCGGATCGGGCATTGGAACCGCTGGGGGCCATTCTTGGCAGAGCGCGCGTGGGGCACGGTGCGCGAAGACTACAGCGCCGATGGCGACGCGTGGAATTATTTTCCGCACGACCATGCCCGCTCGCGGGCCTACCGTTGGAACGAGGACGGCATCGCCGGCATCTGCGACCGGCACCAGTATCTGTGTTTCGCGCTGGCGATGTGGAACGGGCGAGATCCATTTCTCAAGGAGCGGCTGTTCGGCCTGAGCGGCAAAGAGGGCAATCACGGCGAGGACGTCAAGGAATATTACTTCTACCTCGACAACACGCCGACGCACTCGTACATGAAATATCTTGTACAAGTATCCGCAGGCCGAGTTTCCGTACGAGCAGCTTGCTCGAAGAAAACCAGCGGCGGACGAGGCTCGATGCCGAGTATGAGCTGGCAGACACCGGTATCTTCGACGAGAACCGATACTTCGACGTCGAAGTCGAATACGCCAAGCGCGAGCCTGAGGACATGCTGATTCGCATCAGCATCACGAATCGCGGCCCGGAGGCGGCGCCGATTTACGTGCTGCCGACGCTCTGGTTTCGCAACACGTGGAGCTGGGGCCGCGATCCGCGGCGGCCGACGATCGTCGTCGGCGCGGAGCGAAGTCGACCAACAACCGGCAACGCACACGTTATGGCCAAGCACTAGCAGCTCGGCGAATACATTCTGTACTGCTGCCGACGCCGATGAATTGCTGTTCACCGAGAATGAAACCAACTTCCACGCGATTGTTCGGCGTCGCCGATGCCGTCGCCGTACGTGAAAGACGCGTTTCACGAATATGTCGTGCACGGCAAGCAGACGGCTGTGAACCCGGCCGCGATCGGCACCAAAGCCGCTGCGCGCTATCGACCGAACGGTCGCCGCCGGGCGAAACCGTCACGCTCCAGTTGCGTTTGTCGGCGCTGCGTCGGCGATCATCCGCTCGAAGCGCCGTTTGCCGATTTCGACGCGATCATTGCAGCAGCGTCAAGAAGAGGCCGACGAGTTTTATCAGGTCGTGCTGCGGCGACCGACTTTCGCCGGACGCCAAGTTGATCGCCCGGCAAGCCTTCGCCGGCATGCTGTGGTCGAAGCAGTATTATCACTTCGTGGTGACCGATTGGTTGAAAGGCGACCCGGCCGAGCCGTTGCCGCCGCCGCAGCGTCGCGATGCGCGGAACCACGAGTGGCCGCACCTGTTTACTCGCGACATCATCTCGATGCCGGATAAATGGGAGTTTCCCTGGTTCGCTTCCTGGGATCTGGCGTTTCATTGTGCCGCCTTGGCCCACGTCGATCCGGATTTCGCCAAGGAGCAAATCATCCTGATGCTGCGCGAGTGGTACATGCACCCGAACGGGCAGATCCCGGCCTACGAGTGGGATTTCGGCGACGTGAATCCGCCCGTGCTGTCGATGGCGGCACGGGCCGTGTTTGATATCGAGCGGCCAGCACACCGGCACGGCCGACTACGCATTTCTCGAACGCGTGTTTCGAAAAGATGCTGCTCAACTTCACCTGGTGGGTGAATCGCAAAGACGCGTTGGGCAAAAACATTTTCCAGGGCGGATTCCTGGGAATGGACAATATCGGCGCGTTCGATCGCGGCAAGCTGCCGCCCGGCTACATGCTCGGGCAGGCCGACGGCACGAGTTGGATGGCGGCGTTCGCGCGGAGCATGTTGTCGATTGCGCTGCTGCTTGCCGAGCGAAACCCCGTGTACGAAGACCTCGCCAGCAAGTTTTGGGAGCATTTCGTTTACATCGCCAACTCGATGAACAGCCTCACCGATCCGAAGAAATCGTTGTGGCACGAGCAGGACGGATTTTTCTACGACCATTTGACGACGCCCGAGTGGCGAAACCATTCCGATCCGCGCCCGCACGATGGTCGGCTTCGTGCCGCTGTTTGGCGCGATCGACGGTCGACGCCGATGCGTGCCAGCGCCATCCGGCGTTCAACCGCCGTCGCCAGTGGTTCATCGAGCATCGGCCCGATCTGATCGAAAGCGTCGGGCCGATGGTCACGCCCGGCGCTCACAATACATTGATTCTCGGCTTGGTCCGCACCGATCAATTGCGGCGGATGCTCGCGTACATGCTCGACGAGAACGAGTTTCTCTCGCCGTACGGCATGCGGGCGCGTTTCGAAATATCACCAGGATCATCCGTTTGTTCTGAAACTAGACGGCCAGGAATATCGGCTTGGACTACGAGCCGGGCGAGTCCACGACCGATCTCTTTGGCGGCAACTCGAATTGGCGCGGGCCGATTTGGTTTCCGGTCAATTTCCTCATCATCCAGGCGCTGCGCGAATACCATCGCTACTACGGCAACAGCTTCCAGGTCGAGTGCCCGACGGGCTCCGGGCAAATGAAAACGCTGGAGCAGGTGGCCGAGGAATTGTCCCGGCGTCTCGCCCGCATTTTTCTTCGCGATGCAGCATGGCAAGCGGCCCGTGTTCGGCGATTCGCAAATGTTCAACAATGATCCGCACTGGCGAGACTTGATTCCGTTTTACGAGTATTTCCACGGCGACACCGGCCGCGGCTGCGGCGCCAGCCATCAAACCGGCTGGACCGGGCTGATCGCCCAAATCCTGATTGGCTTGGGCGAAGGCTATACGGCAAATTTCCAACCGCCAGAACGAAAAGGGGATCTACAGCGAGCGAGGGAAGCGACTTCATCTAGCTTTGACGTAAGCCGCATAAAATGAGATTTGCCTGAGGAAAGCCAGAAGTAACGGTGATCGCGCTCCAAGGCCAGTTCTCGAACATGCTTGGCGAGAAACGTACAGGCGTTTCGGTAGAAAATAAGACCGAAAGTCGGCCGCTCCGTAACCAATTGCGCCAACTTATCGAAAGGTATCCGTACAAGCTGCGTGCGCTCCCGGGCGACGGCCGAAGCGACTCGTTTATCGGGATGAAAAAAAGCCAGTTCGCCGAGGCTCTGGCCGCTTCCCATCGTCGCGAAGGGGGTCTGCTTCCCTTGGGGAATAATGTCGACCGTGCCCATCTCAATGATGAAGATGGCATCGGAGTCTTGACCAGCGTCGTAAATAAGGTTGCCCGCCGTGAGGTCTTTCTCCTCGGCAATTCTCGTCAGGGCGGAAAGATCGCTGGCGGCTATATCGCGAAACAAATAGTTATTCTTGATAAGGTCGGTTTTATTCATCAAGGATTATCCCCCAATTTATTTGGTCCACTCGTGCTGAAGCGCCGATTCGCGTTCGCGAGGGATCTGTTTCTAAGTCTTGGTTGAATTGTGTAGACCATCAAACGCAGCGATATGGGTTCGACCATATATCAAACGGCGGACGCTCTTCAACTTACGGCAGAGAAATGATGTGCCATTTGCGAGCAGTAAAGAATGCTGGACAAACGCGCTAGGAAGAACGTCCGGTCGAAAAATATCAAAATTCTGAACCGCTCCACGCCCTCGTATTGGACCAAGGTCCAATATGCAACTGTTCAATCCTCTGTTATCGAGGAGCTAGGCTCAATTATTATCCTATGACGAAGCAAACAACTCTGGACCTTAATGAAATCTTTTACGGCAAGGTGCGCCGCAAGCGGCAACGGCCGTGCAGTTAGTTATCTGATAGACGTGCCGGTGGGAGGACAAAGCTAATGATTCAAAGCGCGCAGTTGTGCGGCGGGATTGGTGCTGGCGACTCTCTGGCTTGCCGCCTGCGGTCAAACCGGAGTGCGGGACATCAGGACAACACGGGAGACGAACTTGCCCAAGCCCTCCCGGATACTGGTTTACGACTTCGCCGTGAGCGAGCGGGAAGTCACCGAATATCAGGGAATCATGCGCCAACAACCCTCGGTGAAAGATCCGACGGAGCGGGAGCGGCAGCTCGCTCGCGAAGTGAAAGACGCTCTCGCCGACGAAGTTGCCGATGGCTTGCGCGTGTTGGGATTTACCGTGGTGCGGGTCAGCCGCGCGACTACAGCGGCGGAAAACGAAATGCTCATCGATGGTCAATTTCTTACCGTCGATGAAGGGAAGTCCGCTGCGGCGATTGGTGATCGGCTTTGGCTCCGGGAACTCGACCGTCGAGTCCCGTGCGCAGGTTTACCAGGGGGAAAGTTCCCGGAAGGTGCTTGAATTTACTACTCACTCGGATAGCGGCAGCCTGCCGGGTGCGGCGCCCATGCTTGGCGCTGGCGCGGCGGTGCAGGGCGGAGTCACCGCGGGGATGGTGGTTGCGAATACCGCCGTCTCGGGGGCCAAAACTTACAAATCGGATGTCGCGCGAATGGCGGCTGCGAGCGGCGATCAAGTTGTGCGCTATCTATCCGAGTTCTTTGCCAAGCAGGGCTGGATCCGTGCGGACCAGGTAAGAAAGGCGCGGATGGCCTACTGATGCGCCGTGGCTTAGCGAATTCTTGGCGCGCCGCGGAATCGGTAAGCCTGTCGGTCACGGATCTTGGATTTGAGCGCATGTGTTTTCTAAATGATTTGCTTGGTCTGAAAAGAACTGGGGACATCGCTTCGTGAAAATCGCGGCACGTATTTTACTTGGAGTTATCCTTGCGGCGATGACAATTTGGGCAGTGGGCGCGCTGTACTATGCGCCCATCCTGCCGGAACGATGGCGGCCGCTGGCCGCCGCCAGTTACGCCGTCATCACTCTTCTGGCATTTCTATTTCTGCCGCGGCGCGGGCGAACCGCGATCGTCGCCGCCGTTGCATTTGCCGTGCTCGTCGGATTGTTTTTTCGCATCCCCGGGTCGAATAATCGCGATTGGCAGCCTGACGTCGCGAATTTGCCTTATGCGACGATCAATGGCGACATGGTCACGATCCATAACGTGAGAAATTTTGATTATCGGACGGAGACCGATTTCACGCCACGCTGGGAGACGCGGCAGTACGACCTGCGCAAACTCGACTCCGTGGACGTCATCGCCGTCTACTGGGGTAGCAAGGCGATCGCGCACATCATGATGAGCTTCGGCTTCGCGGGGAAAGATTACGTCACGGTATCCATCGAGACGCGCAAAGAGAAGGGCGAGAGCTATTCGACCTTGGCGGGCTTCTTTCGCCAATACGAGCTGGTTTACGTGGTAGCCGATGACCGGGATGTTATTCGACTGCGCACGACCTACCGCCAACCCCAGGAAGATGTCTATGTTTACCGCGTTAAGGCGCCGCTTGTGAATATTCGCAGGGGCTTTCTCGATTACCTGAAAACCATGAACGAGATGCGCGAGCGGCCGCAGTTCTACAACACACTTACTACCAACTGCACGACCAGCGTGGTGTTTCACACGCGGATGAACCCGGAGTCGCCGCCCATGTCGTGGAAAATTTTAGTAAGCGGCTATGTGCCGGAATATCTCTACGAGCTCGGGAGACTGGATAAGACGAGATCGTTCGCAGAGCTGGAGCGGGTCTCGCGCGTCAACGAACGAGCTCACGCGGCCGGCGCGGATACTGCTTTTTCCCAGCGTATTAGAGCGGGCTTGCCGAACCCAGGAGTCATGCCATGAAATTACCTATCATCAATAGATTTTTGCCGCAGGAAATATTGTTTATTACGGTCGCTGCGTTGCTATGCTTCGCGGCAGGTTGCGCCACGCCGATCGGCGTCAATCACGTCGATCGCACGGTCGCCTATCAGTCGTTCACCGCCAATGCGATATCGGCCGAGAGAGCAAGCTCTTTTTCGGCGCGCCAGTTGATCAATCTTAACCTTTACCAGGAATTCGAAGACAATCCTCAAAAAGCGCTCGCCGATCTGCATGCGGGATTGGCGCCCAAAGGCGACGAGGACCGCATCTTCGCCTTGGCCGAGCTGTCTTTCCTGCACGCCCAGAACAGTGGAGATCGATCCTACTATCTGGCGGCAGCCGTCTATGCTTACGCCTTTGTTCTTCCCGGGAAGCTAGGCACGCCGCCCCGGGGAATCGATCCGCGACTGCGCTGGGCGGTGGATTTCTACAATCAGGCGCTTTCGCAAGCGGCCAAGTCAGACGAAGGCGCGTATGCCATCCCGATGGGCGGCAAGTTCAAACTGCCTTTCGGCGAGCTTACGGTTTCATTCAATGAACGCGATCTCCTATGGGGCGGCTTCCGCATGAAGAATTTTGTTCCCGCGGCAGACCTCGAGGTGCGCGGTTTGCGCAATCGCTATCGGACTCCCGGCATCGGCGCGGCGCTCGCCGCGTCGATCGAACCGCTGGAGGGAGAGGCCGGCAAACAGTCCATGCGTATTCCACCCCGGCTTAAGATTCCCATCACGGCGTTTTTGCGGCTGGAAGATCCGCGCGCGGCATTGGCTTCGGGAAAGTTGACCGGCAATCTGGAATTTTACACTCCGGATTCCGCAAGAACGCTCAAGATCGAAGGCGTCGATGTGCCGATCGAATACGAAACAACTTCGGCCCTCGCCCTGACTCTGGAAGGGGCGCCGGTTTGGGACTTCGAGATCGCCGGTTTTCGCTCCGGTGACTTTACCGGCGGCGCAAATTTGCGGGAAGGACTGTTCATGCTCCACCCGCACAAGGCCGGCCGTATCCCGGTCGTGCTCGTGCACGGCACGGCCTCGAGCCCGGCGCGCTGGGCCGAGCTGATCAACGAATTGGAGAACGACCCGCAGGTTTTGGGAAAATTATGAGATCTGGCTGTTCATGTACAACACCGGCAATCCCGTCGCTTATTCGGCGATGCTCCTGCGCGATGCCTTGAATACGGTTGTGAAAGAGTTGGATCCCGACGATAAAGACACGGGGCTCAAGCGAATGGTGGTCGCGGGGCACAGCCAGGGGGGCTTGCTGACCAAGATGACGGCAATCGACAGCGGCACGCGCCTCTGGCCTTTCAGTGTGCCGCCGGAAGAGTTGGATATTGACGTTGAAACACGCGAGCTTCTGACCCACGCACTGATGATCAAGCCTCTGCCGTTCGTGCGCCGGGTCATATTTATCGCAACGCCGCATCGCGGCAGTTACCAGGCTCTGGGTATTGTGGGAAGCCTCGCCTCTTGGCTGGTGAATTTGCCGGGCCGTTTTACCAAGTTAAGTGTCGATCTTTTGACCTTGCAGGGGAAAGGATTTTTTCTCGGTCCAAAGGCGAGCGGCCTCCCGACCAGCATCGATAACATGAACCCCACCAATCGATTCATCGTCGGTTTATCCGCGATCCCCATCGCCGATGGAGTCGTCGCCAACTCCATCGTTGGAGTTGACGGCGGGGGCCGCCGGCCGAGGGTGGAGACGGCGTCGTCAAGTATTCGAGCGCGCACATCGAAGGCGTCGAATCGGAGAAGATCGTAAATTCGCCACATTCAATGCAAGGTAACCCGGAGACGATTCAGGAAGTGAAGCGTATCCTGATCAAGCACGCCAACAGCCTGCCTTGATTCACGGCAAGCTCGTTCCTCAAACAAGAACAACCCATTCAGCGGCGAAGCCTTCAGTACCGAACTACTCATCATCGGTCATAGTTTGGCTGATTCGATGATCTTCGAAGCTCTGACGCAAGAATTCTGTCGCCGCACATTTCCCTTGGTCAGAAGACGGTTTCGTAAGGGTGAAACGATCGCCTAGCGAGTCGGCGCCGGCAATCGTCTTCTGACGGCGCATATCGGACGTTTCGAATCCCCGCCTAGCGATTCTAAGTACGGTTCAATTTTGTCGGTTAGTTCCCTCCCGTAATTTCAGCAACATTCTCGACAGGCGTTTGAAATCGCTGGCGAATAATGCTTGACATATGAAATATAAGTCTTTAAAGAATTAGTATTCCAGCCAGCTCAATCGTCAGAAGGGATCTCGTGAAAAGACTTGTTAGTCGGACGCCGATGTTATCTGGTTTTTTGCCCGGCCTTATATTCGTGGTTTTTGCCTCCGCTCTTGTCCTTCCGCCGTATGTTTTTGGTCAGCTCAGCGGCGCTAGCCCGACGAGCGAATGGGATAAGGTTGTTGATGCCGCTCGCAAGGAAGGAAAAGTTACCATTTCCATTCCCGCAAGCGCCGAGCTGAGAAAACAGTTGGAGGAAGGTTTTAAGAAACGCTTTGGTATCGAGGTCGAGGTCTTTACGGCGCGCGGTAGCGCCGGTGTGCGGCGCATGGCGGATGAATTCAGGGCCGGTGTGCGCTACTTCGATCTCCACATCGGCGGCTCCTCTTCGGTGGCTTCGGGGATGTTGGACGAAGGAATTCTCGATGCGATCGAGCCGTGGTTGCTGCTTCCCGAGGTAAAAGACGCCAAGCAGTGGTGGGGCGGCCACCTGTGGGTCGATAACGCTAAGCGCTACGTGTACATGTTTCAGGCGTATCTCACCGAGAGCATCTGGTACAACACGGATCTTGCCAAGCCCGCCGAGCTCAAGTCTTACGATGATTTTTTAAATCCGAAATGGAAAGGCAAAATCGGCCTGCTCGACCCGCGCACACCCGGCGCCGGTGATTCCAATTGGTCGTTCATGTGGGACGTCAAGGGCGAACCATTTCTCAAGAGACTGGTTCAACAGGATCTCTTGCTCGGGCGCGATCAGCGGGTGCTCGGCGAGAGTCTTGCCAAAGGACGGCTCGCGGTGGTTACGGGGTTGACCTACTACACGTATCTGCCGTTCCTCAAAGCCGGGTTGCCGATCAAGGCGCTGCCCGTATTGAAAGAGGGAACCTACGGCACGGGCGGCAGCGGCAATCTGGCAATTCTCAAGAACCCGGCGCATCCCAACGCAACCAAGGTGTTTGTCAATTGGCTGCTCAGCCGCGAAGGACAAGAGGTCACGTCGAAAGCGCTCGGGCAGGCAACCCGGCGCCTCGATGTCGACACCAAATGGCTGCGCGAGACCGGTGTCATTCCCGCAAAGGATCAGATGTCGGTCAAAGATTTTTGGCAAATCGAAAATCAATCGGAAGAAAAACTCGACAAGGTTCGCGAGCCGGCGCAAAAATTCGCGCAAGCGTTGCTGCATTGAGTTTCGACTCCTGTGCACGCGGAAGGAAATCTCCATGGCCCAGCCCTATTTCTCGGACTTTCGTTCCTATCTTGAAGAGCTAGAAAGACGCGGCAAGCTCCATCGTTGGACGCGGCCGGTGAACAAAGATACCGAGCTCATGCCGCTCATGCGGCTCCAGTATCGAGGCATTCCCGACGACCAGCGGCAAGCATTTTTGTTTGATAACGTCGTCGATAGCCGCGGCCGCCAACACAAGATACGGGTGGCCACCGGTATGTATGGCTCTTCCCGCGAAATTGCCGCCCTGGGATTGGGTTGTGACGATCCGTCGGAAATCTTCGAGAAATGGCATCTCGCGCTGGCCAAGCCTTTTGAGCCGCGAGCGCGTCGCCAGCTCGCCGGTCCAAGAGATCGTCTATCAAGGCGAGGCTTTAAAAAACTTCGGCGTCACCAACTTGCCCGCGCCGGTGGAAGAACCCGGTTTTAGCGGCGGTATTCGCGCCACCGCGCCGTTCATCACGCAAGATCGCGAAACCGGCGTGCGTAACGTCGGCATGTACAGCGGTCACTTCAGAGGCGAGGATCGCTTGATCGCCGGCATCGCGACGACTCATCACGCGATTCTCTATCATCATCGCGACGCGATACAGCGCCGGGAGCCTCTGCCGGTGGCGATCGTGCTCGGCGCCTTGCCGGATATCAACTTTGTCTCCGCGGCAAATCTCCCGTACGGCGTCGACGAACTTGCGGTCGCGGGCGGTATTCGCGGCCGGCCGGTGGACGTGGTGTCTTGTAAAACCATTCCGCTGGAAGTACCCGCCGATGCGGAAATTGTCATCGAGGGCGAGATTTCCTTCGACCGCAGGGAGCGCGGCGAGCCTTTCAGCGACTATCCCGGTTATCTGATGGTCGAGCGCGAGCATCGCGCGGTGATCGATGTCAAGGCGATCACCATGCGCCGCGATGCGATTTTCACGGCGATCCTCGTCGGCCTGCCGCCGAGCGAGTCCAACGGCATCTCGCGCACCTGCCGTGAAATGATGCTCTACAATCATCTGCGCTATGGCTGCGCGATTCCGGAAGTGCTCGAAGTGAGTTGCCCGGAAATGGGCGGCGGTTGGAATTGGTGGGTGATTCGCATCAAGAAGACCCATCCGAGCAAGCCCAAGCAAGCCCTTCACGCTGCCGCAGGCATGGATCCGACCAGCAAGATGATCATCGTCGTCGACGAGGATATCGATCCCAAAGATCCCGACATGGTGATGTGGGCGATGAGCTTTGCGATGCAGCCGCATCAGGACGCCGAGATCATCACCGGCCGAGTGCCTTTGCTCGATCCCTCCGCCCACTCGCTGATGCGCGGGCGCGAGGAGCGCAGCTTCCCGGGCGCCGTAGGCTGTTCCGGATTGCTCATCGATGCCACGCGCAAGGGGCCGTTCCCGCCGGTGGGCTTGCCGAAAAAAGCCTATATGGAGAGCGCGCTCAAAATCTGGCAGCAGGAAGAGATGCCCAAGCTCAATCTCAAAAATCCCTGGTACGGCTATGCGCTGGGACTGTGGGATGACGAGGACGATCGTTTGGCCGAGTTGGTGACCCGCGGCGAATATTTTCAATCCAAGCAACAGAAAGGACAGTGACTGTGGCAAAACGCGAAACCAGCTACGAGGGGTGGCTCAAAGAAGAGGGTGTGCCGGTGTTCGAAGGATACGGCGTCGAAGATGTCACGGTTTTGCCACGCAAGCCTTGGCATCGGACCGGCGGCAGCGGCGCCTACATCGATCTCAAAGGCATGGAAGGTTTTACCGGCATGTACGTTTGCGAAATTCCTGCCGGCGGCGCGCTCAATCCGGAGAATCATCTCTACGAGGAGTTGATTTATATCATCAAAGGCATTGGCGCCATGGAGCTTTGGTCAGCCCGGCGATGACAAACGCAAAATGCACTTCGAATGGCAAGAAGGAAGTCTGTTCGCCGTGCCGCTCAATACCCGCCATCGCATGATCAACGGCAGCAATGAGCCGGCATTTTTTCTCGCGGTGACCAGCGCGCCGCTGATGATCGATCTGTTGCACAATATCCCTTTCGTCATGGGCAGCGATTACAAATTTGTCGACCGCTTTGACGCCGAGAAAAACTATTTCGTGCCGACCAATGAGCGCAAGGAGGTCGGTGGTTTCATCAATTGGGAAACCAACTTCATCGCCGATGCGCGCGGCGCTCTGGTCGATCCATCCGAAGCCAAAGGATACGGCGTCAAGATCACATCCTTCGACATGGGCGGCAGTACGTTGGTCGGTCATATCGCCGAGTGGCCGGTGGGGCGCTATCACAAGGCCCATTTCCATCAGGGCGGCGCGATCCTGCTCATTCTTCGGTCGCAGCGGTTACACGCTGATGTGGCCGCCTGAAGCGGGCATCCGCCCTTATCAATCCGGCCACGCGGACCAAGTCGTGAAAGTCGATTGGCGCGAGGGCAGTGTTTTCAGCCCGCCCAGCGGCTGGTTCCATCAACATTTCAATACCGGCAATGAGAAGGCGCGCCAGTTGGCGTTTCGCTACAGCGGGCAATCGGGAAAATATCTGCTCGGATGCTGGCGCGCGATTAACAAAGAAGGAGTGCGCACCAGCGTGCGCGACGGCGGCACGATGATCGAATACGAGGACGAAGATCCGCAGATTCGTCTCGACTTCGAAGCGGCTATCGACAAAATCGGTGTGCCGATGGAAATGCCGCAATTCGAGTACGCCGCCCTGTGAGCATGCGAATGATCGGCTCATTCACGCTGTGGATGACGGTTTTTATCGCTGCCATTGGGTTGGCGCCGCACACCGCCACGGCGCAAAACCCAAAACCATCCGAATGGGAAAAGACCGTCGAGCTCGCCAAGAAAGAGGGCAGGGTTGTGATCTCGATTCCGGCGAGCACCGAACTGCGCGCCGCGATCGAGCGGTCCTTTGAAAAACGCTACGGCGTCGACGTGGAACCGGTGGTCGGCCGGGCGTCGGCGGTGGTGCGGAAAATGGTCGACGAAAGCAAGGCCGGTGTTCGCTACGTCGACTTGCACATGGGCGGGAGCGAATCGATCGTCACGGGCATGCTGCCCGAGGGCATCTTGGAGCCCATCGAACCGCTCATGCTGCTTGCCGAAGTCAAAGATCCGAAACAGTGGTGGGGCGGTCATGTCTGGGTCGATAACGCCAAAAGGTTTGTCTATTCGACCCTGGCCTATCAGACAGAAAATCTCTGGATCAACACCCAGATGATGAAAGCCGATGACGTCCGCTCCTTCGACGATTTGTTGGATGAGCGCCTCAAGGATCGGATCGGCATGCTCGATCCGCGCACCGCGGGGTCCGGCGCATCGACGTGGTCCTACCTCAGGGAAATCAAGGGCGAAGAATATTTGAAAAAATTGGTCGGCCAAAAACTGGCGCTCAGCCGCGATCAGCGCGTGCTTGCCGAGATTCTCGCCAAGGGAAAAATCGCGCTGGTGATGGGCTTGACCTACTACTCCTACACTCCGTTCATCAAGGCCGGCTTGCCGGTGGCGCCGCTGCCGGCGCCTAAAGAGGGCGTCTATGTGAGCGGCGGCAGCGGTCATCTCGTGGTTTTAAAAAATGCGCCGCATCCGAACGCGACGCGACTCTTCGTCAACTGGTTTTTGAGCCGGGAGGGTCAGGAGGTTTACGGCCGGGCGATGCACCAGGCGACGCGCCGGCTCGATGTCGACGTGAAGTGGCTGCGCACGGTCGGCGTCACCGCCGCAAAAGACGCGTTGACGCTCGAGCAATATTACAAAAGGGAAAATCAATCCGAAGATAAGATCAACCGCTTGCGCGAACCGGCGGCCGCGCTGGCGCGAAAACTTCTCGGCTAGGATGCCTCACGCCATGAACAGAGCCGTCGCGCTTGCGCTCCTCCTGACTGGCGTTTGGTTTGTGCCGGTTCAAGTAACCGCACAGCCGGCCTCGGTTAAAAGCGAATGGGACAAAGTCGTTGAATCAGCGAAGAAGGAAGGCAAGGTGATCGTCTCGATTCCGACCAGCGCGGAGTTGCGCAAGGAATTCGAGAGCGGGTTTCAAAAGGCCTATCCCGGCATTGAGCTCGAGCTCAACGTGGCGCGCGGCGCGAGCAATATTAATAAAATCGCTGAAGAGCAAAACGCCGGCGTGCGTTCCATCGATCTGCATATCGGCGGCACGACTTCGATCATCACCGGACTTTTGGCGCCGAACTTACTTGATCCGGTAATGCCGGCGATGATGCTGCCCGAGGTTCGAGATCCGAAGAACTGGTGGGGCGGCCATATCTGGGCGGATAGCGCCCAGCGTTTTGTTTACAGTTTTACCGCCTACATGACCGAGACCATCTGGTACAACACGACACTGGTCAAACCTGAAGAAATCAATTCCTGGGACAGTCTTTTGGATCCCAAGTGGAAAGGCAAGATCGTCATCTTAGATCCGCGCTCGCCGGGGTCAGGTGAGTCGAATTGGGCTTTTCTGCTGCGCATCAAAGGCGAACCGTTCCTAACCAAGCTGGCGGCTCAAGACATGACGATCGGCCGCAATCTGCGCCAGCTCGGCGAGGCCGTGGCGCGCGGCAAGTCGGCGATTTCTATCGGCGTGTCTTACTACACCTATTTGCCGTTTCTCAAAGCGGGTCTGCCGGTAAAACCAATATCGATTATCAAAGAAGGTTATTACGCCGGCACGGGCAGTGGAAATTTGGCCGTGATGAAGAATCCGGCGCACCCCAATGCCGCCAAGGTTTTCGTGAACTGGCTGTTGTCCAAAGAGGGCCAGAGCGCGGTCACCAAGGCGTTAGGTCAGCCGACCCGCCGTTTCGATGTCGATACCAAGTGGACGAAAGACTACGGCCATCCCGCCGCCAAGGAATTTCTCACTCCGGAGAAGTTCGATGAGTTGGAAAACGGCTCCGAAGAGGTGGTCTTCAAATTCCGCAAGCCGGCGATGCACTTGGCGGAGAAGTTGTTCAAGTAGATCGCTGCGAGGACTTAAGTGATGAGTTGCGTAAGCCGTAAACCTCTTACTCTGAAAATCTTGGCATCGTTTGCTTTCCTCTGTGTCAGTGTCAGTTTTGCGCTCGCTCAATCGAAACCCGCCGACTGGGACAAGACTGTCGAGGCCGCAAAGAAAGAAGGCAAGGTCGTTGCGTCGATTCCGCCCAGCCCGGAGCTGCGCAAGGGAATGGAAATCGCCTTTACCCGCCGCTACGGCATCGGCGTAGAGTTCGTGCCGGCGCGCGGTGGTGCGATCATCCAAAGAATGGTGAGCGAAGCCAAGAGCGGCGTGCAGTACTTTGACTTGCACATCGGCGGTACGGAATCTGTGGTCAGCGGACTCTTGCCGGAGAATATTCTTGATCCGGTGGAGCCCTATTTTATTTTACCGGAAGTGAAAGATCCGAAGCAGTGGTGGGGCGGCCATATCTGGATCGATAACGCGAAGCGCTACGTCTACAATTTCGTCGCCTATCAAACGGTGAGTCTGTGGAGCAATCCGAACGAATATAAGCCGGCGGAGTTCAAAGGCTTCGACGATTTATTGAATGCGAAACTGCAGGGGCGGATCGGTATTAGCGACCCACGCACGCCGGGCTCGGGTTCCTCCATGTGGTCGTACATGCTCTACATCAAGGGTGAAGAATATTTGAAACGACTGGTGGCGCAGAAACTTTTCATTACTCGTGATTTGCGCTTGCTCGCGGAGAATCTAGCCAAAGGAAAAATTGCAGTTACGTCCGGCATTGGCTATTCCGAGTTCCAGCCGTTTATCAAAGCCAACCTGCCGGTGGTGGCGCTGCCCGTGCCCAAAGAAGGGCTCTACGCCAGCGGCGGCTACGGTCATCTGGTGGTGTTAAAGAATCCTCCCCATCCGAATGCCACGAAAGTATTTGTCAATTGGCTCCTAGGACACGATGGCCAGGAAATATTTGCTCGCGGCATGGGCGTGGGCACTCGCCGCCTGGACATCGACACCAAGTGGCTGAAGGAATACGGCGTCCTTGCCGCCAAAGACGGTTTGACGATCGAGCAGTTTTACAAGATGGAAAATCAATCCGAAGACAAGGTTTACAAGATTCGCGAACCCGGCGCGGCGATGGCGCGCAAGCTGCTGGGATCGTAGGAGAGGAGACTGGAGTGTTGGAGTAATGGAGTGATGGAGTATTGGGGGCGGAAACCCATCACTCCAACACTCCATTACTCCAATTGCTTGCAGCAGTCAACAAGTATCTATCAGCAGGAGGATGTTTGCCTGTGGCCTTTAACGATTTGCGCGAATGGATCGATGACCTCGAGGAGAGAAAAGATCTCACGCGCGTCCGAGCCGAGGTAGACTGGGACGAGGAGATCGGCGCAATCACGCGGGAAGTGTCGAGCCAGTTCGGTCCGGCGTTGCTGTTCGAAAATATCAAGGATCATCAGCACAGCTTTTGCCGCCGTCTGTTCACCAACGGCACCGGCACGCGCGAGCGAGTGTGCCGCTTTTTGGGCGTGCCCGAAACGACGTCTTACCGCGAGCTGGTGCTGGTTTTTAAAGACCGGTTCAATAAGCCGGTGAAGCCGGTGACCGTTAGCGAGCGGGCCGGTCAAAGAAAATATTTTTAGCGGCGCTCAGATCGATCTCTTCCAATTGCCGGTGCCGAAGTGGAATCCGCTCGATGGCGGTCGGTACATCTGCACTTCGGCGAGCATCGTTACCCGCGATCCCGATAGCGGTCTGCTCAACGCCGGCACCTATCGTGGCATGATCGCCCAGAAGAATACCATCGGCGTTCTGCTCGCCATGACACAGGGATGGGGCAAGCATTTCAGCAAATATAAGAACCGCGGCCAGGAAATGCCGGTGGCGGTGGTGATCGGTTGGGACCAGACGTTGTTTCTCGCGGCGTCGACACCGGTCAATTATCCTGAGTACGAGATGGCGGGATCTTTGCGCGGAGCGCCGGTGGAGTTGGTCAAGTGCGAGACCAACGACCTAATGGTTCCCGCCACCGCGGAGATTGTCCTCGAAGGTTTTATCTCGCCGGATCCCAACACCTACGAGCCCGAAGGACCGTTCAGCGAATATCCCGGCTACTACGCCGGTCAGCAAAACTCCCAAGCACGCGATCCGCGTCGAATGCATCACCCATCGAAACGATCCGATCTTTCACGGCTGTTTAACCGGCGCAAGCCCCGGCCGAACCAACGAAGGAACGACCTGGACACCGGCGACGTTTTCGGCGATGGCCTGGCAGTATCTTGAGCAGGCCGGAGTACCGAATGTTATGGGTGTATGGCGCGGCAAGTGGCCGGAGATGCTGCGCGTGCAAATTCGCAAGTCGCACCGCGGTCACGCGCAGCAGGTGGCCGCGGCGCTGTGGGGCTGCCATCTCGGCAATTATGCCGGCAAGCATTTAATCGTCGTCGACGATGATATCGATATCCACGACTGGGAAGCGATCGAGTGGGCGCTCTGCTATCGACTCAACGCGGGATTGGGCGATATCACGATGTTTCCCGGAACTTCCGGTTCGATGCTCGATCCGAGCGTGCCACTCGAAGAGCGCGATTCGGTGAAGTACGGCCACGGCAAGTGGACGCGAGTGTTGCTCGACGCGACGATCAATTGGGAATTGGAACCCCAGGAACAGTATGGCGGCAATCGTTATCCGCCCCTCGGCACGGCGATCTCAGAAAAGATGGGCGCCACCGTGAAACGGAGGTGGAAGGAATATGGATTCTAAAATCCGCAATATCGGCATCGCACGGCCGCGAGCCAATACTTATTACGAACGCTGGATGGAGAAGGAAGGCGTGCCGATCGTCGAAGGTTATGGCGTCACTGACGTGCGCAAGATAGCCTTGACCAAATGGCCGCGGCTGGGTTGCGAGGGCGCTTATTTGCAATTTCGCGGACTGGAAGGGATCACCGGCATCTACGTCGGCAAGATCGCGCCCGGCGCCTCGTCGGAACCGGAGCGCCACCTGTACGAGAAGGTGATCTATATTTTGCAGGGCAAAGGCGTGGCGGAGATCCAGCAACGCGACCGCGTGCCGCAGGTGATTGCGTGGCAGCCCGGCAGTCTGTTCTCGCCGCCGATGAACACGCTGCACCGGCTGATCAATCATGCAAACGAACCGGCGCTGTTCCTGGCGGTGACCACCGCGCCCATGGCGCTGGACCACTATCACAACGAGAAATTTATTTTTAATAGCGATTTTTCTTTCAACGACCGGTACGACGCGGAGACGAATTATTTCGAGCCGAGCAACAATCGTTATCTGGCGGCGAACAATCGCCAATGGATCTGGGAGACGAACTTCATTCCCGACGCGCGCAAGGCTGAAATCGACGCGCAGGAGCAAAAGGGCGCGGGCGTCAATATCACCCAGTTCGAATTGTCCGATAACACCTTGATCGGCCATCTTGCCGAATGGCCGGTGGGACGTTATCACAAAGCCCACTATCACGGCGGCGGCGCGGTGCTGGTCATTCTTCGTTCGGAAGGCTATTCACTTATGTGGCCGAACGATCTTGGAACGCGTCCCTATGAAAATGGTCAAGGCGATCGGGTCGTGCGCGTGGATTGGATACCCGGCAGCGTTTTTAGCCCGCCGACCAATTGGTATCACCAACACTTCAACACCGGCACGGAGCGGGCGTTGCAACTGGCGCTGCGTTGTGGCAGTCAGAGATTTCCTCTCGGGATCAGAGTCGCGGCGATCCGCGCTGGAGTTTACACGTCGGTGAAGAAAGGCGGCACTTTGATCGAGTACGAGGACGAAGATCCGGTGATTCGCCACACTTACGACAGCCGAGTTGGAGAAAAAAGGCATCGCTCCCGACATGAACTACGCCGCGGCGGCTAACGAGGATTTCTGAGCAGGCGCAGACTGGGCCGTTTTATGACGGTGGAGATCTCGACGCATGAACGATAAATCACAGGCGATGGATCAAGTGATCTTTGAACGACCGTCGCTGTCTCTCCTTGCGCATCGCGCTGGCACGTACCGTCGCCGGCGATGGCGATTTTGATCATCGTCGTCGCTTTTCTCGTGTTGACGCCGCTCGTTCTGATGATTCTCAACAGCTTTCAGACCGCCCGTCCGGGGCAGCCGATCGTCTGGGGTCTGGAAGGGTGGGTCAAGGCATTTACCACTCCCGGCATTATCAAAGCGATCACCAACACGTTTTCCCTGGCAATTACCCGGCAGGCGATCGCGCTGTTGATCGGTTCGTTTTTCGCGTGGCTGATCGCGCGCACCGATCTGCCGATGAAAGGCACTTTGGAGTTTTTTTTCTGGCTGTCTTTTTTCCTGCCCGCTTTGCCGGAAACTATGGGCTGGATTCTTTTGCTCGACCCGAAGTACGGCCTGCTCAATCAGGGACTGATCGATATCGGTGTCTTGAGCCAACCGATTATTTAATATTTATTCCTTCTGGGGAATTGTCTGGGCCCATCTGGGCGGCATCGGTGAGCGTTAAAGTCATGCTCCTAGCGCCGGCATTTCGCAATTTGGACGCTGTGCTCGAAGAGGCCTCGCGCATTTCCGGCGCCAGCGGTACGCGGACTTTTTTCCGCATCGTCCTGCCGGTGATGATGCCGGCTATTTTAGTCACGACCATATTGGGTATTATCCGCGCTCTCGAGGCTTTCGAGATCGAGCTGTTGCTCGGCACGCCCATCGGGCTGCAGGTTTATTCGACGAAGATTCACGAGTTGGTCACCTGGGAGCCGCCGCAGTTTGCGCCGGCGATGGCGCTGAGTACGCTTTTTCTCGGCGTGCTGCTTTTTATGGTCGCACTGCAGCGCCGCTATATTGGCCGGCGAAATTATGAAACGATCACCGGCCGCGGCTTCAGCATCCGGCCGACGCCGCTGGGCCGTTGGCGTTATCCGGCCTTCGCGTTGGTGCTGACGTTCGCCTTGGTGATTACTGTCGTGCCGACGATCCTCTTGGTCGCCGGCACATTCATGAAGCTCTTTGGTTTTTTTCATATCGCCGATCCCTGGACACTCGACAACTGGCGCGCCACGCTGGGCGATCCGGTGCTGCTGCGATCCTTGTGGAACACGATCGCCATCGGTCTTGGCGCGGGTGTCGTCGGCGTGCTGTTCTACGCGCTCATCGCTTACATGGTCGTAAAGACCCGTCATCGCGGCCGATGGCTGCTCGATTTCTTATCTTGGCTGCCTTGGTCGATTCCCGGGAATTTTGCTCGGCGTCGCCTTGCTGTGGACTTTTTTGCAAACGAGAATTTTCCTGCCGATCTATGGCACGATTTATCTTTTGATGATCGCCATGGTCATCAAAAGCATGCCGTTCGGCACGCAGATGATCAAAAGCGTTCTGATTCAATTGGGCAGTGATCTCGAGGAGGCTTCGAAAGTTTGCGGCGGCACATGGCTGCATACCTTTCGTCGAGTGATTTTGCCGCTGACGATGCCGGCGCTGATCACGGTCGGGCTGGTGGGATTTATCTCGGCCGCGCGCGATATCAGCACGGTGGTCTTACTGGGGTCGGGAAAGTCGCGCACGCTGTCTTTGCTCATGCTCGACTTCGCCGCCGGCGCGGAATTCGAAAAGGCCACCGTGGTGGCTGTCATCATCGTCGGCTTGGTCGTCGGCGCGGCATTGTTCGCCCGCGCGCTCGGCGGCCAGGTTGGGGTGCGCGAATAGACCACGGCGCGCCAGGCTTTACGCGCTTAAACACTTCGACCGCTCAGAAATTTAGAAAAGAGGCAGCGATGGACGAGACCCTCAGACGACGCTACGAGCGCAAGTCGGCCTTTCTCGACTGGTGCGATAAAGACGGCCTGTCGGTACTGACCGGCTATGGCATTGACGATTTGAAAACGGCGCCGCTGAAATACTGGGAGCGGTTGGGCGGGCCGGCAGCGTACTGCCACTTGGAAGGGTCGCAGGGTTTTGTCGGTGTTTTGATTGCCGAGATCCCGCCAGGCAAAAGTTTGCAGTCAATGCGCCACATGTATGAGGAGCAGGTGTTGATTCTTGCGGGCCGAGGCGCCACGCAATTTTGGAGCGAGGCGGGTAAAGAACCGATTACACTGGAATGGCAACCTGGCAGTCTCTTTTCGCCGCCGCTCAACGTCAAACATCAACATCATAACGGCTCCGCCAGCGAGCCCGTCCGCTTCGCCACCGCAAATAATTTGCCGTTGATCATGAACATCTACAAATCGCCGGATTTCGTCTTCAATGTACCCTACGAATTCGCCGACCGTTTCGCCGGACAAAAAGATTTCTTCAGCAGCGACTTCAAACCCGGAGAAGAAGAGGACCGGGTTGTCAATTTCATTCCGGACTTGAACGCGGTGACTCTCGATCCTCACCCGGAGCGCGGCATCGGTTTCAGCCGCCTGGGCATTCATCTTTCCGGGAATTCCATGGTCGGCCACATCATGGCGATCGAATCCGGCACTTATAAAAAAGCGCATCGCCACGGACCCGGCGCGCAGGTGATCGTCATCGGCGGCAAAGGATATTCGCTCATGTGGCATCCGGGCCGGGAGATGGTGCGAGTCGATTGGCAACCGGGAAGTCTGCTCGTGCCGCCCGAGGGTTGGTATCACCATCACTTCACGACGAGCAAAGAGCCGGCGCGCCATCTCGCCCTACGCCGCGGTCTTCGGCAGGTCGGCTATCCATGGCGGCCAAATTTCAGCGAGCACGAGGGCGGTCATCTGCTCGAGCACGAAGATGAGCCCAAAGAGATTCGTGCGCTTTACGAGGCCGAGCTCAAGAAAGCGGGCATCCCATTTCGCATGCCGGCGCTTTAGCATCGGCAATCGTCGGTCGGTCTGCCTCGCAGTCGCGCAGTCTTTGGGCCTTCAGGAGATCGTCAATATGAGAGGTGCCATGAGCGAAAAAGGAAATTGTCGACGAGGTTTACAACACACCGTTGAGCAAATCTGCACGCAGCTGTTCAACGCGCTGATCAACCCAAACAACGCAGCACTACCCGCCGCGGAAGGTAATTTTCAGAACGGCATCCGGCGCGCGAAGGAAATACGCGAGCGCGCCAAGCAACTGCTGGAGTGATTTGCCGGGCAACAAGATTTCAGTCACACCTAACTGTGGAGGAATCGCTGGACGTTAGGTTTCGCGCCTGAGCCGCTCTCGGGCGACTTTGATGATCGCGGGCAGCAGAGAGAGCACGATCACGATGGCGATCACTTTGTGAAGATGATCGTGAATATTCGGAACCATCTGGCCGAGAAAATACCCGCCGAGTACGGTGACGAGCACCCAACCAATGCCGCCGACCACGTTGTAAGCGAGAAAGCGGCGATATTCCATGGCGCCAATGCCGGCCACCACCGGCGCGAAGGTGCGAATGATCGGCACAAAGCGCGCGATGACGATCGTAAACGGGCCGTGGCGCTCGTAGAACTCCCTCGTCGAAATCAAATGCTTTCGGTTGAACAGCAGTGAATCCGGCCGGCTGAATAATTTCGGCCCGGTGCGCGCACCGATATTGTAGCCGACGGTATCACCGACAATCGCCGCCAGACTCAATACCAGAATAAGATAAACGACGTTTAGATCGCCGCGCGCGGCGAACAGCCCGGCGGTCACCAGCAGGGAGTCTCCGGGCAGAAAAAAACCGACCAACAGGCCGGTCTCGATGAAAACGATCGCCGCCAGTCCGGCGAGACCGCCGACACGAACCAAAGACTCAACGTCGTAAATGCGGTGAAAGAGGTCCCAGAGAAATTCCATCCGCGTATGGTGCCATGCAACGGCGGATCACGCAATCACGCGGCCGGATCAGGCGAGCTCGGCTTTCCACTTTTCGCTGATCTTTTGCCGGAGCTCCGGACTCAACGCATTGACGGGCGGGAAGCGATCGCGCCAGGCATAGGGACGGCAGGCATTGAGGATGGCGCGGCTATTGACGAAGTTGCCGGCATCGCGCTGGTCCGGGTGCATTGCCGGATCGAGGGGCGTGCTCCAGCAGCCGTCGATAATGCTGATCGCCGTCTTGGGGTCGCAGCGGGTCGAGACCGCCCAGATGACTTCTTTCATGTCGGATGGATCGATGTCTTCGTCGACGACGATCACAAAGCGGCCATGATAGTTGCCGGCGCGTGAGCCCAAAGCGGCGATAGCGGCTTGTTGCGAATGGCCGTGATAGCGTTGCTTCAACGACACCACGATAAAGGGCGCGCCGCCGGCGGCTGCCGATCCGCCGACGTAACACCACACGCCTTTGATATCCGGCACATCGGCCTTCTCCAAATAATTCCAGATCGCGGCGGCGCCGATGGGTACACCGAAGGTGATGAACGGCGGCTTCAGCGGCGGCGCGCCGCAGAGAATCGGATTGTTGCGATAATAAAGCTTCTTGACTCGAATGACCGGCTCGTTGGCGGCGCCGTGCGCGTAGTAGCCCGGCCATTCGCCGAACGGACCTTCCACGTGAACTTGCTCTTGGGGCGGCGGCACTTCGCCTTCGATAGCGATTTCCGCGGTTGCCGGAATTGGCAAACCGGTGACGTCGCCGCGGATGACGTCCACCGGCGCGCCGCGCAATCCACCGCAGTAATCCAACTCGGACATGCCGTAAGCGATCGACTGGCCGGCAACCAAGAACAACAACGGATCTTGACCGAAGGTGACGACGACCGGACAAGCTTTGCCTTTCTCCCAATATTTTTCTCGCATGATGCGCGCATGATGGCCGGGCGAAACGTAAAGCCCGAGGGTGTTTTTATCGTGCACCTGGACGCGGTAAATGCCGACGTTGACCCAGCCGCCTTCTTCCGGCTCGCCGGTGATCACGCAATCGGCGGTGCCGATGTAGCGGCCGCCATCGAGCTCGTGCCAGTGCGGTGTGGGAAAGACCGACATATCGATGTCCGTACCGGTCTTGACGTTTTCCAATATCGGACCGCTGTTCACTACCCGCGGTGGGATCGGCTTGACGCCTTTCAGCAATTCCTTCCAACGCGCGACCAATTCGATGGGCGCGGCGTCCGCCGGCATGCCGACGGTCAAGCCGGAGCGCGCCGGCGTATTGATTAAATTGGCTGCGACGCGAAAATTCGTGCCATGGTCGGGGATCTGATCGAAGATTACCAAGCGGTGAGGGCTCTTTGAAGGCGAACATTTCCGTCAAAGCGCCGATTTCGAGATTCCAGTGCGCGCCGTGAATTTCTTTGACTTGCCCGAGTTGCCGGGCCGCATCGATAAACTCGCGCAGATCGTTGAAAGGCATAGTTGCACTCTACGCCCCCTCCTTCGTCCTCTTGCGCGTGCGGGCGGAGGAAACGAGGTGGGGGCGAAAGATCCTTTCTACTTGGTGACCTTTGTGTCGCTGGGGTAACCGCCGTAATTTCAAAAATGGCCCAAGAGTTTGGCGTGCCGATAAATGCCGTCATGAAACAGCGCCACGTAGTCGGCGTTGGTTAAACAGCAATACTCCGGGCCCCAGCCGGGCCGATACCAGGTGTTGCCGTCCTGGAGCAGCCGCTCGAAGACCATGCGGGCAACCTGGCCGTGCGCCATCAGGCCGTCCAGATGCTCATGCAAATCGGCTTCCTCGTGAACCTGAAAATAGTGCAGATCGGTTTCTTTGATTTTATATTTCTCGAGCAACGCCTCGCGCCAGCGCTTGGCCCAATGGCCGAACATTTCCTCGTTCAACGACCGCGCCCACCATTCGATCATGCTGCCTTCGTAGACCAGGCCGCGGGCGAACTCGGTTAACGCTCGGCATTCGGCGAAAACTTCGCAGTTGAGCATTTCTTCGAGCGCAACGCCGAACGCTTCGCCTTGCTTGATCAAAATTTGAATGTGACCGGGGATGCTCGGGTTGACCAACTCGTCGCTGATCTTGCCGACATAGGGCGCGAGCAGATCGCGGTGGCGCGCGAAGATGCCCTGGTGCCGCTGATAGATGATCAAATGAAAGTTGTTGACTTCGACGGGATAGCTGTACCAGTGACGCCAAAAAAGCTTGATCGTCTCTAACGGCAGTTTGCCGGCTTCGAGATCGCGCATGAACGCGCCGCCGAAAATGGTTTCATTCCAGCGGGCGTACATGCGCGCTTTGATCGCGTCGGTAAAGGCCGCAGCCTCGGCGGGCGAGTGGCGTTTGCCGATCTCAAATTTCAGCGGTTCACTGCGAGTTTCCATCTGTCGCGATCCGGTGAACTAGAATTTATAGCCGGCGTTGATCAAGCCTTCCTTGAGATCGGCCTTGTCTTTGTCCGTGAACGGGGCTGTTTCCCAGCGCGGGAAGCGCTCGACCGGCAAACCGCGCAGCTTCATCAGTTCGCAGAATACGCCGCGGCCGTGAGTCTTCAAATATTTGCCGACCACCTGCATCAGCCGGGTCAGCAGGTCGTGTTCTTTTTGCGCGCCTTTGAGATCGCCCGCTTTCAGGGCTTCATACATCTTGACGCAGGCCTCGGGAAAAGGCGTCGACGGCGGATGGATCGCGCCGCGCACGCCGATGGAGTAGCCGGTATAGAGGGAAAAAATTCCGCCGGGAAAAACGCCGGTGGTCTTCGGCAACTGGTAGACGTATCCGAGCAACTTGTCGTAAGCGATGAACGAAACTTTGATGCCGGCGAGCGGGTTGGGCGCAATCGCCTCGATAATCTTGTTGGCCTTGGCCGGCGTGATCTCGACCCACGTGGTTTCCGTGTTGTCATAAATAAACATCGGCATGCCCAGGTATCGATTTAGCGATCGCTTTGTAATGGGCATAAACTTCGTAGTCATCGTGCGGATAGTAATAGGGAGGCACGACACCGATAGCGTCGACACCCAGTCCGGCGGCGTGCTTGGCCAGTTCGATGGACGACAAGGTATTCGCCGTGCCGATGTGCATCACCACCGGCACGCGGCCTTTGACGCGGCTGACTATCTGTTCGGCGACTTTCTTGCGTTCGTCGATTTCCATCACCATGCCTTGGCCGTGGGTGCCCAACGGGAAAAAACCCATGCACGCCGGCATCCAAATAAAAATCGATGATCGCGTCGGTCGCGGCGTGATCGATGGCGCCGTCGTGTTTAAACGCGACCGGCATGGGCATGAGAATTCCTTCTATTTTTCTGTCGCTTGCCATAAGCGCTCCTTTCGGAAATAAAGATCAGGTGATTTGCTCGTATCCATAGCGCATCGCTGTGGATAATTCCACCCCGTATCGCTTTGCGACAAAAGATGTTAAGCGTGAAAATATTCTACTAGGAGGCGAAAGATGGCAGAAAAAATCCCGTGGTTTTAATGTCCACAAGCAAGGGCAATATTCGCATCGAGCTCGACGCCGAAAAGGCTCCCATCTCGACAAAAAACTTTCTCGATTACGTGAGCGACGGACATTATGACGGTCTCATTTTCCACCGAGTGATTCCCGGGTTCATGATCCAGGGCGGCGGCATGGACGCGCAGATGCAAGAGAAGAAAAATAAGGCGCCGATCAAGAACGAAGCGGCCAATGGGCTAAAAAATCAGCTTGGCACAATCGCCATGGCGCGGACCAACGTCGTCGACAGTGCCACGGCGCAGTTTTTTATCAACGTCAAGGATAATGATTTTCTCAACCACAAAAGTCCGTCTGCGGCTGAATTCGGCTACGCCGTTTTCGGTCGAGTCATTGAGGGCATGGACATCGTGCAAAGCATTGAAAAGGTAAAAACCGCCAATCGTGGCTTCCACCAGGACGTTCCCGTCGACGCAGTTTTGATCAATTCGATCAAGCTCGAAGCCTAGCGACCATTGCGATTTAAAGTCGCGATGCAATCGGTCAAGAGGTCCAAACTCCCTTAGGATCGTATTTTCTTACGGCGGTCAATTCCGCCTCCGTTGGTGGAGCTGTTTCAACAACGGCTGGTGCGACGCGTAGCGGCCACCCGGTTTCGTCTTTGATCCGCTCGATCGAGATGCCCGAGTGATAGGAGAGCAGAATCATCTCCCGGGTTTCTCGATCGAAGGAAAAAATTCCCATGCTTGTGATGACCCGGCTCGGCCCGCCGCCGCTCAGGCGATGGGTTTCGCGCCAGGAACCGCCGTCGCCGTAACCGGGCGAGGTGATATAGCGGACTCGCGGAACGAAGCGGCGCTTTTCATGATTCATGATGATGATGCAGCGTTTTGCCATGGTGGCGATATCCGCGGCGCCGCCGCTACCCGGCAAGCGAGTGCGTTTTGCCTTTCTCTTCCACCCAGTGAGTATTTAGGTTGCCGAACCGGTCGATCTCGGCGCCGCCGATGAAACCGAGATCGACCCGGCCCGATTGTAGCAGATACATGACATCGTTCAGTCCGCCGCAGGAGAGTGCGCCGGCGATATTGGGCGGATCGCTCATCGTCAGGATCGAGTCGGCGGCCGGCCAATCGCGGATGACCCCATTTTCGAAGATCCCAATCGCGTGCGGCGCATGAGTTTCCTTGGCAACGGCGAAACCCAGCAGCGGCAAACGCATGCCGACAAAGACATTGTCGCCGTCACGAATTTCTCGAGCAGCGGCCGCGACCATCAGCTCTTTGAGAGTATAGGTCACTTGTTTCTCAATCCCGGCGGCCGGCATTTCAAATTATTAGGGCGATCTAGAACTTAAATTTCGCCTTATGCTTTATTAAACGCGTCGATCCCCGCTTGCACGATCTGGCGGTCGACCGCGGCCGGAGCGCCGCTACAGCCGACGCCGCCGATACATTGCCCGTCTACGGCGACCGGCAAGCCGCCTTCGATGCTGATAAACCAGCCGGGGCCGATGGCGAGCGTTTGCGCGAGGACTTGATGATCCGGGATTTCGCTGCCGTCGCGTCCGGTTTTTCCCGTCGCCGCAGTCGTCAACGCGGCACAACGCGCCTTAGCTTGAGCGATGAGCGTATTGTGCGTACGGCCATTGGTCATGCGCTTAAAGGCCATCAAGTGGCCGCCGGCGTCGACAACGCAGATGCTGACGACTTGCTTGAGCTCTTTGGCTTTCTCGATCGCGGCGCCGACGATGATGTCGCAGCCTTCTTGACTAAGTTTGGTCGATGGCACTGTTTTCATAAGATTCCTCCCAAATGTTTCTCACGGTTAGTAATTGAAGCTCACGGCCGGGGAAAACAGATTTCCTTCAGGCCGCAGTTTCTGGATTCGTTCGCTGCCCAAAAGGTTCAAGAAAGCATCGTGGTCCGCGACGTCCAAGATCCACTTCTTTAGCCATTGCTCGAAACCCTCGCGGGTCCGCGTCGCGTGGTGGTAGTCGAAATAAAAGTCATCATCACGGCGGGCGTAGCCTTGGGTCGGAGAAGGGAACGAACCCAGAGGTTGATGCACCACGCTGGTGACGATAAATTCCGGGAATCAAATTTCGGTTAGGGTCGCGCACGATGGTGTCGTGATCGACGATTTCCTCGCACGTGAGGATTACTTTTTTGGCTGCGAAAGCAGCTTCGCGCATCACGCCGAAATTACCCCAGACCTGGGTGTTGCCTTCTGCGTCGGCGCGCTGCACGTGTAAAATCGCAACATCCGGCCGGATCGCCGCGACGGCGGTCAATTCTTCGCCGCTGAACGGGCAGGTGACGCGCTTGAAATGCTCACTGGCGCCAATATCCGTTCCGCGCAGCGTTCGCGTCGGAAGAAAAGGTATCCCCGAAGCCGCTGCCTGAAGGCCCAGTCCGATCGTGAAGTTGGAGTGCTCTTGGATTTCAAGCCGGTTTGGAATTCCTAGTTCCGCAGCGCGCCGATAGTTGTGTCCCAAGCCGGCCGCCACGTTGCCGACCCACGACGCAATAATTTTTTTTACGCACCCTGCGCCGATCATTTGATCGAATTGCATATCCGAGATCGGACCGATCAAGATGAGTTCTTTTTTTCTTTGACGGATGATTTCGCTGCTTGCGGCAAACGGAATCAACGACTCGAGAGCGCAGCCCATGGCGATCGCCATGCCATCGCTCACGTAACGTTCAATAGCTTGATTCAGGCTCAGCAGTTTACTCATCCATGCCATCTCTAACGACTCCCCAGTTCGACTGCAACGGCTTGGGAAAATTTTTGGCTGCTGACCTTTTCTGAACTATTGGTGTGCGTTCTCGCAAACAATTAGTCCAAAAACGTTGTGAAGAGAGAAAAGTTTACTGCCCGAGGAGTTGGCGAACAACTGCTATTTAGGCAACTACGCCCGGTGTCGTCGGACGATGAGGATGATTGTGCTTGACCAAAATCTTCGTCTGCTTTATTGAAAGAGCGTAGAAACAACCAATTTTATTACGTTTTAATGAGTCTAGGTCCGGTTCGATCGATCTTGATCAAGGATTTCCAATAGTCGGTATAAGATTTGCGCATGGTACCTTGGCGAAACAAAAAAGTTGTGAGGACTTCGTGAAAAGTATTCTAAATGTATCTTCGATTGCCGCGCTAATATTGTCTCCTTTTGCTACGCAAAGTTGGGCTGCCGGCAGCGTCACTCTACCGCTGAACGAGCAAGCGGCATGTCGCGGATTCGAATGTGCGGCATCGCTCTATGCGGAGGTTCTGCGCATCGGTAGCGTCGTGGCAACGAATTTTACAGCGACCCACTTTGTGCTGTTCGGCATGGCGTTGATCGTATTGCGCGTCGTCGGGAAGCGCATGGCTGGCAATAAGTAAATTACCAAGTGTTTCGTTTCAGGGCGTTGGTCCATGACCAGCGCCTTTTTTTTGGTTATAAAGCAGGTCGAAGCGGTTAGGATTTACTTCTAATGATCGTTCGACTGCCGGCAAAGAAACCATCGGCCCACTAAACAAAAGGAAATGGCGATCGTTGCACGCTAAATCATTGACAGCGTTGGTTTACAGTGGCAAATCTGGGCTGTGCAGAAGGGTTTTTTAGAGTAGCGCCGGCGCTCATTAGAGTTTGGGAGGTGGGTATTCATGTTTTGCACTCATTGCGGAACGCAAATCGACGAGGGAAAGAAGTTCTGCAAAAACTGTGGTGCGAGTATCGCTAAGGTAGACGAGCTCGCGGCGACGATGGTCACACCGAAGTTCGATCCTACTTCTTCGACCCAACAGACAGAGTCCATCAGAAGCGCCACCTCGCCGCAAGCTCCAGTGTCCGAAACCCAGCCGATCACGATGCTTCCCAAGCAGCGGCGTGGCATCAGCCCGTCCGTCGTCATTACGATAGTAGCATTGCTAGTACTCATTGGCGGTGGTGTAGGGGTTTATTTTGGAACCGATTTGTTCCGCGAGCCCGCAGCGGTGGAAAATGCGCCCGTGCCGGAGCCGATGGTGAGCAATCCAGAACCGCCTCCGATGGCGCCGATCGAAGGCGATAAGATTCCCGAAGGTCCGAGCGAGCGTGATCTGAATGCCGCGCTTCAGTCAGCGCCCGCTGAGCCGCTGCCGGCACCGCCGGTGGAAAGTCCTGAAAACAACGAGCCGGCCCCGAAACCTGCGGCAAAATCCAACGTGCCGGCGCAAGATCGAGTCGCCAAAGCGCCGACTCCTCCAAGCACGCCTCGGCGTCCCGCTTTCAATCCTGGAACCTATGAGACCCTACGTGCGACCAACGTTTTCGACGGTCCTTCACCTTCAGCGCACATTGTCGCTGGCATCGAGCGCGGTGTCAGGATCAACGTCGTCGCGTCCAATGGCGATTGGTTAGAAGTACGCTCCAGACATGGCAACCCGCCGGGTTTCATCCGTAAGGACGACGCCCGCTCAGTCGAATGAACCGACCAATAACTTGACTGCATATTGTTTTATCCGCTCCGCGAGTTTCGTAAATGACAAGCCGAGCCGCGCGGCGACGATTCCCGTCAACTTTAGTTCTCCTCGGCGGCGCGCAGATACAACGCAATTGAACCGCGCGACTTGGCAGCAGAAGCCGTCTTGGCTAAGGTCCGACTCCATGTCCGTGAAGGTGTCTAGGATGACTGGCTGTAGCAGATGGAAATTCCTCCCGTCATCGAATTCACATGCCGAATTGAATGATTTCGGATTTCAACGACAGCAAATGATTAAGGAGACACAGCGATGGCAGTTGCCACTCATTTGAAGTCGATGGATTTTTTGATGTTCGCTCGAGCTGCCGAGGGACTTACCCACATCCGCGGTATCATTGTAAGTTTTGTCGCGATGTTGTTGGGGGGAGCGTGCTTGTTTCTCGGTGTCTATATTATGGGAATCTCCCCCGGGATTTTTGGCCGGGTAATGCTGTTTATCTGCTGGGTGTTATATGCCCTGATCGTGGGCACCGGCGTTTATGCGACCGGAATTATGCTGCTCGACCGGGCGCGCGTCGCTCCGGCCCGTTCGACCTCGGATGCGATCGTTTTCGGCTTGATCTGTTTTCTAAAATCCTGCGTTATCGGAGTCGCTATATCCGTCGCCGCATTGCTCGTCGCGCTGGTTGCCGCGATCATCTACTTCATTTGTAAAATTCCCGGCGTCGGCCCCGTGCTGTTATTTTTCGTCCATCCGGTTTTAGTCATCGTCGTCGGCCTATTGGCCTTATTAGCTTCCATTTTTGGCGCACTCGTCGCGCCATCGCTCTGGGACGGTGATACCATCACCCAGGCAGTCGCTAAGACCATGGCGATTCTGAAGGAACGCGCGGTCGTTGCGGTGCTCTATTTGCTGGCGATGGGTTTGGTTACCGCTATCATACTCGGCATCATCGCGGCCGTGATTTTTCCCGGCTATTTTTCGATGACCGGGTTGGCTGCCGGGATTATCGGCACCAACCTTGCCGGCGGCGTCGGCATGTTGACCAATCTGCCGTTCGCTCTGATGTACTTAACCAGCGGCGAGAATGGTCATATGCTTGCGGTGATGTTCTCCACCGCAGTGCTGGCGTTGTTGGGTATTGCTACGGCGCTGCAAGTCCAACTCATGGGGCTCAACTTGGTCTATCTCGGAGTTAGCGAAGGCGTCGATACGGCAGGTGCCGAGCGCATGCTGAAGCAACAATTGGATCAAGCCAAGGCCAAAGCCGATGAGGCCAGGCAGCGCGCCCTCGAAGCAGCCGAACGAGCCAAGCAGGCGGCACAGCAAGCGCGTACCATCGCGCCGCCAGGCACGGGAATTCGCTGTCCGAGTTGCAACTCGGCAATCGGGTCTGACGATGTATTCTGCGGAGATTGTGGGCATAAATTAAAGTGATTTCTAGTTATTGCGAAGTATTCGTGCTTACGCAATCTTCAGAAGGTTTTTCGAGAGGCGCCGTACGGCCCTTGCCTGACAAAAAAGGAAGGCTTGATGCAGCGAATTGCGAACTGTTGTCGAGCGCTCGTTGGTTTTACACTGGCGGGCGCGATTTTACTCTCGCCAGCATCCGCGATGGCACAGCAAAAGGCGAAACTGCGCCCGCTCAGAATCGCGTTACCCAGCAACACGATTGCCGCCACTCATTTCTACGTCGGCCGGAGCTTGGGCATTTTTGAAAGCCACGGCTTCGAGCCGCAAATATTGGTCTTGGAGCCGCGCGCTGCGTTGGCCGCGCTGATGACCGGCGATCTGGATTTTTACACGGCTACGGGCACCACCACGCGCGCCGCGCTGCGGGGCGTGCCCGTGCGTGTGATTATGGTCGGCCTGAACCGGCCGGATCATGTGCTGGTGGTTTCCAAAGAGATAACCAGTATCGATCAGCTGCGCGGCAAAGTTCTCGGCGGTTACACGGCGCAGGCAACGGTGAATACCGTTCTCATCGAACTGTTGCGCAAGCGGGGGCTCAAACCGGATGAATATAAAATCCTCAACGTCGGCACCGCCCGGCTGCCGGCGCTGTTGAGCGGCAACGTTCCCGCCGCCGTTCTCAACGGACTAGAGACAGCCAAAGCGGTGAAGCAGGGTTTCCGAGCGCTTGCGCGTGCGGCCGATGAGATCGAGCTCGCCACCGGCGGTCTCGGTGCGTCGGTCGCCAGCATCCAGAGCAAACGAGAAATCTTTCGCTTGGTGGTCCAGGCGGTGCTGGAGAGCATCCGAATCAGCGCAACACAGAAAGAGAGAGTTCTGCCGGTGCTGATGAAGCAATTTTCTATATCCCATGATGACGCGAGTCTGATCTTGGACATCGTCCAGAAAGGCTGGGCGCTCGATGGCCGTCCGACACCGGGCAGTCAGAAATTCGAATTCGACCTCGCACAGCGGGAAATGGGCTTGAAAGAACCACCGAAGCCGGAACAGGTTTATGATTTTTCGATCCTCGATGAATTGGCAAAAAAATAGCAACTTCGACGACTCGCTCGCCAACGATTTCACGTCCCGCTCCGATCGCTTACAATACTGCCCATGCTAAGCGATAGGCATAATTTTTTAATCGCTGCTTTTGTCATCTTTCAGTTAGCCCGGCTCCCGGCTGCCCTGGCGCAGAACGCGCGGGTTCCCGAAGAGTGTGAAGCCCTCGCGGTTTGGCAATCCACCCGGGAGGAAAGAATCGAACAGGAGTTTCAACTGCGCGGCATCTCCGATGCAGCGGAAAAGCAGCTCCATCGAGCCGAAGTTGAACGAGTCATCGATCAGCGGATTCAGAGGTTGAAAGAGCTCTGCAACCAGAAGAAAAATATCCGTTAAGGTGATCTTGCCTGCCGGTGCTCGATCCGGCGAACGCCCAGCTTTTTATAAAGCCGCTAGCTGCAAGAATTGCACGTAACTGGCAATGCAAAATCGCAATTGGGTCCTAGTAGGAATTGCTAAACCCGTCGCCCTGCCGATAGCGTAAAATTATCCCGCCGAATATAAACGTGTCCGGCGTCGCGCTTGCTGACCAGCTCTTCCACCAGCTTCACTAAGGGTTTGCGCGCGTCGAGGTATTCTTTCCGCGGCGGCGCGGTTTTAAGCGCATCGACGAATTCGGGACCGGCATAGTAGCGCAGCAGTAGTTCCTCATCGGCGAGGCCGGGGCCGCCGTATTGTTTTCTTACTTCTTCGAGGGAAACATCCGGCACTTCGAATTTTTCTAACTCGCGGGCACGCGGGCGATTCAGGATTTTCGCTTTGATCTCGGGGTCCATGTATTGCGACGCCTTCTTTGCCCCACAGTCCAAGCGCATATTGAATCACTTGGTCGGTGACTTCTTTGTAGCGCTCCCCAGTCATGATGTTGATAGCGGCTTGACTGCCGACGAACTGCGCGAACGGCGTGACCATGATGGGATAACCGAGCTCGGCGCGGACCTGGACGATTTCTTCGAGCACGTTCGGCATTTTGTCTTCTTTGCCGAGCATTTTGAGCTGATGCCGCAAATTGGAAATCATCCCGCCGGGAACCTGGTGGCGATACCAGGTCTCGTCGTATTCGCGCGGCGCACCGATCGGCAGGCTTTCTTCTTCGGCAACCCGGCGGAAATGTTGTTCGACGGGCTCGAGGACTTTTTCATTGACCAGTGGCTTATAGCCGAGCGCGCGGAGATTCTGCACGACGTTAAAGACCGATGGCTGGGCCGAACCGTTCGCCAATGGCGGGATCGATGTATGAATAATGCGAATGCCTTGCTTGACGACTTCCAACACGTTGAACGGCGCCAAACCGTTATTGCAATGGGCATGGAACTCGACGGGAACGTCGCCGGAGTTGTCGAGTATCAGGCGCGCCAGCGTGCGAGCGCGTTCCGGCGTCAGCATGCCGCCGACATCCTTGAAGCAAACACGGTAGGGTTTCATGGCCGCCGCTTCGCGGGCCTTGCGCGCGTAGTATTCGTCCGTGTGCCGCGGCGAGATCGAGAAAATGATATTCACCACCGAATCCATTCCAAGGTTTTTCAACTCGGCGACTTCATTCTTCAATACGTCGTAATCGTTCCACGGATCGGAGAGACGCGTAACCGTGATGCCATAATGAACCACGCGCTCGATGATCAGACGCGGAATGCAACGAGGGGTGAGAGTGAAACCGCTGTTGAGCCCGCCATGATAGCGGAGGCGGGTATTCTTAATTTCTTTTTGGCCGTAGCGCACCCAATCCCAGGGATTGTCGCGCTGCTCGCGGACGACTTTCTTGAAACGGCCGCTGACAAAAAACTCCATGCCATCGAAGCCGGCCTGATCCATGTGCCGCAACACCGGGTGCATCATGCCCGTGGTCATGTTGTGCGCCCATAAGCTGGTGTTGCCGTCGCGCAAAGTGGTATCGACGATGCGAATCTCTTCCATGCAAATTCCTCCAAAACTCTCTCAGCCAAATCAATAGCGCATAATACAGAAACGAAACAAGAATAAACTGAGAAGAAAAATCTCGGTTGACAGCCGGAGTGGCACACCGTTAAGAGGACTAGACGGGATCACTCAGGAGGACTTCAAGATGTTGCAGATGTTGAGGCCGAGAAATTTGTTGCAATCACTCGTGTTTGTCTGTCGTGCTGCTTGCCGTGACGGAGAGCGCGCCGGCTCAGCAAAAACCCAAACTCCGACCGTTGCATATCGCGCTGGCCAACCATTCCGTGACCATGACGCCAATCTATGTCGCGAAGCATTTGGGGATTTTCGAGAGCTACGGCTACGACGCGCGCGTGCTGGTTCTCGAACCGCGCGCCGGCCTGACGGCGTTACTGACGGGCGAGTTGCATTTTTACACCGGCATCGGGTCGACGGCCCGCGCCGCGTTGCGCGGTCTCGACGTTAGAGTCGCGCTGGTTGCGCTCAATCGGCCGGATTTCACTTTGGTAGCAAGCAAAGACATAACGGGCATAGAGCAGCTCAGGGGAAAGACCATAGGCGCCTACACACCGCAGGGGACCGTTAACGTGGTGCTCGGCGAAATTCTTCGACGCAAGGGTTTGAAGCCGGACGACTATAAGGTGGTCAACGCCGGGACGGCGCGCGCCGCGGCGCTGAGCGCCGGCACGGTTCAGGTTGCCATACTCAATAGCGTCGAAACCGTGCGCATGGTCAAGCACGGTTTCCACGTGCTCGCGCGCGCCGCCGACGAGTTGGAATTACCGCAAAGCGGCTTGGGTATGTCGCGCGACAGCATGCAAACAAAGCGGGAATTTTTCCGCCCGGCGGTGCAAGCCGTGCTCGACGCGATCCGGGTGATCATGACGCAAAAGGACAAAACCGTGCCGGTGCTGATGAAGCAGCTTGCGCTCAATCAAGACGAGGCGGGCTATGTCTACGATGGCATGCTCAAGGGTTGGGCGAAGGACGGCAGGACCACCCCGGGCTCGATGAAGTTGGAGTTCGAGCTCGATCAGCGCGATATGGATTTGAAAGAAATGCCGAAGCCGGAACAGATTTATGATTATTCAATTTTGGACGAGCTGGCGAAGCAGAAACGATAAGGTTATGCTGTCGAAGGCGAAGCCGATCTTCACCAAAGCTGTCACCGAAGATCTTATCGAGGGTTTAGTCGGGTGCCTGCCGGACGCCTCATTTCGTAGCCCGATGCAGCATAGCGGAATCCGGAATCTTTTGCTCGGAAATATTTGCGAAGCTATAAAACTTTCAGGCAGAAGAATACGAAGGACACGAAGTTTTGCACAGCGAAGTTTTTAATGTCTTTACTCTTGAGAAACCGCGTAGCGCTAAATGCGATATGCGGGAATGACGGAATAGATTCATCGTGGCTCGGCAAGCGGCTGGATGAAGTAGCCGCGGAGCGCAGTAAAGAAACTCAGATATTGTTTAGGAGCTTTGAAGGTCGAGATTTCGGCGGGAAAGTTTAAACCGGTTTGAACTTGGGCAGCCAAACATCCTTGGAGGCTTGCTCGAACACGACTGAAACTTTCATGCCGAGCGTTACTTGATCGACCGGGCAGCCAACGATGTTGGTGATCATGCGCGGGCCTTCATCGAGGTCGACCCAGGCGACGACATAGGGAATGTCGGGCTCGAAGGATTTTGACGCGGCCCGGCCGACGACCTGGCGGATGACCGTAAACGAATAAATTTCACCTTTGCCGCTCATCGCCGTCCACTCGATGTGCTCGCTGCCGCACTCGTTGCACAGCGGGCGCGGCGTCCAGACCCACGCGCCGCAATCCTTGCAGTGCTGCATCAGCAGCTTATTCTGCGCCGCCGCGTCCCAGAAGGGTTTGGCTTCGTTGGTGATCGCCGGCAAAGGTTTTCTGACGTCTACTTCAGCCATAACTTGTTATGCTTCGTTGCCGAGTATAGCGACTGCGCAGCAGCCGAGGTTTTTGCCGTAGGGAAGAACGCCTAGACCACTGACCAGTCCGGTTTTCGCGTTCGGCACTTGTCTTTCCCGCCTTCGCCGCGCAGTTGACGGACCGCTTCGATGATGTGCAGCGTGCCGCCGGCGGTGGACGGCTGGCCGACGTTGATCATGCCGCCGCCGGTCTGGATCGGCAGTTGGCCTTTGAAAGTAAAGTCGGTGCGCTCGTAAAAGCTCAGATCGCCCTTGGCGCAAAAGCCGAGATCTTCGATCTGCAGGTACACGACGATGATGTAGTCGTCGTAGAGCTGCAGAAAATTAATCTCGCTGTGTTTAACCCCGGCCATCTCCATCGCAACCTTGCCGGCGTCTTTGACGCCCATGACGAGCGCGTCCGAGCCGGCGCGCGGTCCGTAGGACGGATTGCTGCGCTCGCCGAAGCCTTTGAGGTAAATCGGTTTCTTGCGCAACGTCTTGGCGCGTTCCGGAGAGGCCACGATATAAGCCCGGCCGCCGTTGGCCGGCATGACGCAGTCGAGCAAGCGCACCGGATCGGCGACCAGCCGCGAGTTCTTATAGTCATCGAGGGTGATCGGCTTTTTCAGATAGGCGAGCGGATTCAGACTTGCGTGATAGCGGCCGGCGACGGCGATCTTGCCGAAATGATCGAGGGTCGCGCCGTATTCATGCATGTAGCGGCGCATGACCATGGCGATCTTGCTGTTCGGTCCCATGGTGCCGTAGGGAATTTCCCAATCGCGCATGTCGCCCGGCTGGATGCCGCCGCCCCAATGTTCGGAGAACGGCGCCGCCGATCCGCAGACCAGAGCGAGATCGATCATCCCTGAATTGACGGCTGCGGCCATGCCGCCGAGCAGCGAGACGGCGCCCGCGCCGCCGGTGGATCCGCCTTGCAGTAAACCCGGCGTGATGCCGAGAATCTCCGCGACTTCTTCGGGCCAGAACGGCTGCGGGATAGGCGGTCGGGATCGTGACGCCGAGACCTTGGCCTTGAAAATCTTTCAAGCTGAGACCGGCGTCTTCGAGCGCGAGGCGCATGGCCCAGGAAATATATTCGGCGCTCGATTTGCGCGGCTCGCCGGGCTTCGATCCCAGACGATCCGTGGGCGTTTCACCGATGCCGACAATGACGGCTTGATTGCGAATACTCATGTGAAGTTAGCCGGAACATAGGATAGACGCGTTTTTATTTCAAGGATAAAATTGCTTTGCTTGACAGAAATCCAAGCTGCCGATACGACTGCTAGCTAAAGAAACGGCCTTCAAGGAAATCCGAATGACTGATCCCGCAAAAATTTCCTACAAATTTTATGGTCTGTTTGTTTTGCTGCTGCTGTTGCCGGTCTCTGCCCAGGCGCAAAAATTTGTTCATGCTTATTCTTCGATAAGCGCGCTCAACGCGACTTTTTGGATCATTCAGGATGCGGGCTTCGCTAAACAGGAGGGACTGGAGACCGAACTAGTTTACATCCCAAGCTCCGGCACGGTGGCGCAAGCCACCCTCGCGGGCGAGATCGTGATTTCCCCGGCGAATGGCCAGGTGATCGCCGACGTGGGGTTGCAGGGCGGGGACCTCGTCGCCATGGGCGGTGTCACCAATGTCGTGGCGTTTTACATCATGGTCACGCCGGAGATAAAGACCATCGCCGACTTGAAAGGCAAGACCGTCGGCGTGACCCGCTTCGGTGCTTCGGGCGACGTCGGGATTCGCATGTTCTTGACGAAATATGGTCTCGAACCGGTCAAGGATGTGCCGCTGATCCAACTCGGCGGTTTGCCGGAAATCGCCGCGGCGATGTCGAAACGAACGGTCCATGCGGCGGCATTTTCGCAGCCGATGGCCTACGTGGCGCAGCAAGGCGGCGCGCGCATATTGGCGAATCTCGCCAAAGAGAATATTCCATTTCTCCATGTCGGCATCACGACGACGCGCAAGTTCATGCGCGAACGGCGCTCGCAGGCGAAAGCTTACCTGCGTGCTTACGGCTCGCGCGGTGCATTTCATGCACACCAGAAAAGAAGACGCCAAGGCGATCTTCAGCAAGTACACCAAGATCAAAGATCCGGGCATGCTGGAGGGCAGCATCGTCTATGGCTACGACTTCATCGAGAAGGTCCCACTCGTGAAGCCGGCCGGTTTCCAGGTGACACTCGACGATATCGCCAAGAAAAATCCCAAAGCCAAAACCGCCAAGCCGGAGCAATTTTTCGACAATAGCTTAGTGCAAGAACTCATCGACGAGGGATTCTTTGTGAAGCTGTGGGGGAAGAATCCGCAGTAGGGACTGGAGTAATGGAGTGTTGGAGTACTGGGAAGATGAATAGAAAATGGCTCGTAAGTTTTTGCATCATGGTAGCGGCGTTAAGTTTTTCCAGTCGATGGCCCGTGCGGAAAAACTCGTGATCGCGTGGACCGCGGTGAGCGCGTTCAACTCGCCGTTTTGGATCATGAACGATGCGGGCTTTTATAAAGAAGAAGGTTTGGACGTCGATACGATGTATATCGCCAGCTCGCCCATCGCCGCCAAGGCGACGTTGGCAGGCGAAGTCGTTATCAGCGCGCAGAATAGTCAAGTGATCGCGGATTCCGGCCTGCAGGGTGGGGATTTGGTCGCTATCGGCGCTACGGTGAATATCGTTCCTTTTTATGTCATGGCTGCGCCGGAGATAAACAGCGTAGCTGACCTCAAGGGCAAGACCATCGGCGTTTCTCGTTTTGGCGCGGCAACCGATTTCGGCATGCGCATGTTTCTCGCCAAGCACGGCCTCGCGGCCCATCGCGACGTGGCGTTCATTCAAATAGGCGGTATGCCGGAAATCGCCACGGCGCTCTCCAAGAAAATTATCGCTGCCGCGCCAATGTCTTATCCGATGGTCTATGTAGCCGAACAGGGAGGCGCAAAAGTGCTGGCCAATCTTGCCAAGGATGAAATTCCGTTCGTTCACTTGACGCTGACAACCACGAAGCGCTTCCTCAAAGACAAGCGGCCGCAGGTGAAAGCTTTTTTGCGCGCCTACGGCAAGGCGATGCACTTTCTCTACAATCGCCAGGCCGAAACATTGGCGATATTTGCCAAATACACCAAGATTAGGGATCAAAGAATGCTCGAGGGCAGCCTCAAGTACGGCTACGAGTTCATGGAAAAAATCCCGTTCGTCAAACGCGCGGGCTTTCAGGTGACGCTGGACGAAATCGGCCGCACCAATCCGAAAGCGAAGCAGGCCAAACCGGAGCAGTTTTATGACAACAGCATTGTCCAGGAACTGGTAGACGAGGGCTTTTTCGCCAAGCTTTGGGGCAAGAATCCGTGAAACCCCATCGTTTTGCTGGTTGCCTTCGAGGGCTGTTTCTTGCGCTGACAGCGCTTTGCGTCTTGCCGCCGGCCAGTGTGACCGCGGCGCAAACGCAAAAGCTGGTTGCGGCGTGGTCTTCAGTGAGCGCCATCAACTCGCCTTTTTGGGTGATGAACGACGCCGGCTTCTTCAAGCAGGAAGGGCTCGATGTCGATTTGATTTTCGTGCTGAGCTCGCCGACGGTGGCGAAGGCTACGCTCGCAGGGGAAGTGGCATTCTCGGGCGCCAATAGCCAAGTGGTCGTGGACTCGGGGCTACAGGGCGGCGACTTGATTGCCATTGGTAGCATGGCCAACGTCGTGGCTTTCTATGTGATGGCGTCGCCGGAGATAAAAAGCGTTGCCGACTTGAAAGGCAAGACCGTGGGAATTTCCCGTTTTGGCGGCTCCAGCGATTTCGGCATGAGAATGCTGCTTGCCAAGTACGGGCTCGAACCGGCCAGGGACGTGGCCTTCGTGCAAATCGGCGGCATGCCGGAAATCGCCGCGGCGTTGTCGAAGAGAATCATTGCCGCCGCGATGATGTCGCACCCAATGGCCTACGTCGCCGAGCAAGGTGGAGCGAAAGTGCTGGCGAACCTTGCCAAAGAAGAAATTCCCTTCATGCACATGGGCTTTACCACGACGCGGAAATTCGTCAAAGAGCGGCGCGGGCAGGTCAAGGCGATGATCCGCGCCTACGGGCGGGCGGTGCATTTCATGCACACGCGCAAAGAACAAACCCGCGCTATCTACGAGCGCTACACGAAAATTAAGGACCAGGGCATGCTCGACGGCAGCATCAAGTATGGTCTCGATTTCATCGAAAAGGTGCCGTTCGTTACCACCGCGGCGTTTCAGGTGACGCTCGACGAGATTGCGCGCAGCAATCCAAAGGCGAAGCAAGCAAAGCCGCAACAGTTCTTCGACAACAGTCTGGTGCAGGAAGTTGTCGACGAGGGATTTTTTACAAAGTTGTGGGGGCGAAATCCATAGATGAGTTTATTAGCGCGAAGGACTGCAAGACACATGCTTTTTCTAAACAACGACGACGTCAAACAAGTGCTGACCATGGAAGTCACCATGAACGCGCTGGATCAGGCCTACCGTGAACTGGCGCGCCAGGAAGCGGTATGCCGGCCGCGCATCGATATTCAGATCCCGACTCAGGATTCCAAGAAAATCTATCAGTGGGGCACCATGGAAGGCGGCTCGACTTCCGGCTATTTCGCGATCCGGATGAAGTCGGACGTGATCTACGAGCAGGAATATCAGGGCGCGATTACCCAGGAAAAATATTGTGTGCAACCTGGCAGGTTCTGCGGATTAATTTTGCTCAACAGCATCCAAAATGGCGAACCGCTGGCGCTGATCAACGACGGCTATTTGCAGCACATGCGCGTCGGCGCGGATTCCGGCATCGGCGCGAAATACATGGCGCGCGAAGACGCCGAAGTCGTCGGCATGATCGGCTCGGGCGGCATGGCGCGCTCGCATGTCGAATCGTTTCTGCTGGCGCGGCCCAAGCTCAAGAAGATTCAGGTCTACAGCCCGACCAAAGCGAATCGCGAGGCGTACGCCAAAGAAATCAGCGAGAACTACGGTCTGGAAGTGGTGCCCGTTAGCCAATCCTCGCGATGTCTACAAAGGCGCCCATATCGTCGCGGGTTGCACCGACTCTTCGGTGCCGATCGTGTACGGCAAATGGTTGGAAGAGGGCGCGCACGTCACCTGCGTCGGCGGCAAGCCGGACGACGATACGTTGAACCGCATCGATGTATCGCTGCGGCTCGGCAACGCGCCTCATCCCTGGGGACTGCCGGAGTTTGGCTTGGCCGACGAATACATCACCTATGCGGCTAAGCCGCACGAGAATGCCGACTTTCAGATGAAGCGCGTCGGCAAGCGCGGCCACGGCGTCGTTGCCGAAGACCGCGCGGTGTTTCTCGAAGAGATTCTGAGCGGCAAGAAGAAAGGCCGAACGTCGGACAAGCAGATTACCTATTCCGAGCGCGGCAACATCCAAGGCGCGCAGTTCTTTCGCCGTGGCGGGGAAAGTGTACGAGCTGGCGAAGGAGAAGGGATTGGGAAGAGAGATGCCGACGGAGTGGTTTCTGCAGGATATTCGGGATTAATAATCCGTGCTCGCTGTTCGTGGTGCGTGTTCGTCAGATCCGTAAGCACGGCCACGAGCGAGCGAGACACGAATACGAGGTGCTCATGCCATTGTTTTTGAACAACGACGAAATCGCCGAGCTGATCACCATGAAAGACACCATGGAAGCGCTGGAGATTCTCTACCGCGAAATGGGCGAAGGAGCGGCGGTGACCGCGCCACGATCGGATGTGCATAGCCCGACGGCGGCGGCGCAAGGCGCCGAAGGGCCGATGGCGCATTATCTAAAAAGCATGAGCGGCGCCAGCCCGCACTTCGGCACCGCGGCGCTGCGCTTTTCTTCGGACATCGTCGCCTGGCGCGACACCGGCGGCGGCATGCGGCGTGAGAAGCTGCCGATGCTTCCCGGGCAGCGCTGGATGGGCATCGTTTTGCTTTTCAGCTCGGCCAATGGCGAGCTGCTGGCGATCATGAACGACGGCGTCCTGCAGCGCTTTCGCGTCGGCGGCGCCAACGGCGTGTCGACGAAATATTTGGCGCGTCAAGGATGCCGAAATCGTCGGCCTGATCGGTTCCGGTTGGCAGGCCGGCACGCAGGTGATGGCGGTGTGCGAAGCGCGCAAGATCAAAAAGATCAAAGTGTTCAGTCCGACCAAAGCCAATCGGGAAAAGTTCGCCAAGGAAACCAGCGCGCAGGTCGGCGTCGAAATTATTCCGGTCGAATCTTATCAAGAAGCGGTCAAAGCACGTCGACATCATCATCACGTCGACGAATTCGCGCACGCCGTTTCTCGGCAAATGGGCCTTGGCGGAAGGGATGCATATCAGCGCGATGCAGCGCGACGAATTCGACGACGAGGCGTTGCGGACCTGCGATCCGCTGGTGGTCCACACTCATGCGACCGAGAACAACGTCACTTCGTCGGCGCTGGCGCATTTCGAGCGCGAAGATTTCAAGCTGCGCGATCATCCGACCGATCGCGGCATCGACTGGCAGTCGCTGCCGACGCTTGCGGATCTGGTCTCCGGCCAAATCAAAGGGCGCGAATCCGACAGTCAGATTACCGGCTTCGTGAACAACCTCGGCATGGGCGCGCAATTCGCCGCTGTCGGCAAAAAAGTTTTCGACGCGGCAAAGGCGAAGGGCTACGGCCGCGAGGTCCCGTCGGATTGGTTTACCCAGGACGTGCATCCGTAAGATTTCAATCGGGGATGGTAAAGTCCGTCATGCCCTTCGACTCCGGCCGGCATCCAGGTTGTTCTAGGTTCGCCGTAGGGGCGGACCTATGTGTCCGCCCTCTCCCTGGATCCTCCCCGTTTTCACGGGAATGACGGATTAGGGCAGGGACTTCGCGTCAAGAGAGTAGCTGAGAAGAGGAGCAAAGATGTCACTACAACTCACCATCGCCTGCGGCGACTATGACCGCACTCATCCGCTAATCGACGGCTCGATCAAGCCGGAAGGGATCGACCTTAACTGGCTCGTGCTGCCGCATCTGGAAATTTGGACGCGCATGCTGAACTACTACGATTTCGATGCTTCGGAGATTTCTTTGTCTTCCTACATCACATCGAAGACGATGGGAAAACCGCTGACCGCGATCCCGGTATTTCCGGCGCGGGCGTTTCGCCATTCTTATATTTTTATCAACACAAAAAGCGGCATTCGCGAGCCGAAAGACCTGATGGGCAAGCGCGTCGGCTTGGGCGAATTTCAACAAACCGCGACCGTGTGGATGCGCGGCATGCTGCAACACGAATACGGCGTCAATCTCGATGACATCGAATGGCATCTCTGGACGCCGCACCCGCGGATGGCGATGGAGCTGCCCAAACGCTACAAGGTCAAGCAGATCACACCGGACCGTAAGCCGGATCAGATGTTCTTTGACGGCGAGCTGGATGCCATCATGGTTCCCAGTCTGTTTCCGTCATTGTTTAATCCGCCGCCGCATATCCGCCGTTTGTTCCAGGACTCGCCGAAAGTGGAAGCGGAGTATTATAAGAAGACCGGCATTTTCCCGATCATGCATTCGGTTGCTCTGCGGCAAGACGTATGGGAAGAGCATCCCTGGATCGCGCGCAGCCTGTTCAAGGCATTTCAGCGCGCCAAAGAAGACGCCTACGCACGGCTGAAGGATTTGTCGCCCTATAAGATCAGCTTGGCGTGGTTCCGCGGACCGGTGCGAGGAGCAGCAACAGATTCTTGGCGACGATCCGTGGCCCTACGGCTTGGAGAAAAATCGCCATGTGGTTGAAACGCTGGCGACTTATCTCCACGAGCAAGGGTTGGCGGACAGGAAGATGGCGCTGGAAGATTTGTTTGCGCCGAATACTCTGGATTTGTGATCAGAGAAGAGTTGAACCCGTTCAAGTCGTTCAAAACGTGTCAAGCCGTTTAGCCCGAAACTTGTATGGCCGCAGCTTCTGTCATTCCGAACGAATGTGAGGAATCTTTCCGAAAGAGCCCGGAAAGATTTCTCCCTGCGGTCGAAATGACAGAATGAGCAATCGCAATTCTAGAACGGCTGTTGCTTGAAAGCCGTCATCGCTTTTTCAAAAGGAGATCGTCATGGCCGGTTATTACAAAGACGTGCGCGAGCATTTAAAGGCGCTCGAAGAGCGGGACAAGCTCTTTCGCATCAAGAAGCAAATCAACAAAGACACGCAATTGATGCCGCTGGTGCGCTGGCAGTTCCGCGGACTGGAGGAGAAAAAGCGCAAGGCATTTTTGTTTGAGAACGTGATCGACGTCAAAGGTAAACGATACACCATGCCCGTCACAGTCGGCACGCTAGCGGCATCGACGGAAATTTATGCTCTCGGTCTCCAGTGTGAAGCGGAGCAGATCCACGAGCGCTGGACCAACGCGCAGATGCGCCCGCTCGCGCCCGCGAAGATCGGCGCCGGTCCGGCACAGGAAGCGATTTGGCAGGGCGATGATCTGTTGAAGGGTCATGGGCTCGACATGCTGCCGGTGCCGATATCGACGCCGGGCTTCGACAACGCGCCCTATCTGACGTCGGCCAATTGGGTAACTAAAGATCCGGAGACCGGCACCTATAACATCGGCAACTACCGGAGCCAGATCAAGGCGCCGAACCGCAATGGCGGACTGTTCCTCGGCCAGCACATGGGCACCCACTGGCAGAAATGCAAAACCAAAGGGATTTCGCTCGAAGCGGCCATCGTCATCGGCGTGGTGCCGGTGATCGCTTACGCCGCCACGGCCAAGCTGCCCTACGATTTCGACGAGTATCGGCTGGCGGGCGGACTCGCCGGTGAGCCGATCGACGTGATTCAATGCAAGACGGTCGATTTGCTGGTTCCGGCGACAGCCGAAATCGTCATTGAAGGAAAAATTTCGACGGAGTGGATCGAACCCGAGGGACCGTTTGGCGAGTATCCCGGCTATATGGGCCATCGCGGCGTGTCGCCATTTATGGATGTCACTTGCATCACGCACCGGCGCGATGCGATCTATACGGCGCTGATGAGCCAGTTTCCGCCAAGCGAGTCGAGCAAGATCAAGCATACCGGCACGGAGAAGGTCATCTACAAGTTTCTTCGCGTCGATAGCGGCAACACGGCGGTGACCGACGTGGCGATCCACGACGAGGTGAGCGGCAGCGGCCAGGCGTATTGCGTGATCAAGATGAAAAATCCTACCGAGGCCGACGCGTGGCGCGCGCTCAACGCCAGCGCGGGTTTTGTCGGCAGCTACGCAAAGATCTGCGTGGCCGTGGACGACGACATCGATATCTGGGATCCGGCAATGATCAATTGGGCGATTTGTTATAACGTGCGGCCGGAAAAGGACGTCGCCGTCGCCCACGGCAAATCTCCGGGTCTCGATCCGTCGGCGTATCCGCCCGGCGTGCCGAGTCATGTCAGCCGGGTGTCGTCGACTTCTGCGCTATTGATCAACGCGACTCGGCCTTGGGCGTATCCGCCGGTGTCCCTGCCACGCAAAGAATTCATGGAAAACGCCAAAGAGATTTGGGAAGAGTTAGGCTTGCCCGAGCTGACGCCGAGAAAACCTTGGTTCGGCTACAGCCTGGGGGCATGGACGGCGGAAGATGAGCGAGGAAGCCGAAATGGCGGTGCGCGGCGAGTATTTTGTCACAGGAGAAAATGCCAGGAAGCGCCGGGTGAAAGCATGGACGGTGAGCAATGAGGCGACTCATACTCAATCTACAAAGGAGCGAAACTTTGACGTGAAGCATCGATGGATATTTTTAGCTGTAGCGTCTTAGCGATTCTGCTTAGCGGTCAAGTAACGCCCGCTCAAACACCGGAAAAGCTCGTCATCACCCATTCGAGTGAGAGCATCAGCATCACACCGCTGATTTACGGTATCGAGAAGGGTTTTTACCGGCGTGAAGGCATCGATCTCCAATTTCGTGTCTTGCGCGGCGAGCTTGCGGTCAGCGCGGTGGTCGGCGGCAAAGATGTCGATTATATGTATGGCGCGGGCACGGCGATCACCGCGGCGGTGCGCGGCTTGCCGATGAAGGTCTTGTCGCACGATTTCAAAAGCTTGCTGTTTTATCTGATGGGCAGCCCGCGGGTGCAATCGGGGCAGGACCTCAAGGGTAAAAAAGTCGCCGTGGCTTCGCTGAGCGGCACCGGAGCCTTGGCTACGCGGGCATCGCTTAGGGCGCTTGGGTGTCGATCCGGAAAAGGATGTGACCTTGATCGTCATCGGTGCGGCGTCGATCCGCATGGCGGCGATGGAAGCCGGGTCAGTCGAGGCGTCGATCATGCCGGTGCCTTGGAATATTCGCATGAAGCAAAAGGGTTTCAAGGAGCTGATTTTCACCGGCAAAGTCTTGTCGCAGCCGTTGACGGGACTCGCCACTTCGCGCGAGCGCATCGAAAAGAATCCCGAGCAGATCAAAAAGATGTTGCGCGGATTCGTCCGGTCACTCAAGGCGGTCAAAGAGGACAAGAAAGACGTGATCGAATTTATCGGCCGAAAGTTCAGCCTCGATCCGGCTTCCGCCGAGGAAACTCACCGCATCGTTCTCCAAGCCCTGAGCGACGACGGCACGGTGAGCGATGCGGTCTTGAAGGATCTTTTGGAGTTCACCAAACAAGAGACCGGCGTCAAGAAAGATTTCACGCTGCGCGACATCGTCGACTATTCTTTCGTCCGGCAAATCAATAAGGAAAGTTCGCTAGCGCGCGGAGCTTGTTTTATGAAATATCTTGCAACCGTCGTTCTCGCTTTGATGATTTCCAGTAGCGGCGCCGAGGCTGCTGACAAAGTGCGCATGTCGATCTCAGCGATCGATGTGTCTTTCTTAACCGCTGGGTTGGGATTCAAGCGCGGCATGTTTCGCGACGAAGGCTTGGACGTCGAGTTGATCCGCATGAACGCCAACGTGTCGGTCACGGCGCTCAGCACCGGCGACATCGACTACACGATGGTGTTCGCCTCCGTGGTGCGCGGCGCTTTGCGCGGACTGCCGATGAAAGTGGTGGCGAGTTTCATGGACAGCTCGACTCATCTGTTGATCGCGCGGCCGGAATACAAGACGATTCGCGATTTGAAAGGCAAAACTCTTGCGGTGAGCAACTATGGTGCGACTTCCGATGTCGCGGCGCGCATGATGATGAAGCAAGGCGGAGTCGATCCGGAAAAAGAACTAAAAATTATTCAACTGGGCGCCGAGCGAGGGCGCTATGCGGCGTTGAAGGAAGGCATCGTCGATGTTGCCGTACTATCGCCGCCGACTGATACAGATGCCATCCGGAGCGGCTATCGCGTACTGTCGCGGTTCCATGAACATTTTAAATTGCCTTTTACCGGTGTCGGTACCAACCTAAAAAAACTCAAGGAAAAGCCGGATGAAGTAAAACGCATGGTCAAAGCAATGCTACGGGCCAATCGCTTCGTGCGATCCAATCGCGAAGGGACGATTCAAACCCTGATGGATTGGGTCAAGGTCGATCGGGAGAGCGCAGCGGCGACTTACGATTCGACCTGGAAGATTTTCAGCGAAGATGGGGGCATCTCGGAAAGCGGCTTAAAGCTCGTCGTCGATCAGGGCCGGGAGGCGATGAAGATCGAGCGGCCGGTGGCGAACTCGGAAGTCGCGGACTTCAGATCATCAGAGAAGTGCAGAAGGAGTTGGGGATCAAGAAGTAAGCAGAATTGGAGTGATGGAGCAGGGGAGCATTGCATTGTCTATCTGTGACCAATCGCCGGGTGATATCATGGGACGTATCAGATGCTGCTTGACAATTGCGCCTGTCTTATGTTTCGCCGCACCGATTCTGGCGCAGGAGTCCTACTACAAAGGCAAGACTCTCACCTTTCTCGTCGGTGCGCCGCCCGGTGGAGGCTTCGATACGATGACGCGGATCGTCGCGCGTCATATCGCTCGTCACCTGGCCGGCAACCCGATCGTGGTTGTTCAGAACATGACCGGCGCCGGAACTTTGATCGCGGCGAACCATCTTTACAATCGCAGCAAACCTGACGGTCTCACCATCGGCGTATGGGTGGGTAGCCTGACGCTACAAAAATTCCTGGGCGGCACGGGCATGGATTTCGATCCATTGAAGTTCGAATGGATCGGCGTGCCGGTGCAACAGACTTTTCTTTGCGCTTTCACCAAGGCGAGCGGCATTACGAGTATGGAAAGATGGTTTGCGTCTAAGACACCCGTCAAACTGGGCGGCCAGGTTCCGGGAACTCGGCCGGACGACATTTCATCGATTCTCAAAGCAGCATTGGGACTGCCCATCCAATTGGTTCAAGGCTATAAAGGCACCGCCGAGATTACCATGGCTGCCGAAGCGGGCGAGTTGGCCGGCCAGTGCACGAGTTGGCAAGGTTTGAAAAGCAGTTGGCGCAGACAATATGAAGCCGGCGACGTGGCCGTCGTTGTGCAAACCAATCGGAAATCCATTCCCGAACTTACGCAAGTTCCATTGGCCATAAACTACGCCAAAACCGAAGAAGCGAAGCGGCTGATTGAAGTCGGGATTCATGATCTAAACGCGATTACGCTGGCCTATTCGGCCCCTCCGGGTACGCCAAAAGATAAAGTACAAATCTTACGGACAGCCCTGCAAGCGACGCTACGCGACCCCGCCTTTTTGGCCGACGCCAAAACAGCCCAACAAGAGGTCGATCCAATGACCGGGGAAGATCTGGCAGCGACCATTGCCGGGATTCAAGAAAATACCGCCGGCGGTGATGGCCAAATTGGCTGAGCTATTCCTGCCAAAGAAATAACAAGAACGGATCCAACCGCCAGCCACCATAAGACGGAGAAAAATATGAAGAACGGATTTCGTGCCTTTGATAGCGATATGCATGTCTACGATGCGGCCGACTTGTATGATCGGTACATGGACCCGAAGTGGGGCGAGCGGATTCCCACGGGGCGGCGCAACGGTAAACACGGCCGGGTGGAATTCAAATTGGGCGGCGGCGAGACCCTGCGCGCGATCACGGATGTCATCGACCATGGTCAAAAGCAGGTTGCTGACCGCTACGATTTCGCCGTGGCGCGGGATTACGACGCGGTGTCTCAGGTGGAGGCGATGGAACGCGAAGGATTGGATGTCGCCGTGTTGTTTCGCACTTCGCCGCTCCACTGCGACGAGACTTTAGAAGCGGATTACGCCAATGAGCTGTGCCGGGCGTGGAATAGTTGGATCGCCGATTTCTGCAAAGTGAACCCTGACCGCTTGAAAGCATCGGCGCTGATCACACTGCACGACGTCGATCTCGCCGTAGCGGAAGTGCGCCGGGTAACGGAGCAATTGGGCATCCGCGCACTGTCGCTCTGTCCCGAACCGATCAATGGCAAGCGGATTCACGATCGTTATTTCGATCCGCTCTGGGCAGAGATCGAAAGGCGCGGGCTGGCGCTTTGCTTCCACCCGCCGGCGCGGCCGAAACAGGACCAGGTGGCGAATAAGTTTTTCGGTCATCCCAACGCCAATATAGTCGCGCTGGCGTTGCGCAATCCGGTGGAGTTGATTCAGGCGGTTTCGAGCTTCTGTGCCGGCGGCGTCCTGGAAAAGTTTCCCAAGCTGCGCGTGGCATTTCTCGAAGGCAATTGCGCCTGGCTGCCCTGGTTGCTTTATCGTCTCGATGAGCGGGCCAAGTTACACGGCCCATTGGCCGACGTGCCGCTGTCGCGCAAACCGAGCGAGTACTTTTTGCAGCAGTGCTTTATCTCCATCGATCCCGACGAATATCTCGTCACCGACGTGATCAAACGGATTGGCGACGACTCGATTTTAATCTCGACGGATTATCCGCACATCGACGCGCACTTTCCGCACGCACTGGACGAGTTTTTTGAGATCAAAGAGTTGAGCGATACCAGCCGGCGCAAAATTCTCTGGGACAACTGCGCGCGCTTGTACGACCTCCGCTCATAATCTAGTTCCCCTCATTCTACACAGACCGGCAGACCGATGCTAATACCCGACGACGAACTCGAACGGATGCAAAAACGATTTCCCTACCCGCGCTTCTCCAAAGGCGAGTACGAGCGGCGCTACGCCAATATCCGCAAGATGATGCGCGGACTTCATTTGGACTGCCTGCTCATCGTTGGCGGTTCGGCGGCCTACGGCCGTTGCTGGTTCAACTTTCGCTAGTCAACATGATGGGCAAGGCGGAGCTGGCCCGCGCTCGTCTGGGAGGGAATTTATTGCTGATAGGGTTTATGAAACTGCGTCGGCGAGTAACTCACTCCGCGGCATGGTGGCCGCACTTCGCGCTGTGGTAAAGGGTTCTGGAATGCTATCGTAACGAGATCAAGATCGGGGCCACTAGATAATAAACGCAGGATGAAGACGAAACCTGCGCCGCGCTGTTCCTTGATTACATTTTGTCGGAACCGGTGCAAAGAATATTTTTCCGAGAGCGGTAGAACCCTTCCGACAGCGCGAATGCGGCCACGTTACCCGGAGTTGGATATCCAAACGAAGGGGTGAATGGATGCGATGCAGTTTGATAAACCCTATAAGTAATTTCTTGCTCAATCGTTAAAATTCCCTGCAACACCGCGCGCGGAGATCGCGGCCATTGCCGCCTTGTAAAAAAACTTTATGGCAAAACCTGCTAGATAATAAACGCAGTCCGAAGACGAAACCCGCTTGCTTCGGACTGCGTTTATTTTTTATTTGCCAAATCCCAGAGGATTTATTTGCTTTGCGGTATGCTAGTATCGCTGTCTCGCCCTTGGCTACGGCCCTCGCCCTTTGGCGTACCTTGGCTGCCCGGAGAATTTGACGCTTTCGAGACGGTGACACCAAGCTGATCGGCTGTCCGGCTATCTACCGTGCCCGTAACCGTCAGACCTTTTTCTTTTTGAAAAGCGCGTACAGCCCCTCGGCTCGAATCGTCCGCAATGCCATCGATCTTCCCCGGATCAAATCCTTTCGCCTTTAAGGCCTGTTCCACCTTCATGAAGTCGCTCTTAGATAATTCAGTTGTGCCTTGCCCCCTGACGCCGGGAATGTTCTCCTCACCTTCACTCGGCCGAGTTAAATTACGATCCGGCTGCTTGCGTTCCCCGGGAACTTCCTGCGACCATACCGGAGCAGCTAACAGGGTCACTGCACTTCCAATGAATATCGCCCTTGAAAATTTATTCTTTCGCATTTTATACCTCCTCAAAAAAATTTTTCGACTCTACAGACTAAAGGAGCAAGGCCTATGCCACTTCAGAACCGCGCGAGATATCTCGTAAAATCGAGTTTAACTAACATTCAGCTGTCATTGAATCCCAGACAGTGTTAGCGAAATCTCTTACAGAACATCCAGGGTCTTAGCACTACGGCACGCGGGCGTCGGGATGAGAGAATCGGTGAAAGAATAAATCCAGCGCTCTTTTTGTTATTCTTTAACGCTACGAAGTGTCCGTCCATCAACTCGAGCGGAACTCGAAACGATCGATAGCTATTTTCAATAGAGCTGCCGACGATATCATTGTGCCTAGTTATGTGTAGGCGCAAAAGAAAGCGCGGTGCAGTTTGGTAAACCTGTCAGCAACTGCGCGAAGAGATTTTGCTGAATCGCTAGCGTGCGGTATCATCACTGCTACTTATATAATCGCGGCAATGGTTTGCGATACGGCATCGAGCTCGCCTGGTAATCTTCTGATTGATCGAAAGCCATAATAGTCCTCTATTTCTTCTTTCTCGACTACGACGTCCGCCGGGTGCAGCCGCCTATGTGCTACTTGCCATGCGGCTCGTGTCGATATCTTGTTCAGATGACCGTCCACGGCGTCTATCTTCAGGTTGCCGCAGAATCTAGGAATATTTGTAAGTATTTGTAAGTATTTTTGCCTATCCGAAGAAAAGCTGCTAAAGGGGTGTCGATGGAAAAGGAATACTTCGCGGATCTCATGAACGTGCGCGCGGTCGCGCGCTACCTCGGTATCAATGAAAAGAAAATCTACTTTCTCGCCAAAGCGGGGCAGATCCCTTGCACGCGGGTAACCGGCAAATGGACTTTCCCAAAAAAGCTGATCGATCAATGGATCGAGCAAAGCGCTTCCGGCAAAGCCGGTGGGATGCGCTCGGTCCCGGAGCGTTCGTTTCTATTGGCGGCCGGAAGCGACGATCCGAGTCTTGGAATTCTTCACGATCTTTATGAAGCGCAGACTCGTCCCGCATCGTTTTTTATGACGATAGTAGGCAGCAGTGGCGGGCTTGCCGCGATTCGCGACGGAACTGCCGACTTCGCCACGGCCCACTTGCTGGAGCCGCCTCGCAAGATCGAGGATAAGCGCACGCGTGAAAATTTATTGCCGCGTGATGCCGTTGTCGTCGAGCTTTTTTATCGCGAGCTTGGATTGTTGGTGCCGCCGGGCAATCCGAGAGAAATTCGCTCAGTGCGCGATTTAGCGCGTCCGAAACTTCGTCTGGTCAATCGCCAAGCCGGCTCGGGAACGCGGATTTATTTGGATCAAGAACTGGCGCGTGCTCGCGTTAACACTAAGAAAATCTCCGGTTACGAGACGACGGTGTCGACGCACCTTGAAACCGGCCTGCGTATTCTGAAAGGTGATGCTGATGTTGGTCTCGCAACCCGAACCGCGGCGCAGTTGCTCGGGCTCGAATTTTTACCGCTGACGCGGGAGCGTTTCGACTTGCTAGTCCCGCGAGAACGTTTCTTTGCCAATGGCATTCAGATCTTGCTCGGCATTGTTGGTTCGCGCGAATTTCGCGGCCGCGTCAACGCCCTCGGCGGCTATGATGTCAGCGAGTCCGGCCGAATCATTAGTTCGAACTAGCCGAAAACAGGAGTTCACCGATGCGAAAATCGTTGTATTGCTCGTTACTGTTCGTAGCCTTGCTGGCCTTCGGCTGGAGATCGGGAGCGCAAAGCGCGGAGTCCGCCAGCCGCAACATTATTCTGTCGACGACTACGAGCACGCAGGATTCTGGTTTGCTCGATGTCTTGATCCCGCTGTTCGAGAAACAGACCGGTTACTCCGTTAAGACGGTTTCGGTGGGCACCGGTCAGGCATTGGCGCTGGCGGCAAAAGGGGATGCCGATGTCGCTCTGGTGCACGCCCCGAGTTTGGAAAAACAGTATGTCGCCGATGGCAAGCTGCTGCATCGCCGGCTGGTGATGTACAACGATTTCGTCATCATCGGGCCGAAGGAAGATCCGGCGAAGATTCGGACGGCGAAAACCGCCAGCGCCGCGCTCAAAGCGATCGAGCAGGCAAAAGCAAGTTTTGTCTCGCGCGGCGACAACTCTGGCACGCACGTGTTGGAAAAAGCTTTGTGGAAGTCGGCGGGTGTCGAGCCGAAGGGCTCATGGTATATCGAGGCCGGGCAGGGTATGGGCGCGACTCTAGGGATCGCCAACGAGCGCAACGCCTACACGATCACCGACCGCGGCACGTGGCTCGCGCTCGGCAAGCGGGTAAGCTTGCCGATTCTTATCGAAGGGGACAAGGCGCTGCTGAATATCTATTCGGTAATGGAGGTCAATCCGGCCAATGGGCCGCGCATCAACACCGTCGGCGGCAAGGCTTTTGCCGATTTCATGATCGCGCCGCAGACGCAGAGCGTGATCAAGAGTTTCGGCGTGGAGAAGTTCGGTCAGTCTCTGTTCGTTCCCGTTGCCGACAAAAAAGAGGAAGATCTGGGGGCCTAGCGTGGAGCTAATTTGGCAAGGGCTAGCGAAAGCGATCGACTTGGTCTTCGGCTTTGACGCGGAAGTCTGGGCGATCACCTGGCTTTCGCTCAAAATTTCCGGCGGCGCGACTGGCATTTCGCTTTTGCTCGGCATGCCGATCGGAGTTGCCCTGGCGACGGTGCGTTTTCCCGGCCGCTCGATTGCCGTCGCTCTGGTCAATACCGGCATGGGATTGCCACCCGTGGTCGTCGGGCTTTTTGTGTCGCTGTTTCTCTGGCGCAGCGGACCGTTGGGTTTTCTCGAATTGATCTATTCGCCGGCGGCAATGGTGGTCGCCCAAGTGATTATCGCCTTTCCGATCGTTGCCGGCTTGACGATGGCCAGCTTTCAAAGTCTCGATCCTAAACTGAGCTTGCAGCTGCTCGGCATCGGCGCCTCGAAGCCGCAGCTACTCTGGCTGCTTTGCAAGGAGGCGAAACTGCCGCTGTTGGCGGCGGTGATGGCTGGTTTCGGAGGGGTGATTTCAGAAGTAGGCGCGTCGATGATGGTGGGCGGTAATATTCGCGGCCAGACGCGGGTGTTGACCACCGCGACGGTGCTCGAAACCGGCAAGGGCAATTTCGATATCGCGATCGCTTTGAGCGTGATTCTGCTCTCCCTGACGTTTGCCATCAACTTGATTCTCACTCGCATCCAGCAGCGGGAGCAGCTTCGATGGCCGAAAGTTTCCTAGCGCTGCGCGACGTCGTTGTTCGCCACGGCGACCAGACCGTTCTCAAAATTCCCCGGCTCGAAATCGCAAGGGGCGAAATCCTATCGCTGCTCGGCCCCAACGGCGCAGGGAAAACGACTTTGCTGAAAGTCATCGCCTTGCTGCAAACTCCCGACGCCGGGGAGATTGTTTTTCGCGGGATGGGGATAGACTCCGCTAACAAGTTGGCGACACGACGCCGTATGGCGACGGTGTTTCAGGAACCGTTGCTGCTCAACGCGACGGTTTATCAGAACGCAGCTCTGGGTTTGAAGCTGCGCGGCGTCGCCGAGCGAGAGACTAGACTGCGTCTCGATCCTTGGCTCGAGCGCTTGGGCATTGCCCATCTCGCCAGCCGTAGCGCGCGCACGCTTTCCGGCGGCGAAGCGCAACGCGCCAGCCTCTCACGGGCGCTCGTACTCGAGCCGGAACTTTTGTTGCTTGATGAGCCGTTCTCAGCGCTCGATCCAACCAGTCGTGAAACGTTGCTGCGGGACTTCCAGGAAATCGTGAGAGAGCTTGGCATTACGACGATTTTTGTGACTCACGAGCGTCACGAAGCTTACTCGTTGGCCGACCGGATCGGAGTTTTGAAATCCGGCGAGTTGCTTCACATCGGGGCGCGCGATGAGGTGTTTTCGCGGCCGGCAACTGAAGCCGTGGCCGAGATCGTCGGCATCGAGAACCGCTTGTCCGGCCGCGTCGATGGACCGGCAGGCAAGGATTCTCTGGTTAGCGTAAATGGCGCGAGCATTCGCTGTCTTGGAAGTTTCCGGGTCGGATCAAACGTCGTCGTTTGCCTGCGCTCAGATGCTGTCGACATCGATAGGACGAATTGTCCGGAGCCCGGTGCGAATCGCTTCAGAGGTGAGATCCTCAATGTGTCGCTTGATGTGACGCATCATCGCATAACCGTCGACTGTGGAGCGTTTTGTCTGATCGCGCTGATGGACCGAACCAAGTGGCTCACACTCGGTCTATCGAAAGGGGAGCAGGTGACTGTGACGTTCAAAGCCAATGCCGTTCATCTCATCGTTAGCGCCCCTGGCTAATCAAGCCGCTTGCAATACTTAGACACGCCCGTTACTATCTCACATTTGTCCTCTTGCTCATTCCGCTCCTCGCCGCGCTATTGGCGGAGGTCGCCCAGTGCTTGCAAAAAAGCCGCAGTAAGGACGCACGAGCGCCTCACTCTGTCACGGGATTTTCTTCGACGGTCTAAAATTTGTCCTAATTTTCAGGTGAACAATTTGTGTAAGACTATCACACCACTCGGCACGCTAATTGTTAACCGCATTGGTAGCGATAAGTAGCGGCGAGTCAGCGTCATCAGACAATCAGGACTTTGTTTGCCCTGCTGGGGTATTTAAGTTTCTTCGGTCCAAATTTGGTCAATAAAAGAGGAGGAAAACAACATGAGTTATCAAAACCGTGAGATAAGTTATTGCGCTTGGCAATTTTGCCTGGGTCTTAGCGCAGCCACGCTGTTGGCTTTGACCGGTTGCTCGGCAAGCAAACCGCCTGAAAAGCCACTGGCAGCGGCTCACGCACAAGAAGATGTCGAGCCGGCCAGTAAACCGTTCGCCAGCGCCAGCGTTGCCCAATCTTCTAGCTTAGATCAGCTACAACAGGGGAAACCTGTCGGCACGGACCGTTCGAGTCCGCTCAAGGACATCTATTTTGAATTCGACCGTTACGATCTGAATTCGAGCGGGCGGGAAACTCTCCAAGCCGACGCCGAATGGCTGAAACAAAATCCCTCCGCGTCCGTGCAGATCGAGGGTCATTGCGACGAGCGCGGCACGGCCGAGTATAATCTTGCGTTGGGAGCCAAACGGGCGGAAGCGGCGAAGGACTATTTGACAACCCTGGGAATCGATGGCCAACGCCTGTCGACAATTAGCTACGGACAAGAATTGCCGGTCTGCAGCGAGCATAATGAAGATTGTTGGCAAAAGAACCGCCACGATCGTTTTGTCAGTAAATCCGAAAGCGACCAGCTAGGTCTGGCTGATTAGAAAATGATTTAGGATCGATGAAGCGCTTGGCCTGCGGATGCTCACGGAAGCCTAAAAGGTGCAGCGTCCGGATTTATCGTTAAGACTGGACAGCGGGATATTTGCGTCACCTTTTCCGCAACGCTTCCGAGAAACATGTAACCAAGAGCCGATCGCCCGTGGGTCCCTATGACACGAGGTCGGCTTTTTAATTTTCCGCCTGGCTGACAATGGTTCTCGCCTTCGAGAGTCCCATGAATGGTGACAGAATAATCGAAAAGGCCAGACGCGCAATGGGAGTTATCACAAGCATTGAGCGAACGCAGCTGGTGCAGCCCATCGAGTTAGATCGGACGGGGTTAGTTCGGTTCGGTGTGGAACTATGCACCGAGATCCATGGCGCGTTCAAAATAAACTCAGACGCTGCGAATCTACTTAGGCTCGTTAGGCTCGCGCTTGCGTGATTGTCGTTTCGGTTTGGGAAAATCTAACGGCAGGCCTATCGCCCAATCGGTAGTTTTTTGACTCGGCTTCCTGATTTTCTTTTTTGCTTTTTTTACCATATGAGCATGATGACATAGTCGCCGCTCCTTTTCGACACTATCATTTGTTGGGGTGGATGATCGGATACCGGATTTCCGGGCCTAAGTCTCGCCGGTTCTGTCATTATCGATCTGACACTGCGTGTCACAATCGTCACTGCGAGTCTATATTGTCAAATGTATTTCCCTAGCTAAGGTGCCTATTTTCAAGGAAATATCCTGCATTAGCCCTGGCCTCCTTATTGCGTTTTCTGCTCACCTCAATTCCAGAGGAAAGGCCTACCAATGCCTAAAATCATCGATACCAATCTCGAGGCTAACCTTTTAGCGGAAGCTAAGCAGTTATACGATAAACGTGCTCGGCTTGAAGCCAGCTTACGGGCTGCGGATGCCCTGTATAATCACAGAATTGAGGCGGCGGCCTTGGGTGAAATCGATAAATATCGAATTCGGCATCTCAATGCAGATGAAGCCTGTGGCGACAAACACGGAATGCGGGCAATCGTACCGAAGCCCGACGATAAATCTAAACCTGAGGCTCTTTGAGGCATCATCATACATAAATCGGGTGTACGAGCTAAGGCTATCGTGAGTAGGTACTTCATGGTTTGCACCTCCCTTTTTGCCTCTACAACTCTCTTTGAAAATTAGTCGCGTGGCTGTCGAGTTGTCAATAGCTACCTATCGATCGTGGTAATTTGGTAGTAAATGAATCCTTTCTTTGTTTACCTCCAGTGTTTTTGTTTTGGTGGAGTGGGCTGCCAAGTCGGCACCCAGGGGCCGGCCGTAGTTCTGATGTCGCGAGTCATCACGGACACTCGACGGACACGGAACGATTTAGAACTGAAAACTAAGCGGTTAGAAACGACAGGGCATCATCTGTCTTTCGTGGAGCGGATCAGCCGGAGGTAACCACCATTCACCTTCAGCGCCGCTTGGCATCGCTGCTCGGGCGTCGCCCAATCAGCCGGCAGGTTTTTGGATTTCGTAATCCTTGAAAGCTCCTTAATGTACCGATCCCATCGCCCAAGGTCTTTCATTCGCTCGTCGATTGCGTAGGCAACCTGCAGATCACCGGAGTAGTCGGGCACTTTGGTTTTCCGCCAGTGCCCGGCCTTATCCTGCTTTTTGCCGAGGAGCTTGCCTTGATATTTGTAAACACTCTTCCATCCGAATACCCGCTCGGCAGTTGCTTTGGTTAATTGTTCGCCACTCAGGTTTCCGTCAGAGGCTTTCTTTGGCATGGATCGCATCTGATAAGCTTTCTCACTTTCTCGGTAGTAGAGCGCAGCTAGTGATCGACCTGTGGATAGCTGACGAAACGTCCAGGCGTAGGTTAACAAAACCAGTCAAGGATCGCTCCCAACACGAACATAAACATCACAATGATGATGATGAGCCAGGGATCTCTAACGGTTAGTAAGATTATGCGCCGGATAGAGTATTGCGTTTTTCGCCAAGCCGCGACGTGACGCTTCACGGACGGTCTAAACTTACTAGCCGTTCTTTGTGGTCTCGCGTTATTTACCCTGCGCTGACCAGCGGTAGCACTCGACTTCGACTCTTTAGACGGACTGGACCGACTCTTTTGTGACTTTAAAATGAAAGGCTGAAGCTGTCGGTACGCTTCGTTTATTTCCTGGAGTTTTTCTTGTGCATTACTCTGAAGACGTGAATTATTCTGGAATTGGTCCGGGTGCCACTGCTTGACCAAGTCTCGGTACGCTTTCTTTAGATCCTCGGGAGTGGCGGTAGAATCTATCCCCAAGACCTCGCAATACTCATTCACCGACTTCATTTATCTATGCAAGTGCGGTTTGTATCAAACTCCCTGCCAGCCGGGATACTGCGCATATTTCATTAAAGCCATTTGAACATCCTCTTCGGTTAGGTTAGCCGACAATCATTTCCAATCTCTAACTAAGCCTAACAATTTCTTAAAGTGCATCGCTAGGGGTTTACTTTCGTTTTTTCAATTTTTCGCTATCGAATGCGCCCCATTCGCGGTTTCACCCAAAACGCGGCCAATTGGGAGGAAGCCTTATCCCGCGCATCCATGGCTCGGGAGTGGATTGATAAACAACGCGCGGGACGGAAAAGCTTTCTCAATGCGTTGAAATTCTTTCTAGAACGGCGGCCGGGTCGAGATTAAGATGACTGCATACCCATAGGAACGTGCGCGGCTCTGCGCTTCTGGACTCAAACCAACGATGCGCCGCATCCTGGATGGCCCTGGGTTTGGGCCCCTTTGTTTCGGTTAAATCGTCGATTGCCTGCAAAAATACAGAGGCCCATAGGTCTCGCTCGGCAATGGCTTCGAGGTCTCGATCTGCGGGGAAGTAGCAACGTTGCCCGCTCGTGTTCATAGGGCCTCACTTCGATTTGCAGCCGTTATTAGAAGCAGGTTTTTCCGCCGTGACTCCGAGATCAGCCGCCAGCCTTTTGAGCTGATAGCCACAAGACATTCGGACCAATGACAGGGAGCTTGCGCGTTTATCACGGCGGTTGGCTTACTAGGACAGTCAAATAGTCGCGACATAATAGTCTCAAGGCCTGTTTCGATAAACTCGTGGCACCGGAACGCCGCCGTCTCGCATCAGTACGAGTTCCTGGATGGTCAGGAGGTATTCTTCTTCCCCTATTGTCATGCCACTAAATCTAGGTATTGAAGCTCAGACGCCTTGTCGAAACCGTCGCGCAAGATTCCGGTCTTAGTTACCGGTCTGCGGTCCCACTCGCGATAGTGCTTCGGTAATGTGCGACCGCTACCATTGCAAAATCGACATGGTATGGAACTGATGATCATCCCGGCTGGTATGAATAGTATTCCTCTGCCCTCACAGCTCCAGCAAGGAAGATCCCATGCGACCATGAGGCCGCTGCCATAGTCTTCGTCGATCACGCCCTCGGTCTCGGCGGGAATGCGAAGAAAGGCACGATTCGTTCTAATTCGAACACCGATTTTGGCATGCTCTTGGTCCATGACCACACCCCCGATTCTTTCCTGATGGTTTAATCAGTTTCTTTCGAGCTTGAGCAGTAGTTCGAGTTTTGAAACCATTCAGAGTTCCCTTGGTAGCTTTAAAGATAATTAATGATACGGGGACCGGGAGGGATATGCAGTGCAGTATTGGACAAACGCGAAAAAAAAATTAGGCCGATGGGAGGTCAATTGTCAGATATCTGCTTGTTATGAGTCAGTATTGCGATAGAAAACGGGCATGCCTGACCTACAAGCGCGCGAGCAGTTGGAGCGACAGCTTGATAAAACTTTGCGACCGATATCGACGACCGGACGACCTAAATCACTGACGATAGTGTTGGCTTCGTGACCGAATTATCGCGGCAATTCGTATAAAGCAAAGTGCCACCTTTCAAGGAGTTTGATCGAGGAAAATTCTCGCGACCGGAGGAAAACCCCGTGAAGACTGCCAGCGTTTTGCTTCACAAATGTGGACACCAGTGTGTCACGCCACCGGAGAGCAAGCGAAGCAATTTCAAACCTTCAGACTTTGTATGCTACGCGTGCAGGGATCTTCCGGGCGAAGAAATTTGCCGCGCCTGTAAAGTCCGAGGCGAATGGCTTGAACGTCGGAGAGCAACCTCACCTGCTAACACGCAATCGCGGGCGTGAGCCGCCGTCGCCCGCTCGCTCGACACCGGGGCGGATGGCCGGACGGGTATGAGCATTCGCCGGTTAACCAATTACCCTCTGAAGAAAACCTTTACCCGGTCTCGGCAATCGTGTTTTGGCTCTAGACAAGGACTGAAGGATTTTACTGAAACCACCACCATAATTCGGGTCATATTCTTCGTCACACACGCCGATCAATCGATGCAGGCGTGAAGGTTGCGCATCATGCATTGGTCTTGCTGGCCAAATTTATTTTTAACAGTGTCTAAGATTGAACAGCAAAAAATAGCGCTCCGGGTATACGTTCCCACCTGAAGGGTTTAGCGATGACCGCCCAAAACAGGAACACCGAGCAGGTAAAATGTTTTGCAAGGATTGGTTGATGAGACGTTTGATCTTTTCGGCTAATGGTTTTGCGGTGTTTTTTACCATCAGCGGAGAACCCACAAATGCCTAAAATAGTCGATGCCAGCCTAGTCCAGGCCCAACTGTTGGAGGAAGCTCAGAAACTGTTCGAAAAACTTGCTCGGCTTAAAGCCAGCTTACGCGCAGCGGATGCCCTATGCGAACAACGGATTCATACTGCGGCGATGCGTGAAATCGACCACTATCGAGCACAGCATCTAGCTGCGCATGAAGGTTGCGATGATACGACCGCAACGCGAGCGCCATTGCCCGGCCAGAAACGCCTACACGGAATCAACTCCACAGAATAATGGCGATCCAACAAACCCCTCAAGCGGACGAGTTCAAGCGCAAGTTGCGCGATGTCGTTGGAGCGCGAGACGCTCAGCAGCCGCGCGATCAAGATTGCGCGCCATGCCGACGTCTACGCCACTGGCGATCAGGACGATACGATCTATTTCATCGAAAGCGGTCAGATCAAGCTGCTGATGCTCTCCTCGGAAGGCAAAGAGTGTCTGCTGGCGATCCACAGCGACGGGGATATTTTCGGCGAGTTGTCGTTATCGGGGATCGGCGCGCGCTCGGAAACCGCCACGGCGATGAAAACGACAACGCTGAAACAAATAGCCGGCGAACAGTTTTTTTCATGTTTAAAGCGGGATTCGTTGTTCGAGGGTTTTGTGCGCTATCTGGCGGTGCGGGTCGCCGATCAGCAGCAGGTGATCGCCAACCTGGTGACGGTGGACAGCGAGCAGCGCTTGGGCCAGACGCTGTTACAACTGGCCCGTAGCATGGGCAAGAAAGATCCGAACAGCATCCGGATCGAGCTGCGGATATCGCACGAGGAGCTGTCCGAGATGGTGGGCACGACGCGGCCGCGGATCAGCTTATTCATGCAGCGATTCCACAACCTTGGGTTGATCGAGACGAATAGGGATCATTTTTTCATTATCAAAGAAAAGAAACTTACCGATTATCTCGCACAGATCGCTTAGGCTCGGGAAATGGATTGATGAGAAAGGGCGTGAGGGACTTACTTCTGCGGGAAAATCTCTGCTGCCGAGCGGACTCTTACAGCTAGCTTCGAATTCAACCGCCGTCGGGAATGCATTTGATCTCTTCGAGCCATGCCGTTGCTTCGCTATCGCTGGGCGCCCGATAATCGCCGCGCGGAGATAGCGACCCGCCCGAGCCGACCTTAGGAGCGTTCGGTATGCAGCTTCGCTTGAACTGGCTCAATTGGAAAAATCGCCACGCAAAAACCGACAACCAATGTTTAATCTCAGCGATTGTGTACTGATTTCGTCTCTCAACCGGAATATCCGGCCAACGTCCTCGATTTCGGTCCTTCCAGCAGCAATAGGCAAGGAAAGCAATTTTGGAAGGCAAATAGCCGAATCGAATGGTATAATAGAGAATGAAATCTTGAAGCTCATAAGGACCAATTATGTCCTCGCTTCTCTGCGTAGGCTTTTCCTCGTGAAGGTCGCCAGGGATGAGCTCGGGACTGAACTCTGTTGCTAGGATCGAGCGCAAAATTGTGCTGATCTCTCCACCTAACTGGTCTGTGTCGGCCACCCAGCGGATCATAAACTGGATCAAAGTTTTTGGGACGCTGGCATTGATAGCATAGTGGGACATGTGATCTCCCACCCCGTAGGTGCACCAGCCCAAGGCAAGTTCGCTGAGATCCCCGGTTCCAAGGACAATCGCCTGATGAAAATTGGCGAGCCGAAATAGATGGCTGGTACGTTCTCCGGCTTGAACGTTCTCGAAAGTGACGTCGTAAACCGGTTCTCCATTGGCGTAGGGATGATCGATATCCCGCAACATCTGCTCACAACTGGGGCGAATATCCAGTTCATGCGACTGGCAGCCTATGGTCCCCATTAGAGCGGTGGCGTTTGCCAGCGTGTGCTTCGTAGTGCCGAAGGCGGGCATGGTGTAGGCTAAAATGTTGGAACGCGGAAATTTCAACACGTCCATCGCGCGCCCCGCAACGATCAGGGCATGAGTAGAATCCAGCCCACCGGAGACGCCGATGACAATTTTTGATATTCCGGAGCTCTTAAGCCTTTTCACAAGTCCTTGCACCTGAATGTTATAGGCTTCATAGCAACGGCGGTCGCGCAACGTAGGATCCGATGGTACATAAGGAAACCGATCGATCTGTCTCTGTGACAACAGGCGCCCCGCCGTCGGAAACTGGCAATGAAACTGAATCCTTCGGAACTGGCGCAGTTCTTCGCGATGACGTTGCATGCTTTGGCCGAAGCTGTTCTGGCGCATTCGTTCCTGCGTGATCCGGTCGAGATCCAGCTCGGCAAATATGAGTTGCGATTCGTAGCAGAACCGTTCCGATTCAGTGACTAGATCCCCGTTCTCGTAAACCATCGCATGCCCGTCCCAGGCGAGGTCAGTGGTCGATTCCCCCGTCCCGGCGGCCGTGTAGAGATAGCCCGCTAGGCAGCGCGCCGATTGATTCGAGACTAAACTGTGCCGATACTCATCCTTCGCAATCGTGATGTTGGATGCAGAGAGATTCAAAATGACGGTTGCCCCAGCCAGGGCCGCATGACAAGAGGGCGGAATCGGAACCCATAGATCCTCGCAGATCTCCACAAAAAATATAAACTGTGCCTGCTCCTGGCACTGGAAGATAAGCTGCTCTCCGAAGGGAATTCCACTCTGGTCCAATAGTGCGATGGTCGTGCTGAATGCCGCAGCCGCCGGGGCGAACTGCCGGTACTCATAAAACTCACGGTAGTTGGGCAAGAAAGTCTTGGGAATAACTCCCAGAATCTGTCCGCGGCTGAGGACTACAGCACAGTTGAACAGCAGGTGATCGACTCGTAGCGGCATGCCGACCACTGAAATTAAGTTTAAGGCCTCGGATGCCTTTAGAAGGCCGCGCAGAGCTTCAATGGACCCATCGAGCAGCGCCTGTTGTTGAAACAGATCCTCGCACGAATAGGCAGTGAGCCCGAGTTCCGGGAAAAGCGCCAAGAGCGCCTTTTCGCCCTCTGCTTTCTCCATAAGCTCAAGGGTGCGGGCTCCGTTAAACGCCGGATCCGCCACACGCACCTCAGGAACGCCGACGGCGACGCGGATCAAGCCATGATTATAGAGATTAAAGAATTCTTTCTCGTCTTTCATAAAGTCGAATCACTGGGTTTACGAACCTCAATTCGGCGTCTTAAAGTCACAGATCACGATCAGTTCTTGTCACACTGCATAAATAGGAGCAAGGACGTTCCACCACGATCAAAAGTGATCTTCCAAACAGGTTAACATGTTGGGCGTGCTGCTCAGTAGTTGGTTGGCGGAGTAGCGCGATTTACCTCTGGCAGCGCTTTCCCACCGCATGGTGCAAACCACCGTCGCTGTATCGTTTCCATACCTATGCGATCTGTGATCACCCGATCGCACGATCTAGGACTCGGCAGGCTCAAGTATTCAGATCTCGAGTTCCCACTTCAAACTCTCGCCTATAAGCGGCGACTGAAAAGCACGCATATGTCATCGGCTATTGCGGTCAAAATAACTCACAACGCCAATCAGTAAAAGCGCGACTTGGCTTTGTCAGGTGCGTGGTTAAGCACCTTTGTGGGACGGCGGTAAAAGTGCCGGTACAAAGCCGGCGCTGGAACTGGTGATAAACGAATCGGTCGGCTTGACAGTAGTTACTTTTCGTTTTCTTATTCTTCCGCAGTGGCTTCGAGAATCTCATTTTCCGTCGCTTGTACACACTCTTCTCGCCCGTTTTTGAACTTCACGGGCGTCAAGCCAGCTTTGCCTCCGGGCAATATGCGCTCGAAATTCTGAAAGTTTATTTCCACGGCCTCACCTTTGTCGTTCTCAAATTTCATTGTTCAGAGCCTCAAATTCTGCGGGACGAATCGCTAAATAACCGATCACTTTTGCTGACCTCGTTGCCCGCGATTGCAGTCTTGCCAACATCCCGCACCCATTCGTGCGGGCATAGGGAAAATCATCAATCAAGGATTCCCCCAATGCTATGGCCCGCCAGCGCCCGCCGTGAACCTGCACCGACACTATCGGCTTTGAGGGGCGACTTTAGGCATATCTACTTCGCTATTTTTCCAGGCAACGTATTCTTCTGCCCGTTCTTTCGCTTTTGGCCCGGAAAATAGCGTCGAATAAATCTCGCCTTCGCGCCCGATAGCGGTCACTGAGAAAGCACCACGGGTTTCCTCTGATTCCTGGACTTCGTATTTCATGGACCAAGTCTAACGTTTTTAATCCCGCATGTTAGGGGGGTATCAATTTTTTGGACGTGGTACGCGAGCCAAGCAGTTCGGTGATGATTGTCCGGAGAACGTTAACAACTGCGAACAGGTAAGACGGTGGACGCTGGGATGGCCGAAAGAAGCAATGTCGATGGCGAAAGCTTAAAAAGATGCGCAGGCGAGCCGACGGACCGCTCGCTCCACACCGGGGCGGCCGGCTCTTGCCTTATATTGATGATTTTTGGTAGTGGTACGATCCCCGATTTTTCCCAGGGAGGTGAGCCATGCTGAAATGGACGTACAAAGACTGGGACGTGGAAGTCACAGCCACAGCAACGACGTTCGACTCACCGGCCGGGTCAGCTTTCTTGCCAGTCGTCAAAATCCACTCTAAGACTGTGGGAACACAAAGCGGGATCTCTACAAGCAAGTTTTTTCCCACCCCAGAATCGGCCGAGCAGCACGGTTTAGAGTTGGCTCACCAGTGGATTGATCGGCACTTTGCAAACTCCTAAAGGGGTAAAGGGACGTAAGGAGCCTAGACCCATCGCGAAAAGGGACATATTCTCGATGAAGTCCTTTTACAAAAAATGCGAAGTCGAAGTCACCGCTGTCTACGTGTCACCGGCCAAGAGAATGCTCACACCCCGCGTCGAAATCCATTGCGAGAACATCTCCGAGCCACAATGGTTGACGACAAAGGAAACTTTCAAGTCCGCGAGAGAAGCTGAGCTGTTCGGCGCGATGATGGCGCGGAAATGGATTGATGAGAATGTTAAGTGACGAGATCGCACCCGCCGGGCGTGAAATCACTTTTGTGTTTGCGTTGAAACGAGCGACTGCGATAGAAGCCGTGCGGTGATTAACTTGAGGTCTGCATGGAAGTATTTAAAACCCGCTGCCTTGTGAAGCGCGACGGCAAGAGTGCACACCAGAATGCTGATGTGATCATAATGGATGGGGTTCCCCATCTTGTAATGGAATGGAAAATCACCCCAGAAGGCGAAACGCCTGCCGTCACCCTCGCACTGGATCCGAAGTTTTTCCATCGGCTAGACCCGAGCTGGGGCGTGGTAACTCATGTGTACAAGTTAACGATCAAAGATCCTCGACATAGTAAAGAGAGGGGCCGGATGAAACGATAGCGCACCCGCGTGCATGATTAACTTATAGAGTCAGCCCGGCCATGAGCATTGCTTCGTTAATTTTGCGAACGGCGCCTGGACAATGGTTTCGGGCGATAACCAACAGTTCACGCGCTTGCGTCTCGTCGCAATCAACAACTCTGGTATTGCCGAAGGACATTATCGCCGCGCTTAGGCAAGATCGAAGCATCAATTCAGAGGAAAGATGTTCCCTTAAACAATCGTAGCTCGTTATGTCGAGAAAGATCTTCAAGGCAATTTCTTTGTGGAGGAAGGGTTTTGAGAAAACAAATTAAATTGTCGCGAGCTGGTAGGAAAAATCGATTTTTGTGTCTCGCGATAAGTATTGATGAACCAGGTCTCTAAGAGCTGCGAAGTTGACAGGCTTATGAAGTACCTCCGCGGCACCGGCAGCGATAGCACGCTGCACAGCAGGGGAATCTCTATCGAACGACGTATTGACTATTACCGGGATATTTCGAGTGAACGGGTCCTTCTTTATACGCTTGGTTGCTTCATCACCGTTGATCCCAGGCAAACCAATATCCATCAGGATGAGGTCAGGACGGAAGGCGTGAGCTCGGTCTACAGCCTCGAGTCCGGTAGTTGCTTCGACAACGTCGTAACCAGCGCTCTTGATTACCAGGACGAGCAGTTCCCTGCCGTCATCATTGTCTTCGACAATCAGCACCTTCTTCTTGCATTCCATGAGGCCCAATTGAGCATAAACGGTGCCAGTGATTTTCATAGAAATTAGACCTTACCCAGGACAAATAGAAATGAGTTCAAGAGTGCATGCGGGAACTTACAAGTGCTTTAACTGCCGATCTGATTGGGAAGGAAACGAGCGGCCCTTTTTCCACTAGGCTGTTTTCGCCCAATGATCAGTAAATATTACGCGGTGCAAACGAAAGGAGAAACAAGATGGAAGAAACCTTCGAACGAGTAACCGAGCGCCATGGCGGGAAGGGCCAAAACGGATCACCGGGAGACATTCGAGCAGGTCGAGAAGCACCTTTGTTACCAACGTGTTCATAAGCCAAAGAGAGTAATAACAAATCCGCTGCATATAATTGATTTTGGCGTCCACGGCGGCGACCACGATGCAGCCGCCAACGGAAGGGGTCAGGCGCTGGGCACCATGGATCGCGCTCTCAGTGAACCGGGCAAAAGCGGCCAAGCCGCTGTTCAATCTCAATCCCTGGAGTTGACAATTTCGGTGGGGATCGTGAGGGTGAAGGTTGAGCCTTTTTCCAGCTCGCTTTCAACGGCAATCTTCCCGCCCAGTAGCGCGGTAAATTCCTTGACAATATACAATCCGAGTCCGACTCCTTCGAAGGAGCGACTCTGCGAGCTGTCAACTTGGTAAAATCTTTCGAAGATGCGGGGCGTTTCTTCCGGCGAGATGCCAATCCCCGTGTCCGCCACCGCGAACTGGACTTTTTTGTCATTGGGAAAATAGCGCACCGAAGTCGTGACGGCGCCCTTTTCGGTGAACTTGATGGCGTTGTTGATTATACTTTGAAGAATCCACTTAAGTTTCGCTCCGTCGGTTTCGATGTTCGGCAGCTCGGCCGCATAGTTCCAAATCAGACTAAGGTCTTTGGTCGATTGCGATTGATAATCCGTCTCTAGTTCGAGAACAAGGTCTTTCAAGCTGACTTCGGCCGCATCCAGGCTGGCACCGTTGCCTTCCAGTGAAGTCGCGTACAGCAAACTGTTGATCATGTTCAAGAGATCCTTCGACCGCGCGGCTATTGTATCGATCGCCGCCGCCTGCTGGGAATTGGTGACGCCCAACGTGCCGTCATTCAGTAGTTGGGCATAGCCCATGACCACGTTGATCGGCGTCCTGAGCTCGTGCGACATGACGTTAAGAAATTCATCCTTAATTTTGTTCGATCTGCTCATCTCCTCATAAAGTTGGGAATGGTCGATCGCTATCGCCGCTTGGCTTGCAAAAGTGGTCAGAAACTTAACTTCTTCAGCGTTAAATACGTGCTCCTCCCTGGTGAAGAACGTCAGAAACCCCGACACTTGGTTCTTGGCAGCCAAGGGCACCCGCAGATAAGAGACTAAACCGTTCTTGCGCAGAAACTCGGATTGCTGCGATCGCGGGTCGGTTTGCGCATTGAGAATGATCACCGCGGCATGGTCGCGCTCTGAAATCTTATCTAGACGGATGCGTCTCGCGATCACTTCCTTCCACTCGGTCTCATCGAGGTTTCGGCAGGCCATGGGCTCCAACTCGCCGGTCTTTTTATTCACAAGGGTGACGGTGACGACGGCATGCGGAAGAAACACATCGATTTTCTCAAGCAGCACATCCAAAACGGCACGTAGATCCAGCGAAGAAGTGATGGCCATCTCGATTTCGCGCAGAGCCTGAATACGCTCTTCTCCGATCTTTTTTTCCTTGCCCACCTTTTCCATGAGATAACCGTAAAACAGCGCCGCGATAAACATAAACGGGATCCGGATCAAGGATTGAGTAGTCCAGACCGTCGCCCAGTCTCCGCCTGATAGGATGAACAAACAGAGGTCAATGGCGCTCAACGCCACGCTGGCGCCTATCATAAGAAAGAGGCTCTGTCCTACCGCCGCCAGAAACAGGATGAGATAGTAGAGCACGACCATGTTGCCGCCGAAGATACCTTCGTACCAAAGCCCGAAAGTGATCCAGACAATGTCGAAACTGAGAATGATTCCCAAGCTCAGCGGACGCATCAGGCGATGTTCCGAGAACTGCGAGACGATCACGTTGGATAGGAGCGCCATGGCGATCATTACGCCCGCCAGGACAGACGCGCTGGACTGGGCGCCAAAAAGAAACAGATAGGACGCAGCGATTATCAGAAGGTATCTCAGGAGGAGGAAGATCGATGCCGCGTTGTCGGTGCGCGCCTTCTTGCTGCGCTTCAGCGGAAGCAGCGGAGATTGGGCCAGTACAGTGTCCATTTGAAGGGGATGAGAAGTCGTCAGTATTGGGTAGAAAATCCGCCGCTGGCAGGTTGTTCGCGTCTCCAGGATCTTTTAAACAAGGTCAGCTTCACCGGTCACAATGCACTCTAAAGATACCGAGCGCTCGAACGGAATACCAAAAGTGCTGGTATCGGCTGACCTGCCGGATATTTCTACTCCTTCGCTCTCGGCGGCGCGCGACGAATTCAAACGCGCTCCGCCTGATAAGCAAAATTCTAAGCGATTTAGGTCGCCGGGCACAAGGAATATTTAATATAGCCCGAGTACCGAGACACCCACACGAGACATCGAAGAAATCCGAAATCTGGCACGACCACCGGCATCCCGAAAGGAGGTAATCCTGTGCCAACAGTGTCGGTGTTAAACCGATTTGTGCTATGACATAAAAAACTTCACAGGAGTTGGAGACGATGCTGTTACCGTTTCGCGAGCATTTGGATTTCGGCCCGACGCCTTATGATCGACTCCAGGGAACAGGAAGGTATACCGGTGATCAGAGGAAATGTCGTGAGGAGCGATGTCCTTACGGTCTCGCTGAGGCACTTTGGCAGCCAATCGGGCACCTGAAGATGTTTTCTGAATCTTTCCAACCACAACAACCGTGGTCTACGTGTGCGAAATAGTGCCGGGCAGTGAGACCCTGGCGCAGCGCCATCTTTTAGAAGAGATTATTTACGTCGCCAAGGGGCGCGGCGCGACGTGGGAATCTGGCAAGACGACGGCGCCAAGGTCACTTTTGAATGGGCCGAGCCGGTGCGATCTTCGCGATTCCGTTGAATTCGTATTACCAGGCACTTCAACGGTTCGCGCGATGAGCCGGTGCGCCTGTTTGCCGCACGACCCTGCGGCGCATCGATCAATATTTTTCATAACGGAGGGTTTCTCTTTACGTAATCCGTTTAATTTTCGCGATCGTTTCCACGCCGGCGATGAGGTTGTTGCGCTACAACAAGCATGTAAC
>CAWERH010000047.1:0-164422 GCA_963811315.1 uncultured delta proteobacterium
GACGTTCGCCAACTACGCGACGGTGTTGACCAGTCCGGCGACGTTGCCGATCTTTGTCAATACGTTTTTCTTTACCGCCGGCTCGCTGGCAGTGGGATTGCCACTGGCGATCTTGATGGCGTGGCTCTTGGAGCGCACGGCTATTCCGGCGCGCCGCTGGATTGCCGCCTTGATTCTTGTGCCAATGACGATCCCATCGTTGCTCTCGGCAATTGCTTGGATTCAACTGCTCGATCCGCGCATCGGTCTCATCAACGTCGTGTTGCGCGCCGTGCTTGGTTTATCAGGCGACACTGGGCCCTTCGACATTTATACGCTTCTCCGGCATGTGTTTCGTGCAGGGCTTGCGCCTGGTGCCCTCGGCTTATCTGATGATCGCGGCGTCGTTTCGCTCAATGGATCCGTCGTTGGAAGAGCAGAGCGCGATGGCGGGGCGCGGCGTTGCGCAGACGACTCTGCGCATCACGCTGCCGATTATGCGTCCGGCGTTGCTCGCCATGTTTATCTACTACATTATCGTTGTCATCGAATCGTTCGATATTCCCGGGCTGCTCGGTTTCACGGCGCGCATCCGCGTGCTGAGCACGGCAATTTACTGGGCCACCCACTCGGAGGTGGGATTGCCGGATTACGGTTTGGCGTCGGCTTTGGGCGCGCTGATCCTGGCAGTGGCGCTACTGCTCATGTGGTTCTATCAGCGCCTGACCAAGCATCAGGAGCGCTTCACGACCATTACAGGCAAGGGTTATCGGCCGCGGCAAATCAACTTGGGCGCGTGGACGGTTCCCGCCACGACGCTCTGCGTTGTCTATCTGGCGATCGCAGTGGTGTTGCCGTTCTTGATGCTGATCTGGACCAGCGTGCAGCCGTTCTATGCGGTTCCCTCGGCGGACTCGCTCGCGCGAATCACCTTCGAGGGCTACTTCACTATCTGGCAGGAAAGCACGGTCATCCGCGCGCTGTGGAACACCACGGTGTTGGCGCTGACGACCTCGGCGGCAACGATCGTGCTCGCCGTGCTGGTGAGCTGGTTCGTGGTCCGGCGCACGAGGGCGGCGGGCGGCTGTCGCATTATCTGGCCACGGTGTCGTTCCTGCCGCAGTGCGTGCCGAGCATCGTTATCGGATTGGCGTTTATTTTCGTCTACGTCCGGTTTCCGATTCCGATCTACGGCACGCTTTGGATCATCGCGCTGGCGATGACCACGCGTTATCTCGCTTACAGCTCGCGCACGATGACGTCGGCGCTGATGCAGGTGCACGGCGAGCTCGAAGAAGCTTCGCAGATGTCGCGCGCGCCGTGGGCGCGGACGCTGCGCAAAATCACCATGCCGCTTTTGGCGCCGGCCATGATCAACGTGTTTTTCTGGGTGGCGGTGCACGCGATGCAGGAACTCTCGATGGCGCTGATGCTCTACAATCCGGATACCGTGGTGGTTTCGACGATGATCTGGAGCATGTGGCAAAACGGCCGGACCGCGGACGCGGCGGTCTTGGGTGTGATCTTGATTATGCTCTCCGCTATCTTGCTGCTCGGCGGCCAGCTGTTCGCGTATTTCCGGCGCGGCGCGGAATCTTAGAGTGAAATCGGGCAAAACGTGATCGTGGTTCGTGCTCGTGTTCGTGAAGAAATCGCAGATCACGATCACGATTCACGGACACGAATGGGTTAGACGATGATCAGCGTTAAAGATCTGGAAAAATCCTTCGCCGGCGCCAAGGGGGAAGTGCGGGCGCTGCGCGGCGTATCCTTCGAGGTGGGCAAGGGCGAGTTATTCACGTTGCTCGGTCCGAGCGGCTGCGGCAAGACGACAACGCTCCGCTGCATCGCCGGATTGGAACAGCCGCTGTCGGGAGAAATTGTGATCGATGACCGCGCGGTCTTTAGCGCCGCCAATGGAACATTTATTGCCCCGGAGCGGCGCAACATCGGCATGGTGTTTCAGTCCTACGCCATCTGGCCGCATATGACGGTGTTTCAGAATGTCGCCTATCCGTTGGCGAAAGAAGCGAGCCGGGCCGAGATCAACGATCGGGTCGCGCGGATTCTCGACCGCTTGAGTCTCGGTGCCCTGGCGGATCGGTTGGCGCCGAACTTGAGCGGCGGGCAGCAGCAGCGGGTCGCGTTGGCGCGCGCGCTGGTGGCGCAGCCGCAGGTGCTGCTCTTGGACGAACCGCTGAGTAATCTCGACGCCAAGCTGCGCGAGCAGATGCGCTTCGAGCTCAAAGCGCTGCAAGAGTCCTTCGGGATCACGACGGTCTACGTGACTCACGATCAAGAAGAGGCGCATGGCGCTGTCGGATCGCATCGGCCTGATGCACGAAGGCGTGCTCCTTGAAATTGCTGCGCCGATGCAGCTCTACCTGCGGCCGGCGCACCGGGTGACCGCGGACTTTCTCGGCAGCGCCAATTTTGTCCCCGCACGGGTGGAACGAGCGGGCAATCAGCCGTGGGACGAGATGCTGCTTATCACTCCGTTAGGATCTTTTGCCGCGCAGCGCAGCGTTGAATGGCAGCCGGGCATGGAAGCGGAATTGTTTTTTCGTCCGGAGTCGATCGAGTGGCTCGAAGAAAATTGTAAAACGACTCAAGACGCGAACACAGCAACGGGGATTGTCGAGCGGGTTATTTTTCTTGGCAATTCCGCCGACGTGCTGATTCGCTGCGGTGAGATCTCTGTGCGCGCGCGAACCCACCCGACGCGCACACCCGCCGCGGGCAAGGCGGTGCGCTTCACGGTGGCGCCTGAGTTCGTGCATTGTATTCCCGTGCATAGAATACTCTCGCCCACAAAGTGGGAGAGGAGGGTGAGGGGTCCTCTCCAGTCGAGGGAGAGGAGGAAAGAGTCAGGAGGACAATTCGTGGAATCGACTCAATTGACCAATATTGGCGACCGGCAGAATAGCCTCGAATGGCGCCTCTATCAAAACATGCTGGTCACGCGGCTCTTCGAGGAAGCGCTGATTCGCTGGGAGCACGAAGGGAAGATCGCGGCGCAAACGTTTCCGAGCAAAGGACAGGAGGCCATTGCGGTGGGCTCATGCTTGGCCTTGGAAAAAGGCGACACTGTGATCCCATCCTTTCGGACCCGCGGCGCGATGATCGCCATGGGCATCGGTCTCGACGAGCAGCTGCGCGAGTTCGTGCACAGCCCGCGGGCCGCCGGGGATTCGCGTGACGCGCCGCATCACAGTTCCTGGCCCGAGCGCGGTGTGATGCCGGGATCGACCATGATCGGCGGTCATTTGGCAATGGCTGCGGGTTTGGCGTTGGCAATGCAATTCGAGCAGCCGCGCATGGTGAGCGTGGCTTTTTTCGGCGACGGCACTCTGGGTTCCGGTGATTTGCACGAAACCATGCACGTTGCGGGCATGTGGAATCTGCCGCTGATTTTGGTTTGCGAAAATAACGGCTGGGAGATGGCGACTTCATGGCAGAAGGTGCGCAAGTCGCGTTCCTTGATTCCTTACGCCGAGCCCTTCGGTTTTGCCGCGCGCAGCGTCGACGGCAACGACGCGTTGGATGTCTATCATTCGGCGCGTTGGGCGCGCGCCACGGCCCTCGCCGGCCAGCCGGTATTTCTCGATTGCATGACCTTTCGCGTCGGCACCTACAGCTCGCATTTCGGCGAGACCCGCAGCGGCATCGAAAATGAAATGGCCGAATGGGGCCGGCGCGATCCGCTGACTCGGATGTCCGAATGGCTGATGGGTCACGGCATGGCCTCGGCGGACGACCTCGAGCAGTTGCGGCGCGACGAAGAGAAACGAATCGAAGGGGTTTTTGAAAAAGTAAGGAGTGAAAAGTAATGGAGTCAGAGTGTGGGCGGAGCTCGAAAGACCATACTTGCTGCTTACTACTTACCGTCCTTCACGGGAGTCAACGATGGCAACACTGAGTTACCGCGACGCGGTCGGCAAAGCACTCCAGGACTCGATGCGCGACGAGCCGCGCTTGTTTCTTATCGGCCAGAACCTTGCGGGGCACGCGCTCCGGCAACTGGCGGAGACTTACGGCGAAGCACGTGTGCGCGATACTTCGATCAGCGAAAGCGCCATGGTGGGCATGGCCGTCGGCGCGGCCATGAAAGGCATGAAGGCCGTAGTGATGATCGCCTACGCCGATATCGCTTCGGTTTGCCACATGGCGATCGTTCAGAGCGCGGCCAAACTTCATTATCTTACCAATGGCAGGTTGCGTTGTCCGGTGATCATCCGGCTGCCGATCGCGCGCTTTCGCGGCCACGGCCCCGAAGGCAACGAGGTCGCGGCTTCCTGGTTCTACAATGTGCCGGATTTGAATCTGGTGATGCCGGGCTCGCCGAGCGAAGCGTATTGGAGCTTTCGCGAAGCGTTGAACCGGCCGACGCCGACGCTGTTCTTTGAAGATCGCTCGATCCACACGCGTACAGGCGAGGTTGCGCCGGAGAATCCCGGCGGCAGAGCGCACGTGACTCGCAGCGGCCGTCGTTTGACGATTGTCGGCGCCGGCCGCGCCGCCGCGCTGGCCGAAGACGCCGCCGATGCATTGGCAAAGCAGGGACATGGCGACGCAATTGAAGTCGTGAGCTTGGGTTTTATCAAGCCGCTCGACAAAGCGACGGTGCTTGAATCCGCCGGCAAAACCGGCCGGGTGTTGATTGTTCAGGATGAGCCCGTCTGGTCGGGCTATGCGCCGTTGGTGCGCTGTCTGCTCGATGAACTGCCGGCGGCAAAACTCGCGCGCCCACCGCGCATCCTCGCCGGCGCTGATCAGTTTTTACCCTTTTGGGACGAGCGGCCTTTCCTGCCGTCGATCGAAAGCGTCGTCGATGCGGCCAACAGCTGCTGGCTTAGCTTTTTAAAGGCGGAGAACGAAATATGAAAAAGAGTCTCAAGCTCATGACACTCGGAATTCTTTTCTTTGCGTCGTCGGTATCAGCGCAAGTCGACCAATCCCGACCTGATCGCCCAGGCCAAAAAAGAAGGGCGCGTCGCCTGGTACACGACCGTGGCCATCCCCGAGGCCAAACAATTGATCGATATGTTCGAAAAGCAATATCCATTCATCAAAGTCGATCTGCTGCGCTCCGGCTCCGGCGCGCTGGTCAACCGGGTCATCAGCGAATATGCGGCAAAAAACTATTCCGCCGATATTTTGCAGGGAACGGCGACGCGGGGCGGTTTTACCCTGCTCAGACAGAAAAATATTCTCGGTCGCTACGATTCGCCCGAATACAAATTTCTCCCGGCGGATCTCAAAGATAAAACCGGATACTGGGGATCGACTTTTCAGAATACCTTTGTCCTCGCGTACAACACGCGTAACGTGAAGCCGGGCGATGTGCCGCGAACCTATGATGATTTACTGAAGCCGATCTGGAAAGGGCGGCAGATTATCAACGACACGGAAAACTTCGAGTGGTTCGACGGATTGCTGAATTTTTGGGGTCGCGACAAGGGGCTGGCTTATTTTCGCCGGCTGGCGCAGCAAGAGCAGATGTTCCAGCGCGGCGCGCGCGGGCGGGTACAGCTGGTCGCGGCGGGCGAAGCGCCGCTGACCATCGGTTATGGTCCCCATGCGCAAAGTTTCGTTATTCAGGGCGCGCCCATCGAATGGGTACCGTTGGAACCGGTAATCGTCATCATCAACACGGTCAGCATCACCTCGAGGCCGCCGCATCCCGCGGCGGCAAAGTTGTTTATCGATTTTCTATTTTCCAAAGCGGCGCAACTCAAGCTCCGCGAGATGAGCCGGATTCCTTCACGCAACGACGTCGAACCAGACCCGCCCAGGCTAATCAAAGGATTCAAGAAGGTCGTTCAGGATATCGAGAACGAGCACATCAACGAGTCGATCAAGTTATTTCAACAGACCTTCGGTTTGACGGCGGGCTAGGATTTGAACCGGGGTTCAAAACGTTCAAGTGTTCAAGCCGTTCAAAACGTTTCGTCAATAGAGTGCGTTTGGGCGCGGCGACTCGCCCCTGAAGTTGTTTCGTGATGTCATCCTGAGGCCCTTCGGCTTAGCTCAGGATAAACTCAGCCGAAGGATCTCGACTTCCTAAGTGGCAGGAAACGCGAGATTCTTCGCTACCGCTCAGAATGACATTCGCGCACGTTTGGCAACTGCGGCACAGTCTCTCCGGGGAGAGCACGAAGGCCACAAAGAATTCGTAAAAACTTCGTGCTCTTCGTGTTACTATAGTTCAAAGTTTACGCAGCTTGCGCAAATTTTCGGGCCACTGTTCCTATGAAACTGGGCTCAATGAGAAAGTACGATCTCACTCACTAAGTTCGACGATGGACACGCAGGGTTGTCGGATATTTCGAACACCGAACTTCGTGATGTTCGAATCCTTCCCGTGAGCATTTTTATTCCTCTGTGGTTGCGAGCGCAACTGCATGGAATCACTTCGTGGTGAAGATTTCGCCTAAGCAAACTTCGCCGTCGCGATCATCGCCAGTTTTCCTGCGCCATCGATAGCCCAGAGTTTTGCTTCGCGGCCGTCGCTGGACGGCGCCCCGGCGATGGGGAATTTGCCGCCGCTGTCGTAGACCGAGCGCAAGTTTTGAAAATCGAAATTGGTCATGCGGCGCGCCGGCAGCTCTCGGCGGCACATTTCCATCAGCAACTGCGAGATCAGCGAGCTTTGGACCACGAGTCCAGGGAGCTTTTCGATTTGGGTGACGTAGTCGCGGTCATAGTGAATCCGATGGCTGTTGAAACGAATCGCCGAGAAGCGGAACAGCAACGGCGGGTTGGGCTCGATCACTTGCTGCCATTTCGCTTCACCCGGAACGGCAGGCGAGGTCTTTGGCGCCGCGTCGGCTCGCGCTTCGCTGAGCATGCACATATCGCGCTCTTCGACCACGCAAAGCCCGTGGCTGGTCGAGAGACTGTTGCGTTCGATCACCGTCACCATGGCGCCGTCCGGGCCGTCGTCGATTTGAATGTCGGCGATCTCGGTTTTGCGCGTGATCTCGTCGCCGATGCGCAGCGGCTCTTGAAACGACACGCGTGTGCCGCCGATGCGCCGGCGCGGTAACGGAATAGGCGGTGCGATGCCGCCGCCGGACGCCTGTCCGTCCGTGCGCATCTTGTCGGGCCGGTGCGATGCCGGAAAAAACCCGCCGTACCATCCCGGCGGAATCGGCGAGCCTTTCTCCAGCGGCGGATTTGCCAGTCCCAAGGTTGCAGCAAACTTCACCATCGCCGATGCGGTGACCACGTCCGTCGCGGTTTCACTCTTGCCGATATAGCTTTTAAAGCTTTCCAAGGATTCAGCCATAGTTGAACCTCCTTCTTGATTCTTGACGTGCGGAGCGTAGTGCGGCGACAATCGCTCTGTCAAGATAGGGGCATTCGGCAAAGAGCTTGATTTCAAATCGATTGTAGGCGATTCCTGTCGAAGTTCGACGCTGACGGCTTTGCATCGATTGTGGCATTGAGCCGGACCTAGGTCATCGAGACTGATTTTACCGGAGGTGCCCCATGCGAAGACAAATCGGTTGGATTGTCGCGGTGGGTGCAGCGCATCGGCCGCGTGGATGTCGCACTGATAGCCGTCTCAGCCGCATATCTGCACACTCTGATTGCTCAACGGGCGCTCGAACAGATGCTCGCTTACAAACTCCAACGTGTAATCCCCGGCCATCACGATGCGCCGTTTAGGGCAGCGAGTCTTGTAGAGTTGCGCCGGCTCAAAAGCTTTTCGCGGTGCGGTTGTGATGGTTATGATGAGTCGGATTGCCATATTGCCGCACGCCTTAAATCGGCAAGCGGATCGGCGCGAGGATACGACGGGGCAGGGCAGGCGTTGGCGCGGCTTGTCGGACGCAGTGTCGAGAACCTGCAGCTGGTGACTTGTGCCGGGTCTTCGCTCACTTTTCCGCACAATAATTGTTCTTGTTCCGCGGGCAATTGTTATTGGCACATTCATTGCCTCTTCTAAATTCAAAGGGAGGTTTTATGAATCGAAAACTAAAAACTCTAGTTCTGGGCGTATTCCTAACCGGTGTGCTAACAGTCCCGGCTTCGGGCTGGGCGAGCGATTATTGGCACTGGTCGCAGGAGAACAACCGCTGGGATCGTCGCGCGGATCTGCGGAGCGACTCTCGTGATCTGGAGCAAGCCAAGCGCGAACTCCAATATGATCGTAGCCATCATGCGAGCCGCAAGAAGCTCGCCGAAGATGATGCCCGCATCAAGGATATCGAACGTGATATTCGGGTTGATCGACACGCCCATGCGTAACCGAATCCGAGACAAATACTTGAGATGCAACGCCGTAGGACCAAGTATCCTACGGCTCATCTCGTCCTTTAGAGAGAAAGCCGACTACCATTGATCGTTTGGTTTATTCGGGCTCGCAGCAAGGATAAAGCCGCCGCTCACGGCGCTCGCCGTGGTCGTGTGCAAGTTTATTTGCGCGAGATTTGCAGCAGTATCTTATTCCATCTCTCGATGGCGTTGGCGTATTCGTAGCTCGATAATCCTTGCTCGGGATACCAGCGCTTGAATCCGAGGTCCTTGCGCGGGCTGCCGTAGCCGTATTTTTCCCCGAACAACTTTTGGCCTTCCGGACCGATCATGAAATCGATGAACAGCAGCGCCGCGTGCGGATGCGGAGTGTGCAAGAAGGCGCCCAAGCTGCCCGCGTTGGCGGGCACCAGATCACCAGGAAGCCACGCCACTGGAGCGCCTCTGCCCGCCGCCATTCTCACGTTGCTGTCGACAGCGGTAAACGACAGCGGCACCTCGCCGGAAACGATCAACTCATTCATGCCGAGCGCGGGCAGGCCATATTGCTTGATGTCCTGGCCCGCTAACTTCTTGATGAAGCCCTCGCCTTTTTCTTTCAGCATCGCGCCGACCACGCGCGTGGCGATTTCTTCGTTGCTGATGCCGATCTTGCCTTTGAGGGCGGGCTTCAGCAGGTCATCGAAGTTTTTGGGCACGTCTGCGCTGGGAATCGCATTCTTGTTGTAACCGATGCCGGCATAAGACTCGCGATCCACGCTGGTGAAAAACAAACCGCCCGGCGCCTTGTCTTTCGAGCCTTCGGGATAAGCGGCAAGATGCGGCGAGTTGTAGGGCAAGAGAAGTTTGTTGTCGCGCACCAGCATCAGTGAGCCCGGCGTAGTTTCGATGACATCGGCGATGTAACGCTTGCTTTGCCCCTCGCTCAACAAACGACTGACCAGATTCACCGCCGTGGCACGATAGGGCTCCACGGACACGCCGGGATATTTCGCTTCGAAAAATTTCGCCATCTCTTTGTAGACTGTGAGCGAGGTGTACCAGACGAGCTTGCCTTCCTTCTTGGCACCGTCATAGAGCAGGTGTTCACGGTCGGCGCCCATATACTTTGCCAGCTCGGCGGTAGTCTTGGGCTGCGCCGATTGGCACCATGCGCTTGCGGCGGCGCTCGCCATAAAGAGAATCGCAAGGAACAACTGTTTCATCTTTTGCCTCCGAGATGCTGCGTTACCGTTGGTAGCAATATTCATTAACGCAGTGCTATGTCAATTGTGCGAAGGTAAATGATCGGATTCGGAAACATCAACCAGAAGGAGAAGAAAAAATGGCGACGAATTACGAGACTTTATTGGTGACGAAAGAAAGCGGCATAACCACGATTGCGTTCAATCGTCCGGAAAAGCGCAACGCGATGAGCCCGCAGCTGCACCGGGAGATGTTCGATCTGCTCACCGACCTGCGCTACGACGAGGAGACCCGCGTGATCGTGCTGACCGGCGCCGGCGAGAACTTTTGCGCCGGCCAGGATCTCAAACAGTATTCCCTCGATATGGACAGCCAGCCCGCGCGGGTGCGCGACGAACTGCGCGAGAAGGTGCGCCGCTGGCGCGGCGAGATGCTGAGAACTTTACCGAAGCCGGTCATCGCCCGCATCACCGGCTGGTGTCTCGGCGGAGCGTTGACGGTGACCGCCGGGTGCGACATCGCCATTGCTTCCGAGGAAGCGCTCTTCGGTCTGCCGGAAGTCAACTTCGGTCATTTTCCGGCGGGCGAAACCACGCCCGTGTTGACCGAACATCTTCAGCCCAAACACGGACTCTATTATGCGTTGACCGGCAAGATGATGTCGGCGCGCGAGGCGGAGCGGATCGGCCTCATATCGAGGGTCGTGCCGCGCGCGGATTTGGACAATGAAGTGGCCGAGTTGGCCAAGTGCCTCGCCGAGAAGAGTCCGATGGCGTTGAAGGCGGTGAAAGAAGCATGGTTTTACAGCTGGTATTCGTCGCCGGATGTCGGGTTTGAGATTGCGAATTTGATTTCCGAGCGCACGATTCGCGAACACGGCGGCCGGCCGGGTCTGGAACAATTCATCCAGAAAAAGCTTCGCCCGGTGTCGGGCGTGATGAGTTTGAGCGAAAAGTAGCGGTGCCGAATTAGCAGTGGGTTTTCTTGCTATGTCGCGCTCTGTGTTCTGAGCCGGTTGCCTAATGACGCGACCGCGCGGCCGATCTGGCTCGGACGTGGCGAGATATTTAAGACGAGCCCGGAGCCGGTATCGACAAGTTGGGAAATGTTTCAACGGGCGCTCTGACGAAAGCCTGCGGAGGCAAATGGACTATCGAACATGACAGTCAAGATGAAGTCTGATCATCCCGAAATAGTGTCCCAGCAACTTGACATCCCTCTAGTCAGTGACATCATTTTTAGAGGAGAAATCAGACGATGCACGCGAGATCTCCTCCCACCGCCCAGCCCGTAGCATTAAACTTGGCTCTTAGTCATACGCAAACCTCGCTCCTCAGCCTGAGCCCCATCTAACTTCCGAGCTTGTAAGGTTTTGCGTCTTTTTTCTTCTACTCAAACACGAGAAAGGAGAAACCGATGGAAGAAAAAAGTGGCATATTTGAATCGGTAAAAAACGGCGTCGTTGGAACGATCAGAGGAACCGGTGATGTGGCGAAAGCAGTAGTAGATACGGTGAGCGGAACCCTGGCTCATACGATTAAAGGAACCGGCACGGTGGGGACTTCATTGATCGAAGCCGTTTCAGACGTGGGGCGTGCGGCGATTCGCGGTGTGTCCGATGTTGGCGGCGACATGGGGTCGGCGGCGAAGAATGCCGTGGTCGGAACGCTGCGCGGGACTAAAGAAACCAGTGTGGAAGCAGCGGATGCGATAAAGGCAGCCACCAGCAGCGTGATCAAAGAAACATCGGCGGTGGCGGGCGACCTTGGCAACGCGGCAAAAGGCGCCATGCAAGGAGCGATTACCGGCGCGAAGGAAATCGGTCTGTCGGCGACAGAGGCAACCGCTGCGGCGGCAAATGGCATCCTCAAATCAACCAGCGAAGTTTTTTTCAGTACCGGCAAAACCGGTGCGTCTCTGATTGAATCCTCATCCGGCGTGATCCGTTCCGCCATTCAAGCGGTTGTCGATGTCGGCGGCGATGTCGGCTCAAGCGCCAAGGGAGTGATTCTGGGAGTTTTACAAGGAACCAAGGCCAGCGGCAACGAGGCATTGCAGACGATAAGCGAGACCAGCAGCAACGTTGTCAAAGAAACCTCGGATGTTGCAGGTGACATTGCAAAAGCAGCGAAGGGCGCTGTGCAGGGCGCGATAGCGGGAGCGAAAGAGATCAGTTTGGATACCACGGAAGCAGCGTTAGCGGCTGCTACCGGCGCGCTGAAGGCGGCTGAACAGATCAGCTCAAAAGCCGCACAGCAAGTGCGCAAGGCGGTAACCGGGACAATCGCCGGTGTGAAAGTCGTGCTGAAGGAACCGTTCAAATCGAATAAATCCTGAACGGTACGGTTAAGTTGGCGCATCAAAACCACCCATGTAGTGGGCTCATTTTGACAGTTGGGATCGGTCGCCCGGCGAGAATTAAAATTCTTCTTCGCGGCCGGCACCCTGCCAAAATGACCCACTACTGAAATGCGCAACTGGTCTCCTAGCGAGACGCAGGGGTCGATTCAGAGTGGGGAAGCCTGACGATCGTTGCCGAATTTTCCTCGATCAAGGATCTTAGATTTGTCCCCTCTAAGGCTTTTCGCACAGCGTGATCACGCTGCAGCAGGATTTGGTTGGCGCGGGCCGACATGATCGATCGCTAGCGCAGCAGAATCGTCCGCGATAGCCACGATATCCAGAACCTCTTTGACAGCTACAGTTTCAGGTGGCCGCGCCAACGCGACACCTTCAGGCTCAGCGGATCTGAGCAAAATTCCCGCTCTGACATACTCGTCAAAAAGATTTTCCAGATTCGGTACGCCCAGATAAGCGGCAAGCTCGGTCGATTGCCAGGGTGGCGCTTGAGAAAGATGGCGGCGGGTAATCTCTTAGTTCTTTACACGAATATATAGAACTCTAGTGGGAAGGGACGAGGTGAAGTTAGGCGAATTGTTTGAAGCGAGTACTCGAACTCGGGCGTGATGAGTATCAGCGAAACGTAGCGGGCACGGACTTAAAAACCCCTGGCCTTAGGCCGAGGGGTTAAAAAACCTGTCGAATGGAAAGGTGGACTCGCCCTTCTGTCAGGTCACCGCGATAAAGTTAAAGTAATGGTTCGCTTTAGCGAGCGATAATGCGGAATAACGAAGGAGCAAAATACGATCAAAGCCTGGCCGACCAGTGACTTACCATCTCTGCCAAAGAGTTTCCCAAAATTCTGGAAATTCCAATCGCGTTTTGCCTTACATTCCTTTAGATACTCATCCAGTAAGAAGGTCGCTTCTTGTTCTGAAATAAGGCCGTTTTTCCGTGCCGATGCTATGCTCTTTCCCCAGATGCGTTTTTCCAATTCCTTGCGGTTCATGCAGTTCCTCCGATGTAAATCGGATGAAAATACCACACGTATCAGGGAAATCTAGATCCCCAATTACGGTCGAAGAACCGAAGTCTATTCAAATATGCATCCTCAAAACGGCGTGCGTTCATGCCGGACTCCGCTCTCTTTGTGCGGCACTGCATTTCAAGTGAAACGATCACCGCAACTCTCTCAATGCTCATCGTAGAGTAGAAATTCGCCTTTTTTTGGTGAATACGGAGCGTTCACCGGGCAACACCTGTTCGCTGACTCATCAAGCAGGGCCGCCTGAGTTTCACCGCAGAGGAGTTGACATGGTCCGGCGTGCCGCTCATCGCTGCGGTTACAGATTGGCGAAGCTCGCTAAATTCTGTCCACGGAACGTGTTCCAAACGCTTGAACCCGCGCGAAACGTTCTTGATGGTGAAATAGTCAAAGCGCAGGTCCCGTCCGAACTCGGTCCAGTCGAGCTGACGGATTTCATTGATTATGCTAGTGGCTAGGTCATCGAGAGTGATTTAACGCGGAGGTGCGCACATGCGACGAGAAGTCGGTTGGATTGCGGCGGTGATGGCGGTAATCGGTCTGTCCTGCTCGGTTCCCAGGACGGCGGGAATCGGTGATCCGAGGCTTATGCGACAGGCGATGCGTCAATCAGGGCGATTCCGGTTGTGAAGCGGCGCAGCTCGTCGTCTACCGGGGGAACCAGTTTTCCAAAGGATCCGAAGACGTTAGCAATCCGGTGGATCCGGCTATACTAACTACGAGCTCGCTTTCAATGGGCGGATCATTTTGCTCGACGCTCATTTCGACCGCGGCAGCATGTATCCGCCACTCTTGGTTTCACGGCTGCCGATGTCTAAACGTGCGAACGTCATCTTGCTCGAGATCACGGCATCAGGTCGATCACATGTCGGACGGGAGCTTCCGTCGGCGCCAGAACCGGTGTCGTCGGCAAAGCGCCGGTGACGACGGACAAGCTCAAAACTCAGTGCCATCGATACCGAGCAGATCGAACCGTGACCGGTCCGGCGGCGATGATCAGAATCGATTTGCCGTGATTCAAAGTCGAGATGTATTGCAGTGCCACGGTCGAACCACAGACGAAGAACGTGACGGAGGCGTCTCGACACTGCGCTGCAAGGCCACAACGCACGGCACCGACGAAAAGGAACAAATAGCCGAGCGCAATAAAATCCGAGAACGGGCGCACCAACGACGCCGCGTTGTTTAAAGAGCGAAGGAACGATTGCTTTCCTGATTACGCTCGATAACGGCTTTCGAATTATGTTTCGTGACACGGCGGTGTGATCACGGACTACGAAAAAGCCGCGATGCACGCATCGGCCGCGTGGATGTCCGCATTGGTAGCCGTCTCAGCCGCAGTATTTGCATACCTGCTGACTGCTCAACGCGCGCTCGAACATATGCGGACACTACAAACCCGATGTGTATATCCCCGGCCATCAACAGATGCGTGGATTCAACGGTGCTCGTGGAGAGATGCGACGGGAACCGCTCTTCCAAGCGCTCAAAGACGAGAACCCGCATCTTGCCGAGCTCGCGCGGATATAGAGGAGCCAATATCGGTGTTCGACACGGAAAACAATACTTGAGAGAAGGCGACAAGGGGCCGATATGCGATAGCCCAGGTTCGCATGAGGTCAACCCTGGTGTCGTGAAGACATCCCTTTTAGACCTTGAGTTGTTACTGAACAAAGCTGCGTTTCACGCCCCCACGGCCTACCGCGTCCGGTTGTACGTGTAGTCTTCGCGCTCGGTCGTGCCGACGCGCAGTTCCGCCGGCAGCGGCGGGCGAGTGGCGTTGGCTTTTGAGTGGACGTCTAACGCGGCCTGGTCGATCCAGCGTTCGAGCAGGGTCAACTTGTCGGGGTTCACGACGCTTTGGAAAACTTCAAATTGTTCGCAGCCGGGTTCTTTCGCGATGTCGATGCAGCGGGCTTTGTAGAGTTGAGCCAGCTCGGAACCTTTTCCCGGAGCCGCGGTGATTGTTACAACGAGTCGAACTGCCATGTTGTTTCCCTCCTGTGCTGAAAGCCAGTGAATTGTGCAGAGAACAAACTATCGTTCAGTTGCTCGGAGCGTGTCAAGGAGATTGAGCGCGCGAGTTGACTCATGCGACAAATGTTCGTGCAGCATTCAATTAGCGGAAGCCACCCAACCGCGACCTGGATTCCGGCTCGTGGGCCGGAATGACGATCTAGGAATCGGAGCGGCTCAATAGATGCGCGTGCGTACGATTCGATTGTTTACTCTCGTGCCGTTATTTTCCGGCAAGCGGTCTTAGGAGCGGTTCCAAAACTTTCCACACATTTGCCGCGACAATTTCGTGACCTTTGGCGGTGGGGTGGATGCCATCGGGGAGATTGAGAGCGGGGACGCCGCCGACGCCTTCGAGCACGAAGGGGACTAGCGCCGCTTTATTTTTCTTGGCGATGTCGGCGAAAATCGCGTCGAATTGTTTGGCGTAGTCGCGGCCCATGTTGGGCGGCACCCGCATGCCGGCGAGAACGATTTTTGCGTCCGGGTATTTTTCTCGGGTGCGGTCGATGATCGCTTGCAGATTTTTGCGCGTGGTTTCAGCCGGCAGACCGCGCAGGCCATCGTTGCCGCCGAGCTCCAAGACCAGCACGTCGATATGATTTCTCAGCAACCAGTCCATGCGGCTGAGGCCGCCCGCCGTGGTGTCGCCGCTCTGACCGGCGTTGATGACTTTAAACGGCCAGCGCTTGGCGTCGATTTTATTTTGAATCAGCGCCGGATACGCTTGTGCCGGTTCGAGTCCGTAGCCGGCGGTGATGCTGTCGCCGAGAAACAAGATGTTCCGCGGCGTCGGCGCTGCGGCGGTCAGGAGTAAGAAAAACCAAGGATCAGTACAAAATAGCCGGCAAAACAATGCGGCTTTCGTAGTTGAGTCGTCATCATAAAAATTCTAGAGTTGAGGCATTCATCCAAGCAGATTCATCATCCATGAGCGACCACAACATCCTCAGCGTAGAGCATTTGACCAAGGAATTTAAGACCGGTGACGATACCGTTCATGTTCTGAACGATGTTTCTTTCGATATTGAAGAGGGCAGCACCTGCGCCATCGTCGGCCCGTCGGGCAGCGGCAAGACGACATTGATCGCGATCTGTGCCGGCTTGGAACGACCCAGCCATGGGTCCGTCATTTTCGACGGATCGCCGCTCCACAGCGCAAGCCAGGAAAAACTCTCGCGCATACGCAATCAATCGATCGGTTTCATCTTCCAGAGCTTTCAGTTGCTGCCGTCATTGACCGCCTTGGAGAACGTCATGGTGCCGGCGGAGATCGCGGGTGAGAAACTCGTGCGCGGGCGCGCCTTGGAATTGCTGGGACGCGTCGGGCTCGGCAGCCGTTTGTATCACTATCCGGCGCAACTTTCCGGCGGCGAGCAACAGCGCGTGGCGATTGCGCGGGCGTTTATGAATCAACCGAAAATTCTTTTTGCCGACGAGCCCACCGGAAACCTGGACGCAGAAACCGCCCGGGGAATCGTTAAACTGATCTTCCAATTGAACGCAACCAATGGGACAACTTTGATACTGGTCACGCACGACAATGAGCTAACCCAGCAAGCCAGCCGGGTCATCGGTGTGCGAGCGGGTCGGCTCGTCGCCGATGCCGGGACGACACTCGCCGCCGCTGTCAGTTAAATTAGGTTTGGCACGATGATGTTTCGCAGAGCTTGGGTATGGCGCATGGCGCTGCGTGACGGGCGCCGCGGTCTTAGACCGTTGTTCTTCTCGATGTTTTGCGTGGTCTTGGCCGTCGCCTCGGTGGTTGTCGCGTTTTCCTTCCGCGAGAGCTTGCAAGCGAGTCTCCAGACGCAGTCGAAGAGTTTGCTCGGTGCCGATCTGGCGATCGACAGCCGCGCGCCCTTCAGCGAAGAGGACGAAGCGTTCATCGCTTCACTGGGCGGCGATCAGTCGCGCCAAATCGGTTTCAGCTCCATGGCGTTTTTCCCCGGCAGCGGCGGCTCGCGGCTGATGCAGGTACGCGCCGTCGGCGGCAAGTTTCCCTACTACGGAGCCCTGGAAACCGAGCCGCCATTGGCAATGGCGGATTTTCAAAAGGGTGCCAACGCGTTGGTCGACGACAACGTGATGTTGCAATTCAACGCGCAGGTCGGCGACCGGATCAAGATCGGCGAATATGAATTCCGCATCGCCGGCAGGCTGCGCAAAATTCCCGGCGAGAGCCTGGCGTTTTCGGTGATCAGTCCGCGGGTTTATATTCCAATTCAATACGTCGATCGCACCCAATTGATTCAAAAGGGCAGCTTGGTGCGTTATCGGGTGTTCTTCAAACTCGATCCAAAAATCGACGTCGACCGGCTGGTCGAGCAGGTCGCGCCGCAATTGCAGCGCTTGCAACTGCAAGCCGATACCGTGAGCCGGCGCATGACATCGATCGCGTCGTCCATGGAGAACCTCGGCCGTTATCTTCAGCTCGCGGTGTTTATCGCGGTGCTGCTTGCCGGTGTCGGCGTGGCCAGCGTGGCGCACGTTTACGCCAAAGAGAAAGTGCGCTCGGTGGCCTTGCTGCGCTGTATCGGCGCGGCGCCGAAGGAGACGGTTTCGGTCTATTCCATACAGATATTGTTGCTCGCGTTGATCAGTTCGCTGCTCGGCGCGGCTCTCGGCAGTGCGGCGCAATATGCGCTGCCTTACGCGCTCAAGGATTTTCTGCCCGTAGCCGCAGTGGTTACCTTAGCGCCTGCGGGCATCGGCGCCGGTTTGGCGGTTGGCATGGGGACATCGCTATTATTCGGTTTGATTCCCTTGCTGTCCTTGCGGCAAATCGCGCCGTTAACCGCACTACGCGCATCGTTCGATGACGATCGGCCGCAGCGGAGCCGACTGGCCTGGGTTTTAGTTGCGCTGATCGTCGCAGGCATCTGGGCTTTTGCTGCGGAGACTACGGCCAGCAGACTTCATCGGTTTGTGGTTTACGCTCGGCGTGCTCGCGGTGTTCGGCGCGTTGTTCTTGCTCTCCCGCGCCGGCTCGGCGTTGCTGCGGCGATGGGCTCCGAGATTTTTATCATTCGCCTGGCGTCAGGGCCTAGCGAACCTTTATCGGCCGAACAATCAAACCGCGGCGGTTACGCTGGCGATCGGCATCGGCACTTTTCTGTTGGTCACGCTCTACGGCGTACAAAACATGTTGGTCAAGCAAGTGACATTGCGCAGCGGCCGGGGCGAACCGAACCTGGTGTTGTTCGACGTCCAAGCGGATCAACGCCGCGCCGTCGCCGACTTGATCAATTCACAAGGCGTGGCGTTGCACGACGACGTGCCGATCGTGACCATGCGCTTAAGCGCCGTGAAAGGTAAGTCGGTCGATCAACTGCGTGCCGACCCGCAATCCAGAATCGCCTCTTGGGCGCTGCGCCGCGAGTATCGCTCGACGTACCGGCGGGAACTGACCGGCACCGAACGCATCGTTCAAGGGACCTGGCGCGGCAGTGTCGCCGCAGACACGACGCCGATTCCGGTTTCAGTGGAAAAGGGTATCGCCGAATCGCTCCACGTCGGTTTGGGCGATGCCTTGCACTTCGAAATTCAGGGCGTGACGTTGGCAACCCGGGTGGCGAGCGTGCGCGAGGTCGATTGGCAGCGCGTGCAGCCCAATTTCTTTATCGTCTTTCCCGAGGGTACGCTCGAAAGCGCGCCGCAGTTCTACGCGCTGGTCGCGCGCGCGGAATCGAACCTCGCCGCCGCCCAATTGCAACGCGCGGTAGTCGAGCGATTTCCCAACGTCTCCGTCATCGATCTCAGCCTGATCTTGAGCACCTTGGATGCGTTACTTTCCAAGATCTCGGGCGCGATGCGCTTTGTCGCCTTGTTTACGATCTTGACTGGACTCGCCGTGTTGGCCAGCGCCGTGCTCGGCAGCCGCATGCAGCGCATGAAAGAAAGCATATTGCTGAAAACGCTCGGCGCCACGCGGCGTCAGATTCTCCGCTCGATTGTCGCGGAGTATTTATTTCTCGGCGTGATCGCCGGTGTCGCCGGCGCCGTCCTCGGGCTCGCCGCGGCGTTTGGTTTGGGCTATTATTTCTTTGGCACGCCGGTGTCGATATCGTTTGTTCCGACGCTCGCCATCTTAGTCATCGTCACGGCGGTAACGGTCGCGGCCGGCGCGATCGGTTGCTTGGGGATTTTTCGCCGCTCGCCGCTCGAAGCGTTACGCGCCGAGGCTTAGTCTCGTTATGCTTTCAAACCACACACCGGGCAAGATATCGTGCCGGCGAAAATCTCTTTAAGGAGCCGCCATGTCCACTGTTAGGCCCTATCGTTTGCCGACCACCGTGACCCCGGAACGCTACGAATTGAAACTCACTCCGGACTTGATCCGTTGGACTTTCGCCGGTGAGGAGAAGGTGGCGCTGCGAGTCCACGAACCGGTGCGCGAGATCGTGCTCAATGCCGCCGAGTTGGAAATCCATGCGGTCGCCCTGCAGGCAAACGGTAAACTGTTGGAGGGCAGCGTCAAGCTCGACAACGAGAACGAACAGGCGACTTTTGGCTTTCCTGAAACCATTCCGGCCGGCGGCGGCGAGTTGCAAATTAGTTTTTCCGGGATCCTCAACGACAAGCTGCACGGCTTTTACCGCAGCACGTACAAGAATTCGAACGGTGAAGAGAAGCCGCTTGCTTCGACGCAGTTCGAATCCACCGACGCCCGCCGGGCCTTTCCCTGCTGGGACGAGCCTGCGCTCAAAGCGGTCTATCAAGTGACGCTGGTGGTGGACGACAAGCTTACGGCCATCTCCAATGCGCGCGCGGTGCGCGAAACGGTATTGCCGGGAACCGGCAAAAAGGCAGTCGTTTTTGCCGACACGATCAAGATGTCGACTTATCTGGTGGCATTCATCGTCGGCGAATTCGAAGCGACCGATCCGGTGCCGGCGGGCGGCGCGCCGCTGCGGGTTTGCGCCGTGCCGGGGAAAAAGCGGCTGGCCGTTTTCGCCTTGGAGATCGGTAAAGCATCGCTGGAGCATTTCGCCAGCTACTACGGCATTCCGTACCCGGGCGATAAACTAGATCTCATCGCGATCCCGGATTTCGCTTCGGGAGCGATGGAAAACCTCGGTGCGATTACCTTTCGCGAAACTGCATTGCTGGTGGACGCTGAGAGCGCCACGCGCACGGAACTCGAACGGGTCGCCGACGTGGTGTCGCACGAAAATGCCCACATGTGGTTCGGCGACCTTGTCACCATGAAATGGTGGAACGGGCTTTGGCTCAATGAAGCGTTCGCAACGTTTATGGAAATGCTCGCCGTCGACGCCTGGAAACCCGCGTGGCGCCGTTGGGATAGCTTCACCGTCTCGCGCGCTGCGGCCATGCTGGTCGATGGTTTGAAAAGCACGCGCCCCATCGAATTTCCCGTCGAGCGGCCCGAAGAGGCAGCGGGAATGTTCGACGTGCTCACTTACGAGAAGGGCGCCTCAGTGTTGCGCATGTTGGAACAATATCTCGGCGCCGAAGCTTTTCGCGACGGCATTCGGCTTTATCTAAAACGGCATGCCTATGCCAATGCGGAAACCACCGATCTTTGGGACGCTCTCGAAGAATCGACGCGACAGCCGGTGCGGGCGCTCATGGATTCGTGGATTTTCCAGGCCGGTTACCCGTTGATTCGGGTCGAAAAGAAACCAGGTGGGCTGCGGCTGTCGCAGCAGATTTTTCGTTATCTTCAGGATAGTTCCGATCAAGAACGAAAGTGGCACGTGCCGATCTTCTTGCGCGCCGCAACCAACGCGGGCGTGGTCGAAAAAGTGTTGCTGGTTGACCAGCAGGAACAACGGATCGAGCTTGGCGGGGACGTGGAGTGGGCGGTGGTCAACGCCGGCGGCCACGGCTTTTATCGCGTGAGTTACGGCGGCGATCTTGCCGGCGCACTGCGGCAGGCATTGCCAAGCCGGCTCTCCTCAGTGGAAAGATTCGGTCTTGTTAACGATACCTGGGCGGCCACTCTCGCCGGGCTTACCCCATTGACCGAATACTTGGATTTGATCGATCTGCTGCGCGACGAAGACGACGTCAACGTTTGGACCACGGTGATCGGCTCGGGGCATCATTTGCAGCGGATTTTAGACGACGGGCAATTGCCGTCCTTGGCCGGGCGCTTCCGCCGCTTGTTGACACCTGCCGTTGAGCGCCACGGCTGGACGCCAAGAAACGGCGAGAGCGAATTGGTCAGCCAACTGCGCGGCGATTTGATTGGCGCGCTTGGCACCCTTGCGGACGACGCCAGCTGCCAGCAGCAGGCTCGTGAGTTATTCGCAAAATATGAAAAGGAGCCCACCGGAGTCGAGCGTAATTTAATTCCGGCGCTGGTGGCTATTCTTGCTTATTCAGGAACTTCAGCCGATTACGAAAACTTTTACCAGAAGTTTAAAAACGCGCAAACTCCGCAGGAGGAGACGCGCTACCTTTTCGCGTTGGCCAATTTCCGCATACCGGAATTGATCGAACGAACTCTCGATCTGACGATCAATGGCGACGTGCGCACGCAGAACTCGCCCTATCTCATGCGTAATATTTTGCTCAATCGCTACGCTCGCAGCCAAGGGTGGGGTTTCATGAAGCGGCATTGGGATGAAATGCTCCGGCAGTATCCCGATAACTCGATTGCGCGGATGTGCGAGGGGATTATCGGACTGGTCGAGCCGAAGCTGGAAGCGGAAGCCCGCGAGTTTTTCGCGGCCCACCCAGTGAAGCAGGGCGCCAAACAAATGGAGCAACACCTCGAACGGCTGCGTGTCGCGGTGCTTTGCCGGCAACGCTGGGAAACTTTACGGTTCGAATGAGTGTGACCTCCGCGTGTTGTCGGTGCATGCGGCGTGCGAATTTTCCGCAAATTCGGTTAGGTGCAGGAGCAGACGTCGCCGGTTCAAAAAAAGTCAGAGATTTTTCTTGACAGATGAGGTGAGTAAATGCTAACTAACCACAATGTCAAACGTGCCCCGGCTCTCCGCCGAAGCCCGTAAAGAGGCGATTGTCGAGGCCGTTCAGGATGTATTTGCCGAAAAGGGTTTCGACGGCACGACGACGCGGGAGTTGGCCAAAGCGGCCGGGGTTTCCGAAGCGCTGCTTTACAAACATTTTCCCAGCAAAGAGTCGCTTTACGCTGCCATGCTGGATGCATGTGCGAAGGGCCCGACGTTCGCTGAAGCCAGCCGAATTCTCGAACTGAAGGCGTCTACTTCGACCTTGGTGGTGATGGTTCATTTCATGATTTCTCACTACGTCTTGGGTCGGGTCGGTGACAGCCATCGGGCGGCGTTGAACGCTCTCTTGGTTCGCAGTCTGCTCGGCGATGGCGAGTTTGTTCGGCTGATGCACAAAAAACTTGCAGCCGCGTGGTTGAAAAAATTCGAGGCGTGTTTAAATGCCGCCGCTAAAGCTCGAGAAATGAACGATGTGCCGATTCGGCGCGATCTTTGCGTTTGGTTCGTCCAACATGTTGCGTTCTCGCTGATGCTGCATTTACAGCCCAAAGTTGCGGCGGTCGATTATAAGGTTTCTAAAGAGGAGTTGGTTTCGCAAGCCACCTGGTTTGCTTTATTGGGAGTCGGTCTTAAAGAGGAGGCCGCTCGGCGTTATTATAGTCCTAAGGCGCTGCAGCTGCTGGCCAGTTGAGCATCGGTCTTCCGAGGTAAGTAAAGATTTACTTAATTTTTTAAAATGGCATAGGGGAGGGGTAATGGAACTTAAGGATTCAAACACTACAAGCAGTGGACCGCGGACTGCGGGTCTCGATGATCGAGTTGGCTCGCTGTTTCAACCGGACACGCTTCTTGGCGAGGACTATGCCGCGAACTTTCGGCGCAAGATCCCGCTTGAGCCCGAGCGCACGCTGTTGCTAGCGGTGCTCGAAGACGGCATCCGTTGTTTTCAGGAAAATCTTTTTGCGATCACCGGCAAACGCCGAGCGCTCTTCGACGAAGCGAAAGACTGGTTGTTCAATGACGATGCCGACTGGTTTTGCTCGTTCGTGTCGGTCTGCTTGATGCTCAACTTGGAGCCCAACTACATCCGCCGGGGATTGCGGCAATGGGAAGCGAACGCACGCAAAACCACCCAGAAAAAACCTCAGGGAGCCGCCGAAGTCGAGCAACGCCTGGTTGCCTAAGCTAGGGATTTCCGCGTGACATTGATAAAGCGGACCCGGCGCTGGGCAAAATCTGCCCGGCTCGGTTTTGTGCTGCTCGGCGCCGGTCTGCTCTCGAGCTGCGGCAAGGAGCCGCAGACCAACGTCGAACGTCCGCCCGCGCCGGTAACGGTCGCCAAGGCGGTGTCCCAGGACGTTCCCCGCTATATCGATGCCGTCGGCAAGATGGTGGCCCGCGAAGTCGTCTCGATTCAACCGCAGGTTTCCGGGCGCATCACAAAAATCCATTTCACCGACGGCGCCGATGTGAAAATCGGCGACCTGCTTTTCACCATAGACCCGCGGCCATTCCAGGCCCAACTCAATCAGGCCGAGGCTAATCTGGCCCAGGCCGAAGCGGCGCTCAGTCTGGCCAAAATCAACTTCGCCAGAGTCGACAGCGTCAGCGATCCGCGCGCGGTGACGCGGCAAGACTACGACACGAAAAAGAATGCAATAGAAGGCGCTGATGCGGTGGTTAAGCAAAACCGCGCCGCGGTGGAGAGCGCGCGCTTGAATCTTGAATATTGCACGATCCGTTCGCCGATCGACGGGCGCGCCGGGCAGCGCGGCGTTGATGTCGGCAATGTGGTTTCGGCAAACGCCGGCTCGCTTCTGGTTATTCAACGCTTGGATCCGATCTATGCCGATTTCACGGTTACTGAGAGCGAGCTCGGCGCCGTTCAGCGCAATATGGCGAACGGAAGTCTACAGGTGGAAGTGGCTTTGCCGGATGACGCGGCCAAACCGCGCGAAGGCAAACTCACTTTCCTCGACAACTCCGTGCAGGACGGAACGGGAACGGTGAAGTTGCGCGCCACGATCGCCAATCGCGACCGCCGTTTCTGGCCCGGCCGTTTCGCCAAAGTTCGGCTCATTTTGGCGATCCAACGTGATGCGGTTTTGGTGCCGGCCGAGGCCTCACAAATGTCGGCTAAAGGGTCGTTCGTGTACGTGGTTAAGAGCGACTCTTCCGCCGAACTGCGACTCGTGAAACCCGGCCAACGTCAAGACGAGATGCTGGTGATCGAAGATGGGGTCAAGAGCGGCGAGCAAGTGGTGATCAAAGGACAGCTTGGAGTCACCCCGGGCGGCAAAGTGCGGATCGTCCAGCCGGCTGCGAGCAAGAATCCAACTGCACCGGTCAAACCCGGGAACAAGTCGTGAACTTTTCCGAAACGTTCGTGCTCCGGCCGGTGCTGACGACGGTCTTGACCGTCTCGGCGATCCTGTTCGGCGTGCTCAGCTATTTGCGCCTGCCGGTAAATGATTTGCCGGCGGTGGATTACCCCGTCATCCAAGTTCAAGCGGATTATCCCGGCGCCAGTCCCGAGACCGTGGCCAACAATATCGCGACGCCGCTCGAGCGCCAGTTCATGCAAATCAATGGGCTGGAGTTGGTCACCTCGAAGAGCACCCAGGGCCATACCAACATGACCCTGCAATTCGCCCTGAACAAAAGCATCGACGCCGCGGCCACCGACGTGCAGACCGCGATTTCCCAAGCCACCGGCAGTTTGCCGGTGGATCTGCCGTCGCCGCCGACGTTTTCCAAGACCAATCCCAACGATCAGCCGATCATGTATATCGCGCTGACCAGCGACTCGGTGACGCGCGGCCAGCTTTACGACTATGGCAGCACTCAGATCGGCCAGCGCATCAGCATCTTGCCGGGGGTATCCCGGGTGAGTGTCTTCGGTACCAAATCGGCCGTGCGCATCAAGGCCGACCCGTCGGCGATGTGGGCGCGCGATATTTCCATCGACGATCTGACGGCCGCAGTAAAGAGCGGCACTAGCTACACCGGCGCGGGGCAGTTCGATGCGCCGAGCGGCACGAGTCTCTTGCGACCCCAGGGACAGCTCGACAACGCCCAGGCCTACAGCTCGCTGATCGTCGGATCAAAGAACGGCGCGCCGATTTACCTGCGCGACGTGGCCAAAGTAACCGAGTCGGTGCAGGACGAAAGACTGAACATGCGCTTCTGGGCGCGTGGCTATCCCGTGCCCGGCGCCACGGTGGTGCTGGCGGTTTACCGGCAGGCCGGCGCCAACGCCGTGGAAGTGGCCAACAGCATCCGCGCCGTGCTGCCCGCGATCGGCGCCGAGTTGCCGGGATCGGTGCGCATCACGCCGCTCTACGACCGTTCCCGCAGCATCGTGAATTCGGTGCGCGACGTTCAAGAGACGCTGGCGATCGCGTTCGTGCTGGTGGTGCTGGTCATCTTCCTATTCCTCGGCCGCGCCACCGACACGCTCATACCCGCCGTGGCGTTGCCGATCTCGTTGCTGCTGACATTCATCGCCATGCAACTCCTGGGTTACAGCCTGGACAATCTGTCGTTGATGGCGCTGACACTGGCAATCGGTTTTCTGGTCGACGACGCCATCGTGTTTTTAGAAAACACCGTGCGGCGCATGGAGCGCGGCGAGGGTGCGCTCGAAGCGACGATTCAAAGCGCCAAGGAAATCAGTTTCACGATCATCTCGATGACCGTGTCGCTGGCGGCGGTCTTTATTCCGCTGGTGTTTATGTCCGGGTTAGTCGGCCGCATTTTTCGCGAATTTGCCATCACCATCGTAATATCGATTTTCGCTTCCGGTTTGGTTTCACTCACGCTCACGCCGCTCATGTGCGCGCGCTTACTGAAAGAGCGTGGCGAGGGCGCCAAGCGCACCTGGATGGAGCGCGTTGTCGGCGGCATGGAACATCGTGTTCTCGGGCGTTACAGCAGTTATCTGTCCTGGTTTCTGGTGCATCGCTGGATCTCGGCGTTGATCTGGGTCGTTTGCCTGGCCGGCACGGTATGGTTTTTCATGGCTGTGCCGAAAGCATTTTTGCCGCCGGGAGACAGCAGCGTGGTCACCGGTGTGTTCATCGGCCGCGAAGGTTCCTCGCCGGCGCAGATGCACGAGCTGCAAGACCGGGTCGACGAAGTGCTGTTGCAGAATCCCAATGTCCTGGCCACCATCGAAGTCACCGGACTGAGCCAATTTATCGCGTCGAATCAGGGAATCATCTTCACGTTTCTCAAGCCACCGGGCGGGCGCGCGCCAATCAATGAAGAAGTTGCGAAATTGATGGGCGCCATGAGCGCGATTCCCGGCGTCATGGCTTTCCTGCGCCCGTTCCCCGTGCTCGAGATCAGCACCGGCGCGACCAACCAAAATCAGGGACAGTACGCGTTCTCGATATCGGGCGTGAATCCCGATCAAGTCTACGATGCCGGCGCCAAGCTCTTGGCTAAAATGTACGAGTTTCCCGGCTTTCTGACCGTGTCGTCGGATTATTTCAATAACACGCCGAATCTCGACATTGTTCTGCGGCGTGAGGAAGCGAAGATCCACGGCGTTTCGGAAGCGCGCATTCTGACGCTGTTGCGCAACGCCTATTCACAAAACTATCTTTACTTGATCAAGAAACCGGCCGATCAATACCAGGTGATTTTGGAAGCCGAAGACTCGGCGAGAGCTCAGCCGGATGACCTCGCCCTGCTGTATATTCGCTCCGACGACGGCAAGCGACTGGTGCCGCTGAACGCGTTGCTGAACTGGAAATCTACCATCGGGCCGCAGGCGGTCAATCATCTCAACCAGTTCACCAGCATGACACTGTTCTTCAATCTCAAGCCCGGGGTCGCCATCGGCGACGCCACCGAATTCATCAACAAAGCCGCCGGCGAAATCGTGCCGTCGTCGCTGCGCGCGAGTCTGCAAGGCGAAGCGTTGACATTTCAAAACACGGTGCGCGATTTGACTATTCTCATGGCGCTGGCGGTTTTCGTCATGTACGTGATCCTGGCGATTCTTTATGAAAGCTATCTGCATCCGCTGACCGTGCTCTCGACGTTGCCGACGGCGTTGGTGGGCGGTCTGGCGACGCTTTATTTGTTCGGCGAGCAGGCGTCGCTCTACGCCTTTGTCGGCATGTTCATGCTCATGGGCATCGTCAAAAAGAACGGCATCATGATCGTCGACTTCGCGATCCATCGGGTGTCGATGGGGGAGACGGCGGAGCAGTCGATTCACGACGCCAGCATCGACCGCTTCCGGCCCATTCTCATGACCACGCTCGCCGCGATCATCGGCGCCGTGCCGATCGCTCTCGGCTACGGCGCGGATGGCGCATCGCGCCGTCCGCTCGGTCTGGTCATCGTCGGCGGTCTTGTGGTCTCGCAGTTCATCACGTTGTTCATCACTCCGGTGATTTATCTCTATCTCGAAGAGTTCCAGGAAAAAGTTTTGAACCGCACGTCGTTCTTCCGCTCAGGTCACCTTCCTTCCACCGTTAAGACTCGGCGACGAGAAATAGATTCAAAGCATCGAGCCGCTCGCTCAAGTCCCGCCGGTGGCACGCGATCGCCAGCGTGCTTCGCTCACGGACGAGCATGCGAGCGGTTCGTATCGCGCGCCCTTGTATTGTTTTCAGGAAACTGTAAATACTATATTAGTTTCCTAAGTCTATGCCGCCCAGATCGTCCCATTCACGGCGTCCGCCTCAAGAGGGCAGGCGCGATAATCCGGCAGCGCAGCGGATCGTCACCGCCGCGCGGGCGCATTTTTTCGCCCACGGCTTTCGCAGCGTGACCATGGATGACCTCGCGGAAGAACTGGGCATGAGCAAGAAGACGCTCTATGCGTCGTTTCCGAGCAAGGCCGCGCTGCTGCAGGCGGTGTTGATGGACAAATTTCGCAATGTCGAGTCCGATCTTGATGCGATCATGGCGCAGCGCTCGGACGACACGTTGACTGAGCTGCAGCGCTTTCTCGCCTGCATGCAGCAGCACACGGAGGAAATCCAGCCGCCGTTCGTGCGCGACATCAGACGAGAGGCGCCGGAGCTGTTCCAAGTGATCGAGAAGCGGCGTCGCGAAATGATCCAGCGATACTTCGGCAAGATCTTCGCCGAAGGCCGTAAGGCCGGCCTCGTGCGCAAGGATATTCCGGTGAAACTGATTATCGAAATCCTGCTCGGCGCGGTTCAGGCGATCATGAATCCGGCAAAGATGGACGAGCTCGGTCTCGATCCTAAAACCGGTTACAGTTCCATTGTCAGCGTGATTCTCGATGGCGTGATTCTTAAAAAGGGCAGGACGATATGATTTCGCTCGTTGCCGCTGTTGTCATCGTGCGTCAAGATTTGGGTGGGCTATGAATCGCAAGCTTTTGATCGCGATCGTCATCGCGGCGGTCGCGGCGGCCGGATTTTTCTGGTGGCGCAGTCATAGCGAAAACGCCGCGGGACCCCTGGTGCTCTACGGTAACATCGACCTACGCCAGGCCCAGGTCGCCTTCAACAACAGCGAACGCATCGCCGCGGTATTGGTGCAGGAAGGCGACCGCGTCAAACAGGGACAAGTCTTGGCACGGCTCGATACCCGGCGTCTGGAGCCGCAGCTGGCTCAGAGTATGGCGCAAGCGGCGGCGCAGCGTCAGGTGGTCGCCCGGCTGCGCAACGGCAGCCGCCCGGAGGAGATCGCTCAGGCGCGCGCCAACGTCGCATCGGCGCAAGCCGACCTGGTCAATGCGCAGAGTCAGTACGAACGACTTAAAAACGCCTCGGCGGCTTCCGCGGGCCGGGCGGTGCGCCAGCAAGACGTCGATGCCGCCAAGGCGGCATTGCATGTCGCGGAGGCCAAAGGTGGCGGTGAACCAAAAATCTTTGGACCTGGCCGTGCTCGGTCCGCGCAAAGAAGACATTGCCGAGAATGAAGCGCGCTTGCGCGCCAACGAGGCGCAGGCAGCCTTGTTGCACCAGCAGCTAGCGGATTCGCAATTGATGGCGCCCATGGACGCGGTGGTGCGCACGCGTATCATGGAGCCGGGGGAAATGGCGTCGCCGCAGAGTCCGGTATTTTCCCTCGCGATCACGGATCCCAAGTGGGTGCGCGCCTATGTTTCCGAAACCGACCTGGGCAAATTGAACTATGGCATGAGCGCGGCCGTCTCGGTGGACAGCTTTCCGAAACGGCGCTTCGACGGCTGGATCGGATTCATCTCACCGGTGGCGGAATTTACCCCGAAGGCCGTGCAGACCGAGGAACTGCGCACCAGCTTAGTTTACGAGGTGCGCGTCTTCGTCAAAGATCCCGGCGATCAGTTGCGCCTCGGCATGCCGGCGAGCGTCTTCATATCGCCGGACCAAAATGCGCGTAACGGCGTGCCGGCGAATAATTCCATGACGCTCACAAACCGGCCCGGAAAAATCGCGATGATGTCAGCCGCGGAAGATCGCCCTGCGCTAAGCGGCCGTGCCCTTACTAAAATATTTCACCGCGACGGCGGTGAAGTGGTGCGCGCGCTCGATGATATTTCGCTCGAGGTGCAATCGGGCACCCTGGCTGCGCTGGTCGGACCGGACGGCGCCGGGAAAACGACGCTGCTCCGTTTGGCCGCCGGATTGATGACGGTCGACGCCGGCGAATTGAAAGTCTTGGGCATCGATGTCAGCGCCGATCCGCAGCAGGTCCAGGACCGAATCGGTTACATGCCGCAAAAATTCGGTTTGTACGAGGACCTGACCGTTCAGGAAAATATCGATCTCTACGCCGATCTGCACGGGATCGACGCGGCGGATCGAGCGCAGCGCTATCCCCGGCTGATGGAGATGACCGCGTTGGGCCCGTTCACCCAAAGGTTGGCGGGACGATTGTCAGGCGGCATGAAGCAGAAGCTCGGCCTCGCCTGCACCTTGGTTTGCGCGCCCGAGTTGCTGCTGCTCGACGAGCCCACGGTGGGCGTCGATCCGCTATCGCGGCGCGAGCTTTGGGCGATTATTTTTCAACTCGTTCATGATGAGAAACTGACGGTATTACTTAGCACGTCTTACTTGGATGAAGCCGAGCGTTGTGGGCACGTGGTCGTTATGCACCACGGCAAAGCGCTGGCGCAGGGACGGCCGAGCGAAGTGAGCGAACTCGCCGCGGGCCGGGTTTTTCTCGCCACGCCCCCCGCGGGATGCAAGGCCAGAGAATTTCAGGCCCGCTTGCTCGATCGTCCGGACATTGTCGATGCGGTCCCCGAGAGCGGTCGAGTGCGCTTCGTGCGAGGCCCGACCGACGCGCAGATGGATTCTAGCGGACGGCCTCGAAAAGCCGGTCGATCAAGATCCTGGCCTCGCCGGGGCGACGCTAAGCGCGGTGGCACCGCGATTCGAAGATGGCTTCATGGTTTTGCTGCAGCGCGTGAGCGCGCCGCGGGAGAGCGTCGGCGCTATGACCGTCAAGCTATCGTCGAATGGTTCGCACGATGGCGCAGTGGTTCAAGTGCGCGAGCTGGTGCGCCAGTTCGGCGCCTTCACCGCGGTCGATCACATTAGCTTCGAGGTCGCGCGCGGCGAAATTTTCGGCCTGTTGGGACCCAACGGGGCGGGCAAGACCACGACGTTTCGCATGCTTTGCGGCCTATTGCCGGCAAGCAGCGGCACACTCCGAGTAGCGGGCATGGATTTGCGCCGGGCGCGCGCTTCGGCACGGCAGCGGATCGGTTACGTGGCGCAAAAATTCTCGCTCTATGGCCAGCTTTCGGTCGCGGAAAATTTGGAATTCTTCGCCAGCGCCTACAATCTGCGCGGCGATCGTAAGCAGGAACGAATCGATTGGGCGCTGCACCAGTTCGCTCTCACGGCGTTTACCGATCTGCCGAGCGGCAATTTGCCCGGCGGTTTTAAGCAGCGCCTGGCGATGGCGGCGGCGTTGATGCACGAGCCGGAAACGCTATTTCTCGACGAGCCGACCAGTGGCGCCGATCCGTTGGCGCGGCGCGAATTTTGGCGCCGCATCACCGCGCTCTCCGAGCAGGGCGTCACCGTGGTGGTAACCACGCACTTCATGGAAGAAGCCGAATATTGCGATCGCATCGCGATCATGGACGCGGGCAAGGTGTTGGCACAAGGCACTCCCGCCGAGATTCGCAGCCGCGCGCGCGCCGATCAAGGCAAGGCGCCGACTATGGAAGACGCTTTTATCGCCATCGTCGAGGCGGCCCGCGCCGACGAAGCGCAGCGAAGCTCCAAACAGGGGGCGGCATGACGCGGACATCGGCAGAGCAGGGCTCTTGGCGCGCCAAAGCGCACCGCTCGGTTTGTCTGATCCGCAAAGAAGCGCGCCAAATTATGCGCGATCCGAGCAGCATCGCGATCGGCATCGTATTGCCGGTCGTGTTGATTCTACTGTTCGGTTACGGCTTGTCGTTAGATGTTACCGACGTGCCGGTAGCGGTGGTGCTCGAAGATCCTTCGCCGGCGGCAACCGAATTGGCCGCCAGTTTTCAGCTCTCCCATTATTTCGACGCGCGCTTGATGACTTCGATGCCGGAGGCACAGAAGCTCATGCTGTCGCGCAAGGTGGATGGGATCATGCGCATCCGGCCCGATTTTTCTCGCAGCTTGGCTTTCGGCGACGCTGAGGTGCAGGTTTTAGTGCACGGGGTCGATGCCAATCACGCCCGGATTATTCAGAGCTATGCGCAGGGCGCGATCGGCCAATGGCTGGCGCGGCGCAACGCCCAGGGACGCAACTTTACGATCGGGCCCGTGGTGGTGCAAAGCCGACTTTGGTTCAACGAGGCCAACGAGAGCCGTTATTTTCTGGTGCCCGGCCTGATCGTTTTGATCATGACGTTGATCGGCGCTCTGCTCACGTCCCTGGTAATGGCGCGCGAATGGGAACGCGGCACGCTCGAAGCGCTGTTCGTCACGCCGGTGCGCACCGACGAAATCCTGCTCGGCAAAACCGTTCCGTATTTCGTTCTCGGCATGGTCGGCTTGGTGCTCTGTCTGCTCGCCGCCAAGTTTCTTTTTTACGTGCCGTTTCGCGGTTCGTTGATCGTCTTGACCGGCGCTTCGATGCTCTACCTGCTGGTCGCCCTCGGCATCGGCCTGCTAATTTCGTCCGCGGTGAAAAGCCAATTCGTCGCAAGTCAGATCACTATGTTGGTGACGTTCTTGCCGGCGGTGATGTTGTCGGGATTTCTGTTCGATCTGCGCAGTATGCCGGCGCTGGTGCGGTTCATGACTTACATCCTGCCGGCGCGCTACTACGTCGCGCTGCTGCAGACGATTTTCTTGGCTGGGGACATCTGGCCGGTGATTCTCCCGAATGTGGCTGTGCTGGCGTTGATGGCCGGCGCGTTAACCGTGCTCACGCGCCGGGTGACCCAGAAACGGCTGGCTTAGGAAAGCGTATGCTCGAAGCGATTTTCCGCATCGTCGCGCTGACGCGCAAGGAGTTGCTGGCGATTCTCAAGGATCCGCGCAGCCGCTTCAGCCTGTTGATTCCGCCGATCCTCCAGTGCCTGATCTATGGCTATGTCGCGACTTACGATTTGAACGACGTTCCCTATGCGGTATTCGATCAGGATCGCAGCGCCGCGTCGCAAAAGTTATTGGCGCGACTGGACGGGTCGGGCGTGTTTCACCGCGTGGCCAATCTCGAGTCGCGCCGCTGAAATCGAACGACCATCAATGAGCGGCGCGCTGTCCTGGTGATTCAGATCGATCAGGATTTCGAGCGGCGGTTGCTCTCGGGGCGTCAAGCGGATGTTCAGGTCATCGCCGACGGGAGAAACTCCAACACGGCCGGCACCGCGATGGGTTATATCAATACGATCGTCGAGTCGTTCAATGCCGAATGGCGCCAAGAACGAGGCCAGCGCGGCGCGCCGATCCGAATGACGACTCGGGCTTGGTACAATCCGAACCTGGAGACCCGCTGGCATATGATTCCGGCGTTGATCGGCACGCTCACCTTTATCCAGACGCTCATGTTGACCGGATTGTCCGTCGCGCGCGAACGCGAGCAGGGGACTTTCGACCAGCTCTTGGTTACGCCGTTTCGGCCGGCTGAGATCATGGCCGGCAAGGCAATGCCGGCGATCCTCGTCGGCATCGTCCAGGCGACGATGGTACTGCTGGTGGCGCAGTTGTGGTTCCGCATTCCATTCGTGGGCTCATTCGTGACGCTCTATGCGGGCTTGAGCGTATTCTTGCTCGCCGCCGTCGGGATCGGCCTCTTATTGTCATCGGTAGCGGCGACCATGCAGCAGGCGATGTTATTTGCGTTTCTAATCATCATGCCCTTTTCGCTGTTGTCGGGGCTCACCACGCCGATCAGCAGCATGCCGGAAGTTTTGCAATATGTGACGTTGGTCAATCCACTGCGCTACGCCATCGATATCGCCCATCGGGTCTATCTCGAAGGCGCCGGCCTCAGTTTGCTGATTCCGGAACTTTGGCCGCTGGCGGTGATTGCCTTGGTCACGTTGTCTGGCGCGTCATGGATGTTTCGCCACCGGCTGGCGTGACGGAAGTGGAAAACAAGTTTTTGACTACTCATGTGAAGGAACCTCGATGAAATATTTCTCAATCGTCGGCAAATTTAATTTCGTGGCCGGGGTGTTTGTGCTGGCCGGCTGTGCGGTCGGGCCTGATTATCAATATCCTAACCCTGTGCTTCCGGCTTCTTGGCAAGAGGCGCAGCAAGCGGGCCTCGACACGCGACCGGCGACGCTGACCAAATGGTGGACCGAGTTCAACGACAAACTGCTCGATTCCCTGGTTGAGCGCGCGACTCAATCCAACTTGGATCTGGCCGTGGCCGAAGCCCGGATTCGCGAGGCGCGCGCCGTTCTCGGCTTCACCGGCGCCGATCTCTGGCCGACGCTCGACGTATCGGGTTCCTACAGCCGCATCCGCACCAGCGAAAACGCTTTGGGAGTGGGAAGGTTGGCGCCGCAAGGGGGCGGCAATCTGGAACAAAATCTGTTCAGGACCGGTTTCGACTCCGATTGGGAGATCGATGTGTTCGGCGGCACGCGCCGGCGCATCGAAGGCGCTGAAGCGAACATCGGCTTTGCGATCGAGGACCGGCGCGACGTTCTGGTGACTTTGCTCGGCGATGTGGCGAAGAACTACATCGACCTGCGCGGTTTGCAGCGGCGCTTGACCGTCACGCAAGCGAACTTGGCGGCGCAGCGCGAAACCTTGGGGCTGACCAAGGTGCGTTTCGACGCCGGACTGGCGAACGATTTCGAGGTCGCCCAAGCGGAAGGCCTGGTGAATACAACGGAGGCGCAGATACCGCCGCTGGAAAGCGCCTTGAAGCAGACTGCTTATCGATTGGACCTACTGCTCGGCGCCCAGGCGGGGACTTTGTGGAGCGAACTGGCGAGCGAAGCGCCGGTACCCGCGTTACCACCCGAGGCGCACGTTGGCATGCCCGCCGAACTGCTCAGGCGTCGTCCCGATATTCGCCGCTCGGAGCGCCAGTTGGCGGCGGCAACGGCCCAGGTTGGCGCGGCGACCGCCGATCTCTATCCAAAGTTTTCGTTGACCGGATCGTTCGGTTTGCAGAGCATCAGCGCGAGCGATTGGTTCACCGCCCGGAGCCGTTTCTGGTCCATCGGTCCAACCATTAGTTGGCCGGTGTTCGATGCCGGGAAGATCCGCGCCAATATCGAAATCCGCAACGCGCAGCAGGAGCAGGCTCTCAAGCTTTATGAAAAATCGGTGCTGACCGCGCTGGGAGACGTCGAAGGGGCGTTGGTCAATTACAGCAAGGAACAAACCCGCTACCGTTCTTTGCTCGCGGCGGTGGCCGCCAATCGTCGCGCCGCGCAGATGGCCAACGACCTTTACGTGCAAGGGTTAGTGCCTTTCCTCGATGTCCTTGACGCTCAGCGCACGGTGTATGCTTCGGAGAGCGATTTGGTCTTCAGCGAAGCCAACATGGCGTCGAATCTGGTGGCGCTCTATAAAGCCCTCGGCGGTGGCTGGGAAACCAATTAGCTGGGAATATCGTGTTCGTGCTACGTGATCGTGCTCGTTCTTCCGAACACGTCCACGTTCACGAACACGAGCTGGTGCGTGGCAGATTTTTGAAGCTGTCTAAAAACCAAATATTGGCAATCGAAGGGAGATGGTTCTCATGGAAAAATTTCTCGCCGGTTATTCAGCGCAGGCTTACGCCGTCATGCGGATCGTCGTCGCCTCGGTGTTTTTTTGCCACGGTCTGCAAAAAGTCTTTGGCTTGTTCGGCGGCGTGAAGGGCGCCGCTGTGCCACTCGTTTCGCTGTTCGGCGTCGCCGGTGTCATCGAGATCATCACCGGCGCGTTGATCATCGTCGGCTTCGCCACGGTCAAAGCGGCGTTTATCGCCAGCGGCGAGATGGCCGCGGCCTACTTTATCGGCCATTTCCCCGCAGGGTTTTGGCCGATTCAAAACGGCGGCGAACTCGCCGTGCTTTGTTGCTTCATATTTCTCTACGTGGCAACCCGAGGCGCGGGAATCTGGAGCATCGATGGCGCACAAAAGGGCGGACGCTGGCGATAGGATGGCTCCGCATGGGCTTGCCGAGCACGCTGGATTGATCTATTTAAATGGAAGAATTCAGAACTCGCATGTCATTCGTCAGAGGAGGAATAACCGATGAAAGATGGATTTAAAGTCATCGACGCCGACCGTCACATTTTAGAACCTACAGATCTTTACCAGCGATATTTGCCGGAGAAATTTAAAAGCCGGGTGCGTCTCGCCGGGCCAAATCAGACCGTGCGCGAAGTCGACGGCAAACCCGTGTCCGACTCCGCTCTCAGACCGGGGCGACCGACGGAGGATTACGGGTATATTTTTTCCTCCTCGCAGCGTTGGCGCGAGTGTTTTGCCGATGCCTACGCCAACAAGTTTGATCCGGCCTCCAATCTCCGTGATATGGACCGGGAAGGGATCGATGTGTCCGTGCTTTTCCCGACCATCGGTCTTTACATCATGTGGCGTGACGACATCGATCCCGAGTTGAGCGCGGCGATTTGCCGGGCCTATAACACTTGGCTCGCCGATTACTGCGATCATGACCGCAAGCGCCTTTACGGCGTGATGCTCTTACCGCTGCAGGATCCCGCCCGCGCCGTCGAAGAGCTGAAATACGCGCGCGAAAAACTCGGGCTGGTGGGAATCTTCTGGCGGCCGAATAAGTTCTGCGGCCGGACGTTCGCGAGCCCGGACTATTATCCGATCTATGATGCGTGTTCCGAGCTCGGCGTGACGATTTGCGTGCATGAGGGCGCACGCACCGTGTTGCCGCAGGCGGGCTCCGACCGCTACAGTGAATTCGGCCGCCACGTGGCTTGCCATCCGCTCGAGCAGATGCTGGCTTGTCTTAATTTTTGCGCCGACGGCGTGCTGGAAAAATTTCCTAAACTCAAAGTCGCTCATCTCGAAGCCGGCTGCGGTTGGGCGCCGTTCTGGCTGGAGCGCATGGACGAACATTGGGAGCACGAATCGCACGGTTCGGCAAAGATCACCAAGGAGAAACCGAGTTACTATTTCAAACGTAATTGCTGGATTAGCTCGGAAGCCGGCGAGGAGCTGGCACCGGTTTTTATTGAGCATGTCGGCGATGACTATCTGATGATTGCAACCGACTATCCACACAGCGACGCGATCGACAAATTTCCCGACAAGACGGTGGGAGCGATCAGCAGCAACAACAAGATTGCCGCGGCATCGCGCACGAAGATCCTTTGGGACAATCCAACCAAAGCATTTGGTTTGGGGGCGTAGGCGAAGGCACGAATCCGTCGAAACTCAGAACAAAAAAAGGCCCGGGTCCTAACGATCCGGGCCTTTTTGTTGGCAGGTAAGACGGTGACAGGTTGCTAAAAACGCTCGCCCTTTACGGAGGCAGTTTCACGAGTCCATGTTCACTGAATGAGGCAATGAAAACGTGAAAGTTGAACCTTCGCCTACGTGACTTTCAACGCGAATATCGCCTTTCATCAGATCGAGATATTTTTTTACAATATTTAACCCGAGACCTACGCCATTGAATTCTCCGGTGTGAGCTTCACGGATCTGCTCAAAGGCGCGAAAAATTCTGTCCATATCGTCGGCTTCGATGCCTATCCCCGTATCGGCGACACAAAATTCAACACGACTCTGTTCCCGAAGGTTTCTGATTCGAACGTCAATGTGCCCTTGCGGAGTAAATTTAAAAGCATTGCCTATAAGATTCTGCAAGATTTCTTCGAGTTTGGTGGGATCGGTGACAATATCGGGAACTCCCGATTCGACATCCCAACGAACATCCAGGCCTTTGAGCCGATTGAGTTGTTCCACGTGGCTATGAGCGTGGGTGACGATCTCGCTAATATTGACGGTCGCCAATTCCAAGGACATCTTTTTTGCGTCCAGCCGTGACAGAGCCAATACGTCATTGACCAGTTTAAGAAGAAACTGGCCATGATGGCGAATTTTCGCCATGGCATTTTTTTGATCGGCATTAACCTCTCCAAAAAAACTGTCACCGGTGAGCTCCGCGTTACCCATAATCACGTTGAGCGGTGTCCGAAGTTCATGCGACATTGCGGCAATAAACTCAGATTTAGCTCGGTTCGCCTCTTGTAGGTCCTGGTTCATCTGCCCCAGTTCCGCAGTCTTTTGATTCACTTGTTCGAAAAGCCGAGCATTTTCTGCAGCGACACCAATTGCCTGAGTGATGGATTCGATGAGCTGCAATTCGTCGGGGGCAAACTGACGTTTCGTTTTGTTGGCCAGATGCAATACCCCAATGACTTTATCCTTCGCCATGATGGGAAATCCGGCGGCGCTCGCAAATCCGAGGGCGCCGATTCTGTTTTGAGCACTCAGTTGGTTGTAGCCGATATCGTTTTGCAGGTCCTCAAAAGCCAAGCGCTTGCCGGTTTCGAAAATTTTGCCGGTAATACCGACACCTAGGTTGCGTCGAAGCATCGTCGCGGGCAGTTTCTTCACTGAAACCCGTGTACGCCTTGAGATCAAGTTCCGATTCGGACGGATTTAGCATGTAAATCCAGCACGCGTCGAAATTGAGGGCTTCAATCATCTTCTTGATAGCTTCGTTCAGGACCATTTCCAGATTCAAAGACTGGCTTACTGCGGCGCCAATTGTATTTAAAACGGATAGCTGCTGAGCCCGCGTTTCCGATTCGCGGAAAAGACTCGCTTTTTCGACAGCAACTGCAAGATGTTCGGATATTGAAGTCAGTAAGCGGGTCTCGTCGTCCGACAGTTTTCGGGGCGATCGTGCGCCAAAAAGTATGACGCCAAAGACGTGAGCTTGGGTTTTTATTGGAAATACCGCCAAGAAGTTTAAGTTGGCGTTAAGCGTCGCTTTTGTCGTGCTTAACGCCGTGTACGTCGGGTCGGTTCGAGTATCTTCGAATATCATCGGTTCACCGGTTGCGGCGACACAACCGACGACGCCTTGGCCGCGCTTGAGCGTGCGAATCGCCGTTGTATGTTCGGCGTCGATTGAATAAGCGGCTCGCAGTTCTAGTTCGTCGCCCTGGTCGTTGAAGAGGAACACCCGGATACTCTCAAAGTGAAACATCTCTGTGGTCTTGGGCATCACGGCGTTCAAGATGTCGTTTAGAGCTAAAGATTCATTGACCGCGGTCGTGACGCTATAAAGCGCGGATATTTCCTTGGTCCTCTGTTCTACCTTTTGCTCTAAAGTCGCATAGGAGTTTTGCAGAGCCTCGGTCATCTTGTTGAATTCGGCCGCTAACTCCTCGATTTCGTCGCCGGTTTTAATATCGGCTCGGTGTTCCAGGTTGCCGGAACCGATCGTTGCCACGTCCTGCCTTAGTTCCTTTATCGGTCTAGTAATCTTGTGGCTCACCCAAGCAATGATAGCGGCTCCGACGAACAGGCCCACCACCAGGAACACCAGCGCTGAGCGCTTCAATATTTCCACGTTCGCTAACGCTGCATCGACGGGCTCCTCCAGGATAACCGACCAGCCTAATTCAGGTACCGGCGCATAGGTGACTAACACAGGGCTGCCCGTCAATCCCCTCCCTTCGTTGGCGGGAGTGGCGTCTGAACGCGTAGGGTTGCGCAAAAATTTCTTGACTCCATCAACTTGTCGGAGATTCATCCGCTTTAATACCAGCGTCGCATCTTTATGGGCGATTAGATTCCCATGTTCATCTACTAAGTAGGCGTAGCCCGCAGTGCCGAAGCGAATTTTTCCAATCGCTTCCCAGAGAAACGAGAGATCGGCTTCGGCCGAAACCACACCGACGACACTCTGCGCGGCGCCCCAAAGCGGGATCGCCAGCGTGACGTACGGCTGGGCCTGGGTCGAAGTGTAAACCGGGCTTATATAGTCCTCGCCCTTGAGCGCTTTGATGAATTTGGGCGATTTACTCTGGTCGGTTAGATCGGCGGGAAAATAAACTTTTCTGTCGGATACCTTCACGACCTCCATACCCTGCGAGTCGATAATGGAAGCGTGGGTGAAGCTGCTGTCGTTTTTGACCAGCAGACCCAGGAGTAACTGCTGCTCTTTGCTTCCCAACGGATAAAGATTCAAAGCGGCGGCGTTATCCGAAAACCGCTCGATCTTGCGTCGAACAAAGTTGCGAATTTGCTCGGCGGTGACCGAGGCGAGCTCGGACTGCAATGCGGCGGCGTCTTGCCGGATCTGTCTTACCATATACAAATAGCCGGCGACCACAACAACCAACAGTGCAATCCCAAAAAGACTAAGGCCCCACATCAGGAGCCGCCGGCGGATACCGCCGCCACCAATAAAAGCTGAAATTTTACTCAAATAATCCTGCATAACCACGATCGTAGAAATACGCTCGGCACCATCGGTATTCTCTGGATACTGCCGATAATAAGCTGCTGCGCGCTCTTGAAGCTGCTGAATGTTTGTTAAAGGCGCCCGAATATTTCTTTTAGCGCAGGAATTATGCCACACGGTTCGCACGGGTTCTGAAACCGCAAGTGGCTTGTTTTTAAACGGATTCTCGTACGAAGCTTAATAATGTCGGACGTGTCAATGCCGAAAATGTTATTCCTGTCGAAAATGAACAGATTTGTCACTTTCCAATAGCACGTCTAGAAAGAAGCCAAAGTGTTGGCGCGGAGGCAGGCCGACGGGACAGAACACCGAGTCAAGTCACGAAAAATCCGAGCAGAAGGAGCCGCTTGGGCAGAACTGATCTTATAAGTACTCTTTGACCTTAGCGTATGGTTTGCGCGAAGTTCCCTCTGTTTCGCGACAAAGCTAGCCCACGGTAAAACGCAGGCTACTTAATCACCTTGTCCGCCTGGACTAGAACGTGTTGTGGTACGACGAGGCCAATTTGCTGGGCAGTCTTAAAGGTTAACGAAAATATCAAATTTTGAGGCCAGTTTCACCGGTAAATCGCCGGGTTTAGCACCTTTCAAAATGTCGACGACATACTCGGCGGCACGTCGATATAAATCGGATAGGCTCGCTCCGTAGGACATCAACCCGCCGGCTTCTACATACCGATCTTCTTCGGTCATCGACGGCAGGCGATGTTTTGTTACGAATGCGAAAATGATTTCATGTGTTGAGACATCAACGGGTTTCCCACGACGATAAGCGCATCGGTGTGGCGTTCTTAGCGGCTTGTAGTGCTCCCGCGAAATCGGGTATAGGGCCCACGTACCTCAAGAGATCGAAGCTCCAGTTTAAATGCCCCCGCTGCCGCATTATATTCTTTAAACGCGACGGTCGGTCCTGGACCATCGGCATCCCAGAGAATGGCGATCCGAGACAACTTTGGAAGCAGTTCCTTCAAGAGTTCAATGCGCTTCGCGCTAATATCGCGATTGAGCCAGGCAGGCCCGGTAATATTTCCCCCAGGATGTGCAAAGCTCTCCACATAGCCGGCGGCGACAGGGTCGACGGAACTGATCATAACAATAGGGATGGTTTTGGTGGCTTCTTTCGCGGCCCGGATCACCACATTATTAACTCCCACAATGACATCGACTTTCTGTTGCACAAACTCTTGCACAAAAGGGGGCATCCGATCCAATCTGCCCTCCGCATAGCGACGTTCAATGATGATATTTTTCCCTCCACATAGCCGAGATCGCGCAACCCTTGCTCGGAATGCTTCGAAATGAGGTGAAGGGGTACTCTCGGCAGTGCCAATGGAGAGAAATGAACGCCGATTCGGGGAATGGCCTTGGTTGTCTGCTGAGCCTCGGCTGATAGAAAAGCAGCAAGGAGAAGGATAACTATTACCGAAACGGCGACTTCTATTTCATAAGTTTAGCCTCCGTGCCGTCGATGAGATGGGTGTCATTCTGATACTGGATCACTGGATTCACTTGATCTTTCCAAGCCAAAAACACCAAAGTATAACACGCTGCCAAGATTTTGGGAAAAAACCTTTTGGCTCTATGCGGGCCTCCAGACTACATGGCTGTGGGATCGAACCGCGTTCCGAATAGGTTAAACGCGTCGGGAATAGCGGAAACTCGATCTTCACTACCCAGAATTGGTGGAGTGGCATGGGCAGCCAAGTGACGACAAGCACACTTAGGAGCTAGCGATACCGAATCGTGTTCAGCGCTGGAACTCCGATGCGGACTTGAGGCTTGATGAGTGCAGCTCATTCGGAAGTTGATTTACAAGACTCGATTTTGACGGTGTCTTCGATAGTCGATGGTTGGCCCTGCCATTCTCAACGGCAGAAACTCGCTCGAAGACGTAGCCGAATCTCTCAATCAAAGGGCGGTCCCGAATTGACACTAGCTCTGCCAGATCCGACGTATAATAGGTCGAGTAGTGAAGATGCTCAGCAATGTTTATCTTGTCCGAATCGGAGCACGTAATCCCGTAATTCATCATTGGCTGCGCCGATTTTTTCGAGAAAATGCCGACCAGATCTTGTCTCAGAGTTTCAAGTCGGCAGAAAAACACGTCGTCCGCATTTCCGAAGAGGTGGTTGAAGCGGAAGGTGTAGTAACCGACTCCGGTGCCGCGAATTCTGCGTATCGCCTCTTTGGTAATGTTAGGAATATTTCTCTTGCGGTAGTCAACCTGCTCCGGCAGTATCTCGATCAGAGCATCGAGTCGATCGTTATTGACACCGAGATTCAAGGCGTTTCGAATGGCACCTTCGAAACCGACCTTGCCGTTTTCGGTTACCCAGGAGAACTAAGGGTGTTACGGCATCTCTGGGCCACACATGATAATACCATGAGACGTAGAAGTCCCAAGGGTTCCGGATCGCACCAAGAACAGGGAGATGAGAGTACTCTCTGGGCAGAAGAGTTCGTGGCAAATGATAGCCAATTTCATGAGCTGATGGAAAGAATTTCCTGATAACATCGGAAACAAAGGTACCGCCTGAACGTGGCAGATGTACAAATACGAACTTGTCAGTGACGATCATCGTCTTCTCGCTTCGCCTGTAGAAATCCGAGGGTGTCATTCTTAACTTGCAGGAGACGCTTAGTTTTCTCAAAGTTCGGGAATTTCCGCGGAGCTTTTGCATCAGCAGTTATCCGCACGCCACGGCTGATCGTGCTTCGAGCTTCAGCGACACGAATCCGTCCATCTCCGATTTCAGGCGCAGAGGACAACTTTAATACAGAGTAGGGTATCTGCTGTCTTTCCGCTGCCTCTAGCATCAAGCTTTGTTGCCAAATATATCGTTCCAACCTGTCGCGAAAGCCCTCTCTCTTCACTATCTGTTGTTGAAATTTCTGCCATGGGCCAGATCTTTCCGGATGCAAGCTTCTTTTCTCAATTTCATCTCTCGTCCAATTGCAAAATAAATACATGAACACGCAGGGTTCTCAAGATACTGATGATCTCGTCGTATTCCCGTTACAAGTATCGGTTTCGAATGACTGTCATCACGTACGCAGACAAATGAAATCTATTCAGTAAGAAAAACGGCCTTCTCGTCTCGACTGAGGGTCATCTTTTATATAGTTCACGAAAACCTTCATAAACCTAACTTGTAATTTGAAAATACCCTTAATCTGCAATTGGCTCCACGATTGCAAAACGCTCGCCTTCGGAATAGTCATATACATCTCGGCCCTTGAGCTTCTTTTTTAAATACGCTTGAAACGTGTCTTTGCCAGAGCCCGAAATTCCTTCGACAATAAGCACGCGAGAATCTAATGCAATTTTCTCAAGGGAATATGAATCTTGATCCTGAACCCGGCGGAGCTGGATCCTAGCGGGCCTCGTTCCCTTCGTGCAGCATGGACTGCTCTGACCGAGCAACCAAGCCGTCTGGGTTATTGGTGCTCGGAAGATGATACCACGCTTTGTCAGGAACGGTGCTCATAGATTTTCCTAATGACGCCGCGTTAACTTGTTTGTGTACACACTCTGCGAGCTCCGATCCTCGCCCAATGGCCTCTTCAATGTAAGAATACGCGTAGATTCTGTTCATTCTTGCATTACGAAATCGTAAAACTCGCTTTTAGATGACATGAGTTCTGTACCTCATGCTGACGCATAAGATGTCAAATAACCGCAAATACTGACAGAAATTGTCGTCATCTAGGAATCAGTGCAAAACAGGCACCAGCATGAAATTAGCAGTTCGATTACCTCAAGCGGTTGGAAAGAGGCAGGGCGAGTATCGGAACGGGAGCGACGCGTCGATGAAGTGAGCTGTATGGAAGTATAAAACTAAGTCAGAAATGACGCAGGCAGATTGAAACAGGATTATTCTAGTAAAAATTTGGAACTGCAAAGAACAACAGAATTAGTAGGTAAGGTCAACATTCCATGGAACGAGGGTCGCACTATTTCGCCGTCCTAGATGAGCTCTACTCAATTCGATCAGCTTGGGATCGTTTAACTGACGAAGGATCTCGCTCGACACAAGCCTCAGGCGTTGGTGTCCACGGTTCGCAGATGAAATCTCCGGCGCTTCCGGCGGTTCATAGTTGCTGTCAATGCCGGTGAAGTTCTTTAGCTCTCCACCTCTTGCTTGCGCGTACAACCCTTTTGTATCGCGGCGTTCGCACTCCTCAAGCGGCGTATCGATAAAAACTTCGATAAACTCGCCGTCATCGAACAAGCCACGCGCCAATTGGCGCTCGGCGCGGAAGGGTGAGATAAAAGCGACGATCACGATCAGTCCGGCGTCCACCAGAAGTTTCGCCACCTCGGCTACCCGCCTGATGTTTTCTACGCGGTCGGCTTCGGTGAATCCGAGATCCCGATTGAGCCCGTGGCGAACATTGTCGCCGTCGAGAACGTAAGTATGTTTGCCGTCGGCATGCAGGCGCTTTTCCAGCAGGTTGGCGATCGTCGATTTGCCCGAACCCGACAGGCCGGTGAACCACAAACAACGCGCCTCCTGATGCTTCATGTTGGCCCGGGCGACTTTGGTCACCTCGAGCGGTTGCCAATGGAGATTTACTGCTCGCCGCAGCGCAAATCTAATGAGCCCGGCGCCAACGGTCTCGTTGGTTAGCTTATCGATGACGATGAAGGCGCCCAGTCGCTTGTTCTCGGTATACGGCGCAAAGGGCACCGATCGGTCGAAACTCACATTCACCGTCGCGATTTCGTTTAAGCCAAGCGTCCTGGCGGCAAGGTGCGCGCCGCTGTTGATGTCCAGACGGTGCTTGATGTGCGTGATGGTCACGCTTGCGGATTTGGTGTGGATCAGCGCGGCATAAGGACGGCCCGGCAAAAGGGCATGCTCGCTCATCCACAGGAGCTCCGCTTCAAACTGGTCCGCGCACTCAATCGGATGGGCCGCGGTTGCGATCACGTCCCCGCGGCTGGCATCGACCTCGTCGCCAAGGACCAAGGTAATGGATTGGCCGGCAGTGGCTACCCCCTGGAACCTCCCGGAGACAACGATTCTTTTAACCGTGCTGGCGACTCCCGAGGGGCTGATGCGCACGCTGTCACCAGACTTGACCCATCCGCCGGCAATGCGTCCCGAGAACCCGCGGAAATCCAGGTTGGGCCGGTTGACCCACTGCACCGGCAGGGTAAAAGGTCGTGCCCTCTCATGTTGTTCGGTGGGAACCGTTTCGAGCCAAACCAAAAGAGTCGCCCCTTCGTACCAGGGCATGGCGGCATGGCCCGGGTCGACGATATTGTGACCCTCGAGCGCTGACAACGGGATTGCCGTGATCGTCGCAAAACCGAGATCGTGGGCAAAGCGCCGATAGACGAGCTCGATTTCGTCGAAGATGGCTTCCGACCACCCCACCAGATCCATTTTATTGACTGCCAGCGCCACATGGCGAATCCCCAGCATCGAGACAATGCGGCTGTGGCGCTTGGTCTGAGTCAGCACTCCTTTGCGGGCATCGATCAGCAGGATTGCCGCCTGCGCCGTCGACGCTCCCGTCGCCATGTTGCGGGTATACTGCTCATGACCGGGAGTATCGGCGACGACGAATCGGCGCTTGGGCGTGGCAAAGAAGCGATACGCCACATCGATCGTGATTCCCTGTTCCCGCTCGGCCTGCAAGCCGTCGACCAGCAGGGCAAAGTCCAGGCGTTCACCCTGGGTGCCGAATTTCTTGGAGTCCGCCTGGAGCGCTTCGAGTTGATCCTCGAAGATCAGTTTCGTTTCGTAGAGCAAGCGGCCGATCAGGGTCGATTTGCCGTCGTCAACGCTGCCGCAGGTAATAAAGCGCAGGGTATCCATTAGAAATAGCCTTCTTGTTTCTTGCGCTCCATAGAACCCGCGCCATCATGATCGATGATCCGGCCCTGCCGTTCGGAGGTCGTGGCGCCCAGGGTTTCGGCGACGATCTCATCGAGCGTGGTTGCGCTGCTTTCGATGCCGGCGGTCAGCGGATAGCAGCCCAGGGTACGGAATCGGACCATACGCATTTCTGGTTTTTCGCCGGGTTCGAGCGGCAAGCGGTGATCATCGACTAGAATCCACTGGCCAAAGCGCTTGACCACGGGACGCTTGGCGGCGAAGTAGAGCGGCACGATCGGAATGTTCTCTAGGCGGATGTATTGCCAGATATCTGCCTCGGTCCAATTGGAGAGTGGAAAAACCCGGATAGTTTCGCCGGGGTGGATTCGCGTGTTGTAGAGATTCCACAGTTCGGGGCGTTGAGCTTTGGGCTCCCAACGATGGCCAGGCGCGCGAAACGAAAAAATGCGCTCTTTGGCGCGGGATTTCTCCTCGTCGCGCCGGGCCCCGCCGAAAGCCACGTCAAAGCCGTGAGAATCGAGCGCTTGCTTGAGCGCCTCCGTTTTCATGACATCGGTGTGATACGCCGAGCCATGAGTGATCGGCCCAATGCCCTCGGCAGCGCCGCGAGGGTTGGTGTAGGTGATCAACTCAAATCCGATTTCTCTCGCCGTACGGTCACGGAACGCGATCATCTCGCGAAACTTCCAGCCGGTGTCGATATGCATGAGCGGAAACGGGATGGGACCTGGGTAGAAGGCCTTTTGCGCCAGTCGTAACATCACCGATGAATCTTTGCCGATCGAGTACAACATGACCGGCTTGGCTGCCGTCGCCGTCACTTCTCGCATGATCTCGATCGATTCGGACTCTAAGTCGGAAAACGTCGTGTCGTCCATAAGCCATTTGACCATCCTTCATTCTTAATATCCACAAAAAAGTGATATTGCTGTCGCTCTTGAAGCGGGAAGGGCGAATTGACGTAGCGTAGGTACATTCTATCTTTGCAGATTTACTGCGGTTTGTCGCGGCATAGGAGGTTAGGATGCTAAAGACTCATGGCATGTTGCATTTCAGTTTGGCGGTGACGGATCTGGATCGGAGCCGGAAGTTTTATGAAGAAGTGCTGGGATTGAGAGTCCTAGAGCAGTCGCCGCGAATGGTGTTTTTGCAGACCGGCGATGATTATTTAATTCTCGCGAAAGGAACGGAGCCGTTAAAATACGACTCGGCAAAAAATACGCCGGTGCACCACGCCTTCAAAGTGAAACCGGATGAATTCCAGTCGTCCATTGAAGACCTGCGCAAGAACGGTGTCGAGGTTTTTAATATTGAAGATCGCAATCAGGGAGTCTTCTGGGGACCGCAAGCGTATTTCCTCGACCCGGATGGGAATAAGCTGGAAATTTATGCGGGGCCGGGTGCGAAAGAAGGGTGATCGGAGTCGAGCTAAAAGCTGCTGCCCTCGTCGAACTCGCCGTTAGCGAGGTAAGGCGATGAAAAATGCAGCGCATTCTAATAGAATGCGCTGCATTTTTTACTTATTCATTATTATCGTGAATTACTTTCCTGCTTTGGTCGCGCTCCACTTATTGCCCCCGGCAGTGCCTTCAATGGAACTGCCGTTGACCCGACCGGTGTACTGAGTGCCACCGGCCGTGAAGGTGATTTGATCGCCGTTGAGCTTGCCATTGATTGCCGAGGAACTGCTGCCGTTCTTGAGCGTGCCGCTGATCACTTGAAAAGTTTGTTTGATCGCCAATTCGCCCTGGGGCATCTTCCAATTCCCATCGACTTTTGCCGGTACGATCCATAAATGTGCGGTGCACCAGTTGGTGCAACCGGCGACGTTTTCAGTCTGATCGGGTTTCCAGTCGTCCATGTCGAAGGAGTTGGAAACGATCCTCGTGCCGGGCTTGAGATCGAGAATCTTTGGGCGCAATTTCAGATTGATGCTTGGCAACAGGAACATCGTGATCACTTGAGCTTGGGAGAAATCACTCTCGAACAGATCGGCCTTCATAAAAGAAGCCTTGTCGCTAACGCCTTCTTTGGCCGCGTTGCGCTTAGAAAGCTCAACCATCTCAGGATTGTATTCGATGCCGAGCGCCTTGGATCCGTGCTTCGCAGCGGTGATGACCGTGCGGCCATCGCCGGAGCCGAGATCGATCACGTAGTCTTTCGGCGTCACCTTGGCCATCTCCAGCATTTTGTCGACCAGTGCTTGCGGCGTCGGTACCCAGACGACGTCTTTACCGGCTTGGCCTACCTCGGGCTGATAATCCTTTGACTGAGCGTTCGCCGATGAGGCGAAGGCGGCGCACAGCGCGAGCGCGACAAGCAACTTACGGCTGAAAGAAAATGTTTTCATGTCTCCTCCAGGAAATTGAATATCTTTTACTTATAGCAAGCCTCTTTAAAAGAAGTTAGAGGCTCGTTAAAAAAAAGCCCCAGGCATCATGCCTGGGGCTTGCCGATTCAGACTCTTGGACTACGTCCCTATTTTTGGATTTTTTTCGCGCTCCACTTGTTGCCGCCGGCGCTGCCTTCAATCGAACTATCGTTGACCCGCCCGGTATAGGAAACAGTGCCGGCGTTGAAGGATATTTGATCGCCGTTGAGTTTGCCGTTGACAGGCGTCACCGCGGAGCCATTTTTGAGGGTGCCGGTAATCATTTGATAGGTCTGCTTGAGCGTCAGCTCGCCTTGCGGAAGCGTCCATGTCCCATCGACCTTTGCGGGAACGATCCACAGATGCGCCGTACACCAGGAGTTGCAACCCGGAATCGTCGCATCTTCGTCAGGCTTCCAGTCGCCCATATCGAAAGTGTTGGAAACGATCCGCGTGCCGGGCTTGAGATCGAGGATCTTCGGGCGCAGTTTCTGATTGATGCTCGATAGCAAGAACATGGTAATCACTTGCGCTTGGGAGAAATCGCTCTCAAAAAGGTCGGCCTTCATGAACGAAGCTTTGTCGCTGACGCCTTCTTTGGCGGCGTTGCGCTTGGACAGCTCAACCATGTCGGGATTGTATTCGATACCGAGCGCCTTGGAGCCGCGTTTAGCCGCCGTGATGACGGTCCGGCCATCGCCGGAGCCGAGATCGATGACGTAATCTTTCGGCGTGACTTTGGCCATGTCGAGCATTTTATCGACCAGCGCTTGCGGCGTCGGCACCCAGATGACGTCTTTGCCTTCCTGCCCGACCTGAGGTTCGAATTCCTTTGTCGGCTGCGCGTGCGCAAGTCGATCGCCAGCGGTGCCTATGAGACTAGATGCAAAAAAAATAAAAATCAGGGCCAGCTTTTTTCCAATCATCCGATCCTCCTCAAAAACACGCATGTCCATGGCATAGAACGACTCATTGCATACTCTAACGAACCAAAAATGTCCAGAAATCCTAATTGACTGAAGCCCTTGTTGGGTCACATCAATGACCGTGCGAGCGTCACCGGATGCCAAATCGATGACGCAGTCGTTCGCTGTCGCGTGCGCGAAGTGGAGCATCTTTCGACGAGGGTCTGTGGGCTGTCGGAACCCAGTGCGTCAGACGAGACCCGAAGCGAAAAGCTGCGCCAAACGCAAAATCAATGACAAGCGCAGAAAGACCTTTTGGCGAGCGGCGAAACGGAGCTCGATCATGTGCTTACCGTGGTGCGCGGTTGGTTCGATAAAAATACGCGTGATTGCGAAAAAACCACGATGAAAGAATCGCTACCGTAAATGGAGACTTCTGGACCAAAAATCTGCCCTGCAAAAATTCAAGTTTCCAGAGTTCGCAGTGCCGGCACACGCCAAGCAACAACCAGGACCAGCACGATAACGATGGCGCCCATAGTCGCGACGGTCCACGGCGCCCCCATAAAATGGGCGGTGACGCCGGCAAATAAGGCACCGGCCGGCATGAAGCCACGATCGAGCATGTATAAGCTCATCACCCGTCCGCGCAATTTGTCGGGCACGATCATTTGCAAAATCGTGTTGGTGCTGGCGAGAAAAAGCATCTGAAAGATGCCTACGAAAACCAGTGAAATCAGAGCCAACGGAAAATAAGTGATCTGGGAAAATAGTATCAGAAAAAAGCCGAGGATCACGATACCGGCGACCAGCAGAAGTCCCTGACGCCTCATGCGATTGCCGAGCGATGCGAGTAACAGCACGGCGATCACCGCGCCGACACCCGGCGCAGCCATCAAAAGCCCCAGTCCTTCCGGACCGACTTTGAGCACATCTTTTTGAAAAACCGGCATTAGTGTTTGATAAGGCACGGCGAAGACCCGCGGTACATAGGCGAGAATCATCAGTGCCAGCACGGCCGGTGTCGACCAGACGTAAGCAAATCCTTCTTTGAGATTCGCCAGGGCGGAGACTTGGCGCGTTTGCGCCGACGTGGGCGGCACGTTCATCCAGTAGATCATGAACAACACGCCGACATAGGCGATCGCCTGCACGAAAAAATTTCCCGACGGGCCGAATAATGCGATCATGGCGCCACCCAATGCCGGGCCGACGACCTTCATCAGATTGAAGCCGCCCGAGTTGAGCGCGATAGCGTTCGGGAGTTCTTCCTTCGGCACGATGTTCGGAATCATACTCTGGCGCACCGGCTCGGTGAATGTCCAGGCGATCCCGGTGATCAAGGTAAAGACGAAGATATGCGACACGTGGAGCAAGCCCGAAGCGACGAGCGCCCCCATCAGCACTGCCGTAATAATCAAAACCCACTGAGTGCGCAGTAAAAGTTTTTTTCGGTCCATGCGATCGGCCGCGACGCCGGCCATCGGCCCGGTGACAAGAAAGGGGATTGCGCGGACGCCGTTGAGGGCGCCGAGCAGCATCGAGTTGCCGGTAAGATCATAAATCAGCCAGCCTAGAGTGACCTGTTGGATCCATTGTCCGGCGCTCATCATGAACGTGCCGGAAACCAGATAGCGAAAATCGCGATGTTGCAATGAGGAGAAAATCTGAAAGCGCGATCCGGAGGATGCCGCGGCTATCGGTGCTTCAACATGTGGTGAAAATTCTTCGTCCAAGAGAGTTCGATTCGATCTGAATTGCGCCGGCAGCGAACAGATTATTTGTAGCAGGTTTCCACGGTGGTTACGAATGAATGCGTTGATGCTTGCTCGGAAGCGCTGATCGGACGATCGGCACAAGTTAAGGCAGGTATCCCTATGCCGTCACAATTCGCGATTTAATTACACCGTACGTCCCAAAAACCGCTAGTGCGGGTAGAGTGCCTTGGTGTATAGGTGATGGCGAATCCGGTGTAAAAACGCTCACGAGGTACGTCAAGCGATGAATATTGATCTGCACTCTCACTTCTTCCCCGTCGAAGCATTGCAGAATCCCGGCCGCTACGAGAATCATGCGCCGAAGCTTGTGTTGGCAAACGGCAAGCTATCGGTGACATCGCAAATCGGCTTTCGCCCGGGGCTCGGAGCCGGGGCTTACGATCCGGTGGCCCGAATCAAGGCCCTGGATGAGATGCATATTGACATCCAGGCGATTTCGCCGTCGCCGATTTTATTATTTTATTGGGAGGATCCAGCGGTGGCCGCGCATTTTTCACGGCGCCAGAACGAAGCGATTCAAGCTGTCGTGCAAAAGCATCCCGAACGCTTCGTCGGTTTCGGCAGTGTGCCGCTGCAAAGCGTGGCTGATTCGATCGCGATCGCAGAAGAAGCAAAGAGCATGGGCTTGAAAGGGTTGGAGATCGGCAACGCAGTCGGCGACAAGCCATTGGACGATCCATTGTTTGCGCCGTTTTTCGAAGCTGCACAGAATCTCGAGCTGTTGCTCTTTGTCCATCCTCTCGAAGGCGGTCTGGATGCCGACGATCCGCTGGCGCCGATTCTCGGCAACGTTTTGCAATTTACCTTTCGCACGACCCTGATGATCGAACGCATGATCTTGCAGGGCATGTTCGAGAAATATCCCAATCTTCGTCTCTGCCTGTCGCACGGGGGCGGTTTGCTGCCGTTCAATATCTGGCGTCTCGATCACTCTTACAGCTTAAGGCCGGAGCTAAAAAAACGCATTCCGCGTAAACCGTCGGAGTATCTGAAGAGACTCTATTTCGATTCAATCGTTCATTCGGTCGCGGCATTGCAGTATCTCGTGCAAGTTGCCGGCGCGGATCGCGTCGTCATCGGCACTGATTATCCCATGGGGATGGGTGATTTCGCATCCGTCGATAAGGTAAACGCTCTCGATTTACCGGCCCCCGAGCGCGAGCTGGTTCTGGGTGGGAACGCCATGCGCGCCTTGAAACTTTAGCGCCGAAGCGATAATCCATCGCGTCGGTTCCGTGCCGATAACTGCTCGAATATAAACTTGTCCCGTCGCAGGAGGTCTGTATGCGAGTGCTATGGATACAGCCTTAGTCCTGTCTCTTGGCGGTTGCGCGACGATGCGCGCAAGCGACCCCAGCGTGTCGATCCTTGTCGATCTCGATCCCGCCAGCGTCGACCGCAGCGTGATCGTGGAAAGCATAACGGCGGACAAAGAAGCGGTCTATGTCGGCGGGTGCGGACAGCGAACCACGCGTCGGCACGCTGCCTGATGGCAAAGGGGTGCTCTATGTCGCCGACACGGCGCGCGGCGCGATTTGGCAAGTCGCAATCGGCGCCGACGGCAAAGGCGGCAAACCGACGGTGCTGGCGCAAAGTCCGTTGCTCGAAGGAGCGGACGGCCTCGCCTTCGATCGTCGTGGCAAGCTCTGGGTCGCAGTCAACGAGCGCAATGCCATCGTCACGGTGACGCCGGAGGGGCAAGTGCAGCAAGTGGCAAAAAACGACAGCCGCGGCCCGCTGGAATTTCCCTCGGCGATCGTCTTCGTCGGCGACACGGCGTACATCTCCAATTACGACACGCCGCGCCGGGACAACCTAGACGCCAACGGCAAGAGCGCCCTCGACGGCATCGGCGCCTCGATTGCCCAGATCCTGCCCTAGGAAATCGGATGGCCTTGCTCGACATCGAAGGCGTCCGCAAGGAGTATCGGGTGCGGAGCAAGCGAGTTCTGGCGCTCGACTCGGTGGATCTGTCGATTGCCGAAGGGGAGTTTGTCACCATCGTGGGGCCATCGGGCTGCGGTAAATCGACTCTGTTGAATATGATTGTCGGGTTGCTTCGTTCGAGCGCTGGAAAAATTACTTTCCGCGGCGAACGCATCGACGGTATCTGTACCCGGATCGGCTACGTCACCCAGAAAGATAATTTGCTGCCGTGGCGAACGTTGATCGAGAACGTCGAGATCGCTTTGGAAATCCGCAGCGTCGACAGCACGGCGCGCCGAGAGACCGCGCGCAATTTCATCGATCGTGTAGGTTTGAGCGGTTTTGAGGAACACTATCCGCATGAGCTATCCGGCGGGATGCGCCAGCGCGCTAATATCATTCGCACCCTGATCTACGATCCGGAGCTGATCCTGATGGACGAGCCCTTTGGACCGCTGGACGCGCAGACCCGCATCGTCCTGCAAGATCAACTGTTGCAACTGTGGTCGGCAACGAAAAAGACCATCATCTTCATTACTCACGATTTGGTCGAGGCAATCACCTTGGCCGATCGCGTCGTCCTGATGTCGTCGCGTCCTGGCAGGATCAAACTTATCGAGCCGATTGGGATAGCGCGACCTAGAGATGTATTTCGGATCCACGAAAGTCCGGAGTTTCGTGCCGCCCACGAAAAGTTATGGCGTGAACTCCGTCCGGAAGTCCAGTTGGCGCAAGCGTAAGGAGGATTTTTATGAAGCGGCTGATAGCGATGGTATTCGTAACGTTCATTGGTTTGTGCGGCGAAACTCAGCAAGCCAGCGGACAAACTCCGAAGAAAGTGAAGATGACGATCCCGGTCATCGCGCACTCGATGCTGCCGGTGTTTCTGGCGCAGAACCGGGGCTACTTCGCCGATGAAAAGATCGAGCTCGACGTGACCTCGACCAATGGTGGCGGGCCGGACATCCGCGCGCTGATCGCCGGCGACGTCGATTTCAGCTTCACCACCGGCGACAACGTGATTCTGGCGCACCAGGAAGGCAAGAAACTGCTGATGGTGATGAGCGGGCTCAACAAGCTGTTTATCAATTGGGCGATCCACAAGGAGTCGGCGAAGTCCAAGGGCATTACCGAGTCGACGCCGCTGGCGGAAAAATTAAAAGCGCTCAAAGGCTTGACCGTCGGTGTGACCAATCCGGGTGCGCTGACCGCGCATCTCGCGGCGTTCGTGATTCGCAGAGCGGGGTTCAATCCGCAGCAAGACGTGCAAATCGTTCCGATAGGCTCCGGGCCGACCTGGATTGCCGCGCTGGAAAATCGCAAAGTCGATGTCGCGTTGACCGCGCCGCCGACGCCCGAGACCGCCATCGCCCGCGGCTACGCGATCATGCTGATCAACAACGCTAAGGGCGAGGACCCGTCGATCGCCGAGTTTCTCATGGAAAATTTGATCGTGCGCCCGGAGACGGCGGCCAAGGATCAGGACACGATCCGGCGCATGGTGCGGGCGCTCACCCGAGCCAATCAATGGGCGCTCAAGAGCACGCCCGAACAAGTGGCCGACGCGCTGAAGCCGTCGATGGCAGCCATCGCGCCGGATTTGCTGCTGTCGGGAGTAAAATCCGTGCTGCCAGCGCTGAGCGCCGACGGCCGCACGAGCGAGCGCAGCGTGCAGATCACTCAGGACGTGCTTGAGCAAGCCGGCATCCTCAAAAAGCGCGCGCCTTTCGGGGAGCTTGTCAGCAACGACTTCCTCGTCAAATGATCAGCCGCGGCCGACTATTTTTTTACCGCCTAGCCTTTGGCATGGTGTTGCTGGCATTCTGGGAAATCAGCTCCGGTCGTTGGATCGACCCATTTTGGGTTTCCAGTCCTTCGTTGGTGTTTGTTTATCTCTACGGCGTGATCGCCGATGGTTCGATTTTCGGCCATCTGGTGATCACGCTGTACGAAACCTTCACGGGCTTTTTGATCGGCGCCGTCTTCGGCATCGTCCTCGGCTTTGCCTTGGGGCGCCGCGAGATATTGGCGCAGATTCTCGACCCCTACGTCGTTGCGTTCAACGGCGTACCGCGGATTGCCTTAGCGCCTCTGTTCATCATCTGGTTCGGTATCGGCCCAACTTCGAAAATTATTCTAGTGATTAGCGTGGTGTTCTTTCTGACTTTCTTCAACACCTTCGCCGGCGTCAAGGGCGTCGACGCGGAGCTCAAAAACATCCTGCGCATCATGGGAGCGAGCGAACGGCAGATCCTCATGAAGGTCACTCTGCCGGCGATCGTGCCGTGGATCACCACCGGCTTGAAGATCAGTTTGCCCTACGCGATCGTCGCCGCAGTCGTCGGCGAATTCATCGCCGCCAGCAAAGGGCTCGGCTACCTCATTAACTACAATACCTCGTTGTTTTCGACGACGGGGGCCTTGGGCGGGATCTTGATTCTCGCGCTGGTGGTTGTGGTGTGCAACGAAGCGATCACGCGGCTCGAGGCCCATCTGTTGCGGTGGCGTCCGCGTGACGAAAAGAACAGCGAGAGTGAACTCTATTAATGTGTGTGGCGGAGCGGAGAAATGCGCCGGCTGATTCCACTCACTCCGCATCGGGAACTCGTCGAACATACCGACGCCCAACGCCGTGAGGTAGAGCGGTGCTTGGTCAAACACTTGGCGAGATCTGGCGATGTTCGGGACTTCGACCCATTAAAACATAATCGGCTGGTGATCTTTCATTGCTGTAAAAAATCCTCTCTCGAGTCAAGGGGCGCAATCCAAATGGCTTCAGATTTTCTTTGCGTCTAAAAAAAAATCTAATAACTGCTGTGTATGAAGGAATGTGGTACAATGAGCGAAGTGGCAAATATCGATAGTGCGGTGGTTTGCGCACGGCATATCAAACCAGTCATAAGGAGCGACGAACATGAGCAAGGGTAGGGACACTAAGAAACAAGAGAAAAAGAAACCACTCAAAACCTTGATGGAAAAGCGAGCGGCAAAAAGGGCCAAGAGAGCGGACAAAGGTTTTTCAATAGTCGTCAAATAAATAGTGATTGATCGCGGCCGGCGGGGGAAAGCAATTGACGGGTGACTTTATGCCAATTCCTTAACCCGATCGAAAGCGACTTGGCAGAAGCGCTGTTTTAGTGACGCGTCCAATATTTCATTGCTAATCGATTCGATCAGCGCGGCCAATTTGTTTTTGGGAAAGCCGTTGGCGGATAGACCTAAACGCCGAATATTATCTTGAATGACGATCGTCCCCATGGGGCCCATTGCATTAACGAGTTCATCCCGCAATTCCTGAAAAAACCGTTCGGTGACTCGATCATCCACGCTTCCAGTAGCCGGGTGATTCACCAACGCCGCGCGTCTGCCAGGTTGAGACGCTATCGGCGGCTCGGCAACCTCGATACCCATGCCGTTCGAGTTGGGTCGCGATCCATTGGTTCGATGCGGAATAACCGGACTTGACGGACGAACATTGGCAATGCCGTTTGACAGGCTCAGGTCTTCAGCCACTTCAGTAATAATGGCCCCGTCCACATGCTTTTTACCCAGCGCGTACGCCGTAAGTAACGCATTATCACCCAGTACGTTCATCACTCTCGGAATGCCTTTTGAATAGACATAAACAGCATTCAATGCCTCAGGTGTGAATATATTGGGGTCGCCCTTGGCGATCACCAACCGATTCACCATATATTCCTCGCACTCTTTCGATGTAAGCGACCGTAGGTGGTGACGCAACACTACTCTCTGGTTCAGTTGGCGTAACTCATGAGAATTGAGCCGAGCCGACAGTTCCGGCTGACCGACCAGTAGTATTTGCAGCAATTTATTTTTGGCGGTTTCGAAATTCGATAACAGCCGAATACTCTCTAAAACTTCAGACGGAAGATTCTGCGCTTCATCGATGATCAGCGCGCAATTCTCTCCGCTGCTATATTTGTCCAGCAAGTAATCATTTAGCAAAACCAAATAATCATGAATATCGGTAAAGGCATTGCGCGGGTCGGTGAAACCAAAATCATCGCAAACGTAGCGCAGGAGATCGATGGGAGTAGTGATCACGCTAAAAACCAGCGCCGTTTGCGTCTTGCCGTTTAGGGAGTTTAGCACCGCCTTAATCAGGGTTGTCTTACCCGTGCCAACTTCGCCGGTTAAAACAATAAAGCCCTTGCGCGCGTTAATTCCGTAGGAAAGCTGCGCCAGAGCCTCTTTGTGACTATCGCTCTGATATAAAAAACTTGGATCCGGAGTTATGTTGAATGGCCGCTGCTTAAATCCAAAATGCGCTTGATAGACAAGATCCATAGGAGAACGAATCGAATTTATCCCCAAGTAAAGGTTATTGTTTCCTGCCAGTCCACAATAAAAACTAAGTATGTGCATTTATATGCGAGCTTTGTCTTCCTCGTCAATTGAAGTGCTCCAGAAGACTACGAATCAGTGAAAGTTAGAGGTCTGACAGTACTCATAAATCCTATAGAAAATACTCTAAATCACGAAGGGCGCGCCTAATGAGCCGTTTGCGATTGCGTCGATCGAGATGGCGTCCAACGATACGGCTTATCGACGAATGGGCGTGTGCAAACATCGCGATTGACCGGCTAGCAAAGATCGCCGAGACAACAGTTGCCTGTTTGGTTCTTGCGAGGCAGGAGACGATGGGTTATAAGGCGTTCAGTCGCTTGAGAGAACCATGCCGAAATTAAGACTTGCCATTTCGATATTCGCGCTGCTGGTTTCTGCGTCTGATCTGTTCGCCCAACCGGTCGCCAAAAAGGTCCGCATGGGCATCCAGTCCACCAACATCGGCTTCTTGCCTTTTCACGTCGCCTACCACAAAGGATTTTATCGCGAACAGGGGATCGATCTGGAGATCATCTTTATGGCGACGCAGGCGGTCAACGCCGCGTTCGTGCGCGGTGATATCGATTACAGCGCGGCCGCCAACGGGATCATTCAGACCGTGGTGCGCGGGACGGCGGCTAAAATTCTCGCCTGTGCAGTGGAGCGGCCGTTACAGTCGCTGATTGTCAGAAAGGAGATTCGCCGGGCGGCGGATCTCAAAGGCAAGAAAATCGCCGGTAGCACGCCGGGAGGGACAGCGACATTGATGGCTGATCTCGGGCTAAAGCACCTCGGCCTCGACCCGGTGCGCGACGTGTCGGTACTGGCGTTGCGCGATAATCGGCTCGGCGCGTTGGAGTCGGGGATCGCCGACGCGGCGCTGCTCGGCGTGCCGGAAAATATCCTCGCTCTCGATAAGGGCTACCAGGAGCTGCTGTTTTTGGGCGATGTCGTGACCTTTCCGCAAAACGGCTTCGGCGCGCTCGCAAAAAAGATTCAAGACAGTCCCGAGGAAGTCTATGGCATGGTGCGAGCGACGCTGCGCGGTTTGGTGTTCAGTCTGGAACCACGCAATCGGGACGAAGTGCTGAGCATCGTGATGAAGCAGTGGAAGCTGTCGGATCGCCGCTTGGCCGGCGAGATGCTCAAGTTTTTCGGCCGCGGCGTATCCCGCGATATGTCGCTCAAACCGGAGGGCGTGCAGTTGATGATCGACCTGGCGCGCCGGGATGCCAACGTCAGCCAGCCCTTTACGGTGGCGCAAGTGACCGACTTCAGCTTTCTCGACAAAGCGCGCCGCGAACTCAACGTGCCGCGGCACTAAGGATCAATGAATTTCCAATTCGCATTCGTCGTCAACCGAGTAGTTGCGCGGCATGGATCGCCAGCCCTTGGGCGACCGAGGTGAATTCTTGCCCGGCGCGAATCGGTGTCCCCGCATCAAATTTTCGTTCGAAAATCATTCTGATCGCGGGTACGAAGGATGACCCGCCGGTCATAAAGATCGCATCAACGTCTTGTGGACCGACGTTGCAATTTGCCAACAAGCGGTCTACGCAGTCGCTGATCTGCCGGACTTGCGGAGCGATCCAGCCTTCGAATTGTTTCCGACTGACCGACTGTTCAATCGTCATGGCGAGCTCGGCGAAACGAAGTGTCGCTTGATGATCGCCGGAAAGGGCGCACTTGGTTCGCTCGACGGCCTGATAAAGTCGATAACCGAGATCGTGATCGACGAGGTCGATGAGGGCTTTGATTTTTTGCGGTTCGACGGCTTGGAATTCGATCTGGCGCAGCAACTCCATATTTTTGCGCGTTTTTAGAAAAGAAAGATAATGCCAACGTTCCAAATGCTCATAGAGCCAGTTGGGCACCGGCAAAATCTTGCCGAATTGGCTGTCGATATTGCGAGCCAAGGCCAAGCATCGGCGCAACCAGGTTGCGCACCAGCTTACTATCGAAGCGGTCGCCGGCGATGCCGACGCCGTCGGTGCCGATCACCGGGTTCTGGGTTGCGTCGATGCCGGACGAGTTGGCTCGCAGCCGAACTAATGAGAAGTCGCTGGTGCCGCCACCGAAATCGGCGATCAGCACAACCTCATCGTGATCGAGCCCCTGTTGGTATTTGTAAGCCGCGGCGACCGGCTCGGCAAGAAAGTGCACGTGATCGAAGCCGGCATTCTTAAAGGCGGTGCGCAGGCGGCCGACGGCAAATTCGTCATCGCCTTCTTCTTTGGTGCCGCTGAAGTGCACCGGCCGGCCGACAACCAGAGTTGAACCCAAATCGCCGAACTGAGCTTCAGCGGATTTCCTCATATAGCGCAGCAGGATGCCGATCAATTCTTCGAGGGCGTAGGTCTCGCCGAGTATCTGGGTTTGATGAAAAAGCCGGCTGGCAAGATAGGATTTCATCGACAAAATCAGCCGGCCCGGAGTCTTCGCGTTGAGGTAGCTATGGATCGCGTCCGGGCCGGCGACCACCCGCAGCCGATTGCCGCGCGCGCCGTCGTCCTCGTCGAAATAGAGAATCGAGCGAAAGGTTGCGCCGCCGTTGAACTGCGCCAATTGCACAGTGCCGTCGGGGTTCGCCAGCGCCAGCGCGCTGTTGGTCGTGCCGAAATCGAGTCCGATTGCTTTCGCCAAGACTGCGCCTCCTCCGCAACATTAATACGTCCCGCGGCACTTCCGCATGGAGCCTGAAATAAGTCAGTCTATCACTCGACGGCGAATATCAGAACTAAGGCGCGGATTGGTGATGGTTCGATTTCTCCGATTTTGTAGGGGCGACCCGATGTGGTCGCCCGTCCGAGCGGCAGACACACAGGTCTGCCGCTACAAGAGGCGAGACCACCACCCGCCAATGGAGGAAGGGGAAGCTATTTCTTGACTGCCAGTTCTTTCGCCGCCGCAGCGGCTAAAGAAAAATCGAAGATCGTCGCGGCCGCCGCCTCAGCGCTGACACCCGCGGTGGCGACGAGCATCGCAATATAGGCTTTGCTTTGTTCGTCGGTGGGAATGCCGTGCTTCGAGTAGGTGTCCTTCACCGACTCGTAGGCGCGCGCGGCTTGGGTCGGGTTGAGCGCCATCCATTTGCCGATGATGTCGGTGCTGTCCTCCCGTTCGCCGGCGGTGTATTCGAGACCTTCGATGCTGGCCTTCAGGACTTCCAGAACTTCGGTTCGTCTGGTTTTGATTTTCTCATCCGTGGTGGCAAGTCCGGCCTGGGGAATTTGCAATATCGTGCCCATATTCAAGAGGCGCTTCAGTCCCAACTCCTCTCCTTTTAAATCCTGGGGCGCAGCGATGATGCCGGCTTCGGCGATGCCTTTTTGGATCGCAATGAGCCGGTCCATGGACGATGGCGCCGAAACGATCGTGGTCTTTGGGCCGAGACGATAGCGTTCGATGAGGAACTGAATTTGATAGGAAGTAAGATTGCCGAATCCGGCGGCGGCGATTCTTTTGCCGGCCAGGTCCTGCACCGTGGCGATCTCGGGGCGGGAGAGCAGCATGTGCTGGAGCTTCACCGAAGCGAAGAAAATCACTTTTGCCGGCGCCCCACGCGCGGCGGCTGTAGCGATGGTGCTGGGAATAGTGGTGTAGTCCACCGAGCGATTGAGCAGGGCCGGCGCGGTGAGGCTCGCGTTCATCTGAATCATCTCGACGTCGAAGCCGCGCTTGGCAAAGAAGCCTTTCTTGACCGCGATGTAGATCGGCAGGTAGCTGAGTGACGGCGAAGCCGTGGCGATCCGGATCTTGGTTTTCGTTTGGGCATTTGCCGCAGCGGGTGGAGACACGGAGCAAATGCTCAGCGCCAATATAGAGAGAATGCATTTTACGCTTTAACATCGAGTCAGAATATCATTGTCGATTCCGTAAATTAGCGCAGGAACAGCTTCTGAAACTCTTTACGTTTTTCCGCGTAGAGCTTTTCTCCCAGATCGTCCATTTCGACGAATTGAATCTTGTCGGCGTCGGGCACCGGCGGGATAGACGCCCTTGCGATTTACGAATTCGCCCGCTTTGGCCATGGTCGTCATGCTTTCTTCGTCGAGAAAAAAATCGATGAAGGCTTTCGCCGCGTTGGGATGAGGCGCTTTGTGAAACAAAGTAAGATAGCTGGCGTCGCCGAGAAATTTGCCGGTGCGGACGTAATCCAGCGGCGCGCCTTTGAGGCCGTTCAAATAGACGTAATAGACATAGCTGATAGCCGATCGGGATTTCTCCGGAGGTGACGCGGTCGGCGGCAGGACCGAAGGATTCCACTAACGTCGGTTTCATCGCGGCGAGGTCGCGAACGAATTTATCCGCTTTCTCTTTGCCGATGAGTTTGTGCACGTTGGCGAGCCATTGCGCCGTCGTCGTGTGCAGGGTCGGATCGGCCATCACCAGTTTGCCGCGGTATTGCGGCTTGACCAGATCTTCCAAGGTTTTGGGCGCGTCAGCGGGATTGATGATGCTCTTATTGTAGACGATGCCGACGATGTGGTTGCGCGCCCGCGGTCCCAAGTCGGGGTCGATGGCGTCCTTCGGAAAGTCTCGATTCATCGGCGAATCGTACTTCGCGAGAATGCCTTCTTTGAGCATGATGCGCATGGTGTCTTCGGTGGCCATGACCAGATCGAACAGCGCTTTGCCGGCGCGCGCCTCACTGAGCGCTCGCTCCATGACTTTTGTCGCCGAAGTCCGCCAGTAATCGACGGTGATACCGGTTTTCTTGTGGAAGGACTTTTGCAGCAGTTCGAAAATATCCGATTGCATGGTGCCGTAAACCACCAGCTTGCCGTCCTTTTTGGCGGCTTCGATCTGTTTGGCGTCTTGCGCAAAAGACGGTGCAGCGACGCAGAAGGCGAAGATAAAAGCTATAAGTCCAATAGGTCTCATAGGTCCTATTCTCTCGCTAGATCCGATAAAACTCCTTGGCGTTGTCATAGAGAATTTTTTGCTTCGCGGCATCGGATAACTCCGGACGGGCGAGCAGCTCGGGAATGTCTTTCAAGAATTCCCCATAGACTCGCTCGTGCGGATAATCCGACGGAAACATGAGCCGGTCTTCGCCGATCACTTGAGTGACGTAGGCAAGCGAAGTCTCTTCCGGTTCACAGGTGACGTAGACCGGGCAGTCTTTGACGTAGTCGCTGGGCTTTTTTTTCATGTTCGGAAACGAGCGGCCGCCGCGGGTTTCGTATTCATAATCCAGCCGGTCCATCATGTAGGGCAGCCAGCCGCAGCCGGCTTCAAGGAACGCGATCTTCAGTTTGGGAAACTTTTCCAACACGCCGTCGCAAACGATGCTGGTAAATTGGATCATCAGCGGAAACGGGATGCTCGAGGGCGTGGACTTGTCCCTGGTCTTCGAAATAGTCGAAGCCGAAACCGCGGCTCGGCGCGCCGTGAATGCCGAGCGGCACGCCGAGCTCTTCGGCGGCGCGAAAGATCGGCTGAAAGTCGGGATGGCCGAAGGCTTTGTTCATGACCGTCGCCGAGGGCAGAAACGCGCCGACCATGTCGAGCTTTTCGACCGCGTAGCGCAACTCCTCGGCGGCGCCCTGAGGATTTTGAATCGGCAGCACGGCGACGCCTTTGAGACGCGAATCTCTTTTGATGTAGCGGGCGTGAAACCAGTTGTTATAGGCGCGTGAGATCGAGCACGCCCAATCGGGATCTTGCACCAAGCCGATGGCGAGGGCGGCGGTCGGATAGAGCACGGTGCTTTCGAGTCCCATCTGGTCGACGAACTTGATCACGTCTTCGGGCCGGGTCTCGGTTACTTTGTCGGGGCGGCCGGCGCCGAGACCGCGCGGCCATCCGTCGAGCGAAGGGAAACAGCGAGTACGCCCGCGCGCGCCGCATGCCGCGATGTTTGCCTTCGAAATATTCTTCGATCTCTTCGTGATTTTCGTAAATATGACCGTCGGCGTCGATGACTTTGGGACGTTGCATGGCAATCCTCCGCAATCGTTCTTGGCGATTCTCGGCGGACCGTAGACCGCGCGGGTATGGGTGTCAAGCATATTTCCCGACCGACACGTCGACGGACGGGATGCATCATTGCCAGTTGCGCCGTTTCTGCGGTAGAGAGTTGGAATAGCCACGACCGAAAGGAGAATAATTATGGCTCGCAACGGAATTCCCGTCATCGATGGCGACGGTCATGTGATGGAGGATTGGGATGCGCTGTTACAATACATGCCGGAGCCCTATATCAAGAGCGGCCGTTTCAAGGGGAGAATTTTTCCGCCGCTGGATCATCTGCATTCGGCGAGTTTGTTTCAACTTGTCCCCGGTGCTTTTCGTCAGGTCCGCGAAGACGGCTGGCTGGAGTTTATGGAAGACGTCGGCATCGAGCGGGCGGTGCTCTACAGCACGGGCGGCTTGGCATTCGGCAAAGTCATCACCCGTGAATTCGCCGTCGACGTGGCGCGCGCGTGGAACAACTGGTTCGCCGATACTTATCTGAAGAAGAGCCCGCGCTTTCAAGGACTGGCGCTGATCCCGCTGCAAGAACCCGAAGAGGCGATCAAGGAAATGCGCCGGGCGGTGACGGAATTGCATTTTTGCGGCGTCATGCTGCCGTCCACCGGTTTCAAAGGCCACCTGGGCGATAAAGAATATTGGCCGGTGTACGCCGAAGCGAATCAGCTCGGCTGTTGCATCGGCGTGCACGGCGGCGCCCATGAAGGCCTGGGCATGGATTGGCTGACGCCCTACGCGCCGATCAACGGCCTCGGCCATCCCTTCGGCCAGATGGTGGCGTTCGCAGGGATCATCTTTAACGGCATTTTCGACAAGTATCCTAATCTGCGCATCGGTTTCATGGAAGCGGGGGTATCGTGGCTGCAGACTTGTCTGGAAAGATTCGACCGCGGCTGGGAAACCCATATTCAATACGATCCACGCAACGAATACATCGATCTCAAAGCCGGGGGAAAAGATCAGCGACTATATCCGCCGCCATGTCGAAGCGGGAAGAATCTTTGTCGGTTGCGAAGGCACGGAGAAGCCGCTGCATCATTTGATCGAAGCCGTGGGCAACAAGCCGTTCATGTTCTCCAGCGACTTCCCGCACGAAGTCAACAACGAGTATTGCAAACATGAAATCGAAGAGATCCTCGAGAACGAACATCTTTCCGACGACGATAAGCACGCGGTGCTTGCACCGCAATGCCGAGCGGTTTTACGGATTGAAGCCGCTGGGTTAAATTGATCCAGTATGCCGATTAGTGATGCGGGGTTGGCGAGTGATGGCGCTCGTCAGCCCGTGTTGTTCTAGCTAAGTTTGAATTGTTGCTCACCACGTTTACTGCCCCGCCCTTTAACTCTTCTCCGACTCCTGCTTAAATTCAGTTCAGAGCACGCGCTCTTAGAAATCGAGGTTTTGACCATGGACGGACCGATGTCCGGAGATATATTTCCCGCCCGAGAAGCAATCGGGCTGATCGATCAAGTGGATCTCGGCGTGCCCCTTGAAATTCCGCCGGTGCCGCCGGAGGCCGAGCCGGAGAATGTGCCGGCGGAGGAGCATCGTTGGCTGTTGGCGGAGATTTTCCGTCTCAAGAAAGAGAAGCGCGCCTACATTTTGGCGCATAATTACGCGCCGTCGGATATCCAGGACGTTGCCGACGCCGTCGGCGATTCGCTTTATCTGGCGCAGCAAGGCGCCGAGTCGGATGCCGAGATCCTGCTCGAAGCTTCCGTACTGTTCATGAATCAGATCCTGGCGATCATGAAAAAGCCGCACCAGCGCGTGCTGGCGCCGGATCTCGGCGCGCTGTGCTCGTTGGCCGCCCACGCCGACGTCGATAAAATTCGCCGTTGGAAACAGGAACATCCCGACGGCATCGTGATCAGCTACGTGAACACCTATTTGGACGTCAAAGCGGAAAGCGATTATTGCTGCGCGTCGGCCAATGCCGCCCAGGTGATTCGCCACGTATTGGCGCATTCGAAACCCAGTCAGCCGATTCTTTTTTTGCCGGATGTCTATCTGGGATTCTACGCGGCGAAGTTGCTCGAGCAGGAAAAGCAGCCGCTGGACCGGTTGTGGCTCATGATGGGCGCCTGCCACGTGCACGATCGCATTCGGCCTTATCATGTCGAGCAGCAGCGGCGCGCCTATCCCGACGCGGCGGTGGTGGTTCATCCCGAGTGCGGCTGCACCAGCGCCTGCATGCGCCAGATGGCGCAAGATAAAACGCCGGCGGAGATGATGCAGTTCCGCTCCACGCAAGGGATGGTGCAGTTCGTTCGCGACACGCCGCAAAAAGTCGTTATCATGGCGACCGAGGTGGGCAATATTTATCCGCTGTCGAAAGCGGCGCCGGAAAAAACCATCGTGCCGGCGAGCCGCGAGGCGGTCTGCGCCTTCATGAAGCAAAATACCCTCCGTAAAGTTTACCACTCCTTGCGCGACGGCGTTCATGAGATTACGGTAGCGCCGGAGTTGGCCGCGCGCGCCCGTGTTCCCATCGAGCGCATGTTGCAAATCCGTTAGATGATTGTTGCGCCGTTCCGCGGCGGCAGCTCGGGAGGATCCAAATGAGTCAAGAGATGATCGAGATCGTCAGTCCGGTGGGACAGAGTGCGAGCAAGAAAACCGGGCTTGCCCCGCGCAACCGTGACAGCCTCCAAGGCCTGCGCATCGGCTTGCTCGACAACAACAAGCCCAATGCCGACAAATTTCTTGAATTCGTCGGCGAGCTGCTCAAGAGTCGTCACGACGCCATCGAGCTCATCCCAAAGCGCAAGATGAGCCGGACGGAAGCAGATTGTTTGCCCGAGCTGATCGCGCGCTGCGACGTCGTGATCAACGCGTTCGCCGATTGAGGTTCGTGCACGTCGTGGAGTATCCACGACTCGGTCAAGCTCGAAAGCGCCGGGATTCCCACCGCGACGGTGGTGACGGCGGAGTTTCTTAAACTTGCGCAAACAGAGTCACGAACCCGGGGCATGGCCGATCTTCCTCTCGTCATAGTGCCTCATCCGGTCGGAACCATTTCGCTGGAACAGCTGCGCTCTTTGGCCGAATCCACGGTCGATTCGATTACGGCAAACTTGCTTCGGCAAGGTCAGTCGGCGCCGGGATGCTGCGATCAAGCGCGCGAGAAAGTCGCGTCCTTTGAACTCTCGGCTTACGGTTTCAAGCGACCCTGCCGTTTTATTCAGTGAACTCGTCAAGCGCGGTTGGAGCGACGGGCTGCCGGTGCTGCCGCCGACGCGGGCAGCGGTCGATGAAATGATTGCGGCAGGTGGATTGGACAAAGATTTCGCGCTCGGTGTGATTCCGCCATTAAACGGCGTTGCCACGGTCGAAAAGATCGCCGCCAATGCGGTAATGGCGGGCTGCTTGCCGGAATATTTTCCGCTGGTCATCGCCGCGGTCAAAGGTGCGTTGAAGCCGGGATTTAATCTCGACGGCGTGCAGACCACCACCGGAAACGTCGCGCCGGTCATCATCGTCAATGGTCCATGCCGCAAGAGCCTGGAAATCAACTGCGGCGCGAATGTCCTCGGCCAGGGATGGCGCGCCAATGCGACCATCGGCAGGGCGCTTGCGTTTGATCATGACCAACATCGGCGGAGCGATTCCCGGCGTATTCGACAAGTCGACGGTCGGCCAGCCGGCCAAGTACACCTTCTGTTTCGGCGAAAATGAAGAGGAGAGCCCGTGGGAACCGTTGCATGTCGAGCGCGGTCTCGGCGCGGCGACAAGCGTGGTCAACGTCACCGGTTGCAGCGGGGTTTACAGCGCCGTCGATATGGCGAGTCAAACAGCCAAGGGTTTGCTGAAGACCTTTGCGTTGACCATGACCGGCGGCTTGGCGAGCGGCGTGACGACCACGGAAGTGATGTTTGTGGTCTGTCCCGAGCATGCGGCGATCTTCGCTGCGGCAGGATATTCGAAGGCCGCTATCCGGCAGGAATTGTTCGTCATGGCGCGGGTGCCGCACGAGAAAATCTCGGATGAAAATCTGGAGTTGCTGTCAAAGCGGCGTCCTTTGTGGTTCAACAACGGCGCTGCGAATGAGGTCGGCGCCGTGGATCGTCCGGAAGATATTTGGATTGTCGTCGCCGGCGGGGCGGGCGCCAAGTCGGCCTATCTACCGGGACGCACGGGAACGCGGATGCAGACGGTGGCGGTGGGAAGTGAAGAGTTGGGGTAGTGGAGTGATGGTGTGTTGGAGTAATGGTCAGAGCGGGGGATCATGAGACGATTCTATCTTTCTTGCTTTGCTGCTGCGCTTTGCGTGGCGATTTCCTCGGTGCACGTCTCTGCTCAAACCAAGACGATCGTTGTCGGCGAAGGTGTGCGCGGCGCCATGTATTTGCCGGCATACATCGCCGAAGAAAAGGGCTTCTTTAAAAAACGCGACCTCGATACCCGACTGGTGACCTTCAGCCGCAGTAACGACATCAACGCGTTGGTTTCCGGCGACATTCAATTCGATCTCACTGCGCCGGATAAAGTGATTCACAGCGCGATCGGGGGTTTTCCAGTCAAGATGATCATGGGCACCGCGCGCGGTTTAAATCTCGCTTTGGTGGTGCATCCGTCGATCCGGTCGGCGGCGGACATGCGCGGCAAATCGGTGGCGATTACCGGCTTCTCGGGATTGCCCTATACCGGGCTGTTGCTTTCTCTGAAGGAACTCGGATTGAGCAAGGATCAAGTAGTACCGCTCAACATCGGCGGCAAGGCGGCGCGCTTCGAGGCATTGCTGTCGAACAAAGTTCCGGCTGCGATCCTCGACCCCCCATACACGACCATGGCGGCGAAAGAAGGCTATAAACTACTCGTGGATTTGGCGCCGCTGGACGTGCCGTATCTGCGCAACATCGTCGCGGTATCGGAAAGATCGCTGCGCGAAGATTCGCGCACTGTAACCCGTTTCGTTGCAGCACTCGTCGAAGGGATGCAATTCAATCGCAATAAGTCCAATAAGGATGAAAGTATGAGGATCTTGGCAAAGTATTTACGCGTGCCGTTGGAGAAAAACCGCGCGATGATCGAGGAAGGCTACGAAACCTATCGAGACATGATGCTCAAGAAACCGTACGCCGACCCGGCCGCGATGAAAATGCTCGTCGAAATGATCGCCGAAGCGAATCCGAAGGCGAGAGCGATTAATGTTGCAGCGTTGGTGGATTCCTCGTTCGTCGAGCGCCTCGATCGCGAGGGCGCGTTCGATAATTAGCCGTGACCGGTATAGAACTTTTCGCTTTTCTGATCAGAGTCCTTCTTCCTGTAATCTCCCGATGACGCGGCGCCACACTGCGCCGTCCACCTTTGCGAGAGCTTTCTTGCCGTCCTGTTCGTTCAGTAGACGGTTCCTCTCCTGCAATTCAGCGCCGAGAGTCTGGCATTCGGTGGATAGACGTTTGATTAGCTTGCCGACCTCGGCTTCTTTGTTTGCAGTTGCCTGGATCACGGCGTCTTTTTCTTTGAGTAGGGTTTGGTGGCTCTGCAGTTTCGTTTCCGACTCGCGCAGGCGTTGCTCCAAATCGGTGATGGTGCCGCGATAGTTGACGTCGACCTTTTTCAGAGCGTGGTTTTTCGCCAAGATCGTTTCATCACGCTGGACGAGCTGGGATTTTAGCGTTGCGATTTCAAGGTTGAGTGGATCGATCCGTTGCTGAAAACCGTCTTCAGTCTGCTTCACCGCGGTTTCGGTGTCATTGAGGCGATTGAGCAGGCAAGTAATTTCGGCGCGCAGATGTTTAAGTTCGGTTTCTTTCTCTCCTACCTGGGTATCTTTCTCTTGCAGCCGGTTTCCCAACTCGGAGATTTTTTCTTGCGAAGCGTTCTGCAGACTTTCAAGGGCCCGGCGCTGTTCTTCCCGTTCTGCCGCGTTGTATTCAAGCTCGGGACTTAGATTAGAGAGTTGAGATAGGCGCGAATCCTCGATCAATGGAGCCGACTCGTTCTGACGAACCACTGTATCGCAGGTGCGATCGGCGAGGGAACTTAGCTTGCTAATATAGTCGAGGAGTTGATTGGCTCGTTGCTCGATTTCGGCGAAACTTGTGGCTTCGCCAAGTGATATCGATTCAATGCCCTTGACTGGTTCGCTTTGGCGCTCCGATGCGTCGCCAGTTTTAAATTCCTGCGGCGCCGATCCGGCATCTTTCTGCGTCATAAAAGCCAAATCTCCCAAACAGCGAAAAAGTTTTGAGGTGATTCATCCTTTCAGCAATTCCTATTCCAGCAATCAGAGGTAAAGGCAGTTGGCGTAAACGATGGAAAATACGATTCTATATTTGGCAATAAAGAGATAGGCTGGACATCTTTGAACGGCAAATGACAAAAATGTCGTTTGACTCTGGTCTTCATCGGCTCACCGGCTCCACCAAAATGACCGCCGTTTGACAAGACTGTCGTGGAAGATGCGGACATAGGACGGCGCCATGTCGGCTCGCGTGGCGACAAAAAATACGCTACATTAGTCAATCGAATCACGCCGCGATAATTTTTCGTGCCTGTTAGGTGCGGTGACCTACATGACTGTTAAAAAACTAAAAGGGTTGGTGCTGAGCGGCGGCCGGGGTACGCGACTGCGGCCCCTGACGCACACTGCGGCCAAGCAGCTCGTGCCGGTGGGCAATCGACCGATTCTGTTTTACGTTCTCGACAATCTGCGCAATGCCGGTATCGACGACGTCGGCATCGTGATCTCACCCGAGACCGGCAACGCCGTGCGCGAAGCGGTGGGCGATGGGTCGGCGTGGCAAATGCGGGTCGAATATATCATCCAGGACAAGCCGGGTGGGCTCGCCCACGCGGTCAAGATCGCTCGACCCTATTTGCGCGACGATTCCTTTGTCATGTATCTCGGCGACAATTTGATAGGATCGGGAATCGAAAGTTTCCGCCAAGAATTTGAGCGTTCGGAGGCATGCGCGTCGATCCTGCTCAAAGAGGTAGACAACCCGTCAAGTTTTGGTATCGCCGAGGTCGATGCCGAACAGCATGTGGCGCGTTTGGTGGAAAAACCTAAAGAGCCGAAATCGAATTTGGCGTTGGTCGGCATTTATTTTTTCACCAACGCCATCCATCAAGCGATCGATAAAATTTCTCCTTCCTGGCGCGGCGAGCTCGAAATTACCGATGCTATCCAGTCGCTGCTTGAGAACGGCGGTAAGGTTTTAAGTCATCGGATTACCGGCTGGTGGTTGGATACCGGGAAAAAGGATGACCTGTTGACTGCGAACACGGTTGTCCTGGACAGTACAGCTGAACGGTGTATCGAAGGTACCATCGACGCGGAGAGCCAAGTTGCCGGACGCGTGCGATTGGGGAAGGGGAGCCGGATCAACAAGAGCACGGTGCGCGGGCCCGTGGTGATCGGCGAAAACGTTTTAGTCAAAGAATCGTTTGTCGGACCGTTTACGTCCATTGGCAATGGCTGCCAGATCGTTTCGTCGGTGATCGAGCACTGCTTGCTTTTGGAAAATGCCCGCATCGATCACGTGGACCGTCTGGAAGATAGCCTAATCGGGAAAAACTCCGTGGTACTCAAAAACCAAAACAACCACCAAGCCTATCGTCTGTCGATCGGCGACGATTCCGAAGTCCTACTCTAATGCCTTTCCGTTTTAACGCCACGGAGCTGCCTGGCCTGTTACTCATCGAGCCGCTGGTTTTTTCCGACGAGCGCGGTTTTTTTATGGAAACCTACAAGCATTCGGAATTTGCCGCGCACGGGATTGGCGAGCACTTCGTACAGGCCAATCAGTCAAGGTCTTCTCGCGGGACTCTCCGCGGTCTGCACTTTCAAAAACCGCCAGAGGCTCAAGCCAAGCTCATCCGGGCGCTTGACGGCGAGATCTACGATGTCGTTGTCGATATCCGGCGAGGATCGCCGACCTTCGGCAAATGGCAAGGGTTGCATTTATCCGCAGAGAATAAACGCATGCTCTACGTACCCGCCGGTTTTGCCCATGGATTTTGTGTGATCAGCGAAGTGGCGGATATCGCCTACATGACCAGCGCCGAGTATGCTCCGGCGCTCGAGGGCGGCATCGCTTGGGATGACGCGGATTTGAAAATCGATTGGCCGGTCGATGATCCCCAGCTTTCGCACGCGCGACCGTGGCTGGCCGCGCCTGCGTGAAATCGACTAGTGAGTTTCGTTATTGACGGTGGAAAGAATGATCGCCGAGCACGACATGAAAACAATTTTAGTGACGGGTGGTTGCGGTTTCATCGGCAGCAACTTCGTCCGGCTGGTCGTCGGCGAAACTGACTGGAAGGTTATCAACCTCGACAAGCTCACCTACGCCGGTAATTTGACCAGCGTCGCCGATATCGATGCAACGCGTATGCGCTTCGTGCGCGGCGACATCTGCGATCGGGAAGTCGTCGAGCAAGTTCTCGGTGAGGAGCGTCCTTGGGCGGTGGTAAACTTTGCCGCTGAGTCGCATGTCGATCGCAGTATTCTCGACTCCGCGCCGTTCCTGCGCACGAACATCGACGGTGTCCGGGTGTTGTTGGATGCCGCGCGGCGCTTTCCGGTTGAGCGGTTCCTGCAGATTTCTACGGACGAAACCTACGGCGATAAAGAAGGGCAGCCGGCATCGAGCGAAACTTCCTCGCTCAACCCGAGCAGTCCCTATGCGGCGAGCAAGGCAGCCGCGGACCTGTTGTGCTTTTCTTATCGGCGGACCTACGACTTGCCAATTGTGATCACGCGCAGCTCCAACAACTATGGGCCGTTTCAATTTCCCGAAAAGTTAATTCCCCTGCTGATTCGCAACGGCTTGCAGCAAATGGAATTGCCGGTTTACGGTGATGGCGGACAGATTCGCGATTGGCTTCATGTCGAGGACAACTGCCGGGCGATTCTCGCTGTTCTCGAACGCGGACAGGTGGGCGCGATTTATAATATCGGTACGGGTGAAGAGCGAACTAATCTTTCCGTCGTCGATGCTCTTTGCGCGGCGATCGCCGACCGGGCGGAAATTCCTTTGAGCGCACTCAAAAATCTCGTGCGCTCGGTGACGGATCGACCGGGCCACGATCGCCGTTACGCGATCGATACGACGAGAGTGCAGCGAGAGACCGGTTGGCGTCCGCAAACCGCTTTTGACGAGGGACTTCGAACAACCGTTCGTTGGTACCTCGATCATCAAGATTGGATCGCCAGCGTCACCTCCGGTGAATACCGTAACTATTACGAGTCGGTCTACAATAAGGCCTGGGAACGGCCGGCCTGATGCGCGTCGCGGTCCTCGGCAGCACCGGTCAACTGGGACAAGATCTCGTGGAGATGTTGCAGCAATCCGGAAAATTCGATGTCACTTCACTGGGCCATGACGAGGCGGATTGCACCGAAGCGGAATCGATTCGCAACGCGGTCGTCCATGCGCGGCCTCAGGCGCTGATCAATTGCGCTGCCTTCGTGCGGGTCGACGATTGTGAAGACCATGCGCACGACGCGTTTGAAGTCAACGCACTCGGCGCCCTCAACGTCGCCCGCGCCTGCGCCGAGGTCGATGCGACCTGCGTTCACGTGAGCACGGATTATGTTTTCGATGGAGCGGAGAACAGAGCCTATGTCGAATCGGATGTTACTTTCCCGATTAATGTCTACGGCGTGTCGAAATTGGCCGGTGAGTTACTTGTCCGTCAAACTGCGCCGCGCTCGCTGATTTTTCGGGTAGCGAGCCTTTTTGGCAAATCCGGGGCGCGCGGCAAGGGTGGCAATTTCGTCGAAACAATTTTGCAGAAAGCCAGGAAGGGTGAACCGCTGCGAGTGGTCGATGATATTCGCATTTCACCGACCTACACGCGGGACGCGGCGCGAGTGTTGTGCGAATTGCTGCAAGACGACGTTACCGGTGTGATTCATTCGGCCAACGCCGGCTCTTGTACGTGGCACGAGTTCGCACGGGCAGCGCTAGAGTTGTGCCGTTTGGATGTGCCCGTCGAAGCCGTGTCCTCCTCGGCGTATCCGACTCGAGCTCGCCGGCCACGGAACTCGGCGCTCGCAAGCGAACGATTGCCGGACTTGGTAAGCACGCCAATGCCTTCGTGGCAAGACGCTTTGCGCGGCTACCTGATCGAAAAAGGACACATCCAGTAACTCGCTTGGCTCACTTGGTCGACACTCTAAATCCGCGATAAATTTTACTCGCCGCGCCCTTTACCGTTCTTGCGCGATCATGTTAGGTATCGGGTTGGACAAATTACAGGCGGAGGTTGACGGAATGCGCATCATTGAAAAGTCATTTAGCACGAAGCAACATGGCATCGCGGGATTCTTATCGTATCCGGAGCGCTCGGAGCCCGGTCCGGCGCTGTTTTTGATCCATCCGAAAGGCGGGTTGGGCGAATACATTAAGACCGAGACCAGGAAATTTGCCCAGCTCGGTTATACGACTTTTGCCATCAATGTATTCGAGCAGTTGGGTTATCCCGAGCCGACGCATATCGTCAGCGGCTCGCAGATTCAAGCCAAAACGCCGGACCCGGAATTCACTCGCGTGCTCACCGAGGGTTGGCGGTTTCTGCTCAAGCAGGCCACGGTCAATAAAGAACGGGTGGCGGTGTGCGGTTACTGCATGGGCGGGCGTATTGCGATTCACTTCGTCGCGGCGACGCCGGAAGTGCGCGCCTTCGTCGGCTATTATCCCACGGTACGCGCCGAACCCGATACGCCGCTTCGGCCGATCCATCCAACGGTTGCGGCGCGCAAGATTCGCTGTCCTTCGATCAATCTTTACGGTGCCGACGACGTGACCACGGTGCTACCGGTGCAGGAGCAAATGTGGCAGGCGTTCAAAGAAAACGGCCAGCCGTTGGAGTGGCACTTCTTTCCCTTCGGAGGACATGGCTATGTGGACCCAGGGGCGCCGGGCTACAATGCTCATACCGCCGATCTTTCGTGGCCCTTGGTCGTAGATTTTCTCGAACGGCATCTTAAATGGATCTCGCCGGAAGTCGAAAATCCCAATTTGCCCGCGTAAACAATCACGTTCATTACATAAAACAAAATCGCCACCCCGGGTTGCGCTCGGAGGTGGCGATTTGTTTTCGAGGCAAAGAATTTTGCGCTTTGCCAGTCCTTGCTATTCGCTTCCGCGTAGCGTGCTCTTGAACCCCTCAATGGTGAGCCTGCCGCTGACAATGCGTTCGAAGTCCGAGCTGCTCACGTAATGATTCAACTCAGGCATATCGAGATCCCAGTGAAAAATCGCGGCTGATCGGCGGCAGTACGGCGGGTAGTTTCGTGTCCTTGTGGGAAATCGAAATATCTTTGTTGCGGTAAACGCCGCGAACTTCAGCCTGGTTTTTTTTGCACCAATCCAACACGTCCGCAAACGTCATGTGCGCTCGGCCTCCGCGACTTTGGGATTGACCGGATTGAATAGGTGATCTTTTAAGCCGGTGTGCACGCCGTAGATCACCTTGCCGATCTTCGGCTTTTTGAGCGGCTCGGTACTGACCTGATAAAGGATCAAGCGCTCGGTGCCGGTATTGTTGAGTTGATAGAAAAACCCCGGAGGAACGTGGACAGCCTGATGCTGCTTGAGGTGGAACTCCTCACCGTCCTTAAGGCCCTTCATCGTGCATTCGCCCTGGACAACAAAAAATGTGTGATCGGAGCCAGGGTGGCAATGTAACTCATCGTTGACGCCCGGTTCGTAGCTGTTAAGGGCGATGTGCAGCCGGTCGGTCTGGGTCGGCCGTGCGTAGTTGCGCCCGGTCGGCCGGCCCCATTGCGCCTCCTTCTCCACATCGACCTTCGTGATCTTTTCGATTTTCGCCATGTTTTCCTCCCTTTAAATTTGTCGTGATCCGAGATCCACCATTGACATGACTTTACCGGAAGTAGCGGTCATATGACAAGGACTGGTCGGTGGTTCAGTTTGAGCACGCTATAAGCCAGCCTAATAAAGATTCCTCGGATTGCTCGAAATGACTAAAAAGTAAGGGATATGTCAGCTCAAACGAAGTGAGAAACCTTGAACTACCTGAACCCTACCCAGGAACGGGTGATACTTGCGCTGATCAAATTGGCAAAGTGTCGTGAGTGGGCTGCCGGTGCGAGCGCCACTTAAACTAGTGAGAGGGTGTGCTCGCCGAATAGATAGCGAAGTAGAATTTTATCGGTAACATTTTATCATTGGAGGCACAATATTTGATTAATTATAAATAAGATAATTTAGATATTTAGTACTTATTTCTAATCTAAAATCGAGAATTATATCGCTAAGTAATCGGTGAAGTCGCCCAAATTATTTTTAACCGGCTGAAATCACGCTACAAACGATCTTTTTACGCCTTGAATCGACGGACACCCTCGTTGACGTCTAATGCTTGGGTGATATCCGTGAGGCACTCAAACAGGGGAGGTACGTATGGCTGCAAAGATCGACTGCATGACTTGCCGGAAACGGCCAAAGAAGAAACAACGGACTAAATAGCCGGCTCAAGCCTTAGTGGCTTGAATTCCAGTTGATAACCTGGGGTTTGCTCGAGAGCAAACAAGAGAAAATTGAAAAGGCCTGCGTTCGATACAACGCAGGCCTTTTTTATGCCGAGCAATTTGGAATTAATAAAATGCCAGCGTCCGCATCTCGATGCTCTCGCGCGGCGGCGCGTCGGGCGGACTATTGGGGTCGTCGAAGGCGCAGTGCGCGGTCCAGCGCGCCCGGCCGTCTTTCATCGAATCGAAACACTTAAAGACCATTGCTTCGTTGCGTTGCATGTTAGGAAAGTAGTACCAGCTGTGCGCTGGATTAAACATGGAATGATAAACTTCGCCACGGCGATTCGGATAAATCCGCGCGCTCGGAACCAGCTCTTCAGTCCCGATGCTGCGGGCGTCGGCGATCGCCAACGGCTCGCGCTGAACCGGATGGCGAATCGGCCGCCAGGTTTGTATCACCGCAAAGCGATGTTTGAGCAATTCTTCTGCCTCATCGGGTAAGAGGTCACGGACTCGTTGCGGGCCCGACCATTCCGTATAGTCATTGTGGGCATTACGCACCGGACCGCTGATGTTCTTTGCTTCGCGCATCGCATGATCCGCGGAACGCAGGGTATGGTCGAAGACCAGAACGCGGTGCGCTCCCGAGGCTTTTTTGACCAACTCCTGGGTCTCTTTGTAATAAAGCGAACGTATCTCGTCTTCGTCATAAAAGTTGTTCATCCTGGTCTCGTGCTGGACCAAGATAAAGCCTTCGCGATCAAGGGAAAGCTGACCGGTGAGAGCGCGGCCGTTGCGAACGGTCATCCGGTGCTCTTGATATTTTCCCTTGCGCTGCTCGTCCGCGACCGTCTGGCTGACGCCGCCATAACTCTCCGGCTTTTCTGTCGTGTCGACGAGATAGTTGAGCATCGCTTGAACGTACGGGACCTCTTCGACGATTCTCTCAGGCCGTGACATAGGATTTCTCCCGCTTCAGAAAGCTGAATTTCGATTTGCTATTCTACTTACTTGGGCAACATCTCACAGGGAGTTTGCCGTGGACCCAAGCTTTCAAAATACTCATTGGTCTCGAGATTGTAGCGGCCCTGGTTGAAGTCACCGCCTTTTTGGCTGCGGATAATGACGGCTACGGTGCGCTCGCCGACGGTGACCTCGGTATGGACTTCGTAGGGTTTTACCAGATCGATCTCGCCCGGACCGCACAGAACATTCGCCGACTCCTTAATTTGCGCATAGCCTGGTTTCGAGCGGTCGTCGAGCCTATCGTAGCGCACGACTCTTTCGCGCCCGTCAAGGACGCCGTACAGGGTGTAAATATGCGCATGGTCATGGATGCGCGCCGCAGCGCCTTGGCGCGCCTGGCCTTTGGTCAGTCCATTGATCGCAAAGCCAAAGTCTTTGTCCTCATAAAACAGCAAATTTTCGGCGCGGCCGTTAGCGGGAACGCAATCCGGCCATTTTTTCGAGGCTTCGATCAGTTCGGGATCGGCCAATAGCTCCGCCAAAATAGGCCGCAGCGCGTTCCAGCGTTTGTCGAGATCGGCTTCTTTGGCGAACAGCTCGCGCGTCTTGCGAATAAATCGGTCTTTAGCGTTTTCCGATTGGGCTTGGGTCTGTGATTGCGTCTCGGTTTGGGTTTCCATGGTTTCCTCCTTGGTTATGAGTGGATCGGCTGTTGGCTGACTTCCTGATTTTGGGATTCTACTCTCGGCGGCGTATTCCGCGGCGCCGTAAAAGCGCGCGCAATTGTCCCAAAGAATTTTGCGCTTTTCGTCGTCGGACAAGGTAAGTTCGAGAAAGCTCGCGACCGCGTTCGGATACTTCGAATCGCCGTGCGGATAATCGGTGGAAAAAACCAGCTGGTCGCAGCCGAACTCAGCGATGGTGTAGCGTGCCGGCGCTTCGTCGGGCTCGATCGATATCCAGCATTGCCGCTTGAAATATTCGCTTGGCTTCATCACCAGGTCGGGCATGAAAACATCGCCTTCACGCTCGAAGCCTTCGTCCAGGCGCCACAAAAGCCACGGCAACCAGGAACAGTTGGCTTCGAGGAACGCCACGCGCATTTTCGGATGGCGCTCAAGAATTCCTCCGCCGAGGAAAGCGCCCATGCCCATCATCTGTTCGAAGGGCTGCGCATAAACGCGGCGCAGACCGAAATTGGGCTCGAAATGCTCGGCGGCTTGGCGCGAACGGGAAGCCGAGGCTTCGTGGAAGCCAAGGGGCAAGTTGAGCTCTTCGAGCAGATTCCACAGCGGCTCGTAGTAGGGATCGTACCAATTTTTTCCGTTGACTAATATTCGAGCGCAGAAAGACCGAGCGAAAGCCATACTCTTCCGCGACTCGGCGGGTTTCACTGAGGGCGTCGTCGAGATCGTACACCGAAATCATGCCGGCGCCGAGCAGACGATTCGGATCGGCGGAGCAGAAATCATGGAGCCAATCGTTGTAAGCGCGCGCCATCGCCGCAGCGAAGCGGGGATCCTGATCGGGAAACGTGAGGATGCCCAAGCCGCGCGTCGGAAAGAGCACCGCTGTGTCGATGCCTTCGGTGTCCATCGCTTCCAATTGCACTTGACCGGTCCAGCCGCGCTCCGCGTGACCGCGGTAGATGTCTTGGTTCTTGGTGAAATTGCGACCGCGATGCGGTGTGCCACCGGTGCGGCGCGTATTCTCCGGCACTTTTGGAAAAATTGTGCCGAGATCGCGCACATTCTCTGAAGTTCGGCCGCGGGGCGCCTGATCGCGAAACTCGGGCGCGATGTAGCGCTGCCAAAGGTCGGGTGGTTCCATGATGTGCATGTCGCTGTCGAAGACTTTGAATCCGTTTTTCGCCATGATTCCTCCCTTCGATTCTTCGAGCGTAATGCCGCTGCAGGGCGAATGTCAAGTTGATTGGTTCGATGCAGCCGTGTGTTATACGTTATGGAGTTATGCGAATTCTTCTTGCGCTCAACGACATCGAGGATTAACTATCTGTTAACGGGAAGTCGCACGCTGAACCGGAAATTGACAATGCGGTTTGGTAGTAACTACTGGTTTTGATGTTCACGTCATTTCATCGGAGTCCTTCATGTCACTGACACTTGCGATCCACCCCGTCTCGACAATCCGCTTTGGCGACGAAACTCGCTTGGACGAAACCACGCTCATAGTGGATACCGATGAGTTGCGTAAGTTGGTGCTGGATGATCCCGCGATCGAGTCCGCAGATTTCGAGATCGTTCATCCGGGCGAGAGCTGCCGTGCCGGGCCGATCTTCGACATCGTCGAGCCGCGGGCGAAAGAGCCGGGCGCGAGTCCCGACTGGCCGGGAATTCTCAGTGCGCCTCAGACGGCGGGTCTTGGCACGACGCACGTTCTCAAGGGTGCCGCGGTTACCGTGTTGCGTGAGCAATCGCCGGGCGATTCGCGTGGGGCTACGGGTTACGTTTTGGAGATGAGCGGCGCGGCGGCCGACGGTTCGCACTACGCGACCATCAATCATCTAATTATTATTTGTCACACCAGGCTCGGCCTTCCCGAATCAGTTCAACAAAGAGCTTACCGATTTGCGCAAATTAAAGTCGCGGTGCGGCTTGCCCAAGCAGGGTTTTGCGTCGGCCCCGTTGAAACGCGGATTTTCGACAATACCACTACGGAAGCGCGGGCCGGACTGCTGCGGATTGCTTACGTCGGTCAGATTTTTTCACGACAGCGCAAGCCGGAAGCCGACGAGCGGATTCTTTACGGGGCGGATACCGATGGCATGTTGCCGACGCTGCTCCATCCCAACGAGTGGCTCGACGGCGCCTTGGTGCCGTCCTATCACCCGTCGCTTGGCGGAGCGGAAACTTTTTACTATCAGAACCATCCGGTAATCACAGAGCTTTATCGTCGACACGATGCCGCCGACATCAATTTCGTCGGCACCGTCGCGACGATTGCATCTGCCGACAATTTCGATCGGGAACGGAATACTCGCTTTACTGCAAATCTTGTCGAGTGGGCGCTCAAGGCCGATGCGGCGGTTCTAACCAAGTTCGGCGGCGGCGTGCCACATACGGATCTGTCGGAAACGGCGCGCCTGCTCGAACGTGCCGGCATCAAGACCGCCGTTCAGGTGACCGATCTTGCGCGCGATCATCGGGTTGAGTCGGCGCTGCTTTTCAATTTTCCCGAAGTCAACGCGATCGTTTGCGTCGGCGGTAACAGCACCCAATGGCGAGTTCCGCCGGTGCAGCGGGTGATCGCCGCGAATAGCGGGTTGGCGGAAGTGCTCGCTGGGCCATTTGAAATCGACTCGCTGAACGTCGTCGGCGTGGCCAATCAGCAGGGTGCATCTCGGTTGAGGTCGATGGTTTATTAAACGGGCATGAGGCTTGAGGCACGAGGCATGAGCAAGAAGCCGGAGATATTACGCTGCAAGAGATGCGGTTTAAGGAGAAATAATTATGCGGGTCGTGCATTATCTCAATCAATTTTTCGGTGGACTGGGCGGCGAAGAAAAAGCCGGTGCGCCGCTCGAATGGCGTGAAGGTGCGATCGGACCGGGGAAGCTATTTGAGCAGCTGCTCGGCGCCGATGCGAAAATTGTCGGGACGTTGATCTGCGGGGATAATTACGCAGTTGAGAATCAGGACTCGATGATCAACGCGGCGTTGGAGCATATTCGCAATGCGCAGGTGGATTTATTGGTAGCCGGGCCGTGTTTTCTCGCCGGCCGCTATGGTCTGGCTGCCGGTGCGCTTTGTAGCACCGTTCAAGCGCGACTCCAAATTCCGGTGATCACCGCCATGGCGCCGGAGAATCCCGGCGTGGATATCTATCGCGAACCGCTTTATATCGTCGACTCGGGCGACAACGCCGCGAGGATGCGCGCGGTTTTGGGGCAAATGGCAAAACTTGCGATTAAGCTGGCGCGCAAGGAAATGATCGGCTCGCCGAGAGATGAAGGTTATATCGCCCGCGGCTTGATCCGCGATCAGTTCGTCACGAAACCGGCGGCAGAACGATTGGTCGACATGGTCATCGCTAAAGCGAAAGGTGAGCCGTTCGAGTCGGAAATGCTGCCGGCTAACTTTACACCGGTGCCTATGCCGCCCGGAGTAGTGGACTTAACGAAAGCAAAATTGATGCTGATCACCGACGGCGGCCTCGTGCCGAAGGGCAATCCGGATAAGATTCAAGGTTCCGCCGCGACCCGTTGGGGCTCGTACAGCATCAAAGCGCGCGCCAATTTGCGTCCTGAAGACTACGAGATCTCGCATGGCGGTTACGATCCGCAGTTTATCCGGCAAGATCCTAACCGACTGGTGCCGCTCGATGCGATGCGCGAGCTTGAAAAAGACGGTGTCATCGGCGAATTGCACGACGAATTTATATCGACCTCCGGTTTGGCAAATCCATTGTCCAACACCCGCCGTATGGGTCGGGAGATGGCCGCAAGAGCTAAGAGTCTTGGTATCGACGCTATTATTCTCACCTCGACTTGAGGCACGAGCACGCGCAGCGGCGCTGCGATTACGACGGAATTGGAAAAGGCGGGTATACCGACGGTGCAAATCACTTCAGCTCTATCCATCGCTAAAATGGTTGGCGCGAATCGTCTCGTGTTGGGCAACGGTATTGTGCACGTAGTCGGCGATGCCAGTCTCGATGCGGAAGCCGAAAAGAAATTGCGCCGCGGATTGATCGAAAAAGCGTTAGACGCGCTGCGGCTTGAGAGTGGAAGCGCTTGAGACAACATTAGCGCTTCGCAACTTCGGACCATGCCACGTTGTATCGATTCATTTCAGCTCGGCACTTGCACGCTTCCATCATGATCGGAACCCTTCTTTTCTTCGTGTATTTCGCTACAATGGCGCGTGATGAATTTGGTTTCCACTAGGTTTAAACAAACAACACAATCGGATCGCTTGCAGCGCGTGGTCAATTAGGACCCAGCGAAGAAACATTATGGTCTTTCGAAGACTCATCGCACCCACGATGATTACCTTGGTAATGATCGGATTGTGGGTGGATTACTTGCTCTTTCGCGATTCGCCTTGGAGTGCCGTCAACTTCCTTTCAAAAGTACTGGCGGTTCTAATCGGAATCTTCGCTCCGCTTTTCGATCCCGCGCTTTATTGGTGGGTGGGGGAGATCATTGTGCCTGTGGTGATGATTCCCTCCGGGATCATCTTGCTTTACATCAGTGTCGCGAAGGCAAAGGTGGCGATGAGCCGGGCGACCCCCAGCGTAGGTGATGAGACGCTTATCATGCCTCCGCTATCAGGGGCACGTGCGGCGGATAGAGATTCGGGATTCGAGCCAGCACTGCCGAAACTTGCACCTAAGCCGTGGAAAATGGGGTTAGTCGGGAAGCTCGCCGCGTCTTTCGGAGCGTTATCATTGCTATTCGGCGTTGCGGTCAGCGTGATTACCTACACTCGATTGTCGAGCACGTTGGAAAGAGAAGTGAAACTGCGCGCCAACGTATTCATTGTAAGCTTAAGCGATATCGCGTCTCGCTATGCGCCAGGTCAGGGCGAGTTGGAACTGCGCAAGGCCGTCGAAAAGTTTGGTTCCAGTAGATCGATCGCATACATCTACGTCGAAGACGCCGCGGGCGAGATGGTGGCCCATCAGCCGCGCGACTTGCCGCTCTACCTGCTGCGGGATTTTCCTAAATCGGCTGAGCGGGCTCTCAAAGGTATTGAGGTCGATTACCGTGGTTTACCGGTCTACGAGCTTTCCATGCGGGTCGCCGAGGGCAAGGGGGGTTATGTGCATCTCGCCCTTTGGCGCGATGCGTTCGAAGAAGAAACCCGGCGAGTTTTGACTCCAATCGCGGCGTCGACGCTCATTTTACTGGCCGGAGTGACCGGAGCCTTCGCATGGGCAATGTGGAATCTGGTCAATCCGTTCATAACCTTGGTGGATCGTGCTAGCAGGATTAGCAAGGGTCAGCTCGATCTCGACATGGGCGTTAAAGAGACTGACGAGGTCGGCGATCTCGCTCGATCGTTCGACCGGATGCGCTCCAGTTTGCACGCGGTGCTCACGCGACTGGAAGCGGACGAGTTTGCCGAGCAGTCGAACGAGCAAGACGGCCAAGCTTCCAGCGAGTAGCAAGGAAATGTCTTATGGGCTCGGAATGCCGCGGTTGATTTGCGCCGCGAGAATACACCATTTCCCCTGGATCTCGATGTGGGTGGGCAACTCAATCCGAATGCGACCCGTGCGGGATTGAAATTTTCGGCGGGTTTTGGCAAGGATTGGATAGCTCGGGCTACATTTAACCGGTAGAGGAGGCGGACATCGTACGGCACGCGGCGTGATTTGGAGCGGATGGGCCAATCTCCGAGCTAGCAGGGATCTAAACTATGGGACGGCGATCGTTGTTAGCGGTTTTGCTCATACCGCTGGGTTGCTTGTCGCTTGGGCTTATCCTCTTTTTTCTTACGACCGACCGAAGCTCGCTGACTCTCGCCGATCTTGCCCCACGGGATTCACAAAACCCGGCATCTGGATGGAGGTTCTTACCTTCCGCGCAGTCATTGGGTGAGATTAGCGCGGCTGATTGGATCTTAATTGTCTACCTGTTCGTGGGCTCAATTGTCGCTCTGATCGCGCTCCGATTCATTATATCAGCGGTTCATATGGCCCACGCCGATCGCAAGACCAGCACCGCTGGTGATTCCTTGAGAAAGAATTCCGGGAGCATTCGAGAGGTGACTGAGGATCTGGTTTCGCCAGCCCGCCCCTCGCGTTTAGTCGTGCCGACAGAAGCGGCAGAAGAGTTTGAATCGCCGCCGGAGACCCCGGAAATAAATTATAGGCGGCCAAAGGAGCCCTTTTTCGCCGAAGTGCGCGATCATTTTCGCTCTTACGCTCGAGGCTTGACCGGCAAAATTATCATGACCTTCACGGCCATTGTCGCCGCATTTGGATTGCTGACCGCCGCCCTGGTTTATTGGACGCTCAGCGCCGCACTTTGGGGCCACGCGATCCAACGAGCGAAGATTATTGCGGTCAATGTAAGCGACAGCGCACCTGCCTACATTCTCGCCCGAAACTCTAATGGTCCGCGCGAATTACTACGCCGACTTTCCGCCAAGCCTGAGATTGCTTATCTGCTAATCCTCGATCGCAGCGGAAAAATATTCGCGGACAGCTTCCCCATTCGGCCCGACGAGATGGAAAAACTAGCTTCGGCCAACTTGCCGATCGACCAAAGCGGTCGCAGGTTCCGGCTCGGCGCTGGTATGGTTTACGAGGTCGCGGTGCCGATCCTGGAAGGGCGTCTAGGCACGGTGCGAGCCGGTCTTTGGGAAGACGATGTCGATAAGTCAATCCGCGAAACCCTGGCGCCAGTGATTGCATGGATTGCGCTAATTATGTTCGGCGGGATTGTCGCCGCATTTTTCTTGGCGTGGCGAATCAATCGGCCCATTGTCCGCCTGGTCCGAGCCGCTCGAGATATCAGCCACGGTGAACTGGACTCACCCGGGTCAAACATCGCCGATACTGGAGAATATGGAGAAATATCGCGCGCGCTTGAGCGGATGCGGTCGAGTGTCCGCGCCGCGATGATTCGACTGAACGGCGAATATTATTGAGCGGATTTCTCTGCGAATCCTAGCGCGCGACTCGTCGAACCTTGTGCCGGTGACCAGGCAACTGAAAATCGCCAAGTCCATTTCACCGTGTGCCGTAGAGCTCTTTGATAAAACCGCTGGTTTCGAGCTCCTGCAGAAAACGATTGTCATAGAAATCCTTTGGATTTGCCGCCGCCGCCTTCGGATGATCGGTGACCGATAGAGCGGCGCGGATCGCTTCGTCGGTTACGTATGGAACGCGCGGAAACAACGGGGCAAAGCTGCGATACGCCTCATCGATAATCTCCTGATCTTTGGTGGCGAGATATTTGCCGATCGCGCGCTTCGACAGATCGGGTTGCTCGATCGAGACTTTGAGACCCGTTACAAACACCCTGAGGAAGGCGCGAATGATCTCGGGGGTTTGCTGTATCGCAGAACGGCGCACCGCCAACCCCATGAAGGGATAGGGGAGCTTGAGCGCGCCAATATTGACCACTTCTTTGAATCCCAAGCGCCGGGCCATGAGCGTCGTCGGCGCCGAATGCACTGCAGCTTGAACAATCCCTTGATTGAGCGCGGCGAGAGCGTCTTCCTGGCGCGAGAAATACAACACTTTCATATCCTGCTGCGTCATCTTGTATTGTCTGAGCAGGCAATGGCGGCGTGGTCGGACGACGCGCCTTTGGTAATCACGCCGAGAACTTTGCCGCGCAGGTCGGTAACGTCCTTGATTTCTGGCCTGGCGTACAGGGAAAATGCATAAGTGGCAACCGGCATGCCGACGTAGATAAACTCGGCGCCGCTCAGCATCGCATTGACCGCTGCCCCTCCCGTCATGGCGATGTCGACTGATCCTGAAAGCATCGACTGTGTGAGTCTGACACCGCCGGGGATGTAAACCGGCTTGATATCCAGCGCCGATTTCTGATCGATTTTACTGTCGGCGATATTCCATAACGGCGTCTGCCCGCCGTTCAATTGCGGGTAGCCGACGCGAATCGTCGTTAGCGCAGCGGTTGCCGCATGCAGAGGATGATTAACCGCAAAGAGCCCAAAATACGCAACGATTAGAATTATAGAACTCGAACATCTGAGCCTCATCGTGAGATTGATCTGTGACATTGAAGACGTTTCCTCTCATAGGTTTCTGCGATGGTTCGGTGGTACAATTCAGTGGCTTGTTTTCTAGCAGGAAAAAGCAGGTTCGACAAAGGCAGTCACGAAAGAACTTGTTCGCGGATCGATAGGTGCGGTAAAGCTGTAAAGGATCGAGAATAGTGTGAGCAATGGTATCAGGATGATGAACACGAAAACGACGAAATATTTTTTTGCGTGCTTTACGCTCTTTGCGGTCAATTTATTTGTCTTTGTATTTAATCCGACTGCGACATACGCCCTGGACAACGTCCGCGTAGCGAGCGCGTCGATGACTTCGCCGTCGGTTATCTATTTGCTCGTCGCCCAGAAAGAGGGTTACTTCAAAAGCGAAGGGCTGAACGTCGAGATCATCAACATGCGCGGCGAGCTCGCCGCCAAAATCACTTCGATCAATGAAATCGATTTTTTCACTCAAAGCTTCAGCGGTTTGAATGCAGCGATTCGTGGCCTGCCGCTCAAGATTCTCATGGTCGTCGACGAGAAGCCGGATTGGGACTTCATCGTCCCAACCGCAGATCAAAAGCTTCGTTCAATTGAAAGGTTCCGCCGTCGGCATTCTTTCCATCGCGGGCACGGTCGCCGTTGTGACCCGTGAGATGCTGCGCAAAAACAATTTGGACCCGGCGAAGGACGTCAATCTCATGGTGATGGGCGGCAACGACATGCGTTTTATTTCGCTCAAGGGCCGGGTGATTCAAGCGACGCTGTTGGATGCCGCCAACAGTTACCGCGCGCAAAAAGACGGCTTTAACAAATTGGCGGCGGCGGGCGACTATGTCAGCCAATACATGAACGGGGGAATCGTCGCCTCACAGGAAAAAATCAACCAAGCGCCGAGCATGATCACGCGATTCATGACCGCGGCGCTGAAAGGCTATCTCTTTTTCACCACGCGGCGCGAACCGTCGATCAACTACATGATGCAGTTCCTCAAATCCAAAGACCGCGATGCCATAACCGCGATCTACGATGCCAGCGTCAAAGTAATGACCCGCGACGGGACGGCAGAAGACAAAGTTCTGCAGGCCGTTATCGATGACGCCCGGCGCGCCGCCGACCTGAAGAAGGAATTTCGCCCTACGGACTTTTTCGACTTCAGCTTTTTGCGGAAGGCGAGGGAGCAGTTGAAGGCGAGCGGGTGGAGGCCGTGAGAATGCGCCGGATCAGGATTCAGGCTACGGATTAACGCTCCAACAGCCCCGTCAACTGCACCAACTCTTCAAATCGCGCGCCCCATTTGTCGGCATCCGGCACGACGGTTTTGCGGTTGCCGACTTCGTCGGGGCCGCCGGTGGCGAGATCTTTGTGCGCGGGCCAGCGGGTTTGGCGGTAGGCGATTTCCTGGCCTTTTCTCGACACCATGAAGTCTACCAAAAGCGCTGCCGCATGCGGATGAGGCGGGTGTGACGACAGCGCGAACGAAGAGACAGCTTTGACGGGCACGAAAGGTTCGGGAAAAATATAGTCGATCGGCGCGCCGGCTTTCTTGAGTGCCACGGCTTCGTGATGATGGGCATCGATCTGGACAGGGAACTCGCCGGCGGCGACCAATTGTGAAACCAACGTGCGGCCTTTGCGGATGTTCAATTGCTGCGCGCCGAGACCGCGGGCGATCTGTTTGCCGCGTTCATCGCCGTAGTAGTCCATGATCGCGGCGAGCCAGTCGTCGGCGTCTTTGTCCATGCCGAGCTTGCCTTTCCATCTCGGCTGCAAGAGATCGTCGATCGATTTGGGCGCTTGGGCGCGCGGCACTTGCTTGCTGTTGTAAAGATAGACCAGCAGCGATGCCCAGATGCCGTTCTGGTATCCTTCCTTGTCGGTAAAGCCGGTGCGCAGCGCGCGGCGGTTGGGAGTATCGAAACGCATGATGGCGTTGGCTTTCTTGAGCGTATAGAGCGCCGAGCTGCGCACATTCAGAGTGTCGTAGTTGTATTTGCCGGCGCGGTGCTCGGTCATGATGCGGTTGAGCAAGCTCTGCGGCCCGCCGGTCAAGATCTCGACTTTGAGGAATGGATATTCGGCTTCGAACGCGCTGGTGAACTGGCGCAGATCTTCGCGGTTCATCGGCGCGTACCAGACGACGCTGCGCTCGTTCTTGGCTTCGCGCACCAAGGTGGCCTGGCGCTCGGCCGGCGCGAGACGATTGATCTGCGCGAGAGTTTCTTCCGGCGTGGCGGCGTGAAGATTCGCGTGGTGGATAACAACCGCAACCGGAATGGCGAGTAGCCATAAGGAAGTCAGCAGGCGACGAAGCATGGCAGTCCTCCTGGGAAATCGATTTTGCTAGATCGGCCCATCGAGATGAAAAGTCTTTCCGGCGAGCCGGGCGACGGGGGGCACTTGATCGTCGAGGTGGGCGGCGAGCGCTTGGCCGACGAACAAGTACAATCCCTCCACTTCCATTTCGTTCACCAGTTTGCATTCGACATTGGCGTGGCAGCCGGCGACCAGCGGTGCTTGCACATGCTTCGCCGGCAAAGTCTCCAAGCCGAGGGCGACGAATTTGTCTTCGACGTTGCGCCCGGTAATGATCCCGGCTTTTGTCGACGGCGGAAAGTTGATTTTCCGAGCAAACGTTGACGACGAATTCGCCGCTTTTCTGAATCACCTCGCGGCTGAAATTTTTGTCTTGAATGCCGATAAGCATAAGCGGCGGCTCATCGGAAATGCCCAAGGCGCGAAAGGCGAATTGCACGTTGCGCTTGCCTTGGTAAGCGGTGGAAATCAGATAGAGCCCCGTAGGCGTGACGCGGTAGGCTTGGGGTAGCGCGATTTCTTTTAACATCAGATCTCCCGGTTAAGTCCTGTTTCCGCGCGGAACCAAGTTGCTTGTACCACGATTCCGCGGCGGCGAATTCTTTTTGCTTGGCGAAGTAGTCGCGATCGGTGCCGTTCTGTTTCAGTTCAAGCAGCATGTCTCGCGCCGCCGTTGTGGCCGCTAGTGGAAGACTCGATGGTATCAGCGCGATGCGAAATCCCAATTGGAAAAACTCGAAGGCATTCAGCTGCGCCTTGGGCCAAAGCGTTACCAGTGGCGCCGGCGCATTGACGCCGATCCGGCGAAAATCTTCGATATCGGTCAGCTGCACGCCTACGGCGTCGGCGCCGGCTTCCGCATAAGCCGCCAGTCGCTCACGCACCCTGTCGAGAGATTCTTTTGGCCGGGAGTCGCAGCGCGCGATCAGAACGAGCGACGGATCGCGGCGCGCGTTCGCCGCGGCTTTGATCTGATCGACGACGAGAGCTTGCGTCGCAATGGCAAGTTCTTCGGCAGGGGCGCCATACTCGTTGACCAGGGCGTCTTCAAAACGGATCGCTGCCGCGCCGGCACGCTCGTACAGCTTCACTGCGCGCGTCAACGCCACGTCGTCGACGCAAATGGAGCCGCCATCGACGATCAACGGGATGTCGGTCGCCTCGGAGATCTGGCCGATGCGTTGGGCGATTTGCGTCGTCGTGAGGAGATTTCGGTCCGGCAGGCAAAAGTTTTTGTGGATGGCATTGCCGGATAGATGCGCCGCGGCATAGCCGCAATCTTGGACCAGCCGCGCGAACAATCCATCGGTCACTCCGGGCGCAATGGCGCCGGTCGGATCGGCGAGAATCTCGCGCAGCCGCGTGCGCTTTTGTTGGTCATTCATCGAGGTCCCATTATTCCATGCCGTCGGTGATGAATTGAATCACGTAACCGGCGGGATCGTCCATGTAGGTGCCGCCTTGTTCGCCGGTGCGTTCTTTAGCCGCGCCGCGGTCGCCATTTTCGATTCCCAACTGGTCCAAATATGCGAGGGCGGCCGACCATTTCGCGCCGGGAACGTAGAAAGCGATATGCGGTCCCGGCACCTTGCGGCTCATCACCAGGCCTTTGGAGGCAAATGGCGCCTCGGTCAAAATCAGGGTTTGGCCGCTGGCCATTTTCAGCGTCGCCTGGCCGGGATTGGCTCGACGACTTTGGACCTCGAAGCCGAGCACCTTCTCATAGAAAGCGATCGAAGCCTCCACCGACGGTGCTTCCAATTCGATGTAGCCGACGCCGGTCATGCGGCCGGTCGCCGTGTTCGACCGGGCCGTGGAATCTTTTGGAGTGAAGACGGCATAATGATTGCCTGTCGGATCGGTGAAAAACAGCGACTGGTCGGCGAAGGAGTGTTGCGTTGGTTACCGGCCCTTCGAATCGGACACTGAGTTGATTGAGATCCTCCACGAGCGCCGCAAGGCCCTGTGCGGTGGTCGTGAAAGAATAGGTCGGCAGTCCGCGCGCGCCGCTGGGCTCGGGCCGGTGATCGCTCTGAAGATAGACGCCCATGCGCTTGCCGCCGATTTGAATGAACGTATGCGGCACGGCGCCGCGTTTGCGCTGGCGCACGTTCAGCCCGTTGCGTTTGGTGATGACCCCGCCGAAAACGCGGACGTAAAATTCTTCGGCAACGACAAGGTCGTCGACCGGGACGACGAAATGATCCAAAGATTCTGCGATGGCCATTAGACCTCCAATTTGCACCTTGACCGAACTAACCGGCTTTCAACTGCTTCATGAACCAGTCGGCGATGTAGGTTCTTCGCTCGAATTTCTTCTGGCCGTGGCCGACCCCATCTACCATCGAGCGGTCCGGCGAATTCACCGCGTTCTCGTAAAGACTGAGTGCGCCGCGCGGGTCCATGACGCGATCGTCGATGCTGTAACCGACCAGCAGCGGGCACTCGATTTTTGCTGCGCGGCCGACGAGGGTGAATTCCTTAATCGTCTCTCGGGCTTGCTTTAAGTCCTTGGCGCCCATGAGCCAGCGCAGGCGGTCCTGAATCGGCGGATAATAGTCGAAGATGTCGTCGACGAGATTATACGCGCCGCTCCAGACGGCGACGGCTTTGATTCTTTTTTCCACCGTGGCGCAGCGCGGGCCGGAATAGCCGCCCATGCTCGAGCCGTGCAGGCCGATGCGCTGTGGATCGACATCGGGCCGGGTGACGAGGTAGTCGATTACAGCTTTGGCGACGCGCTCGGAGTCGGGCGGCGCGTAAAGTTTGTGATGGCGCAGCGTGCCGCCGTGTCCCGGGCCGTCGACGTCGATGAACGACATGCCGCGCCGAACGTATTGGCCGGCGCCGCCGTCTTCTCCGCGCAAAAGAATTCCGTCCGCGCCGCCGTAGTTGTAGACCACCGGCAGTTTGTTGCCGGCCTTGCCCCGTGCCGGCCAAAAGTGCGCCGGGAGCTTGTGACCTTCGTAAGGGATCTCGACGCGCTCGAAGGGCGGCGTGACGACGCTCCAGGCTTTTTCAAAATTCTCTTCGAGCTTTTGATAAGTTGGCAGCATGCGCGGATCGGTTTCCGGCATGTAGACCACGGCGCGGCGATAGAAATCAGCGGCGCGGAGATAAAACTCATGGGCGGTTTGTTTGCGATTGTCTTGTTCAAAGCTCGCCGCAAGATCCTGATTTTTCTTGGCCACCTCGATCCATTCTTTGTGCCAGCTTTCAAGATTGAAAAATTTCACCCGGCGCGCGACGCCGCGAACATCCGGATCGGCATGATCGGCCGACACTTCCATGCGCACTTCAAGTTGCCCGCCGCCGGCTAGACCTTTAGCGGGATAAAGCAGCTTTTCCGCTTCGACGCGATCGAAAACATCGCCGCCGGTTTTGTTGGCCATGGAAGACTCCTTTCGCTCTTACGATTCGATGTGTTCTTCTGTTTGCCTTAGCACGAGGAATCAGTACTCCAGGGTTATAGGACGAGTTGAGAACCGGAACAAGCGCGTTCGGTGCATGCCTCAGCGGCCGCGGCGAAAGACCTGGCATCGACCGAGAAAGGATGAAAATAAACGGCGATGGGGCAGGCGCCGGCGCGCTAAAACCTCCGGATGCCATTGCACGCCGAGGACGAAAGTGTGGCGGATGCTTTCGACGCCTTCGATAACTCCGTCGGGCGCGATCGCGTTGACGACCAATCCTTTGCCGGGATTTTTAATCGCCTGGTGATGGGTGGTGTTGACCTCCAAGCTACATCGACCCACGATGCGATGGAGTAGCGAACCCACGGTTACCTCGACAGGGTGGCCGCCAGTGTATTTTTTCGCGCTCTGTTGATGTTCGACGGCGCTGTGGACTTGGGTCTTGATGTCTTGAATCAGCGATCCGCCTAAAGCAACGTTGATCGCCTGAGCTCCACCGCAAATACCCAGCATCGGCATATCGCGCCGCAGGGCCATTTCTGCGAGCGCGAGCTCGAATTCGGTTCTCTCGGGGATAATATTCCCCAAGCTATTTCCAGCGCGCTCGCCATAGTAGCGCGGGTGGATATCGAAATCGCCACCGCTGAGGATCACGCCGTCGAGCATGTCCAGATATTTTCGTATCGCCGAGGTTGAGGAGATGGGCGGCAAGACCAGGGGTGACCCGCCGGCACGGTCGACCGCGCTGACATAGCGCTGCGGAAGAAATAAGGTCGGCTCTGCGTTCGCGTGGTTCGCGTTTGATTGGGCGTTGGCGAGGTCGGCGGTAATGCCGATCAGCGGCAGGCTGCGGCGCGTCATTTTTGCGGTTCGTAGAGCCGTTTGTAGATTCGATGATTGCGCATGACCAATTTCACATAACCGCGGGTTTCGAGATAGGGAATTCGTTCAACGAACTCTTCGATATCGTCGGTAACGATTTCTTTTTCCCAACGATCGACCGCGGCTTCGCCGGCGTTGTAGGCGGCGATCGCCTTGAACCAGTTGTTTGAATAACGCTGTAAAAGATCCTTCAAATACTGCGTGCCAAGCGTGAGATTGGTTTCCGCGTCGAATAATTTTTCCGGCGACGGCGACGGCATGCCCAGCTGCTTGGCAACTCTGTTCGCCGTGGGTGAGATGATTTGCATCAAACCGAACGCGGCTGCGGGCGAGCGAGCACGGGTGTCGAACAAACTTTCCTGGCGAATCAATGCCAGCACGAGATAGGGATCAAGGCCGCGCTCCTGTGCTTTTTGTTGTACCAGTTCCCAAAAGGCCAGCGGGTAACGGTAGCGGTCTCGTTCGCTTTGCGTCGCCGGTAGCTGATTGGCGAGTCCGAGGCTGCGGCCGTACGCCTGGTTTTGAAAGTATTCGCGCATCAACAAGGCGCGCAGCCGCGCCGGCGTCTTGGCCACTTTCTGAATCTCGTCTAACTCGACGACCGCCAAGCGATGCAAAGAAATCGCCGCCAACTCGCGTGCGCGCGAAAGGTGGAAGCTCGTTTCCGCGCCCAAATTAGGATCCGGTTCGCTCTGGGATATCGATCTAGACGGCTTGGATTCGTCGACCGGAGTTCCGATGCGATCCAAAGCCCGCGCCGCGAGCGCCTGATAATAAGACTCTTCGCCGCCGTAAACGATCTGGCGGTAGGATTGCTTTGCGGTTTCAAAATCGCTCAATCTCTCGGCGATGCGCCCTTGCCAGTAGACGGCTGCGGTCGCGAAGATGGCATTTTTTGTTTGGCTGGCGAGATCGCGAAAGGACGCCGCTGCCGCGGGCAGGTCCTCGCCACGGTAGTAAAGCCATGCGAGCCGCCACACGGCGTCGTCGCGCAGCTGGCTGTTGGGAAACTGCTTCTGAACATTGCCGTAAAACTGGATCGCGTCGTCTTTGCGGCCGAAGTACTCGTGAATATCGGCGGCGGCATATTGCGCTCTGTCAGCGTAAGCGCTGGTCGGAAATTTTTCCAAGACCGTTTTGAAATATTCGAAAGCCGGGCCGTTGTCATGGCGGTTCCAAAGAATTTGGCCGATTTGATACAGCGCTTTGGGCGCTTCCGGACTGTCGGGATATTCGCGCGCGATCTGCTCGAGCATCGGGATCGCTTCGTTTCGACTACGGGTCGTAAGATAGAGGTTGGCCAATTTGGTCAGGTAGCTTAGGCGCAAGCCTGGCTCAGTGGCGTTATTCAGAAGTTTTCTATAGAGGATTTCCGCGTCATTGCTCTGCCGTTCGCGAACCAAGCGGTCGGCTTCCTCGGCGAGAGATTGAAAAGTTTGGAAGGGAAAGAGATCGGGATACTTCTCGCGCAGCCGCGCTTGGTCTTTGCGCGCCGATGCCGTCCAGCGTGAATTGGGCGATGCATCACGCAATTCTTGATACAGGGAGTTGGCCAAGCTTGGATTGCCGAGCGCTTCTTGAGCCTGCCCTTGGAGATAAAGCGCTTCGTCGAGGAGCTCGCGCTTGGCGGCCCGATCGGCGCGCAGACGGCGTAAAGCTTCGATTGCCTGCGAAAATTTCTGCTCGGCGATATCGATCTTGGCGCGTTGCAGTTTCGCCGGGCGCGCTCCAAACGCTTTGTGGAAAGCGCTGTCTCAGCTGGGTCAGATACTGGCGCGACTCGTCCCACTTGGACTCATTGAAAGCAATCATCGCCAAATAATACAAACTGTAGTCCGCCAAACGGAATTTGCCATCGGTAGTTTTCTGAAAGAGCTCTTTCGCTTGGGCTGGGCTGCCGTTGGAATAAAGCGCATAGGCTTTGGCGAAGGCGTCGCGCAGGTCATTGGTTTGCGAGTGCAGCGGGGGAGCAAGAACCAGCGAGATTAGCCCGACGAGGGCTATACTAAACAGTTTAGTCATCGGCACCAAAAGTGTAGCCAAGCCGACGGATGGATTCAATCTAAAATGTTTTTTCGTCTGCGATATACGCTGACTGGCCGTGGAACTGGGCGCACCCCGTGGTTGTTTTTTTGCCTAATGAACGTTATGGTTTTTGCCGTTCCATGATCCATCCTCGCCGCTGGAATTTGGTTTACAAACGAGAATCTCAGGAGGAAAAGTCTTTTGAAAATCGAAGGCAACTACACTTTTAACGCGCCGCGCGAACGAGTTTGGCAAGTCCTGCTCGACCCCAAGATCATGGTGCAGTGCATGCCGGGCTGCGAGAGCATGAACGAGGTCGCGCCCGATCAATTCGAAGCGGTGATGAAGGTGGGCGTCGCATCCGTCAAGGGAACCTACAAAGGCAAGGTGGCGATTAAAGACAAGCAAGCGCCTTCGCATTACGTGCTCAGCGGCGAGGGCTCGGGCGGACCGGGCTTTATGCAGGGGGACGTGTCCATCGATCTCGAGGAGGCCAATGGTCAGACGATACTAAAATACAGCACCGACGCCAAAATCGGCGGACTCATCGCCAGCGTTGGCCAGCGCATGATGGGCGGCGTGGCGAAGATGATGGTGGATCAGTTTTTCAAGAAAATGGAATCGTTTATCTGAGCCGTCAAAAGACGTTGATGGCAAAGGCGCAGCTACTAAACCTCTTGATCCTGCCACTGGAGTTATCCCTTGGTCCCACGAGTCAGCGTCGTCATTCCGACCTATAACCGCTGGCCGATGGTCGGCGAGGCCATCGAGTCCGTGCTTGGACAAACTTATCCGAGCTTCGAGCTGATCGTTGTCGACGATGGCTCCAGCGACGAAACGGTCGCGCGGCTTAACAAATATCGCTCGCGTTTGCGTTTAATCTCCCAGGCGCAGAAAGGGTGTCTCCGCCGCGCGCAATGCAGGTGCGCGCGGAGCGCGCGGCGATTTGCTCGCCTTTCTGGATTCCGATGACCTATGGCGACCGAAGAAACTGGCCTTTCAAGCTGACTTTATGGAGCTTCATCCGGAAATCGCTATTTGTCAGACCGAAGAAGTCTGGATCCGTAACGGTGTCCGGGTCAATCCGCGGGCGATCCATCGGAAACCCGACGGCGATATTTTCTTGCCCAGCCTGGATCTTTGTCTGGTCAGCCCATCGGCGGTCATGATGCGGCGCGATCTATTTATGGCTCTCGGCGGTTTCGACGAAGCTTTGCCGGTCTGCGAGGATTACGATTTGTGGTTGCGCATTGCGATTGATCATCAGGTCGCACTCATTCCCGAACCACTGGTGATCAAACGCGGCGGACATGCCGATCAGCTGTCGCATTCGGTTTGGGGGATGGACCGCTTTCGGGTGATCGCATTGCAAAAACTTTTGCGTTCGGACATTAGCCGTGCGCGGCGCGAAGCGGCCGTCGACGTGCTTCGGCGGAAAGTCCGAATCCTCGCCCACGGCGCGCGCAAACGCGGCAAGGAACCGGAAGCCCTGGCATACGAGGCGATGCTGACGGAGTTCGATAAGGAGAGCAGGAATGTCGGAGACAGTGATTCGCGAGCACGCCCAAGCCAAAGGTTTTCATCCGCAAACGCTGGAACGCTGGCTTAGCTGGGAAACATCGGCCCGCGATGCACTGCTGAGCCTCGCGCTCGATCTCAAGATTAGTGAAAATCATCTGCGCGATCTGATGGACTGGCTCGAAGAAGCGGCTTTGCGCGACGGCGCGGCGATCGGGGCATTATTAGCCCGGCAATCGATTGACGACATCAAGACCGACCCGCGCTTGGGTCGAGCGGACAAACTCAAACGGATCAAAGAGCAAGTGCGCCGGTTGAGGTTTCCACGGCTAGCGCAAACCGAAGATGAGATTCGCCAGAATATCCAAGCGTTAAAGCTTCAGCCCGCGATTCGCCTGAGCGTGGCGCCGGGCTTGGAAGGCGGGCGGTTGCAAGTTGAATTCAGCGCCGCGACAAGTGAAGAATTGGCGAATCTGTCGGCACAATTGAATCAAGCAGCGGCGAAAGCAGAGGCAGGGGAGATATTTCGTCTTTTAGCCGGACGCGAGTCCGACGAAAAGACGAAATAATTCGATTTCAGCATGGAACACTTTAAACCCGAGGAAGTGATCGTCGAACGCGGCTCGGAGGAGAGTTCGATATGCCGCAATATATGCCGCGCCTTGCCGGAGGTGCCGTTTCGCATTGTCGAGCCTGGTGATTTATTCCATGACCGTGCGGCGGCCGCTGGCGAGAGGTTCGGCACGGCCAAGCGAAAGCTTTACGTCGCCAAGCACAGAGGCGACTTCTTCAAGAAATGCCCAGGCAGCGAAGGACAAGTGTGCTGCAATTATTTCGTAATCAATTTCGCCAGCAACTGCCCGATGGATTGCAGCTATTGTTACCTGCAGGATTATCTGGCGGACAACGCGGAGCTCAAAGTTTTCAGCAACGTCGGCGACTTGATCGCCGAGGCCGATCGTACGCTGAGCAAACATCGCGGCGTGTTTTTTCGCGTCGGCACCGGTGAAATCACCGATAGTTTGGCGCTGGAACCTTATACCGGAATAGTCCGCGAGTTGATTCCTTATTTTGCCGAGCAGCCCAATGTCTTGCTCGAGCTCAAGACCAAGAGCGATTGCGTCGATAGCTTGCTCGACCTGGATTCCAAAGGACGGGTGGTGGTGGCTTGGTCGATGAACCCGCAGCCGGTCATCGACGCCGATGAGCACGGCACGGCAACGCTTCGCGAACGGCTGAGCGCGGCACGCCGCTGCCAGGAAGCGGGTTATCGGTTGGGCTTTCATTTCGACCCAATGATCGAATACCCCGGTTGGGAATCGGACTATCGAGCGATGATCGAGGAGACCTTTGCGACCATCGATTGGCGCCGGCTCGCTTGGGTGAGCCTGGGAGTGTTACGCGATACACCGGCGCTGAAACGGACGATGCGCGCGCGCTTTCCCAAGACTCAGCTCTTGACGGGCGAACAGGTGTTCTGTCCCGATGGCAAGCTGCGCTATTTTCAACCATTGCGTGTCGACATGTACCGTAAGATGACTTCTTGGATTCGTCGAAACGCGCCGACAGTGAAGATCTATCTCTGCATGGAAACCCGGGAAGTTTGGCAGCAGGTATTTGGCTATGCTCCGGCCTGTGAAAAAGAGCTTGGCAACCAAATGGCGCCGAGCCTCTGACCGACGCTGCATGACTCGCAAAGACAGAGCGATTGGGGTTTTCGATTCCGGTATCGGCGGTTTGACGGTCTTGCATCAGATCATCGAGACCCTGCCGCATGAAAATACTGTTTATCTGGGCGATACAGCACGCGCACCTTACGGCACCAAGTCGGTGGAGACGGTGCTGCGCTACTCTTTTGAGAATTGCCGGTTCTTGATCGAAAAGGACGTCAAGCTCGTGGTCGTCGCCTGTAACACTTCGACGGCAATTGCTTTGGGCCAGTTAAGCGAGCAGTTGACCGTGCCGGTGATCGGCGTGATCGAGCCCGGCGTCCGGCGCGCAACAAAGAGCACTAAGAATAAGCGTGTCGGAGTGATTGGCACGGAAGCAACGATTCAAAGCGGCGCTTATACTCGCGCTTTAAAATCGGCAAACCCTGAGATTGAAGTTTATAGTCGGGCTTGCCCTCTATTTGTACCTTTGGTCGAGGAGGGGTGGACCGACAATGGTATCGTGGAGATGACGGTGAGCACTTATCTTGGTAGCCTGAAGCAAAGTGGAATCGATACGTTGATTCTGGGCTGCACGCACTATCCCTTGTTGAAAAAAGCGATTCGAAAATATCTGGGCAGTCGCGTGCGGCTGGTGGATTCGGCGGAGGAGACGGCCAAAGAAGTTGAAGCTCAGCTCAAGAAAGACTCAATGGCAAGAAAATCCGGGCGTGGCGCCCACGGGTTTTTCGTCACCGACGCTCCGGAACGCTTTGTCAAAGTCGGGCGCCGTTTTCTCGGTGAAAAGGTTGAATCGGCGGTGCGCATCGAGCGCTGATGCGCCGGTTGCCGCTTCAAGAACGGCTTTAAGTTGCCCTGTGAATCATGTATTTTAAGTATTCTTGCAGGGCCAAAGATTTCCTCTATTCCCAAACACGTAGGGAGTAACTTCATAGCATGCTGAGTTTGATCAAAAAAATCGTCGGGACCAAGAACGATCGCGAGATCAAGAGAATTCGCCCATACGTCGAGGAAGATTAACCAGCTCGAACCGGAGTTCCAACGCTTGACCGACACGGAACTCAAGGCCAAGACTCAGCAATTTAGAAACCGGCTGACGGAGGCTACCGCGAGCTTGCAGAAAGAATTGGAAGAAGCGCGCAGTGAGGCGGTCGGTGCTGATCAGGAGCAACGCGACGAGCATAAGACTCGTGTGGAAGAATTGGATAAGGCGCTGCGCGATAGCGAAGCGGATGTTTTGGAGGAGTTGCTACCCGAGGCTTTTGCCGCCGTGCGTGAGGCTTCGCGTCGTACAATCGGCTTGCGCCATTTCGACGTGCAGTTGATCGGCGGTGCGGTCTTGCACGAAGGGACGATCGCCGAAATGAAAACCGGCGAGGGCAAGACTTTAGTGGCGACCCTGGCGCTGTATTTGAACGCACTCACTGGACGCGGGGCTCATTTGATTACCGTCAATGATTACCTGGCGCGCCGCGACGTGCAGTGGATGGGGCCGATTTATGACAAACTGGGCCTGACGGCGGCTTCTATCGTTCATGAAGCGAGTTATCTGTTCGATCCGACTTTCATTACCAAGGATTATCGTTACCTGAATCTCCGGCCAATTACGCGCCAGGAAGCCTATCTCGCGGACATCACGTACGGCACCAACAACGAGTTTGGCTTCGACTACCTGCGCGACAATATGAAATTCTCGCTGGAAGAATACGTCCAGCGCGAGCTCAATTATGCCGTTGTCGACGAAGTGGACAATATTCTCATCGATGAAGCGCGAACGCCGTTGATTATCTCCGGACCGGCGGAAGAATCGACGGATAAATATTACAACATCGATAGAATCATCCCGAAGTTACAGCGTGGCGCGGTCATTCAAGGTGATCCGTCGCAGGAAGATCGGGCGGCGATAGAAGCCAAGGGCGATTACACCGTGGACGAGAAAAGCCGCTCGGTGACGCTCACGGAAACCGGTGTCGCGAAAGTAGAGCGCTTGCTCGGCGTGCACAATCTCTACGATCCGCGTCAGATCGATACGCTGCACCATGTGCAGCAGGCACTGAAAGCCCATACGATTTTCAAGCGCGACGTGGATTACGTCGTGAAAGACGGCGAAGTGATCATCGTCGACGAGTTTACCGGTCGACTGATGCCGGGACGGCGCTGGTCCGATGGGCTGCACCAGGCGGTGGAGGCCAAAGAGCGAGTGCATATCCGCGAGGAAAACCAGACGCTGGCGACCATCACGATCCAGAATTACTTTCGCATGTATAAAAAGCTCGCCGGTATGACCGGCACAGCCGATACGGAAGCTCCCGAGTTTAAGAAAATTTACAAGCTGGATGTCACGGTGGTCCCCACCCACCGAGGGATGGTGCGCCAGGATTTGCCGGACGTGGTGTATCGCAGCGACAATGAGAAGTATGACGCGGTCGTGCAGGAGATCGAGGAGCGCAGCAAGAAGGGTCAGCCGATTCTGGTGGGAACGACTTCAGTGGCGAAATCGGAACGGATCTCGCGCATGCTCAAGAAAAAAAACGTCAAGCACAATGTGCTTAACGCGGTCAACCACGAGGCTGAAGCCAGCATCATCGCGCAAGCAGGGCGTTTGAACACGGTCACGATTGCCACCAACATGGCAGGGCGTGGCACGGACATCTTGCTCGGCGGCAATCCCGAGTTCCTCGCCCGTTCGGACATGGAAAACGAATGGATCAGTCGCGCTGCGAAACTGCCAATCCAGGGTGCGGGCCGCTACGAAGACGCATTGCGGGAGATAAGGGAGAAATACGACGAAGAAGTCCAGAAGGCCGAAAAAAAGTATGCGAAAGACGGCGAAGTCTTCGACCAGCAACGCAGCGAGGCCTTGAAACGTTGCACGGAACTGCAAAAGGAGATCCGCGCGATCTCGCCTTTCAAAGATCTTCGCGAACGCTATGAGGACCTGTCGGCCACCCAACTGATCGACGCTTTGCACAATCAACGGCCGATACCGGAAAGCTATTTAAACGCGCGGGAAAGTTTCGAAGCGGCGGTTCTCGAAGCAGGGGCCGAAGTTGGGTTGGAGCTATCGGCGGATTTTGCCGAGGTTAAGCAAGATTTTGCAGCCACCCTGGAGCGTTGGCAGCAAAACACTGCTGAGCGGCCGCTGCTGATGGAAGCGCTCGATGAAAAACGCCGCCTTTACGAGCAGCGACTGATCGATCTCGAGTTCGATACGGCAAGGGCCGTGATTGCGAAAGGCGAAGACGCCTCGGTTGCGAACGAATACGATACCGTATTTCGCGCCTTTGAAGTTGCCGAAGAACGCTGTGAGGAGATCCGCGGGCCGTACGAACAATCGATACAGGTCGCGCAGCAGACCTACGAAGCCAAGCGCCAAGAATATTTGCGCATGGTTGAGGACATCCGGGAACAGTTGGATAAGGCGCCGGACGAGTATCGCCAGCGCTTCGATGAAATTTTAACCCGTTACAATGAGGTGTGTGCCCAGGAAAAAACTGAAGTCATCGCCGCAGGTGGTTTGCATATTTTGGGCACGGAACGTCATGAGAGCCGCCGTATCGACAACCAGTTGCGTGGTCGCGCAGGACGGCAGGGTGATCCCGGTTCTTCACGGTTTTATCTTTCCTTAGAAGACGATTTGATGCGCATTTTTGGCGCGGATCGTATCCAGGGCATCATGGGCCGATTGGGTATGGAAGAGGGGGTTCCAATCGAGCACGGACTGGTCACCCGCGCGATAGAAAATGCTCAGAAGAAGGTCGAGGCGCATAACTTCGATATCCGGAAACATCTCTTAGAATATGACGACGTGCTCAATAAACAGCGAGAGGTGATCTACAATCAGCGCCGCGAAGTGCTCAAAGGGGATGCTCTTAAAGACCAGGTCCTTGAAATGGCCGAAGGCCTGGCAGACGAAGTGGCCGCACGCTACGCCGAGAAAGACAACCCCGCCAGTGAATGGGATTTAGTAGGTTTGCAAGAAGCCTTCATTCATCAGTTTAATTTACGTCTCGATCTCAAATCCGAGGAGATCGATGATTTGTCGCCGGAAAGTTTGACGGAAATTGCCAACAGGCGGGTTGGCGAAGTCTACGATGATAAGGAGAAGCGGTTCGGGGAAGAGATGCTGCGGCAATTGGAAAAGATCATTATGTTGCAGACCATCGATAGTCTATGGAAAGACCATTTGCTAAACATGGACCATCTCAAAGAAGGGATCGGTTTGCGTGGTTACGGACAAAAAAATCCGTTGCAGGAATACCAGAAGGAAGGCTTCGACATGTTCGAGGACATGGTTCACCGAATCCAAGAAGATGTCATACAGAAGCTCTTTACAGTCGAACTCGCCCGGGAGACCGCTCCTCAAGAAATCGAATTGCAACAGCCGCGAGCCCAACGCATGATGTTAAGTCATGGCGACGAGCCCGTTGTCGCTCGAACCGAGCCGGCTAAACGCGGCGTTGATAAGGTCGGCCGGAACGACCCTTGTCCCTGCGGCAGCGGAAAGAAATATAAGAGGTGTCACGGAAAGTAGGGCCGAACTCATTCTTGCTGAGGAAGAGGGCTCGCTACTCTGCTCTGGACGTCCTCTTATTTCTGGCTAGCTATCGACACTGGAGCCACTGTCCATTTTGGGACAGTGGCTCCAGTTGCGTGATACATAAGTCGCATTAACCATTTTGAAGGATCTGGATGCTCCTGATGCATATTCCATTAATGCGTGGATAATTCCCCGTTGGATAGGGCGTGCTCGTCTCCGTGGTCCGGGGCGGATCGGACATTGTTTCCTGCGCCAAGCTTGATAATTCGGTCCTTGAACTCATGTAAATCTTTTGTTGAATTCCTAGTATCCACCACTAATTTTGCTGCGCCGACGATTTGTCTGAAGTCGTACGCAGTATGATCAGTTAAAATGATCACGCAATCATATTGACCAATTTCAGCGGGAGTGAAATCGCTAGACTTCAGCACGTTCCCGCCCAATCGAAGCGATGGAACGAAAGGGTCATTATAGGACAAGATCGCGCCTTTATCACTGAGTATTCGCATAACATCGAGCGCAGGCGACTCGCGGCAGTCGCTGACGTTCTTCTTGTAGGCGACACCGAGTACCATTATTTTTGAACCTCGAATACTTTTCGAATTGCGATTGAGCCCATCTGCGACAAGATTGGCGACAAACGTGGGCATCATCCCATTGATCTCAGCGGCCAAACCGATGAATCGGGCTTGAAAGTTGAGCGCCTTAAGTTTCCACGCCAGGTAATGCGGATCGATGGGAATACAGTGACCGCCGAGCCCCGGGCCGGGATAGAAGGCGCTGAAGCCAAAAGGCTTCGTTGCGGCCGCATCGATTACTTCATAGACATCGACGCCCAAGAGGTCACACATCTGGGCAAGCTCATTGACCATTCCGATGTTTACGCTGCGGAACGTGTTTTCGAGCAGTTTGACCATTTCCGCACATTTGCTGCTACTGACTGGAATTACCCGCTCGATAAATTGCGAATAAAAAAGTCGCGCGATTTCCGTGCACTGCGCAGTGATGCCGCCGACGATCTTCGGAGTATTGCGGGTGTTGAACGAGGTATTTCCCGGATCAATTCGCTCAGGGGAAAAAGCAAGGAAAAAATCTTTGCCGACTTTTAATCCTGAACTTTCGAGTTCCGGCACAATCAATTCGTCGGTCGTTCCCGGATACGTAGTGCTCTCTAGGACGATGAGTTGCCCGGCGTGTAAATATTTGCGAATTTCTTCAGTCGCCGAAAGGATGAAGGACACATCCGGGTCGCGGCTTTTGCTGAGAGGAGTTGGAACGCATATGCTCACTGTGTCTGCTTTCGCGAGAGCGCTAAAATCCGCGGTGGCGGTAAACCTTCCTGATTTAATTTGTGTCGTCAGAGTGCTTTCGGGGACATCGAGAATATAAGATTTGCTCTTTTTTAGCGCATTAATTTTGTTCTGGTCAACATCTATACCGATCACGTTAAAGCCGGCCTTGGCTACTTCCATAGCTAGAGGCAGACCGACATATCCTAGACCGATCACCGCGGCGGTCGCCTGTCTACTTCCCAGTTTCTCCGCTAATTGGATCAATTTATATCACCTCCTGTGTTTTCATCGGTGATTTGTCATCACGATTAGTATTGTTCGATTTGAATTCCTGAATTCGGATACTATATTTTTGGATCAACTCATAAAGATTGACCCGGCTAATCCCGAGATCACGAGCTGCGCGACTGACGATGCCTTTGTTTCGCGATAGTGCTTTCTTGACGAAGTCGATTTCAATGGCTTTTTTAGCAAACTTTAAATTCACGTCTGTTGGGATATGATCCGATGCGAACCCGAAATCTCTCGGGCTAAGCGCGCTATGTGAGCTGAGCACTACCGCTCGACTTATCAAATTTTCCAACTCTCTCACATTGCCCGGCCATGTATGCATTGACAGTGCTGCTTCAGCTATTGTGGACAAAGTCTTTGGATGCTTCCGGTGTTCCCGACATGACTTATCGAGAAAATATTCAGCCAATGGAATAATATCGTCCTTCCTCTCGCGCAAGGGCGGTAACTCCAGTGGGATAACTTTCAGGCGATAGTATAGGTCCTCTCGAAATACTCGGTTTCCGACATCCTTCTCCAAATCTCGGTTCGTTGCGGCAATGATGCGGACGTTAAGCTCAATGGGCGTCGATCCGCCAACCCGTTCGATCCTTCGATCCTGAAGGAAGCGCAATAATTTAACCTGTAGCGCCGGCATCAGTTCGCCGATTTCGTCAAGAAATAGAGTGCCTCCATTTGCCGACTCCAACTTTCCACGCTTCTGCGCGTGCGCTCCTGTGAACGATCCCTTCTCGTGACCGAATAGCTCACTTTCCAACAGATTCTCAGGTATGGCACCACAATTGACAACGACAAAAGGATTATTCTTTCGCTGGCTCTGTTGGTGGATCGCGTGGGCGACAACATCTTTTCCAGTGCCGCTTTCGCCGCAGATTAGAATTGAGATGTCCGACGATGCAACGCGTTCCACGAAACGAAAAACGTCTTGCATACGCTTTGATTTACCAATCATTCCCTGAAACATGTCGTCGGTTCCGAGCCGCGATTGTTGCAATTTTTTTTGGAGTTCGTGCGTGCGCGCGGCGCGTTGGATCATGACGCTTAGATCTTCAAGCCGAATTGGTTTCGTGTAATAGTCAAACGCTCCGGAACGCACGGCTCGTAATGCGTTGATTTCATCGTTGTTTCCGGTAATTACAATTACCCGAGTGGCAGGTTCCAAGGCGAGGAACTGTTCGACTAAGCGCATTCCGCCAAGGTCCGTGGGGTCGTGCGGCTTCAGGGACAGATCAAGAGTAACCACCGCCGGCCTTTCGCGTTCAAACGTTTCTAGAGCTTCCTTTTCGCTGGAACTAGTTAGCACATCGTAATCAGCTTCAAATGCCACGCGCATTTGCTGCAGTATTACTTCTTCGTCGTCCACAAGGAAAATTTTGGATTTCAATGATGTCCACCCCTCTTCGGATTGAAGCTGCAATAGCTGAATACAATTTGCGTACCAAGAACGTATTTCTTCCAAGCGTCGGGCACTTTAATGAATAATGACTTCCAAATCCGCGAGGTGGAGAACCCGTGCTGAAAACATACCATTCGCCCGAGCCGCTTCCAGCGCAAAACCGATGATCCTCCTATTTATGAACGGGCGTTGGTGACTGGATCTTCCAATTATTCACCCCGTCGGGCGGAATGTAATCATATTTGACGGCTGCTGGTTCTCCGAGCCGACTGGTTCCAAGAACGCAGAGACGGACAAATGACTAATTCCATGCTGGATTTAGCAAAATCGTTTAGAGATCAAGTGCTTATATGTCGTCGATAAAATAAAAAACTTGATTCTTGGGTGTTGTTGTGGCACAAGGGTGAATATCTTGGATTCGTCGGCCCGACACTCAAAACTAAACCAAATTTGCAAAATCCTCTGGTAATCTATGCCGTCTTCATCAGTTAAGTCGGAACCGAAAGGTCAAGCGGACGCCGTCCTACCCATACTATCTCCTGGCGTAGGTTATTTCCCATGTGTCCTGTATGAGTGCAATTCTTCCTTTGAAATTTCTTATGTTTCTCCCAACGTTTCAGAATTAATAAATCTTAACAACGCTGATCTCGTTGGCTCGCGCGCCTTTTCCCATGATCGGGTCTTTCGCGATGATATAGCGGCAGTTGATGATCGATTGAAAAATCTTAAGATCGCCTGCAGTGCTTCTCTTGTGCATAGAATCATTGATGATTCGGGTCTGTGCACATGGGTCGCGCATAGTTTAAGTAAGGACCCAACTGAGGATCGCGATCTCTGGCATGGATGCATTGTTCCGATTCCTTCAGAGAAGCGAATTCTAGATTTAGATTACGATGTCGTGTCCCGCTTTATCCATAAGATCGGCAACCACTTCCAGTTGTTGACTCTGCTCATTAGTCCGTTAAAAAAGATCCTTCCTAAATCCAGAGAAATCGACGTGCTCGAAGAAACCGTGGAAAAAGCAATCGGTATTGCTAGGGCATTTGCGGACTATAGCCAAAAACCGAATTGGTCGGCAGAGATTAGCGTCAGTGAAGCCATCGCTAGTGCCATAAACGCAAGAAATTTCTTGTTTGTCGAAGCGGGAATAATACTACGGGAAGACATTGAAGATGCCATCAAGAGCGTCGTTGTGCCAGGGGACGCTGGGTTACTTGAATCCGCGATCGGTAATATTTTAGAAAACGCACTGGAGGCGACGCAGCCCAACGGTGAGATTAGTGTTCATGCAAGACTTGAGAACTGGGACCTCAATAAATCATCGGTAATTGTCCTTAGTATCTTCGATACCGGCTGTGGAATTGCGCAAGAAGATCTAAGCAAGGTTACGATGCCGTTTTATTCGACGAAACAAGATCACGACGGTTTAGGGTTGAGCATGGCATCGCGGTTTATTGAACTACACGGAGGTGGAGTACGTGTTGACAGCTGGCTAGGTAAGGGAACCAAAGTCAGAATTACGATTCCCGTTACCCAGACAAGGTAGGCGTCTCATGCCGTGGCTTCTCTCCGAATATAGAACGTAGGCCGTCGTCGAGTTCTTATATGTATAATGTACTTATTGTCGAAGATCATGATCGACTGCGGGAGCAGTTAGGGAGCTTCTACGAACAGGAGGGCTATAGGGTCGCGACAGCGGCTAGTGGAGAGGATGGGCTCAAGAAACTTGGGGAAGAAAAGTTTGCATTAGTCGTCTCGGACGTCAAAATGCCGGGAATCGACGGGTTCCAGCTTGCTCTGAACGTCCGGGAAAAATATCCAGACACCGATGTTATTTTGATTACCGCGTTTGGCAATATTAAACAGGCCGTTGAAGCCATGAAGCTTGGCGCAAGTGATTACATCACCAAGCCGTTTCAGCCTGAAGTTATTCGGCTTGTTAGTGAAAAGCTGCTGGAAAAGCGGCGTCTTATCGAGGAGGTGCGTGAACTTCGACAAAAAGTATATGATGAGCACAACCTTGAAAACATTATCAGCAAAAGCTCGAAAATGCATAAGGTGTTCGACCTCATTCGGTCTCTAGCAGAAACAGATTCCGGGGTGATGGTTACGGGCGAAACAGGAACTGGCAAAGAGCTTGTTGCGCGCGCAATTCACACGCTTAGCCGGAGAAAGGCTAAGCAGTTTGTGGCGATAAATTGCGGCGCATTTCCAGACACCCTATTGGAAAGCGAACTCTTCGGATACGAAAAAGGTGCCTTTACGGGTGCGGTGCAAAACCGGGCGGGCAAGATCGAAATGGCCGACGGCGGGACACTATTTCTTGATGAGATCGAGACGATTTCTCCACCGATGCAAGTCAAACTATTGCGTGTTTTGCAGGAGCGTGAGGTCGAGCGGCTAGGTGGCAATCGGAAAGTTAAAATCGATATGCGGGTTGTCGCCGCGACCAATGTTGACTTGACGATTTGTTTGGCTCGTGGGACATTGCGCGAGGATTTTTATTATCGTATCAACGTTATTCCTGTGCAGCTGCCGCCGCTGCGTGAACGGCTCGAAGATTTACCTCTCCTCGTAAATCATATTCTGAACAAGCATCCGATTGCGCAAGAGAAGCGTATCCGGCAAATCGGGCCCAAAGTTTTTGATCAGATGCTGGGATACCATTGGCCGGGAAATATTCGAGAACTTGAGAACATTCTGGAGCGAGCGATTGTAAAGTGCCAAGGGGATACGATAGAAAGCGTCGATCTGCCAGCACCTCCGCAACGAGTTGTCGATCGCTATTATTCCGCAAGTTCGAATGGGGATTTATCGTTGAAACAATGGTTACATCAAAGTGAAAAAGAATATTTACGTGGTCTTTTGATCAAGCATAAAGGTGGAATTTCTCTGACAGCGAAAGAAGCGAAAGTTGATAATAAAACGCTATACAGAAAGATGAGAAGGCATGGGCTGCATAAAGAGTCGTTCAAAGATTTGGGGTGAGAGTGGTTGGCGGTCTAGTAGTTCTCATTTCCCTGGTGCTGCCCACCAGCTCTTGGGCCGCTTTTGCAAGTCAATTTTCCTTCGGTGTCGGCGAGGAATACAATGACAATATTTTCTTTTCGAAGCAGAAGGACCACGATTTTATCAGTACCTTGGTGCCAACGTTGTCATTTTTTTACGCCCCAGCGGGGCAAATTGAGCCAACCGCAACGCTTAGCATCGCCCCGATGGCTGAATTATATGCCCGCCATAGCGAGCTAAATAATTTTGGCAAGAACATTTCTGGTCCAAGGTGCGTATGCTTATCGATATTCACCTCAGCTCAGCTTCGATTTTGCGGATAATTTTCAGCGACAGGGACCAACGCGAACCGGTGGTTTTGGTCAGCCATTGCAGTTGCAAACGGGGCCAACGACGCTAGGTTCGGATGTAACAAACTCGCAAGACCTAAAGGATTTCATCTCGCAGGGAGACCAAATCACTAATTCATTCGGGGTTAATGGGTCGTATCTCTACAGACCGGACGTCAGCTTTACGGGTTTCTATCAAAATTCGGTAGCGCAATTTCTTGACGCGGGCGGCACCGAGGTTTCTCAATACTATCGGCGCTCGCGGAATCTACAATTGGCGGCAAGATCATAATCTTCACGCCGGCTATTCTATATCGATCAATAAGTCGAGAAACGGGGATGAGGATGGGGTTATACATAATTTCGATTTTGGTGATGACTATTTCTCTAATTACAATTTGCAATTGACGCCAACGCTGTCATTAACCGCCAGCACCGGGCTCTCATTCAATGCCGGAAACGACGGGCCAGAGGATCGCAAATAATACGAATATTACGATAACAAAACTCTGGGAAGCTGGGGTGTTAAATGCCGGATTGCGCAAGGGGTTGACTCCGAGTTTTGGTGTCGCAGGAATATCAGACACAACATCGATATTTACGACTTTGGCTTTCCGCTTCAGTGAAAAGTTATCAACAAACGCAGACGTGAACTTGTCGTTTTATGATACCGAAGATGTAAACTTTAAGACTTTTGAAGCGGGAATGGGGCTTCAATATATAATCACCAGTTGGCTCTCCGCGGCGTTGAATTATCGCTTTAGGTGGATCGATAGCGGTAGCGGGGCGAACCAAACCGATCTTTTGAATAAGGGAATCGTCAATTCGAATAGTGTATTTCTGGTTTTAACCGGTCGTTTTGACTTATGGCCCAATCTCGGTCTTGCTCGGGGTCTAAGCTCTACGACGCTCAATCCTGTTCTCAAGACCCCCTTTCCCTTGCCAGCAATAAAACCATCCAACATTCCGTAATGTGCTATCCTGCTCACGGGTGGGATTTCCGGGTCGGGTGAGATTGCCCCATTTTCGAATTGGTCTCGCAGGTTAGGGCAAATATCATCGGCTGACGCGCGGTAGGTTGAGCGCTGGAACTCGTAAAGCGTTCCGCCAATACACTCACTTTGCGCCGTAGGAAAGCCACTGTGGGCATGGAGCAGTATTTGCTTAATACTGTTACTTAAAGCAGTCGCCGGCGGATACTTTGTGAGTGAATTCGGACTGCGCTACGCATTGAGGCATAGAAATCAGATGAAGAGCAGTTTTGTAATAGCATTTGTCATCATTTTGGGGATGGTCAGTGCTTGTTCCACAAAAGATCTCAGAGTGCAGGAATTCAAATTAGCTGCTGACACGCCGAATCCGAATAAGCCCCCGGAGGAATTCTATGTGATCGGTGCCGGCGATTCCATTGTTGTCAACGTCTGGAAGGAACCAGCACTGGGAGGGGCTGTAAAGGTTCGCCCCGACGGTTTCATTACGCTGCCGTTAATCAATGAGGTTCAAGTTGGCGGCCTTACCACCGCACGCTTGCGAGGTATTCTTGAGGACAAGTACAAGGAATACACGGTGGAGCCCTTCGTTACTATTCGAATAGAAGGAATCGCGTCCAGCGAAGTATTTCTGGTGGGCCAAGTAGGCAAACCAGGTGCTTATCCTTTGGCTGGCAACGACACGCTTCTACAATTGCTCACGCGTGCTGGTGGGTTAGGAATTTTTGCCGAAAGAAGTAATTTACGGGTCGTTCGTCGAGAAGGCGACAAGCTCACCGAATTTATTGTTGATTACGATGCGATTATCAAAGGGGACCTCAAGCAAGATATTTTGTTGAGGCCTGCGGATAGGATTATCGTTCCTTAGCTTAGGTGGTTGCTGTTTTAGACTTCGAGGGCATGCGTGAACACGATGTCAGATTTTGATATTTCAGCCATTCTCAATGGTTTATATCGCCGTAAAGGCCTCATTATCGCGACATTCCTGGTCGTTTCGATCTTGGGTGCGTACTTGGCAATTACGGTACCGAATGTGTTTCAATCAAGCGCTCTTATTCTCGTGAGTCCCCAGCGCGTACCTACATCTTACGTCGCCTCAACCGTTACTATTGATCTTGCTGAAAGGATGCAGTCCAGCATCCAGGAGATCTTGAGTCGTACCCAATTGGAAAAGATTATTCAAGAATTCAATCTTTTTCCTAACGCTAAACAATCAACGTTGGAAGAGCGTATAGAAGGCGTGCGCAAGAAAATTAAGGTCGAGTTGCGAAAGAAAGACGTATTTCAGCTGTCATTCGAATCGGGAGATCCGGAGAAGGCCAGACAGGTGACGAGCAAGATCGCTTCCCTGTTTATCGATCAGAATATTCAGGTCCGTGAACAGCAGGCAATGGGAACCAAAACCTTCATCAATTCAGAGGCTGATCGATTGCGCAATGAATTGGAGGAACAGGAAGCAGCTGTAAACCAATATAAAGCGGCAAACCGCTACGAATTGCCGGACCAACTCGATTCAAACCTGAGGAGTCTAGAACAGTTTCGCCGTGAACTAGAATCTGCAACTCTAAGATTGACGGGGCTGCAAGAGCGCAAAGGCGTGCTACAAAAGCAATCCGTCGAATCTGACATTCTAGGTTTGGATCTTTTGGGGGGGGGAGGCTTTTTGGGAGGAGGCCTTTTGGCCTCAGGAGATAGTGGAACGCAGAATTTGCAGATCGAGATGAAGAAAAGAGAATTGGATACTTTATTGCAAAAATACAGCAATAAGCATCCCGATGTTATGCGCGTCCAAACGGAAATTCGGATGCTGGAAGGTGAAAGCAAAAACAGGGCGCCGACGCCGACCAAATCTTCGGCTCCGGCAACGCCGTTACCGGGTAATCCGTTGAAGCAGGTTTTGCAATCGCAGATCACGGATATCGATGCAGAAGTACAAGCGGTTCGTTCGCAGATTGACCGCATTCGAAGTCAAGTCGGTGCTCTGCAAGCGCGAGTTGAAAATACGCCTTTGCGAGCCATCGAGCTCTCTAAAATCAGCCGCGGATACGATATTACACTGCGAAAGTATCAAGACCTGTTGGGAAAGAGTTTGGAGTCGGAACTATCCGAAAACATGGAAAAGAAACAAAAGGGAGAACAGTTCCAAATCCTCGATCCCGCCAACTTGCCACTTAAACCCGTGCGACCTAATCGCATGCTTATAGTTCTCGCTGGGTTGGTCTTGGGTATGGGCGGGGGGGTTGGTATCGCGTTTTTGTGGAACAATTTCGATACTTCTTTTAGACAAGGCGACGAAATTAATTCTCTTGTAAACGTGCCGCTGCTCGCGAGTCTACCTGCGCTAATGACACGTGGTAGTGTTGTCGAACAGCGGCGGGCTCAAGGTGTTTTGGTGCTTGCCTCTGTCGGTGTTCTTGGCGTTGGACTTATTTTGGTTCGACGTGTTTGGTCCACTTTATTTTTAAGACTGACTGTATGGATCTCGTATACCAGGAATACTTCGGATTTACCCAGGCTCCGTTCAACATAACGCCGGATCCCAGTTTTCTATATTCAAGTACTTGCCATCGCGAGGGTTTGGCACAGCTTTCGTACGGCATCAAAGCTCGGAAGGGTTTTATCGTCTTGACCGGAGAGGTTGGTACTGGAAAGACGACATTAATTCACGCGCTGTTAAAAGAACTCGACGGTAACGCGCAAACGGCCCTGGTTTTTAGTGCGATCATGAGTCCGATGGATTTGCTGCGCTACGTTTGTGACGATTTTGGCATTACCGATCCCAGAACTTCACTCGGTGACATTCACGATTATCTGGTCCTGCTTAACGAATATCTGCTGGAGAAATATAAAAATGGGGACAACTGTGCCTTGATCATAGACGAAGCGCAAAATCTTTCCAACGAAGTCTTGGAAAGCATCCGCCTTTTATCAAATTTCGAGACTTCCAAGGACAAACTATTGCAAATTTTGCTCGTCGGACAGCCTGAGTTATCCGTTCGCCTTAACTCGCAGGAGTTAAGGCAAATTAAGCAACGAGTGGCGCTACGTCACCACCTGCGCTCCCTCACATCGAAGGAGTGTGAGGGGTACATCGTCAACCGGTTGCGAATTGCCGACGGCGATCCAGAGATTTTTACAGGGGAGGCCTTAGAAGCGATTTACGGCTACTCCAAAGGCATTCCGAGGGTCATAAATGTATTGGGTGATAACGCGCTCGTAACGGCCTACGCCTTGGGAAAGAAGCATGTGGATCAACTAATAATCAGCGAAGTGGCCGAGGACCTGAGCTTGTCCAAGGGTACTTTGAGCGCCCGTCAATCTTATCCGGTTCCTTTGTCTCGACCCAACGGAGCACCGTCTAAACCAGTTCAGAAAGTCATCGACCTTGCCCAGCCGGTCAATTCTCAACCCGTGAGGCGGGCCGTCGTGGTGAACCATCCAACCGCAATGGAGCAGGATGATAAAGTCGCCGAGCGATTTTTTCATGATTTGAGAATGGCGCTCATCGACGCAATGGGGCCCATGGCATCGATAGTCCTTCAAGACAACGTTCGACGCTTAGGTCAGTCGGTGGCGGATTTTCCCAAGAAGAAGCTTCCGTTCCTAATCGAGTCCATTGGCAACGAAATTCTCGACCCATCTTTGAGACAAAGTTTCTGTCGTTCTGCATTGGACAGGGTGAGGGAGTTGGCGTGAAGCAGCTGCGCTTCATGCCTGCTCTGATGAGGTCATCAATATTTTCCATTTGTAAGAGGAATTTTGAAACGGGTAATTAGGAGTTTGCTTAATGAGTAGAGTGTTCGAAGCGCTTTCCAAGGCAAGTGCGGATAAGAATCGACAGGCGGAAATGGTACCTAAGCCCGTTCCGCTTGAAGTATTCAGCGGAATTCCGCAGGTGAATGGTAACGGACCGAGCCCAGCACGGCGAGGTGAAAGTAACGCTAAGTTTCACGATAATTTGGTTGCAGTCGTACCGCCGACTTCTGCGCCTTCACCTGCGTCAAAGTCCTGGCGCGAACGGATCGAGGAGTTGTTTTTTGGTTGGGATTTATCTCGTTACGAAAATTACCCGATCGTCGCACTGGATAGGGATTCGCCGGCGGCGGAACAATACAAAATTCTGCGTGAGCAAATCAAAAGACTCCGGACGGAAGCTGGGATTCAGACATTTACCGTTACAAGTCCGGTAAAAAGAGATGGTAAAACAACGGTTGCGGTTAATTTAGCTGCGGTACTCGCATTGGACTACGAGCAAAAGGTCTTACTGATTGATGGGGACCTCCGAGCGCCGGGGGTACATCGCTACTTTAAGGCGCCTCAATCTCCTGGGCTTACTGACTATCTCAGTTCACACTCTCAGATGAGCATCAAGAGCTTTGTACAAGAAACATTTCTGCCTGGTTTGAAGATTCTTCCTTCGGGGAAGCCGTCGCATTTTGCTTCGGAGCTTTTAGCCAAAGAAAGAATGAAAGATGTTTTGGAAGAGGCTCGGGCCGACTTTCCCGGGTATCAAATCATTATCGATAGTCCGCCGATACTTTCTACGCCCGATCCATTGGTTATTGCCGGCCATGTGGACGGCGTGTTGGTAGTGGTGCGCGCCGGCAAAACACCCCGTGAGTATCTGACGAAAGCTCTACAAACTTTGAATTCGAGCAAGGTTATGGGTGTGGTGCTTAACGGTGCCGAGATGGGAATGGCATCGAAGTACTATTACTACACGACTAGCAACGATCTATAGCCAATGCGGCTTTTTAATCGGTTTTTTTCGATTTACGATTTTATTCTGGTGCTCGGTGACCTTGCCGTGGTCTGTTTGGCCACAGTGGTGCTCCACGCTGTGAATTTTTATTTTGAGATGTCGCCGCGACCCGAATGGATATTTTGGACTATGCAGGCGGTGGCGATGGCGATCATCGTTGTGCTGTCATTCTATTACTCGGACCTCTATGCCATCGATCAAACTTTGTCGATACGCGAACTTTTACTCCGGCTTATGGGTGGTATCGGATTGGCTTGTATATTGATTGGATTTATCAGTTATCCAATTCCCCAGTTTGGCAAGACGCTTTACGCCAGCGAAGTGATCTTGTTGATTTTCGGTCTCTGCGTTTGGCGGATCGGGTTTATGCGCGTCATCGAGAAAACACCGATTCGTGCGAAGGTGATCGTCGTAGGCTTACAAGCGATCGGGAAGTTGGTCGCCGAAGAGCTTCTGCGACAAAAAAAGTTGGGGATGCAGGTCGTCGGATTTGTCGGTCAATCCGCGGGGGAATTGACACTGTCCTACGGAAATCCGGTTCGCGTATCGTTGCCAATTTACCAGACCTCGTCTCTGCCTACGTTGTTCGAGCATAACAGCGCTGACCGAATTTTGCTTGCCAGTGCGGAGGGCTATGAAGGTGCACTCGGTCGCGAGCTCGTTAAATTGCGCACCCGCGGCGTTGCTATTGAGGATTGCCATTCTTTTTACGAGCGATTGGTGAGCAAAATTGTCGTTGCGGATCTCTCAGCAGAGTGGCTAGTTCGGTCTAAAGGTTTTAGGCGTGATCGCTTGGTCATGGCCAGTAAGAGAGGGATTGATATCGTCGTGGCCCTGGCGGGTTTGATCTTAAGCGCTCCCATCATGCTGCTCACGGCCATCGCCATTAAGTTGGAGACCCAAGGACCGATTCTTTATCGACAGGACAGGGTAGGGCAAAACGGCAAAAGTTTAACCATTTACAAATTTCGCTCGATGTCCGAAAGCGCGGAAGCCGACGTCGGTCCGGTCTGGGCCGTCAAAGACGATCCCCGGGTAACCCGAGTGGGTCGGCTGATCCGAAAACTTCGGATTGACGAGATCCCGCAGATGATCAACGTCCTGAAAGGGGAAATGAGTTTCGTGGGGCCGCGGCCAGAGAGGGAGTTTTTCGTGCAGACCTTGAGTAAAAAAATACCCTATTACTCTCTGCGTCATTCGGTCAAACCCGGAATCACCGGATGGGCGCAGATTTGCTACCCATATGGCGATAGTGAGCAGGATGCCCTCGAAAAACTCCAGTACGATCTCTATTACATGAAAAACATGTCGGTGCTGTTTGATCTGCAGATTCTTTTTGAGAGCTTGAAAGTTGTCGTGTTGGGCCGAGGAGCCCGTTAGGCAGGATGCGGATTTTAAACGCTATGACCGTGGACGTCGAAGATTACTATCATGTGCAGGCATTTGCCGGCGTCATCCGACAAAGCGAATGGGACCTATACCCCAGCCGAGTAGAGCGCAATACTTTGCGTCTTTTGGAAATTTTTGCCGAACGCCAAATTCGCGCCACTTTTTTCGTTTTAGGTTGGGTCGCGGAAAAGTGTCCAGGGCTGGTTAAGGCGATTTGCGCGGCAAATCATCGACTCGGCTGTCACAGCTACGCCCATCGGATGATTAACACGGGCGATCAACGAGACTTTCGCGACGATTTGCGACGGGCGAAGCAAGCAATCGAAGATCGCGCTGGAGTTGCAGTGACCAGCTTTCGCGCCCCTAGTTATTCGATTACGGCGCAAACCCTATGGGCGTTGGAGATTCTGGGTGAAGAGGGTTTTGATTATGATTCCAGCATTTTTCCCATTGTTCACGACAACTACGGCATTCCCGAGGCACCCCGGTTCCCCCATGTCAAAACTTTGCGCTCCGGTGGTCAAATCAAAGAATTTCCGCCATCGACGATTCGGATTCTAGGAAACAACATTCCTGTTGCCGGCGGAGGGTATCTACGATTGTTTCCCTATCGGATTACGCGGTGGGCCATCCGTCATTTGAACGAGGCCGAGCGGCAACCAGCTATGGTGTATTTGCATCCGTGGGAGTTTGATCCCGATCAACCGCGCATCGTTGCGCCGTGGCGGTCCCGCTTCCGACACTATCAGAACTTGAAGTCAACGGAAGCAAAGTGTCTCAAGCTGCTCGATGATTTCTCATGGGGACCGATGGAAGAGGCATTAGCGCAGGGTTTCGTTCAATAACTTTTAGCGCACGCATGTTATGGCAATCAAAATCCTATCGGTGGTCGGTGCTCGACCGAACTTCATGAAGATCGCGGCGATTTGCGAAGCGATTAAAAGTTTTAACGGCACCACGGGTGGAAGAGAGATTCAACATGTTCTGGTCCACACCGGGCAACACTATGACGGCAACATGTCAGATTCATTTTTCAATGACCTGGACCTTCCAAAACCGGATCTATCGCTCGGCGTCGGCTCCGGGTCCCATTCGGCCCAGACCGCCAGAATCATGGAGCGATTTGAGAACGTAGTGATCGAGGAACGGCCGCAAGTGGTGCTCGTGGTAGGCGATGTGAATTCGACCGTCGCCTGTGCCCTAGTGACGAAGAAAACCTGGTGCCGCGGCGGTGCCGAGCGTGCCGATTTTATTCCAAGGTTGGCCCACGTCGAAGCTGGATTGAGGAGTTTTGATCGGACAATGCCCGAGGAGATCAATCGTATTCTGACTGATTCTATTTCCGACTATCTCTTTACGACGGAAGAAAGCGCGAATCGAAATTTGCGCGCGCGAGGGCATTCCCGATGACCGAATTTTTTTCGTTGGTAACGTAATGATCGACACCCTGCTGCGCCATCGCGGCAAAGCCAGGGAGTCGACCGTTTTGCAAGACCTGCGGTCTGATCAATGAACATGTAGTTAAGCCCTATGCGATTTTGACGCTCCATCGTCCTGCCAATGTGGACGACAAACGGGTTTTCGTGCAAATGCTCGATGCCTTCCTGGAAATTTCGAAACATATGCCGATAATCTTCCCGGCCCATCCGCGGACCTTGAAGCGAATTCAGGACGATGCCTTAGGTAATTACTTCGTTGACCACAGCGTGCAGGGATCGGAGCCCTGGGATCCCCACGCGCGCATTCGACTGGTGCCACCACTTGGCTATCTAGATTTCTTGCAACTTAATGTCCGAGGCGAAAGTGGTTTTAACGGATTCGGGAGGTGTTCAAGAGGAAACCACAATCCTTGGCGTCCCATGCATCACCTTGCGCGACAACACGGAGAGACCGGTTACGGTTGATCAAGGAACAAATGTTTTGGTGGGATCGAATCCCGAAAAGATTGTGGCGGCGTTCCATCGAATATCCAATAACGAAGAAAAACTGTCACGCTCGCCGCGGCAATGGGATGGTCAGGCAGCTCAAAGAATTGTCAAGATTCTAAACGACGACGTTCGCTTCAGCCTGTAAATCCTCGACGGGATCTAGAGCCTGAATCTGAAGGACTTGCACAAAGCGAATATCGCGACATTGATATGAAGGTTGAAATTTGCGAAGAGCACAACCCTCGCTGGGATAGGTACGTCTATGCGCATCCCGCCGGCACTTTTTTTCACGAGTGGAAGTGGCGGGAGGTTATTTCGACGAGTTTCGGTTTTGTGCCGCTATATTTGACTACGGAAGATAACGGAGAGGTTCAGGGGATACTTCCTTTGTTTCTTGTCCGAAGCCTTCTTTTTGGTAGAAGCTTGGTGTCTCTACCGATGGCCGTGTACGGCGGAGTCCTAGCGACCAACGACGAGGCAGCAGCGTTACTCTTAGACAAAGCGAAGGCGCTGGGTATTCAGCACCGAGCGAAATACCTAGAGCTGAGAGGTAACCCGTATCAACAGGTGATCGGAGGGCACGAAGGGTACCAAGATGATTCAAAAAAGCAGAAAGACCTTTACGTCACATTTATGGCTGCCATTGATCCTTCCGATGATGTTAACCTTTCTCGGATACCAAGAAAACAGCGACGCATGGTTCGGCAGGGCGAGAAGCATGGTCTTGCGTTTGTGCAAGACAATAGTCGCTTGTTGGACTTTTATGGGATTTACGCTGCTAGCGTGCGCAATCTAGGAACTCCTGTATATGGGTACCAATATTTTGAACGCATAGTTCAAGGCTTCGGCGATCGATGCAAAATCTTTCTAGTAGATTATGAAGGCAAAACGATTGCCGCAGTTCTGGTGTTTTTTTATAAGGACCAAGTTCTGCCCTATTACGGCGGAGCTCTAAAGGAGTATTTTCGTTTTGCGCCGAGCGACTTCATGTATTGGGAATTGATGCGATACGGTGCCGCACATGGCTACAAAATATTCGATTTCGGGAGAAGCAAACAGGGAACCGGTTCATTTGATTTCAAGCGCCATTGGGGGTTTGAACCGCGGTCGTTGCCATACTCCTACTATCCGATCAAGAGCCAGTTCATCCCGGACACGAGTTCTCTTAATCCCAAGCTGCAATGGGCCGTTCGTATTTGGCGTAATCTACCTTTGAAGTTAACGATGGCGCTTGGCCCGCGGATTATGCGGCATATTCCATAGCAAAGCAAAATAATATGGCGTCGTCGTAATTTAGAAAGCTGAGTTGTCGAGAAGTTAGATGGTACTAGTGTTGCTCGGATGGGGTCAGGACAAAGCATGATGACAAGAGCAGCCGTTACGGACAGTACTACAGGGCTCGCGCCAAACGCACCGACCTTTCAGATTGTTGGAGCGGGAGCTGATTTCACCGAATGGCTTGGCGAAGAGACCCTCTTTTGTCTCGACGGCGCAATCCGGATCAGCGACGGTCCCCTGTTAAATGCTCGAGGTTCCACCCGGGACGCGCTTGTTGATGCCCTCTTACGAAATTATCGGGCCAAAGGTGAAGAATCTTTGCGGGATTTGGCTGGGAGCTTTCGTTTGGTCGTCTGGGATTCAGCAAAACAAAAGCTCCTTGTTGCCGTGGATCCTTTTGCTACACGACCCTTGTATTATACAGGGACTACAGGTGTCCTTCGGTTCGGGGCCCGCCTATCGCACCTATGTGAGGCGGCGGGTATCTCCAGAGAAATAGATCCGAACATTTTATATTTTTATCTCAATCATTCTTTCGTGCCGGCGCCATTCACGGCCTATCGCGAGATTCGCCGCCTCGAGCCGGGACAGTATCTATGCTGGCAGAATAAGGCTCTGACGGTCCGACCGTACTGGGACATTCAGTATAATGAAGACTTTAGTCTGACTGTAGATGACGCAGCCGAGCTGGTTCGCTCCATGGTCGAACGGTCGGTCCGATCCTGTATAGAGGGGCAGGCCGGTGGCACGCAAAAAGTTGGAGCGTTTCTGAGCGGCGGCACAGACAGTAGCACCATTGTCGGGTTGATGACCAAAGTTACCGGTGAGCGGATCAAGACCTTTTCTGTTGGTTTCGCTGAAGAACGATACAATGAAATTGAATATGCTCGCATAGCGGCTGCGCGTTACAACGCGGACGCGCACGAGTATTTCGTCAACGCCGATGAGGCTTTGGCCGTGTTGCCCCTGCTTGCTGAGCAGTTCGATGAGCCTTTCGGAAATAGCTCCGCGATTCCAACTTATTTTTGCCTCCGCATGGCTAAGGAAGCTGGCATCAACCTGATGTTCGCTGGGGATGGCGGGGACGAGTTGTTCGGAGGAAATGAACGGTACGTCGCTGAGAAATATTTTCTGCCATTCGATATCCTACCTACCTCGTTACAGGCATTGACGACCCGTATGGCCGCCGGTCTCCCATCTTTCTATCCATTAGGGAAAATCAGGCGCTACATCGAGCGGGCTGGCGAACCCAATCCCAAACGATTCTTTCACTATCAAATTTTTCTAGCCGAACACGCTGAAGAGTTTTTTACGGAAGACTTTTTGAGCAGGATAGAGCCCGACTTTACCTTACGGATACCGCGCGCTCACTATCAGAAGGTCGCCGCCGCTGCGCCACTCAATCGTCTTCTGTATATGGATCTCAAGATGTGCATTGCAGATAACGATCTTTTTAAGGTCAACGGAATGGCCGCTGCGTCGGGTATAAATGTCTGCTATCCGTACTTGGATCGCCAACTGGCTGAATTGACTGGCAGAATTCGTGCCGGTTTCAAAGTCCGGGGTTTGCAGAAACGCTACATTTTCAAGAGAGCGTTCGGAAAACTTCTTCCCCAGGAGATCTTGCAGAAAAAGAAACACGGTTTTGGTCTCCCCATAGCCCGTTGGTTGCGCACGCATGCGGGATTCCGCAAAATGGCCCGCGCGCTCCTGCTTGATCCTCAAAGTCTGCAGCGCGGAATATTTAGGCCAAATGCATTAGAGGAAATACTGCGCAAACATGACGCGGAAGAGAGTGATTTCTACGGTACTTTTATCTGGAACGTCATGATGCTGGAGCTGTGGCAGCGTAATTGTCCCGCGCCGGAGGCGCAATCGGTAATTCCTTCCCGTTAATAGGGAACTGATGGATTTCGTTCGGAGTAGATTTTGCATAAGTATCCCCAGGCAGCAATTCCTGACTAACAGGCTGAACATTTATTAATGTTTTTCGCGCTTAGGTCCTGTGGGTGATTTTTCGTTACAACGGTTTGGCCAATTTTGGTTGATAGGCTCGGTGCAGTGGCGGTATGGGACTGCTCCTGAGATCCGTAGACCGGCACATCTGCTCAGTCCCACGGAAAAGATGTAATGATGGCGGAAGCTTGCTCGAGAGTTCTTTTGCCCGGTCTTGCAATCTTGCTACTCAACTCAAGATTGGTAATCCGTATGCGACATGGCGGAGCGGGAGTGTCCGGGGAGATTCTGGAGGTATTCACAAAAAGGTGGCGCTAGAAGCGCTATCTAGTGGTGGATTTCAAATTCAATCGTGTTGACGACAGATGATCACTGCTTTCAGCTTTATTAATAGATGGAAAATGCCCCATACAGGATTTCCGATGCCAGATAATTGCATACCGTCAATAGCTCTCTGTCGATCCTGCGGCGTTGAACTGCATTATACATTTGTCGATTTGGGAATGTCTCCCCTGTGCGAGAGCTATGTGAACAGAGCAGCTCAATCAAGTGGAGCCGTTTTATCCACTGCACGTATATGTATGTGAACGTTGTTTTTTAGTGCAGCTTTTAGAGTATGTCAGCCCGGAGCGGATATTTTCAGCGACTATGCGTATTTTTCCTCATATTCTGATAGCTGGCTGCGAGCATGTCAGAGACTATACGAGATGGCAATCGAACGGTTCAAATTAAATTCCGAGAGCCAAGTATCGTGGAGATCGCGAGCAATGACGGATATTTGCTGCAGTATTTCGTTGAGCGACGTATTCCGGTGCTTGGCATCGAGCCGGCCGCTAATGTCGCTGAAATTGCGGAAAGCAAAGGAATACCATCGGTAGTCAAGTTTTTCGGAGAGCAACTGCGCAAGAGCTGACTTCAGAAGGAAAACAGGCGGATCTTTTAATTGGCAACAATGTATTGGCCCACGTCCCGGACATCAATGATTTTGTGCGAGGCATGAAGATTCTGCTAAAGCCCGGAGGCGTCATCACGATGGAATTTCCACACCTAGAGCGGCTCATGGAGAAAACCAGTTCGACACCATTTATCATGAACATTTCTCTTATTTGTCCTTTTTCACAGTGGAAAAAATTTTCGCACACCATGGACTGACACTATTCGATGTTGAAGAGATACCGACGCACGGCGGCTCTCTGAGAATCTTTGCATGCCACGAGGAAAATGGTTTTAAGCCCGTGTGCGAGAGGGTTAGGCAACTGCGGGTGCGCGAGGAAAATGCGGGTTTCAGCCGGTTGGCACATTACTTCTCCTTTACTGAAAAAGTCAAAGAGACAAAACGCAAGTTGCTGGACTTTTTGATTCGAGGCGAAACGAGAAGGTCACACCATAGTCGGGTTATGGAGCCCCGGGAAAAGGCAATACGCTGTTGAACTATTGCGGCATTCGTACTGATTTTTTGGATTACGTCGTCGATCGAAGTCCATATAAGCAAGGCAAGTTTCTCCCGGGAACCCATATCCCGATCTTTCATCCCGATCGAATTAGTGAAACTAGACCCGATTATGTACTGATATTGCCATGGAACCTCAAAAACGAGGTGATGGTGCAAAATGCGTATATTCGCGAGTGGGGTGGGCAATTTGTGGTGCCTATCCCTGAGGTAAGATCCTGTAGCCTCAGCAATATATGACTTGCCCGGGTGCTTCGTTGCTTCCAACGGCCCTAACTCGAAGTACTGAATTTTACAGGAACTTCCATGAAAATCCTGATCACTGGCACCGAGGGTTACATTGGCGCCCGTATGGCGCCCATCCTTGCTGCGCGCGGCCACGATATCACCGGTCTCGACACCGGCTTCTATCGCGATGGCTGCTTGTATCTTGACCCGATCGGCATGGCCTATGGCGCCACACACGATTTTCAGGGATTTGCGCACAGTCGAGCCACAGGACTTCGAGGGCTTCGATGCCGTCGTGCACCTCGCAGAACTGTCGAATGATCCGCTTGGGGAAAACCGGCCGGAGATTACTTTCAAGATCAATCATGAAGGCTCGGTTCGTATTGCTAAGGCCGCTAAACAGGCTGGCGTGAAGCGGTTTATATACGCCTCATCGTGTAGCGTCTATGGTGTCGGTTCGGGGGGCGACTTCCTCGACGAATTGTCCCCGACCAACCCCCAGACGACATACGCGCACTGCAAAGTTAATGTGGAGCATGATGTCAAGCCGCTGGCGGACGCAACTTCTGCGTGTCGTTTCTGCGCAACGCAACTGCCTATGGACCCTCGCCGCGTATGCGATTTGATATTGTATTGAATGATCTGTGTGCGCTCGCGTGGACAACGAAGAAGATTGTTATGGTGAGTGACGGTAGTCCGTGGCGGCCTGTCGTGCACATCGAGGACATTATCGAAGCAGTGCGTTGCACGCTTGAAGCCCCTGGCGATACCGTTAACGGCGAGATCTTCAACGTCGGTGCCACTACGCGAAAACTATCGAATCCGGCAGATCGCCGACATTGTCGCCCAAGCCTTTCCGGGCTTGTGAAGTCTCCGCCGGGCCACCGAGCAATGACAATCGCAGTTACCGCGTGAATTTCGATAAGATCGCATCAAAGCTGCCTGGCTTCCAGGCGCGCTGGACAGTGCGGCGCGGGCGCTGAAGAGCTTCGAAAGATTTTCGAGCGCATCGAGTTCATGCCGCAGACCTACGAGTTCCGGGCTTTTACACGGTTGAAGCAATTGAAATACCTTCAGCGAACAGGACAGATCACGGAGGACCTGATGTGGAGAAGAGTATGCCAATCCAGGACGCGACTCCTCATTGGGTGAAGAAATAGTTCGTGCTATGAAAGTGGTCCTGTTTTGTGGGGGACTTGGGTACTCGTTTGCGAGAACATTCGGATACGATCCCGAAGCCGCTAGTGAACATTGGCTATCGTCCGATTCTGTGGCATCTGATGCGCTACTACGCTCATTTCGGGCATAAGGATTTCATTCTCTGTCTTGGCTATCGGGGTGACCTGATTCGTGAGTTTTTCCTAAATTATCGAGAGGCGATGTCGACGGATTTTGTGCTATCCGAGGGCGGGCGTCGCATCGAGCTTCTCGATGAAGGCGTCGATGACTGGCGAATTACGTTTATCGATACTGGAATGCACTCGAATCTCGGCCAGCGGTTGATGCGAGTGCGTCGTCTTCTTAAAGATGAGCAAATGTTCCTTGCTAACTACTCCGATGGCTTGAGTGATCTTCCATTGGACAAACATCTGGAAAGATTCCAGGACGGCGAGGCGATTGCTAGTTTCCTATCGGTCCGGCCTTCGCAAAGCTTTCATGCCGTCCGCGCAGACGATTGCGGGTTCGTCACTGCGAATTGATCCGGTAAGCGCTTCTGATTACTGGATTAACGGCGGCTTTTTCTGCTTGGGGCAGGAGATCTTCGAATATATCCAGCCAGGCGAAGAACTTGTCGAGCAGCCTTTTAAACGTCTTATTGCAGAGCACAGGCTGTTTACGCTGAAATATGAAGGGTTCTGGGGGGCGATGGATACATTCAAGGACAAGATCACACTGGATCGCATGGAAGCGCGCGGTGACTGTCCCTGGATGGTTTGGAATTGCCCGAAATGAAAGTTGAATTAGTTATCGTTCCCGGCTTGCTGGAGACCGAAGTAGCTCCCGGGTGCCTCTGCACGTGGGAAGCACTGGCTCGACCATGCTAAGGCTAGTGCCTGAAGTCCGCGAGACACGATCCTTGCGGTTGCTGTGCATCGGTGCGCATAGCGACGATCTTGAGATTGGTTGCGGGGGAACGGTGCTGAGTTGGCTTGGGAGCATGCCTGCAGTCGAGGTGACTTGGGTCGTGCTTAGTGCGGAGGGGGCGCGAGCCCCAGAGGCGCGCCGCAGTGCGCGCGCATTGCTGAGGCGGGCGGCTGCACGCAATGTCATCGTTGCAAACTTCCGGGACGGTTACTTACCCGCGCAGTACTCTGATGTGAAGTACTTTTTCGAAGATCTGAAGGGGCAGATCAATCCAGATGTCGTTCTCACGCATTGGCTGCACGATCGACATCAGGATCATCGTTTGACTGGCGAACTCACTTGGAATACTTGGCGCAATCATCTGGTACTTGAGTACGAGATTCCGAAGTATGAGGGCGATCTCGCGCCGCCGAATGCATACGTCTCGGTAACAACTTCGCTTGCACATAGAAAAGCCAGACATCTCAGCCGATACTTTTTCGTCCCAGCGCAGCAAGGATTGGTTCGTGGCGGACAAATTCCTAGGGTCTGATGCGCCTTCGCGGCATGGAGTGTCGCTCTCCAAGCGGTTTTGCTGAAGCGTTTCACGCTACGAAAGGTGATCTTATGATCTGGTCAATCCAAGCCGCCGAGCACCTGGAGTTTTGTCCGCGACGTCATGCAGAATCACATGAGTTCGATTCCCAAAATTAGCATCGGTATGCCTGCATACAACTCGGCCGCGACGATAGGCGTCTCCATAAAATCATTGCTTGAACAATCTTTCGGGGATTTCGAGCTAATCGTCAGCGATAACGCATCGACCGATTCGACTCGCGAGATTGTCGAAGGCCTTGCACAGCTCGACCGCCGCATCCGGTACGTATGCCAGCCAGAAAATGTTGGCGCGAACCGAAACTACAGCTGCTGTCGCGCGGGCGGCGCGTGGAGCAATATTTCAAATGGGCATCTTCCAGCGATTGGTGCGCACCGACATTCCTGGCGAAAAGTGCTTGATCGCACTCGAAGCAGAATGATGATGCAGTCCTTGCGGCACCACGAACCCGACTGTTTATCATGGGATCTTACGACCGCGACCGACTATGCTTATGACATAGAGGTTTTGGATTTTACGCCGGTGGCGCGACTCGTTAAGATTGACTTCGAACTTGCGCGCTCAACAACAGCCGTGAACGGCCTTATCCGAATGAAGTCGCTGCGCCGCACACGACTGCTCGATCCGTTCTACATGCCGATATAGTTCTGATGGGCCACCTTGCCATGCTCGGCAAGATCATCCGAGTGGACGAATTCCTTTATTATCGGCGAATGGAAGTTGCCACGGCGACATCGTTGCAGGATCCGGTGGATGCGCAAACACCATTATCCGCAGATCAGCGCACAGGTTCTTTTTCAACGTGGAAACGCAATTGCGGTTGGATACGTGCATGCAGCCGGACGCCGTATGTCAGTGGCCGAGCGGACGCGGGTTCTAAGCTATCTGTTACGGATGTGTTATTGGGATCGGCAAGTTCACTTAAGCATGATGTTCAAGGTGCCTTCCAATACGCAAAACAGCGAGTTTTGTGCAATTGATGCCAGCCGTTTCGCATAGACGAGCAAACCTGCAATTCATCGGGCGAGAGGGGAATTGCCATGCTCGCGTTGATACGCGAGTTGTACCCGATCGGGCGCAGCATTACCGGTCCTGGGCTTCGCGCGACTGTTCAGTGTTTATCCAAAGTTGTGCCTTTGCAAATCACTGAGGTGCCTTCCGGGACACAGGTATTCGACTGGACTGTGCCTGATGAGTGGTCGATCGATGAAGCATATATCGAAGATCCATATGGTAGCCGTGTCGTAGATTTGCGAGACTCCAGCTTACACGTAGTTAGTTACAGCGTGCCTATCGACACCGAGATGACGCTCAGCGAACTCAAACCGCACCTGCATTCCTTACCAACGTCATCCGGATTGGATTCCATATCGAACGACCTACTACACGCCCGATTGGGGATTCTGTATTGTCGGATCGCGTACTGACATCCTTCCCGGAGGGCCGCTACGGGTCGTGATACGTCCCGGCTTGCTCCCGGCAGTCTGACCCTTGCCGAATACGAACATCGGGGGCATCACTGAGGAGGAAGTCCTGATCTTTGCGCACGACTGCCATCCATCGCTTGCAAATGACAATCTATCGGGACTTGCGGTCGCTATTAACTCGCGGATTACTTGCGTTCACGGGCAACGCGTTACACGTATCGCTTCGTTTTCGCGCCTGCAACTATAGGCTCCTCGCTTGGCTCGCGACTAATCAGCCGACAATTGCATCGCATCAGGCATGGGTTGGTTCTTTCTCTCTTGGGAAATCGCGGTCCGATCCGCTACAAGGAGACGCGGACCGGCGACCTGAATTGATCGACCGGGCTGCATGGCATGTCCTGCGCACGGAATTCTCATCTTCGAAGCGGCTTGATTTTCAGCCGTGGGGCTACGACGAGCGACAATTCGCCTCGCCTGGGATCAACTTGCCCGTTGGTCGAATTAGCCCGTAGTCAGAGCGGGGAATACCCCGAGTACCACACCTCGGCAGACAATCCCGACTTCCTCTCTGCCTGATGCACTGGGTGAATCATGGCTGGCGTGCCTAAAGATGCTTTGAGGCTTCGAGGGCGACTGGCAGCTACGTCAACTTGCAACCCAAGGGGGAGCCTCAACTCGGCCGCCGCGGCCTTTACCGGTCAGACAGGTGGTTATCACACGGAAGTCCCCGAAGACAAATGTCACTATTGTGGTTGCTTAACCAATCGGACGGTGTCACATTCGCTGCTCGATATTTCCGAACGCTCGCAACTGCCCTTCAAAGTGATTGCTGACGCTGCGGCAGATCTCGAGCGCGTTGGTTTACTCGCGCCAGCGGATTAGCCGCTATGGACGTAGGCAGGCGGCGATGCTCGTCTGATGAAAGCAGCATCCAGTATCGCGCGGAGCCGTACTGATACCCGTAGTGTTGGTCCTTGTCAGTGGGTGTCAAGGGAGAGCAAATGCCGGGGCCGTCTCATTCGACCAGGTGATCGTAGATCAAGGCGGTCCGGATGCGACCTGGGGAAAGGCTGTTGGCGATATAAACGGAGATGACCGGCCAGACTTGATTGTGGGCGGACAGGCGGCGGCGGGCTGGTCTGGTACGAGAATCCGCGCTGGCAAAAGCACGTGATTGCAGCTAAAGGCGCCTTCGGCACCGATCACGAAGTCGCGGATATTGATAGCGACCGTCGCAACGATATCGTTAGCGTGATGAACGACAGTCTGGTTTGGTTTCGCAACGGCGGGGCTGACCGTTGGACAATGGAGGAGATTAGACCGGCAGCGTCTTCACGACATCGAGATCGCGGACCTCGATGGCGATGGTCGCTCAGACGTAGTCGTGCGGGGGCAGTTCGCGTTTGCCGGTGCAGGCAACAAGTTGTACCTCTATTTTCAGCGGGCGCAAGGCGGATGGGACAAGCGAACGGTCGAGGTTCCCAAAGGCGAAGGACTCAGAGGTGGAGGATATTGATGATGACGGTAAGCCGGACATCGATTATCAATGGCGTCTGGCTTAAGAACCCGAGTGGCCGAAGGATGAATGGCGACAGTATGGATTCACCCATAGCTGGACATGGCCGCACGTGTACGTTGCGGTGGGTGATGTCAATGGTGACGGGCGCTCGGACATCGTCATGTCGCCCGCAGAAACAGCCGGTGCCCATTACCGGATTTCCTGGTTTGAGGCGCCGCGTGACCGCACGAGCGGAGTGGGTCGAGCATTTGGTCGACGCCGATGTCGAGACGGTGCATCATTTTGTCGGCATAGTTGATTTCGACCAGGATGGACGAGCGGATATTGTTTCTGCGATGATGCATCAAGGCAAGGCGCCGACGGAGATCAAAATCTATTTTAACCAAGGCTCCGGTCGTACTTGGTCCAAGCAGGTACTGTCGACGAAGGGCTCTCACAATATGCGCATTGTCGATATTGACGGTGACGACGACCCTGATCTTTTTGGTGCCAACTGGGACGGAGAAAACCAGAATCCCGAGCTCTGGATCAACTCTACATGCAAGCCGGACTTCGGATGTCCGTGCTGGCGACGGCATGAAATCGATAGCAGGCGGTCCGGCAAGGCCGTTTTCATCAACGCTGCCGACCTTGACGGCGACGGACGCATCGATCTTGCAGCAGGATCATGGTGGTATCGAAATCCGGGCACACCGACAAGTGCCTGGGAGCGAAAAGCGTTCGGTGATCCGGCCTTCGACGTTGTGCTCCTTGCCGACCTGGACGGAGACGGGGACATTGATGCGCTGGCGACGCGATGGCGCTTTGACAAACCGGATTCACGGTTTGTGTTTGTAGAGAATGATGGCCGCGGCAATTTCCGTCTGCGAACCGATGTTCCTACTGGTGTCGGCGATTTCTTGCAAGGCGTAGCGCTGGCGCGTTTTGGCGGTGTCGGACTATCGCAGGTGGCTCTTTCATGGCATAGACCACCAGTCGACAAGGATAAGGATAAGGGTATCGAATTATTGACGGTACCGAAGCGTCCGGCTATTGAGCCTTGGCGCATTGAACGCATTACTCATGAGACTCAAGACGAAGCATTGAGCGCCGGTGACATTGACCGCAATGGCCGCATCGACTTGCTGCTTGGCACGCTGTGGATGCGTAACGAGGGCGGAACTGGAGCGTCCACAAGATAGATCCCAAAAACACCAACCCCCCGATCGCAACCGTTGGCTGACATCAACGGCGATGGCAACTCGATGCAGTAGTAGGGTTTCGAGCCATCAGCACGCCAGGGGACGTGTGTGGTACGAACAAGGTTCGGATTCTCGGGCGCCATGGAACCGACACTTGGTCGGCACCGTGGTTGGGCCAATGAGTCTAGACGTCGTCGATATCGATGGGGATGGTGATCTCGACATTATCGTGGGAGAACACAACCTTAAAAATCCGGAGACAGCTCGTCTCTTAGTGTTTGAAAACTTCGATGGCCATGGTGGTCAATGGCGTGAGCGGGTGATTTACACTGGCGATGAACACCACGATGGTGCACTTGCGGTGGACATCGATGGGATGGAGATATGGACATCGTTTCGATCGGCTGGGGTCATGAAAAGGTGCTGTGGTATGAGAATCTCCGGCGTGCCTGCCCGTTCCTCACCGGCGCTGGCCTTTGCTGGTTCAGTACCTCTACGAGGTAGAACAAGCATTTTAAAGACATGGAACCGTGAAGTCGCATGTGTCGGGCAATCGAGCCTTCGGCAAAGTCGAGGAGAGGAAAATCTGATCATGGTTAATGATTCGGTCGTGCGCGCACTTGCCGCGTCTGCGGTGCATCGCTGGAGCACACCTGGCTCGATCTTGGCATGATTCCGTTGTGCCAGTCGTACACCGAGGAAAAGGATCTTGACTGCGGCGAGATGTACTATCCGCTGCGCGCCGAGGTCTGTATGAGTTGTTACTACGTTGGCCTGCCGGAGTACGTTAGCGCGAAGGAGATCTTCACCGAATACGCGTATTTCTCATCCGTGTCAGAGTCGTGGGTTCGTTACGTGCGCGACTCGGTAGCGGCGCTAACGCGCGAATTTGGCCTCAATGAAAGCAGTCAGGTGGTCGAAATGGCGAGCAATGACGGCTACCTTTTACAATTTTTTGTACAACGAGGAATTCCGGCGCTCGGCGTGGAACCGGCCGCCAACGTGGCGAAGGTAGCCAACGACAAAGGTGTGCCGACGCTCGCGAAATTCTTCAACCTACGAGACGGCCAACGAATTGAAGGCGGCAGGCAAGTCAGCGGACTTGCTTCTGGCATACAACTGCCTGGACCACGTGCCGGACCTGAATGATGTCGTCGGCGGCATGAAATTGCTGCTGAAACCTCGCGGCGTAATCCAGATCGAGCTGCCATATCTGCGCTCGATGATCGACGGCAACCAATTCGACACGATCTATCACGACCGTTTCTCATATCTCTCATTTCTCGCTGCGCATCATCTATTCGCCTGCAATGACCTGCGAGTCTTCGACGTTGTGCGCATTCCAACCCACGGCGGTTCGCTGCGGCTGCGCGCTTGTCACGCCGACAATCCGGACCGCCCAGAGCTGCCGAGCGTGGCGCAACTGTTGTCGGATGAAGAGGACTGCGGCATGAAGTCGGCCGAGTATTACGCGGCGTTCATGCGTCAGGTCGCGGCGACCAAACACAACCTGCTGGAATTCCTGGTGCATAAAAAGCGCGAAAGCCGTTCGATAGTCGGCTATGGTGTGCCGGCCAAGGGAAACGTGCTGCTCAACTATTGCGGCATTCGCGGCGACTTTCTTGACTACCTGGTGGATCGCAGTCCGTACAAACGTGGCAAATATGCGCCGGGCACAAGGCTGCCGATTCGCGACGTCGAGCAGATTCGCACGACGCGCCCCGACTACGTGTTTATCTTGCCGTGGAATATTAAGGACGAAATTGTTGAGCAGATGTCGTTACATTCGCGAATGGGGTGGCAAGTTCTTTGTTGCCATCCCGCGTATCGAGGTCCTGTGATCACTCGCATACTAAAACCCGCCAAGTGGGCGCCGATCGAGGTCGCATTGATATGAGCCAGGACGTACAAGGAGAAATGGCGCGTGGCGCACTGTGGATGGTGCTATTTAAGCTGCTGGAACGCAGTCTTGGCTTGATCAGCACGTTAATCCTCGTGCGGCTGCTGTCGCCGATCGATTTCGGCATCATTGCGATGGCGACGTCTTTCATCTTCATGGCGGAACTGCTGACGGCGTTCGGCTTCGACGTGGCGCTGATCCAGAAGCAGGACGCGACCGAGGAGCACTATCATACGGCGTGGACCTGTAACGTGCTGCTTGGCTTGCTGATTACGGCGGCGATGCTGGTCGCTCGCTGCGCCGATCGCCGGTTTTTATAGCCGGCCTGAGGTGTTCTGGGTGGTGTGCGCGCTGCCGCTTGGGCCGCTGTTTAGCGGCTGCGAAAACATCGGTGTGATAGATTTCCGCAAGGAGTTGCGTTTCGTCGCGAGTTATTTTCCAGCTCAGCCGCAAGGTAATCGGCTTCCTGTCGTCGTGCCTCTGGCTTATTTCCTCGAAAGCTACTGGGCACTTGTCGCGGGAATGCTGACGTCGAAACTTGCCGGCACGGCCATCAGCTATCTCGCGCATCCATTTCGCCCGCGCTTCTCGCTGGCCGAGTTCAGGGGGCTGCTGGGATTTTCGAAGTGGCTTCTGTTCAACAACATGGTCGGATTCCTGAAGGAGCGTTCGTCGGACCTCGTCATTGGCCGCCTGCATGGCGCCGCACACTGGGTGTTTACAATGTCAGCTATGAATTCGCCAGCATGCCGACTACCGAGCTATCGGCGCCGATCAACCGAGCGCTGATGCCAGGATTCGCGCGCATCGCCGGCGATCCTGCGGCGATCCGTGACGCATATGCCAATGCGATCGGCATGCTGGCGATCCTCGCGGTGCCGGCTGCGACCGGCATCTTCGCGAGTGGCGCATTTTATAGTGCCGGTAGTACTCGGCACCAAGTGGCTCGAAGGGGTGCCTCTCATCGAAATTCTCGCCGCCAACGGCGCGCCTGTTGCTGTTTCATTCCTCTATTTGTGCCGTGCTCATCGCTAACGATTATCCGGCCGCGTACGTGATGACCAACGGGCTCTATGTGGTAATAATGTTAGTCCTTTTGCTGCACTCACCCCGAGATTCGGCGTGACCGGCGCCGCTCTGCGGCTCTCGGCGCCTCGATCTTCAGCACGCCCATTTATCTGCTGCAGGTTCGGCGCAGCATCGGCATTCCGCCGCCGTGTTCATGCCGCGCGGCGGCGCGGCCGTTAATGGCGGCTTTGGCCATGGCAGGGCTGGTGCGATGGTTTCTGCCGGATTGGAGCCCCACGATGAGTGTCGCCGTAGCCGCCGGTCGGCTGATCGGCGGTGTGATGTTCGGCATGGTCGTCTACGCTGCCGCGATTTTACTGCTGTGGCTCGCGTTCGGACGTCCGGCCGGCGTTGAGCATCTGTTACTGGAGCGCGGACGTCAACTGCTCGCCAGGCGTCGCGTCGCCCCGGCGTTGACCCTTCCCTAACTTATCTGGGGATCTATGTCCATGAGCAACGAACTGTCACGTATCCCGGCCTATCTCGGACTGCGCGCCGGCGACTGGGTAGTCGTCCGTTCCAAGGAAGAGATCCTTTCCACACTCGACGCCAACGGGCGACTCGAAGAACTGCCTTTTCAGCCCGAAATGTTTGCGTTCTGCGGTCGTCGGATGCGCGTGGCGAAGGTCGCGCACAAGACCTGCGACAACATCAAGAAGACCGGTGGACGGCGCATGGAAAATGCAGTCCACCTGGAGGGCGGACGCTGCGACGGTTCGGCGCACGGCGGCTGCCAGGCAGACTGCGTGTTCTTTTGGAAGGAGTCGTGGTTACGCCGAGAGAACGCCCCGGTGGTCGCTCGTCGCGCGGACTCGGCTGCACCGAAGCCGACGTGCTGCGCTGTGCGCGCGCGCCCGGAAGCGAGGCGAGCGACGATCCAAGCTGGGTGTGTCAGACGACCAAGCTGTATGACGCGACAACGCTGCTGCATTGGTGGGACATGCGCCAGTACGTGCGTGACGTCACGAGCGGCAATCACTCGGCATGGCAAATGATCCAACTGCTGATTTTCGCCGGCTATCGCAAATTGGTTGGACTGGGCGTCGGCTACCGGTTGCTGATGCCTCCTTCAATGCCTTCCAGAGAATGTCCGGTGGCAAGCCGTATCCCCTCGGCCAGGGCAAGATATCCCGACGGCAAACCGACACCGACGGAGATCCTCGATCTCAAGCCCGGCGAATGGGTGGAGGTCAAGCCGCAGGAGGAGATTCTGGATACCATCACACGCAACGGCTTCAATCGCGGTATGCGCTACGACATGGAGATGTCGAAGTACTGCGGCAACCGCTACCGCGTGCAGATGCGTGTCGAGCGACTTATCAACGAAGTGACCGGCAAGATGATGATGATGAAGAATCCCTGCATCCAGCTCGAGGACGTTTACTGCCGGGCCGAGTGCACAAACCAGCGACTCGGATGCCCGCGCGCCTCAAACACTTACTGGCGTGAGATTTGGCTGCGCCGGGTCAATGACAATACCTCATCGTAGCTGAGACGCACTTGACGCGATCTCCCTATCTATTTCTTTTAAGTTAAGTGCCTGCCTTCGGTTGGAAGACAAGCGGCTAGCGAGAATACAAATCCTAGTTTTCGTCTCCAGTACTTGGGATCAAGTGCTGATACCCGCGTCATTTGTTGACCACTGACCTCATATCTTCCCCCCCAATGCCTACACACGGATGAATCGCGCCTCTCATGGTTCTGCACATTTCTGCCGGTAAATAATAGTAATTCAAGGCCGAGACTAGTCATATGTTGCTGATGGAGTTCACGCACGTGGCTCGGCAACTTGGGGCGTGCGTGTATGGGCCATCATAAGTTTGTTTCAAGACTACTCGCGAATGGCCTATAAGTTCCGTCAAAAAAAATGCGCAGTGCCGGTGTGTCTGATACTAATGTACTGGGCGGCAGGGTTCTATCCCTTTCGGTGGAGCTTTCCGTTCATTGCTTACGAAAATGCCGCACAGCGGATCCGCGGAGGAGGGTGGCAGTTTCCTAAAGCAGGAATAGCCAAGACAAGGACGGTACCCGAATGGCTTTCAAAAGCCATCCGGCTCTCGTCGTTGCATATTGTCTTGGAAATTCGTTCATTAGATTCCAATCAGTTAGGGCCGGCACGGATCCTCAGTATTTCCGAGGATCCTTACCGCAGAAACCTTACTATTGCCCAGGAAGGGACAAACCTCGTGCTGCGCTTGCGCACGCCGAAGACAAGCCTTAACGGGATGCCCAGTTATCAGATCGACGATGTCTTTGCTCGTCCGGATTGGCAGCGGATTGAAGTCCTCATCCGTCCAGAAGAAATCCAGGTTCAGATAAATGGGAGGCCGCGCGTCTCCGATAAGGTACCGGCGCACGCGTTGCTGGTTTGGGCGAATAATTACTTCTTAGCCCTCGGAAACGAAATGACGTTTGATCGTCCTTGGTTGGGGGAGATTCGCAGAGCAGAAATTAAAATTGGTGACGAGGTAGTCGACTATGCGCGCGCCGATCTATTAGCCGTAACCGCGCAATACTCCGTTCCACGCAGTACCTGTTTGGTACAGGTTATTCCTTTTTCTTGTTCGCAGTTCGACCAGTATCGCTTGTCAGATTGGTTATTTAATCTCATTGGCTTTGTACCTTTCGGCTTGTTGATAGCAGGATTATTTCGGAGCAATGGCACGATTCGAAACTCGACGCTTGCCTCCTTCGCATTGAGCGTGAGCATAGAAGCTGGGCAGATCTTTCTACCAGGGCGCTTTCCTTCAAGCGAGGATCTGCTTCTGAACACCGTTGGCGGTGCGTTGGGGGCAGCATTCGCAGTTAGAATATACAGGGCCAACCCAGTATATACAGGGTCAACCCAGTAGAATGGTCATATCCTCTAAAAGTAAGGCTGAATCGTTTGCTACATGCAGCGATGGGATCTGACAGAAAAGCTCAGTATTCCGTGAACGGTCGCTTGTGTAGAGTTACTATTGACTACGACTTGGGTCCGGCGGCGCGGATCAGACGTTAGAAATCTCTTCTCTCTGGTATTTCAGGTTCTTTCCCATCTGCGATTTGTAGTTAAATCTAAATCCGAAATGGCTATGACTAGCGTCATAACTCGGGTCGAAATTCATGTGTGGGATAGTCGGATTTTTAATGCAGCGTTGGACCAGGATGAGGGCTTAGCACCTGCGACGTATGTGCAGCCATAGTCCACCGTGGGCCTGATGACGAAGGCATCTTCGTCGAACGGAACGGTTGGACTGGGCATGCGGCACCTAAGCATTATTGACGCTCTGGTGGGCACCAACCGATCGCAAACGAAGACGGGACCGTGCGGGTCATGTTCAATGGTGAGATCTATAATACCGGCTATTGCGCACCGAGCTGCAGGGAAAGGCAATCTGTTCCGCACAGAGACTGATACCGAAGTGATCGTCCATACCTATGAAGAATACGGCATGGATTGCGTCAAGCGCTTTAACGGCATCTTCGTCTTTGCTCTATGGGATGCCGCTGCCCCGGCGGCTATTGATCGCGCGGGATCGGCTTGTCGATTTTGTCTGCGGATTACCGGCACGATACCGGATGCGGGGATTCCATCTTAAGCGCTTGCTCAAGGCGTCACTCAAGGTCATTGTCCCTGATCTCGTTTTGACTAGATTAAAGCGCGGTTTTGGTACTCCAATGGGAACTTGGCTCCGAACGGATCTTCGACCGCTTGTGGGGGATTTACTGACGGAAGAACGGCTCGGTCGCGATGGATTGTTCAACGTTGATTTTGTCAATAGCTTGCTTCGATCGCACTATGCAGGAAGGGAAGAATGCTCTGTGTCCGAATGCGCCTCACGGGAAGATTATTGCCGAATTTCTTTGCGCAACGACTGGATGAAAGTTTGGAATACTCTTGGTCGATTCCTTCCACGATGAGCCTATGCACTCAGTGACGGCACTCATAGGATTCGAGCGTAAGCGCAGCCTGTCTTAACGTCACAAGTTGTGTTGAGCTCGAAATTCACAGAGCGTCTGCCGTATTCCCTATCCATTGCGGTTTTAATCAGCGGAATAATGCTTCGCTTTTTGTATTTGGATGCGGACCCGTATTATTACGACTGGATCGGATATATCACGGATGAGGGCCGGTGGGTTCGACACGGCCGCAGCTTGGCTCTGAATGGTAGCCTGTTCAACGGTAATGGCCTTCATTTTTTTATGGCACCTCTCTTTCAACTGGCCAACTATTTCGTGTTCGAGCTTGCGGGAGTGAGCCTGTTGAGCTCGCGCGTGCTTACGGCCCTTTGTGGAAGCGGGGTCCTGGTTCTTTTCTGGGGATTTCTGCGGCGTGCGATAGGCCCCCTGGGCCTCTTGGTAGGGCTCACGCTCCTGGCGTTTCAGACGGACCTTGTTGTGTTGAGCCGAGTGGCAGTCCCCGAAATGGTGCTGATTTTTTTCCAACTGGCAATTTATTTTATCATCGTTTCCCGCGAAACCTCTTCTTGGCGAATGATGACGGCGGGCATGTTGATGGCTGTGATGATCGCGATGAAACTAACCGCGCTGGTGTTTTTTCCCATTTTTTCGCTTATCGTTTTACTCATGCCCCGAAAGACGACGAATGCCGCGCACGTGTGGCGTGAGCTGGTCTTGTTCTGGACGGGCTTCACGCTGGTTTTAATCCTGCTAGGATCGCTTGGGTTATTTTTTCTATCCCAACAGTTTACCGGTTTTGTGAACCACCTACAGGGTTTTTGGTCCGTTATCACGAGGTTCTTAGTGCTGTCCGATATTTACGATATCGTTAGTTTCCCCTTCGAGGATCCATTGTCTTCGACGTTCAACCTTTGGGCTTTGGGCATCTGGATATCGATGTTGGCATGGTTGACGGCTGCACGGGATCATGTGGATTCTTGGTCGCACCGCTACCTCACAACCTCAGCCATATGGTTTATGTTTTATCTGATGGTCATGTTGACCCTGGGGTATTTCCCGTCTCGATACATGATCCACATCCTGCTCCCGATGGCTCTATTTATCTCTGTCGGTGTCAGCCTCTTACAACGATTAGGAATACAAGGGATCATCGACCATATTGTCCATTCAAAAGGCCCTACGGGATTGTTATGGCTAGGCATTGTCAGTGCTCCAACGGCAACTTTCATTTTGCCTCTTCTCGGTTCAGCCGTCCCTTTAGTCGGCTTGGACATGGAGCGCCTGAGAATAAAAATGGCTTGTCTGTTGGTCTCCGTCTTAGCGGCGGCGTATGTCTTGTACCGGCTGAAACACAATCAGCAGGCGGTCCGGTTCTTTTTAATCTTTCCCCTGGTTGGAGGAATGACTTGGGCATTGTTGTCAGCCTCTGTGATGGGCTATTCCTTTTGGCCGACCCGTAGTTTTGAATTTTATGCCCGATGGTGGGTACCGGCATTACTGGCGGCTGCCGGTGTCGCCGTTGTGTTATCGAATGTTTCGACGCGCTGGAGCGCAACCCGCTGGGCGCATGGCATTACAATACTCGCGCTATTCTATTTCCTGACGTTAGCTATCAAGATTGCTCCCGGGTACGTGAATCCGCACTACTCGATAAAAAACGCGTCCCGAGATCTGGGGTTGATACTTTCCGGCTCTTCTACGATCGTAACCATCGCAGCGGAAAGCCTGTTCAATGAAAACAATCTGCCTTATAAAAGTTTATTTGATACAAACTGGCCGGCGGAGAAGCCAGAAATCATTGTGGTCGCGTTTCGTCATGAGTGGGCGAAAGATATCGTTGCACAGGATTATCGCCAGATAAAAACATACGATCTCTACGTGTCGCCCGAGTACGATCGCAGCGGCCTTAGCCCTCTTTCGTTGTCTCCGGCGGGAGTTGTCGTGACCGTATACAAAAGGAACGAAACAGTTCCGCACTAAAAACGTCGTTCAGACCTAATCTAACAGGTTGCTGAAAAAAAACGTTGGGAATGCTGCGAGACCCTCATGCTTCGGCGGGCTCAGCAGAACGGAAGAACATCAACGATTTTCGAATCCTCTCCGTTCGTCCTGAGCACCGTCGAAGGGACTCCGACGGAGTCTCTCAGCAACCCTGATAAGCATTCAAACCCCAAAATCACCGTAAGCATTTACAGCTTTGACTCGGGATGCCGAATAGCGCCATGGACGTTTCCTTTATTGTGCCAGCTTACAATAGTGAAAGTACTCTGCGAGAGTGCCTGGAAGCACTCAGAAATATGGCTTGCTCCAATGCAGAGATTATCGTGGTGGATGATGCGTCCACGGATGACACAAAATTGATCGGTGAAGAGGCGGGTGCAAGGATTCTGCGATTGGTAAAGAATTCCGGACCAGCTGCTGCCCGGAATTTTGGCGCCCGGCATGCCCAGAGCGAAATCCTTTTTTTTGTAGATGCAGATGTGGCCCTTTCATCCGAAGCCCTCAACCGTGTTCGCACGGTATTTCGCGATCAACCGGGTTTGGCTGCAGTTTTTGGCTCCTATGATATTAATCCGAGAGCGTTGGGAACGGTCTCCCAATATCGCAATCTTTTGCATCATTTCGTGCATCAGAACGGTCAGAGCGAGGCTTCTACATTTTGGGCGGGTTGCGGCGCGATCCGCAGGTCGGTTTTCGAACGACTCGGCGGCTTTGACGAAGAACAATTTCCGCGCCCCTCGATCGAAGACGTCGAGCTTGGATATCGTCTGCGCCGAGCGGGTTTTCGTATTTTTCTCGATAAATCACTCCAAGGCACCCATCTGAAGCAATGGACCCTGGTCTCATTGCTTAGAACCGATATTTTCTCGCGCGCTATTCCCTGGTCCCGACTGATCCTGGACACTCGGACTGCACCGAACGATTTGAATCTCAAATGGGATCAGCGCGCCAGTTTCGTGCTGTTGGTATTGGCCTGCGCATTCTTAGCGCTTGGTTTTTTTCACAGCGAGTTCCTGGTTTTATCGGCCGCTGCTTTTTTGGTCGTGCTTGTGCTCAATCGACGCGTATATTTATTTTTCTTTCGCCAGCGCGGTTTGTCCTTTGCGCTCGGCTGTATACCACTTCATATCCTTTACTATCTGTACAGCGGATTCAGCTACTTGTACGTACGCACCGTGTTTTTGCTTCGTAGCATCGTGATACTTTAACTCGTTTCGCCGGCAGTTATGGGCTGAAAGGGCCCGGTCTGTCGGTTATGCTCGCGGCACCCTAAGGGGTTCTCTGGAGACACGTTACGATGGAGCAATCAAACTCGGAAAAACGCGTCGTGGTGATTGGCGCGGGTCCAGCCGGTTTAACCGCGGCCTACGAATTGGCCGAGCACAAAGTCCCGACCGTTGTCGTCGAGAAAGGAAACATCGTCGGCGGCATTGCCCGGACCGAGAGCTATAAAGGTTACCATTTCGATATGGGCGGCCATCGCTTCCTCACCAAATCCTCCGAAGTGACAAGAATATGGCACAAGATTCTCGGCAAAGACTTTCTCCATCGGCCGCGCCTGTCGAGAATCTATTACCGTCAGAAATTTTTCAATTATCCCCTGAAGCCGCTAAACGCTCTAAAAGGGCTCGGCATTTTTGAAAGTTTTTTCATTCTCCTCAGTTGTCTGCGCTGGAAAATGTTTCCTTACCGGCGCGAGGACACTTTCGAGCAGTGGGTGACGAACCGCTTCGGCAGCCGGCTCTTCCACACGTTTTTTAAGACTTACACGGAAAAAGTTTGGGGAATCCCTTGTTCTGAGTTAAAGGCCGAATGGGCGGCGCAGCGCATCAAGGGTCTGTCTTTAAAGACGGTCGTGTTGAACATGCTTGTACAGCCTAAGCAGGCGATCAAAAGCCTGACGGAGGAGTTCAGCTACCCTCGCTTGGGTCCGGGCATGATGTGGAACCGGGTGAAAGACCAGATTGAAAAGCAGGGTACACGCGTCTACATGGAGACCGATGTAGCAGCCATCGCCATGACCGGAAATCGCGTCGAAAACATCACGGTTTTGCGCAACGGTCAGAGCGAAACTATCACCGGGACACACTTTATCTCGAGCATGCCGGTTACCGAGTTTATCAAGAAGGTCGATCCGCCGCCTCCTGCGGCGGTCTTACAAGCGGCGGGGAAACTTCATTATCGCGACTTCTTGACCGTTTGTCTGATCGTGAACCAGCCCGACCTGTTTCCTGATAACTGGATTTATATTCATGATTCAAGCGTCAAGATGGGGCGGATCCAAAATTTCAAAAATTGGAGCGCCGAAATGGTGCCCGATCCGGCCAAGACCAGTCTCGGTTTGGAGTACTTCTGCAACGAAGGGGACGAGCTGTGGTGTATGGCCGACGAACAGTTAATCGAGCTCGGCAAACGAGAGATCGATCGCGTCGGTCTAGCTAGTTACGACGACATCGAGGACGGTTGCGTTTGCCGCGTGGCGAAAGCCTATCCCGTGTACGATTCCGACTACGGCGATTATCTGGCCACGGTGCGGCAGTATATCGACGGGCTGGAAAACTTTCAGACCATCGGCCGCAACGGCCTGCACCGTTACAACAATCAAGATCATGCGATGCTCACGGGCTTGTTCGCGGTGCGTAACATAGTTCTCGGGGAACGCAACGATGTGTGGAACGTCAACACTGAGCAGCAGTATCAAGAGGAGATTGCTACCGAAATTGGAGACGAGACTCGTGACATCACAACAGTACTCGAGGATGCGCTTTCTTGGACCTTTCCTAAGTTAGACCGACTAGCGTTTGGGGTTTCATTGGGCGCGGTTAGTGGGATGGTTCTTTTTGTGGCCACTCTTTTTGTCCTTTTGAAAGGCGGAGATCTGATGGGCGCGAAATTGTTGCTACTCAACCAGTATTTCCTGGGTTACAGTGTTAGCATGTCTGGGAGCATGCTGGTGCTGGTCTACGGCTTCGTGTTCGGCTTTGTCGCTGGTTGGGGATTTGCGTTTTTAAGAAATACCGCTGTGTTTCTGTTTATGGCGCTTAGCCAACGGCGTGCGGAAAGACGGGTATTACGAAGACTCCTCGATTATATCTGAGAATAACAAGCGGCTCCGTGACTGACGAGCAGAACATTCGAGACGTGTAGTCTCAGCACCTCCCCTAAGCGCGTGAAAGACATGAAGCAAGATAATCAAGTTGGAGCCGAAAAGCGGCTCGAAGATCTCGTGCTCACCCGCGTGGTGCGCCTGAATGCCATGATCCAAGGCACGACCATGGGACTCCTTGTTGGCTTTGGGATTTTTGTTGCGACCAACTGGCTTATCTTAAGAGGAGGGCAGCCTGTGGGGCCACACTTGGCTCTTCTGGGCCAGTTTTTTATCGGCTATGAGGTGACATTCGTAGGAAGCCTTATTGGATTTGCGTATGGCTTTGTCTCAGGGTTCTTAAGCGGATATACAATAGCGAAGATCTATAACTTTTTTGCCAGGGCGGCGCGGACAAGGAGCTAGGCGGGCTAATCTCAATCGAGCTGTACGGCTCTCACGTGATTGGCCAGCGCCGGAATCCTTGTTTCTGCAAATAGCACTGACGTGTACCCTGGTGGATACGCCACTTGTTCTTCGCGTCCCGCATCGTAGGCTGGTCGGCGGTCATTTCTCGCGCCATAAAACCTGCCATTCGAAGGACTCGTGAAACATCTTATCATCTGCCGTGAATACCCGCCGGCGCCAGGCGGGGGGATTGGGACCTATGTCCACCACATGTCTAGGTTGCTGGCACAGAGCGGAGAAACTGTACACGTGATCGGGCAGATGTGGGATAAGGCAGAGAAGACAGTCGAAGAACAGTGCGGCGGCAAATTGATTCTTCATCGAGTTCCCTTTGAGGATTGGAAAACATTTTTTATTCGTCGACCGAGTTCGATGGTCCGATCTAAAATCGCCAGGGCTCTCTATGCATCGGAATTTCCTGCTCAATGTTTTTCTTGGCTCGCTTGCGCGCTGGCGGAGCGGCTTGTGGAGGAGGAAGGAATCGACGCCATAGAAACTCAGGATTACGAAGCCCCGCTCTATTATTTCCAGGTTCGCCGGGCTCTTGGATTGGGGCCGAAAAGACGCCCTCCTTGTTTCGTTCATCTCCACTCGCCGACGGAATTCGTCGTGCCGCACAACGATTGGAATATTGCGCCTGCGCGTTGGTTGGCTGCGAAAAGAGTTGAGGATTATACAATCTCGGCTGCGGATGCGTTGCTTTGTCCCAGCCGTTTTCTTGCCGGCCAAGCAGAAGCTCATTACGGTCTTTCAAAGCATTCAATCGAAGTTATTCCTTACCCTATGGGTGACTCGGATATCTTGAAACGGGATCACGATACCTGGTCCAGTGGAAGCATTTGTTATCTTGGCCGGTTGGAAAAACGCAAGGGAGTACTGGAGTGGATTGAGGCTGCCGTCTCTGCTGTCAAACAGTATCCGGATGCCCGCTTTGAATTTATCGGCGCGAATGTTCTCGGCCCGAACTTAGTATTCGGCGAAGCATTGCTCAATCGTCTTATCCCTCGTGACCTGCGGGAGAGGTTTGTTTTCCATGGCGAAGTAAATCGCTCCGCGATTCCGTCGTTGCTCGAGCGCGCCCGGATTGCGGTTGTGCCATCGCGCTGGGAGAACTTTCCGAACACCTGCATGGAAGCCATGGGCAGCGGGCTGCCGGTGATTGCATCCCCGGCGGGCGGAATGGCGGAGATGGTCATGGACGGTCAATCCGGTTGGATTGCGAAGAACGCCGAAATGCGGGGACTTCAAGACGCTCTTAGGCGCGCCCTCCAGACGCCGCCCGTGAGAATCGCGGAGATGGGAAAAGCCGCCGCAAAGCGCATTCGGCAAATTTGCGATAATCAGAAGATCGTTGAAAAGCATTTGAGCTTTCGTAGGTGTCTTGTAGATCGGCCGGCCGGCCGTTTTTCAGCTCTCCCCGCAAATCCGCCGCAGTGCAAAAGACCGGCGGTAAAAAAAAAATGCAGAGCCGCAGTCACTATTCCGGACGTGTCCGCCGATTATGGGTCGAACGGCTTTGTGCCGGGGGCTGAGGATTCCACGCATGAAGTTACCGGCCCGGATCTTCTCGAGCGATTTCGCGAGTTGGTTGCCCAGGATATAGAGCGCATAAGCGCGCCGCCCCCTGCGTACCCGGACGCCGTCTCAGGCAGCGAATCGACCGGCAGATTAGGGGAACAGCTTGCGATGATCCGATGTCTTCTCGGCAACCCAAGTATAGGCCTTCGAGTTTTCCAGCAGATCGCAGCTAAAATAGCGCGGCGCTAAGCGAAGGGGTGCGTTGGAGTATGAGAGCATTGAAACCGTGGGGCCTAAACACTTCAGTCGATTCCTCGATCACTCGGGTGCTTCAATCTCTCGCTTGAAAATTGCTCTTCTTTCGTTCGAATACCCGCCCGAGACGGGATACGGCGGGATTGGAACCTATACCTGGTACCAGGCGCGCGCGCTGGTCAAGCTCGGTCACGAAGTTCATGTGCTTGCAGGGGCGAACGAACCCACTCAGCTCAGAGCTCTTGAACATGATGGGGTAACCGTTTACCGCTTCCGCGCCGACGGTGTTTCGATGCGGGGGATTCATCACCTGGGCAAGCTCAGCCTTTGGTGGACAAGAAACCGCCTCGAAAACGGACTGAGCATGTATCGCGCATTAAAAGCGTTGCGCCGTGAGCACGATTACGACGTTATCGAAATGCCCGAGTGCGGCGCCGAGGGTTTGTTGGTCAACAATCTGATGCAAGCAAAGACGGTGGTTAAATTTCATTCACCGGCTCGTCTCATCATGCCCTTTTACGACGTGCGCCGGACCGATATCATTCTATGCTCCTTCCTGGAGGAACTTGGCATGCGCAATGCAGGTGCTTTCAGCGCGTGCTCCCGTTTTCTTGCGCGGGATGTGCATGATCAGCTGGGCATCCGCCGCCCGATTCGAGTGATCCCCAACGGCATCGATATCGAGCTGTTCGATCGAGCCGAACAAGTAGACGTTCGTCAGAAGTTCGATCTGCCGCGCGACCGGCTCTTGATCTTTTTTTCCGGTCGCATGGAGCGGCGCAAGGGCATCCATCTCTGCAAGGAGATCGCGGCTTCGATCCTGAAGCGTTATGAAGTGGCTTTCATATTCGCCGGACAGGATTTGTTCAACTATATGTCCGACGACCTGCTGCCGTACTTGAGAGGAGAGAGTCTTCGCGGCTCCGTGCATTATTTGGGCCGGCTTGACCTAACCGACATCCGCTCCTGCCTCTCGCAATCCGATATCTTTCTGCTGCCCAGCCTATGGGAAAACTGCCCCTACTCGTGTTTGGAAGCGATGGCCGCGCGCCGCGCCATCGTCAGCACGGATCAAGGCGGGATGCCTGAACTGATTCGCGACGGCGAAAACGGTCTTCTCGCTAGGAGCGAAGATCCCGCGGCGTTTATATCTTGTCTGGAGAGATTGATTGAGGACCGAGCGCTGCGCGACCGGCTCGGCAGCGCTGCGCGTAGGACAATCGAAACTTCGTACACCGATGTGGCCATCGCGCGCATGTCGGCGGAGTATTACAACGAATGCGCCAACGGCAGGTGATCGATTATGCCGACGCGCTAGATCCGTTTCGCCGTGGCTATAGAAAAGTTGTTCGTGATATGAGCGGCGAATGAACCGAAATTCCAATCAAGTATCGCGTGCAAATCATCTTGTTGCAGCGACCCAGATTCTGCGGTGCTGTATTGTTCTCGGCACGGTTTTATACATGGCATTCGCTGCGATGAACACGCTCAGCTTCCTCGTCAGCGCCAACGATCGACAGCAGGATACGTTTTTATTGCAGGCCACTGGCAAAGCTGAAAACTTTGGAGCAAACCGTTCGGAGCTGATCCTGAAGGCTGTCATTCTCGATGGGCGACTACTCAGATGGGATTTCTTAGCCAGCAAGACCAATTGGCAGACGGTCGATCGGGGCGGGTCACCTCCGTCACCTTCGTTTCTTCTGTATAGAGGTGTTTCCGACCCCGCGTCATTAACATTCCAGGGAAGGAAATTCGTTGCAATCTTTCAGGCCAATAATTGGCTCGGAGTCTTGCGCGTTAAACGGAATGGAACGGATGTAGAGACATCACGTTAAAGTAATCCGGCTGGACATCCGGGATGGATTGTTTTAGAGACTCCGGCCTCGCTCGCCTTCTCCGGTCATCTTCGTTGTCGCATTCTCTTGTTGGCCGGTTGTGCTTACTGGTTTGGTCCGATTCGCTCGGGCCGAAGCAGTCTTCCTTGGCTCATTTTTTTTCTCTCCGTTGTTCACACTCTTTCTGGGCAGCACAGTGCATTGGAACAACCAACGACTCGCCGGGTTACGTAGAAGCTGTCTCTGAATTTTTCAGGGAGGGTCAACCGGGTTACTTCCCGCCGGGGTATCCAGCTTTACTTGGACTGGTGGGCAGCCTTTCAGGAGACAACCTCGGAAAGTGGGTGACACTTATACAGCATGGGATGGTTGTACTAGGGGCGGTGTGGATCCATCTTCTTTTGCGAGGGTGACGCCGAGGAACGGCGCTGCTGGGAGCTATTCTGGGCGGGGCGTCGGCTCCTAGCCTAATCGTCCCTCAGATTATCATGTCAGAGGCCACTACACTTTTTGCCATGGTGGGCGCTCTATATTTCACGGTACGTTGCGCCGAAACAGGGAGGTTGCGATTTTTGTTTCTGGCCGGTGTACTTGCCGGCTGGGCAGGAACTCTGCGGGTCGTTCCTCTGGCGGCCCTCGTTCCTTCAATGTGCGTCATCTATTTGCTCCCTTTCACGAAGCGCGGATTAAAGCTAGCGGTTAAGACACTCGCCGTGACAGTTGGGTTCGTGGCTCTACCAATCTTATGGTGCTGGTATAAGTCCGGAGAACCTGCCTTGACAAATTCAATGGGACTTCATCTATTCAATCGCGTTGTCACGGAACAGCAACAGCTTGACGAAAATGGGCCCGCGACCAAAACGCTGATCGATCTTCTCGGAGGAAAGATCCTAAGGGTGTTCCCCACTGGCAAATTCGAGAAGATACCAACATTCAGAAACTTGGCTACTTTCAACAAGAACGCCTTCTTCGCAGGGTGGCGATAGAAGGCATACTCAAAGATCCCTGGGCATTTGTTGCTTCCACTCCTTACCTCGCATGGAAAGTTCTGATGGCCGATGCATCCGGTTCGCTGCCTGACTGGGGTGGCACGAGCCAGCGGTATCCGAGCTTGGAGAACGCTCCCTAGTTTTTACATTTACTGCCTCTAGTTGGAGCTGGCGCTTAACGCTGGAGGAAATTCACAAAACATTCTGGCCCGTGCTTTGTTGGCTTGCCATCGCTGGGGTTTTTATCGGGCTAGCTCTTCCCCAACACAACCTGGTTTTAGCCCTCGCCTGGGTGCCAATGGGCTATTTGCTGTCGTCGGCAAGTGTGGAGTATTTCAATCCGCGGTTTAACGCATCGATCATCCCTTTTGTAAGCGCTCTTGCCATGATTCCTCTTGCCTCGCTATTCATGCTTTTTGAATTTAACCGCTCGGCTGCTCACCAACCGGTGCCGGAGAGGCCGAGCTTAAATGTAGGTTGATTGATCCTGCTGAAAGCGCAAAATAACGCCGTGCCTGTATCTATTATTATACCCGCGTATAGCGCAGCCGCGACGATCGCCGATACGCTCAATTCCATTTTGGCGCAGACCTGTCTGGACTGGGAGGCGATCGTCGTTGATGATGGATCTACGGACGCGACCTGCGAGGTTGTGAAAGGATTCATTGAGCGGGATCCGCGCATTTGTATTCTCAGGCAGCCGAACGGCGGTGAAGCCGCTGCCAGAAACACCGGTATTTCCAAGGCACCCTACGACTGGCTGCTTTTTCTTGACGCCGATGATTGGATCTCGCCGCTATACCTTGAACGTATGACGAACGAGCTCCGTGCAAACCCTAAACTTGATGCCGTTCATTGTGGTTATGCCCGAGTTGCCGGCGATGGCACGCACATTGTGGATAACTACGAGCCACCTACAGGCGATTTATTTCCAACGCTGGCACGACGCGCGGCGTTTCCCGTGCATGCATGTATTGTCCGCAAATCGCTAGTCGAGGAGGTCGGCATTTCGACAGCTCATTCAGGACTTCTCCTGACTGGGATCTCTGGCAGAGAGTCCGCGCGCACCGGAGCTCGATTTGGCGCGGTTCGTGAGGTGCTCGCGTTTTATCGGATGACACCCAGCGGGGCTTCGCTCGATGCTTACCAATTATTTAAGGATGATCTTCGCGTTCTGAAACAAGGGCACTCTGAGGATAAACGTGTTCGTAATGCCAAAACAGAACATGCAAATGGATCGCCGCCGGATGAGATTCAAACTCAGGAATATTATCTGCTCTCGTGGTGTGCGGGACTGCTTCTCGGCGGCGGCAAGGATGCACTGCCCCTCTTGGAAATGGTTCGCGACGATCATTGCCCTGATCTGTTCCCGGATGCTATCGCTCAGTGCATCTTTGAGTCAGCGATATTACCTAACTGCCTTTCACCATCGGGATGGGAAAGACTCTGGCTCGATATCCAGCAGAACCTAGAGTCTTTTTTGATCGCGCTCGAAAAACAATCAATGACACAGGACCTGGCCCGCCGAACCAGTTCGATTTTGAGAACATTGATATTAAAACACTCACCGAGCTGGAGCGGCATAATTGGAGAACTGGAACGAAGCAGGACATTGTTGGAGGAGCAGAGCGTGAGCTGGCAGCAGTTGGCAGAGCATCGTCAACACATCATCGATGCGCAGAAGGATTCTATCGAAAACCTCAAACAAGCTAAGACCGAATTACAACAAACGAAAACGCGTGTGGAGCAGGAGTGTGGTAGGCTTCAGAAGCAACTGAAACAGGAGACGGCGGAGCGAAACGAAATACTATACTCACACGAGCGACGGTTTGGCGATCTGCTGCTCAACCGTCTACGGTTCGCGCGCCGCTGGTGGCCGCTGAATATATCTTGGCCGCGGTCCACCAACAATTTACACTCACTAAGCTCGCTGCCGAAAGTCGTTTCTTTGCTGCAGCCAAGCGCAATCGGGTTGTAGCAACAATATGCGATGTCTTCCCGATTTATTCGCAAACTTTCGTTTACCAGGAGTTGACTCAGCTTTCGGGGCAAGACTTCGACGTGCGATTGGTCTACTCCAAGCTTGATTCGCGCGAGTACCTCTCCACCCAGTTTAGCGACCTGTGGAAAGTTAAGCGTCGTTTATTCCTGAATCCCAGCGTTCATGAGCGAGACTTCGCACGCTATCAGGCTCGCATGCCGAAGCGGGTCGAGAGCCTCATTCAAAAACTGTGCGAGAGCTCGGGCATGGCCCGGCAGGACTTATTTCAGCACGGTAACTTCTTGCAGGCATTTTCTTTCACGCGCATGGTGGAGTCCTATCGGCCGCAATATATGCACTCTTATTTTTTCTATTATCGATCTTGATGGCTTTAGTCGCCGGCTATCTTCTCGATATTCCGCGCGGCGTGAAATGCGATGCGGACCACCTCTTGAAAGACTATGAGCTAAAGGTCGTACCGCTTCACATGGAGCTTTGCAGCATCATCATCGCGACCTCAGAGCGTATCAAACGGGAACTATTAGAGATCGCTCCGCGGACCGACCCGAGCCGCATCTTGGTCAAGCTAAATGGAATCGACACGGATTGTTTTCCGGTGATCCAGCGTATCGAACCGGTGGAAGGGGTGCCGTTTCGACTGGTTTCGGTCTGCCGCATCGAACCGAAAAAAGGTCTTATCGATCTGGTCGAAGCCGTGGGCCTTCTGCGCCAGCGCGGATTGCCGGTTGAAGCTCACCTAGTGGGAACAGTCGATCAACGGAGTCAGGCGAGCCGTGACTATAAGCGATTGTTGGACCAGAGGATCGCTGAGTTGGATCTCTGGGACAAAATCCATCTCGAAGGACGCCAGAACCTAGATGGGGTGCGGCGTTTTCTTGGCATCGCCCAATTGTTCGTCGCGCCGTTTGTCGAAACCGAAGAAGGTGACAAGGACGGCATTCCCACCGCCTTACTCGAAGGGATGGCAACGGGCCTTCCGGCAGTCGCCACCGATGCGGGCTCAATCCCGGAAGTGATCGAAGATGGCCGGGACGGTGTTTTGGTATCCCAGCATGATCCAGTAGCGTTGGCTGATGCCATCGATTTGCTATTGCGTCATCCGGAGCGACGTAGGCGATTGAGTTGGGAGGCTGCAGATAAGGTACGCCGTCGCTTCGACGTGAGAATCAGTGAGACTATTTTCCACGAGCGGGTGCGCAAGGTGGCCACAAGTTGTTGAATGCGTGTTAACGAGACGAAGCAGTCTCGATCGTAATTCGCAAAATACGAAATTCTAGATACAGGACCGACTAGGTGGAAAAGAAGAAACATATCCGATTGCGATCCGGTAATGACCTGCAGCTGACAATCGCGGATTATGATGGAAAGCGGCCGAAGCACAGACGGAGAACGGTACGTACTTTGTTATCGAGCCCGTTTCAGAGAAATCTTCGGCCCTTTTGTTATGCCCCATTCCTTAGCATGGATTTCGACGCAACAGGTGCGATCCGATTGTGCAATCACTCTCATAGCCCTGTGGCAAAGATTACGGAGGATACCTCTGTGATCGATGTTTGGAGAGGAGAGATATATCGCCGGTACCGGGCCGAAATGAAGGACTATATTCTCGATGAGGAGAATTGTCGGCATTGTATTCGCCAATGTGAGGCGGGCTCTAGCAAGAACGTATTCGCGGTCGCTCAATTCGATCGATGGGCGCATGATGATGCCACGCCGCTCTATCCGAAAGTTTTGATTTTCCGTCTGAAGAACACCTGTAATCTCGCCTGCGTCATGTGCGATGGGTTAACTTCATCCAGAATTCGCAAGGAGAGAGACAAGCTGCCCGCTACTCAATCCATGTACGGTGAACGTTTTTTTAAGGAAATGGAAGAGATCCTCCCGCATGTGGATCACGTGGAGTTCTATGGCGGGGAGCCGTTTCTTGTTAAAGAGCACTTACGGATCTTCGAGATTCTGACCAAGGTCAGAGCCACGTGCACGATTTATGTGAATACCAATGGAGTCTCGCTGCATCTCAAAGCCAAACAGTTTCTCGAGAAATTGAACTTTAAAACCATTGCCGTTTCGATGGATGCCGTCCACGATGAGCTGCATCGAGAGATTCGCTATGGCTTACGCAGTGACCTCTTCTACAAAAATATGGAATATTTTCTTGACCTGCGTGCACGAAAAGGTGTGGAGCTTATGCTCAACGTGACAGAGCATCGGATGAATTGGTTTGAGCTCCCGGAGATTTTCCGCTTCGCAGAGGCGAAACGTCTTTATCTGCACATTAATACGTGTATCCACCCACATAACGTCACGTTATATACGTTGCCGTCTACGCAGCTGAGATATGTCCTCGAGTTTCTTGAACAAGAGCGTGAATTGCTCCTCGTTGATTACCGTCGCCTGACGAACTTGGCGCGTTACGAATTCCTTTTGTCTTTGATTCGCAGCGAACTGAGTTCGCGCCGGCCGGATTGGCAAGCGGAGATCACCAACCGAAACCAGGCGTGTAACGGCTTCTTGGCTGCTCCCATACCCGGGTTACGACCATTTGAGACTCCAGCCAAGGTTTCTCGAGAAATTATTCGCATCACGAATACTATCGGCGGTAAACCTGCAACTAGAATGTTGGAACAAATGCTAGTCCGTGTGCGCGCCCTTTCCAAGCAAGAACTATGGGCGGACGTCACGCAACAATTGCAACAGGCTCCTCGCTATTCTTCCCGAGTGTGAGGCTAACGCGGTCTTTCAGTAGATACCACCTCAAAATAGATCTCCGGTCCAACGTGGGATAAAATAGAAGGCGATGAATAATATTCATCGGATTGAGGAATGACAGTTCATTCAAGCGACGGAGAGCTTATAAACCCGGGCGTCGAACTTCGAAGCTGACACCCGTGAGATTTTGGATTTACTGCATGGGGGAGCAAAATTTTAAAACCCAAGAAATTCTTTAGCTGTTTCCCACTAACCTGTTCGCTCCATCCAATGCCACGTTCTCTGCTCGGCTTTTATACTGAAGGTTAAGCCGACAAGAAACGTACCGGAATAATTACGAAAACAAATGGGGAGGAGTTTTCTGGAACTGGAACGACACCGTAATGCAAAAGGTTATGAAGCGATGGGTAATGCAATTGCAAATAAGAGAGTTGAAATCAAATTAAAGATCTTGACGAGAATTGATTCCGCGAGATGATGCCACGCGCGGCCACCAAGAGCGGAAGATTTGTGATCCTTTCAGTGGCAATCACGACCGCAGCGATTCTGGTGTCGGTGCTGCAAGGAGTGTTTTTCGCGACCCAAGGATCATTGACAGCCTATACCGCAGTAGCGATAGGTTTGGCGGCGACGAATGTAATTGTGGCAATAGCATTTCAGGCGGCATATGACACTCGTGTCTTCGGGCTCGTCGCGATCTTATATTGCGCTCAGCTAGGCATCTTTATTTTTACGTTGATTGATAGCGAAAATCCGATTGCCCCGAGGCTCGTGGCGGTGGGTGTCGCAGTAGCATACCTCGCGACTATTACGTCGACGCTGTTGGCCGGCGTCAGGATCATTGTTCCGATCAAGGCAATTTTGTTGTCATTCTCGCTCGCGATGGGAATTTTTCTCTCAGAGACGCTACTAGACTTCCTATCTGAATCAGCGCCAGGAAAACCCATAATATCCCCTCGGTGGGTTGGAACCATGGAACCACATACCGCCCTCGGTGCGGTCTATCGTCCGTACTCGGTGCTGAAGACTTACTATCCCGATAATCCGCGTGGCTACTTCAAGGAGGAAAATATCAGACAGGTTGAAGTGGTCACTCCGAGTCGCCGGAGGCAGTGTGGCGAACCTAATATTCCCGCCCAAAGACCCGGATGGGGTGCGGGTCGCCATAGCGAGAGCCGAGAGCCATGCAGCCTTTGATATTCAACTGAATGCGCCGAAGCTGAAGGTCACCGCGAAGCAGCGATACTCGCTCATATTCCGCGCGCGAGCCGACCGGTCGCGAAGGATCGTCGCCGGGTTTGCCAGAGCGCATCAGCCGTGGACAAGTCTCGGGTTGTACAGGGAAATCGAGTTGACAACTCAGTGGCGAGACTTTGAGGCAGAGTTTGAGACTCCAGAGGGTGACGAGAACGCCCGCATTCACTTCGATATTGGGGGAGTACTACTTCGGTTGAACTATCGTCGACAAAGCTGTTCAGGCTTCCAGGAGGCGAGCCCATCGAACCCAACCTTCCCTATGAAAATTATTTTGTAAGCTACAAATTTAATGCGCTCGGATGCCGGGCACGGCACTATCAGACACCGCATCCCAAGGGTACGGTTCGCGTTCTCCGACCGGGAGACTCGTACACGCTGGGGGTAGGCGTCCACCAAGAGGACACCTTTGCGAGCCGACTCGAGACTCTGTTACATGAAAACGCTGTGGCGTAGCGTTCCGCCATGGCCTACGGGTCGTCAATTGTGGTGTAAGTGGCTACGGTACACGGGAAGAAGGTATGATTGATTAGGTTTTCGGCGGAAGTACCAACCTGACACTGTCCTGCTAGTCATAGCGTGGGAAACGACGATATGTCGTTTTTCGATGAAGTGCAGAAGGGGTATATTAATCGGCAACGAGGGAAGCTTGAATATCTGTTCTACACATGGGCCATTGTAGAGGACGTCCGGCACCAACGTCCCTCCCCGGATTTCGTGAAATCTTCTCAGGAGCTCCTGCGACTAAATCAGGAGATTCGCAGGAACGGTTCACGTCTCGGAGTTATCATGTTTCGGACCGATAGTGGTAAGACTTGGAAGCATATTATGCAGCAGGTAACGAAAGGATTGCAAGGCACCGGAGTCCCTATACTGGATCTCGGGCGGTTTTTTAAAGCACTCTGAGCACGATTTGTTAGTCCACGCGGTTGATGATCATCTAAATGATTTTGCTCATGGGATAGCCGCGCGAGAGATACTGAGTTTCCTCAAATCAGTAAAAGTTGGTCCGATGAAACAAGCAGTCAATTAAAGTAAGGTACGTCGCCGTTCTGTTGCCACCCTGCCTTCGGAGAGAAAGCGTAACACAAAACCTGTGCCGCAAGAACAGGAACATGCTCCAGTGGGTAAGCCCAAGAATGAGAGCATAAGACAATGAAGATCTGGCTAAGGGTTGCGGGGGATAATCAAGCAACTTAGAATCTCTGCCTGATGACCCAGCGGGGTGAGGATCGCGGATATTGGCAAAGCTGCAACGGGTATCAGCCATGATGTTCAACTTAATGGAGCTTAGGTTATAAAAGCGGATCAACGGCATGCGGTAAGTTTCAGGGGGCGATCTGCGCATGTCGGCGAGGTATCCGGTTGGAATTGCGCAAAGCGCATGCGCCTTGGACCGGTCTTGGCTTGTATAAAGAAATGCATTTGACCCCGGAGTGGCGAAGCTTTGAGAGCAATTTCACGCGATTACGAGCGATGAAAATGGAAGAATTCACTTCGATGTGGGGGGTAGTGACATCCCCGTGGAGTTGTCGTCGGTCAGCTTAGACGGCCTGCCCGCTATGCAATTTCGCGAGTTCGTTTGTATCCGACCGCGAACGGGCGAACCGGCGCCGCACGAGGGTTCGGAGATTGGCAGACTACAAGCTGGGGGAGTCGCTGCACCGAATGACGTTCAGTTTGCCGCTTTGCGTCGACTAAACGCCGATCAGCAGGGACTGGGGCTGGGATTCGGGGCCTACCGATTGATCGATGTTAGCATTGAGAACTTTTTGTCTCTCACGTCACAAAGAGGACATTCGAGGGCGCGTTTTGGAGGTTGGGGACAATTTCTACACCCGCAAGTTTGGAGGCGACCGCGTTACCGTCAGTGATGCTGCGGTGCTTCACGTAGTCGAAGGCAATCCGCGGGGGCGACTATATGTTGCCGACCTGACGCGTGGCTCTACGATATCCCGTCCGAGACATTCGATTGCGTCATCTTCACCCGACAAGGACTCAACCTTCTAGAATCTACGACTCGCGCGCTGCATTAAAAACGCTCGATCGTATGTTGAAACCGAATGGGGTCTTGTTGGCCAGCTTTCCGGGAATTACCCGTCACGGGATCTTTCTGAACCGGCGGGCGCTTGGTATTGGAGTTTCACAAGCGCTTCGGCGAAGAGGCTTTTTGAGGAAGTGTTCTCGGCCGCTAGCCTTTTGATCAAACCCTATGGCAACGTTTTAACCGCGACTTCTTTCCTCTAGTGGACTCGCTAAAGAAGAGCTGTCTGAGGAAGAACTTGATTATTTTGACCCTGAGTACGAGGTGCTAATCACGGTTCGGGCCGTGAAAACTGCACTATGAGTGACGTCGTCAACTCAAAAAGTTCCCGCCAGCAGCGAGCTGGGCCGGGGGCGCGGGTAAGGGAATAATCCTCATGTACCACCGTGTTGCTGAAATACCCTCGGGATCCCTGGTCACTCTTTGTGACACCCCGACACTTTGCTCAGCATCTCGAGGTGCTGCGAAGGTTTACATATCCTTAGCATATCCGAACGTTGTCTCAGTCTTTGCAGGACGCGGATGCATTTCCGGACCTTTCCGTGGCGGTTACCTTTGATGATGGTTACGCCGACAATCTCGACAATGCCAGACCGCTGCTGGAACACTACGACATTCCCGGCCACGGTTTTTTTGACCACAGGTTATATCAGACTTGGCCGTGAATTCTGGTGGGACGAGTTGGGAGACACTCGTTGCTCCAGCCAGGATCGCTGTCGCCGGTTCTTCGGCTTTAGATATCAACGGAACGATGTTCCAGTGGGAGTTGGGTGACGCTGCCTATTATCCCGAGGAGCGCTGGCGTCGTGAGCGCTCCTGGAGACCGTTTGCAGATTCTCCGAGCTCTCGCCATTCTCTCTACACCTCGCTATGGCAACTACTACGGCCTTTACCGGCGAGCGAACGTCAAACCGTGCTGAATAATCTGCTGGTGTGGGCGGACGCCGAACCGAATTCACGACAGACACATCGCACGCTTTCGCTTCAAGCCGCGGTTGCATTGGGGCGGGGAGATTTAATTGAGATCGGCTCTCACACCTTAACCCACCCGTTGTTGTCTACGCTCTCATCGGTATTACAACAGGAGGAAATTCAACGGAGTAAAGCTAGCTTGGAGGAAATCGTTGGACGGCCGATCACAAGTTTCGCGTATCCTTATGGAGATTACACGGCGGAGACGGTCGGGGTCGTCCGGCAGGCCGGTTTCAACTGCGCTTGTTCCACTAATACGGGTGTTGTCCAGCGGGGCACCGACGGTTTTCAATTACCCCGCGTTCCGGTGGAGGATTGGGATGGGGAGGAATTTAACCGGCGGTTTTGCGCGTGGCTTGCTTGAGGCGCCCGTGCGCTCCGGCCAGCTATGAGCTTCGAAGGGCAGGCGTAGTCGCTAATTTAAGCGCGGTCAAAAAATGAGTTAGCGAGAGGGTCATCATGTCCAACATCGTACAGAGCCTGTGGATTGGTAACAGCCTTCCTGTGATGCAGCGTCTCAGCATCCGGTCATTTTTAGAACATGGCCACGATTACCACCTGTATATTTACGAAGGCCTGGGCGACGTGCCGAACGGCACAACAATCTGCGACGCGTCCACCATTCTCCCACGTGAAAGCATGTTCTACTATCAGGAGGGCTTTGGCAAAGGAAGTTATTCTGCCTTCTCAAATCAGTTTCGCTACAAGCTTATCTTTGAAAAGGGGGGCTGGTGGGCCGATACGGACGTTGTTTGTCTCCGGAGATTCGATTTTGAGGATGAGTTTGTCTTCGCCACGGAGCATGAGGATGATTACACCACTGTGACTGCAAGCTGTGTGTTGAAGTCACCAGCCGGAGCCGAGTACCTCGGGTACTGTCTTCAGGCATGCGAAGCAAAAGACAAAGCGGCACTAAGATGGGGAGAAATCGGGCCTTATTTGCTCGATGACGCGATAAAGCGGTTTCACCTCACGGCACATTGTGTCCCCGTGCATCTGTTCAACCCTATTAACTGGTTTGAGTTTTCCGAGATCCTCAAGCCTGAATTCGACGTTGCACGGATCGCCGATTCTTATGCAGTTCATCTCTGGAATCAAATGTGGAAAAACCACGAAGTCGATCCCGGCGGTGACTTCCATTCTCAGAGCCTGTATGCACTCCTTAAGAAGCGATACCTCCGTCCCCTCTATCATCGCGTGATGGCACAGACAAGTATGAAGCCGCTACCACCAATCCACTTTTACATCCCCAGAAGTGATTGTGGGGCTAGCGATCTACCCGACACCATAGCGGGTTACTGGTCTTGGATCTCATCCCAGGCCCAGGTCGATTCCTGGGGGCCGTTTAGCTGGACATTGCAGACCTACCTTTATCTCAAAGCGGACGGCTTTCCGTGCGAACTCAACCATACTCTACCGGAAGAAGGGATCGTGGTTGCACATCGAGATTTTTTGCCGACTCATCTTAAGCCCGGACCAAATCTGCTCGTCGCGTGCATACTTGCCGATAGGGAGGAGCCGGGTTTCATCGGGCGCCACCCCTATGCACAAGTTCATATAGTGCAGAATCCTAAAGATCCTATGGCGATCAAGTTTCTTACGTTATGGCCTGGTCACTACATGCCGTACTGGCCCCAACCTGGCCTGATTCCGCGAGACTCCGCTCGTGGTGATCGGTTTGAAATAGCGGCCTTCTTTGGGTACGAGCACAACCTCGCGCCTGAGCTTCAAGGCCCTACATGGGACGCCGCGGTGCAAGAATTGGGGATCACCTGGTGGGTGGCCCCGCGCGAGCGCTGGCATGACTACAGCCATGTCGATGCGATCGTCGCCGTTCGCTCGTTCGCGAACGCCCAAGCATACGTTTACAAACCGCCCTCGAAGCTCCACAATGCGTGGTGCGCCGGCGTTCCGGCAGTGCTCGGTTGCGAGTCCGCGTATCAAGCTGGCCGGCAAACCGCGCTTGATTACATCGAGGTTCGCTCCCCCGATGAGGCCCTATCCGCGCTGCGCCGCCTGCGAGATAATCCTGATCTTCGCCGAGAGATGAGAGAAAACGGAAAGAGACGAGCCTCTGCGATTCGGCCAGAGAGCGTTGTGAAGCTATGGCGGAGGCTCTTGTGCGATGAGCTGCTCACGTCGTACGAGCGATGGCGCTCCGCGCCTCGTTGGGTAAGGGCCGCGTTCGTGACCCTGCGAACCAAGGCATTCTACCGTATCATGGCCAAACGCCATCCAGACGGGATCTGGGCGGCAACTTATCCACGAAGTCCCGGGACAGATTTCCTAATACGATAGGCATGAAACCTAACCTCTATTGGCCCATCCTGATAGGAATGATTGATCTCTGTCTCAGATTTGGGCGATCGACTTCGGATTGCCTTATCTCTACCATCCGGACGAGACAAATAAGAATTACTATCGCGCAAAATATCTTTAAGACGGGAGACCTCAATGCTCCTTACTCCAGGAAGCCGACCTAAACCTAGTGTCTAACTGAATAGGGGCAATGGTTATACTCTTGCCGGCCAGCAGAACCTTATGAACCACGATCTAGCCATTTTCGGATCGGGTTTTGCTGCTTACGAGATCGCTCGTGTCGCTGCTGCTCGCGGACAAACTGTGGCGGTGATCGAGAAGGGGACGGAAGAACTGTCCGCTAACCCGGAGATGTCGCGCGTCCCATTCAGGCGGGAGCCGATCATGAGTGGAGGCTTCGATTTTGGAGCTCAGGTGCCCGCTGCATTCGACACCTTGCCGCGCTACGTTGGCCTCGGCGGTACTTCCGAGCTTTGGTCGGGAAAGTGGCGAAGGATGGACGCGCTGGACCTTGAGCGGTCCCACAATGGGAGGCGATGGCTCGTAGGCCACACTGAACTGCAATCCTATTACGACAAGGTCGACGCGAATTATGGGAGGCCAGATTGGTCGTGCGACATAGCATTCGGCGAGTACAGCAAGTTTGTTGCGGCCCACGGCCTGCGCGTGGTGGAGATCTACGAGGAGGCTCCACCGCTGCGTCTCCGGCCGAAATGGGTTGCGTTACGACAGCAAGGCGCGGTTGATGTGTTCTGCGAGGCCATCGTCGCCGAAGCGGTATTCGATCCCGGCGGCAATTGGATACATAGCGTCCGCGTACTAAGCGGAGGTCGAGAGCACATCATTTCGGCCAAGCAGTTCGTCGTGGCCTGTGGCGGGATTGAATCTGTTCACCTTAGTCACGAACTCAGAGCCTCAAAAAGCCAGCACGGGTGGCACAATCTCCTTTCGGTGAGATACGGTGGCTTCATGGATCATCCAAAGGCCTTTGTGGGCGAAGTCGTCCCGAAGCGAGGCCTGCCGCTCCTTGAATACCTCCAAGACACGAGATCCCGGCTTAATCGGCTCCTGGCGTTCAGTCTGCCTGAGCGTGAGTTGGCGACGGAGAACCTTGGCAATCACACGGTATTTCTATGGGCGGAGAGGACGGCCGCACCACAGCATCCTCTGCAGATGGTGATCAACCTCGAACAATTCCCAGAGCAGGATAATTTCGTTACCCGCAGCCCGACACCCGCAGTGAGCTGGCGTATGTCGCGGCGCACGTGGACGGATTGTCAGGCGTTTCTGAAGGTATTTGTCCCGCGTGTGACGAAGATGATCGGCCGGGTAACGTACCACGATACTCTGACGTTTCGGGGGGCCAGCCATCATATGGGAGCGCTCCCTATGGGGGAGCCAGGTGACGGGCATCTCGATCGCAATTGCCGCTTTTATGATGTCACCAATCTGTACTGCGTGTCCTCCGCTGTGTTCCCGGTTGCAGGTTCGGCCAATCCGACGATGACGGTCGTTGCCTTGGCTCGCCGGCTCGCGGAGCACCTTCAGGCAAGAGAGTGCGGATGAGGCGTGAACATCCGAAGGTGCTGATCGCCGGCGGTGGTTGGCGCGTCTCCAGGTTCATCGTGCCGGCCCTTCTGAATGAGGGTGTCGCTCGTGATGACATCACGATTCTTCGCAGATCATCCTGTGCAGTGGCCGCTCCTATGTTACGTTCGCTTCGGACCGTGTCGAACCTCGACGAGCTTGATGGTGTCGAGTTCGAGGTGACGTTGAACTGCGTAGTCGCAGAATCGCTAGTCGCCGTACAACAGCACCTCGTTCAGCGGTATCCACAAGCGGTACACTTCTGCGATACTCCAGTCTTTTGCGATCGTGACAGCCTGTTCCAGGTCCTTAGATTGAGTCGCGCGCGAATCTATTCCTTGGAGGATTGGCCGTTGATGCCAAATCTCGCCTTTCTTGTGAGTGAAGCGCGCCGACCCCATAGAAGCGTCGATTTAAGGGTCGAGCACTTTGGCATACTGGTCCATTTCCTCTCGCTGTTTCGTAGCTTACACGGCGGTCTCAACCCCCTCGGGCGCAGACTGACTAAACGATCCGCTGATTACATCGGGGAGCCCCGTCCGGGATTGAGAGTGACATTTCGAGCCAACAAGCAGCTGCCGCTGGCAAAGACGTCCCTGCGGACTGATAGGGTTATCATCGAAGACTTTCACGAGGTAGAGGACCAGCCACACTCGAACGACGAGGTGCTCTATCGTCTGATCGACGGCACCCACGTGCGGTATCACCGGGGTGCGGAAGAGATCAGCGCTCACAAAGTAGATCAGTCGATCCTTGACGGTTTCTTTCCTCTGGACGACCGGAAGAATGTGCACGAGCTGGACAAATTCATCGGCCTCGCGCGGCTGTTCCGCTCAGTGTTGAGTGGTACAGACACGGCGGCGTACCCATACCTGAGCTCCGCCAGAGATTCACTTACGGCACGCCGTCTCGGTTTGAGCAACACGTGCTGGCTGATCTGATCGACACATTATGTCTCGTTTGAATCCTCCAATAGCCACGTTTCCATGGGCCAGAGCCGGCTGGGGTGTTGTCATCATGTTGAGCTTTTTTATTCAGATGCTCGCATGGTCGTCTCTCCTGGCGCACAACCTAGCCCGGGCGGAGAAACTTTGGCAGGTGGTCCTGGATCAGAAGCAGAGGAACCTGACCGTGTTAAGCGCCGATTTCCTCGAGTACCGGGATTACTATCGAGACTTTCCGCAACGTATCAGCGAGGTGTCCCCGCAGACGTTTTATGTCGAGTTCGAGAAGCGGCCCTTATACGGCCCGGTATCCGCCACCCTTACGATTCTTCTTCGAAGTCTTCTCGGGGTGACATATCCCGTCAGCATGTATGTCATTCTTTCGCTTTATGCATCGCTCGCGACGATGCTGCTGTTCCACCTTTTGAAAACGGTAGGTATCCCCGCGCTGGAAGGGGGCCTTCTGGCCGCCGCTAGCACACTCAGTTTTGCCTGGCTCAGCGTGTTCTCCATTCCCGAGAGTTACTCCCTAAGCGTGTGTGCCGCGCTTCTCGCGATCCTATCAGGGAGTAGATTGCCGGACCTAGAGGCGCAGGGGGCGGGGCGAGCCATTGCTCGTCACGTACTTGTCGTCGGGGTGACATCGTGGGTGTATCCGCCGATTTGTGGCGCAGTGTTCCTCGTGATCTCTCGCGTAAGTCATCGCAAGCAGTGGCTTACGCTCGTGCTGCCCGCGGTTTTTCTCGCAGCGACCGTGGCCTTCGCACCTCACCTCTTCAGCGGCAGGGGCGCGATTCAGGAGCAGCTCGACTATGGGAGCAAGTGGTCCTCCGTTGCGCATTTTGCAGACTGGGAACTCATGGCGCAGGTCGGAGCGGCGTTTCTGTTCCTCGGGATAGTGGCACCTGTCGCAGATTTCGTTTTTGCCAAAGCGGAAGTTGATCTGCCGGCCATTGTAGGGATGTGGACCACGCTTGCGGGCATAGCTTTATTACTGATCTCTTATGGCGCGCTTATCTTCTATTCTCTCTCGAGCAGAAACCTCCGAAGGGTGAGCGGCGCGTTGCTCTGGTTCTTCGCGCTTTTTCTTTTCCATGTCTTCTACAATCCCCGGGAAGTTCTCCTTTACCTGTCGGTTCCTATTGCAGTGTTATTTTATCTCCTGGGACTAGCGCTGGCACCCTGGTACGAGGAGCACGCCTCAGCGCTCTCCCGCGGTCGGCAATCAATCATCGGCGCTATCAGCGCCTTGGATATTCTGCTGCTAGCCGTCAATATCCGAGCCGTCACTGGCATCTGACTCTAAGAGTCGCGGCAACTTCACGATGTCGTATCGCAGGATAAAACCGGTGGTTATGAATCAAGGGCAACTCCGAAGCAGTGGTCCGGGTCAGAGTCGATCGTACGAGGTCGGTATGCTCCGGCGAAGTTCGTTCTGGGCGCAATAGCTGCTCTCATTTTAAGCTCCGTGGTTTTGCTCTGGAGCTGGACGGTTTCTTCCCCGCGGACACTCTTCTCTGATTTCTTGAAATCGTACTATCCCCAGGGGCAGGCCGTGTGGGAGGGGCCCGATGCGCTATGGCCGTTGATTGAGTCTATAAATGATGTAAATCTGCCAATTCTTCCTGGCTCTTGGCTCCGCTATCATCTTCGGTGATGCGAATCGGGCAGGCATGGGTCATTTTTCGCCATAGGGTTCTTGCAGCAATGGTTCGCTTGCGCGCTTCTCATAAGGACTGCGCAGGACATCCCGTTGCACCCGCTTACGATCTGTCTTTTCATGTCAACGGGCCGCTCATCTTATAGCCTTCGAGAGGGAAACACCTCCCACTTCGTTCTCCTGTTGTTCGTGGCTGCGTTGGTAATCGTGGTGTAAGAAGCTTCGAATATTCAGCGGGTCTTGTGATAGGATTGTGTACTGTGATCAAGATACCGCTGCTGCTATTTTTACCCTACCTGCTGGTGAGGCGACGCTGGCGTTTAGCCGCCGGGTATGGCTACGACCTTGCTGGTGGCTGTTGTCCTTTCGCACGCGGTTTTCGGCTTTGCGTTGACGCGCGGCTGGTACGAGCAGTGTGTCCAGCCCTTTTCAATGGGGACTGTCGCGTCGTACAACGTGCAGACGATGGATGCGTTTTTTCTTCGCATGGAAACCGGAGCTGAGCATCTAACTGGAGCTACCTTCCACTGCAGCGCTCTACCTTACAGGCATTTCTGCGGGTACTAACAATTGCTGCATCTCTCGGAACTTTTGATGGTGGGGATATGGCGCCGACCGGTGTCGGAGGGCCCTGATCTGCTGGAGTTCTCGTGTGTCTTGGTCATCGTTCATGTCCTCAGCCCGCTCGCCTGGTCACATTATTATTGCATGCTCCTGCTACCTTGGGCGCTCTATCTCGGTGGCCGTCTGCTCCTTGCCCAGAGGACACCAAAACGCATCGGCTGATTCTGTGCAGCATCGTTTTCTCGTCACTACCCGTGATTGCGGTTAGATCTACTACGCTTCGTCGGCTGCGACCGGTTTTGTCTCGCTCCATTGTATCTGCCTGCCTGTTCGGCGCGGTGTTGCTGTTCGGTGGCACTGCTGCGAGGGGTGCTGGCGGAACCTGGCGCGAGTCTGAAGCCGCGGTAACGGCTGACTGGATGTGGTTTGCAATGCTGACCCGGAACCTGTTGCTCTTCCTTATGCTGAATGCCTTCGTGCTCAACGGGATTATCTGGCTAGCGTCACCGCCGGGCTTTAACGAAACCGTCCTGAGGCATACGGCGGACACTCTCCAGGGGCGAAATCTGTACGACGACTCCTGGGGCGCGATGGGCCAGGCGCTGGACTACCTAAAATCACCGGAGACGACACCGGTCTATACGGAAATCTTTTTCAATAAAGGCCGCAAGTTCCAATATCCCGTTTCGTCGCTGCTGCCTTTCGAGGCTATTCGCTCTCACGTGGATCTCGTCTCAGCTGGGTTTCTGTTGCTCACGATCATCGCTGTCGCCGCGCTGTTCGAGATTTGCCTGAGGGGGAGCGGTGCGGTCGATAACAGTAGGCGTCACCGTGTTGGGCTGCGCCATTCTCGCCGCGGCGTTCACTCTGACATTTTATCCAATCGTGAAGGCCTTTACGCTCGGGCAGATCCAGGTCTGGATCAACGCGCTGTTCGCCGTTACCCTTTTGTGCTGGGTGACCGACCGCCGGGCATCAGCGGGCATTCTGATCGGTGTCATCTCGCTCATCAAGCCGCACTATGGCCTTTTCCTGCTGTGGGCGGGCCTTCGCCGCGAGTGGCGATTTGCAGTCACCGTGACCGCTACTTGCCTGGTGGGACTGGCCGTGTCCGTGGCGACGTTCGGCTGGGCAAATCATGTCGATTATCTGCGCGTCCTTACTTTCCTCTCTCAGCACGGGGAGTCCTTTCATCCGAATCAGTCCGTCAATGGCCTCCTGAATCGGCTCATGGGAATCCATTATCCGAACCTATACGACAATGTCAGGTCGGACCTGTACTTTCCCCCCTACAGCCCCTGGGTTTACGCTGGTACCCTCATCAGCTCTATTACCATCCTTCTGCTTGCACTTTTTAAACGCCGGAGCGAGGCCGATCCAGGTCGAGTTTTCGATTTTTGTATCGTCGCCGTAAGCTGTACCATCGCATCGCCCATTGCTTGGGAGCACCATTACGGGATATTGCTCCCTGTGTTCGTGGTGGTTTTCACTAGTGCACTTCAAGACCGCCCGCGTATGATCTGGGTGGCGGTGAGCTACGTTCTAGCGAGTAACTACTTTCAGGTTGCCAATCTGCTGGCACCGACGATCCTGAATGTCGTCCAGTCATATCTATTCGCAGCGGCTCTGATCGTACTTGTACTACTCTATCGCACACCTGAAGGGAACGCAGCGAGGACGGGCACTTCGATCGTCTGAGATGAGCCGTGGAAGTCTCTCCTACTTAGAGGTCTTCGGATCGTGATCTGCGCGGATTCCGACCCTGTTCGTCAGGCGCTGTTCGCCAACTTGAAAACGACGAGCCTCTTGGTCGGGTTCGTGTGTTGGTTTCACAAGCGCCTCGGGAAAACGTGGGCTTCAACGATCCTCGTATCGTGTTATGGACTCAAGTCTTTTCTTAGTATTGCTACTACGCGACGTGAAGCCGGCCGGATGCTAGCTGTCGCGTCGCATGCCAACGCGAGGCGAAAAGGTGAACGCGTCGTCTCCTTGGTCGGCACATGATCTGGGTTGGATACGAATTTCAACGCGTAATCCGTCAGCAGACGCTCAGGAGAACTAAGAGGGTGATCCTAACCGAAGCGCCAGGTAGAAGGCCACGAAGAAAAGGGAAGCGCACTGAGAATTCAGTTAGTTCTCACTGAAAAAGTCAAAAAGTTCTTGGGTGTCATTGTAGTTTTCGTGTCCGAGTCGGCCTGTCCAGCGACGATCTAGGTAAATCATGGCGGAGACAAAAGCCCCCGGCATTCTCGGCCGGCAAGCGCGGCTTGATCATGGGCGTCGCGAACAACCGCTCGATCGCCTGGGGCATCGCCAGGCGGCGCGCCGCTGCCGGGCGCGGAGCTCGCGTTCACCTATCAGGGCGACGCGCTGAAGAAGCGCGTCGAGCCGCTGGCGCAGGAGCTCGGCGCGCGCGGTCGTCGGCCATTGCGACGTCACCGACCCGGCGACCATGGACGCCGTCTTCGCCGAGGTCGAGAGCAACTGGGGCGGGCTCGACTTCCTCGTCCACTGCATCGCCTTCTCGGACAAGGACGAGCTGACCGGCCGCTACGTCGACACCAGCGAGGCGCAATTTCACCAAGTCGCTGCTGATCTCCTGCTACTCGCTGACGGCGCTCGCGCAGCGCGCCGAGAAGCTGATGACGAACGGCGGCTCGATCCTGACGCTGACCTATTACGGCGCCGAAAAGTGGATGCCGCACTACAACGTCATGGGCGTCGCCAAGGCGGCGCTCGAGGCCTAGCGTGCGCTACCTCGCCGTCGACCTCGGCCCGAAGAATATCCGCGTCAACGCCATCTCGGCCGGCCCGATCAAGACGCTCGCCGCCTCCGGCATCGGCGATTTCCGCTACATCCTGAAGTGGAACGAGTACAACGCGCCGCTGCGCCGCACGGTGACGATCGAGGAGGTCGGCGAGACCGCCGCCTTCCTGCTCTCCGACATGTCCCGCGGCGTGACCGGCGAGATCGTGCATGTCGATGCGGGAGCAAGAAATACGTC
>CAWERH010000048.1:0-28095 GCA_963811315.1 uncultured delta proteobacterium
GGGGGGCGGCGGCGGTGGCGCCTCCTTTTTTGAACAGGCGACGCCAAACGGTTAAGAGAAGACAGGGAAACAGCATCGGCGCCAGCCTCGTGGACAGCCGTTGAATCAACTCACAACGTTTAACATTCACAATCGCCCTCCAAACTATGTGGCGTTTCGAGCCCGCCATCTTCATTAACACGAGCGTAAGCTACTGAAACCCACGACGCTTTGGTATTGGACTTTGGTCCAATACCGCGGGGTTTAAGAACTCAGCCAGGTTCGCGCTTCGTTCAGGCGCGACGGAATGAAGAACTCGATGGCCGTGGCACGAAATCCCTTGGCGGTAAAAGCAACCGCGTCGTCTTGCCATTTTTCATCGCCGACGATCGCCATTTTCTCGATGTGTCGACCCTGCTCTGATCATGAAGCTCACGTCGCCCCAGTCGTCCGCGTCGGTCCCAGCCTTCGAATGCTTCAAGAATAATGAGGGCGTGGACCTTGCCTTCCCGCTCGATGGCTTCTTTGGCAATCTGGATGATCCGATCACTGATCGGCTCTTCTTGAGCATTCCCCGAATTTTTACCTGCAGCAGTTTTCCCGCAGCATCGATGATTTCTCATCGGCATCGCGGTACCCTCCTTTTTATTTTCATAAGTGTCGAGGGACGAGTGGCAGAAAGGGTCGGAGGGATGAGTGTCGAGTGAAAATGCAAGGCGCAGATTCACCTCGTTGTTCTTAACCCTCGACCCTCGACAATCTCTCGATACACCGAAGCCGCCGCCTATTGTCCCTTCAATATCTTGTCTCTCTGCTGGTTGTATTCTCGCTCGCTGATAGTTTCCCTGTCATAGGCGGCCTTGAGATCTGGAGTTCCTGGCCTGTCGTAGGGGTTTTCGTCTGCTGAACCGTTTCGTCATCACTACCAAAAGAAAAACAGCCGGACAGAACACCGGTCAAGATTAACGATCCGGCAAGTTTTAACATATTTGTTCGATTCATTTTGCCTGCACCTCGCTCATGTTTTGTTAGAGTTTTTTCGGAATCCGTCCCCGCCGACTGGGAAACGTCTCGCTCATGGTCCGCTCGATGGAGGGATTAGGCGTCATTTCTGCTTCGGACCTTGCAGAGAGGATTTCAGGGCGACAACGGGATCCGCATTCGCAGCTAATCCGGAGACAGACGCGCGCAGGACGACTGTGTTCTTTCCAATGGTGAATGCGTCCGCCGACAAGTAGCCGCCGGAGCCGGCGGACCGGATCGCGACGACCAAACTGGGCGGACCGTCATTGCCCAGGTCTGCGAGAAAGACCTTCTCAACCGTACCGTCGCGGGCGCGGATGACGCCCGACGAGAAGAAAGTGGTGTCGTCATCCGGTTGCGCATTTTGTGTCGAGTAGATGCGAACGCTGTAGCTGCCGATTGAGCGGGCTTCAAAGTCGCCCTCGGCGACTACCGCCGTTTGTCCGGTGGGGAGAGCAAGCTTCTGCACGAAGTGCCCGGTCGGTTCGGCGCGCCAGAGGCGGTGGCGGACTTCGACGCCGGCGGGGACGTAGACGACGAGCGGGAGGCGACTGTTGTAGCGCAGCAGCCGCGCCTCGCCGCCGATGCTGATGAAGCGTTCGACCTGCGGGGCGTTTGGATCGACGGCCATCAGGGTTCCGGCCATGGGGCCGAGTTTGCGCAGGATGTAGCGATCGAAACCCCACCCGGGAATAGTCTCGGTCTCGAGGGCGCCGCCAAAGAAGTAGCTGTTTCTCGCGTCCGTTTTTACCGTCTTGCCGATGATGAGCTCGACCTTGAAAGCGGTTTCGTCTTCCTGTTTCGGGAGGCTGATGACATGGCGAGTCATGCCTTCCTCAGCGGGAGGAAATGCCTTCATGTCATCGGCGGCGAAGGCGAGAGAGATGGAAACGAACGCGACAAGCGCGATGGATACGATTGTTCTCATTGTGTTAGCTGCGCGTCGGACCGCGCCGTCACGCCAGTTGGCAAGGTCTACACATGGTCCACTCCGTTCGATCGCTCTTGGCACCTACGCTCCGATACCATTGCGAAACCACGCCAAGGGTCCCCCCAGTCATGTCGGAGTGCGGAAGCTGACTGGGTATGACTGGTTGCAGGAAGCTACAGTCCTTTCCCACATGAACTTTCGGGTGCGCATGTCATGAGACGGCGAAGACCGAATATATGGAAAGAAATATGGCGTGCTCCGGACGCTTTCGCTTTAGAAATTCACTACTCCGTTCGACGATTTGTGGCCGCCGCTCGTCCGGACGGCGACAGGAGATAACAGGCGATGACGATCGGCACAATCAACCAAAAGACCGCGCGCGAAACAGGCTCGCCTTGAATGACGACATTGAGCACAAGCAATATGTTTATCGCGGCAACGGTTAAACCCAGCCACCGAGCCCAACTCTTCTGCAGAAGCATGCCGACGGCAAACAGCAGATAGAGGATCGCATGACAATCACCAATCCGCCGCGGCCGAAGGCGACAACACCGACCAACGGCAAGATCAGCAGCCCTTGACCGAGCAGATCGGCGCCAAAGTGAACCACTCAAAGGCCCGCAATACGCCGAACCCACCCTGCACGAGGGCCAGAACGGCAATGAAAATCAGCATGGGAGATCGACGCTTCATGGTTTTATCCTCTTCAAGTCGTGATTCTTCCTGGGACGGCCCTACTCGATCGTTTTTATCAACTTGCGGCCAGCGCGCAATCTACGCGCTGCTCCAATCTAACTAAGCGGAACGCGGCAATGCGCGGTGTGCCCCGGGACGCTGTGAATTTACTACCAACACCGGAATAGTTAACAATGAGTCAGACTGCAGGACTATTGGACTTTGGTCCAATACGCCAAGCGCTGACCTTAAGCGCCTGATTTTGTTTGTCTGAAGCGCAAATTCCCGGCCCAACGAATGGTACATCAACACGCGCTCCAACGCTGCGCCTCACCGCCACGGCGGGGCTCGCGAAAAGTGCGCACAAAAGAAGAGGATTCAGATTCAGAAAAAATCTTGAGATCTGTGTTTATAAAATTTAACGCAGACTTTGCTCTGATGTTTTATTTCTTGCTAAGGCCAAACCAATCATGCGTCGCGCTGCCCCGCATTACTTCAGGGTTTCTGTTTTGTCGAGTTTTATCGTCATGCCATCACGGCCGAGAATGAATTTGCGGCCGTCAATCGTCGACACCAGGTTTACAACCACACCATTTAGATTCTTCATCGTGGCCCGAGAGCCCGTCGGCGAAATCTGAATTCTTGGCTTCAACCTTGTGGTACGTGCCGTTAAAGAGTGCCACGCGTTTTAAATTGAAAACTTGACCGGACAGCTCTGCAGCAGTAATTTTGGCGTCGACATCTCGGAAAAGCCCTTTCGCTCGAAGGTGAAAGGATAATCCTGATCTTTATAGAGTCAACACACCTTCGCCCCATGAGAGCCCGACGCCCGGCGCGGCCATCCTGGCGGTTATCTTCACCGTGCCATCCGGCACCTGCCCACGAGCGGACGAAACATTGAAAGCCACCAAGAGACTCCCAGCGAAGAGGAACCCAAGTAGCGTGCGATCCATTTTTTCCCCCTCTCATTCGTGTACCCACAACGCTGGGATGCACGGCATTCGAATTCGCCAATTCAGTGATGGAAAATGCTATAGAGGATTTCGCTAAGCGCCGCATTGGACTTGGTCCAAAACTGCAGGACTATTGGACTTTGGTCCAATACGCCAAGTCAGAATAAATGAGGGAAACGCGACTTTCGTCGCCACGCCGCATTACTTCAGGGTTTCTGCTTTTTTGAGCTCGATATCCATGCCCTCGCGCGCGAGCGTAAACTTGCGCCCTTCAACTGCGGAGACGAGGTTTACAACGACGCCTTTTTGATTCTTCATCGTGGCGCGAGTGCCGGCGCCGCTAGCTGAGTCCGCCGATGCAGCTTGCTTATAATTACCGCTGAAGTCTTCCAAGCGTTTTAACTCGAACACGCTACCGGAAAGCTCTGCGGCGGCGATCTTGCTGTCGACATCTCGGAAAAGCCCAGTGGCATTGAAGCTGAAAGGATAGTCTCGGTCCTTGTACCTCAACACTCCTTCGCCCCATGAGAGCCCGATGCCCGGGGCGACCATCCTGCTGGTTATCTTCACCGTACCATCCGGTACCTGCCCAGGTACGGACGAAACATTTAAACCCACCAAAAGACTCCCAGCGATTAGTAACCCAAGCAGCGTCCGACTCATTTTTTCCCCTCCTTCGAATACTCCGAAGCACCTTTTTCAGCAACCCAAAAATACGATTAGTACCTAAGCCGCATGGCATTCGCATCATGCCGACCCACGAGCGTGCAATTACACTAACGAATTTCGCAAAAGTACCGATATTGGACTTTGGTCCAATGCGGAGGTTCTTATTGGCGCGCTTGAGTCCTTCGACGATGATCAGGATATGCTCCATTGCGTCAAGTCTGATTGTCCAAAGTCGTAGCGGGCGATGTCGCGCCATCGATCGCCGGCAGAGTGAAATAAAATGTCGCGCCTAGGTCCACGTTGTTCTCCGCCCAGAGCCGGCCTCCATGAGCTTCGATAATCGAGCGACTAATGGGAAGTCCCATGCCGAGCCCTTCGCGCTTGGTCGTGTAGAAGGGCTGAAAAATCTTTGCCAGCTCATCGCTCGTCAAACCGGTGCCGTGATCTCGCACCGAGATTTCAACCGTGCCGGCACCATTTGTTTTCGCCCCCACTTTGACGTTGCGTTCCGTCGCAGTCATTTCCTTCATCGCATCGAACGCGTTAACCAACAAGATTGAGCACAACCTGTTGTAATTGCACTCTGTCGCCGCGGGCGCTCAGGCAAGCCCTCCTGGCATTCGATTTCAACGTGAATATTGCGCAAAATGCCGTCGCTGTCGACCAATTGAACGACGTCGCCGATGACGCTCGCGATATCGATCGGCGCAAACTCAAGTTTTTCTTTTTTAACCAGCGCGCGCATGCGCCGAATGACTTCGCCTGCCCGACTGTTGTCCGTGACGATGTCTGTCGAGTATCTCGCGGACTTCATTTAGGTCCGCCGGCTTAGCATTGAGAAAGCGTTGGGCCGCCTGAGCGTTGCTCAAGATGGCGGTGAGCGGTTGATTTAACTCATGCGCCAACGAAGTCGCCAGCTCGCCCATCGTCGAGACTCGCGTGACATGGGCAAGCTGCTCACGATTGCGCTGGAGATCCGTTTCGCTGCTTCCTGCGGCGAACTGTGCTGCAGGAACAAGTCAACAATCAATGCGGTTTGCAGCGCTATAATCGCCAAGGCTGCGATGATATACCAGCGGTATTGCTCCCAGATGGTCGGCGCTCTAAATCGTACGACACTGCCCGGAGGCAACGCGGCTTTCGCTGATCCCCCAGCGTTTCAAGGCCCGCCAGTCGAACATCGGCACACCGTCAGTGCGGCTTTCGAACGGCAGCGACGCCGGCGCGGCGCCGCCGAGAATACGATTGGCGAGGTCGCCGGCGCGCTTTCCCATCATTGCAACGTCCACGACAAAACCGCCCACTGAGCCGACGCCGATCTGGGAATCGGAGAGAACATAAAGCGGGACCTTGGCCGATTCGGCTATCAATCGAGCAGCGCCCGCGGGGATAAAAGTTTCCCCGGCCGCGTCGCGATACATCCCGGTAAACAGAAGCACGGTCCCGGGCGGCAGCGAGGTTACCGACTCGCGTATCTCGGCCAAGGGTCGTTTGTTCCACCAGTCGAATTCCACTCGACCGGCGAACGATCGCGCCGCCTTTTCCGTCCGGTCGAGGACCAGACGATCGACCTCCGTCGTGCCGCCAATGATGACTATGCGCCGGGTTTCGGGCTGCAAACGAAGGATCAATTCCATCGTCGCGCGCGGATCGACATTTTGCGCAAAACCGCTGACCAGGCTGCCGAGCCGATCGGTGACAAATTTCTCCTCGGTAAAGCCACCGACGACGACCGGCACCTCCGGGAACAGTTGGTGCAGCAATGTTACCGCGATCCCGAGGTTACCGACGTAAAATAACATCAGCAGATCGGGAGGGTTGTCAGCATATTTGTCGCGCAGATAGTCGCGGAAAATCCGCTGATAACTTTCACTGGGGAAGCGAACGATATCGAGATATTCGGAGTAAAAATCGATTCGGCCGGGGCCGAGTTTCGTCATCGTATCGAGAGCGCTTTGCTCGATCAGCGCGAAACCCGGCGAGAACCGGCTGCCGGTCGAGATCATCATCACCCGTTTGGCTCTGCCGGAGTCGGCGCCATGCACACTTCCGAGGGTAGTGCAGACAATTAAGATGGATAATCCAACCCACCGCGCGATACTTCGGAATGGACGGTTTGAAAGATGGCCGGACGTTGGGATCATGATTAGATAGAATTTTACCAGCACGCCCGCTGAAATCACGCTCTCCTCTCGCTCCCGACCCAGTTTTCGGTTGTGAACTTCATAGCCAGCTCGCCGCGGCCACAGACGACAGCACTTTTTTGAATATTTAGGACACCTCGGTTTTAGCCAGCAAAGGGTTTGCCCATGACCGCCAAGTCAGAGTGGCTCTTTGGAAACGGGAACGGCAAATTATCCGTGCAGTTACTCATCGACGCTAAACAGAGCTCTCCGCGACACGAAGGAGTTTACCGGAATGAACGGAATACGGTGCGGCAACTGGAAAGTAAATGGTCGCGCTTTAATAGCGCGCCCCCTATTCGAGAGTTCGTTTCGAATTGCTCGATGCCGGCATTTGCACTGGCTGAGCATTGATTGTCATTTCTGCTGCGGGGCTTGCAGAGAGGATTTTAGCGCTGCAACGGGATCCGCATTCGCAATCGGAGACAGACGCGCGGAAAATGACCGTTTTATTTTATTTTTATTTGCGATGGTGAATCCGAGAAAGACCTTTTCAACCGTACCGTCGCGAGGGCGGATAACGCCCTGCCGAGAAGAAAGTGGTGTCGTCATCCGGATGCGCACTTTCTCTCGAAGTAGACGCGGATGCTGTAGCTGCCAAATTGAACGGGCTTCAAGTCCGCCGGCTTGGTGATGACACCTACGTGATAATCTTGCAGGTGTGATGCTCGCTAACGACCTCGACTCGCATCCGCGCGCCCGCGCTCGTAGGCATCCTGCTCGGATTCCTTGTGCTTACTGTAGAGAAAGCCTCCAGTCGCGCCGACACCCGCTCCGATGGCAGCTCCCATCCCAGCGTTTCCCGCCATCGCGCCGATGATCCCGCCGGCGGCGGCGCCCATCAGGCTTCCAGTGGCAGTTCGTTGTCCGGTTTCCGACATCGTACAACCACCGCTCAGGGCTACGATAAGCGCGAATACAGCCGTAAATGTTGCAATCTTATTCATCATATCCTCTTAATTGCCTTAGCAGGTTTACTTCTTGGCGCACGGCCACTTCTCGGTCAGAAACCTGAATTCGGTTTCCACGGGGGGATCTTTCATATACTGCGGTCGCGCCTTGGCCCATTCGACAAACATCGCGATCGCCTCATTTCGCGCAGGCCCACCGGATTGCGGAGGACAGACCAAGCGCTTTGCGCCATCCGGTCCTGCGCTCTCGGCCATATGATAATGATAGGCGCCGACGAGATACCCATGACAAAAATGAATAGCCTCTTGGCTCCTCGGGTCGCTCGCCGAAACAGTACACAAATTCAACAAATTCTGCGTCGTCTTAACTTCGAAATCCTCCTCCGTAACAGCTCCTGCGATCCGAGCATTGAGAACCGCTGACAAAGAATAAGACACTCACCCAATTTCGACTCATGGTTTACCTCCAAAATGCTCCGACTTTACTACTGAACAGCGGCATACTTATCAGCAACTAAAATACAGAACTATTGGACTTTGGTCCAATACCTAGACTTCCGATTTGTCGCGCCTGAATCCTTCAGACGATGATCACCCCTGCATTCGGTTCATTCTGCACATGTTGACATGTGTCCCACATGCAGCTAGGTTGTCGGCATGTCAAAGATGATTCAGCTCCGACATGTCCCCGACGAGCTTCATCGCAAACTGAAAGCCCGGGCGGCGATGGAAGGGCTTTCCCTATCTGACTACCTACTCCAGGAGGTGGAGCGCCTTGCGGAGCGCCCCACACTCAACGATTTGCGGCGGCGCTTAGTGCATCGGGAGTCTGTCTCGCCGCGTATCTCTCCCGCCAAAGCCGTACGCGTCGAGCGCGAGCGCCAGTGATCGTCATCGACGCCTCCGCCCTTCTGGAAGTGTTGCTCAACACACCGGCGTCCGGGAAAGTAGCCGAGAGACTGTTTGCCGGCAACGACACGCTGCATGCCCCGCATTTGATCGATCTCGAGGTTGCTCAAGTCTTACGCCGTTACACCCATTCTGGCGAAATGGACGCGCAGCGGAGCGAGCAAGCGCTCGAAGATCTCGCTGACCTGGCAATAAACCGTTACCCTCACGACCTCTTCCTCTTTAGAATCTGGGCGCTCCGCCGTAACTTGACAGCGTACGATGCGGCTTACGTCGCTCTTGCCGAAGCGCTCGACGCCCCGCTTATTACACGGGATGGCGCGCTCGCAAAAGTCCCCGGACACCGCGCCCGTGTCGAGATCATTCGTTAGCGCTCCGTGCGCGATCGTTGGCTCGCCACTCTCTTACCTCGTCCGTCGACAACATCGACTGCCTTCGCACTTCAAATAATCATGCGATTTTGAAGTACATTTTCATGCGATCACCGCTAAGTACGTAAAATCTTTTCGACCTCGCCCTCCTTCCCCTCGACACTCCCACGTGCGTCACCGGTACCGAGAATATTATGTTCGCCATGCCTCGATGGCTTGGCTGTACAGGCCATCGCGGGGTTGAGGCAGGACACGCGGCTTAGTTATTACCCGGCGGTCAGGCGTGCACGTGTCAAGGACGAAATACGCGTTAGTTCGTCAAATCGGGAAACGGCCAGTCGGACCGCGGCGATAGCCGGCGCTTCTCAATCCACCCAGTGGAGAAGGTTACGGATGACGGACCAGCGGGGCTCTCGCTTCACGGCGTGCTTGCCGAGAATCCAGTGGCCGTAGAGCGCGTCGATGGTGCCGTCGCGCCGCTTTAACTCGATCCAGGTATTGACGAATTGCGCCCACTCCTGATCGCGCCTGGCCAGCGGATAGGCCAGCGGTATCTTGATCGTATCCGGTTCGGGCACGACCACCGTGTACTTCGGGTAAAGCAAAGTCAGGACAGAGCCGCGCTCGGCCGGCAGGACCACGGCGTCCAAGGTCGCCTGTTTTAACCCGCTTTCGATTACGTTCAGGGGTTTCCACCAAATCGAGCGTTAAGCTTGGCGCTCGTCTTCTGATTTGCTCCACGTAGTAAGGCAGGTTAGGAATTTTCACGGCGAACGAGCCGAGTTCGCGGATGTTCGCCCAGCTCGAGAACCGATCGCGCAAATGGTCCTTCACCACGAAGCCGAGGGTTTCGTCGAGATAGGGTACGGAGAACGACATCTCGCCGGCGCGCTCCGGGGTAACCGGCATGCCCGTCATGGCAAGGTCGATCCGGCCGGCCGCGAGCAGCTGCGGCAGCGCGGCCAACGTCTTCGATTTCGACGAACTCGACTTTGACGCCCAAGTCGCGAGCGAGGTGGTGCGCCATTTCGACATCGAAACCGACCAGCTTCTGCTCTCGGTTTAGAAACACGAAGGGAAGTCGATCGGTAAACACGCCGACGCGCAGAACGCCGCGTTTTTTGATCCCATTGAGTATCGATGAGGTTTCGCTGCCGGCGTCGTCCCGAAGCTCCGCTTGCTTGACGATGCGCGGCTCGGAAAAATTTATCAGCGAACGCATGCCATAGACCAACTCTTCACCGGCGAACGACTGCTTCAGCGCCGTGCTGAACAGCATTCTCAGCCCGCCAAGCAGCGCCGCCGACAGGACAACAGTTATGATCACGTAGCGAATGATGCGGGCGGCGTTGAAACGGACCGCACCGAGGATGGCGGCGCTGCCGAGGAGCGCTACCGTCACCGTGTGGACCGCCGCCAGCAGGGTGCCGAAGCGCACGTTGATGACGCTGGTAGCGAGGAACAATTGAAATGTGTCGGCCGGGATCCGAAACAGATCGAGCAGGAAAGGAACGGCGGCGCTCGTGCTGCCGAAGAAGGTCAGCAGCCCGGTCAACGCCAACTGTGGATATTCGGATACCGATACTGCCGCGTCGGCGAACCAACCGGCAAATAGAATAAAACTAAGCGACAACAGCTTACCGGTATGGGGAAAATTGAACGACACGGGCACGATCACGTCGGGCAGCGCGGCGGCATTCTCATCGGTGGGCCGGTGCTGCTGCAGCAACTCTTTGCACGACTGGATAAGGATCGGCAGCACGATAAACAGATCGCCCGCCATGAACGCGGTGATCAGCGCATCGCGCGTCGGCCCGAGCACGTCCCGATAGCGAAATGGGGTGAGAGCCGCGACCAGTCCGGGCAATACCCATAGGGAGACGAGCAACGCCATGAGCACGTAGGTAATCAAATACACTTGAATCCGCCCGAGCTGCTCGAGGTTTAACGTTCCCGCTGTGTTGGCGGCGATGGCAAAGATGCCGTAGGGCGTTAGGGTTACGATGAACTTTGTGGCACCCGACAGGGCTTCTTTGGCGACGGTCAAAACGTCGAGTAACCTCTCCTTGCGCTCGACGCCGATCAGAGCGATGCCCAGAAAGACCGAAAAGAGCACCACCGCCGGCACGACATTGTTGGCCAGCGAGTTGAACGGGTTGGAAGGGATAAAAATATCGATGAAGTTGAAGGGCGGGCGCCGTTCGACGAGCGTCGTGCTAAAGAACGACGCCGTCTCAATCTCGGGGAACGCCACCGGGATAAGAAACGCAAAGAGCAGAGCGATGCACCACAGCCCGCCGAGCACTGCTCCGGCTCGCAGCCCTAAGGTTTTCGCCTGATCGTATCGAAGGGTTCCCAGACTTGTGATAATCGAGATCGTAATATACGGCAGCACGGCCATCTGCAGGAGCTTGACGAAGCCGTCCGCCGCTACCTTGAGCACAGCCGCATGCTCGCCGAAAAAAAGCTCCGACTAGGACGCCGGACACAAGCCCAACCAGGATCTTGGTGGAAAAACTCATCTGCAGTAAGCTCCTGAACTCACCTCATCTCAACCTGGACCGGTTTCGAGATCTAGAGTGTCGAGGGTCGTGTGTCGAGTGGAAAACAACAGAGACAGAACACAGAGAAGAGCATCTGGTCTTTTTCTCACTCGACCCTCGTCACTCGACCTTTGTTTGCTTTCGTTACCCACGCGAAAGCCCTAATCCTTGGCGATCTTGTCGAAGCGCCAGCTCTTGATCTTGCGTATCTGGAAACGAAGCTTTTACCATAACGTCAAGATGCGCGATATATTGCCGCACCGCGGTTTGTCGCTCAAGCACAATCGCGCCGGCAAGGTCATGGAGCGCAGCGCGCAAACGGCGCATGACTTGTACGGAGGTCGCGCCATAAATGCGGATTTCGTCAAAGCCCAGCGATAAGTAATCTTCCCACGTCGGAGTGGGAAACGTCAGCCGCAAAATACCTTGTTCGTCTTTGATCCGGCCGATCCGAAGTTGGCGCGATCCGAGCCGACGCAGCAGGTCCGTGATCTGATCGAGCGCTTGAACCGCGTTCGTCGGATCATTGACCGCCGGCGACAGCGCCCTTATGGCGATATCCACAAGCAAACGAAGCGCGTACTTGGGGTCCTGCTCAAAGGTGCGTTCACGCTCTAGACGAATAGCGCTTCGCAATTAGGTCCGACTCAGGAGGTCCATACGCCCCCGAGCAGCATCAGGAAGACAGTCGCCATCGATCACCGTGTCGCCGACTGCAAATGACATAACAATCAAACCGTCGGCTTTTCGCGCCAGGCCGACCAACGCGTGAACGTCGTACCCAGCAATCGCCATTGGCTCTCCGGCATGAACGACGTCTGGCGTCAGCGGCAGGTCGGTCACAACGCTGCTTGGAATATTTGGAACCTTCTTTTGGTCACCTTCCGCTGGCAGCATCGACGGATGGACCTCAGCGATGACCTGGCGCCCTTTATTGCCGACAAACCGCAGGACTCCTTGTACTTGAATCAGCGCGACGCGCTGGACAAGCAACCCGAGCACCATGACGCTGGCGATGAGCAACAAGATGACCAACCACGCCGATAAGAAAGGCACACGGCCCGATCCGCCGTGGTCCACCCAGCCTAACGCCACTATTGAATACAGAAACGTCGCTGTGAAAATGCCCATGCCATGCCAAATGACCGGATCACGACTGAGCCATGAAACGAGACGTGGTGAATACGCGGTGCTGCTGAACTGCACCATGACGAACGCCAAAGAAAAAACGATTCCGGTGAGAGCCAACATCCCCGATGCAATCGAAGAAAAGAGCGCCGTCGCGATCGGCGCCGTCATGCCATGAGCGAAATCCTGCAGGTAGCTATATTCTAACACGAGGGAAGACCAGCCCCAGCACAATCGGTTGCTCCCGAATAGATCATCGGGATAACCCAAAAAGGAATTTTGGGTAGGTGCGTGTTCCGCGATGAAACGAATGCCATCTCGTTACGAACGGTGAGCGCTACCCGGCTGATATTCATCCGACGAAGCTGAAAGAACTTCGCAGCAGGTTCCACAATAATATCGCCGTCGAATCAGTTACCGGATCGCGCAGCAGCGTACCTCGCGCTTGGATCGCTGCTGACCGTGCGTCGCCTGGTTTGGCTGGCGCAAACGATCGCTAAGCGTCCAGTGGGGGCCTTATCGGTGACGATAGGAGAATTGGGCAGCAATACCAATCGCTCGGGCAGCGGCCGTTTGCTAAGATTGTCTTAAACGAAGCAGAAGCGCGGCGGCAAATATCCAACCAATCGGTCAGCAGCGCGTCGCCGATTGGAGCTATTCGGTTCCGCTGTGGGCCTTTTTCGCGCTGAGTCGCTCAACGGACTCAGCGCGAACATACGAACGTCACTCGCTTAACCACGAGGTCACGTCACTGCCACATGTAAGCTACGCCTACGCCGGCAAAGAATTGATTCTCGGAACCGCGTTTATCGACAATCGGACTGTCCCCGGCATGACCTACTTCTCGAGAGTAGCGAAGCCCCGCAGTGGTTACCCAAGAGCGGCTCAAGTAGAAAGTCGCTCCTCCCGACAGTGCAAAATCTTTTGCGCCACCCCCAGCCGTATAGGACCTGAGCCCTGAGCGCAGCGAGTCAGTCGAATCTACACCGAAGTAGGTGCCCATATAGTCCTTGGTGGCAAAATTGAGCTGGGTTGCAAAAAAGAGATCGACGGGCTCGGCGATCGGATGCCAATATCGGGCGGATCCGCTAAACTTCCAACCATTGCTTTCGCCGCCGAGATCGTACTGGGCCTGTCCACCCACGATCAAGCGATGCCGAGGATTCTGAGATAAACGAAATAGGTAGTCGGCAAACATACCGCCCTCAACGGTGCCGTCGATTTGCTTCATGCGGCTAACCTGACGATCTTCAATGTTGTGATCCCGGCCAAAATGATAGGTGAACACCGGGCCCAGTCTGAGGTTCGGATGATTCAACACATTGGCGGAGAGCTCGTTAGCGAGCAGTTGAACGTAGCGCTCCTGCTTCTCAAACGTGTAGCGGACGAAAGGTGCGATCCCGAGCTTGTAGTCATCTGATCCTTCATAATCCGGCAAAAAACCGAGAGCCGCACCTGCCACTTGGGGTACATCCAGCTCAAGGGGTACCAAGCCCGCTCCCGCGGCGGCCATCGCCGAATTAACCGATAATGTAAACATTAACGCTACCAATAGAGCTACTCGAAGCATTGTCTTCATTTTCTGTTCCTTTCTACCGTCATGAAATTTATCCACTATTTTGTTGCCAAAAGCTAAACAGAACTTGCTCGCTTCTGTTTCCATCCAGTTTTGCCTGACCCTATCACAAAAGCGCTGAGCGGGTATATTGGACTTTAGTCCAATAGCGTAAAATCTCAGCGCAGCCAGATCCCTCTTGGCCGTTTAACGTTGCTTGGTAAAAAATATCTAATTCGCGACACCCCACAGCACGTGCGGACAATCCGACGCTCATCATGGCCAAAACCGATCCTGCCGTGTTTACCGCAAGAATGTTTGCCAAACGTGACCTGTCATAAACTACCGTCTGCCGTTGAATGATTCTAGCCATTCCAGCTTTTTTTCTTTACGGGCACCCTGGTTCACATGAGTCTTCAAACGCAACCCCATTTCTAGCCCAATTTATCTTTCTGATCGGGTCGAGCCGATAATCCGGAAACCGGTTTGACAATTTCGCCGTCGGAATCGACTTGTCGGATCGCGCAGCAATCGCGCCTCACGTTGGGGAAAGGGGAATGACATGCCCGCCGCATTGACCGCGTCGTACACGGCCGCGGACAGCTCGCTCCTGACCTCCGCCGCTCGGTTGAAGTGGCTCGGCCACACGCGCAGCTCAAAGTTGGTCGAGCTGGCGCCGTAGTTGATGAAGAGGGCGTGGGGCGCGGGTTCGCGCAATACATCCGGGTGCGCGCGCGCCACCTGCTCAAGCAGCTCGATCACCTTTTTGGGATCGGCCCCATAGATTACGCCGACGGGCAGATCGACGCGCCGCAAGCTGATCACTGAGCGTCCAGTTGGTCACTTTGTCCGTCACCAGCTGCGAATTGGGCACGATGATATCGGCCCCTGCGCCAGTGTGTATCACGCTCGCTCTTATACCGATCCGTCGCACCGTGCCCGTAAGATTGCCGACCTCAACCGTATCACCGACCTTGATCGGCCGCTCGAATAGCAAGATAAGACCAGAGACAAAATTATTGACGACACTTTGCAGTCCAAAGCCGATGCCGACACTGAAGGCGCCGGCCAGGAGGCTTACCTTGGAAAAATCGACCCCGAGCACACCTAGCGCCGCGACGAATCCGAGGGCGAGAATAATGTAATTGAGCAAGCTCGAAGCGGCGTAGGACAAACCCGGGGCGAGATCGATTCTCGGGTAGATATCTTCTTGCAAAACGAAGCGAAGAAAGCGTGACAGCAAGTACGCCAGCCAAACGGTCAGAAAAAATTCCAGGACATCGCCGATGGAGATGGAGATGGAGCCGCGCTCCAGCTTGGTTGCGAGCAGGGCATTCGCCAAGGACCACGCGGGATCCAGAAGACCGAGATAGCTCAGGTAGCGGACCAACCAGCCCATGACCGCTAGCCAAACGAGCAGCCGATAAACCCGTCTTTCCAGAAGTTCGCGATGGTGCGCAACCATCTGTAGCGAAGACAACGGCCACACGCGTAACGCCAGCGCGATCAAGCCGGCGCTAACTCGAAGAGACGCAAAGAATATCAATGCCAGGACGACGCCGGCAAAAATACCCGGCGTCAATAGCCGCGCCAGGCGCATGTAGCCTGCCACTGCCGCCAATAGCCCGACAAGGAGAACGATGATGAGAAGAAATCGACCCGTCTTCAGGGCAATCAGACCGGAAGATTCGGCTCTCGCGGCAATGATTTGCCCGATAGTGGCGGCGCATCGAGTACAGCACGATGATCGCGGCGAGGGTTTCGGCGACAAGGATCGCTTGACCGGAAAATTGTATGCCCGCAAAGGTCTGGCGCAGGGTATCGACGGCGAACAGAAAACAGCAGGTATAGAGCACGAACGCGACCGAGGCACTAATCATCGGCCGCGCCAGGCGGAGCATCGGCACCAGCGACACGATGGTCAGCAATTGTCGCACCGTGGTGGGCAACTGAAAATATAAAGGCGCGGTCACCGAAAACCAGAGTGGTGGCCAACGCTGCTGCGTAGGGTCGCTCGAAGACCAAGATCGCCGACGATGCATGCGAGCCGGACTTTTCCCACACAGCGATCTTGCGCCGCGCCGCCGAGAACACCAGGGCTAAGACAATGAAGAACGCGGGATGGAGAGCGCCGCCCTGGCGCGGGTCGCGGAAGTATTCGGCAACATCCCTCCAATACGCGCCGGCGATCTTGCGAGCATGCTCGGGCAGCGCGGCGACCGCATCGGACCACAAATTGATCGTCCAGATCGGCGGCGCGTCCCGCACGAGGATACCGGCGACAGCTTTCTGCTGAAAATCGGCAATTCGCTGCAGCGCTGTCCCACATCTCGTCGCTTCCTCCGCCACCCGGCTTTGCAGATTCAAGATGTTGGCACGCTGCGCCTGCAAAGGCGCCTGGGCATCGATAATAGCTGTGAGCGTTGCATCCATCTGCTGCAGAATCGGACCGGGGGCCTTTGCCGCCTGCGCCGACGCGCGACTACTGCTCCAAAGTTTTTGCAATTCAGCGAGTTGATTCAACGAATCCTGTAGCTTGGTGGCTTCCAGCGTAAGCGCGTTCAACCAGCCTGTCGCTCGCAACTGCGCGCTCTGCCATAGCTGTTGCTCGTTCTGCAATGTCTCGAGCGTAGGCTCCGCTTCCAGGCTCTTTGTCGTGGCGGCGAATTGCGCGTCCAACTTTTCGCTCAATTCAGGAAGCGTCTTGGCGATGTTTTCGATTTGCGCGCTGGGCTTTGCGCCCGCTGTCAGATTACCGATTAGGTTGGATACTGCGGTGGCCCATGTGGCAATATCGGCGAGCGGGATCGTAGCCGGCGCCGCAGGCGTCGCCGCCAGCGGAGGCGCAGGGGGTTTTGCTGACTCCGTTTTCTCTTGTTCAGCCGCGCCGACCAAAATTGGCGGTAGCTGAACAGGCAAGGAGCCCAGCGATAAGCCAAGCGCAAAGCAACGATCGCAGCGATCCGCGAGATCTTTCCAGAGGTTTGTCGTTGGCTTCGCTCATGGTGGATTCGCTTCCTGTCCCGTGTCTTGGTCTGGGCCTATCGTGAAAGAACATGACGATGACCTCTGCGGCCCAAGGCCAGAAACCAATTCGCGAAATGTGCAATAAATCAGCAGCAAGATAAGCAGCCAGAGTTGATACATGATTACCCTGCTTGTCGCGATTCAGAACGCCGCTAGTCGTTCAATCAGCCAGAACATGGCCGTGCCGCCGATCGCGTACGGTGGCAGCAGCCGCAGCCAGCCCAAAAATTGCGGTCGCAGCGGCGATAAGCGCACCCGACGGAGCATCCAGCGACCGAGCGCCATGAATGCGAACACCGCGGCGATAAAACTGAAATGGCCGACCTCGACGCCGATACTGAACAGCAGTAGCGCGAGCGGGATGTGTCCTTCCGGCAATCCCACCTCACTCAATCCGCCGGCGAATCCCAACCCGTGCAATAATCCGAACGAGAATGCGACGAGCCACGGCTGACGCTCTGTGAGGCTAGGCTGGGTGGACGGAGACCTGCCGTGGCTACGGAGAATTTCTTTGGCGACAAAGACGATACTCAAGGCAATGACCGCCTCCACAGGCGGCGACGGAACGTGAACAAATCCAAGAGTGGCCAAGGCTAAGGTCACGCTGTGCGCAACGGTAAAGGCACTCACGGTTTTGACCAACCTGCCGAATCCGCGCACCAGCAGCAGGAGGCCGAGCACGAACAGCAGGTGGTCCACGCCGGTTAAGATGTGCTCGACTCCAAGAGCCAGATACGTGCGGACGATTTCCATTCGGCTCGGCGCGGCCTCGACAACGAATGAAGGCATAGCGGGCGTAAGGCGCGTCATTTGGGTCGGTACCTTCGAGTCGCTCTATCCGCACCAAAACATCGGTCAAGGTTGCCGAAAGGCCGGCGATGCGGATCGTGCCGCCGCTCAAGCCTCCGGCGCATTGGACACTCCAGCGCTCGGTGTAAGCGTTGGCGGCGAAAGCGCCACGCGGTTGCGTCAGGTTCGAGCAGCTCTCCGGTAGTTGCACATAGAGTCCCAGACGCAGGTCTTCTCCTTGTCCCGGCACTTTCCACAGCACGTCGTAAGTCTCGCCGCCGGTTTGATGCAGCTCCAGATAAGCCGGGCGCACTTCGTGAGCGAACAGAGGAAATGGAGAAAAAAGCAACAGGCATAAGCACAAATAGCCGCATGCGAGAAGGCCGCGCGACACTCGACACTCGACACTCGTGGCGTCCCGATTCTTGCTCATCGTTGCGCCTCTGCCACTCGTTTTACGTCGGCGTTTTTTGCCACTTCCGGGCGCTCGATCGTCACGGTATAGCGCTGCAGCAAGGTTCGATAGAACTTCTCGTTGGCTTCCAGGCGGCGCGCGTTGATCCACTCGCGGCGCACTGCGGCGCGCACATCCTCGAGTGCCGGCATTGACCCATCCGTCCGCTCGGTCATCAAAACCAGATGAACGCCGAAGCCGGACTCGATCGGCCCCTGCCATTGGCCAACCGGCATCTCGCCGAGTGCAGCTGCAAACTTCTCGCCGAACTGCTTTACTACTTCACGGGCGGGCAGCGCCTTAAATTCATTTTCGAGCATGAGGGAATCACCGAGCGTTGCAATATCGGCTTTGCTTCCGGATCGACGCAGCTGCGCAAGCATTTGCGCCGCGTCGCGGCGAGATTTGCGCCGCGCTGCTGCGGGTTGAGATAGACTTGCCTGAAAGTGAACCTCCGATCGCCGCGAAACGCGTCTGCATGTTCTTTCAAATACGCGCGTAACTGCTCGTCGGTCGGCTCAGCGTGGGCGGCGACGTCTTCGGAGACAAACTCGAGCTTCTGGCGCAGCCGCCGGCGGATGATCGTGTCGTCCTTGTCGAGGCCGAGGGCGACCGCTTCGCGGGCGAAAACTTCTTCGCGAACGTAGTCGCGGATCAACCCTTCCAATTCGCTTGCAGTCGGCGGCCGCCGCCAGGTGCGGCTGAAAGCGATCTCGAGCGACTCGATCCGGCCTTGGGTGATGAGAATCTTGCCCGGCTCGATTGTCTCACTGGAAATAAATTTGAAGGCCCCGAAGATCAATGCGCCAAGCAGCAGGAAATGCACCAGCGGTTCGCGCAGAAAGCGTCCGAGGGTCGAGTGTCGAGGGTCGAGTGTCGAGGGGGAGAGCGGTGCTGTCGTACTGCTCGTGTCTCGGTACTCGTCACTCGACAATGTTTCGTGCCTTTTCACTTTCGTCTCATCCTTTCAATCGAGCTGGACCGATTTCGCGGCAGCTTGCTGACTCGTCCAGACTCTTCGTCATTCCCGCATCGCTGTCTAAGCGGGAATCCAGGTTGAATTCGGACTCGGACCCCCGATAAAAACAATTCGGCGGGTGATCATCTTTCGACACTTCTTTCCTTCACCCTCGACACTCACTCCTCGACATCTTTCTTGCCCTCGACACTCGTCACTCGACCCTTCCGTTGCTCAGGCTCCCGGCGTATACCAGATCGGCGATGTGTAGGCGCGCTCGGTCGTGGTCATGGGAACTTCCTTGGGCATTTTGACGCCGAAATATTTCGCGTCGTAGGCGGTCCAGCGCGGTGTCGGGATCTCGATGACGCGGCCGTAGTAGAACGCGCGCTGCGCCGGATCGAATTCCGGATCGCTCCACACGGCGATCAACTCGGTTGCGCCGATCGTGTTGGTCCAAGTCGCGTTCTCGACATCTACCGTGTTGCCCACCGAGGGCAGCTTGCCGGTTGTCGGATCCGCTTTGCGGCCCGCCGACCAGGCGACGTCATAGATCTTTTCATGGAGTTGGCCCTTGGCATCGAGCCAGCCTTTGATGATTTGATAGCGATCCAGGTTGGCGCCGATCGGATCTTTCAGGGCGGCGACGAGAAACGTCGGCGACTTGCCTTTGGGCGCATTCGACAAATCGCCGCCCATCGGCACGCCCTTGGTATAGCCGATTTTCGCCGGCAAGCGGTTCTGCGCGTCTTTCGCCTCGAAATCGAATCCGCCGAAGAAGCGCACGACCATGCGCGGACCTGTGGTGCGCGTAAACTTCGCGGCGCTTCATGGCATCGAAAATCGCGTCGCGAGTGTTTTCCGTGGCCCACACCGCGGCGTAGCCGGAGGCCGTCTGTTTCCCAGCCCATGATCACGGCGCCGTTGGGCGCTTTAACGAACGGATGCGAGGCGCGATCGGCGCTCGGCTCGGAGCTCGAGGTCTTGCCGAAGAAATTGTCTTCTTCGACCGCGGCAAGGCCCGGTGTGCGCGTCGGTGCTGCCGACCAGTCCAAACTTGTAAGGATTGACGCCGAGCTCGGCTTCCAGCTTGAGGCCGTTCTTGAGCGCCGAGCGCGCGTACTCAAATTCAAGCATCTCGGGCTTTTTCGGTTCGCTGAGATCGAGATTGCCCTTGTCCCAGCGCTCGAAGTTGGCGAACTCATCGTTGGGCGAGAGGAACGGATGGGTCTCGCCGTCGCCTTTGATCTGCGTCACTTCGTAGAGCGGCTCCCAGCGCGTGCGGCCGTCGGCATAGTCGCGGTCGATCTTGTTTGCCGGTGAAGGACTCAATGATCGGAAACATGCGGCCATTGCTGAGATTGCCGTTGTGCGCCAGGGCGAGCATATTCGCTGCCGGTTTTTTCTTCCGCTGCGGCCATCCATTTCCATAGTTCGCGCGGATTGTCGCTGCCCGAGCGGCTTTTGCGTGGTGTAAGGCTCGACCAAGCGGGCGCGTTCGTCCGTTCTCGCGAAAGATGACGTTGCGGTGCAGGTTGTTTCCGCCGGTGTTCGACGTCCACTCGAAGCCGATGAAAGCGCGTAAAGCGTCCCGGCTCGTTGGCGTCTTCCGCGGCCTTGATGGTTTCGCGCCAGGCGCTACGATAAGCGGCAGTGCCGGGCAGAGACATCAGCTTTTTCGGGAAGTTTCCCTGGGAAAAAGCCACGATGATTTCGATAGCCGCGTCCGCACCTTTCCCGACTGGATCATGTCGTACCACCTGCGGCCCGTCGGGTCGGCGAGCAAGTCGGGCTTGCCGGCGAAAAGATCGGGGAAAAATCCCATGTTGTCGGAATGATCGGCGACGACCATGAAATCGAGCGGACGAGAGAGCTTCACCCGCTGGCCGCTGGAAGCCACAATTTCTTGTCCCTTGGCGAACCGATAGGCATCCGCCGGACCGAGCCGGGCGCCGAACGCGCCGGCATCCATCGAAAAAGACGTGTGCGTGTGCGTATCGCCGAAAAAAGGGCGAGTCGGAAAATCGCGTCCCGCATACGGCGAGTATGGCGGTTTGCTCGGGAATCGATTTGGCGGCTTGCTCCTTGTCGAGAGTGCCGACGTCGGTCTGCACCTGCGCCAGCACCGGCACAGCGACGGCGGCAGCCGCAGTTGCCGCGATCTTTATGAACTCACGGCGTTTGATATTCTTCGCTGAATTAAAAAGTGATTTCTTTTTTGCCATCGTTTCTCCTATTTTGTTCCTGCCCAGATTTTCTGACCAATCTCGTTTCAATTCGTCTGTTTTCATTGTTGCGAGTTTCATCTGAAGCGCCGTGGTATCACTCGCAGGTTCACGTCCCGGGTCAGCGCCAACTCAGCACCGTCAGCTAGCGACTCATCTACTTATTTCACCAACTCGAAATCGCCTGGCTGCAAGTTTCGTCGAACCACGACTCACCCGGTCCGTAAAGTCGCAGGAGAACGTTCCTGCCTTTGTATTACGATCGAACCTAAAGTCCGCCGCCCCAGCGGAATTGCCACGCCATCCCTAACAAATCGAAGTCGCTGCCGGTCTTTGTGTACACACCCGTGCTGCCGTAAAGCTTGATCGAGTTGTACCGGTTAATGGGCAACGCGAGGGTTAGGCCAACGCGCGCGTTTTCGAGACTTTCGCCTTTGTTTCCGTCGATGGTTCCGGCCCCGCCAGTATAGTAAAGACCGTTGAGCCCCAGCCATATCCCTGGAGTAATGGAGTAAATCAAATGTGCCTGCACGGAAACGAGCGGGTTGACATGGAGGGTTTTGCCGTCGAGAAAATCGTTATTATCTGTGTAAAAGCGTACCCCGGTAGACATCTCCAAGGTAAACGGCCCTATGGTCTTCGAGACTCCGACCTCCGGCTTGAACGACCAGCGGTGGGTACCGATGTTTAAAAGCTTATCGGAGTCGTATTGTCCGAGTGGAGCAGTCACCTCTAGGCCGGCTCCAATAATAATATCCGGCTTATAGTTGCGAAAGTCTTCAAGCGAGAGCGCCGGCGCGCCGTAAAGCAACATGGAGAAACGTAGCCTCGGATCGCCGAATCCGGAAACCTTCCGCGCGCGTTCTTGCCCGGCTAGTTTTGCGCTTCCATGATGCCCACGCATACGGAATGATCACGTCGAACTTCCCCGACCTGCCCCACAAGTCCAAGGTGCGCACGTACGCCAGGACCGCGCTGTTAAGCTTGACCTCGGTATCTGTGAGCGGGACTGATGGGTCGGTGCCGACGGTGCCTTTAGAGTATGCATACCCTCCGATCAGGAAATTGAGGTCTACTGGCGCATTGGCATACGCCCTCGGTTCGAGATCTTGCGCATAAGTTTCAACGCTTACAATTACGAGCGCCAACGCTCCGATCAGCCAAACTGAGGCGGAATGCGTTTTAATGCGCGCCGTTCGTGTCATTCGATTCGGCTGATTCACATATCGTCCATCGTGCCCCAGGCTGTCCGGCGCATGTTCGGGAGTCGGTGCCGCTGAAAGAAATTAGGCTGAACCGACCGAGCGTGTATATTGGACCTTGGTCCAATGGGGTTTGATACCGTGGCAAGCTAACATCGCGCGAGCTTGTTGCTTTGTCTTTGGCTGAGCAGTTGGCCTAAGCTAGTGTGCTGTCCCAGAAGTTCGCGACATAATTCTCGCGTCATTCCGTCGGAAAATCTCCCCTTCCCCTCTTTGTCAAAGAGGGGTGAGAATCGCACGGAGAAAATCCCCCTTTGAAAAAGGGGGACAAAGGCGGGATTTGAGTTGAACTTCAGGGGTTGCCATCATTTGGACTTTTTAAACGAACTTCTGAGACCCAAACGAGCACGGTTTGGTGACTGGAGGAAAAATGGCTGATTCAACTGACGACCGTCTTATCGTTGTTAAAGAATAAATGAAAAAGACTCGGTTCATCAAATGCTTTGCGCTCGTTGCTGGATTCTTCCTGGTTTCGTTGTTTGCCCTGGTATTGGTTTCTTCAAGGATCATCGATAGCGAAACCGTCAAATCCAAAGTTCGTGAATTCGTCGCCGAGAAGACCAATGGGCTGGCGAGGATCGAAAAGATCGACCTCGTCTGGTTCCCCCGGCCTGGCTTCGTGATTCGGGATGCGGCCATCTCGTTCGGTACGGACATCCAGGTCAGCGTTCAGCGGCTTAGACTCTACCCTTCCATTCGTCACTTGCTGACCGGGAGCTGGGCAATCTCCAGCGTGACCGCGGATGGAGCCGCATGGGTCGTGCGGTTGCCGGCCCGCAACGATGAGTCATTCAATCTCGACGAAGTGGAAGAGAAAATCCGCGCCGCGGTTCAAGGCCTCGCGTCAGGTTTGCCGGGGATGAATTTGCGGATACACGGCGGGAGTCGCCGACATTGGAATCGCCGGCGGACGGTCTCTAATGATGACGGACATCGATGCGCACCTCGGTGTAACGCTGGACAAATTGGCTTTCACCATCGCCGCAAGCTCCAACCTCGCGGACAAAATCCGTTTAGAGGGTGAGATGGCTGCTGGCAAACTGGCGTCGGAAGGGCGACTCTCGGCCCAAAACGTCGACCTGCGCAAGTTGGTTGAGTTTGTCTCCCCTGCTTCGAGCGGATGGCTTGACGACGGTGCGGCGACGTTGAGCCTCGAATTTAGAACGGCGGGACTAAAAAACTTTAGCGCGAAAATTGCCGGGTCGCTGCCGTCGCTGACGTTGGCGCGGGGATCCCGAAAGGCGCTCCTCAAGACCAAAGATTTCAAAGCTATCGTCACCGGTGATGAGAAGGAGTTTCGGGTTGTCGTCGAGAGCTTGCCGCTGGTATCGCCGCCGCTCAACGCTGCCGGGGAACTTACATTGGATCGAAAGTCGTCCGCGCTCTCGGTAAAACTCACCGGGCGCGATCTTGACGTCGGCCCGATCAGAGAGTCCGCACTCCGCTTGGCGGGTGACGTGACCAGCGTTCAGAACGCATTCCGTTATCTTCAAAGCGGCACCATTCCCGAACTCCGCGTCGAAGCTCGCGGACGGTCGCTTGCCGATGCGCTCAACCAGCATGCCGCAGTTTCGGCAGACTTTCATGGCGCCAAGATTTTTGTTCCCGGGCCCGATCTCGATCTGGAAAATGTCAGTGGATCGTTGTCGATCACTGCCGGGGTTCTCCAGTGCCGGAAATGTTCCGCGACCCTTGGTAAAGCCAAGGGCCGGGACGGTGCGCTGCGTGTGGACCTGAAGAGCTCCCGGTGGGGCGTTTCATCTCGACATCATGGTCGAAGCAGACGCTCGAGAGTTGCAGGCGCTGCTTGTCCGGCATGTCAAAGACCCAGCGTTTCAGAAGGAACTTTCTCGGATTCGCCATGTCGACGGTTCACTCTCGGGCAGACTGGTTCTCGGCGAAACTCTCGATGCGATTTCAGCAAAAGTGTCGGCCGTACCGGCTGGACTGACCGTCTCCTATGAGCCGGTGCCGTATTCCATATCGCTAAAGCGGGGGCGTCTAAACTACGAAAACGGAAAGATCGAGACCGAGAGTTTGGAAGGAGCCATCGGCCGCTCTTTGGTCTCCGGGCTCACTGGTTCTCTGCGCACCGACGGGACGGGACAGTTGAATATCAAATCGGCAACTTTGCAGTTGGACCTGGAAGAGACTGAACTCTTGCTGCGCAAAGTCGACACGGTTCAAGCAAAGCTCGGCCCAGAGATCTCCGCGAGAGGTAAACTAGACATTCTATCGTTCTCGCTCACGGGTCCGCTGAATGATCCAAGCCGGTGGGATTTCCGGAGCAAGGGAAAAGTTGAGGGTGTCGTGCTTAGGCACGGGCTGCTACCGGCGCCTCTTTTCGTTACCCAGGGAACTTTTGACGCAACCCATGAGAAGCTCGCGTTTGGCGACGCCAAAATTGAGATGCTCGACGCATCCATGACCGGCGGCGGGGTCGTCGAGAACTGGGACAAGCCGCCGCTGCGCGTGAACGCGATGGGAAGCGGTGTTGCCGGCGAACGGATGATGGAGTGGGCACGGCGTCAAATGGAAATCCCGGCGGATTTTATGTTGCGCACGCCGTTGGAGTTTTCCTCCGCTCAAGCTGTTTGGCGCGCCGATGGCGACTATTCTCTCAAAGGGCGGCTGACTGTGGCTAAGGGGCCGGAACTCTCCATCGACATGGAGCGCAATCTGCGGAGTCTCACAATCAAAGAGCTGTCGATCGATGCTGGTGCGGCATCGGCGCGCACGACGTTCGAGTTGGACAAAGACAAGTGGGGCCTTGCCTTCAGCGGCACGCTTAACCAGCGGATGTTGGACCGAACCTTTTTGACCCCGCCCGTGCGGATCGGCTTGCTGCAAGGCGATTTTGCGGTGAATGCTTTTAATGAATCCCCTTTTCGCTTGTCGGCGCGGGGAACGCTGGCAGCTACAGATCTCGCCCTCTCGCCCAAGGGAGAAGACGCTGTGATCGAACGGATTATCGTGCAAGGAGATGGGATCGGTTTGAATATCCGATCCTCGGACCTGCGCTGGCGTGGCAGCCATATTTCTCTCTCCGGGAGGTTGGCAGCCGCGCAGCAAGCCCTGCAAGTCGATATGGATGTTGCCGCCGACCATCTGGCGTGGGAAGAGTTCAGCGAACTCACGGGCCCAGGTGTTAATCAAAAAAAACCAGGCAGCGCGAAATTTGCCCTGCCGGCGCTGGAGGGCGCCATCCGATTGCAGGCGGACCGCTTCACTTTCGGTGCTTTCTCCTGGAACCCGCTCCGAGTCACGGCGCTACTCACGGCGAACGGAATCACCGCAGAGGTTGAGGATAGCGTCGTCTGCGGCATCCGGACGGCAGGACGCTTCGCCGTCCAGAAAGGCGATCGGATCGATCTCGATGTAAGGCTTTCGGTTCGGGATGGCGAACTCGACGCGACCAGCCGCTGTCTCTCATCTGAAAGTTCCAATGTTAGCGGTACCTATAACCTCGACGCGCGCGTGGCGGGCGGCGGCAACCGCGATCGGCTCGCATCCACCCTCACCGGTGAATTTGCCTTCGTCGCCCGTGACGGCAAATTCGTTCGTTCGGCGCCGCTCGACGCAACTTTCGATTATCTAAACGATACCGGCGACTTCAATGTGGCGTTTCCCGATTTGAATAAGGAAGCGTTTCCTTACCGGTTCATCAGTGTCAAAGGAACGGGGAAACGCCAGAGCATCTTCGCCACTGAGATCATCATCGAAGCATCGCCCTACGCCATCACGGCGCAGGGAAGCGCCGACCTGGAGCGAAAGATGATCGACGGAAAAGGCCTGGTGACGGTGCTTCTGCCGGGGAGCAAGCTTCTCAAGCGTACACCTTTTGTCGGCTCCATCCTGAGCGGCTCGATGATCGGTATTCCGATCGAAGTGACGGGTCCCTTTGAGCAGCCCCGGGTTTCTTACTTATCGCCGGCGGCGCTCGGCGCGGAGATTATCAGTCTACCGGCGAGAATCTTAAAGATGCCGTGGGAAGCGTTGCAGATTTTTACGCCGGTTGAGCCGGGATCGGAGAAAAATTGATGCGCCAAGCGGAGCTTCGCAGCACAACCGTCATGGACGTTTGCGATATTACGCCCCACATGCTTGGGGTGCCAAGTCGTGTCGTTCATGGGAGCCAGAAAAAGAGTTTCATGTCATTTCAACTTCTCCTTATCTAAGGGGAACCTTGGTCACAGTCACCTCGACCCGAGCTTTCTGTGCTCTCCCTCTCCGGTTGACACCGCCGGTCCATGGTGGGAATATCCCACCATGATTGTAACTCTCGATTCGAAGCGCCGATTGACAGTGCCGGCCGCCGTGCCCGCCAAACCGGGAGACCATTTCCTCGTCGATTTCGACGCCGAGGAAGACGCCTTGATGTGCCGCCGCATCGCGTCGAAACCGAACTGGTTGAAGGTGCTCAAAGCCTGCCCGGTGCCCATGGACGATCTGCCCCCGCGCCGGCGGGAATATTTCGGTCCAAATTGTGAGCTGGCTGCTCGACGCCGATGTCTTGAGTCAACCCGCGAAGCATCACGGCGACCCGCGCGTGACGGCGTGGATGGAGACTGAACAGGACAATTGCTACACCAGCGCGGTGGTCGTCGCGCAACTTGCCTACTGGGTGCGCAGCAAAGAGGGCCAGCAAAGACAGGCACTGCAGACTTGGTTGACTCGTCTTATCGGCCGCGCTGCACGGGCGGATCCTCAGCTTCAACGCTTCGGTCGCGCACGTTTGGGCCGAACAGCAACGGGAGTTGGAACGGGCAGGCCAGACGCATGCCGATTGAAGATAGCTACATTGCGGCTACGGCACGCCGCTATAACCTCACCATCGTCACCGGCAACGATAAGCACTTTCGCCGGCCCGGCATGAAGGTCTTCAATCCGTTCAAAGAGCTGAGTCGATAACTCCGAATCTGCATCCGCCGCCCCGCCACTATCCCTGCAGCGCGGGAATCTGGTTCGTCTCGTATACCGCGATGATGCGCACGTTTTGATAGCGCTGCTCTTGCGGCAGACTGCACATTCTTCGGACTGTAGGTGTCGCCGATGCCGTGCACCTTGAAAAACTGGTGCGGCACATTGACCAGGTACTGATCGATCGCCGGCTCCGGCGCCTGGGCGCGCTCCTGGGAAGAGCCGCTGGTTAACGCTCATGTTGCCGGTCGCCGACGCGCTGCCGATCATGATGAATAAAATTTTGCGTCCGCGACTCATGCGCGAAAGGTAATCGACAAAATTGATCAGGCGTTGGTATTGCAGACCGCTTTGCGGCAATGCGCCCGAGCCGGTCGCAAAGAACAACGTGATCTCGCCGGTGCCCTGTTGTTGCGAAAGGTGTTCGAGCATCTGCAGGGCATGCTGGGACGTTTGCAGGTTCTTGCTTGCCGTCCCCTCGAGCTGCTCGTAATCCTTCATATTGTTGTTGTTGGAGTCGACAACGAGCTGCGCCAGCGAGCTCGCTTGTTGGCCGGATGCGCCGCCGAACATCGTGCCATTGGGGAACGTGACGGTCTGCGGCTTCTGCTCATCAGAACGCTGCATCGA
>CAWERH010000049.1:0-30256 GCA_963811315.1 uncultured delta proteobacterium
GATCCATCAAGTCGGCGCTGATACTTCCTGAAATTCTTGATGAATCCAAGTGGTACGGCGGCAAGCACAGCTACAACGATCCCGAACGGCAGCATGTATTCATTTACTTGGCCAATCCGACTTCGACGAGTATTTATTTCAACACCCATCTCGTCAATCCGAAAGAATTCAAATCCTATTGGGATCTCGTCAACCCGAAATGGAAAGGGAAGTATGTTTCCCAAGAGCCGAGCAGCACGGGCATCGGTCCTTCGCTGCAGTTTTTCTTTTATCATCCAGACCTTGGGGCGGATTTCTTAAGAAAACTCTTCATCGATCAGCAGCCCGTTTACGGCCGCGATCGGCGCCAGATCACGGATTGGCTCGCCCAAGGAAAGTTTGCGCTTTGCGTCGGCTGCCGCGATTCTGATCGAGCCCGCAAGCAAGGTCTGCCGGTGGACGATATGGATATGGTCGATTGGAAGGAAGGTTTGCCGATCTCTCCCGGCGGCGGCTCGATCAGTTTCATCAAGGGCGGACCGCACCCCAACGCCGCGAAGGTTTTCATCAACTGGTTCCTGTCGCGCAAAGGCCAGATCGCCCTGCAAAAGTACGAGGATCTCTATGGACAAGAGCCGCCCAACTCCCGGCGTATCGATATCCCGAAGGATATGCTGCCGCCGAGCAGCCGGCTTGTCGAAGGCCGGCGCTATTTCGATTTTACCGATCCGAAATACGCCGACATGACGCCGATCTATCAGCTTGCCAAGGAGTTCATGAAAGGGCGCGAGGAGAAATGACATGAAAGGGCTTGGTAAAATCATTGCGTTCTTGTGCGGCTTGATCGCGATATTCCAAAGCGCATTGTTCGCCGCGGAGACAAGGCCGGCTTGGCAGGCGACCTGGGAAAAAACCCTTGCTGCCGCCAAGAAAGAGGGCAAGCTCAATTTCTACGTCGGCCGCTACGGCACCGAACCGCTGCTTAACGAATTCCGCAAAGAGTTTCCGGAAATCAAACTGGTAACGGTCAACGGCACCGGCAACAGCTTGGGAACGAGGATTATTGCGGAAATGCGCGCCGGTCGTCCGGTCGCCGATCTTTTCAGCGGCGGGGCGAATACCAACTATGAAATCCTTTACCAGGGCAAGGCGCTCGATTCGTTCAAGGCCGCGCTGATTCTGCCCGAGGTCGTGGACGAGAGTAAATGGTACGATGGCCGGCATCGCTACACCGACCCGGAGCAACGGCATATTTTCGTCTATATCGCCAACCCGACGTCGTCGGGCTTTTATTACAACACGAATTTGGTATCCCCGAAGGAATTTAAGTCCTATTGGGATTTGGTCGCGCCGAAATGGAAGGGTAAGTATGTTTCCCAGGAGCCTACGAGCACAGGTCTCGGCGGCGGACTCCAGTTCATGTATTATCATCCGGACCTTGGGCCGGAGTTTATCAAGCGGCTGTTCGGCGATATGCAGCCGACCTTGGGGCGCGACCGGCGCCAAATTACCGACTGGTTGGCGCAAGGGAAATTTGCCCTGTGCGTCGGTTGCCGCGAAGCAAACCGGGCAAAAAACCAGGGCCTGCCGGTCGATGAGCTCGACAACGTCGACTGGAAAGAAGGATTGGAGTTGACTACCGGCGGCGGCTCGATGAGCTTGATCAAGGGCGGCCCAAATCCGAACGCGGCAAAGGTTTTCATCAACTGGTTTCTCTCGCGGCGGGGCCAGATCGCGCTCCAGAAGTACAACGATCTGTACGGTGAGGACGCACCGAACTCGCGACGGACGGATATCCCCAAAGATATGCTCGTTCCGCAAAACCGCCTGGCACCGGGCAAGAGATACTTCGACGTCTCCGATCCCAAGTACGCCGACATGACGCCGATGTTCAATCTGGTGAAAGAAGTCATGAAGGGGCGGGAAGTCAGATAGGCTTTGGTCACCTGCGACCGCCGTGTTGGGAGAAAGGCGATATTGGCCTTGCTCGCCTGACGTCGAATCCGTCGGTTTGATCTGCGAGCGTAATTTTAGAATCACGTCGTGGCGGATTGAGAATCTCAAACGCCGTCAAACCGTTTTGCAGACTTCTCTACGCTAGAGCCGACGCAAAAGCCGACCCGGTGTCGGCGGGCGCGCGACTTTTCTTAAAAAGCGTAGTATAGCCGGGGACGGAATTATCCAGCAAAAATCGAAAGGAGACACGCGCGTGCCACTATTTTACGAAGATCTGATCGAACCGGCGATCGTCAAGCAGGTATCGAAGGAGGTTGCCTATTGCCGCTGCACCCGGAGCAAGAACCTGCCGTTTTGCGACGGTTCTCACGAGGGCACCAACATCACTCCGCATATTCTGCAGTTGAGCGAACCCACGACCATTGCCATCTGCCGCTGCTGGCGGTCGAAGGACCTCCCGTATTGCGACGGTACGCACGGGCGGCTGGTGAAACCTAAGGAACGTCCAAAGCGCAGTCACGAGTGAGCCTGAACGCTTGAACGTCAAGCGCTGGAACGATTGAAACGACTGGAACAGTAACTTCAAGGAGGATTTTATGGTCGAGATGAAGAATCCCATCAAAGAAGCCGACGCGCATCCGGAGAGCCGCCGTTTGACCTTATGGCGGACTAAACTCGCCTATGCGTGGGTGATCAACTGCGACCCCGGCATCCAAGACGACATGCACTACCACGAGAACGATGATCATATTTTCATGGTGCTCGAAGGCGAATGCACCGTGCGCACGCCGCACAAAGAATTCGTCCTCAAAGAACACGACACGGTGATGCTCGAGGCCGGACAGGCCTATCAGCTCTGTAATACGGGGAAGGGGCGGTTGTTGTTGATGGGAGCCGGGAACGCTGGCGTGAACGGCGTGCCAAGAAGCCGCGTGCCTCCCGTTGCGAGTCATTTACCGATACAGCAGCCCGTGGTCGCGTAAGCCACAACGAATGGATCCGATAAAAATAGGCATTGGTGTATCCAGTGTCGGACGTTTTTTGCCGTTGATCGCGCAGGCGGCAGGGCTCTTCGAGCGCGAGAAACTTCCGGTTGAGATCGTCAATCAGCGCAACGAAGAGCGGGCGGTGCCGGATATCGTCTCGGGCGCAACCCCGATCGGCACCCCCAACGCTCCTTCCCTGGTTTTCTCAGTGCTCGATGGCAGCGATTTAGTCATCGTCGCCGGCCTATTGAATCGTCCGGCGTTTTATCTCGCTGCCGAGCCAAGCATCAGCAGCATCGCAGGATCTTAAGGGTAAGCGCATCGGTATCAACGAGCCAAAGCGCATGGCCGGCATGGTCATGCTCGCCTTGCTGCGGAAATGGGGGATCTCGATCGAGAGCGATGTCACGCTGGTCGACTCCGGGATCAACGATAGAAGTTACGAAGTCCTGCTAGAGAAAAAGATCGACGCGGCGCTATTGCCCCCGGAAAAAGCCTTTTTGGCGGAGGCGATGGGTTTTCGCATGATCGCCGACAGCCTGGATCTGGACTGTCATTGGGTGCCGCTCGCCACCACGCGAAGATTTCTCAATGACCATCGAGAAGTCGTGCGCAAGATCGTGACGATCTACGCCGAAAGCGTGCGCTTGTTCAAAAACCAACCACAAGAGACGATCAAGGAAATCAGCCGTTGGCTGCCGGCCCTGGCCCAACATCCGCAGGTGGTAGAAAAATGCTACGCGCTGTTTGCGCGCGAGTTCGAGTCCTCGATCCTGCCTTCGATGAATTCGCTCAGCTCCGTCCTGCGCGAAGTTGCATTTCAGGATGCGCGTGCCGGCGAGATTCAACCGGCGGCGTTGGTCGAAAACCTGCTTTAGCGAAGCGAGGAATAGGAACGGTTCATGATAGACGCGATTAAATCCGTCGGAGTTTTAGGACTCGGTGTCATGGGGTTCGACATCGCCTTCCTCTACGCGCAGAAGGGCTATCGAACGCTCGTGTACGATGCCGCGGAAGCAGCGATGAAAAATCTCACGGCGCGGCGCGATCAAACCATCGAGCGATTGAAGCGAAGAAACCGAATTTCCGAAATCGAAGTCGAGAACGTTAAGAACGGACTGATTGCGGTGCCCGGTCTGGCCGCCATGGCGAGCGCGGATCTGGCGACGGAGGCGGTCTCGGAATCGGGCAAAACGAAAAAATTGGTTTACCAGGCGCTTCGCGATAGTGGCTTCGGAGGTATTCTAACCACCAACACGTCGTCGCTTATCCGAAGCAGTCTGGTCGACGACGGCGATTATGCCAGAGAGCGATTTGCCACCACGCACTTTTTCAATCCGGTGCTTTACACCCAGATGGTCGAGGTGGTGAAGGGCGATATGAACGATGGGAGTTTCGCGACTCTCACCGGCTTCCTCGACGATCTCGGCCGCAAGCCGGTGGAGACCAAAGACATCTCGGGTTTCGTCTCGAACAGCGTGTTGATGGTTTATGCGGTGATGGCGCTGCGTCTGATCGAATCCGGCGCTACCATCGAAGCAGTCGACGGCGCGGCCAAAGAGCTGCGCGCTCTGCCGCCTTGTTTGAGTTACGATAGCTGGAAGCCTTCCATCGTCGAAGACGTGACGCGGGTGATGCACGAATTTCGCGGCGACAGTTATCTGAGATCCTCGAAGCTCTTGGCCGCTTTGGCAAAAGACAATCCGTTTTTTTACGTCGACCAGAAGCCCAACCCGGCGATTTACAATTTATTCGAGCGTACCGGTCGAGCGCCGGATCAGGCTTTGATCAAGCTCGCCTTGCTGACCTCGGTGCGCGTCGCCGCCGCACGCACCGTCGAATTGGGCGAAACGCCGGCAACGGTCGATTTTATCGCCACGGACGGCCTCAAGTTCCCGCGCGGTCCGCTCGGCGAAATTGACGACCTCGGCGCCGACAGCGTCTTGAAGGATTTGCGCGCGGTGAATAAGGCTATGCCGGTAAATGAGCTGCAAGCGCCTGCGCTCTTGACGGCTATGGCCGACGCCGGGCAGAAATTTTTCGACAAGGGTGAAGCGAATCCTTGGGTTACCGCCTTCGTCGAGGGAAGATCCCATGCGCGCGGTTGACGTTCATGTGCATCCGAGCACCCGCGGTCTCGATACTCATGCGTGCAACTATTTTCGCCGCGACTTGAGCGAGGTGCCGCAAACGCCGGAAGGGTTCGCCGGCTTGTATGAGCAGCACGACGTCAAAGCGCTGTTGATCGGCTGGCATCCGTCGACCGTGCACGAGGGCGCGCGCAATACCAACGATCACGTCCTCGATCTCGCGGCGAACTATCCGAAATCCTTTGCCGGGGTGCTCGCTTCGTTGGATACCAATGCACAGGACTTGAATGCCGTCGCGCGCTATGCCGAAGCGCTCGTTGCGCAATCCTAAAGTCGTTGGCTTCAAGTTCCATCCGCCGGACCAGGGTTTTTATCCGAGCGACAAGAAATATTATGGCATCTGGGAAGTTTTGCAGGCCGGCGGCAAGCCGGTGATGTTTCACATTGGCTTTACCGTCCTCGGCGCCAATACCGACGGCGGTAGCGGCATCGGTCTCGATTACGGACGGCCGATTCATCTGGATACCTTGGCGAAGGATTTTCCCCGTATGAAAATTCTCGCGGCCCATCCGGGCTGGCCCTGGGTCGAGGAAACCATCGGCGTGGTGACCCACAAGAAAAATATTTTCGTGGATACTTCCGGCTATCTGGCCGAACAATTGCCGGAGCTTTTTCAAAAGGCGATCGGCAGCCGGCTGCAAGACAAAGCGCTTTTCGGCACGGATTTTCCCTACGTCGATCTTGCCAAGGCGCTGGCGAGCTTCGACAAGATGGGTTTCAAAGATGCCGTCAAAGAGAAATTGTTAACAGTCAATGCCACGCGTTTGTTTGAATTGGCGTCCGTGTAGGGGCGACCCTATGTGGTCGCCCGTCCGGATTGGGCGGACACAGGACAGGGCGGACACATAGGTCCGCCCCTACAATCGGATCGTTCAAAAATTTTGCGAAAAACAATTGGAGAACCTTACGTGATTCGGCGTTGGCTGCTGTCCGGACTTTTAATCGCAGGGCTATTCTCGCCAATCGCGCCTGCCTGGTCCCAGGAAAAGCTCGAGCGAATGAATATCGGCTACAGCGCCCAGGCCGGGGCGTTCGCGCCGATCTGGATTACCAAAGAGGCCGGGCTTGTTCAAGAAAAACGGTCTCGATGTCAACTTGATTTTCATTCCCGGCGGCCCGACCGCGGCCGCTTCGATGCTCGCCGGCGAAGTCCAGGCCGTGGCGATGGCGGGACCCGCCGTCGTGACCAGCAATCTCGCGGGCACCGATCTGGTGATGATCGCCGGCATGGTCAACACTTTCGCGTTTCAAATCGTCACGGTGAAAGGTATCACTTCGGCACAACAGCTGAAGGGCAAGAGAGTCGGGGTCAATCGCTTCGGCACGGCGCCGGATATCGCCGCGCGCTTCGCGCTTCGGCGCATGGGTATCGATCCGAGCGAAGTAACCATCCTGCAACTTGGCGAGCAATCGACGCGTTTGTTGGCGATGAAAGCGGGGCAGTTGAAGCTGCCGTCGTGCTGCCACCGATCACGACGATCGCGCAGCGCGAAGGCATGCACGTGCTCATGGATATGTCCGAGCTCGGCGCGGAATTTCAGATTACCGGGCTCGCCAGCAGTCAAAGCTTTATTGCCAAGAATCGGCCTTCGGCCATGAAGCTCATGCGCGCCTTCGTCGAAGGCATTCATTTTTACAAGACGCGCAAGCAGGAAAGCATGGCGATCATCGCCAAGTACATGCGCACGAACGACACGGAGGCGGTGGAAGCGACGTGGGATTATTTTGCCAACAAGATCGTGCCGAGAAAACCCTATCCGACGGCGCAGGGCATCAAGGCGCTGTTGGACCTGGCGGCAAAAGAGCGGCCGGAAGCGGCGAAGGTTCCACCGGAGCGGATCATGAACATTTCATTGCTAAAAGAATTGGACGACAGCGGTTTTATCGATCGGCTTGTATCGATAATTGATGGTCGCGCGCGATGAAATTGTCGGGGCGATCCTGTGTGATCGCCCGGCCAGATTGGGCGGACACATTAGGTCCGCCCCTACATGATGATCTGGACAGAAGGAGAAATTCACAATGGCAGAGAATGGCGGTACGCAAAAAACAGCGGCGCAGGCCTATCTCGAAGTCGCGGTGGACCACGGCGTCGATTATATTTTCGGTCTGCCGGGCACCAGCGGGCAGGAGTTTATCGGCACCATTGCCGATCAGGAGAAAGTCCGCTTCGTGCTCGCGCTGCACGAGACCTGCGTGGTTTCCATGGCGGATGGTTACGCGCGGGTCACCGGCCGGCCGTCGATTGCGCAAGTGAGCACGCTGCCGGGTTCGTGCAACGCCGTGGGCGCGCTCTACGATGCTTACCGCGATCGTTCGCCGGTGATCGTGACCTCGACCCAGGTGGACACGCGCATCACTGGCCGTGATTCCCACACCGAAGGCAAAGACTTGGTCGAAATGACCAAGCAGTTCACCAAATGGAGCGCGGAAGTTCATCGTGCCGATCGAATTCCGGAATTTTTGAATCGCGCCTTCAAAGTCGCCGCGACGCCGCCGACCGGCCCGGTTTATTTATCCCTGCCGAGCAATCTGCTCGGCGAAACCATCGACGTGAAAAATCCGTCGGCGCGAACGTTCGCGCGTGACGCCGCGCATAGCCGCCGATCCCGAAGTCGATCGAGGAAGCGGCAAAAATGCTTGCCAGGCGCGAAGCGCCCGCTCATCGTCGCCGGCAGCGGCATCGCCAAGGCCGGCGCTATCGAGGAACTGATCAAGTTTGCCGAGCTGCTCGGCGCGCCGGTGGTGATGGAGCCGCGCTATTCGTTTCTAAGTTTTCCCACCGATCATCCGCAGAGCTTTCAGATTGCCGAGCGCAATCCGGCCTTCAATTTGCCGGTGTGGGGCGAGCCGGATGTCATCCTCGCCATCGGCTGCCGGTTGATTCGCGAGTATCGCTATCTGCCCGAGCCGGTGATGAAGCCCGACACGCGCTGCATTCACATCGAAGAAGATCCCTGGGAGATCGGCAAGGTGTTTCCGGTGGATCTCGGCATCATCGCCGACGGCAGGAGCGCGCTGCGCTCGCTTGCTGGAGGTCTATCCGAAAATCGCCGGTTCGGGCGAATGGCCGCGAGGAACGCTTGGCGACGATCAAGAAAGCTAAAGAACAGGTGAATGCCGAGCTCGAAGCGCGGGTGAAGCAAGGTTGGGACGGCAAGCCGATCAGCGCGGCCCGTCTTAGCGCGTACCATGGACCGACTGCTCGAAAAAGACACCTTGATCGTCAACGAAAGCCCGACCAGCAAAGATATTCTGATGGCGAATTTTAATTTTTCGCCGGGCCGTTCGTATTTCTCCAATTCTTCGGGCGGCTATCTCGGCTGGGGATTGGGCGCCGCGATCGGCGCCAAGCTCGCCGCGCCGAAGCGGCGCGTGGTGGCTTGTCTGGGCGACGGCAGCAGCATGTTCGGCCTGCAAGGACTGTGGACCTTGGCCAAATACCGCGTGCCGCTGGTCGTGATCGTCTTCAACAACCGCGCTTATATGGCGGTCAAGAATCAATTTCGCGGCTCGGAGGAAAGAATTCGCATGGCGGCGGAGATGGGCGCCGAATTGGTCGGACCCGGAGATCAACTTCGCGCGCATGGCGGACACGTTCGGTATCTATGGCCAGCGAGTCGAGGAGCCGGACGCCATCGAGCCGGCGATCAAGCGGGCCCTGGAACAGAACGGCCCGGCGCTGATCGACGTCGTCATCGGGCAGAATACGCGCAAGGATTGATAGGGATCGAAATTCGATTTCTTGTGTAGGGGCGACCCTGTGTGGTCGCCCGTCCGATGGGCGGACACGCAGGTCCGCCCCTACAGGGCGCGTCGTTACAATTTATTGTAAGGAGAAACGAACATGGCGGAAGAAGCGAAGGATGCTTTCAAAAAAGTCGGCCTGGGCTCCGAGAACAATGCTTACGACATCATTGCCAAGCTCGATCCCGAATATTTCGAAAAGCTCAAAGGGCTCTACGTCGACGGCACGTTCGGCCGCGAAGGCGCGCTGCCGCGAAAGACCAAGGAGCTGATCATGGTCGGCATCTGCTGCGCGCTGTTGCGGCCGCGCGGTATTCGCCTGCACAGCGAGCGCGCGCTGACACTCGGCGCGACGCCCAAGGAAGTCATGGAGGCGATGGAAGTCGCCGCGATTCCCGGCGGCATGCCCGGGTCTTTGGGCCGGCGTCGAAACGCTGCAGGAAATTCTCAAGACAAAAGGCATCGAGTTCAAATGACGCAATTCATGTTCTTGTGGACCCAGAAACGTTTTGAACGAGCGATTGAACGGCTTGAACCATGACCGATCTTAAACCCGGTCCGCTCGACGGCGTGCGCGTGCTCGATTTGACGCGCGTCGTTGCGGGGCCCTATTGCTCGATGTTTCTCGGCGATCTCGGCGCCGAAGTCGTCAAAGTCGAGCAACCGGGAGCGGGCGACGACACGCGCGGCTGGGGCCCGCCCTTCGCCGGCGGCGAGAGCGCTTACTATCTCTGCATCAATCGTAATAAGCGCAGCCTAACGTTAGACCTCAAATCGAAACGCGCCGTCGAATTGTTGCGCCAGCTGGTCAAGGTCGCCGACGTCGTGATCGAAAATTTTCGTCCGGGAACCATGGAGCGGCTCGGCTTGGGAGAGCATGATTTGCGCAAGCTCAATCCGCGGCTGATCTACGCTTCGCTCACCGGTTTCGGCGCCGATGGACCGATGAGCGACTGGCCGGGCTACGACTTGATCGTGCAAGCCTGGGGCGGGCTGATGAGCATCACAGGCACGCCGGACGGCGAGCCGGTCAAAGTCGGCGTGGCGATCATCGATCTGGTCGCCGGACTGATGCTCGGCAAATCGATCACCGCCGCGCTCTTCGCCCGCGAAAAAATCGGCGTGGGCCAGCGCATCGATACTTCGTTGCTCGAAGCCGAAGTGGCGTCGCTGATCAATGTCGGCAGCAATTATCTAGTCGGCGGCAAGATCCCGAGCCGTTGGGGCAACGCTCATCCGAACATCGTGCCCTATCAGAACTTCAAAACCGCCGACGGCTATCTGGTCATCGGCGTCGCCAGCGAGGTGATCTGGAAACGTTTTTGCCAGGCCATCGGTCGCACTGACTTAACCGACGATACCCGCTTCGCCAACAACTCGAAGCGCGTGGAAAATCGCGCCGAGCTGATCGAGCTGCTTTCGGAGACTGTTTCTGCAGCGCGACAACGAAACTTGGTTCAAATTATTGACCGACGCCGAAGTTCCCTGCGCGCCGGTGCAGACTATCGATCAGGTCTTCAAGGCGCCGCAAGTGCTGCATCGCGAGATGCTGATGGAAGTCGAACATCCGACGGCGGGAAAAGTTCCCATGGCGGGGATCCCCGTGAAATTTTCCGTGACTCCCGCGTCGGTGCGCTTGCCGCCGCCGCTGCTCGGCGAGCACAACGGCGAGATTCTCAAGAGCTGGCTCGGGCATGAGCGACGAAGCCGATCGACGAGTTCAAAAACGAGAAGATCCTATGACAGGAAAAACATTCGAAGAGTTTCATGCCGGCGACCGCTACAGCACCGGCCGGCGCACGATCACCGAACACGACATCTTGCAGTTCGTTACTTTGGTCGGTCTCACCGAACCTTTGTTTCTCGATATGGAATACATCCGCAACGAAAGTCTTTACGGCGAGCGCATCGCGCCGGGAAGCCTGACGTTCGGCATGGCCGAAGGATTGACGGTGCAGACCGGGCTGATTCACGGCACCGGCATGGCCTTTGCCGGCCTGGACAAAATGCGCCTGTTCGGTCCGGTCAAAGTGAACGACACGATTCAAGTCGAGATCGAAGTGCTCGACACCAAGCCTGTGCCGGCCCGCGGCGGCGGCATCGTGCGTTATCGCCAGTGGGTGAAGAACCAACGCGGCGAAACGATCATGGAATACGATGTCGCGCGCTTGATCCGCGGAGAACAGTAAGGAGTGAGCAGTAAGGAGTCAGTAGTTGGGGACGGACTCCTTTCTCCTCACTAGCATTGACTACTTACCAATGAACATGGCGACACAAACTAAATTTGGCATTCTCCTGCCCACACGCGAAGTGATACTCTCCGGGCGGGCTGAGCCGAGCAGCATCTATGATCTCGCGGACCGGACAGAAGCGCTCGGTTTTCATTCGGTCTGGGTCGGCGACAGCGTCGTAGCCAAGCCGCGCCTCGATGCGCTCACGACCCTCGCCGCGGTCGGCGCCAGGACGCGGCGCATTCGTCTGGGCACGGCGGTTTATCTCGCCGCGCTGCGAAATCCCGTGTTGGTCGCTCACATGGTTGGCACTGTCGATTGGCTTAGCCGCGGCCGGGTCGATCTCGGCATCGGCTACAGCCGGCCGAACGATCCGGTGCAGGAGCACGAATACAAAGTCCTCGGTCACGATCCGGCCAAACGGATCAAGATGAGTGAAGAGCTGGTGCAGATCCTACGCAAACTGTGGCGCGAGAACGATGTATCGTTCGCCGGCAACTTTTCCAACTTTGAGCATGTCACGGTGGAGCCCAAGCCGGTGCAACCTGGCGGGGTGCCGATCTGGCTCGCTTCCAACAACATCGAGCCGGGGCTCAAGCGCGTCGCGCGCATGGCTGACGGCTGGCTCAATAACATCACCGATCCGAAGACCTACAAAGAATGCCTGGAGAAGATTCGCGCGTACGCGGTGCGAGGCCGGGCGCGACCCGCAGGCGATCGAGCCGGCCATCTATTTCACGCTTGCGGCCGGCGATGAAAACGCCGTGCGCGAAGGTCAGAGCTTTCTTTCCCAATACTACAATCGGCCGTACGAGGCGGTGGCCAAGGCAATGCTCTGCGTGATGGGCAGTTGGGATCAGGTGATGGATCAGATCCAAGCCTACACTGAGGCCGGCGCTCGCACTCTTGTGCTGCGTTTCGCCACCAGCAATCAAATTAAACATTTGGAAGAGTGCGCCGAGAATCTCGCCCGGCGCGGCTTTATGAGAATGTCATTCTGAGCCAAAGGCGAAGAATCTGCATTTTGGCAATTGCCGAAAATACGAGATGCTTCGCTTGCGCTCAGCATGACATTCAGGTGATTTGCGGTATTGCGATACAGTCTTCGACGCCCGACGGGTGCGAGAGTGGATCGTCACCATGCCACATTGGTTTGTCCGCGTTAAAAGGATCCTAAGGTTTTCAAGGAAGAGGACGATGATGAAAATTCCAATCGTATTGATCTCGGTTCTCTTGGTTGTTGCTGCCGTCGGATCGGCAGCGGAAGGCGCCGAGCCGACGCGAATCCGCGTCGGCTATCCATCGCCGAGCGCCAGCTTCTTTCCGCTCTTCGCCACGAAAGAAGCCGGTCTATTTGAAAAATATGGCCTCGACACGGAAATGATTTACGTCCAGGGGGTGCAACTGGTTCAAGTTCACGTCGCCGGTCAGCTCGACGTCGCGACCATTTCATCGGTGGTGTACTTGCAAGCCGCCGTCGAGGGCGCGGACTTGGTCCAGATCGCGAGCTCCATCGATGGTCAGCTAATGAAAGTGATGGTGCATCCTTCGATTACAAAGCCACAGGATCTCAAGGGCAAGACGCTGGCGGTCACGCGCTTTGGCTCGCTTACGGATCTGCTCATTCGGCCGGCACTGAAGAATTGGGGGTTGGAGCCGCAGAAAGATGTGAAGTTGATCCAGATCGGCAGAATGCCGGATATTGCGACGGCGATTTCGCAGCGAACCGTCGACGGAGGCGTGATTTCCTTTCCGACTTCGGTGCAGGCGGAAAAGCTGAATATCAAAACATTGCTCGATTTTGCCGAGTCTGATTTCGCGCTGCCCGCGACGACGGTCGTGATCAGCCGGAGATACGGCAAGAGCCACCGCGACGAAGTGCTGCGCTTTCTTAAAGCTTACATCGAGGGGACGCAGCGGTTGTTTGCCGATCGAGAACTCGGCATCCGCGCATTGAGAAGATACGGCGGCATCAGCGACCGCGATCTATTGGCAAGCACGTACGATCTATTTACCTCGCGGTACATCAAGAAAACTCCCAACGTGAATTTGAAAGGCATAGAGAACTCACTTAGCTTGATCGCAGAAAGCAATCCCAAGGCAAAGGGACATAAGCCTGAAGAATTCATGGATACCAGCTTCATGGCCGAATTGGAAAAAACCGGGTTTATGAAGTCCGCTACGAAATGAGCTTATCGCGGCGCGAAATGGCTGTCATTACTGAAGCGTAGCGAAGAATCTGGTTCAGCTGGCGCATCAGTTCGATGACACGCAACTGATTGCGTAGATCACTTCGTTTCCTGGCCGCGTTCGGCTGGCCGCCGGCGGTCGCGCCGCAGGTGTCAAACCTGCTCTTACGACCGGAAGCCTATTTTCTATTTCTTGTGTAACGCGCCGTAAATCTTTTCCGAAGTGAGCGGCAGGTCGAACAAGCGCACACCGACGGCGTCCTGAATCGCGTTGGCGATGGCTGCGGCGGTTGGGACGTTGGGGATCTCTGCTATGGCTTTTCCTTGATACGGAGTTGGCCCGGTGGCGTCTTGCATCAATACTGTCGTGAGCTTTGGCACATCCGCGCAGGTGGCCATTTTGAACTCGCCGAGATTGGCGGTGGCCATCTTGCCATCGACGAGTGAATTGTCTTCCATCAAGGCAAAGCCCAGGCCGGTGACCACGCCGCCATCGACTTGTCCCTGGTAGCTCAAGTGATTCAATACGGTGCCGGAGTCGTGGACCGTCGTCAGTTTTTTCACCTTTACCTGTCCGGTGCCCGGATCGACCTCGACTTCCGCCACCTGCGCGGCGAACGACGTGATTGCCGCACGGGACGGTTCATAGATGCTCAGATGCGTGATCGCGCCGTGATTTTGTTCGACGGCGAGACGCATAAGATCGGCGAACAACATTGGTTTGTGCTCCGGAGCGGCGTAGCGGCCGTTCAGCATTTGTAGCTCCTCCGGTTTGCAGCCCAAGCGAGCCGCAGCCATTGTGATGATTTTCTCTTTGATCTCAGAAACGGCTTGATACGCTGCTGTTCCGACGCTGTTGGTCGACTTGCTGCCGCCAGTGCCGGAGTCAAAGGGCGAGCTGTCCGTGTTTTCCACTCGAATTTTGACGCGTTCCATCGGAACATCGAGCACTTCGCTGACAATCTGCTGGACGACGGTGTGAATGCCAGGACCGACGTCGGGCACGCCCAGATGCACGTTCACGCCGCCATCCGATTCGATCGTAATCGCAGCGCCGGATTTTCCCGCTCCCGACGGTCGCTCATAGACCGCTACGCCGCGGCCGATATTCTTGGCCTTAGGCTTCTTCCATCCCGCTGTGTCGAGCGCTTTCTCGAGAGTTTCCTTGACGACGATACCTTTTAATTTTTGCCCGAACGGCGTTGCTTCGCCGTCGTCGATGAGATTCTTCATGCGGAACGCCACCGGGTCCGTGCCAAGCTCGCGCGCGATAATATCCATGTGCGATTCGACGGCGAAGGTGGTCTGCGGGCTGCCCGGCGTGCGCGTCTGCGTGCAGGGGACCTGATTGGTGTAAACACACAGGGTTTCGACCTGGATCGCCGGAATTCGATAATAGCTCGCGGCGCGCCGCGGTCCCTGGACCGTGACCTCGGCGTTGGCCTTGAGCGCCGCGTAACCGCCGCCGCTAAAAACCGCGCGCACCTGCATCGCACAAAGCTTGCCGTCGGCATCGACGCCCGTGCGCAGCGTAATCACCGCCGGATGGCGATGCGATATCGCGGTCAACTCCTCGGTGTATTCGAGCACCATGCGTACCGGCTTGCCGGTTTTCTTGGCGAGAAAATAACAGACCGGCGCTTCGACGACGGAGGTTTTGCCGCCGAAGTCGCCGCCCACCGGGAAGAATGTGAACCTTTACGTTGGCTTCGTCGAGCCCGAGGTCGCGCGCGAAGCGGCTGCGCAAAGTGAACGGCGCTTTGTTCGACGCCCAAATCTCGACGCGGCCGTCGTCGTTGATCTGCACGGTACAAGCGTGCGGCTCGATATAGCCATGGAATCCGAGCGGCGTGCGAAAGGTGTGCTCGAAAACTCGAGCGGCTTTTTGAAAGCCGGCTTCGAGATCGCCGTTGGTCCATTTCCCGTAGGACTGGACGTTGGGCAGTTCGATCTCCCGTTCCGGAGCATTTTTGTAGGCGGTCGGATTGTCGTGCAGGACCGGCGCTCCCGGACTAATGGCTTCGAGCGGGATCGGTGACGAACGGCAACTCTTCGTATCGCACATCGATGAGGTTGAGCGCCTCTTCGGCGATGTCATCGTTATCGGCGGCCACTGCCGCCACCGGTTCGCCGACATAGCGCACACGGTCGTGCGCCAACAGCGGCATGTCTTTCATTCGCAGGCCGACCATCACGCCTGCGACGTCGGCACCGGTGATAATCGCGCGCACGCCGGGAAGTTTTAGCGCCTTGCTGGTGTCGATACCGAGAATTCGAGCGTGAGGCAGCGACGTGCGCAGAATCTTGGCGGAGAGTGCAGCAGGGAAGGGGATATCCGCGGCATAGCGCATGTTGCCTGAGACTTTGTCTGCCCCTTCGATCCGCGGCACCGCTTTGTTTAGGTTCTTGTAGGCCATCTATGCTTCTCCAGTACGGTTAGTCGTTTCGTGTCGTCATGCTGAGCGGAAGCGAAGGATCTGCTTAGGATCAGCTAGTGACTCTGAGGATACGAAAATCGCAGCAGATTCTTCGGCTTCGCCTCAGATGACTAGTCCGGATCATCGATACCTCGCAGCGTTTTAGATCTTCACCTTGGTAAAAACCTTCAACGGATTTGTCTGAAAGATTTTTCGCTTATCTTCGGCGCTCAAAAATTTGAGTCCGTCGATCACCGGGATCATATCGTCGGACGGCTTGCCGGTTTCCGGTCGCACCGCGCCGCCAGAGCCGGGAGATTCGGTGCCGAAGAGCATTTGATCGATGCCGCGTTGTTTGATCGCCGCTTCGAGATAGTTCTCGTCATAGACGCAGGAGTCGTAGAAAAGATTCTTGCTCAAGTCGCCTTGGCCGACGTGTTTGTCGGTGGGGATGAAGCGGTTTAGGCCGCCGCCGCAGTGGCAGACGGTGATTTTTAGTTTGGGAAAAATCTGAAAGACTTTGCTGTGGGAATACAGCTGCATGGCGACGAACTCTTCGAGGTAGTTGTTCATCTGATAGTTGGCCGGAATAATTTCCAGCCGCCGGTCGTAGCCAATCGATGGATGAACCATCAGCGGCACATCGAGCTCGACGGCTTTCTCGTACAGCGGGTACCAATACTCTTCATGAACGCCGGGAGTTTGCTTGTCGCCTGCGGGATCGGGATTTAAATAGGCGCCGACGAAGCCTAGTTCTTTGACGCAGCGCTCGAATTCCGGCAGACAGCCGCGCGTGTCCTTGTCGCGGTTTTGCGGCAGCTGGGCCATGCCGCGGAAGCGGTCGGGATGGAGTTTAACGATGCGCGCGATCACGTCGTTGGTCGTTTTTGCCCAGAACTCTTGGAGAAAGGGCCGCATCCAATGCCACATGGCGATGGGCCGCGGCCCGACCAACTGGATGTCGATATTGCGATCATCCATGAATTTGAGATGGCGCTGTTGGGCGGCCTCCAACTGCTCGTCGGTGACTTCGAGTTTGCGACCGGGGGTATTCTGCGAGACGATCTCGGCGAGAAACTGGCGGAAACCCGCGGGCGTGGTCATGTGACCGTGAACATCGACGACTTTATATCCGTTGTACATATGAGCCTCCTATTGTTTGCGTTAGATTGCCTTAATTCGTCATGCCGGCGCAGGCCGGCATCCAGGTTCACGCCGCTCTAGTGGCGGTCAAAAGACTGGATTCCGGCTTCGCCGGAATGACGGCATTGTGCCGTTGACTGGTTTCGCTTCATGTCTAATTTCGTACCTGTGCGCGAGTCGATCATTGACTGATTCTTCAATCCTCTTCCGGCGCGGCCACCTGGTGCTTCAACAAAATCTCTTTTCTTTCACTCGCCGACTGTATGAGCGCAAGACAAACTTCCAGGGTCGCCATTCCCCACGGCCCGGTGTGGCGGATCGGTTTGTCGAGCACCACGGCATTGTAAAGCTCCATCAGTTCGCCGCGGCGCGACGGTCCGCCGCCGCCACTCAACGGAACGTCCTTGGTGCCTTCGTCGCTGTGTACGAACAAGCCGTATTGCGACTGGCGAATGTCGCCTTTCTCGCAGGTCGCGACCAGAATGCCGAGATCGTTGGGTAGCCAAGGCTTGGCTTTGCTGCGGTCGCGAACTTCGCGTTCGTGCGCGCCGCCGATGCGCATTTCATCCTTGTCGGCGTTTTCGTTGCGAGTGCCATCCAAGAGTGATTTTCGGATTGCCGCGCGCTCCGCTTCGCTATAGCGGCTGTTCTGTCCGCCCCACGGGACCAGCTCCGACGCGAGAAAGTAGCCGTAGCCGTTGTGCATCAACGTCGCGGGCGTGCCATCTTCGAACTCCAGAAATCCTGAATAATAGCCCGCTATCGGCCGGCCCTTGAACCATTGGCCGGTGGCGCCGCGCACGCTGCGCACCAGGCCGCCGCCGAGCAGGCGTAAGGTATCGATCTGGTGGGGCCCTTGGCGATAAGGTACGCCGCCGCCTTGATTGATATCCAGTTCTTCAGCCGTGCGCGGCCGCAACATCCAATCCGTGTAGGCCCAGACGTGCAATGCGCAGAGCCGGCCAAGCTCGCCGGAGCGAATGATCTTGCGCATGGTGCGGATATGCGGTCCGAAGCTCTGGGTGTGGCCGCACAGCAGCTTGATCTTATTTTTGATCGACGCCTCGATCATCTGCTCGGCTTCTTGCAGCGAAATCGCCATGGGCTTTTCGACGACGACGTGTTTGCCGGCGTTGGCGGCGATGATCGTGTGCGGCGCGTGAAAACGGTTCGGCGTCGAGACCCAGACCGCTTCGACCTCGGGATCGGCGCACATCTTTTCTACGCTATCGTAGGTCTTCGCCCCGTAGCGTTGGCGAAACGTTTCCAACACGCGCGGATTGACATCCGCGGCGGCGACCAGTTCAAATTCCGGCATTTGTTCCATCGCCGGCAATATTTCCGAAGCGCCGACGCCGATGCCGACGATACCGAGCTTGAGTTTTCTTTCCTTTTCTTGCGCAGCCATATCGATTTCCGGTTCCTCTTTTTACACCGTCCTAATTAATAGATGAACGGTGTCGGCTGTCAAGCCATAAAGAGTTCGAAATCCTGGCTTTACAAGGCATCCGGATGACGGTACACAAGAAGCGACCGTAGAAAGCAGAAAAATTTCGCCGGAGGATTATGGTGCGGATAAATTGGCTTGGAGTCGGCTGGACGTTGGTGAGCATGCTCGCGATGTTACCGTCATGCGTGGGGCGCCGAAGACACGGTCGGTCTCGCGCAGAAGGAAAAGAAAGTCGTCGTTTATCACACCACGACCAATCCGGATACGTTGGCGATCGCCGCGGCGTTCAAAAAGAAGTATCCGTTTGCCGAGGTCGAGAGTTACCGGGGCACGGGCGAGAAATTGCTGCAAAGGGTAACCACGGAGATCAAAGCGGGTCAACATTTTGCCGACGTTTACATGATCAGCGGTCTCCAGACCTGGATTCTCAAAGACCTGGGGCTTTTGAATATTTACCGCTCGCCCGAGCGTGAGAAAGTGCAACCGGCCTTGCGTGATCAGCAGGGTTATTGGAGCGGTGTCTATTGGAATTTGGAAGTCCAGGGCTATAACACCAAGCTCGTTCAGGAGAAGGAAATTCCCAGGAAGTGGGAAGATCTGCTGTTGCCGCGATGGAAAGGCCAGCTCGCCCTCGAAGAAGATGACGTATACTGGTACACGATGATGCTCCGCTTGATGGGGGAAGAAAAAGGCAAGAACTATGCGCGCCAACTGGCGAAGCAGCAACTGCAAATCAGGGCGGGCCATAGCTTGGTCGCACAATTACTGGCTGCCGGCGAGTTTCACTTGACGCCAACGTTGCGCGTGCAAACCGCCGAAGATTTAAAGAGCCGAAAGGCGCCCGTCGAATGGGTCGCCATCGAACCCTTGGCGCCGAATCCGCCGGTAGCGATTAGCCTGGCGAAGCAAGCGCCGCGGCCCAATGTGGCGCGGCTGTACATCGATTTTGTATTGTCGCAGGAAGGCCAAAAGATCATGGCCACTTTCAAACGCAACCCGACCCGCACCGATGTCGATGCGCCTGTGCCGCGGGCGTCGAAGGTCAAGCTGGTGGAAATGGATCAGGACAATCTGGCCAAGAACTACGGCCGGTATCAAAAAGAGTTTCGCGATATTTTCGATATTCGCTAGCCGACCATCGGCGACGGCGATACGTCATGAAAAAATCTAACATTCAGCTCATTCGCTTGCTCTTCGGCGTGATCTCCTTGGCCGCCACCCTTGGCTATGCCGAAGCATTCGCGCAGACCAAAGCCGCGGCGCCGTCGGTCACGGTCTATAAGACTCCGACCTGAGATTGTTGCGATGGCTGGATCAGTCATCTGCTAAAGAATGGTTTCAAAGTTGAGACGAAAATTCTCTTTGGCAAAAACTTCACCGATTTCAAGCGCAAGCAAGCGGTACCGGAAAAGCTCTATGCGTGTCACACGGCCCTGGTCGATGGCTACGTGATTGAAGGCCATGTGCCCGCGGACCTGATCTATAGATTGCTGAAGGAAAAGCCGCCGATTATTGGCCTGGCGGTTCCGGGCATGCCAGTGGGTTCGCCCGGCATGGAGGGAGGCAAGCCCGAGCCCTACGAAGTTTTGACGTTCGATAAGAACGGACGGACCACCGTCTATGCGAAGAGGTAAATTGGAAGAAATTGAGTTGCTCTGGGTTGGAGTAATGGAATGATGCGATTGAAAAATGCCTTGCGGGTCTTTGAAGGCCTGGTTGCTTGCCTGCTCATTGTTGCGTTGGCGCCGTCGCGGTCGGTTGCTCAAGAGAAGAAAAATATTCGTATGGTATTCGTGAGTCTGGCATGGAACAGTGAAATTCCGTTTCGCGCCGCCCTGGCGCGGGGATATTTCAAAAGCCAGGGGATTCAAGTGGAGCCAATCCTGATCCGCGGCGGGCCGGCGGCGATCGCCGCGCTGGTTTCCGGCGAGGTCGACTTTGCCAGCATCGGCGGCGCTCAAGCCATCTTCCGCGCCAAAGCGCGCGGATTGGATCTAGCGATCATCGGCTGCATCTCCGCTACGACCAACTACATTCTGCTCGGCAATAAGCAGACTCAGTCGATCGAAGCGTTGAAGGGGAAAGCGATCGGTATTACCGGCGCGGGGACCTATTCCGAATTCGCCGTCAGGACTTTCTTAAAGAAACATAATATCAACCCCGACAAGGACGTGGTATTGCGTTCAATCGGCGGCACGGTATTGCGCGCGGCGGCGATCGAGAAGGGTCTGATCGCAGCGGCGCCGTTTTCCACCGAAGACTCCGTTCGTTTGATTCGCGCGGGCTACGTGGTTATCAGCAACATGAACGAATCGCTGGGCATCCCGCAAAATATCCTTGTGACCCGCAGTGAAGTGCTCGAAAAGATGCCCGAGACCAGCAAGCGCGTGCTGAAGGCATACATCCAGGGAATACAGCTCGCCAAATTCAACAAGCGAGATGCCATCAAGGCGGGCTACGATGCCGGCTTGCAAGGCGAGCCCGACATCGTCAGCGCAGCCTGGGATCTCTACTCGACGGGTCTTACGTCGGACCTGTCGATTGTGCATGGCGGACTGCAGCAGATGCTCGATGAGGATATCCGCACCGGCGCGGTCGACAAAAACTTTACGCTGGACCGCGTGGTCAACGATCGGATTCTCAAGCTCGCCCAGCAGGAACTCAAGGCCGAAGGTAAGCTCCGGCAGTAAGGACGGAGCGTGAAGCCTGATAGTTCCGCTATTCGATTGTGTTCATTGATCTTGGGCGTCCTATTGGTTTTCTCTCTGAGCGTTTCCCATGCTCAGGAAAAGAAAAATTTACGCGTCGTGTTTACCGGTCTGGCATGGAACAGCGAGTTGCCGTTTCGGGCCGCGTTGGCGCGGGGATTTTTCAAATCCCAAGGTTTGGAAATTCAGCCGATATTCGTGCGCGGCGGGCCGGCAGCCCTCGCCGCGCTGTCGTCCGGTGAAGTGGATTTTGCGGAGATCGGCGGCGCCCAGGCGGTGATGCGCAGCCGCGCGCGCGGTCTTGACGTCTGCATCATCGGCGCGATCTCGAACGCGACGAATTACCAACTGGTAGGAAATAAATCGACGCGCACGCTGGAAGATTTGAAAGGCAAGATCGTCGGGGTTACCGGCGCCGGCGCGTTCTCCGATTTTGCGACGCGAACTTTCCTGCGGCGAAAGGGCATCGACCCGGACAAAGACGTGATGCTGCGCGCCATCGGCGGCAGCAATCTGCGGGTCGGCGCTCTGGAGAAAGGCCTGGTCGCCGCCGCGCCGTTTGCGCCGGAAGACACCGTGCGCCTTCTCCGCCTCGGCTATCCGATGCTGGCGAATTTCAGTGATACGCTGACGATCCCGCAGACCATCCTCACCGCGCGCAATGAGTACCTCGACAAACTGCCGGACACGAGCAAGCGATTTCTCAAGGGTTTGATTCTCGGCATCCAATTCTCCAAATTCAACAAAGCGGATGCGATCCGAGCCGGCTTCGAAGCGCGCCTGCAGGGCGACCCAGACATCGTCAATCAAGCTTATGATCTCTACGCTCCCGCCTTCAGCTCCGACCTCTCAGTCAACTTAGCCGGCCTGCAATTCATGCTCGATGAAGACAAGCGCAATGGACTGGTCGATGGCAAGTTTACTCTGGACAAGGTGATCAATGACAAGCTGCTCAAGATCGCCCAACAAGAACTGCGCGCAGAGGGCCGGCTGAAATAGCGATGGCTGGGTCGGAGCCTGAGAAAGATCATGGGCCGGCAATCTCGCTTAAGGCAGGGAGCGACGAAACGCGCTGAAGTGCACGGGGCAGTGGCTTATCGGCTGGGAAGTGTTGAATCACGCGGCAGAGCCAATAATGATTGTTGCCGTGCGTTTGCCCCATGGCCAATTCAAATCGGCCGAGCAACATTTTATGCCCGCGCTGCAATTTGTCTCCTGGGGAAACCGAGCGGTTTCAAACCTCCGTGCGTTGCGACGAGCCGCCGGGGCTGGTAACCGAAAACGCTTTTGTGATTTTCACCGTCGACTGGTTAGCGGCCGCTGGCGGATCTTTGTTCGGATTCGGGTAGTCGTGAACCTCGAAGGTGCGCCTGAAACGACGACGGAATTGATCACGACACAGAAGGTCGGGTTTTCCGGTGTATCCGATTAGTCGGTTTCGAGGAGACGTCTAGTGGCAAACAAAGCAGACGATCTTTACATTCTGCAGCGCATGCGTGGCTGATACCGCAATTGAGGCCTCGGCTTCGAAGAGACCACGGGTATGGTCTCCAACGCGGTGAAGATGGATCAGGAGAAAGTTGTTGCGGCGCTCCAGCGCTTGTGCGCCCAGCGCGGCGATGATCCCGATTATCAAGCCCTTCGGAAAGATCTGCCGAAGGATTGGCCGATCTAAGACAAATTCAATGTTCCAGGTTCGACGACTATGCGGATGGAGGGCGGACATTCTTGTCCGCCGATTATTCGCGGGTTAGAAAACCCGCGCTCCAACGCCTTCTTTAGCGCGAGAGTCGCACTACGGGCTGGCGTAGATTGAGATTTTTGACACCGCTCCAAAACTCTCTCTTGCCGGTCATCGCCTGCACGTGGCCGTCCCATTCGAGGGTAAAGGCGGTAAGACCGAGCTTCACGGCGGCGCGGATTTTGTCTTGCGTCGCCGCATCGGTTGCCAATTGGCGAATGGCGTCGATTTGCCGGCTGCCGTGGCCTTCGTCTTGAGCGGCGTGGAGCCGATAGGTTTCCGCCGCACGCGCGGAAAAACCGTAATGGCCGGTCAGCTCGCGGTAAACGTTTTCCGAAATTTTGCCGGCGCCGCCGAGTTGGCTTTCCACGAACGCGAGCATGGCGACGCCTTCGAGCGCCGAACGCCGCTGGCAACAGCCGATGATCATTTCAATCGCCGCCAGCGTACCCGGCGCCGGCTCGGCGTTGTCGGCTTCGGCGCGTGCGATACCGCCTTCTTCAAGAAACTGGAGCATGATGTCGACGTGGGTGCGCTTGCCGCCAAGCTCTTCCATAAAATTTTCGAGAACCGTCTCCATGACGGCATATTCTTTTGCGGAAACGGCATTGACCGCCATGTAGCCGAAGAAGATCGGATTAGTGCGCACTCTCAGATAGTGCTGAACTTCGCCGAGAATAATTTGTTCGCGGCTCCAGCGGTGTTTGATAATGCCATCGAACCACGGATGCTGCTCCATCGGTACTTCAGTGGCGTAGCCCCATAATTCATCGATAAATTGATCGGGCGACATGAGCTAACATCTAACTCACGCTGGTGATGATGTCTATTGGAAAAAATCTTAGGTTGGACCGATATCAGGAAGCTTGCTAAGAACGTAACCGCGGTTATCTCATCGCTGAAACATGGGTTGCCCCTGAGCGAGATCGATGCTAAACAGGCTAGAGGTTTGGCCTGGCCATAAAGCAGTGTGCTTGGGGATTCTTAAATCTAAAGGGGCTGTTTTATATACACCTAATACTCGAAGTTTGATTTTCGGCTATCTCGTGACACACGCTCGGTCTGCCATTTTACGCCCAGACTTGTGCGGCCATGGACTTCACCGCTGGAACATTTGATTTCGTCAGAAGCATAAATCTGGAAGAAGATAAGAAAGAAAAGTATCGATGATCGGTACGTCGATAAAATTGAATGATGGCCGATCAATACCTCAACTCGGTCTGGGGGTGTGGCAGATTCCCGCCGGTAGAAAGTGCGAAGCGACTATACGTGCCGCTTTCGAAGCCGGCTATCGCCATGTCGACACGGCAAGTTTCTATGGTAACGAGGAGAGCGTGGGCGCCGCGGTCAGGACAAGCGGCATTCCCCGAGAGGAAATTTTCGTCACGACGAAATTATGGAACAGCGATCATTCAAACCCCGACCGCGCTTTTGAGACGAGCCTGCGCAAGCTCAAGTTAGATTTTATTGATCTTTATCTCATTCACTATCCGGTGCCGGCACGGCGGCAGAGTTGGCGCGCTTTCGAAAAACTCAAAGAGCAGGGCAAAGTTCGCTCGATCGGCGTGAGCAACTTCACGATCCGCCATCTGACCGAATTGCTTGCTCAGACGGACATCGTGCCGGCGGTCAATCAGGTCGAGTTTCATCCTTATCTATACCAACGAGAACTGTTGGATTTCTGCGGCGCCCGCGGGATCGTCATCGAAGCGTATAGTCCGCTGACTCAAGGGCATCGGCTGAAAGATTCGAAGCTGGTTGCCATTGCGAAAAAGTACGCCACAGTTTCATCACCCTCCGGTCAACGGAAAAAGTTTCCCTTTCTTTCGAGCGTTTCGCGCAGTGCCGATACCAAGTCTACGGCGCAAATCCTGATCCGCTGGGCGATCCAACACCAATTGGTGGTGATCCCAAAATCGGCGAACGCCTCGCGCATTCGCGAAAACGCCGATGTCTTCGATTTTGAAATTACCGACGAGGACATGCGAACCTTGGATGGGTTCAACGAGAACCTGCGGACCTGTTGGGATCCGAGTAACGCGCCTTGAGAGCGTTGCGGTCTCCCGTCTCCGCAGTTCATCGGCGAAAGCTGCGTCTATGGCAGCAACCCCAAGCTGATCTTGAACGTCACAATTGGAGCTCACTCCGACTCACCAGATAGAGGACGAGAGATTCTTGCGTCTTCAGGCTTGTAAGGCATCAAAGCGCAGGGTGACGCAGTTTGCGCTTGACGGACGGTGAGGGATTGTTCTACGAAGTTCGTTCAGAGACGGTGGCTATTGGTTGGATTGGCTCATCCGGTTTCATCTTTGATACGTTTCATTTCAGCCCGGACTGGGTTTCCCAGCCGGGCTTTTTTCGCCCAGCTATTATGGCGACAAATTTATCGATAAGGAGGAACAGTCATGGCGTATTCGATCAAAAAAGTTGAAGTGTGGGCGGGCGAAGTCGCTGACCGGCCCGGAGGACTGGCCGACAAGATCGATGCCCTGAGCGGCGCTGGCGCGAATCTGGAGTTCGTCATTGCGCGGCGGAGCCCTGACAAACCGGGCACGGGCGTGGTATTCGTCACGCCGATCAAGGGCACAAAACAAAAACGAGCGGCGCAGAGTGCCGGCCTTGGGACGACCGATAGCCTGCATTCGGTCCGCATCGATGGTCCCGACAAAGCTGGCTTGGGCACGAAAATGGCCAAAGCGCTGGCCGATGCCGGGATCAATTTACGCGGTATCTCGGCAGCCGCACTCGGGCGCCGGGCGGTGAGTTACTTCGCTTTCGACAGCGCCGCCGACGCGGAGAATGCGGTCCGCGTGTTGAAGAAAGCGCTCAAGTAACTAAAAACGGTCCGATCCGCACCAGCCATTGCTCGACTGCGGCAGGTCTCCGCGCTGATCTGCGGCCGATTATATATGCGGTAGCCAGCACTGCCGCGGTTACATGGGTTAAGCATGCGGTAGCGTTTGACCGTCACTTTTTAATCCGTGCTGTCAAGTTTTAATAGAGCGCGATCTTGAAGCGGCGCGGATTTATGTTCGATCCGCGCGGGTATCGCGTCGCTACGTTTCGCTTTTGGCCGGTAATCAAGCCGTCGATTTCGCAGGTGCGCTCGCAGGGCCATCCATGACTTGTGATGACAAGTGATTGGCTGCTGGCAGCTTGATAACCCGCTCAAAAAGCTGCTTCCGAAGAAGCTCAACTCGCCTAAAAACCAGTCAGTTGTGGTCAGGAAGTAAGCATAATTTCGCCGGCGGAGAAGCCATGCGCCGTCGGATACCGCGCTTGCCCGTAACTTATGCCAAGCAGCGATCAAAACGGTGATCTGGCACGGCCAATGCACGCCCGCTTTCCGGGAGTGTAGTTTACGCATAGCATTAAGAGATCGATGGCCGTGGAAAACTGCCTGCTTCCGGACAACGATGAGCCGGGAGCCGAAAGCGTGGTAGGGGTCGGCGGTTTGAGCCCGGACTGTTCACCGATCTTCTCGGCCCTGCAAGAAATCCACGCCAAGTATCAGAACGATTTCACCGGCAAAGTGGCGACCTATATCCCGGAGCTGGCGAAGGTCGACCCACATTGTTCGGCGATCGCTCTGGTCAGCGCGGACGGGCAGATCTACGAAGTCGGCGACTCGCGCCACCTGTTCACGATCCAATCCATTTCCAAGCCCTTGATCTACGCGCTGGCGCTGGAAGACCATGGGGTGGATCACGTCTTGACCAAGGTAGGGGTCGAGCCCACCGGGGAAGCCTTTAACTCGATCATTTTCGACGAGCGCCGCAATCGTCCATTCAATCCGATGGTCAACGCCGGGGCGATCGCGACGACATCCTTAATCAAGGGGCTAGGGCACGACCAGCGCTTGGCGCGGTTGCTCGCCAAGTTCAGCGATTTCGCCGCTCGGCCGCTGGAAATCGACCGTGCCGTTTATCTTTCGGAGCGGCACACGGGCCACCGCAACCGTGCCATTGGCTATCTCGCGCTCAACTTCGGCATGGTCGATGAGCGCGTCGACGAGCATCTCGATCTTTATTTTGAGCAATGCTCTATTTTGGTCAGCGCTCGCGATCTCGCCGTCATGGCTGCGACGCTAGCGAACAACGGCGTCAATCCTTTGAGCGGCCGGCGGGCGGTGCAAGGGCAATACGTTCAGCACGTGCTCAGCGTGATGCACAGCTGCGGCATGTACGACTACGCCGGCGAGTGGAGTTATCGCATCGGCTTGCCGGCCAAGAGCGGAGTAGGAGGAGGGATCATCGCCGTTTTGCCGGGCCAGTTCGGTATCGGGATCTTCTCGCCGTTGCTCGACGAGCAAGGCAACAGTTGGCGCGGTATTCGAGCCTCCTCGGAACTGTCGGAGCGATTCAAATTGCACATGTTCGGCAGCCGCTCGGCCACCAGCGTGGTCGTGCGCCGGATCTTCCGGGGAGATCGGGTGCGCTCCAAGCGGCTGCGCAGCGCCGCAGAAGAGGCGATTCTCAACGGTCGGGGCGGCGCGATCTGCGTGTTCGAGCTCCAGGGCAATCTTTTCTTCGGCTCGATGGAGCAGGTGCTCCGGCGCCTGACCACCGAGGCGGAAGACTCGTCCTATATGATCCTCGACTTGAAGCGAGTCATGGGCGTAGACGAGTGCGCGTGCACGCTGCTGGCGCAAGTGAGTGGAATGCTGACAACGCGGGGCAAGAAGCTCCTCCTGAGCTATCTGCCCGACGGCTTCGCTCTGACGCTGCGGAAGCAGTCCGAACACGAATGGAATGCCGAAAGTTTCTATGAGGATACGGACGCCGCCCTGGAGTGGTGTGAGAACGAATTGATTCGCGGCGATCCCGCGGGGGCAATGAGCGGAGAATCGTCCGGTGCCCCTCGCGAGCATGGACATTGTCGCCGGTTTTGACGCGCGGCAGCTCCAGTTGCTGGAGTCGGTTCTCGAAGAGCGGTGTTACGGCGCCGGCGAGACCATTATCCGTGAGGGCGACCCGGCCGACGCGGTTTATCTTCTCGCAGTGGGGCTGGTGAGCGTTCACCTCAGGCTCACCGATGAATCGAAGCAAACGCGGCTCAGCACCATTGCCGCCGGAATTGCTTTCGGTGAGCTCGCCCTTCTCGACGGTGGCCGGCGTTCCGCCGACGTGATCGCCGACAAGCCGGCAGTTTGCTATGTCTTGCCGATCGCCAAGCTGGATGCGCTTGCCGAGCGCTATCCGGACATTCGCACGCGCTTGGTTATCAACATCGGGCGCGAATTGTCGGCGCGCCTGCGCCGCGCCAACGCGGAGATCCGTTCCCTGGCGGAATAACCATCCCATATTCAAGTGACGGCTCTCGGTCAGTTGGACCAACGCCCACGCCGATCTCATGTTATAGCTGGGCGATCTTCCGCGGGTTGAAATCACAAAATTCCCCGGCTATTTTCATAGACTTTCGGCAAGGAGTTAAGCTATTGATCCCGATGTCGGCGTCTCGAAGGTAAAGCGAACGGACAACACATTATAAATCGAGAGGTCGTGACATGAGGGAGAAAACTTTTTCAGTGCATGTTGTTGGTGTCGGTCTTGTCTGTGGCGCTCGCTTGGGCCGCGCCGGTTGGCGCGGAGGATTTCTACAAGGGCAAGAGCATCCGCTTGATCGTGGCGACTACCCCGGGCGGCGGCTTCGATGCCTACTCGCGCATGCTCGCGCGGCACATGGGCAAGCACATTGCCGGCAATCCCACGTTGGTCGTCGAGAACATGCCCGGCGCGGCGTTTATGATCGGCACCAATTATCTATATCGCCAGGCCAAACCGGACGGACTGACGCTCGGCAATTGGATCGGCACTCTAGTCTTGCATCAGGTCATGGGCAGAAGCGGCATCGAGTTCGACGCGCGCAAATTCGAGTACGTCGGCGCGCCGATCAAGAATCATGACACCTGCATCATGACCCGCGCGAGCGGGATCGATAGCATGCAAAAGTGGATGAGCGCGCCGACGCCGATTAAGATGGGGGCGACGCCGCCGGGCTCAACCCCGTACGACAACGCGGTGGTTTTGAAAGACGCACTCGGTCTGCCGATGCAAATCGTCTCCGGCTACAAGGGCACGGCGGAGATCCGCTTGGCCATCGACGCCGGCGAAGTGGCCGGTCTTTGCGGTCTCGCATGGGCTTCGACCAAAGTGACGTGGCGTAAGCAGCTTGAGGCGGGGGAGGTGAAGGTGGTCTTGCAAAACGCCGCCGCAGCTCATCCGGAATTGGCGGACGTTCCGACCGCAATCAGTTTTGCCAAGACCGAGGCCGGTCGGAAATTGATTCAATTGGCGCTGCACGACGTCGGCGCGATCACCTACCTCTATTCGTTTCCGCCTGGCACTCCGAAAGACAGAGTGAAGATATTCCGCCAGGCGTTTGAGGCGACTTTGAAAGATCCGGAGTTTGTCGCCGAAGCCAAGAAGGGAAACTTCGAGATCGACCCCGTCGCCGGTGAAGAGCTGGAGAGGATCGTCAATGGATTTTTCAAAGCCGATCCGGCGACCGTGAACCGGCTGCGCGAACTGTTGAAGTAGATGGTGTCCGTGAAAGATTCGTTCGATTACGCGGACGCCGGCGCTCGCTCGTCTCAGCAGAACCCAGTGATTGACTTATTCCTTTTGCGGCGAAACTCGCTTTTCGCTCGGGACCCACAAACCGAGGATTCGAACGCTCGCGCCCGGTCTTCGAACGTCGGTCTATCTGCTTTGAATAGGAACTGTCAACGTGAATCTGTATCGCGCAGCGCTCTGATATAAACTCTGACGCGTTGGAAAGGTATCAGTTTTGGCGGCGCGAACGGCGGCAGCAAGAACAGAAGGGGGTGGGTGATTCCTCTTACTTGCCGCGTGACGGCGAAAAATCTTCACTTGGAATGCCGTTGCCGTTCGCGCCTGGGGAAACGGGTGTATGGCTCGCGGCCGACTAGTCGCCGCGCTGGTATCAGTTGATCAAAGAAATCCTTTGCAGTAAATCGCGTCCAGTTAATACATCTTCATCTCGTCCATGGGGACGGGCAAATAACGCAGCATCAATGATTCAATTTGCTTGATCGAAACCGGTTTCATGACGACCTCATGGGCGCCGCTTTTCAGCGCTGTGTCGCGATACTGAGGCGACACCCATGCGGAACAGATGATTATCGGCGTATCTCTGGTGATCTCACTCTCGCGCAGGCACGAGGTGGCTTGGATGCCGTCCATGTTTGGCATTCTTAGGTCCATAAGAATCAAATCCGGTTTCTCGTTGACGGCTTTTTGGATGGCCACTGCGCCGTTTTCTGCCTGCAGGACTTGATAGCCCAGTTGTTCCAGCAACGCGGCTAATAGCTCTCGGCAATCGGTGTTGTCTTCGACTAGAAGAACCTTGTACTCCATGTTGATAAAACCTCCTGCCCCTCTCAGAGCAGGAATGATGCCATTTAACGAATTCATTGTAATTCAATGCCTTACGTTAGAATCGACGAGCAATACCAATCCGCTGCTTGCCACTGCTGTCACATCGACCCGCAGAATGATGTCAAACGGACGTACCGGTGTCATTGGCGGCGTTTAGTA
>CAWERH010000050.1:0-105204 GCA_963811315.1 uncultured delta proteobacterium
TTGCGCTCACCGTCAAACGCAACTGTCCGCGGGCTGGGTCGAAGGGGACCGCATCCGATGCTTTTACCATGGTTGGAAGTACGACGGGAACGGACAATGCGTCGAGATTCCGGGAGAGCAGGACGGTGTTGCCGAGAAGGTGAGGATCAATAGCTATCCCGTGCAAGAGTATTTGGGCTTGATCTTTGTCTACGTAGGACCGGGAGAACCGCCGCCTTTGCCTCGCCATCCCGAGTGCGAGGGGCCCGGTATTCTCGATACGTTGAGCAAGGGCGTATGGCCTTGTAACTATTTCTCTCAGCTGGACAACGCAGGCGATCCCATCCACATCCCGTTTACGCATAAAGAAGCGAGACGGAGGGTTGGGATAGAAACTCCGTTCCGCCGAATCGTTCCGCAAGAAACGGAATACGGCATCAAATACACGACGACGACCGCGAAGGGCGAGAAAATCATACGCCATTTTTTTATGCCGAATATAGTCCAGCTAATTACCAATCTGCGCCATGACGGCATTCTTCTGGACGATTCTTCCACGGGCGGCGCGGTGATGCCCAGGCTGGTTTGGCAGGTGCCGATTGACGACCAACATTTTGTCTCTTTCGTCGTTACCCATATTCCGTTGGCCGGTGAAAAAGCGGAAAGAGTGCACGAGCTGCGCAGACAAATGCAGCGCGATGATGGACCCTCTCCCCAGGAATTGGGCAGCGCGATTCTAGCCGGCAATTTGCACATCCGTGATGTCAAAGTCCCAGACGTTTATAAGCTGATCCAAGTGGAGGATTATGTCGCCCAAGTCGGGCAAGGAGCAACGCCCGATCATGCCAAAGACCGATTGTGCATCAACGACATCGCGATCGTGCTGCTGCGAAAGATAGGGGAGCGCGAGATCGCAGCCCTTTTGGACGATCGCCCGCTCAAACAATGGCGTCGTCCGGCATCATTCGACATGATGGGGCAAGAATAGCCTTCGACGCTTGTCGGTCACAGGGTTGTTCATCGGGCACTTGGTGGCATGCGAGATCCATGGGGTAGCGGACGGGCCCGAGGCGAGTTGGATGCCCAGAGCCGTCTCGGATAATGGAGCTGATGCTTCTAGCATCAACAGCCCAGACTTTGCCGCTTAGGATTGGCGTAAGGCAAGGTGAATATCTTTGTTGAGGCAGCCTTGCGATGAAGGTGAAATCGTGAATTCAAACATGGAAAATTGCGCCATTGTCGGAATCGGCGAGACCGCGGTGGGCAAGCTGCCGGAGATGACTTCTTTGGGGATTCGCAACTTGAAGTAATGCGACTTGCAATAGAAGATGCCGGGCTTCGGCCCGATGGACATAGATGGCCTTTTGGCAATTCAACCCGGCGACGATCCACGCCGATCCTACGCGCTTTCCGTCGCGCAAGCCGCGGGTATCTGTCGTAGCTACGCCACTGATTTGGCGCTGGGCGGCGCCACGCCGGTGTCGATGGTCGCGCATGCTGTCATGGCCATATCGGCCGGAATTTGTTCGACGGTGGTTTGTGTGTTGGGGCACAAGCAAGCGACTAGGAGGCTCGGACCGAGACGAGGACGATTGAGAGACGGACTCGAAGATTTCGAAGAACCCTTCGGGTGTATTGGGCGCCCCGACGATTCACGGTGCGGTGGCGGCGCGGCACATGTATGAGTTCGGCACCACGAGCGAGCAATTTGCCGCAGTTGCGGTCGCCGCGCGCCGGCATGCCAGTCTTAACGCGAGCGCTACCATGCGTGATCCGATTGCGATCGCGGACGTGCTGGCATCGCGCTGGATCGTTAAGCCGTTTCATTTGTTGGACTGTTGCCTGGTGTCCGACGGCGGCGGGGCGGTGGTTGTGACGTTGAGGGAAAGGGCGCGCGATTTGAAAAAAATGCCGATCTACGTCTGGGGTTTTGGCGAGGGACATACACGCGGTCCGTTGGAGTCGGAAATGTTAACGACCCTGGGCGGCAAGCGCGCATCTGCCGCGGCTTACAAGATGGCCGGAGTAGCCCCGAAGGATATCGACTTCGCCGAACTCTATGATTGTTTTACGGCGATCACCATCGTGACGCTGGAAGATTATGGATTTTGTGCAAAAGGCGAGGGCGGTCGGTGGGTGGAAAACGGCCGTATTGAGATGGGCGGCGAATTGCCGGTCAACACGCATGGTGGTTTGTTGTCGCATGCGCATATTGAAGGGATGATGCATATCACCGAAGCGGTGAAACAGCTTCGCGGCGGGTGCGTCGAGCCGCAGCGGCAAGTTCAAGACGCCGAACTCGGCATCGTCAGCGGCCACGGCGCAAATCTCAGCGCGCACGCCACCTTGATCTTGGGCCGGGAACCAAACTGAATCTGGAGTCCTCGATGACTATGGACGAATATCGAAAGCCATTACCGCTCCCGGATAGTGATTCCAAACCGTTCTGGGAGAGTTGCCGCCGACACGCGATGGTGCTCCAGCAAATGTGTTTCCTGCAATCAATTTCGCTATCCGCCGCGCTGGCTCTGTCCCCGTTGTCGATAGTTTTAGAGAGGGAATGGGAAAACAGGTTAGCGGCTAAGGAAAAGTTTATGTTAACTGCTGGCGATGTGCCGCAGCTATGGTCCGGCATGGGAACAGAGTGTGCCCGTACAATGGGTATCGATGATCGAGCTCGACGAAGGAGTTCGGATGTGGAGCAACGTCGTCGGTTGCTTGCCGGAGGATGTGAAGATCGGCGATACCGTCGCCATTGAGTATGAAGACGTGACGGGAGCGATAAGCTTACCGAAGTTCCACCGCCTCAGTTAGCTCAGATATTTCCGGGTCCGGATATTGGAGAGGTCCGACGAAGCGGCGAGACGTTCGCGCTCGGGGCTGCCGGGCGCGAACGATCCCGCCGCAACGACCATTTATCGAACGGGTTTTGCAACCGTCATCCACTCGTCTGGTTTGGCGGTCTTGTTCAGCGACTCAGCGAGCTCGCGCAGGTATTCGTCCTGTTCTTTGACAGTGTAGACCGCCAGCGAGCCGTCGGCGTTTTTCGGTATGCCGCCGATGAAGTGAAAGGCATGGCCGTCCCAGTCGTAGAACTCGTCGCCGCGCTGATAAATCTCTTTCCACTTGTAGCCGACCGGACTGCGATGTAAGCCGGTGCGCGCGGGGAAATTATCTTCCTTGTCGCGGGAATCATTGAGGTGTTCTTTCGCGCCCGCCTCCTCGGGAAGCCCATCCCACATGCGCCGGTAGTTGGGAAAAAACTCTTCGTCGCGCACGGTAAATGCCGTATGCATATCCCACCAGGGGCTGTGGCCGGCGATGCGCTCATCGAGCTGATCGACGAGTTTGTAGATCAGCCGGGCGCCCGCTTGCATGCGTAAGACCAGCGTTCCTTCCGCGCTCTGCGCGCCGCGTTCGGTTTGCATGCCGCAATATTTTTCGAAGAAGGCGGCGGTCTTAGCGAGGTCGCGGGAGCCATACACGCAATGACTGATGCGGCCGACGTTTTCCGAACTGTGCACCTCCAGCGCGCCCGCGGGCAGTTTCACCGGCGCCCAGAATTCATACTGGTTGCCGTCCGGGTCGGCAAAGCAGACGACTGTGCCTTCTTCGCCGTCGGCGGCAGTTTTGACCGGATCCGTGTGCGGAATTTTGTGTTGATCGAGACGGCGCAGGTGGCGGTCGATATCTTCGGCTCTGACATAAAAACCGCAGCGCGGCATGTCTTTGCCCAGCTCTTTGGCCGCGGGATAGTTCTCCGGCTGAAGAAACGCGCCGATGCGGCATGATTCATCGTCCCACCACATGAAACAGAAGATCGGGGTGTTCTTCTTGCGCATGTTGGTGGTGAGGCCATTGATCGGCCGGATCGGCAGACCGGTGGCATGCAGCGCCCAATAACTCCATCGCGGCAAGTCGTTGGTGCCGACGACATAATGATCGATCCAATGCACTGCTCCTTTGGGTTCAACGTCTGCCATGTTTTGATCCTCCGCTTAGCTGGAAAGAAATATAACTGGTGTCGCGACGAGTAACAAACCAATATTAAATGGGACTAAAGGTTGTACAGGGCGGCGGCGTTTTCGCGATAGACTTTCTTTTTCATCTCCTCAGGCAGATGCGCCGAGTCCTTGGCGACTATCTCATCGGAAAACGGCCAGGTGCTGTCCGGATGGGGATAGTCCGAGCCCCACATGACATGGCCATCGCCGAAGAACTGGATTAGGTGCAGTCCCACCAAATCGGTTTGGAAGGTCGCCCAGACTTGGCGCTTGAAGATCTCGCTCGGCATATTTTTCAGCGGAATCTCAGCGGCTTTACGGCGCTCGAATTGGCGCTTGTAGCGGTAATCCATTTCCTGCACGACGAAGGGAATCCAGCCGATCGCGGACTCGGCTAAGCAGAATTTCAACTTCGGATGCCGTTCCAGAGTGCCGAAATTGAACATATTGACGAACGGATTGAAGAAAGAGGTCGCGCCGTTGCTGAGACCCATATCGAAGACGCCCTGGCGCTCGCCAGGCTTCACCGAGTCGATGGTCGCTCTGATCGTTCCTGTCTGCGTGCTGCCGCCGACGTGATAGGACACGACGATGCCGGCCTCTTCGGCGGCGTCCCAGAACACGTCCCACGGTTTTAGGTTCATTTCGAGCGTGACATCGTTGACCAGAAAGTTGGCTTCGCGGAAACCCAACTTCGCAACACGTACGACTTCATCGCGCGCCGCTGCGGCGTCGACGGAGGAGAGCATGGCGACGGGGAAAAAGCGCTTCGGCGCGGTTTTGCCGAAATCCAGCGCCCAGTCGTTGTACGCTTGCACGCAGGCATTGCGTAACTCGGGTTCGCCCACTTGCATGGCGATGATCGGTGGAAACATCAGCGATGCTTCGACACCGTCACGGTCCATATCGGTGAGTCGTTTCTCCGGCGTGGTGGGCCGGTGCGCTTCGCCGACGCCGCCGCGATCGAGAGCCAGCCGGGTGCGATTCTCCCGAGCAAACCAGCGCTCGCCGCGATAGTCCCCCCAAGTAGCGCCGTCGCACACCCAGTACTCGCCCTTGTCGCCGCGGTCTTCGACGTGCGGCGCGCGCTCGCGCAAAGACTGCGGCAGGCGCTCGGTCCACAGATCGCGCGGCAAATATCCCAAATCAATATGATCGTCAGCAGAAATCCTGGGGTTGGTCACGTTCGTTCTCCTTCCGGCGGTGCGCCATTGCAAGTTATATTGGTTGAGCCGATTCTCACGCGAATCGGAGGGCTCTGTCAAGAAGCAGGAGACTCGGGATCTGCGTCGAGAGGCTGTCGCAAGCGCAAAATCGCAATGTCATCTGAGCGTAGCGAAGAATCTCGCATTTTTCGGAGCTCGAAAATCAGATCCTTCGGCTATCGCCTCATGATGACATTGCGAACGTCTAGCGCAGATTCGTATGCCCTACCGATTCTTGTGTAGTTCTCGTTGATCACGTCGATCATCTGGCGCAGGCGGGGGAAGTCGGCGCGATTGAAGCGCATCATGATGCGAGGCAGGTGCAGGGTGTGGGGATCGTCGGCCTCTTCGGGCAGCGCCTCGGTCTCTCTGACCGTGCCTTCGGTTATGATATCGGCAAACTCGCAATTGAGTCTTTCGATCAACGTGGACGAAGGCGGATGATTGAGACGGATGATCAGATCGTGCTTGACGAAGCGGTAGGATTGGTAGTTGCGATAAAACATGGCGATCTCGTCGACCGCGGCTTTGGGGCTGTCGAGAATTTTAAACAACATCATCTCTCGTTCGATGATATAGCCGCGGCTCAACACGTCTTCGCGGAGAAATTTTATCCAGCGCGACCAATAAGTGCCGTCCGGCAGGTCCATCAATATAATCGGCACCAGATGGCTTTTGCCGGTCTGCGCCAGAGTGATGGATTCCAGGAGTTCGTCATGGGTGCCGAAACCGCCCGGGAAAATGATCACGGCGTCGGCTTCTTTGACGAAGGTCAGTTTGCGCGTGAAGAAAAAATGGAAATTCATCAATTTCGGGTCGTTGCGGATAAAGCGATTGGGATCCTGCGCCGAAGGCAGCCGAATGTTGACGCCGAAACTCTTTTCACGTCCGGCGCCCTCGTGTCCCGCCTGCATGATCCCTGGTCCGGCGCCGGTGATGATCATAAATCCGGCTTCCGCCAAGAGTTGACCGGTATCGCGCGCAAGGTGGTAATGAGGATCGGTTTCCTGGACTCTCGTCGAGCCGTAGATGCTCACCTTGCGTGCGCGCCGGTAGGGCGCGAAGACTCGGAACGCGTGCCGCAATTCCTGCATCGAGCGGTTTAATATTTTTAGATCACCGCGATCGGCGTTATCCTCGGCAAGCTTGACGACCGTGCGTAGTATGCCGGCGAACTGATCGATGTTGCCGGCGCCGTTGTGCGCGCGCAGCCACTCGTCGATTTGAGTGACCATCTGCACGACTGTTTGGGTTTCCTGTTTCACTGGCGCAACCTTTCATGACGGAACTCCGTTGCTCCGCACTCTCAGGGGAGTTGGCGCGAGTTATCTGCCGCCAACCTGTCCTATAGAACAGTATAGATGATGGCTGACTGCGAGCGAAGCGCGCGCGAAGGAATGTTTGATGGGTTCTCGGCGAAAAGTTCGAACGTCAATTCATTGACAGCGTTTCATCCTATGCCGGCGGCTATAAGTTGTCGCTTCGCCTCCGGCAATGTCAGATAGCGCATAAATTCCTGTGCCGCTTCGATAGAGTTGCATGCGGTCGAGACGGCGCACTCGTAAGCGGTATAGTTCTGAATCTCTTCCGGCAGCGGGCCGGCGAATGTCATGCCTTTGCCGGTGTTCTCGATGATCACCGTCGTCGCACCGAGGCCGACTTCCCGGCCGTTTCCCTTGCTGACATGGTCGAGAACGGCAGCGAAATCGGGATAGCGTGTCGTTTTGGCTGCCAATTGCGCGGCAATACCGAGCCGGTCGAAAAGCGTCTCGAGATAAGTTCCGCTCGAGGCTTGGTTGTAAACCAGCGACTCGGCGCCGAGCAGGGCTTCCTTGAATTCGTCGACGGTGGCGATTTGTGGCAGCGTCGCGCCTTCGCGCACCATGACTCCAACTCCGATGCGGCCCAGCATAACGCGTGTTCCTGCCGCAACTTTTGCCGCCTTGACTAGCTGGTCGAGGACGTTCGGCGGCGCGATCACGACGTCGACGGTTGCGCCGCCGTTGATGCCGTTGAGAATCGCCGGCGCCGTGGCGAACTTTACATTTGCCTCGTGAGCGGTTTCACGCTGAAACGCGTCGATGATTTTCGTCAGCGCGGGCTTCACTGCTCCGGCACTGAGTATTTTTATTTCCATTTCACACCTCGAATACTGAGCTGTAAACAACGCAAAAGAATAAGGGCGGGTTTGCAACCCGCCCTATACCGATGAGTGCGACTCGTCTGCTTCGTGTGAAATCTCCGCAGCTCAGGAAGCCGTCGGTTTGCGGATATAGCCGTAGGTGAGATTGCTGCGCGCGGCGCCGTTTTTTTCGTAATCTTCCTTGAGCTGCGCGAAGCGGTCGTTTTCCAGCGCGGAGCGCTGCTGCGGATTGAAGTGATACAGCCGCGCGTTGTTCTCACCGAAGATCGCGCGCTTGACCGGGCCGTCCGCCGCGCCGAGCGGTTTGAAGCTATATTTTTTCTGCATCTCTTCGGGAATCTCCAGACGGCGCAGCGCCTCGATCTGCCACTGCGGCGAGCCGGTCCAGACCGCGTCCGAACCCCACACGACATGATCGGCGCCAAGGCCTTTGACCAACGTGCCCATCATGAACGCGCAGATCCGCGGATCGGCCATCGTGCTTTGTGCGAAGATTTGCCCCAAGTCGCCGTAGACGTTCTTCACGCCGAACTGAGCGGGAATCTCGGCGAGATCGTTCACCCACTCGATGCGCCCCGTGCGGTTAAGTTGCTCCAAGGCCTGCTCGGCCGTGCCGCCGCCGGCCCAACGGTAGGCCGAGTGATAGATGATGAAATTCAACTGCGGCCAATCCTTCGCCGCCTTGCCGACGTCGCCGACGTGACTGTAGCCGACCAGATGCGGGAACTGCTGCTCGACCGAAGGCGGGAACAATCCCTTGTGAATGCAAACGTTGACCACGCCCGGATGGTCTTTGCTCCACTTCACCAGCCGCTCATAGAACGGATACATGAGCTTCTCGTCGTCCAGGCGATAGGGATGTTTGGACAGGTTCTTGTTGGTATTGTCGCCGACGGTGTAGCCCTTCCACGAATCGGGCTTGAGCTTTTCCATTTCCTCGTCGACCTTGTCGAGCCAGCCCGGCCAGCCCGGCGTCATGATGGCGTGGGAGAACATGCGTTTGCGTCCCGGCTTCCTTGTTGACCTTGGCGCGCGCGTCGAACTTCATCTGATTGGTAAGGAACCAGTCGCGCGGCTCCTCGGACGGCGAACCGCTGATGCAAGCGACTTTGGTGTCGCTGTCGAGAAACACTTCTTTAAAATAGTTGGCGAACTTCAAGTCTTCGATGGTCTGCGGTTTGCCTTGCAGCGCGGGGTTCCAGCCGGCTTTGCCGACGGCTTCGCGCTGGCGCACAAAGTTGGTGATGCGCGTGTCGTCGCGCAGAAAATGAGTATGCATGTCCATGACGAATTGATTGGACAGCGCCTTGGCGCGCTCACCCGCCATCTCCGGGATCGCCGCCTCGGCCCGGCTCGCGTCATAGAGCGGGCCGTAGGTTTCGTTCATGGCGACAAAAGCCGCGGCCATGCCGGCGGCGGTCTTGAAAAAAGCGCGGCGGGACATGCCTTGTTTGCGCGCCAGCTCGCCGCCGAATTCTTTGATGCGCGCCTCGAACTCGCGCTGCTTTTCGGTCTGCGGCGCGGGCATGAATTCATCGCTCGACACCGATTGGGTTGGTATCGGCGACGGGTAGGCGGAGGTTTCGGCGGGCAACAACTGATTCAGCTCTTCAGCGCTAAGAAATCCCATAAAGGCCTCCTTAGGGTTGGTTGGGTGAGTGGGGAAACGGACCCACGATAGGGCAGGAGCGTCGCGGGCGTCAAGGGAAAGAAAGGAAAGAGTGGTGAATCGTTTTGGCGTCAGTATGACCAACGGACGAGATAAAGCGGAGGATTCTTCGCCCGCCAAACTGTATGAAATAACCGGATATAGTTGACAAATCTCACTAGGGCGGAGTGGTCGCACTAAAAATTGGGTACTTGAGCACCACAACCAAAATCGGCATCCTATGAGCTAAGATCAAAAAGAGCGGAAAGAGTTGGCGTACCATTTCGTAGAGTTTAAAACGAAAGCCTGCCTGTTGGAGGAGGCAGAATGGAAAGCGCCGGTGGTAGAGAAACATTTGGGCCGCGAGCGGCGTTCGCGGAGCGAAAGAAGTTCGAGCAGGCGTTTCGGCACAGTCCCAAGACGATCAAGACGGTGGTGGAGAACTGAGGAGCGGCTCGTGACGTTACGACTATCCCCGCGAGCATTGGAAACACCTGCGGACATCGAATGTGGTGGAGTCGCCGTTTTCTCGGGTGCGACTACGAACCGCGGCGTCGAGGAGATTCAAATCGCAGCTCAACGCGACCTGCTTGACCTGGAAGACGCTCATGGTGGCCGAGATGAGCTTTAGAAAACTCAATGCGCCAAACTTGGTGGACCAAGTCGCTCGCGGAATGAAGTGCAACAATGGTGCGGAGGTGAGGGTCGCTGCTTAGTTCTTTTACACTCGATTTGACAACTGCTCTATATCTAGCGCATCCTAAATTCTACGACGCCAGTGATTACTGACGCACTTTAATGTATCGGCCAAGCTCGCATAGCTAGGAGGCATCATGTTTGAAGTTGCTGAAGCATACGAAGAGCGAATGGGACGGTGGAGTCGGCAGTTGGCTCCTTTGTTTGTCGAGTTTGCCGGTGTTAGGGACGGTGATGATGTGCTTGATGTTGGCTGCGGCACAGGGTCCCTATCAGCGACTTTGGCCAAAGTCAGTCGGGCCTCGAAGATCGTCGGCATCGATCGTTCTAAGGGGTTCATTGAGTATGCTCGAAACAAACTCGCCGATCCTCGTGTGACTTTCGAACTTGGCGATGCGCAAAGCCTGTCTTACCCGGACGCCTCTTTCGACCGTTGCATGGCTCTACTCGCGGTTGACCACATTCCAGATGCTCCGAAGGCCACAAACGAAATGCGCCGTGTAACCAAAACAGCGGGGATCGTGGCAACGACCATGTGGGACCGTAGCTCCGATAATGAGCTTTACGGCTGCTTTTGGGATGCGGTAGAAGCCATTGATACGACAGTCAAGCGGCCTTTCGGGAAACAGGGATCGTATGGTTCTGCCGAAGCGCTTTCACAGCTCTGGAAGGACGCTGGTTTGACCGAAATCGAAGCTACAGACTTGTTGATGCGGTGCCAATTTTCTTCCTTTGATGAGCTGTGGCAACGTTGTTTAAATGCCGAAGGCCCTGCGGGTGTGTGCATGGAGAGTCTATCGACTGATCGTCGGGAAGTATTGAGAACCTTCATGCGGCAGAATGTCTTAGGCGATGGCCCGGATCAACCATTTTCGCTAAAGGCCAAGGCTTGGGCAGATCGAATACCTGCGCGGACTAGTCAAGCGGGGCGGATGGTTTCCGGCGTCGGAAAAGTAAGTGGCGGCATCAATCGACCGGCGAGTTTCTAACGTGACTTTAGCGACGCCGCCGCTTCCGTTACCAGCGACCAATCGACAACTCTTTCGGCCGGAAAAGCAGGCGGCACATCGGCCATGCTCAAAGCGGTCGCCAGACCTTTGTCGGAAGGTATGCCGTTGTCCGGCCAAAGTTCTTTAATTATCTCGTAGGTCGTTCGGGTCATCTCGACGGTCGGCAGCCCGACAAATTGTTTTAGCAGCGGTAGCACTTCCTCACGATGGGTTTTCGTGTAAGCGATACCTCTGAGCGCCGACACGAGAATTTTTTTGACCTCATCCGGCTTGTCGCGCATACGTTCGTTGTGCGCGATGAGACCCAGCAAGGGAAACTCGGAGATATCTTTCAAATAAGCGATCGGCCTAAAGCCATCCTTCTCCAAGTATAGATCATAAGGCACGCTCAACATTGCCGCGTCGATGGTGCCCGTCTTGAGCGTCAATGCGCGGTTCGGCATCTCACCCAAGTTGACCATTTTGACGTCTTTGGGATCGACCTTGTAGTGCTCGAGAATCTTGAGAAACTGCCGATGCACCGTTCCGCCCGGCTGACTGATCGCGACGCTGTGACCGCGCAGAGCCGCGGGGCTGGTGATCTCGCGTTTCGACACGAGAACGTGATGGGATCGTACCGCGAAGATCATGATGACCTTGGCGGGAAGACCGTTGGAAATCGCGGTCATCGATGAGCCCAACGGCGTAATATAAGAAATATGCCGCGAAGCTAACGCTCCCAACGAAGCGCGCACCGACATGGCCACTGGTAGAATCTCGATGCCTTGTTCCTGAAAGAAACCCTTTTTCCAAGCTACGTAAAGTGGAAACCAGGTGACCGTGTTGGTCGGAACGCCAATGTGAATCTGCGTAAGCTTTTGGGCGCTCCCCGACGCAGGATAGCAAATCAGCAAAGCGCCAAAGAGGAATGACCCAATTGGATTGACCTTGCGAAACATAAACTTGCTTTTGGTAAAGTTTAATTCTCCGAAAGATCCAGAAGCACGCCGTCAGGATCGGACAGCGCGTACTTGCCGATCTTGCAAGCTTCCATATCCTTTTTTGTGATATGTCCGAAAATGCCGGCTCCGATATCCCTGGGAGCCGAAGCCGGTGACGTGGCTGCCAACTCGCCGAGATCTTGCTTCGCCTGTTCCAGGCTCTCAACCTTGAAACCGATGTGATCGAGACCTTGGCGCATGCTCATGTAAGAGCAGTCGTTGGTCGGCTGGATCAGAAGACGGACTTTGCCGTCGGTCAAACAAATGGCATCGCCCAGTGGCGGTTCTTTGACTTCGAAAAGCTCAAAAACCTCCTGATAAAAATCGGCCACTTGTTTGGGCGCCGTTGCGCGAATCACGACGTGGTTGAATTGGCGCGGTTGATCCCAGCCATCTTCCGTGTAGCCCTCTCTGACTTTCTCATGGGTTCGCTCGGAAATATCGAACTGCGCGCCTGCCGGGTCGTGGCTTCGAAAAACCGCAAACGGGACTCTCTCCAGGCCTTTCGTGATGATCGTCGCCGGATAGTTTTTTCGGATTCTGTCCAACACGGTGGCGATGTCGTCGACCTCAAAGCCGAAGTGATCCAATCCTGCTGGAATGCCCGGTCTGCGCGCAAGCACCGCGAGTCCGATGAGGCCGTCACTGATATGACCCCGACGATTGCTTTCCATTATCGCCGTGGCGATCTGCTTCATACCCAGAAGTTTCTCATAAAACGTGATCGTCGCTTCCGGATGCTGGGTGTAAATAGCCGCATGTTTGATGCGCGAAAACATGATTTGCCTCCTTGCGATGAACAAAACTTAGTCAGCGCTTTTCTCAGATGTGTCGAGACTATCTGAATGGTCATAGCCGAGTCAAAGCACGGATTGCGTTGAGAAGGGCTTGCTTTTAAAGGTGGACAATTGACGGGCGGCTCAGCGCGTTTTGTAAACCTGATCGATGAATCCCTCGCGCACTAAGCGGTCGATGATAGAATTGTCGGCAAAGGTTTCGATGGGAAGACCTTTCTTGCCCATGAATTCCAATGTCGTCGAAACCGCGTCGGCATCGACGCGCGGAACGCGGTCGACGTACTTGAAAGCGTCGCTGTAGATGTCTTCAATCGCCTTGGTTTCTTTGAGCCGGGTGTAGCGCGCCACTGTTTTCAAGACACGCTCTCTCTGATTCGGATCGCGCAACACTGCTACGCCCTCAATATAGCCACGCAGGATTTTCTCCAAAGTGTCCGGCGATCGACGTTGAAAATCGCGCGAGACAACAAGCTGTCCCATGGAATATTGAATGCCGGATTCGGCAAGCTCGATCAAAATTCGATGCGGCACATCGGTGCGGAGAGTAGCGAGAACCGCGCCGTCGATCTGGCGGTGGCGAAAAGCGAGCCCGACTTCGAGCGTGCCGCCCAATTGGCGAATGGTCACGGCGTTTTCCAAGCCAACCCGGCGCAGAAGGATTCTCGTGAGATTGTCCGTGGTCGCGCCGAAGCGGGACACCCCGAAAGTCTTGCCGCGCAGCTCTTCGACACGGTTGACTTCAGGGTGAACCCAAAGTCGAAGGTAAGGTCGGTTGGCGAGGCTCGCAACCGATACGATCGGAGCGCCGCCGAGCACCGCCGCGATCACCGCATTCGCCCCGGCGACGGCGGCCTGGACGTCGCCGCCGATCAGCGCCGGAACCATCACCGGCCCCGAAGAAATGAAAACAAGATTGGGTTCGACGCCGTATTTGTCGAAAGCGCCGATGTCCTTTGCCACCCATAATCCAACGCCGGTCGGTCCAGTACTGGAATAACCGAGAGTGAGCTTGGTTTTTTCCGCGGCGCCGCCGCGCTCTATCAGCAACGCGACAAGGAGCGCTGCGAGCAAGATGCGCTTGAAGAAATCTGCTGGACGCTTCATTTGACCTCCGGCGCGACTAAATCCGCTCGCCACGTAACACGCGGCCTTCGCCTATGTCAATCAATGCCGGACAACGATGTCGACGAAAGATCCACGAATACAGTCTTTCGACGAAGCTCAATGCTGAGCGTCCTCGAAGGTTTCATCGAAGTGAAACGGAAGCATCTTGAAGTGAGCTGGAGTTATTCCGTTCATGCTGAGCTCGTCGAAGCATTCCGAATCTCGATTGCATGAACTTGCTAGGTTAACCGGGTGAAATCTGTATACGGCATGCTTGGGGAACTTAGGTCAGCTTGGGATTCATGTGGTCCCACGCCTGCGCGCTGGAAGTAAAAAAATCCAATGTCGGTTGAAACTGGCTCGGGTCGTCCAGACTTGCGGCGGCAACCATCGCGAGCCGCGGATCGCCAGTGGATTTGCCGAACAGGCGCGCGCCGCATTCAGGACAAAAGCCGCGTGTGAAGTTGTTTCCGCTATCGGCTTTCGACTCGTAGTACTTGACCTGACCTTCAATCTTCAAGGTCGATGCCGGCACCACCATCACGGCGACGAACGCGCTGCCGCCGCTTCTTTGACAATCGCGGCAATGACAATTGCCGGCTCATCAATGGTTTCGCCGAACATTCGTAACGCACCGCGCCGCAGAGACATCCGCCGGTAAGCTGGTTGGCCATAAAAGTCGCTTCGATTATCTCCAGTGCGGCGGGTAAGTGCGCTGGTAATTGGGCAGGGCTTCAATGCGCTCGACCCAGCGCGCGATATTGGGAAATGTTTGCGACAGCGGCAACAGCCCCAAATTGAACGGCCGGGCGGCGTCTTTCGAAGCGGCGCGCAGGAACAGCTGCACCAGCGGAAACAGGCTGATATCCGCCGCAGAAATTTGCCCGCCGACAAGCCAAGTCGACCGCGCCAGGCGTTCATCGAGAGATTTCAATTCTTCGCGGATGGTCTGAGCCGCCTGTTGAATCTGCTCGACTTGGTCCAGTCCTTTACCGAAGAACATCGGCCGAACGACTTTGTCTCCCGCACTGACAAGGTAGGATTCGCACTCGCAGACGCCTTGCCAGATCAACGCCGCTTCCTCCGGAGTTTTGCCGAATATCGGCGGCTCGGGATATTTGCGATCGAGATAAGCCATCATCGCCAGCGACTCATAGACAACGAAGTCACCGTCTTTGAGCGTCGGCACTTTGCCGCGCGGATTGAGCTGTAGATAGGCCGGCGTTTTGTGTTCGCCCTTGGAAAACTCCAAGAGTTTGGATTCGTAGGCGAGCCCTTTCACTTCGAGCGTGAGCATCACGCGCCAAGCAAATGGACTGCCGCTGCCCCAGTAAAGTTCGATTGCCATGACGATTCCTCCTGAGAGTTTTGACTTCGCTTACTCCTTATCCAACTCGGGATAGTGGCGAAAGATTCCGTCTTGATTAAACGGGATGCGCCGCGGCGAATCAAGATAGCTGGCGAGGCGCGGTTGCGCGGCGACGCGATCGCGTAACTCGATCGTGTGAGAATATTTGGACTCGAGCTGTTTCATGGCGCGCGGAAAAGCATAACGCAGGCCCTCGATCATTTGAAACAGCGAGAGGTCGACGTAGGACAGTCTTTTGCCGAGCAGATAGCCATTCCCTTTGGGGTTGCCCTTGAGGATTTTCTCGAAGTAGTCGAAAAATTTCGGCATACGGTTGGCGGTGAAATCGCCGGCGCGCTTGCGCGCTTCCTTCTTTTGATCTTCGTAATAAAGACCGCCCGATATCGGATGATGGCTGTCGTGCGCCTCGGCCACCCAATCCGCGATGGTGAGTTGCAGCTGGTGCGCCCACAGGCGGCTTGCCTCAGTTTTTGGGACGAGATCGAGCCGCGGGCCAAGATAAAATAGAATATTGGCGGTTTGCGCAAGGATAAGTTTGCCGGCTTTAAGAAAGGGCGGCGCAAAAGGAGGATATTCGACGGCGCGGCTTTCCATCAGGCGCATCATCGCCGACATGCCTTTCGATTCGCGCGCGACGTCGATGTAACTCGCGTCGGCGGCCTCGAGCGCGAGCCGGACGAACTCACCGCGGCCCTGGATCGATGGCCAATAATAAAGTTCGTAGCGCATCTTGAATCTCCTCGTGGCTGAGGTGATAGGCGAATCATCGTAGGGCACGAAGTGCTTTACCCATCGCCAATTACATTGAAACCGAGACTCCTAGCAGCTGTGCCGAGCTGCTGGTCGTGGGTCAGGACCGCATCCAAATTGTCGAATTCACGGATGCTGAGCGCGCTGGAGAGATGAATTGCATCGAGTGTTCCGACTACAGTCGGAAAGGTTTCTCCGGCGCGCTGGAGAATTTTGTCATCCATCGGACAAATGGCCAACGTCTCGTGAACGATTTGAACCTCCCGCACGAGAGCCGCTACTTCCGTGTCGGTGATCTCGTGAGTCAGGCGCATGCGATCTATGGTTCTCAGCGCTTCAATTCGCCACAACGCGCTGCTGTACGCTTTGTCCCATTTCTTCCAGACGGAAACCGGATTGGCCTCGCCAAAAAGAATCCCAAGGACCACGGAGCTGTCGAGATAAACAATCATCGGCGCCGGCGATCATCCAAGAGTGTCTTTACAGCGGAGGATGAACGCTTTAGCCGAATGCCTTTAACCAACGCAAGGTCTTTGACTGGCCGGCGAGGCGCCTGAATTCTTAGGGTTTGACCGGAAGCAGGAAGGATACGGCCGACGGGATGGCGATGGGAGGTAATGATCACTTCTTCTCCCTTCTTGACCAAGCGCAGGTAATAGCTGAGTTGTTCCTTGAGGGTGGCTACACTAACTATATTCATGACCATATTATATTCAGACTATGGTCACGTTACAAAAGACATCCGCAGGTATGGATTAAATAGCTGCGGGATACCGCTGCCTTGTTTAGGGATCCGCTTTACTTGAGAATCTTGCGCGCGAATTCGCCGGCCGGCTCGCGCCAGTTGATAATCACGTCCTCGCCGTAGAAACGGATTTTTTCAAACTCTTCGGGGGTCGTGATGTCCTTGGCCGCCGGCGTATTGAAGCGCGCCAGCCATTTGGTGTCGACATCGAGGCGGCGGCTGCCTTGGGTCAGCGCGCGGCCGTAAAGCTCCTGGCCTTCTTTGCCGAGAAGCCAGTTGATGTAAACTTTGGTCGCGTTCGGATGCGGCGCGTTCGCCATGATCGCCACCGTGCCAAAGCCGTTGCTGCCGCCGAGGCGCTCTTTGATCGAAGTCAGCGGCTTGATCGGCAAGCCGCCTTTGATGTACGGGTCGACGAAGCGCTGCGCCAGCCCAAGAGCGACGGCAAGATTACCCTTCGCCAAGCCGACGGCGATTTGCTGGCCGTCCCGATGAATAAAAAGATTTTGCTCGGCGAGCCTTTGCAAAAACTCTTTGCCTTTGGCGCGCATCAAGTAGCCCCAGAGCCCTTGACCGGCGCTCGGAATACGCGGCTCGAACATGCCGAGTTTGCCTTTCCACTTAGGCTGCAAAAAATCGTCGAAGGAAGTGATCTCGTCGGGCTTGACTAAAGAGGTATTGTGAAACGGCGGCACGGAAAAATCCGCGGAATAAGAATATATCAAGCGGTTGGTTTTCACATTATCTTCCCACATATGACCGCCCCACCATTGCTTGGGATCTTTGACCTCGGGAAGAATGACGAAATCCATCAACGGCGCGAGCATGTTTTCGTACTTGAGCGGTTCCAGCGTGCCGGAACCGCCGTGCAGCGCATCGAAGTATTTAACGCCGGCTTTGAATTCCGATATCGCGCGTTGGGCATTCTGCGCGCCCTGCGCCGAGAGCAACTCCAGCTCGATGCCGAAGCGGCTTTCAAAGGTCTCTTTGAATTGCTTGCGCAATACCGCCGTAGGCGGGCCGCCAACCACGACCTTGCCTTCCTTCTTTGCCGCTTCGATGATTTTTTTCCATTCCTCCTGCGTGTCGGCTGCATGAACCGCGCCGACGACAGCAACGGTTGCAATGACGAACGAACAAATCAGTTTGAGACACGGTATTGGCTTCATCGTGAGCTCTCCTTGGATTCGCAGCACGGCAGTGTGCATATCGTAGGTCGTAACGAGAAGTCAAAGGTTGCGCGCCAAATCGCCGGCTTCATCAACGCTAACCGAATTGAATTGTGAACTCGCCATGGAGTGGGTTATAAGTCATGGCCGCCGACACGGAGAGACTTCAACTCCTTTCAGAAGAGATTATTGCCGGGCGCGAAGGAGGCTACGATGATGCTCGTCAGAAAAACGATCAACAGAGGGTTGCTCGGAACTTGCTTCGTCCTGCTTCTGCTTGGCGCTCTGGTTCGTCCGGCTTGGGCGCAGCAAGCTTCGGGAAAAGTTTTGGTCGCCTATTCGGGCCTGATAACGATGAACACCAGTTTATGGGTAGCGGAGGATTTGGGCTACTTCAAAAAACATGGCCTTGATGTGAGCGCAGTTTTTACCGGGAGCGGGTCGGTGACGTCACAAACCTTGGTGTCCGGCCAAGCGAAACTGGCCGCGAATAGCGTCGGGCCGGTAGCGGGCGCCGCGGGCGGTGGAGCAGACATCGTGATTCTCGCGGGGCTGGTGCAAATTCTGCCGTACCAGCTTTGGGTGCAGCCACAGATTCGCCAACCGGCGGAGATGAAAGGGAAGAGCGTTGCCGTGAGTACATTCGGCTCCGGCAGTCATCTCGCCGTTGAAGTCGCGCTCCGGCACATCGGCATCGAACCGGCGCGCGACAAGATTGCGATCATGCAGATCGGCGCCCAGCCGGATCGTATGGCGGCCGTCATCGCGGGGCGAGTGGACGGCACCGCGCTCGAGCCCGGCTTCGGCAAATTGGCGAAGGACAAAGGGCTCAACATGCTGACCGATCTGACCAAGAGCGAGACGCCTTACGTCAATACGGTCATCAGCGCTTCGCGAGCTTACGTGAAGGACAATCCTCAGCAGGTGGAGACTTTGCTCAAAGGCATCGTCGATGCGCTCGCGGCTATGTACAATCCTGCCAATGAAAAGGCGATCAAGAGCGTACTCGCGAAACGGCTCAAGTTGACGACGCCGGAAAGCGTTCAGGAAATCTACGACTCGACGTTGCAGATTCATGCGCGAACTAAAGTGCCCAGCGCGTCCATTGCAGGCGTGCAAAACATGATCGACGCTTTGCTGCGCATGAACCCGCGACTCGCAAAAGTGAAAGCGGCGGACATCGTCGACAACTCCTTCGTCGACCGGTTGGAGAAATCCGGCTACATCGCCGAAGCGATGAAGCGCGGACGGTAGTTTCTGACTGGGGTGAAGACGGTGATTAACCACAGAGGACACAAAGGTCACAAAGTAGGAAAACCACACTTAATTTTTCGTGTTCTATGTGATCTTTGTGGTTAGAAAATTTCTCCTGTGACGGATTCGAAGCATGTCTATGACGTTCTCGTGGTCGGCGGCGGCAATGCGGCGCTGTGCGCGGCGATCACGGCGCGGCGCGCGGGAGCGAGTGTGCTCGTGCTCGAATGCGCGACGAAAGATTTTCGCGCCGGCAATAGCCGCCACACGCGCGATATCCGCTACATGCATCGAGCGCGCCACCGACTTCGTCACCGCGCCTTACGACGAAGAAGAATTTTGGCAGGATCTTCTCGGTGTAACCGGCGGCGCGACCAACGAGCGTCTGGCCCGTTTGACCATTCGCGAATCCGAAACGCTGGGCGATTGGATGCCGGCCAACGGCGTGCGCTGGCAAAAGCCGCTGCGCGGCACGCTCCATCTCACGCGCAGCAATCTCTTCATGCTCGGCGGCGGCAAGGCGATGATGAACGCCTACTACGACACGGCGGCAAAACTCGGCGTTGAGATCGCCTACGAAACCGAGGTGCGCGAAGTGAAAATGAGTGACGGAGAATTTGCCTCTGCCCTGGCGATTCACAATGGCGGGTCAAAAGAATACGCGGCGAAGACCCTCGTCGTTGCCTCCGGCGGCTTTGAAGCGAATATTCCCTGGTTGAAAGAGTATTGGGGCGATGCCGCGGACAACTTCATCATCCGCGGCACGCCGCACAATCAGGGACGGATGCTGAAAGAGTTGCTCAGACACGGCGCCAAGCCGGTGGGCGACCCGCGCGGCTGCCACGCCGTCGCGCTCGATGCGCGCGCGCCGAAATTCGACGGCGGCATCGTGACGCGGCTTGGACAGCGTGCCGTTCGGCATCGTCGTCAATAAAGAGGTGAAGCGCTTTTACGACGAGGGCGAGGATTTTTGGCCCAAGCGCTATGCGATTTGGGGCAAGCTCATCGCCGAGCAGCCTGAGCAGATCGCCTATTCGATCATCGATTCCAAAGGCCTGCCGCACTTCATGCCGTCGGTGTTTCCGCCGGTTGAAGCAGCTTCGATCGGCGAGCTTGCTACGGCGTTGCGGATTGATCCGGCGCGCTTTCGGCCGTCGTCGATGAATTCAATCGCTCGGTGCAGCGCGGCAGATTCGATCCCGGCAGCTTGGACGAGTGCCGCACCGAAGGGCTCGATCCGCCGAAAAGTCACTGGGCGCGGCCCATCGAAACGCCGCCGTACTACGGCTATCCGCTGCGGCCGGGCATTACGTTTACTTACCTCGGCGTTACCGTGAATGAACAGGCGCAGGTGATCATGCAAGACGATCGGCCGGCGAAAAATGTTTTTGCCGCAGGCGAAGTGATGGCCGGAAATATTCTCGGCCGAGGCTATCTCGCGGGATTCGGTTTAACCATCGGTTCCGTATTCGGGAGAATTGCCGGGCGGGAGGCGGCGCGCTGTGCCGGATTTTGACCTTGTCAAAGACGGCGCGCGGCAGATGACGATCTGCAACGCCTGCCGTTACTGCGAAGGCTACTGCGCGGTTTTTCCGGCGATGGAGCAGCGCCGCGTTTTTACCAAAGCCGATCTGACCTATCTCGCCAATCTCTGTTTCGACTGCCGCGACTGTTATTACGCCTGCCAGTACGCGCCGCCGCACGAGTTCGGCGTCAATATTCCCAAGCTGATGTCCGAGCTGCGCGCCGATACTTATCGCGAGTTCACTTGGCCGGCGATTTTGTCGGGTTTATTCAACCGCAACGCGCTGGCGGTGAGCGTGATCAGCGCGGCGTCGATCATCATCATTCTTGCGCTTGTGCTTTTGTTCCAAGGCGCTGATGTTTTATTCGCCACGCATCTCGGAGAAGGGACGTTTTACCGCGTCGTGCCGTTTATCGCGATGACCGTGCCGCCGTCGCTGATCGCGCTATATGGTTTCGTGATTTTCGTCATCGGCGCGCTGCGCTTCTGGCGCGAGACGCAGGGGCCGATTGCGGCGCTTGTCGATTTCGCCGGCGTTCTGGCGCGCGACCAAAGACGCTTTCGGCCTCGCCTACATGAAAGGCGGCGGCGCCGGCTGCAATTATCCCGGCGAGAACTTTTCACGGTCGCGGATGTGGTATCACCATCTAACTTTTTACGGATTTCTCCTCGACTTGGCCGCTACCAGCATCGCGGCTTTCTACGATCACTTTCTCGGTTGGCAGGCGCCGTATCCCTATTTCAGCGCGCCGGTGGTGCTCGGCACGGTTGGCGGCATCGGCTTGTTGATCGGCCCGGCCGGGTTGCTTTATCTAAAATGGCAAAGCGACCGCGCGCCCGCCGATTCCACCATGCTCAACATGGACGTGGCGTTTCTCGTGCTGTTGTTTGTGACCAGCTTCACCGGACTTTTGCTGTTAGGGTTCCGCGAAACGTCCGCTATGGGAATGCTGCTGGTTATCCACTTAGGCGTGGTCGCCGGTCTCTTCATTACCGCGCCCTACGGCAAATTCGCCCACGTCGTTTACCGCTATGCAGCATTGGTGCGCTATTCCATCGAGCAGCGAAGGGCCGAGGCATATTCTTCGTAGAGTCGCCCACTGTTCAATCAAAACGCCGACGCAGGACGGTCTCTCACCTCGTTCGGGATCGTAGCAGTATTACAATACTGAACCGAGGCGGCAGCGATATCGTTTGTGACGGTTGGGCGTCGAGCCAACCAAACCGTGGCTGCAAGTTGTTAGGGGGATCGGTCGGCCCCTTTGCCGGACTACCAAATGTTGACAAGTCTCGGTTAGCTGATGAATATTGCAAGCGATTTGATCTTTTATTGTCTGAGCCGATCGCCGGGATAAGCCGACCAGTAATTGTCGCTGTCTACAGCGGCTCACGTAAATAGTTGGACCAGAGAGAGACACCGGAGTACACATGAATATCGAAGCGGCTCGTAAGAAAAATTGGACACACATCGATTCAATCGCCGCTGCCTGGCTTCCTTGTTCCTTTTTTCTGGCTTTTGCTTCAGCGGCCGAGGAAATATCGGAGTCCGAGAAGGCAGCGATGCTGGCCCTACGTGAGCTGAAATTCGACCGACGTTCGGATCGCTGGCGCTTTTCGTCGCGGAAGCAGTATTTGCCGCGGAATGATTGAAGTATTTCTCGCATGATGATTGATTGCCCGCGAACGGCAGTCTCCCATATGCATGCGGCTCAGAATTTCGCCCGCGCCGGTCGGACGGAAGCAGCGCTCGCACACTTGATAAAGCGAGGATTTCACCTGGAACGAAAATATGTCGAGGATCAATGAGCTGGTTATCTCGATGAGAGCGTTTCTAATCGGCGATCGCGACGGATTGGTTGCATCGAAGCGACGTGTTTCTCAATGACTTCACCGGCGTTCCCCGACAACGCTGACGAATTACTCCGTCGCTTCGGGAAGCTCTATGGAATTTGGTGGGACGAGGAAAACCCGTACAAATAGACTATTGCGCAGAAAGCGTTCTAGGCGACATTATTTATCTTGTGCTCAAAACGTTGAGGTAGCGAAAGTAAGTGAACCATTCCCAACTGCATGAGCTGGATGTTTACTCGACCTAGGGTTTCGACGCGTTCGTCAACCTTCGCCCGACGATGCTCGACGACCCCAGCTGGTTCGTACCGTTCATCGAAACGATGACCAGCGAGAAGCTGCCCTGGCGAGCCACGCCGGCCATTCATGGCTTCGAGAAGTGGCCGTCTTTCGCGGAGTATAAAATGCTAACGGAAGAGTACGCTAAGCTGGCGGGAAGGGTTGGAACACAAGAGAAGAAGGTGCAGCAATGATGTCGGGCGGACGTTGTGCACGCCTAAATGTGCAATCGTGAGAACGCAACAATCCCCGGGAGAGAGAGCATGAACGAGATCGTGACCTTGTCGGAAAGCCTGATCCCTCTGATTAACGAACTACGCCACACGACCGAAAATGACCGGCGCATCGCTGAACCGATTGTGCAGGCTATTCGTAAGAGTGACCTGTGTCGGATGCTCCTCGACACTAGCGGACCTCCGCAATACACACCGGAAGAGTGGTTGAGCGTTCTCGAGATATTAGCGGGCGCCGAAGCGTCGGTTTCTTGGCTCATCTGGAACAGCACGCTGCCCTGTTTCTGGTCCCGCTTCCTTGATGATGCAGCGCGCGAGCGGCTTTTCGGCGACTCCAGCCGGTTGTTCGCCGGCTCCACACGGCCGACCGGACAGGCCGTCGCCACGCGAGGTGGGTTCCGGCTGAGTGGGCGCTGGTCTCTCGTGTCCGGTTGCGAACTTGCCGACTACGTTCATCTCATGAGCCTGGTGCACGAAGATGGTGTGCCACGCATGCTCGCTCCTGGTGAGCCCGATCTCCGCGTGCTCTTCGTCCCCAAGGGCGGCTACGCCATCCTCGATACCTGGCATGTTGGAGGCTTACGCGGCTCCGGGAGTCACGACGTTGTCGTGGACGATGTGTTCGTGCCAGTTGAAGACTCATTCGCGCCCGGTCCCCCGGTGGCGAGCAACTCACCGCTGGCTCAGCTGCCGATTATTCCGGTGATGGTCGCTGGCATTGGCGCCCAGTTCCTGGGCATGGCGCGCGCGGCAATAGCCGTCACGATCGAGATACTGCGCAACAAGGTATCTGTAGATCCCGGCGCATCGATTCGTGAGCGACCAAGCGTGCTCGCCGACATCGCGTCGTATAGCGCTGCGGTCGCTGCCGCAGGGCGCCACCTCCATGCGAGCATGGCGGCGATGTGGGACAAGGTCAGACATCACCTTCCGACTGCCGAGGACCGTGCGGCGTTGTACAGCGCGGGTTTGCACGCCGCCGCCGTGGCGCGCGCGTGCGTCATGGCGATGCACGCCGCCGCTGGGACGACTGCACTCTATGTTGACTGTCCACTGGAACGAAGCGTACGCGATCTGCAAACGATGGAAAGGCATATTGCGGCGCAACCTGTCTGGCTGGAGGACGCGGGAAGAGTTCTTTTGGGGCATGAACCGATAAATCCGCTATTTATGATTTGAAGAGCGTGTCAACAGGCATCATCGCTACCCAAGGCTTCGTTCGCTGATGGATATCGCGGGCGATTTTAATTTCCATTGTCTGAGCCGTTGTGGGATAAGCAGACGAGTAATTGTCGTTGCGTACGGCGGCTCACTTAATAGTTAGAGCACCAAGCAGAAATGGATCGACACATCGCCACCAATCGGCACTGGACCCACGCGCCTCATGCGCGTCCAGAACCTCGTGGCCTAGTCGCTCCAAGCTTCGACTAACGAGCGTCGGTCGGACTACCGGCGTTTATCGCGGTCCAATTCGGCTTCGATCGTCTTCAACAGACTATTATCATATAGCGCCTTCACATCCACCTTCGGCAGCGGCGGGCCCTGGGCTTGCATCGCTTCGATGGTGGCGCGCGCCGAGACTTCGTCGATGTAGGGGATGCGCGGCAGGTCCGGCACCAGATCGTCGTAGAATTTGGTGAGCACTTCCGGGTCGCGCTGGCGGGTGTATTTGGCGATCACTTTCATCGTCACATCGCGATTGGCCTTTACATAAGCGAGCGCTTCGACGTAGGCGCGCAGATAGGCGTCAGCGGCTTCGCGTTTTTCGCGCAGGAATTTTTTCGTCGTCGCGCTGACGGTGATCAATTGGCGGATACCGAGCTCGCGAATGATCGAGAATTTTCTTAAGCCCTGCTTCTCGGCGGCGTAGGTATTCGGCGCGGTGAGAATGGTCGCGGCGGCCTGTTTGCGCATGACTGCCATGGCGCGCTCGGGTTGGCCGACGGTGCCGAATTGCACGAAACTCACGTCTTCTTTTTTCAAACCCACCTGCTCCAACACTTTGAGCATGTAGCCGTACGTCGGGCTGGTGGGATCGAGGGCGATGCGCTTGCCGCGCAGATCTTCCAGGCGCGTGATGCTCGGGTCGGTCATCAGTACGTAGTGGTTGACGACGTTGTACTGAGTAGCGATGAAAATGCCGTCGCCGCCGCCGGAGACGAGCCGGATCAAACCTTCGGCGCCGCCTTGATAGATGTGAATCTCGCCCGCGGTCAACGCGGACAGCATCACCCGGTTGCCCTGGATGTAGGCCATCTTGAGATCGATGCCGTGCTTGGCGAACAAACCTTGATCGAAGCCGACCCAGAGCGGCGCGAAGCTGCCGCTGATCGCCGAATAGCCGAGGTTAATCGTCGTGAGTTTTTTGTCCTGCGCGGACTGGAGCGCAGTGGCAACGCAAAGAATCGATCGACAACGCGAATAGAATTCGCACTGCTTTCGTTCTGGCCAAATTCCGTTCATCAATTTCTTCCGGCCTTGAGAGACTGAGTCGGAATGCATTCTGAGCGCCAGCGAAGAATCTCGCCTCTTCCCGTTCCGTCGAACGCGAGATCCGTGGCTCGTTGCCAGGATGACCCGTGGTGCGTAGCTTCACGATTGCAGTGCAGATTTGTGAACGCGATGGGTTTTATCGCACCTCGGTTGTTCTATTGCAATCAAATCTTGCTCGCGTTTGACAATCCGTTTTGCCTGTTGCGTGCGACGAGAATCTCGTTGTCTCGGTTACGCGGACTGTGTTACGAGGACAGCTGCCGGAGGGGAACTATGCAACGCACTGGGTTTCGAATGTGGCTGCTCGTCTCTCTCAGCCTGAGTCTCATTCAACTGCCGCGATTAGGCTTCGCGCAAGAGCGCGCCCGGCTGCGGGTCAGCACGCTGTTCATCGGCTCGTCGCTGCTGCCGTTCTGGATTGCCAAGGATCAAGGCTACTTCGCGCGCGCCGGCGTCGACGTCGAATTGATCTGGATGCAATCCAATCTTTCCACCAGCGCGCTGCTCGCCGGTGAAGTCGATACGATCTTCGGCACGCCGCAGGTGCCGCTCCAGGTGATGAGCACCAAAGGCATGCCCAACTTCGTTGCCATTGCCGCCTGGGCGAGTTCGAGCGAACACTGGCTGGTGGTCAATCCGGCGATCAAATCCGTCAAAGAATTAGACGGTAAAGTGCTGGCGACGAGCCGTCCCAAGTCGGCGGACCACGGTTATGCACTGACGATGCTCGAACGCAATGGTGTCGATACCCGGCGGGTGACTTTCTTATCGACGGGCGGTCAGGCGGGGCGCGTCGCGGCGATCGAATCGGGCCGTGTCATGGGCTCGGTGGTGAACCGCTATTACGCTTTGCTGTTGCGCCGAAAAGGGTTCAACTCGATCGAAAGGTTGGAGCGCGCGGACTATCCGTTCCCGCCGTCGGTTTTTGTCGTTGCGCGCGAGAGCCTGCAAACTAAACGAGCCGCGCTGCGGAATTTGTTCATCGGGCTCATCGAAGGCACGAAGCGATTAAAGAGCGACAAAGAGCTCAGCTTGAAATTGATCCGGAAAAACCTGCGTCTCGACAATGCGGAAATTGTCGACACCGCCTACGAAGATGGCCTGACGGTTTCCTATCCGTATTTCACCGAACGCCAGTTTCAAGTCGCCGTGGATCTTTTGAGCAAAAGTTTGGGGCAACCGGTGGAGCTTTCTTATCCGCGCGTCGTCGATCACGGCATCGTCGAAGAGATCGCGCGCAACGGCGGTCTGTAAAGAACTTCCCGCTACATGGCTTGAATTATCGGAACTGTGCGATGAGAGTTTCCAAGGGCATCACCCCCGATGTCTTATCGGGGGTGACGAAATCGGATTCATACGCATGATGGGCCTCGATTCGACTCAGTTTCACTACAATGCGAAGGAAATACGTCATGAAAACGATTTTCACTGTAGCGATTATTTTTTTATACGGCTTCGCCGTCGATCCCGGCTTCGCTCAGACGCCCTTTTACCAGGACAAGACGATCAGCGTCGTTCTCGGCGGGCCGCCGGCCGGTTCGGCGGACATGCGCACGCGCGCGCGTGACCAATATTCTGCGCAAACATATTCCGGGAAATCCGATCATCATCGTGCAGAACATGGCCGCGGGCGGCGGCAGGCAAGCGGCCAATCATGTCTACAAAGTCGCCAAGCCCGACGGCCTGACCGTCGGCAGCATGGGCGCAGCGCTGGTGGCGAACGCAGTGCTCGGCGAGCCGGGCGTACAATACGATATCGACAAATTCATCTACCTCGGCACGCCCGACAGCGCGCAGCATTATCTTTTCATCACCCACCGCGACGCGGGATTGAACAGCCTGGAGAAACTGCGGACCGCGCCCGGCGTGCGCATCGGCGGCCAATCGGTGGGCCATCCGGTTTACATCACCGGACGGGTGTTCGCCTATTTCATCGGCATGAACGAGCCGAAGTTCGTTACCGGCTACACCGGACCGCAGATCGATATCGCGATCACCCGGCGCGAGATCGACGCGCGCGTCACCACCGCCGAGACGATGCTGGTGCGCTCGCGCGAATGGCTGGACAAGGGGATGGTGGACATTCTACTCGGCGTCGAAATCCCCAAGGGAAAAAAGAACCAGCGGTTTGCCGCGATACCGGAGCTGGAAAGTTTCGCCAAGAATGAACGGGAGAAAAAATTAGTCGAGATGTTTCGCGCTTTCAGACTCGCCGGCCAGAATTTTTTCCTCCCGCCCGGAACGCCGCGGGACCGCGTGCAAATTCTTCAAGAGGCGATGCGCAAAACCCTGAGCGATCCGAACTTCGAAAAGGAATACGAGCGCATGGCCGGCGAACGCCGTCCCCACTGAACGCGGAAGCGCTCGAAAAGGTCGTGCGTGAGCTGCCGCGCGACCCAGCGGTAGTGGAGTTGTTCAACAAACTTGCCGGCGCCGATCCGCTGCCGGTACGATGATTCGAAGACGGGAGAATTCACCGCAGAGGCGCTGAGTTCTCAGAGGGATCGAGCATTTTTCTCAGTGCGCTCTGCGCCCCTGCGGTGAAGTTTAGTCTCTGAAGGACGACGGCTAGGCTTTCAAATTCTTGTTGAAATGGTCGATGGTCCGCTGCCAGGCGAGTTTGGCGGCGGCTTCGTCATAACGCGGCGTCGTATCGTTGTGAAAACCATGATTGGTTTTCGGATAGATGAAAGCCTCGTACTTGATGTTGTTCGACTTGAGGGCTGCTTCGTATTCGGGCCATCTACCCATGATATTGGGATCCTGTTCGGCAAAGTTAAGCAGCAGAGCGGCTTTGATTTTCGGCACGTCCGCTGTTGCCGGCGCGGCGCCATAAAAGGGCACTCCGGCCGCGAGCTGCGGGACTTGCACCGCCAACTGATTGACCACAGCGCCGCCGAAACAAAATCCCACTGCGCCAAGCTTTCCGGTGGACTGCGGGTGCTTGAGTAAGAACTCTGCCGCGGCGATGAAGTCCTGGCGAATTTTGCCGCCGTCGAGTTGCTTCTGCATCCCCAGCGCTTTTTCATCCGCTTCGGCGCCGTACTTGTCGACGCTGGGATAACCGCCGAGCGGCCAGGTCGCATCCGGCGCCAGCGCCATGAAACCGCTCACCGCCAGGCGCCGCGCCACGTCTTCGATGTAAGGATTCAAGCCGCGGTTTTCGTGCACCACCACGACGACAGGAAATTTGTCGCCGCTGGCAGGACGCGCGAGCAATCCACGTATGCTGCCGTCCGTCGAGTTGCCGTTCGGCGAAGGGTACATGGTGTACTCGGCCTTGATGCGCTTGTCGTCTTTGGGGACCTGCTGTGCCAGGGCATAGTTGGGACGGAGCATGTCCCACAAAGCCGTCGCGGTCAGGCTGCCGACGGCGAATTTGGCCGCGCCGTCCAAAAACTCCCGGCGGTTGATGCCGCCGTGGATGTATCTGTGAAACAGACCAAGCAGCTGCGGATCGAAATCACTCGCCTTTTTTCTCTCCATAAGGGTGCCTCCTATAGCCTCCCAGAATTTGGCGAGGAAATTATCCGAATTATCGCTTCATATCAATACTTGATTTTGGCTGGAGGGCGGACATTCTTGTCCGCCATGGGCGGGTTAGAAAACCCGCCCTCCATTCGAAAAACAAAACCGACCAAGAACACCGCACCGTTAGTAGGGGTAGTCCCGGGCAAAAATCGTCGGCGCGAATCCGCATCGCGAAATCACGGAATCGCATTGACCAGGATCGGAACGCTGTCTGCGATTTACATTACGACCACACGGCTCTTGAGTTTTCCTTTGGCCGCGCGCTCAAGCAGCTTGTCGATCTTCTTTTGGACTTGCTGGCCGATCTGCTCCTGCCCGCATTCCTGACAAACCGTGCAAGGGACGTTTTGGATTTCGATAAGGTCGGATTGTATCGTCGTTCGCGCCAAATACATTCGCGATCTGCACTGTGGGCATCTTCCGGGCATGATGTGCAATATAGCAATTTACTTTGTGGCCGCAGAGCCGTGCCCTGACAACCGCTGATAAATGACCTCTCCGCCAGGAGATAGACGCACGCCGATGTACCCGGCTTGTAACACAGCGTTATGCCTTGAGGGGTCATTCGCAGGAACAGACATGCGAATCGCTTGAACCCGACACAAGCCGCGGCGCGCCTAGCGCTCTTGGCAGTCCAAATATATCGCTGGCACTATTGAATCTAGTGCCGCGCAAATCGAAGCGGAAATTATTTCCTTACAGACGGTTGGTCACGCGCAGCCGCTGCGCGAATAAACGGCTGGTACGGCGGAGGCGGTCCATGTTGAAGCTCTTCGCCCAATCTTCGAACATCGAATAGGCGACGGGCGTGACCAGCAGGGTCAGCAGCAAGCATAACGTTTGCCCGCCGATGACGACGACGGCGATAGCGCGGCGTTCTTCCGCTCCGGGGCCGGTGCCGAGGGCGAGCGGCAACATGCCGGCGACCAGCGCGAGCGTGGTCATCAGGATCGGCCGCAGCCGGTCGCGGTTGGCGCGCAGGATCGCCGCGAGCGCGCTCCATGCCTTCGTGGCGCAAGCGGTTCATGTGATCGATCTGCAAGATGGCATTTTTTTTCACCACGCCGAACAACACCAGCACGCCCAATGCCGAATAGAGATTAAGCGTGTTGCCGGTGAGCCAGAGCGAAAGCAGTGCAAAAGGCACGGAGAGCGGCAGTGAAAGCAGAATCGTCAGCGGATGGACCGTGCTTTCGTACTGCGACGCCAGGATCATGTACATGAAAATGATCGACAGTAAGAATGCCCAGAGAAATTCCGTGAACGTGCGCTCCAATTCGCGGCCCCGGCCCGAGATGCTGGTCGAATATTCGGCCGGCAGATTCATCTCGCGCACGGCTTGATTCAGGGCTTCGAGGCGATCGGCGAGGGCGAAGCCGGGCGCGATTTGCGCGCGCAAACTCACTTGTCGTTGGCGGTCGAGGCGGTCGATGCGCGAGGCGCTGTTGGTTCGCTCGACTTTGACCAAGTTGTCGAGACGCACCAGGCCGGCGCCCGCGCGCGGCACATAGAGCCGGGAAATCGTGCCGACGTCGCTGCGGTCGCGCTGGTCCAGACGCAATTGCACGTCGTATTCCTGATTGACGCTGGGATCGATGAAGCGCGAGGTTTCGGTGTCACCGCCGACCATCAGGCGCAGCGCGGTGGCGATGTCTTCGGTGCTGACGTTCAAGTCGGCGGCGCGCTGGCGATCGATGATCACGCGCAGCTCGGGGCTGGTCAGTTTTAGCGTCGTGTCGGCGTCGATGATGCCAAGGTCTTTGGAACGGATGCGCAAACGATCGGCGTAGTCGGCGAGCGCATTCAAATCCGGGCCGCGCAGGACGAAGTCGATATCCCAACTGCCGCTGCCGATATTGAACGACGGCGCGTTGCGCACCGAGACGCGCAGATCGGTGTACTTGGCCACCCGGTTGCGCAGTTGCTGCATGACGTCGCGCTGGGACGTGGTATCGGTGAAGGCGACCCAAGGGCGGCCTTTTAGAGTTTCGTGCCAGAGGCGGCCGAGGGAGAAAATACGTTCTTCATGAGGCGCGATGCGAACATAGCAAGTGCCCTGATTCACGCCGCCGAGGAAACCGCCGCCGGCGTCGCAGAGCATCAGACGGACCAACGGCAAGGCGCGAATTTCCCCCTCGACGGTTTGCATGATTTTATCCATGCTCGCCAGACTGATCCCCTCGGGCGCGGTGACATTAACGTCGAACTCGGCTTCGTCGACGTTGGTCGGAATGTATTCTTGGCGGACCATCTTATAGAGCGGGATTGACGACAGGCTGACCACGGCGGCAATCGCCATAACGATGGCGCGATGGGCCATCGACCAGGCGAGCATGCGCTCGTAGCGGCGATCGAGCCACGCGTAGAAACCCTGACGCGAGTGGGCGTCTTCGCCGCCGGCGTCTTCCGGGCGCAACATGCGCGCGCTCATCATCGGCGTTAGCGTGAACGAGACCAGCAAGCTCACCAACACGGCGACCGCGGCGGTGATGCCGAATTGGTAGAGAAAACGTCCGGAGATGCTCGACATGAAAGCCACCGGCACGAAGATGACGACCAAGCTGAAGGTCGTCGCCATGACCGCGAGGCCGATCTCGGCCGTGGCGGCGCGGGCCGCCTCGAACGGCGTCATGGCTTTTTCTTCGACGAAGCGGAAAATATTTTCGAGCACGACGATGGCGTCGTCGATGACGATGCCGACCATCAAGCACCAGGGCGAGCATGGTGACGCTGTTGAGCGTGAAGCCGAGCGCCCACATCATGCCGAAGGTGGAAATCACCGAAGCGGGGATCGCCACCGCGGCGATGATCGTCGAGCGCCAGCTGCGCATGAAGGCGAGCACGACGATGCAGGCGAGGAAGCTGCCGAGGATCAAGTGCAGGTTGATCTCGTGCAGCGCGGCGTAGATGTAGCGCGATTGATCGCGGATCACTTCGAGCTTCATGTCGGCGGGCAGGCGGCTTGCTACCCGCGCGAGGTTCTGTTTCACCGCCTCGATGACCGCCACCGTGTTGGCGCCCGACTGGCGCAGAACCTGCAATTGCACCGTCGGCACGCCGTTGAGCCGCGCCAGCGAGCGCTGCTCCTTGGTGCCGTCCTCGGCGGAGCCGATGTCGCGTATGCGAATCGGCGCGCCGTTCACCGTCGCCACGGTGAGATCGTTGAACTCGCGCGGCGCGACGATGCGCCCCATGGTGCGCAGGACTTCTTCCTGAGCGCGGCCGGTGACGTTGCCGCCGGGGATGTCGGCGTTCTGGCGCCGGATGGCGTCGCGCACGGCGGTGATCGGAATCTGATAGGCGGCGAGGCGATCGGCGTCGATCCAGACATTGATTGCCCGGTCCAGGTTGCCGACCAGCCGAACCTCGCCAACACCCGCCGAACGTTCCAACTGAACTTTGACTATTTTATCGGCGAATTCAGTCAGCTCGCGCAGTGAGCGGTCGCCGGAAACGGCGATGGTCAAAATCGGCGCATCGTCGTTGTTGAACTTCGCAATGACCGGCGGATCGATATCGGGCGGCAAGCGGTTCAGCACCGTGGCGACCCGGTCGCGGATGTCTTGCGCGGCGGAGTCGATGTCCCGTTTCAAATTGAACGTGGCAATGACGGCCGAGGTGCCTTGACCCGAGATCGAGCGCAGCTCTTCGATGCCTTGCACGGTGTTGACGACTTCTTCGATGGGCTGCGAGATCACCGTCTCGACTTCTTCCGGTGACGCGCCCGGCAGGGTGGTCCGAATGGAAACGTTGGGCAGATCCACGGAGGGAAAACGATCGACGCCGAGGCGAAAGTAACTCGCCGTGCCGACGACCACCAAAGCGAGCACGATCATCGAGGCGAAGACCGGCCGGCGTATGCAGATTTCCGCGAGCTTCTGCATTAGCGAACCACTTGCACCGGCTGGCCGCCGACGAGGTTGCCGGGCTGCACGATGACCGGTTCGCCGGCGCTGATGCCGTCGAGGATCTCGACCTGATTATCGAGACGCCGTCCGGTATGCACGCGTTTCTCCACGGCGCTATTTTTTGCCACGGTGAGGACTTTTTCGATGCCGGCGAAGGTGACGATGGCGTCGACCGGCACGGTAACGATGTGCTGGCCGGCTTCGACGACGATGTCGGCTTTGGCGAAGGAACCGGGGCGAAGATCGCCTCGGCCATTTGGCACTTCGGCTTCGATCATCAGAGTTCGGTTGTTCTCGGCGATCGCCGGCGAGAGCCGCACGACCCGGCCTTGGTATTGATTCGGGTCGCCTTCCACGGTGAGTCCGACGCTTTGTCCGATGCGCACGAGTCCGGATTCCCGTTCGGGGACCGCCAGGCGCAAGCGCAACGGATCGGTGCGCACGAGGGTCACGACGGGTGCGCCGGCCTGCAGGTATTGGCCGATCGAGGTCTGGCGTTCGCTGACGGCGCCGTCGAAAGGCGATGTGATGACGGTATCGGCGAATTGCTGCCGGGCGATTTCGAGCTCGGAGCGGCGCTGCACCATCACCGCCTGGCGGTTGCGCACCTCTTCGATGGCGTCCTGATAGCGCCCCTCGGCCACCGCTAGTTGCGAGACCGCCGCGTCGAGCTCGGCGCGCGCGATGAATTTTCGCTCCCACAGCTCCACCATCCGGTCATGGGTGAGCTGGGCTTCTTTGAGCATCGCGGCCGCCTGGCGTACCGTTGCCGTCTGTTCGATGTCGACTTGGTCGCTGTTTCCGGTCGGCTGGAGGCCGAGGCGGACGCGCGCTTGTTGAAGCGCGGCCTCCGCTTGGTCGACGCGCAGCCGATAATCGCTTTGATCGATGCGCGCGATCGCTTGGCCTTTGCGCACCCGGCTGCCGAGGTCGACACTGATCTCGCCCAGGCGGCCGATCACTTTGGTGCCTAAAATAATTTGCTCTTCGGCCGCCAAGGTCCCGCTGGCGCTGACCAATCGCGCCGTCTCTCTTTGCGCCGCCGGAATCACCCGCACCTGACGCGCCGGTGTTAGCCTCCCGGGCACCGCAGTGGCGGGCCGATCGCCGCCGCAAGCGGCGAGGACGGCCGAAGCGATGAAAAGCATCGCCCCGAGCGCGTGCCGCTCGATCAACGCATTAGTTTTTGCGATGGGCATGACTCTTTGATCTGCTTTCTGCGGGCGAATTCTTGCAGCGCCGCCAGGGAAAATTCAGTGATGTGGTCCACCAGGCGCGCGATATCTTCAGCGGCATAGCCTTGTTCCGGATAGAGATGCTTCAGCACGGTGCGGGCGTACTGATAATAAACGCACTGGCCCATGACGCTGAGCGCGCCCAAGCTCACGGTTTCATCGGTTGCACCCGACCCCAGCAGCCGGCGCACAATGCCGCGAAGTTCTTGGTGCAGCGGACGGGCGACTTCTTCGAGAAGGGTGTCGAGCGCGCGGGTCGGTTCGGCCAGTTCCCGCGCGATCAATTTGGCGTGCCAGCCTGGCCGGCCGGCGTCGAACACGCGCTGCAGCAGAGATTCACATATCCGCGCAATTGTTGCTCGCGGTGTCGCGTCGCGGCTCAAACCCGATTGCGCCGGATATTTTTCCGCCTGAGCATCCGGCACGGACCGCAGCACGGCGAAATAGAGTCCCTCTTTGTCGCCGAAATGGTAATTGACCGCTGCGACGTTGGCGCCGGCCTTTTCGCAAATCTGTCGCACCGTGGCGGCGCGATAGCCAAATTCGGCGAAAATTTCGCCGGCCGCTTCAAGAAGGCGTTGCTCGGTCCCACTCGGTTCTTCGGAAATGCTTTTGAGTTGTGTTTCAAACATATGTTTAAAACAATTATATGAAACATGCGTTTAAATAGCAACGCGCAGCGGTTTTTTAGCGAATGTAGGTAGGGGAAATTTGGCAGAGAGGAGGGCTGCCGCGAAGGGATTCGGGTAACTAGACGAAAAATCTTCCGCCGCGGGTGCTTGGTGAGACGCCGGCGTTAAATCTACCTTTGATCTTTATGCTAACGCCGTCAATGCCGGCGAGTTCGGCCGGATGACAAAATGAACGCTCCGAGCGCTTCGACGATTTGAACTGCGCGACTTTTTCAGCCGTGCACCCAACGGTCGACGTCGATCTCGTAGCCCTTGTCCTGCGAGATGTCGAAGGGGTTTCGATCGGGATCGAAGCCGCGGTATTCCGCCATGGGCCGGCTGCTCGGCCGCTTGCTCAGACAGTCTTCCGGCAGGGAGTCGAGAAAATGGTCGAGGTTATTGACCAGCCAGCCGAAATGGTTGAGGCCGTCCCGCGGGCTTTCCCTTTCGTTCATGTCGCGACGGGTGCGGTCCGGCAGGATGGCCATCGCCGTTTCGCCGTCCGCGGCCCAGCGCACCACGCGGTTCTCCGCCCGGATCCGCCTGCTGGTGGAGGATTCACGAAAGCCAAAGACGTTGACATAGAAGTCGAGCACCTCGTCGTTGTTGGGGACGCACGTGGCAATGTGGCGAATGCATGGAAAGGCGCGCTCGACACTGGGCGTGTGGAACTGGTGCGTGGAAAGGCTAACGACTTGGCCGTAGGGATCGGTGACGCGATAAGTCGCCGTGAAACAGCCCGCCTGGTTCTTCGCGGATTTCCGTGCCGGGCGCGAATCTCTTGATGCGGGCTTCGATGTCTTCAATATTGTCGATGGCGATGCCCAAATGGCTGATGCCAAGTTCTGGCGCGCCGTCCCGCGGCTTGAGCAGCGAGATGTTGTAAAAGCCGTCGGTAAGCGCGACATCGCCGCTGTCGGAGCGGCCAAGCTCGCGTAGGTCGAAATAGCGGGAGTAAAAATCTGCAAGCACTTCCGGATGCTCGCTGACGATGGCAAGGTAACGGATTTGCGATTCCATGTGCGCTCCTCCTTGGATTGCGCGGGACGTTAGCATTGCGCCGCCGGATGCGTCAACGCGTAAACAGTTGGCAAAACATTCCGCTTAAGATAAGAGCCAAAAGACTATGAACACGAAACTTTTGGCGCCAAGGCGCGCTGCTCGTTTTGCTTACTTGCTTTACTGCGCCCGCTTGGAGTCAGGACAGCGCCGGATTGAAACGCATTCGCGTCGGCATGCCCAACCGCGGCGCGACCACCATAGGATTGGCGGCGGCGCAAAACTATGGCTTCTTTCGCGCCCAGGGATTGTTCGCCGAGCTGATCGTCATGCGGCCGTCGACCTCGCTGCAAACCTTGATGAGCGGCGATTTGGACTTTTCCACCGCGCTCGCTTCCGGCGCGCGCGCCGCCGTGAGCGGTCTGCCTCTTCGTATCGTGATGACGTTTACTACCGGTCAAGATTTTTCATTGGTGGTGCGTCCCGAGATACGCCGGATGGAAGATCTCAAAGGCAAGACCTTGGCGGTTTCCGGCGTGGGCGAGTTCACCGACGTCGGTGCGCGACTGATCTTGAAAAAATATGGTTTGGTCCCCGAGGTCGATGTGAAGCTGCGCGCGTTGTTCGGCAACCATCCGTTGCGATTGAGCGCGCTGCAGGCGGGGCAGATCGACGGCACAATCATGGCGATGCCCTATAACAAGATGGCCGTGAAGATGGGCTACAAAGAGCTTGTTCATTTGCGTGAGATTATCAAAACTCCTCAAGGCGGGTTGGTGACGACGGCACAGAAAATCCGCGGCGATCCGGATGGGATTGTGCGCACGATCAAAGCCGTCCTGCTGGCTAATCGATATTTAAAGCAGAACAAGGGCGAGTTCACCAAACTCTTGGCCAAAGAATCCGGCGTTCACGATCCGGTGGTGGCGGGACTGATTCACGAGGAGATCGTGAATCTGTTCTCCGACACCGGCCTGGTGTCGGACGAAGCGATGCAGGAATTCATCGCCAAGTCCAAAGAGACGCTAAAATCTTCCCGCGAAATTTCATCCTCTGAGGTCGCGGATTTCAGTTTCGCCCGAAAAGCGGTGAGCGAGTTGAAAGAGTCCAAGTAGCGATGCTCTGGCGGTAAGCTCTAGGAGATCGCGGATGAGAAATTTACTGGAATGCTCTCGAGTGCCAAGTCCAGGTCTTTGAATCGTCGACAATGAAGTTGACTCCTGATTTCCGTCATTCCGGCGCATGCCGGAATCCAGACGGGCGTGAGCTGGACGCCTCGACAAAATTCCTGGATGCCGGTTTCATGGCATGACGAAATTTCGTTTAGTGAGCGCTAGGGATTGACCAATCCCTGATTAAGACGAGATTACGTTCAATCCGAGATATCCACCAGTATTCCGTCCGGATCGGCGAAGGCGTGCTTGCCGATCGGGCACGCTTCCATATCTTTCAGCATGCCTCCGCCCTGCGGCCCGCCGCCGATTTTTTTCGGCGCGCATTCAGGATGCGCGGCGGCGATTTGATCTAAATCTTTTTTCGTTTTCTCGACGCTGTCGACTTTGAAACCGATGTGGTCGAAGCCCTGTCGCAGGCTGCGATAATAGCCGTCGTGGCAGCGGCGGATGATCAGACGGACTTTGCCGTCGGTGAGGGTGATCGATCCCTCTTCGCCGGCTTCCTCCACGCCTTTGAGCTCCAGGACCTTGGTGTAGAACTCGGCGACCTCGTCCGGTTTTCTGGCGCGGAGCGCAATGTGATTGAGCCAGCACGGCTGATCCCAGCCGTCCGTCGCATAACCTTCGCGCACGTTCTCCTGGCCCTTTTGCGATAGATCGAACTGCGTTCCCGTCGGATCCTGCGCTCGCGTGCCGGCGAACGGAACATAGGTTAACGCCCGCGTGTGCAAAAGGTCGGGGTAAAACCGATTGATCCGCTCGACCGCCTCTTTCACATCATCGACTTCGAAGCCAAAGTGATCGATGCCTTGATTGCTGCCGGCGCGCTTGGCGAGCAACGCCATGCCGATGACTCCGTCGCTGATGTGGCCGCGATCCGGGTTGGACTTGCCCGTGTCGTCAACCAAACCGGTGGTGATCTGCTTCATGCCGAAGATGGTCTGATAGAACTTGAACTCGGTGTCGTAGCGTTCGGTGTGGGTGGCGAGGTGGCGGATTTTTGCGATCATAGCTGGGCTCCTTCCGAAGTCTGCGGGTTAAGCTTCCTTCTAGGTTAGCAACGCTGGTGTTGTCAAGGATTAGTTCACGTGTGCGAAAATCGGTTTCAATCGTTCCAAACGTTCCAGCCGTTAGAACCAATTGACCGAAATGGCAGCTCCTTGCTAGGCTTCGCCCTGCACGAAACGGTTATCGTCCGAAAATCTCATGACGGAGGCTGAGCCGTATATGCCCAAATCATCTGTCGGATTTGTTAGTCTCGTTCTCGCCGTTCTAATCTCCGTGCCGGTTTTCGCGCAACTCAAAAAGATTCGCTTCTCCACGACTTCTATTGCGGTGACTGAGTTGCAATTCCGCATCGCGCAGATGAAGGGATTCTATCGCGAGGAAGGACTCGATCTCGAAACGCTGCTGATACGCGGATCGGTAGGCATGCAGGCATTGATCGGCGGCTCGGTCGACTATGCATCGGCGGCCGGTTCGATCATCGCCGCCGGTGTTCGTGGTATGCCCGTGCGGCTGGTTTTGATCGTCAATTCAAAGCCGCAATTCGATCTCGTCGGCGCGGCGGATGTCAAATCCGTCCAGCAACTCAAGGGCAAAGTGGTCGGTATCTCGTCGCGCGGCGGGGCGGTCGATCTTCTGACGCAATTGATTCTCACGCAGCATGGCTTGACGCCGAACAAAGACGTCACTTCGATCGTCATCGGCACGCCCGAGGAACTGGCGACGGCCCTCAGAACCGGGCGCATTGCCGCTTGCCTGCTGTCGCCGCCGCGCCAGCTTATTCTCTATCGCGAAGGATTCAGCCGGCTCGCTTACTCGGGCGACTATCTGACCAGTTATCCCTCGGGCGGTGTCGGCGCCACGGAGGAAAAGATCAAAAACAATCCGGCCGAAGTTCTCGCCTTCGTGAGAGCCAGTCTGAAAGGATTGCAGTACTACTCGCAGCATCGCGCCGAATCGGCGGACATCATCTCTAAGTACCTCGGCGTCAAAGACCGATCTTTGGCGGAAGAGGTGTACGATCTGCATCTGAGCCGTCTTGGCGGGCTCGCTTATTTGGATGACGCATGGATGCGCGGCGCCATCGATTTCACGAAGAAAAGTTTAGGACGTGCACAAAGAGATCCCTGCGAGTCAGGTGTTTGATTTTAGCTTTGTCGAGAAGGCGTTGGGACGAAAAAAGAATTGATGGATCTCGATTTCTCATCGTGTGATTGCTGAAGTTCGCGTGCAGCCCGCGAACTAACAGGCGTCATGCCGGCGGACGCCGGTCATCCCGGTTCGTTTTCAGGTGGTAAAGTTTCTGACTTCCACCGTTCGCGTGAGGAAGGCAGTTTCGTTTCCATCCGACGAATCCTTCAGTCGATCTGCTTCTTCCACAACTCTTCTGCTACCGCGATAAATGAGCGGACTTTGGTCGGGACGAATCGTTGGGCCGGATACACGAGTGACAGGGAAACTTTGTCGCCGCGCCACTGGGGCAGTACGCGGGTGAGTTTGTCTTGCTTGGTATCTTCCGAGCAGAGAAAACTCGGCAAGAATGCGATGCCTTCACCCAAAATGGCGAGGGACCGAAGAGTTTCGAAGTCGTCCGCCACCAGTTGGCCGGAGACCGCGACGTGGAAGTTTTCTCTGCCATGAGTGAGACGAAAACCATCGTCCTTGAACCTGGAGAAGCGCAGGCAATTGTGCTGCGCGAGTTCTTTGGGATGGTGCGGCGCGGCGTGCTGCGTCAAGTAGTCGGGGCTTGCCCATAAGCCGAAATCACCGAGATCGAATCTCTTGGCGATGAGGCTGGAATCTTTCAAGGGGCCGGCGCGAATAGCCAAGTCGATGCCATCGACGACGAGATCGAGTACGCGGCTGGTAACGACCAGTTCGACTTCCATGCGCGGATGCTTTTTCAAAAACGCGTGGACCAGAGCCGGCAGGAGGCTGTGGCCGATTTCCACGGGTGCCGTCACGCGGAGTAGCCCCGTGGGTTCCGCGCGCCCCGTTTCCAGCTCATTCTCCGCCGCTTGCAGTTCTTCCAGCGCACGCACGGCGCGCTGGAAGTACGCTTCGCCCGCCTGGGTCACGCGCAATTTCCGCGTGGTGCGCTGTAACAAAGTAACGCCGAGACGCTTCTCTAGCGCCGACACTTTGGCGCTCACCGTGGAGTTGGGCATGCCGAGCAGCGCGGCCGCCCGGCTGAAACTTCCAGTCTGAATGACCTTGACGAAAATCGCGATGCCGTCGAGATCCATGGCGGCGATTGTACATTAGGCGGAACAATGTTTCCAAGTTTCCGGTCTAGTCGCGCAGTTAGTTCGTGTGTACCTTTGTGAGTAAAGATTCCAGTCACAAAACAAGGAGAACTTTCATGGACAAACCGATTCGCATTCTTGGCATCGCGGGCAGCCTGCGGCGCAATTCGTATAACCGGTCCGCGCTGCGGGCGGCGCAGCAACTGGCATAAAGTAAGCGAAAAAGATTCAGGAGGTGCATCATGGACGAAACAGCCAGAAAAATTTCCAGGGTTATCGAACCTCAGGGCGTCGTCGAAGGCGCCGGGGTTAGACTCAAAAGAAGCATCGGCACGCGAGCGCTCGACTACCTCGATCCGTTCTTGCTGCTCGATCATTTCCAGTCGAAAAATCCGGCGGACTATCAAGCCGGTTTTCCGCTCCATCCGCACCGCGGTATCGAAACCGTGACCTATTTGCTCGCCGGCGCGGTGCGCCACAGAGATTCTGTCGGCAATGCCGGGGAGATCGGCGCGGGCGATCTGCAGTGGATGAGCGCCGGGCGCGGCATCATGCACGAAGAAATGCCGCAGGTGCGGCCTGAAGGCGTGGCCGGCTTTCAGCTGTGGGTCAATTTGCCGGCCAAGCAGAAGATGAGCGCGCCGCGCTATCAGAACATTCACGCGGCCGAGATCCCGGAGCTTAGACGCGATAGCGGCGCCACCGTGCGCGTGATCGCGGGAACGGTGGACGGCGTGACGGACCGATCGCCGGCATCGTCGCCGAGCCCACCTATCTCGACGTGTCCCTCGCCAGCGGCGGGACGTTCACGCAGCCGATTCCGCGCGGCCACTCGGCGTTCGCCTACGTCTTCGAAGGCGAAGCGCGCTTCGAGTCGGAAGATGGAAAAACTGTCGTGGCGCCGAAGCTGGTGGTGTGGGGTGACGGCGATAGTATCGAAGTGCATGCGGGGAACGTTCCGGCGCGCTTTCTGCTGGTGTCGGGCCAGCCACTGAACGAGACCATCGCGCGCTATGGGCCGTTCGTCATGAATACTCAAGAGGAAATCCAGCAGACGCTGCGCGAGCTGCAGCAGGGAACGTTTGCGCGTTAGGCGCTAGCGCCGAACAGTCATGGGCCGATCTAGTAGTGGCGGGTTTGGAACCCGCCACTACTAGTTTTTCATTTCGGTAATGTTTAGCATGGGTTCGAAGGGCAAAATGCGATATAAGCTCTGCTGGATAAGCGCATGGAAAACAACGAATCGAAACAACCAAGTCCGGAGCAGGAAGCGATGCGAACGCCTTTGCTGGAGCTGCACGGCGCATTGCTCAAACTGCACAAAGCGTTATTAGATTCCGAACGGCTGGTGTACGAAAAGAACGTTGGCCCCATCCCGTCCCCCAATCACTTTTTTCAGCTTCTCACCAATGATCCGTGGTTTGCTTGGCTGCGCTCGATTTCGCAACTGATCGTCGCGATCGATGAAACCCTCGACGCCAAAGAGCCTTTGACTAAGGCAGATGTCGACGCGGTCATGAATCAATCGGTGTTCTTGCTGGTCCCGGCGAAGAGCGGTGGAGAATTCGGCGAGCGTTACGTTGCCGCCTTGCAGCGCGATCCGCGGGTTGTCCTCGCCCACGCGCAAGTGGCCAAACGGATCGGGTCAAAGCAGCCGCTGGCTTAACGAGGGATTCGTTTTGATCGGCATGTAGGTTTGCTATCCGGGTCACTTCCTGTGGATGTATTCGCCGCGCGAGTTGCCGGCTGCGCCGCGAAGTGCTCCATGCCGATTCGTATGAGCCATGCATCGACAGAGAGCGTTCCATCGCCGAACTACCCTTCAGCACGCAACGTCTTGCCGCCGACCTCGACAGGCTTGGCGTCGATAAGGACGAACGCCATCACGCAGGGCTCGGTGCCGCGATTGACCCAATTGTGGATTGTGCCGCGCTGCACCAGCACGTCACCGGCTTTCAGATGGACAACGGAGTCGTCGAGTTCCATATCGATCTCGCCCGACATCACAACGGCGTAGTCGATGGAGTCGGTGCGGTGATTGCGCGGCGCCACTCCGGGCGCGAACTCGACAACCCGAAAAACGGTACCGTTGTTCAATGTCGTACCAATCTTTCGCAGTGCTTCATCGGAGTCGCCGGTGTTGTCGGCGGGAAACGATTCCGTGGTCCACACCACACAAGCCATCGCCCCCGGCCGGTTTGATAATAGGTTTTTGGAAACCTCGTCAACCTTGACGACCGCGTGACCGTCGGCATCATGTCCGGTGACTACACGGCGGAGTTGAAGTGCCATTCTGTTTCTCCTTTCGTGAACACGGCCGCCATAAGCTTTAGGCTCATTGCTCTGCGGCTCTCCCCGGGGTTAAGAGCTATTCAAGAAATAGCTCCGACTAAGTACGTCTCGATCCAATCCAGCGACTCATAATTTTGCACGCTTCGGAACCTTTCCCGCACTGCAATAAGATACTCGGGCGCGAATCCACAACGGAAAAAATCTCATTTCTGGCCAAGGATCGGCGTTCTAAATCAGACGTAGGGGCGCGATTGATCGCGCCCCATCTCAATTAGAAGCGCACAGTCTGTCGCTGCAGCTCCCTTGCCGAGAAAGCCTCAATAAAGCGGAACCGTCATTCCGGGCAAGCTGGCAACCGCCAGCGCGACCCGGAATCCAGGGATTTCGGGAGAGGCGTATTGCATGCGTCGTTTCTGGATGCCGGCTTTCGCCGGTAGACGGTAAAAACCTACAAGCTCTCCGGGTGGAACACTACGACGGCCGCAGCAGAATCTTCCGCGCACCCGGCCGCGCCGCATGGCTGATCGCCGCCAATCCGTCATTCAAAGAATAGATGTTCTCGATCAGCGGCGTCACCGACACCTGCTTTGCAGCGAGTGCATCCAAAGCATCCGGAAATAGCCCGCAGCGCGAACCGATCACGTTGATCTCATTGATGACGATCGGCGCCAGCGAGACTCGGTGCGCGCCGGCGATAGTGCTTTTGAGAATCAGCGTGCCGCGCGGGCGGACGGCGCTGAGCGCAAGCTCCAAACCGGAAGCTGATCCCGTCGCTTCGACGACAACGTCGAACAATCGTGGTTGCCAGTCGTCGAGTTGAATCGTTCGCACGCCGGCTTTCTTGATCAACGCGAGCTTGTCGGCGTGTTTGCCGAGCGCGCTGATTTTCGCGCCGGTGAGCCGCAGAGCCTGGGCGCATAAATTGCCGAGCTTGCCGTCGCCGAGCACAAGCACGTCGTCACCGGGATTGAGTTGGATCTGAGTGAGAATCTCGCAAGCCGCGGCCAGCGGCTCGGTAAACACCGCTTCTTCGTCGCTGACGTTTTCCGGAACGAAATGAAGATTGTTGACGGGCACCGAAACGAATTCCGCGAACGCGCCGTCGGCGTTGAGAATACCCATCACGGTTCGGTTCGGACAATGGCGGCTGAGATCGCGCCGGCAAGCATCGCAAGCCCCGCAGCCGAAGTTGATTTCGCCAACCACGCGCCGGCCGACGAACTCGGCCGGCCCTTCAATTACCGAACCGACAAATTCATGGCCGGGCACACCTTTGAAGCCCATATAGCCTTTGAAGATTTGTAGATCGGTGGAGCAGATGCCGGCGAGATGGACTTTGACCAGTGCTCTTGGAGTCGATGGGCGGCTGTCCGGTCGCCCGCTACGATCCTCGATCCTCCATCCTCAATCCTCGACGGGAACCGGCGGCGTTGGGTATGACGGAGCGACGCTCAGCGCACGACCGTCCCAGTAAAGCGCGCGCATGGTTCCGCTCGGCGAATTAACTTCGCAGAGCGCTCGCCCACTTGGTTTTCGGCTGCGGCACCAACTCGCCATCGACGTAGATGTCACAGCCGCGCTCGTGAAAGAAACAGACCAAACCTTTGATCTTCGGAATTTCCGGGATCGGTGTCCATATAACCCCAAACCAGGTCACTGAAAGTCTCGCCGCCGATCTGCACCGACCAGTACGACGCCGGTCCTTTGTAAGGACAGCGCGATGTCGTCGCGCTCGGCACCAGCATGTCCATGCGCACGTCTTCTTGGGGGATGTAGTAACGCACGGGGTGATTGGTCTCGAAGACGAGATGCGGCCGGCGCGTCTCGGCGACCGTCTGGCCGTCGATGACGACGCGCACATGGCGCTTGCTCGGCAGCGCATCGACGCGCTTGAAGGGATCGCGCGCGTGCTTGAAAAGCTCCTCGTCTTCTTCCATCCACTTGTCCATCTTGGGCCATTCGAAGGCGAAGTGATCTTTGATCGCGCTTGCCGGCGGCAAGGGATTTAGATAAGCTCCAAGCCGCGTTCTCGGCCGCCTTGCCGCCGCTGCGAATCGTCCAATAGGACGCTTCGCCCTTTTGCGGGCATTGACTCTTCTGCGTGCTCGGCGTGAAAAGATCGGCGCGTACGTCTTCCTTGGGAAAATAGTAGGCCGGCAAGACATCGGACTCGCGCACGAGCTTGACGCGCTTGCTGTCCGCAATCGTCTCGCCGCCGAACATGACGCGCACATGGCGCGGACTCTCGCTCACATGAACCCACGGTCCAGGATCGCCGACTATCGGCACGCGCTGCTGAGTGACGTTGCTCTGCATATTTTGCCTCCCTGGCTTATTTGCCTATGTGCGATCTTGGAATAAAATCGAGTTGTCTCATTGCTGCTGTTCGTTCAAGGTTCCAGGTTCAAAGTTCAAGGTGGGGAGCGGGGACGTTGAACATTTGAACCTTGAACGTTTGAACGGTCTTATCTCTGCGAAGATCGCTTAACCGAGCTTCTTGAGTTTCTGCAGGCTGCGCAATTCGCGCGGCGGCTTCAGACGCTGGCCCATGATCGTCCACGACACTTCGCCGACGTAAATATCGCCGCGCGAATCGATGGCGAGACCGTGCGGCGCGATGAATTGCCCCGGCTTCTCGCCGGCGTGAATATCGCCCAGGCGCGCCAACCGCTTGCCCTTTTTGTCGTAGACATCGACGCGGTTGCCGAGATTCGGCGCGTCTTTGTTGACGCCCAAGCCCGGCCCGAGCTCGCCGACGAAACAGATCGGATCGGTTTTCGTCGTGTCCATATAGAGCGCGCAAGGCCGGTGCATGTTGTTCCACTGGGTTTCGTACTTGCCGTTGCCGTCGAAAACTTGAATCCGGTTGTTTTCCCGGTCGGCGACGTAAACCCAGCCGTCTTTGTCCGTGACGATGTTATGGACGATGTTGAATTGTCCCGGATCGGAGCCCGACTCACCCCACGACAACAGCAGCTTGCCGTCCGGCGAATATTTATGCACGCGCGAGTTGCCGTAGCCGTCGGAAACATAAATGTCGCCCTTCGGTGAGAACGCCACATGGGTGCAGCGATTGAACGGCTCGCCGCCTTGATAAGGCGCAGCTTTTCCGGGCACGCCGATGGTGAGAAGAATTTTTCCATCGAGCGAGCACTGGCGCACCGTGTGATCGCCGTCGTCGGTGAGAAAAATCGTCTCGTCGGCGCCGATGGTCGCGCCATGCGCGCGTTTGAAAACACCGTCGCCCCAGGAGCGCAAAAAGTTGCCGTCGCGGTCGAAGACGATGACCGGATGCTTGCCGCGGGTGAAACAATAGACCTGATCCTTCTGATCGACAGCGACCGCGGCAACTTCGTGAAAGTTCCATTCGTTGGGCAGACTGCCCCAATTTTCAATCACTTCGTAACGATACTCGCCGCTTCCCAGTACAACGCTCATTTTCCCCTCCCAATCGTTTCCGTCGGCGATCCTCAATCCTCGATCTTCAATCCTCGAAGCTCATTCCGACTTCATGCTCATACACCTGCCGCCAGGCTTCGAAGCCGCCGCTCATGCTGGCGACGTTCTTGAAACCGTTCTCGAGAAGAAACGCCGTCGCGCCGAGGCTGCTGTTGCCGTGATAGCAGTACACCACCACGATTTTTTTCTTTATCGGTGTTTTGCAGAAACTCCTGCACGTTGCCGTCGTGCAGATGAATCGCGCCCGGAATATGCGCCTGACCGTAGGAACCGGGATCGCGAATATCGACGAACAACGGATTCTTTTTGATCGAGCTTTTGCTTCGCGTCGTGAATTTGAATCTGCGGTATCTCCATGCTTCGACTCCTTGGTTACAACTGTTTTTCTATCAAGCGCGAATTGAGCTGTCCACAGCGTAAATTTCTCGCTCCGACGATTAGGCCGGCGGCGAATCAGTTGCTATAATCCGGCGCTATGAAACTTTCTCCGTTGAGCCTTTACGTATCGGCGGCGGTATTTCAGACCGCCGGCTCGTCCGGCGCAGCCATGCTGGCGCCGTTCTTCATGAAAGAACATGGCTACTCGGTCGCCATGGTGGGCATTCCGCTGGTCGCCAACGGCGTGGGGCGAGTCTGTTCGGACGTTTTGTCCGGCGTCATGGCGACCTATTTCAGTCCCGGGCCGCTGCTGATCATCGCCATGATCGTTGGACTTATAACCAGCGTCGTCGGCTATGCATTCATCGGCGCCATGCCGGTTTTCATGGGCGCGTGGATTGTCTTCGGCCTGACCGAAGCGATGTTCGCTTTGTCGCTTCGAAAAATCGGCTTCGATCAGTCCGAGCCTGGACAGCAAGGCCGAGTCCAGGGCCAGATGGCTGCGGCGCTGGGCATCGGCTTTACGATCGGACCGCTGCTCGGCGGCTTTGTCGGCAAATGGCTCGGACCGGATGGACTTTTTTTTCTCTATGGCGCGCCACAGACCATCGGCATGATTCTGATTTTTCTCGCCGGCGGGCACCGCTACCGTCGCGCCACTGCCAGCCAAGCGCCGAATATTTGGCGCGAGGGGAGCCAGCTTTTGCGCAAGCTGCCGTTTCTCGCCTCGTGTCTGGCGATCTGCCAATCTTTCTTGTTCTTGGTCGGCGTGACCCGAGTCGCGTTTCCATTCCTCGCCGTGAATCTTCGCGGCATCAGTTTAGAAACCGTGGGCACCATGGTCTCGCTGTCCCGCCTGACCGACACCTGTGGACGCTATGTCGGCGGCCGGCTTTGCGATCGGATCAAACCCGCGTGGGTGATTCTGCTCGGCGTCGCTATCGGCATTCCGATGTTCCTGCTGCAAGCCCACGGCACCGGATTCTTGACGCTGCTCATTCCGTTGGCGGTCACGACCATGGGCTTTGGCTTTACCAACGTCGGCGCCACCACTTTTGCGCTTCAGTCAGCGAATCCCGGCGCGAAGGAACTCGCCCTCGGCATCTCGCGGGCCTCGACTTCCTTCGGCCAGGCGATCGGCCCGCTGGTTTGCGGCGCGCTAATTCAGGGTATGGGATACGAAGGTGGATTTCAGGCGATGGCGCTCAGCTCAACGATTGTGCTGGCACTGACCTGGGTAGGCTTGAAGCGACAGGCAAGATAAACTGTCGGAGTCAATGGAGTACTGGAGAGTTGGAGTGATGGAGTTATTCCGATCCCAGAACTCCAACACTCCAATACTCCATCACTCCAATTCATTTCTCACCGCAATCCTTTATAATCCTCGCCAATCGCCAGATCTTTTAAATACTCGATGCTGTTGTTGGCGTAACCGACCTGACCGGCTTTTTCGGCGCGCCAGGCGTCGAGATATTTGACGATGTCATCGAGCGGCAGCACGTCGGCGTATTTCTGATTCATGTCGAAAAGATTGATCGCGTGGCAAGCTTCGTGGCGATCGAACACGCATTCTTCGGCAACGACCATGCGCAATCGATTGGTAGTGCCGTCGACCACGCTGGCGCGCACGCAACCGCTGGTGCTTTCACCGCAGGTAATAATGGTATCGACGCCGAGAAAATTGAGATGGCCAACCAACGGCGTGCCCCAGAACGCGCTCGGCGAGACTTTCTTGAACACGGTTTCGCCGGGGATCGGTTTTACTTGATCGACGATGTCGTAACGGCGGCGAAAACGATCCAGCTCTTCTTTCGACATCGTCGCGCGCTTCTTGGTGTCGCGCCGAAAAGCCCAAGGCTCGACCGCGACTCCGTCCATGCCGGTGACGTGAATCACGGGAATCCCCACTTCGCGCGCCTTCGCCAGCAGTTTTTGAATATGCGGCAGCGCATTCCAACCCGCCAGCCCGCAACTGCCCGGCCAGGTCTTGATCGCTTCGGTCACCGCCTCCGGCTTGTCGCCAAACACCCAGCGATAAAGATCGATCAACAATAAAGCCGGCCGCTCGCCGAAGCCGATGCGCCGATCCGCCTTGCCGACCAAAGTCGCTTTGTCTTGCTCCGTAAGAAATTTCTCCCAAACTCGCTCAGCCATGAAACACCTCCGAATTGAATAGTTCAGAATCTTAACTATCACCCCGATGCTTTGAGCGTCAAGGTAAGCAGATTCAGTCCTCTGCCGCGATTATTGCGTATGTTCAAAAGCTTTCGAAAGCGCTATAGTCCGGCCATGAAAGAGCTAATCCCCATCGATCTCAAAGACGTCATCGAAGAGGTCAAAGCCGAAGGCAAAACTCGCCGCGTGTTGTGGCAGGACTCGGAGTCCATCGCGTTCTTGAGCAGCGGGCGCAAAGAGCGCTGGGACTTTCACATCGATCCGGCGGACGAAGTGACGTTGCAGTTGACCGGTGTGCAGCATCTGGTCTATCGAACTCCCGAAGGCACAGAACAAACCGCCGACATCAAGGCCGGGCAAATCCTCCTTTGTCCCGCCGGCGTGCCGCACTCGCCGCGACTCGAGGAGAATTCGTGGTTCATCGTCTTCGAACGCAAGCGCCGGGCCGGCGAGAATCGATCAATTCAAATGGTTCTGCAATAAGTGCGGCGAGAAAGTTTATGAAACTTCAGTCGAGGTCGGCGATTACCGCGCTGATCCAGTAGGACAAGTCTACCAGAAGTTCTCCAGCGACGAGAAACTGCGCACCTGCAAAAGTTGCGGCACGGTCGTCCCCGTGCCGCCGTACAGTCATAACAGGCGTTCAAGCGTTCAAGATTTTTCAATTCGTGCCGCACAAGATCGAAGTCCACGTTTCAAACCGATGAATCCTTACGTCAAACGTACTCAGCCGACTTAGCTCGCCGCGTATTGCCGACGCCGAAGCGGCGGTGGTCGCGGCGTTTTTTAAAAAGCCGCGAAACAAAAAGGATCACCTGCGCTGGCTCAAAGCTCAGGGGTTCAAAGAATACTCGGCGATCAAACCACTGATCGACGCGTTGACCGCGCTGTATCCCAGCGTCGATCGCGGCGTAAATCGGCGTGATTACGCGGAACTGACCGAGAAACTCGCCGATGAAACCAAGCATGCGCGCCTGGTGATGGACCTGATCGAAGAAATCGAAGGCAAGAAAATCACGCCGCGCGACCTTACCTGGCTACCGCAAGATCGTAAGCTCGCCAAGGTGCGCGCCAAATACTCGAAAAGCTTCGCACGGCTGCTGCACGGCTCGGGAAAAGTCACATCGAAGGAAATCAAACGCAAGGATCAAAGCTTCGAGCGCGCGGCGATTACGCTTACCGAGGGCGGCGGCGGCGCGCTCTATCAGGTGTGCGACAAACTCAAGAAACGAGGAATTGAACGTAAAATAGCGAGCGTCTTTCATGAAATCCTGCTCGATGAAGTAGGCCACAAAGACAGCGGCGGGCGGGCGCTCGCGGCATTGATCCAAGATGAAGCGTCGCTGCAGCGCGCGGCGAAAATCATCTGCGATATATCGGGGCAGCGCTTGCGGATGCGCAACGAGCAATTCAACTTTCCGCTCGACCCTGCCGAGCTCGCCGCTCTCGATTGGAGCGCGCGGCAACGGATAAATTTTTTATGATGCGTTGGCTGGCGGCGCTGTTCATCGGTATTTCCCTGAACACCAACGCCTTCGCCGTTGATCTGCCGCCGCTCAATCCGGCAGTCAACGATCTCGCGGGCATGTTTCCGCCGGCCAGCGCGGAAGATTTACAACAGCGGCTGCACCGCTTCAACACCGAGACCTCATTTACGGTGGTTGTGCTTACGGTCAAAAGCTTAGATGGCGAAACCATTGACCGCCTCGGACGCAGAGCTTTTCAGAGTCTTTCCGGCAATAAGCTAGATCTAAAGACCACGGTGCTGTTGGTCGTTGCACGCAAGGAACGGGAGGTAGATTTTCAAGCCGGAAGCGCAGTCCAAAATCTCTTGCCCAAACCCCAGAGTGCGGAAAAATTGCGTTCCCAAGTAATTCTCTACTTCGACGGCCTCAGACCCGATTTGGGCATTCAGAGCGCCGTGCACTATCTATTTCGCGTGCTCAAAGGCGACGTCCGTGTCGGCAGCCAAACCGCAGAAGAAAAATTGGAAGAAACTTCCTTGAGCGGTGGCGAGGCCGGGGCGATTTTCGCCCTATGTTTAGGTCCGTTCCTGGCGTTTTTCATCGGTGGCTTGTGGGGCATCTATGCAACCCAATACGGCATGCAACGCACCCCCCGACTCTTGATGGGCGCCATCTTCGGCGGCGGCACCGCCAAAGTCGTCGCCGTGCTCACTTCGTTTCTCGGCGCGTACAGCGACAATCTCTGGTACTTCATCATGGGCCTCGCCATCCCGCTCGGAGCCATCGGCAGCTTGACGGAGTTTTGGATGTCGGGTGACTGGCGCGGCATTCCCCGGATCAAAGGACCGAAGCGCAAGCCCGAAGACAACATGGGAATGTAATCTGGGACGAATGCTGCGCGCTGAGACTTGCGTCCGCTGAATCGAGTGTTATGCAAAAATGAGATGGACACCCACGCTCGTTCGCAAAGCCTAGCTTCGTCGCGGCGCGATTTTTTGCGAATCGCGCTCACCGCGGGCGCGATGGCGCTAACCGGAGGTCTCGCCATGGCCGATTCGTTAGTTCGTAAGCCGATCCCGCGAACGGGAGAATTGATTCCAGCGATCGGCCTCGGCACCTGGCAAACTTTCGACGTCGGCGAGGGAAAGGCGGCACGAGAACCTCTCAGGGAGGTTTTGCGCGCATTCGCGCGCGCCGGCGGCAGCGTCATCGACTCGTCGCCGATGTACGGCAAGTCGGAGAGCGTCACCGGTGATCTTGCCGCCGAGCTTGCTCTCCACAAACAGCTTTTTCTCGCGACAAAAGTTTGGACCAGCGGACGCGAAGCCGGCATCCGCCAGATGGAGGAATCGTTCAAGCGCTTGCGCACGCCGCGCATGGACCTATTGCAAGTTCATAATCTGGTCGACTACCGCACTCATTTGACCACCCTCCGCACGTGGAAAGCGCAAGGCAAAGTGCGCTACATCGGGGTCACTCACTACACCGCCAGCGCCTACGATCAGCTCGCGCGCGTGATCAGCTCCGAAGAGCTCGACTTTGTCCAACTCAATTATTCATTGGCCGAGCGCGACGCCGAGCAACGGCTATTGCCGCTCGCCGCGGACAAACAACTTGCCGTATTAGTGAACCGGCCCTTCGCCGAAGGCGGGTTGTTTCGCAAAGTGCGCGGCAAGCCGCTGCCGCCCTGGGCCAAGGAAATTCACTGCGCCAGTTGGGCGCAATTCTTTCTCAAATTTATCATTTCTCATCCCGCCGTCACTTGCGCGATTCCCGCCACCGCCAAAGTCGACCATTTGGCCGACAACATGGCCGCGCTCCAAGCACCCCTGCCGGACGCCGCGATACGCGAGCAAATGGTCCGATACATCGCCGATATGTAATACCGATACGACGACTACCGAAAGTCCGAGATTGGATACATGCGAGCTGCAACTCAGTTCGGAGGCAGTACCAAGATATTGTGAACGAACCGAGGCGGTTACGGTTTAATGCTAGGATTCTTTCGCACAAGTGAGTCAAAATCATTGAAGCCGAGCCCGCGTCATGCTACCGTGCGATACTCAATGAAACCAGTAAATCCGCAGACTCTTGTCGCTTCCTTGGTTCAATGGTTTGATGCCGACTATCACGCCGCCGGCGCAGTGCAAAAAATCCGCGATGTCGATCGCGTAAATTGGCTGCGCTGCGCGCCCTTCGTGATTCTTCATCTCGGCTGCCTCGGCGTGTTCTTGGTGGGCTGGAGTTGGACCGCGGTAAGCGCGGCCATCGCACTTTATTTGGTGCGGATGTTCGCCATCACCGGTATCTATCATCGCTATTTTTCCCATCGCACCTATAAGACCAGCCGCGCCGCACAATTTATTTTTGCGCTTCTCGGCGCGTCATCGGTGCAGCGCGGTCCGCTTTGGTGGGCGGCCAACCATCGAGAGCACCATCGCAACTCGGATCTGCCTAGCGATCCCCATTCCCCCGTCCACTATGGTTTTTTTCGTTCCCACGCCGGATGGTTCATGTGCACGCGCTACTACGCAACCCAATACAATCGGATTCAAGACTTTGCACGTTTTCCGGAATTGGTCTGGCTCAACCGCTTCGACAAAGCCGTTCCGGCGGCTCTGGCACTTTTAGTTTATCTCTGCGGGCTTGGGTTACAGTATGCGTTCCCGATGCTGGGCGTTACCGGCATGCAGCTATTTGTTTGGGGATTCGTTCTCAGCACGACGATCTTGTTCCACGCCACGGCGTCGATCAATTCGGTGGCCCACTTGGTCGGCAACAAACGTTACGAGACCGGCGATGAAAGTCGCAACAATTTTCTTCTCGCGTTGATTACCCTCGGCGAAGGCTGGCACAACAATCATCACAAGCATATGGGCTGCACCCGCCAAGGATTTTATTGGTGGGAGATCGATATTACTTTTTATGTTTTAAAGTTTCTCTCCTGGCTCGGCATCATCTGGGATCTGAAACCAGTGCCGAGAAAAGCCTACGATCCCGAAGAGCACTTGCCGACTCGGAAATACGCCCCAGCGGCATAACGGTCGATTTGCTGCGTCACCAAATCCTTCTTGACGTTGCCAACTCAGCAGCGCAGCGAACCGGTACTTTGGAACCGGGCGCGCCTATTTCCCAGCGCCGCCGGCTTCGACTTGCTTAACAAATGACAGATCGATGACCTCTTGCGGATCAACGCTGCTCGCTTGCGGAAACTGGTCGGCCATCATTTCCAACGCGGTTTTGACGGCTTCCGCCGACGGATAGGGCAGCCGTGGCATCCTCTTGCTAAAATAACTGTAAGTCTCCTCCAGCATCTCGTCGCTCGCGCCGCGCAAGTAACGCTTCATCACCGCCAGGCTTTTTTCTTTGTTGGTCTTGAACAGTTGAATACCGTCCACCATCGTCCGGACAAACCGTAACGTCATGTCGGGACTTTTTTTAACGTTAACTTTGAGGGTTGAGATGCCGACATAGGGATAGAGCACGCCGAGCTCGTCGAAATCGATCAGTTCGCGAAAACCCATTTTTTTGGCAACTAAACGCGCCGGCGTCGTCAGCATCGCAGCATCGACCACGCCACGTTCAAGCGCCGGCAGGATTGCCGAGGTTTCACCGACAGGAACAATTTTGACATCCCGGCCGGGCTCCAGACCAATCTTTCGTTTGAGAATGTAGTGCAACAGAATATCGGTTACCGCGCCGGGCCGGCCGGAAGCGAGGTTCTTCCCTTGCAATTCTTTCGGTGTCTTAATCTGCTGCTTGGAGAAGATGGACGATCCGGTGGTGTTCACGAAAGACGCGATGATCACCAGTTCCTTGTTGCCTACCGCATAACTCGACACGACGCCGGTGCCGGTCGATACGACAAACTGGGAGTCGCCGCTGATCAACAACTGGTGCGGCCGCGCCCTGCCCGCATAGACCGCTTCGATGTCCAGACCATGTTTGCGGCCCAGACGTTCATCGACCGCCAGCCACAGCGGTGTATAGGCGCCGGTAAAAGAGGAATAAATAATCTTGAGCTTCTGGGGCTCGCTGGCCGCCGATGCGGTTGTGACTCCGAGGAGCGAGCCGACAAGTAAGAAAAGCCCAATGAAGGCATTGATCATGAAACGCTTCCTATCTTTCGTGGAATTTTTAGGTGAAAAACGCAGATCATTTTTGACTTTATTCGAATATCTTTTGTCAGATTGAGTGTCAATCAATCGGCGTCCGTTCAGCGTCGCTGCATTCGGCGGGATTCCCATCGAATGGCAAGACACGACGAAGACAACGATCTCAGGGGGAAAGAGCCGAAGCGATCCAACCCAGGCTGGCGGGGAGTGTTATCAGTAAAAAGAGAGCGTCGCCGTCGGATTATTTCCGGGCGACCAGAAAAAAAGCACTGCGGAAGTCAGGCCACCGCGGGCGTCATTTCGATACGCAACGCGAAACTTCTTCGCTCGGCAGGCTGTAGCCCGCCGACACCGACACTCTGGCGCGAGAGCAATTTCCCCGTTGCGTCGCGGATTTCCAAAAGAATGAAGTATTCCTGCGGGTCGCCGTCGCGCGGATTGTCGATGGTGCCTTCCACCAGCAGGGGACAGGTGGTCAGACTCGCCTGGCGGCACGACGCCGAGCGTGGCGCCGAAGCGCAGCACGTGGCGGCACATCGGACAAGCAACCGCTGTTTTGAGGATGGTCGCTTTGCAGTGCGGGCAAAGGCGCGATTCGCCCGCAACCGCATGGCCGGCTGTCATCCGGCCACTCCGTTTTTGCCGGTATCATGAGGCGGCCGTTGGCAAACTTCGCGCTTTCCGCCTCGCTCCAGCCGAATTCCACGTGACCGCGCATTTTCGAGCCCGCCGCCACTGTCAGCGTACTGGCCTTCAGATCGCCGTCCAACTGTCCCGACTCCAATATTTTCACCGCGGCGCTGGCGACCACGTTGCCGTCCAGCGCGCCACCGATGGTCACGTTGACAGCATGGATCTTCGCGGTCAACATCGCGCCCTTCTCAATATTGAGGTCGCCTTTGATGTGAATGTCACCTTTGAATTTACCGCCGATGCGCACGTCGGCATCGCCCTCGATTTTTCCTTCGATGCTGACGCCGGTGCCGAAGACGGATTCACGCCGATCTTTCGAGCTGGGTTCCTTTGCCGCCGCAGGCGGGTTCGCGTTCACCGGAGCAACCGCCGCCGCCGGAGTGAGCTCGATGCGAGCCTTTTCACTATTGTCATCCGGTGTCGTTTGATTCCAAAGTGCCATGGCTTCCTCCTTCAATATAAGAAATACCGATCAACTAGGTTTATCTCTGTATCGACGGGCAAACTTCACAAACCGGGTTAATACGACGCAAGCCTAAGGCCAGGAATGACAACGCCTCAGCTCATTTCGCGATATCCCGGCTAAACGCTTACATAACTAAGAACTCAACGCAGGTTAGGAGATTCTAGAGCAGATTGACGCCATCGTCGAGGAATAAATTCGCACGGCCACCGCGATTCGAACGGCGGCAAAATCTTCACTGTTCGGCGGGTACTACAGTTGAAGCGCAGGAAATTACAGCCACAGCGGAAGAATTTATTTCTTTACGCAAATCCCATGTAGGATTCGCGATCGGTCGCCCAGTAAAAAGTTCCCTTGCCCGTGTCCTCTTTAGACCCACTCCACTCGACACTTTTGCGAGGTGCCGCTTTTTGCAATCGTCATAGCAGCAAGAACCGGCAACCACAGGGTTGCCCTACAAGATATATCGCCCATCCAACGAAGATTGATCTAACTCGCGTCGTATATCGGCTGGTAAAATTTAATACCCCGGCAGCGTCGCCGCCTCCGGGTGAAAAAATTTCATGTAGTCGATCCGCGCAGGCGACAGGCCTTGCTCAAAGGCGTATTGCGTCATCGCTTCCAACACCCCTCGATTGCTTTCAATGTTATAGGCCCAGTAATTTTCGCCCATCAGCTCGCGCTGCTCGGCAACTGCCGCGGCGATCCATGAATAGGCAATGACCTGCGGATCGGAGCCCTCGAGGCGTTCGAAGGCGATATCGCGTGATTTGCGAAACGCTTTGAGCAGCGCCACCGGCGCGTCAGGATGACGCTCGACGAAGTCTCGTTTCAAGGTCACGATGTGGCTGGTGGGAAAAATTCCGGTCTTGCGAAAATAATTCTGCTCTTCAGTCCGGTAATCGCGAAATAGCCGGCGCGTGCGCGGGTCGCGCGCCGAAATCGATGGCAACAGATTGGGGCCAACGACCGCGTCGATTTTCCCGTCCAGCAGCAAGGCGTCCAGCAGATTATCCGCGTCGCCTTTGCCGTCGAGCTGTTCGATATGAATACCTTCGGCAACACCTTCTTGCTTTACCCGCGCGGCGAGCCAGTGAATTTTCTTGAGGTCCACGCCGTAATAGTGTTGCAGCGCGCCGCGCGCCCAGACGCCGGCGGTGTTATCCCACTGCATGATGCCGACTCGTCTGCCTTCCAAATCCTTCGCCGACTCAATGCCGGTCTTGCTGTTGACGAAGATATAAGCGAGGCGAAACTTGCGATTGGGAAATGCCGGAATGGAAATATGCGGCAAACCCTGCGCGTAAGCGCGCACCCGCGCGGCAAAGCCGCAGTCCCACGCGTCGGCCGCGTCCTCGTTATCAACGAACTGCCAGTCAAATCCATCGATCTTCACCGTGCTGTCGGTGATCGGGATGTTCGTGTCGATGGTCGGCTCGCGAAAGTAGAATTTTAGCACTGGATTGGCCATGATTTTCATTCCTCCGTTAAAGCCGGTACAAATTCGCCGCGTTTTTCCACAACACTTTTTCGCGAGCTTCCGCGGATAGTCCCTTGAAACAATGATCGATGGTTTCCCGGGTTCGCGGCCACGTCGAATTGGCGAGCGGGAGATTGGTCGACCAGAGAATATGATCGGCGCCGATGTAATCCATGAAGGGCGCGATTTGATCGTACCAAGAGTTGAAGAAGCATTGCCGCTTGAACATTTGGAGAGGCGTGAGATCGTACCCCTCGCGGGCCAGACCGTCATGTTCGAACTGGTGATCTGCCCATTCCAGATAGAGCATGCCCCAACTGAGCGCGCTTTCCGCCAATACCAAGCGCAGCTTCGGGTGGCGCAACAAGACGCGCGAAAAAGAGTAGAGGGAAATCACGAAGACAGTCGATACCGGTTTGGTGGCTGCGTCCAGCGCCGCGGCCAACGCCGGTTTCATCTGCGGCGGCAGCGGCGACTGTAATTCTGGCGACGCCCCCGCATGGAGACAAACCGGCACCGCTAGCTCTTCGCAGACGGACCAGAGCGGGTCGTATTCCGGTCCACTGACGTGGGGAACCTTACGCAGGTGCATGGGCAAGGACGGAAAGATCACGCCGCGATGTCCTCGGGCAACCGCGCGCCGGATCTCCGCAATCGCCGCTTCGACCGGCCAGATCGGCACGATGCACTGCGGGATGAAGCGATCGCTGACGCTCGCCCATTCATCAATAAGCCAATCGTTGTAAGCTTGGACACAGGCGATTTCCAACTCGGAGTCTTGCAGGCGGCCGAACGTCTCTCCCGCCAAACCGGCGACCGTCGGGTAGAGTACCGAATAGTCGATGCCCGCGGCATCCATCGCCTTCAAACGCTCCGTGGGCACAAACGCCGGCCCCGGCACATCGGCCCAGCGTTTGGGATCTTCGTTACGATCCGCCATCAATGCCCCAGCCCGAGCAGTGCGGCCATCGAGAAGAACTTGGCCGTCCAAGATCCACTGCTCGTTGCCGTCCTTTGCCGTCGCTAGATGCGGCACCCGATCACAAAACTTTTTCTCGACGCCGATCGACCCACAGCTTGGGCACCTCCTGCACATGATCGTCGACGCTGATGAAGCCGTATTTCAATTGCATGCAAATTTTTCCTCTCTGAAAATATTCACCACGAAGGACGCGAAGAGCACGAAGTTGTAGGGGCGCAGCATGCTGCGCCCTTCCACGAACCCTTCGTGTCCTTCGTGATCTTCGTGGTGAGGGCGGACTTTCTCCCCAAGCACCGCAAATTTGGGGCACTTAAGCCGGCAGGACGGCGTCGATCTTGTACAGTCGCACCGCGTTTTCATATTGCATCTTGCGCCGGTCTGCTTCAGGTACGCCTTTAAGCACGCGCTCGATCTCGCGCCAGGAATGCGGATAGTACGATGCCACGTGAGGAAAATCCGACTCCCACATGATGTTATCGACACCGATATCATCCCTGAGCTTGATGCCTTCGGCTTCGAACCAAAAGTTGACGTACATCTGCCGGTGCACAATCTCACTAGGCCGCGTGATCACACCTTCGGTCCAGAGGTGGCGGCTCTCCCACTCGTGATCGCAGGATGCAATGACGTAGTTCAGGCTGCCGACACCGGCCTCGGGAAACACACACATCAAACCGGGAAAGCGCTCGGTAATACCGGAGAAAATAAATTGCGGCACGATCTGCGCCGGCGTCACCGCCGACGTCGCCGTCTGCGCCGAATGGGCCTGGCGCGGCGAATAGCCGCTCCACTTGCGCACCGATGCGCCCGCGCTCAACCCGGCCGAGCCATGAAAATGAATCGGTAGTGCCAATGCCTGACAAACATCCCAAAGCGGATGCCAGTAAGGATCGGTGATGTGCGGTGTCCCTTTGGGCATCTGCCCCATGAGGTTAACGCCGCGGTGGCCGGCCGCCGCGGCGCGTTCGATCTCCAGTTTAATCACTTCCGGCGAACTCAAATAGGGCACGATGGCCAAGGGCACATAGCGGTCGCTAGCTCGGTACCACTCAGCTAGCGCGTCGTTATATGCGCGCACCACGTCCAATTCGAACTCGACATCACCGAATTCGAAAAACGATCCGCCTGGAGGGTTGGGAAACAGCACTTCGGCATCGACCCCATCGGCATCGAGCATCGCCAGCCGCGCCTTCGGATCATGGTAGGCCTTGGGAATTTCTTCGTAGAGTTTTGGATAGGTCGGGAACGGTTCGCCCATCAAAGCGGGACAATTGGCAACATTGCCGTGCTGCGGCTCGCCGTACACCGACCAGCGATCGATCCGCTTGCCGTCTTCCTTCAGTTCAATGATATGCGGAATGCGCTCGCCCCATTTGTTGGCGGACATGCGCTCGGTGAAATCGTTGCGGTCAAAACCCGCGTGGGAATCGGCGCTAATAAGTTTATGTTTAATCTCCATACTTTCTCCCTATCCGATTTTTTCTTCTGGTAATTCGGATCTCCTGTAAAGGAGTACTCACCACAGAGGCACAGAGTTCGCAGAGTTCGGAGAATTTCTTAGTCAAGAACTCTTTACTCTGAGGTCTCGGCGCCTCGGCGGTGCAATCTCGCGAGTCCTGCTTCACGGCAAGACTTGCTGAAGACTCTTTCCTTTAGTGCACCTCATGACAGGCGACCCAATGGCCGCTTCGTTTCGCTTCCAATAGTGGCTCCATCGAGCGGCATTTTTCAACTCGGATCGGGCAGCGCGGCTCCAGGCGGCAGGCCACCGGCGGGTTGACCGGCATCGTGATTTCGCCCCGGAGGGAGGGCGGCGTATAGGACGTGAACGACGTAATCGTCGGGTTGGCCGCCAAAAGCGCTTTGGTATAGGGATGCATGGGCGTTTTAAAGATGTTCTCTACGGGAGCAATTTCCATCATCTTGCCGGCATACATAACTCCGACGCTATCCGCCAGATATCCCACCACGTTGAGATCATGGGATATAAAGACCATGCTGAGGTTCAGTTCGCGCTGCAAGCGTTTTAATAAATTCAGGACCTGGGCCTGCACCGAGACATCGAGCGACGACACCGGTTCGTCAGCAATGATCAATCTGGGTTTGGCCGCCAGAGCGCGCGCGATGCCGATGCGCTGGCGCTGGCCGCCGCTGAATTCATGCGGATAGCGGTGCCGCTGCTCGGCATTGAGACCGACTAGTTCCAGCAACTCGACCACTCTATCAACTTTCGCACGTCCGGTCGCGCCGTCAAAAATGCTCACCGGCCGGCCGATGATATCGACGACCCTCATGCGCGGGTTCAGCGACGCGTAGGGATCCTGAAAAATCATCTGAATCTCCTTGCGCAGTTCGCGAACCGCCTTGTTAGGTAGACGGAGAATATCTCTCCCTTCAAAGTAAACCTCGCCGCCGGTCGCGGCGATAAGCCTGGTAATCAGCCGCGCCGTGGTCGATTTGCCGCAGCCGCTCTCGCCCACGAGACCGAAAACTTTGCCCTCCGGGACGGTGAAAGAAATCTGGTCCACGGCTTTAAGTATTTGTCGACCCATGATCAAGCGGCTGGGCCAACCGCCGCTCAGGTCAAAATGTTTGGTTAAGTCCTTGACCTCTAGGAGCGACATCATGCACCCGGAAAATGACAGGCGGCCCAGCTATCGGTAAACTTTTCCTCGAGCCGCGGCACTTCGGTTCGGCATATCTCCTGCGCCTTGGCGCAGCGCGGGTGAAACTTACATCCGGGCGGCGGTTGGAACAAATCGCACACCGTTCCCGGAATCGCATGCAAAGATTCATCGCGCAGCTCCGGGCGCGGAATGGCATTCAGCAGAGCTATGGTATAGGGGTGCTGCGGCCGCGTAAACAAAACCTTCTTCTCGGCTTGCTCGACCATGGAGCCCGCATACATCACGCCGATACGGTCGCACAGGCGCGCGACCACGCCGAGATTATGAGAGATAAAGATCAGCGCCATCTTGAGTTTTTCCTGGAGTTCTTTGAGCAGTTCGATGATCTGCGCTTGTATCGTCACGTCCAAGGCGGTGGTCGGCTCGTCGGCAATGAGCAGCTTGGGCTCGCAGGCGAGCGCCATGGCGATCATCACCCGCTGTCTCATACCACCGCTCAGTTCATGGGGATAACGATCCGCCAGTGTGTGCGGCGACGGCAGCCGGACCAGCTGCAAGACATGCTCGGTAAAGTCCCGCGCGACTTTTTTCGAATGGCCCATGTGGACTTGGTAACATTCGCCGATCTGCGCGCCGACAGTGAGCGACGGATTGAGCGATGTCATCGGCTCTTGGAAGATCATCGAGATTTTGCGCCCGCGGATCTTTTCCATGTCTCGCGCGTGTTTTCCTGAGCAGATCTTCGCCTTCAAAGATCAGCTCGCCCTGGGCAATCCTGGCCGGCGGCGTGGGTACGAGGCGCAGGATCGAGAGCGCCGTCACGCTTTTGCCGCAGCCGGTTTCGCCGACAATGCCGAAGGTTTCACCCTCCGAGATCGACAACGAAAGATCCCGGACCGCGGTCAGCACACCGCGCCGGAGGTGAAAATCGACCGAGAGATTTTTGATCTCGAGGAGAGGCCGGCCATTCTCGATGCTCAATTTTATCTCAATAGATTCATTCAATTCTATCGGTCGATTCCCGCAGTCTGTGCGCTAAATCAATTGCCTATCCAAAGTCCGTCATTCCCGCATGTTTTAAGCGGGAATCAGGCGGCTTCGAAACTGGCCCCCGATAAAAACATTCGGGGTGACGGTAAAAATTCTTATCAATCAATCCCGAACTCTCGGCCCTAGCGCTCATACTGACGCGGATCAAAAACATCCCTCAGTCCGTCGCCGAGGAGATTAAAGCCCAAGATGATCAATGAAATGGTCAGCCCCGGAAAAAATGCCGCCATCGGTTGGAGCTGAAGAAAAGGGGTTATCTCCTTCAACATCAATCCCCAACTGGCGGTGGGCGGCGGCAGGCCCAGGCCGAGAAAACTCAGGGACGACTCGGCCAAGATCGCGTGGGCGAAGTCGAGGCTGAGACGAATGAGGAGCGGTGACAAACAATTCGGCAGCACTTGTAAAAAGAGGATGCTCAGCTCCGACTCCCCGGTCATGCGCGCCGCTTGCACGTATTCTCTTTCCTTTTGCCCGAGGACGACGGCGCGAACGATTCGCGCATAGGACAGGAATCGAGTTGATGCCAAGGGCGATATAAAGAGAATAGAGGCCGCCACCCAACGAGGCGACCAGAGCGATGGCGAGCAATCGGCCCGGAAAGGCGATGATCGCGTCCATAATCCGCATCAACGCCGCGTCGATCCAGCGGCCGCCGAAACCGGCGACGGCGCCGATCGGAATGCCAAAAAAGGCGCCGAGAAAGACCGCGCCAATGGCCACCTGAAAAGCGGTCCGCGCGCCGAACACAATCCGGCTATAGGTGTCCCTCCCCAGGGAATCGGTTCCCAGCCAATGCTCGCTGCTCGGACTTTGCAGACGATTGGCGATGTTGATCTCGTAGGCGTCATGAGTGGCCAGATAGGGTGCGAGCAACGCCGTCACGAGCCAGGCGCAGACGATAATCAGTCCCAAAAGCGCCAGGCGATTACGGACGATCACACTGCAAGCGTCGAGAAACCGCGAAAGATGTGAACTTGCGCGATCGCCAGCGGTCAAAGGTATGGGCAACGATTCTTGCTTCATCTGCCGTTCGCTCTACTCGAGCTTAATGCGGGGGTCCAGCCATTTATAGACGATATCGACGAACAAGTTGATGAATACATAAGTGACCGCGATGATCAGAACGCTTCCCTGGACGATCGGATAGTCGCGGGAATAGACGCCTTCGATCAAGAGCCGGCCAACCCCCGGCCAGGAGAACACGGTCTCGACGATGGTCGAGCCGCCGAGAATCCGGGCTGTTTGCAGCCCCACCACGGTTACGGCGGCGATCAGCGAATTCTTAAGAGCGTGCTTGACGATGACCATGCGCGACGGTAGCCCCTTGGCCCACGCCGTGCGCACATAGTCTTGGCTAAGCTGCTCGAGCATCTCGGCGCGGATATAGCGCGTCAGCGGCGCCGCGAGATCCGTACCCATGACGATGGCGGGCAGGCAAGCATGCTGCAGGAAGCGCGCCGGATCCTCGAAGGGACTCGCATAGCCGATCGCGGGCAGCCAGCCCAGTATCACGCTGAATAAAACGATCAGCATCAACGCGAGCCAGAAGTTGGGCATGGCAATGCCCCAGAGAGCAAAACCCATCGCCGCGTAGTCGGCACCGGTGTTCTGGCGCATCGCCGCGATGACACCCGCCGGAATGGCAATCGCCACCCCCGTGAGCAAAGCGGCAATTGCCAGATAAATCGTCGCCGGAAAGCGTTCAAAGATGGTTTCGAATATCGGCCGGCGCGAACGCAGCGACAGGCCCATATCGCCTTGGACGATTCTCTTGAGCCAGCTCAGATATTGAACGTAGATGGGCCGGTCAAATCCCAGTTGTTGTTGCAGCGCGCGATACTGCTCGTCATTGATGCGCGTGCGCTCTTCTGCGTCGATTCCCATCATCACCAGGACGGGATCGCCCGGAATGATGCGCACGATAAGAAACACCGCCATGCTGACCAGGATCAGCACCGGAATGAGCTGCCAGATGCGCTGGGCGATATAGCGGGCGAGCATGAAACTAGTGGCGCCGTGTTGCGCCTCTTCCTTACTGCGCTACGTGGCCCTTGCGGTCAAGGAGTTTTTCGGCACGACGCGCACTAAAGTCTTGACGAAACGTTCTTATGGATTCGTGTCCGTCGTGCCTTCGTGGTGAAAATTGTATTTTTCTTCTGTGGCCCTCACTTGTCGATCCAGGCGTGGCTCAGACCGGCGCCCCAAGGCTCAAAATCGCCGCTGGCGTTGGTGGCGAAGTCTTTTATATGGCTACGGAACGTAAAAAATCGCGGCGTGAAACCGATAACCAGTATCGGCAGGTCATCCGTCAACTTTGCCACCACCTGTTTGAAGATCGCCTTGCGCTTCTCCAAATCCACTTCGCCCTCAGCTTTCTTTAGCAAGGCGTCATAGTCTTTATCACAGTAACCGCTCTCGTTGAGCCGGCGATTTTGCGGGTTCGGTTCGCAGGCATATTCCTCGTAAGCCGGCAGCGGGTCCGGGTAATCGGAACCGCCGGCGAGCTTGAACATGTATTTACCCTGGCGGCGCATCTCGAGCGCCGAGGCGCGCTCGAGAATTTTCAGCTCCACTTTGACACCGACGCGCTTGAGCTGCGCCTGTATCGCCGCGCCTTCGATGTCCGCCACCTCGCCGCGGTTGCCCATGAGCTCGAGCGTTTCGCCCTTATAGCCGGCTTCCTTCAAGAGCGCTCTGGCCTTATTGGCATCGAAGCGCGGCGCCGGCACATCCTTGAAATACCAGAAATGGCCGCTCGGAAAGCGCTGGTCAGCGGTGTCGGCTAATCCGAAATAGGCCGCTTGCATGATCTCTTTTCTGTCGATGGCGTAGGCTATCGCTTGACGAAGTTTCTTGTTGTTAAACGGCGGATCGGCAACGTTGAATTCCAGATTCCGCGCGCCGGCGCGCGCCGCTTTGGCGACGCCGATCCCTTTGACTTTCCCTTGGATGATTTGCTGGACCCATTCGTACGGCGTCCGCTCGATCAAATCGACATCGCCCGACTGCAGCGCGGTGAAGCGAACCGTATTGTCGCCGATTTCTTTCATGATGACGCGATCGACGTAAGCTTTGTGACCCCAGTAGTCATCGTTTCGTTCAAAAACGATGCGCTGCCCAGGCTGCCATTCGACGAACTTGAATGGACCGGTGCCGGGAGGAAAGGTTGTCGGCTTCCTCAGTCCCTCGGGCAAGCGACTCGTTGGGAATCGCCGAGAAGGAGCGGATTTCCGTGAGCAGTGTTGGAAGCAGCGGATTGTGGCGCTTCATATAAATCTTAAGCGTATATTTATCGGCCACCTCAGCACGCTCAACCGCGTTTAAGTCTTCAAAGCCGTACGCTCCGTTCTTGGGATTGAGGGTATAATCGAGGGCGAACTTGATATCGTCGGCGGTCATTTCCTTGCCATTGTGAAATTTCACATTCTTGCGCAGCTTGAACGTATAGAGCTTGCCATCTTTGGACACTTCCCAAGACTCTGCGAGGCGCGGTTGGATCGCGCCCTTGGAGTCACGAGCGAGCAACGGTTCATACATGAGCTCGCGAATGCGCGATTCCGTCGAGCTGGTGTTGACCAAAGGATTCATCAGCGCAAGTTCTTTGCTGATACCAAGCGTGATCGTGCCGCCGCGCTTGGGTTGAGCGGACGCGGCTTCGAGAATCGAGATGGCGCTGAAAGAGACCAGCAACAATAATAAGCTCAGCAGGGCAAGTTTTTTCATAGAGACCTCCTTTACAACTCGACCGTGTCCCGCTGTTAAGCGTTCGCACGCTTGCGCTTGTATAGTTTGTCGATAAACCCCGAGTTGTCGAGCTCGCGCAAATAGTGCAAGTCCCAGAGCGCCATGGGACTCAACTGTTTGGCTTCGGGCGCCTTGATGCAGCCAAGCTCGTAAGCGTTGATAATCGCCTGGGCATCCGGATAAGGCTTGCTCGGCATGCGTTCTAACCGGCTGTATTGAAAATCTTCACCGGTTCGCTTGTTTAGGCCGTCTAAAATTTTTTGGGTCTTCTGCCGCTGCGTTTTGGCGAAATGAATACCCAGCACCAAGGCTTTGACCAGCCGTTCGCCGATCCCTTTTTTCTTATGCAGCACCGTGTAAGAAGTCGTCAACGTTGGTCCGTTGATCATCGGCAAGGGGCCGAGAGGCAAGATGTGCATGCCCATATCTTTGTAGCGCTCGCCGCCGGAGACGAAGCGGGCGTCAGCTCGACGCGATTTCAACGCTGCGAATTGCTCATCGGCGCTTTCGCTTTCGACCCATTGAACGTCATCGATGCTCATGCCGGCACGGATCAGGTACATCATATGGTTGCCGCGGCCATGATGAAAGCCGCCTTCGCGTCCTTCCATCGGCGTATCGACGATCCGCTTGCCGCGCAGATCGTGCAGCGATTTGATCGGTTCCCAGGACGCGATGCTGGCGTTCTGTCCGTTGACCGGCGAGGCGATGCTGACGATCGGCTTGCCCTGGACTACCAATGCGTAGGGCGTCAAATGATCACCGGAGATGAAATCGATATCGCCCTTGAATAAGGCCCGCTCGGCGTCCGGCGGCTTGGCGCAGTACTCGAAGCTGACGAGCTCCAACCCCGCCTTCTGCCAAATGCGCCCCTGCTGCAACACCTCCCAAATCGGCAGATGACTGCCTGAACGATAAACCCCTCGAACCTTTATTTTGCGCTGTGCCATCTTGTCCTCCTTAATGCTGTCTCTGCATTGCCGGTGTCTCTCCCCCTATCAGCGCACTCCGATTCTTGTCAAATACAATGAAATGTTATTACTATTCATCGACAAAGAGCGGAACGCGCAGAGAGTATCAGCTGGCAATGTTGTGGAGGCAACTTTCCATCACTCCACCACTCCCATACTCCAGCCTTGAGAACGTTAACTTAACTGCGAGAGGATTTACTCATGCCACGAAATTATAAATGCATCTCCGGCGACGGACACATCGATCTCAACCCGGATATCTGGCGCGATCGCGTCCAGACTAAATGGCGTGAACGCGCGCCCAAGCGCGTGAAGATGCCCAACGGCTCCGACGCCGTCGTGATCGACGGCGGCAAGCCCAATACCATCGGCATCACCCGCAGCGTGCGCGTGCCGCACGCCGAGCTCGCCAAGCAAGTGCCGACCTTTGAAACTTGCGCCGGCACCGGCGGCCCCGAGCAACGCCTCGCCGAACAGGATCAGGACGGCATCGATGGCGAGATTTTATTTTCCCAGATCACGTTCGTTTTGCGCCAAACCAAGGACGACGACTTTTATCGCGACTGCATCCGCGCCTACAACGAGTTTCTCGGCGAAGAGTACATGGCCCCAGCGCCGCACCGGCTAGTTTGCATGGGCACTCTGCCGACGACCGGCGTCGACGACGCGATCAAAGAAATGGAACACTGCGCCAAGCTTGGGATGAAGGGCGTAAAGCTCGATCGCTATCCTAGTGGCAAAACTTATCCAACGCCTGAAGACGACAAGTTCTGGGCGGCGGCGCTCGATCTGGACATTGCGCTCACCAACCACAATACCGGCACGATGGGATCGGGAAAAGGCGAGCCCGATTATCTTTACCCGAAAGATCCAGGCCACGACGTGCATCAGAAGGACGCTTTCAAATTCTTCACCCGCTTCACCAACGACGCCATGACCGCGACGCTGCAAATGGCGTTCGCCGGAGTTTGGGACCGCTTTCCCAAGCTGCAATTTTATTGGGCGGAAACCATGATCGGCTGGCTGGAGTACGGCCTATGGCAGATCGACGATCACTACCGCCGCTACATCGGCATGATCCACGACAACTGGGGACTCAATAAATTGGCGCGCCCACCGAGTGAATATTTGAGAGAGCGTAACTACTGGGGTTTCCTGCACGATCCCGTCGGTATCAAACGGCGCGACTGCATCGGTTACGATAAACTCATGTGGGGCACCGACTTTGCCCATGCCGCAAGCGAGTTCCCCAACTCGCAAAAGCACTTGGCAGAAGACTTCGAGGGCGTGCCGGAAAACGAAAAGCGCGCGATGACGGTGGATAATTGTGTCCGCTATTTTCGACTTAGACCAGTGAACGACCGAACGGCTTGAACGATTTGAACTACTTGAACGACTTGAACGCGTTCAAAAAGTTCAAACGTTCAAGTCGTTCCAATGGTCAGAGAGCCTAGAACTACGGCTGCGGAGGTAGAATCTGTGATTGACGTCGGCACGACCCACGAAGATCTCGAACACTTTCTCGCCGAGCACCATCTCGTCGGCGCCGGATTGCGGCGCGACGGCCGCGCCGCGCCGCGCCAGGGCAACACTGCGGCGCACTGGCAGTGGGACGGCATTTATCGCGGTTTGATGCGCTCGGGGGAGATCGTCACCGTCGGGCCCAACGGCATGACCGGCATGCGCTCCGTCGTCGGCATCGAAGCGCGTAAGTTTCCGATCTGGATGAACGCGCAGATTTTGATGCCCGGCGAGCGCACCCAGGCGCATCGAAATTTACGCAGCGAGACGCGGCTGGTTTGCCAAGCGCCGAAGGACGCGGTCTTCGTCTGCGAGTACGAAGCCTACCCGATGGAGCGCGGCGACGTGGTGATCAGCCCGGCATGGACGTTTCACGATCACTGGAACAAAGACACCACGCCGGCGATTTGGATCGACGGCTACGACAACGGCTACAACCCGAACGTAAACATCAACGAGCGCATGCCCAACGACGAGCCGTATGAAGAGATAAAAAAGCCCCCGGCCTACGGTCAGCGCACGCTTGGACTCGCTCGTCCGATATCGAACGAAGCGCCATTCCCCCTTCCGCCGATGCGCTATCCCTGGGCCGATACCCACGCGGCGCTGATGGCGCTCAGAGAAAACGGCGAAAGCGATCCCTACGACGGCGTGTTGATCATGCTCGCCAGTCCGGTCGACGGCGGCCCGACGCTGCCGACCATCGCCTGGCAGGCGCAGTTGTTTTCCAAGAAACAAAAGACCCTGCCGCACCGGCACAACAGCACGACCTTTTACTTCGCTTTCGAAGGCGAAGGCGCCGTGATCATCGAAGGCGAGCGCTTGGAATATCAAAAGGGCGATATCTTTGCCGTACCTGCGTGGACCTGGCACCACCACGAGAACACGCGCAACGACGATACGATTCTGTTCTCCATCGACGATTGGCCGGCGATGAAGAAGCTCGGCTTCTACATGAAGGAAGAGGCCAAGGGCTTCTGAAGTCACGGAGTTCACACCGCATCCGCCAGATCGCATCGTAGGGGCATGGCATGGCGTGCCCCTACGATGCGCCAATTCGTTTACCTGTAGAGCCGCTCTGTAGATTAGTGTAATAGATTACGACGCTATGGAGATTGGGTCGGCAATTTCACATCCATCTGAGGGCGCGGCAGCGCGCGCTGGGACGCAGCCCGTCGAAAGAAACAAAGTCGCCGTGCGCTTGCAGCACCTGTGGAAAACCTATCCCGGCGGCGCGAGTCCTGCGGTCAAAGATCTTTCGCTGGAGGTTTATGACGGCGAGATTCTCACTCTGCTCGGCCCGAGCGGCTGCGGTAAGACCACCACCTTGCGCATGGTCGCCGGTCTCGAGACACCCGACGCCGGCGACATCTTTTTCGGCGATCAAGCGGTCGTGATCAGTGACCGCCGATGGCTGCTGCCGCCCAACAAGCGCAACGTCGGCATGGTGTTTCAGTCCTATGCGATTTGGCCGCACATGACCGTGGCGGAAAACGTCGCCTTCCCGCTCAAAGCGCGCCGGTTTCCCAAGAACGAAATCAAGGACCGCGTCCTGCGCGCGCTCGATCTTGTCGGCCTGGCCGGATTCGAAGATCGGCCCGGGCCGCTGCTCAGCGGCGGCCAGCAACAGCGCGTCGCTTTCGCGCGCGCGCTTGTTACCGAGCCGCATGTGCTGCTCTTGGACGAGCCCTTCAGCAACCTTGACGCCAAACTGCGCGAACAGATGCGCATCGGCGTGAAGCTTCTGCAGAAGCGTTTGAATATCGCGATGCTCTTCGTCACCCACGACCAAATCGAAGCGCTGAGTTTGTCGAATCGCATCGCGTTGATGAATTTCGGCGTGGTGCAACAACAGGGCGATCCGCGCTTGCTCTACGAAGAACCGGTGAATGAATTCGTGCGTGACTTCGTCGGTCGAACCTTGCTCTTCAAAGGCAACGTTCAAGCGAGCAGTCCATCCGGACAGTTGGCCATCGCGCTCGCCGGCGCGCCCGACTGCGTGGTTTTCGGCCGCACCTATCACCCCGAGGGGATCAAGCACGGCGCGTCGGTGTATATCGGGGTGCGTCCCGAAGACGTCGAAATCCTCCCCGCGCTTGGCCCGACGCCGCCACCGGGCATGATCGGCGGCGCAACACAGGCTGCGCTGTTTGTCGGCGAACGCATCGAGTACCAAGTCGAAGTCGACGGTCAGGGAGTGATCCTAATCTATGGCGAACGCCACAAGCCGGTCGAAGAAGGCAGCAAGGTTTGGCTCAAGCTGCGGCCCGACGGCCACAGCGCCTGGGCGTCGGATTGGTCGCACAAAGAAGAATAAAAGCAGGGGCGTATCGCGATACGTCCCTACCATGAGCTGAATTTGAGGAGAAAAATTGCATGGGTAAAAATCACGCCCAAGAAAACCTCGGTCGCGCCATCCGTGTAGGGGCGTATTATTATACGCCCCTACTGGTCCTGGTCGCGCTGATCTTGGCCATCGCTCCAGCCGTCTTCGCCGCCGCGCCGCAATCCAGCGCCAACTTCGAGGCCGAATGGTCGAAACTCATCGCCGCGGCGCAGCACGAAGGCACGCTGTCTATCGCCTCCGGCGGCGCGCCGTCGCGCCAGTATCGTCCGGTGGTCGATGTCTTCAGCAAGAAATTCAACATCAAAGTCGAAGTCTCCACCGGCAACGCCACCGACACGGTCAATCGCGTCCTGGCCGAACGCAAAGCCGGCAGGTACACCATCGATGTGGCGTTGATCAGCTCGCGCGAGAATCAGCAGCGGCTGGTGCCGTCCGAGTCCGTGGTGCCGATTACGTCCGTTGCTGTTTCATCCGGAAGTGGTCGACACTGTCGAATTGGTATCGCGGAGCGCCACATGTACGCCGATAAAGTTCGGCAAGTTCACACTTATCTACCACGCCGCCTTGGAGGACCAATACGAGAGCTTGGTACAACACCGACAAAATCAAAGAAGCGGAGATCGCCACGCTCACCAAACAAACCGATCTGTTCGATCCGAGATGGAAAGGCAAGATCGCCGGCCAGGGCATGGGCGACCCATCCGGCATCCGCCAAATGATCGACAGCTACTTCGAGCCCGACCGCGGCCCCGAGTGGGTGCGCCGTTACATGTTGAACGCCGGCGTAACGTTTAGCGATGACCGCAGAATCCTCGAGACCTGGTTGGTGAACGGCAGGTTTCCGCTGCAATTACGTCGCCACCGGCACCGAGGAATATGTGGCGCTGGCGCGCAAAGGATTGCCGATCAAACCGCATTACATGATCAAGAAGGTCGGCGTGCTGCGCGCTGTCGGGGTCCGGCTGCTGCATTTCAGTATTTCGCCAACGCGCCGCATGCCAACGCAGCGAAACTTTTCATCAATTGGTTTTTGACCAAGGAAGGCCAAACTTTGACCCACACCTTGATTCCCAATCTCGATCGCTCCTCGTTGCGCAACGACGTGCCCTTCGGCGAAGTCCTGCCGCAGCAGCGCCGCGGTTTCGGCAAGGAGTACGCTTTCCCCGACGCCGATCCCAGCGCGGGCGCAAAGCAGGAAGAAATCCAAAAGTGGCTCTTCAAACTTTGGGAATCCAAACAGAAATAGACTCCAGAAGTTCCAAACGTTCCAATCGTTCAATCGGTTCAGCCGTTCAACTGATCGGATCTGAAACGACTTGAACGTTTGGAACTATTTGAACGACTTGAACTTGTAATTGCCCGTGCACCAATCCCCAACCATCGACCAACTGTCATCGCGCCCGGCAGGCTCGCCGCGCCGGTTTGACCAAGGGCCATTTCATCATGGCGGTCGTCGTGATCGCCCTCGGCTATTTTCTCATTTGGCCGGTGCTGCTGCTCTTGATCAATAGCTTTAACGCCGCCAACGATTGGTTCGTCGAGCCGCGCCGCTGGGGAGTCACGCACTGGGTGAACGCCTTTCAGCGACCCGGATTGCTCACCTCGCTCGGCAACTCGCTGCTGGTGTGGTCGCTGACCGTATCGATCAGTTTTCCGATCGGCGTGAGCCTCGCCTGGCTGCTGGCGCGCACCAAGATTCCGTTCAGCCACACGTTGGAGTTTTTGTTTTGGGTTTCTTACATGGTGCCGGCGCTGCCGACCACCATCGCATGGATCACCTTGCTCGATCCGGATATCGGCATGATCAACGTCGCGCTGAAAAATCTTTTCGGTCTCGACCAGGGGCCGTTCAATATTTTCAGCGTGCCGGGCATCGTCTGGGCCAATTTGATGGGCCATGGGATATCGATCAAAGTCATGCTGCTGACGCCGGCCTTTCGCAACATGGACTCGACGCTCGAGGAAGCCGCGCGCGTCGGCGGCGCGAGCAATCTGCGCACGCTTTTCAAAATCACGTTGCCGCTGATGGTCTCGCCGATGATCATGGTGTTTGCGCTGCAACTGCTGCGGGTATTTCAATCCTTTGAGACGGAATATTTATTGGGAATGCCCTTCGGCTTCTACGTCTATTCGACCAAGATCTATACGCTGATCCGGAATCAGATTCCCAACTATGGCGAAGCCACCGTATTGGCAAGTATCACGCTGCTCATGATCGGCTTGATCATTCCGTTGCAGCGCTGGATCCTCGAACGGCGCCGCTACACGACCATTACCGGCAACTTTCGACCGGGGCTGATCGATTTGCGGGCCTGGAACTACCATCGCCTTCGGCGCCATCGCCCTCCTGCTCGCGTTGTTGACGGTCGGGCCCTTGGCGATCCTGGTGCTGGGAAGTTTCATGGAGCGCATCGGCTATTTCGTGTTGGGCTACACGCTGGAACACTGGCGGCTGGTGCTGACCGATCCGGTGTTCATCAAAGCGCTGCGCACCACTCTGATTCTCGCGACCACCGCGGCGCTCTTCAGCCCGCTGATATTTTCCGTCCTCGCCTATATTCTGGTGCGCACGCGCCTGCCCGGCCGAAGTCTGCTCGACTTGATGATCTGGAGCGCCGGCGCGATTCCCGGCATCCTCGCCGGCCTCGGTTTGTTGTGGGTTTTCATCGGTACCCCGGGACTAAATTTTCTCTTCGGCACCATTTGGGCGCTTATCATCGTGGTCATCCTCCAGGGGAAAACGACCGGCGTCAACATCATGAAAGGCATGCTGGTTCAGGTCGGCGCCGACATGGAAGAAGCCGCGCGGGTCTCCGGCGCCGGCTGGATCAGAACTTACTTGCGCATATGGCTGCCGCTGTTGATGCCGACTTTGATCCTGCTCGCGGTGATGAATTTTGTCAGCGCGGCGGGCGCCACGAGCAGCATCATCCTGCTGGCGTCGCGCGACACCATGACGCTGTCGTTGATGGCCCTGGAGCTTTCTTCATCGGCGATCAGCAATCGCGAGGCTGCGAGCATCCTCAGCATCTTCATCATCCTGTTCACCGTAACCGGAGCATTGCTGGTGCGCTACTTCGGCCGGCGTTTCGGCGTGCGTCACGAAATGCACGCGCCGGGCGGACCGGCGCCGACGGTTCGCTAGAAACGTATCTCGTATTTCGTATCTCGTTCCGGACGCTTCACGGGTAACGAGATACGCTTCACGAATTTACCGCGATTGCAGTTGGTGCGCGGCATGAATATCTGGTAAAAGCTAGTGGTTGCAGCTTCGGGCAGGAGGAAACCATGAACAGACTCGCGCCGCGCTGTGTAGTTGCCGTAGTCGCGATCGGGCTCGCCGCCGGCGCGCAAATTGCCACGGCGGCGGAAATCGGCCAAATCAAAAACGTTGCCGGACAGGTTTTCCTCACACGTAACAACAACCAGCAGCCGGCCAAGGCGGGCGATCTACTCGAACAGGCCGACGTGCTCACCACCGGCGCCAACGGATCGGTCGGCGTCACCCTGATCGACAATTCGCGCCTATCGGCCGGCCCCAACAGCCGCGTCGAGCTCAAACAGTTCCGCTTCAACCCAACGACCAACGAAGGCGAAATGGTCACTGAAGTGCAGCGCGGCACTCTCGCCATCGTCTCAGGTCAAATCGCCAAACGCTCTGGCGATGCCATGAAGGTCAAAACGCCCATGACGGTGCTCGGCGTGCGCGGCACGACCTTCGCGGTCAAAGTCGACGAATAATTTCCGCCTCCATGGATAGCCATTTTTTTCGCGGCATCATCGCTGCGGGATTCATGTTAATCTCCGCGGCGCTGATGACGGGATGCGCCAGCATCAATACGTTTGTCGTCTTACTGCCCGAGGAGGGCGGCGCGCCCACGGCCGTTACAGTTGGCGAAGGCGACCGCGCCGCGATTCTCGACAAGCCGTTCAGCGCTGCCAAAGTCGATACCAAGGGGAATATTGAAAAAACCACAGTGACCCAGGAGGACGTCAATCGATCTTTCGGCGCGGCGCTGGCGGCGCAACCGCCTAAACCGGTGAGCTTCACCCTCTATTTCGATTCCAACAGCACCGAGGTGGCGCCGAACTCGCGGGCCGCGCTGGAGTCGGTGTTAAAGGAGGTCGGCAAACGCCAGGCGGTCGAAGTGCAGGTGACCGGCCACACCGACCGGGTCGGCAATGTCGCCGACAATGATCGCTTGTCGCTGCAGCGCGCCGAGGCGGTGCGCGCCATGCTGATCAAACGCGGTATCGCGGCGACCTTCATCCGCGCCGTGGGCCGCGGCGAGCGCGAACCGTTGATTCCGACCGCGGATGAACAATCCGAAGCACGCAACCGGCGGGTCGAAATCATCGTGCGATGAATTCAGTAAGGAGTAAGGAGTGAGTCAGTACAGGCGATCTCCTGCTCCTGACCACTGACTACTTGCTCCTCACAACTCACTTCTTGTGCACGAAACGAATCGCCATGATGGTGAGGTCGTCCGATGCCGGTGCTCCGGCCGTAAAGCGCTTTACGTCGGCACGAAGTTTTTCGCAGGCGGCGGTAGCCGTGCCGGGAAATTCCGCATCAAAGAAATCGATCACTCGGGCCGAGCCGTATTGCAACTGTTGATCGTCTTCCGCTTCGCTCACGCCGTCGGTAATCAAGAGCAGAATCTCGCCGGGCTCAAGTTTCAATTGCTGCGCGCCGTAGACAAACCCTTCGTCGACGCAGAGCGGCGGTCCGCCCGCACCTTCCAGCGTGCGCGGCGCGGCGTCCGCGCGCAACAAAAGTGGCGCATTGTGACCGGCGTTGCACAGCTCGACTTCGCCGCTGCGCGCATCGATGATGCCCATGATCGCCGTCACAAACATCGCCGCGGGATTTTCCTCTGAAATCTCCTGATTGACGGCGCACAACAATCGATCCACCGATCTTCTTTCGCGGCGCGCCAGGCTCTTGCTCAGCGTCTTGGTCAGCGCCATGAATAACGATGCGGGAACGCCCTTGCCGGAGACGTCACCGATCATGAAGAACAAGCGGTGTTCATCGAGCATGAAGGCATCGTAGAGATCGCCGCCCACCTCTTGCGCCGGCTCGAGCAGCGCGAAAACCTCCACGTTGGACGGCATGCCCTGGATGCACGAAGGATCGGCAAGCATGCCCATTTGGATCTCGCGCGCCGCGCGCAGTTCGCCGACCACGCGCTGCTGTTCGCGCCGTTCGAGTCCGAGTGTTTCGCCAAGCTCGCGCCGGCGCCGGTCTGACGAGGAGAATCCGGCGGCCAGCAACAAGCCGACGACGAGAAAATTACCCGCGATCGGAAACGTCGGATCATAGAGCAAGTGCAGGCGCTGGAAAAAAGCGAAACTGCCGAGCATGAGAGCGGCGGCGGCGGCAAGGAAGATCAGCACACCATAAACCGGCCGCAGGCGCGGCAGTAAAACCACCAGCAGAAAGCCGAGCACGATAAATACCGCGAGCTCCCACCAGCGCGCTGCTGCCGGTCGAATCAAGCGAGAGCCGTAGAGGATATTCTCGACCAGTTGCGCTTGGACTTCGACGCCGTCCATACGCGCCGCCAACGGCGTGGCGGCAATATCGCTGATGCCCACCGCGGTCGCGCCGATGATCGCCACTTGATTAGCGAGTGCTTTGGCCGGCAGTTCGCCGCGCAGTAACGCCGCCGCCGAAACCCGCCGGGCCGCATAGGCCGGTGAAAAGTGCAGGCGAACGCGGCCGTCGCGATCGGTGGGAATAAAAGAATCGCCGATCTGCACACCGACCAGACCGCTGGAGTCGGTCTTCACGCTGTATTGCAGTTGGCCCGTCGCCACGCGCAGAAGCTCCAACGCCAACGCCGGGGCGGGCGCGCCGTTGACTGCGATCACCAGCGCCATTGTTCGCACCGCACCGTCGCTGTCGCGGGTATCGTTGATGTAACCGTGTCCGGAAGCGGCTGCCTCGATCTCCGGGATATTGATGAGGTCTGCGGGATAGGATTCCAGATAGGGCAGCGGCGATTGACCGACAATGACGACGGGAGTTTGTTTGCTAGCAACGGGGTTTTTTGTTTCAGGCCCGGTGAGCGCGGCGCGCGCGATCACGGTCGGCATTTGCCGCAGGGTGCTGGCCAATACCTTGTCATTGGACGGCAATGCTACCAGCGCTTCGCGCATCTCCGGGCTGATTTCGCTGCGGCCCGACACAAGCTGGCCCGGCGACAGACTGTCCGCTTCCGGCATAAGGATATCGAGCCCCACAGCCAATGCGCCGAGGCGGCGCGTCGCTTCAATCAGCTGGGCCAGTTGCGTGCGCGGCCAGGGCCAGCGTCCGATCGCTGCCAGGCTCGCGTCGTCGATGTCGACGATGATGACGGGAAACCGCTCGACTTGGCGCGGCACGATTCGCTGGTACGCATCGAACAGTAAATTGCGTGCCGGATTCCATGCGGCGACGCCGAACGCCGCGAAGCCGATTGCAATGACCACGATCAGCGCGGCGGCGGCGGTGCGCCCGTGATCGGCGCTCAAGCGCAGGAACAGCGGATTGGCCAACCAACCTCGTGCAAAATTTTGCGGCGGATGATCTTGGACGGTCGCCACAAGCTCAGAGATCGAGAATCATGCCGTCGTAGGCGGTCGATATTTCGAGGGGATGACCTTCGCCGGCGATCTCGGCGTAGCGCCGCGTCTCGCCCAGCACGGAATGAATAAAATCATCGCCGTAGGCCGGCTCGTGATGAAACATGCAATAGCGCTTGACGCCGGCGCGCAGACAAAGATCGACGCCGACGACGTTGCTGGAATGTCCCCAATCCTGCTTGGCGTCGATCATGTCGTTGAGCAAATACATGGCGTCGAAGACCACCAGATCGGCGCCGCGGTAAAACTCCACCATCGCTTCGGTTTCGCTTTCCGACTTGAGCTTATGCTCAGCGTCGGTCGAGTAGACGGCGGCTTTTCCGTCTTTCTCGAACCGATAGCCGTAGGAGTCTCCAGGATGGGGCTGCAACTTCGCTTTGACTCGGAAGCCGTCGATTTCGTACCAGCGTTCGGTGTCCAGGAGGACGAAACTGATATTCGCCGGCAATTGATCCCAGGGCACCGGAAAGCACGGATCCGACTGCTGGCGGCGGAACGCCTCTTCGAGCACGGCAAGCGAATGGCCGCCGTGAATGCGGATGGTATTGCCGGGAATATAGGCCGGCGGGAAAAACGGAAATCCCATGATGTGGTCCCAGTGCACGTGGGACATAAAAAAATTGTAGATTTGGGATTCGTTCGGCGGGTGCTTTTGCATGACCTGTTGGCCGAAGCGGCGCAGGCCCGAGCCCATGTCGCAGACCGCGTAGTGATCGCCGCCGATGATTTGCATGCAGGAGGAGTTGCCGCCATAGCTGTGGCGGACGGGAAATTCCAATTCGGTATCGATGAAACGATCCAACTCCGCTTCACTATCGAAGCGACGGCCGCCCGCCTTCAGCAAAGCGCGCTTAATTTTATCTCGGATTACCGCGCCCTCGGTGGCCACCGGCAGCGAGCCGCGCGTTCCCCAGAATTGGATGCGCATGATTTCTCAGTGAGCGAGCCTCAGGTTGCCGAGGTGACGCCGATCAATCGGCAGGGCGCTCGGAAAACCATACTAAGCACGTTGCGCGGGCCGTCACGGCGATAACTCGCCGCGTCGACGATGACCCGCATCATCGGCACGCCGATGCCGCCAACATCCCGTTGGTCGATATCCACGGTGAGATCGGGCTCCGGCAAGCTCAGTATATCGAAGGGCTGGCCATAATCGATGAACTCCAATTCCAACTTTTGTCCGTCAATCTGATGGCAACAGAGTTCGACGTTGCCCAATCGATCGCCATAACTGTAGCGGCAAATATTCGCCACTACTTCTTCGACCACCAGTTCGATTTCGTGCACGCGGGCCATGGCAAAGCCCGCAGCTTGCGCTTGGGCGCTGACAAATTCGGTGCAGTGGGTTACCGCATCGATAGTCTGCGCTTCTGTCCGCGCGGTCGTCACGGGAGCGGCCATGGGCAGGTTACTTGTCGCCGTACACCGCCGCGCCGGCGGGTGAGATCGCTGCGAATGCATCGCGCACCTTGGGATAGACGTCGAACACCATATCGAAGCGGCCGATCTTGAAAACTTCTTGGACCGTCGGCTGCAAACCGGCGAGCACCACTTTACCCTCTTGCTTGCGGCATCCTTTGGCGGCGATCATCAAAACGCGCAGCCCGGCGCTGCTCATATAGTTGACCTTGCTGAGATCGACCAACAAGATTTTCTCTTCTCGCGTACAGCCTTCGACGTGCGGCAACAAGACGCTGCCGAAAGCCGGCGCCGTGCCATGATCGATGCGTCCTTCGGCCTCGATCAGCACGACGTTGGCAATATTTCGAACCTTACATTCCATTGTACACCCCGTTTCTAACCAGTGGCGAATTCGGTTTGAGCGCGGGCCGATGACTGACAAGCTTTTGTAACAAGGCATGCCAGCCTCTAAGTGGGTCAACTTACAAGCCGCGACGTGCTCGACTTTGGCTACGCAAGCGTCATCGCCGATACGCCCTCATAGCCAACAGTTTAGTTTCAATCGCCGCTCGCCGCCACTCTTTTTATGGTCGGGCAGCCCCAAACTCAACCGGGGAGCAGGCCTCGCGGGCAATTTCTCACAAAAACGCCAAAGAAACCGTGAAAGCAGACTCAAGTGCCGGTTTGCGATCATCCCGAGTTGCATTTTCCCCGCGCCTGCACTAATCAGGCCTATCAACGAATTACGGAGGCAAAAGATGGCTGAAACAAACGTTGCCGATGTCCTGGTCGAATATTTAAGCTCAAGAGGCGTGCAAAATATCTTCGGCGTCCTGGCGCACACTTCGTTTGCGATCGGCGATGCCATCGCCAAACGGCCGCATATGAAATTCATCAATGCGCAGCATGAAGGAGGCGCCGGCAACATGGCGCTCGGCTATGCGCGCGTGACGAAAAAACCTGGGGTATGTTTGGTTTCGGCCGGTGGCGGCGCGACCAACATCGTCACCGCAGTCGCCCAAGCGCACAAAGAATCCGTGCCGATGTTCGTCATCTCATCGGATATCGATACGGCCGCTTCGGCGAAAAGCCCTTATTCATCGTTTCACGGCATGGAGCATGTCAGGCTATTTCAGCCGATTACCAAGCAGAGCGCCAAACTCGAGCGCATCGAGGAACTGGGCTCGCTGCTCGACGCGCTATTTCGCCAGACTACCCGTGGACGCCAGGGACCGGTGTTTCTTATCGTCCCGGAAGATCTGCAGCATGCCCATCTACCCGAACCGTTGAGCTTCGCGCCAACGGCCGAGCCCGTCGCGCCGGCGCTGGATGCGGCCGCCGCGCGCGTCGCCGTAGATCTACTGCTCCAGGCAAAAACTCCGGTGGTGCTGGCGGGCACCGGCGTCGACTGGGCGGGCGCGCGCGACGAAGTGCGCGAGCTTGCCGAGCTGTTATCGATGCCGGTTGCGGTGAGCTACACCGCCAAAGGCGTATTTCCCGAGAACCATCCGCTCGCGCTCGGCTGCCTCGGCTTCGGTAGCCGTCCTTACGCGCGTAAATTTTTTCAAGAGTCCGATTTGATTCTCGCCCTCGGCGCGACTTTCAGCGAAGGCACGACCATGCGCTTCGGCCACGAGATCATTCCCGAGAAGGCCAAGATCGTGCAGATCGACACCGATCCCGATGAGCTTGGCAGCAACTATCCAACCGCGCTTTCGATTCAAGCCGACGCCAAGATCGCTCTGCGCGCGATCATCGACGAAGTCAAGAAACGCCAGCCGAAGCCGGCCGCGAACGGTTCAAGAGCGGAAGCGGTGCAGCAAGCCAAACAAGCTTGGAAGAATGAGGTAGAGCGAAAACCTGCCAACAACGGCTTGACCTACGAGTCCGTAATGCAAGCGCTCAACGAGTCGCTCACGGGCAACGAAATCCTGACGACTTCCGGTATGACCGGCGACACCTTGCGCGGCATCGATGCCGTGAATCCGATCGTTCACGCCGGCGAGTTCCGCGCTATCGGCACCGCCTTGGCCACGGCCTTCGGCGTCAAGCTCGGCCGTCCCGATGCCCGCGTGATCTGCGTCACCGGCGACGGCTCGTTCATGATGGAACAACAAGAACTCGCCACCGCCCGCTATCACAATATTCCCGTCATGGTTTTGATCCTGCGCAACAACGCCTACGGCGGCATGAAGCGCGACCAGATGAAAACCTACGGCGGCCGCGTCATCGGCACCGAGCTCTTCATCCCCGACCTGCCCAAGCTCGCCGAACTCTACGGCGCCAAAGGCTACAGCGTCACAAAGAAGGAAGAGTTAAAGCCGGTTTTTCAGCAGGCGCTGGCGTCGGATGATTTTGTCGTGGTGGATGTGAAGTTGGATTAGTGCTGTGAACTGCGCCACCAAACTTTCGAAACGTTGGCGAATCTAGTGGTCGGCGATCGAATCCTTGCGCCATTAGACAGTGGATTTTTCTTTGACGACCGCCTCCTCGTCGGGGTCGGAACCGAACCGGAAATTTTCGATCGTCGTCCGACGATCACCTATTAGCGACGCGCAGGCTGCTTGCTCATCAGTCCTTCGACAAATTGCTTCGCCGCTGTGAGATCGTAGGAATAGAGGCGCCGGGCGATGGCGATGGCGCCGATCATGTCGCCGGATTCGGCGAGCTCCACCAGGCGAGTTTCCTGCTCTTGGCGGCTCAGCTGGTCGAGATTCGCGTAATTTTTTGTCGCTTCGGCGGCGGACTGAACGAGGGTGTGACGGGTCAGCGCATCGAGAATACTCTGAATGCCCGGCACGACGCCCCATTCGATTCGCAAGAGCGCGCGAGAGACCAAGTCGAACGGGAAAATGGTGATAACGAGATCGAGATTTTTCGTCGCCGTACGATGGATTTTATGAATACTCGCTCGCGTTCCGTGGCGAGCGCCTGGCGAAATCAGTGATATTGCCGGCAAGCTCCAACTCCAACGTTCGACGAGTACGTCGTCGTCGTGGCGGAATGCTGGTCCCGATCGGGAAGTTCTTGGCGCTCCTTCACCATTCGCGCCGAGCGAATCTCCGAGTAGGGAAGAAATACCACGGTGAGATCCTGGGCGGAAAAGTGGTGATTCAAATAGGAACGAAATTTCACGAAGAGGCCGTGATCGGTCATGCGCAGCAACCAATTGGACGATCGAAAGCGCCCGATGATAAGCCTCTGGTAGATCAACAAGCAAAGCGCCATGAGCGCGCCGATGTAATACATGGGCCATGCGCCCTTGAGCCAGGCAAAGACGAACGCCGCGATGGCGACAACGGCGAGGAGGGTTGCGCCGGCGACTGCGCGCAGCCTGGAGTAATAGAATACCCGGTCGTGCGGGTCCAATGGCACGTCGGCCAAACGCATCAGCTGCATCGCCAACGTCGGTTATGGTTGGAAGAGTTTATTCAAGACGATTACTGCGTCGTAGGGATCATTTAGCTATCGCCGAGCATGCCCTGCAGCCGGCGAAAGAAATCTCCGATGGCGCCGTGATGCACGAAGTCCGCGAGCTCATCCAGGGGAGTCGGGTCGCGGTTGATAATCGCCAGAAGGGCGCCACTGCGCTTGGCGATTACGGGAAAGGAAGCGGCCGGCTGAACTTGCAGCGAGGAGCCGATGACGATGAAGAGGTCGGCTTGCTCGCTCCAGCTTTGCGCGCGCTGCATTGCCGCGATGGGCATCGACTGCCCGAAGGAAACATTGGCGGATTTTAGAAGGCCACCGCAATCGCCGCAGGTCGGCGCGATAAATTCATCGCCCAAAGTTTCATAGACGTCGGCGGGAGCGTACTGCTTGCCGCATTGCAAGCAAGTGACCAGGCGATCGGTGCCGTGCAGCTCGACAAGTTTTTCCTCGGAGGTTCCCGCGAGTTTGTGCAGTCCGTCGATATTCTGGGTGATCAGGCCGAGGAGCTGACCGCGCCGCTCGAAATCGTAGATCGCATCGTGTCCGATATTGGGTTTGACGGTTTTGAAAAGCTCGTAGGTCGCCTTCTTGAGCTGCCAATGCTGAATGCGCGCCGGCTCGCTGGCGAGAAAATCCTGAAACAGCACTGGCTGATACTTCGTCCAGACGCCGCCCGGGCTGCGGAAGTCGGGCACGCCGGATTCGGTGCTGATGCCGGCGCCGGTAAAGAAGACGATGGCCTGGGAATTTTTTACTCGGATGACAAATTCTTCCAGGTTCATCGTCGTCTCAGTTTCTCAACCGGATTATTTTTTCGCGGGATCCGCGGGCTTCGCCGGTTGCGGTGGCGCAACAGGTTTAGCCGGTGCCGCGGGCTTCGCCGGATCTGCAGATTTAGCCGGCGGCGTTGAAGGCGGCGGGGGTGGTGGCTGAATATCCACCACCTTGACGTCGAACACCAAAGTCTTTCCAGCCAGCGGATGATTCATATCCATCACCACGGTCTTGTCTTTGATTTCATGGATGCGCATCGGAATGACCCGACCTTCCGGGCTTTTCGCCGCGAGGACGGCGCCGACCTTAAGACCGTTGACGGGAATTTTTTCTTTTGGAACTTCTTGAAAGGCTTTGGAGTCGATCGCGCCGTAGGCATCTTCCGGTTTGATCGTTACATGCTTTTCGCCGCCAACCTTCATGCCCGTGAGCTCTTTTTCAAGACCCGGAATCATCATCTTCTGACCGTGGAGATACTTGAGGGGCTCTCGGCCTTTGCTCGTCTCGATCACTTTGCCATCGGTTCCTTTGAGCGTGTAATCCAAGCTGATCATCATGCCGTCTTTGACCACCCGATCGTCTTTCGCTTTCTCCGCCGCTATAAGGCGCAGCGGCTGAGAACAAAACTAAGAAAGACAAGAGTGCCACTAACGAAGCGATCCGATGACGCATGAAAATCTCCCTTGAGCGCAAGTTTATCGCACATACACAATAAATAGATTATACGCTGATGTTCCGGAACACAACGCAAGGGAGCGCTCGGACGATAACAAAATCCCGCAGGCTCGCTGATTGAGGATCGAAGATAGTTGGGTCAAGTTCCTTTTTGCTGAATGCTAGTATTTCCCAATCACTTGTTTGCCCCACGTCTCCATTACTTGATCATAGATCGCGTTGGGTGGGGTGAGGAGGATCCGTTTGATGCCGTCGGCTTCGAGGCGTTTCACTTTGTCGATGCATTCTCGCGGCGTGCCGGCGATGGTGAAGCGTTCGAGCAGATAATCGGTGACGAAATCGGGATCGACGCGCTCTTCGATGGGCTTTGAAATATCGAAGTTGTCCATGAAACGTTGAACACCCGCCGCTTCGCCCTCGGGAACGGTTTCCATCGTGAAGCGAAAATTATGGTGCGCGCGGTTGGCCATGCGCGAGCGCACGCGTTTGCGCGCCAAGTTGCCGTCGTCATCGACGACGATCATACCGGCCGGCATGATATCGATCTCGTCGATCGTCCGGCCGGCCTCTTTGGCGCCCTCGCCGATGCGCTGGCGCGCCCAGTCGGTCACTCGCTGGTCGAAGCCGGTGCCGAGAATGACGCCGTCGCAAACCCGGCCGGCGACACGCAGCGTTTTCGGCCCCTCGGCGGAAATATAGATCGGCACCGGGCGCTTGCCGACTTTGAGCTGCACGTTGCCGCCCGCGCGCTCTGTGCTTTCCGGCACATCGATGCCGCGGTCGTGCAGCAAATCGCGAATCCGGCGCAAGCCCGCCTTCAAAATCGACAAGCTTGGTCGCGGTGCGTCCCAGGCTATAAACCGGCCCATCGCCGGTGCCCATGCCGATAATCGCGCGGCCTTCGGAGATTTCATTGAGCGTCGCGAACGAATTCGCCGTGATCGTCGGGTCGCGATAGACCATGTTGGTGACGGCCGTGCCGAAACGCAGGGTTTTGGTGTTGATCGCGCACAGCGCCATCGCCTGATAGGGATCGACGTTGTTCATCTGGCTATCGGCAAAAAAGATCGCCTCGAAGCCGAGCGCTTCGGCGCGTTGGGCGCGCTCGACCGCTTCGCGCACCGTGCGCGCCGAACCGTGCAAACAAAACTTCATCGTCATCGAGTCTCCTTTCAAATTTCGTTCGCGAAATCCAATCGCATGCTGCTTTCGCTGTCAACTCAAGTCGTTTGCTCGTGATTCAATTAGCTCAAGATCTCTCACTTCGTTCGAGATGACAGAGTTCCATTGTCATCGTGGCGGTCAAAGTTAGCTCATCGCGCATTAACGCGCCATTTCACGGGCGTGCCAGCGCACGCAGCGTGATTGCCAGCCCGGAAATCATGAAACAGGCGAGGCACACCGTGAAGGACCACGCGTAGGAGCCGGTGGCATCAAAAAGATAGCCGCCGATCCACGAGCCGAAGGCGCTGCCGAGGCCGAAGCTGACTTCCAAAAAGCCGAAGATCAAGCCGATTTTTTGTCCGGAAAAAATATCGCTGATGACTGCGCCGTAGGTCGGATTGCCGGCGCTGTGGCCGATGCCGTAGAGCGCGATGGTCAAGTAAACCAGCCAAAGCGGCGCATCGAAGGTCATGGCGATCATGCAGCCGACGCCGAGTGCTGTGACGAAAACCGCCAAGCCGTAGGCTTTGCTGCGGCCAATGCGATCGGACACCGAGCCCCAAAAAATCGTGGCGCCGATGCGGATGAAGCCGATGAGACCGAAGTAAAAAGAGGCGGCAAGTTTTTCATAACCCACGGCGACGAAGTGCGCGATCGCGTGCGTGTTGATCATGAATAGCGCCGTGCCCAGGGCGAGATGGCCGATGGTGATGCACCAAAAGGGAAATGAGCGGGCGGCTTCGCCGAGACTCCAGTCACGCTCGACTGTGTGTTTTGCGAGGGCTGGGCCGGCGCTCGGCGTGGAAGGCGCAGCGGCGCCGTCGGGAAATTGTCCAACGTCCTCCGGGCTACGCCGTTGAAAAAGCGCGTTGGCCGGCACCAGGATCAAGAGTAACAGAGCTGCCCGTGACCACGTAGGTCCAGCGCCAGCCGACGGAACTCACGAGCATTTGGGTCGCCGGCACCATGACGAGCGCGCCCAAGCCTTGGCCCATGGACGCGATGCCGATGGCGGTGGCGCGCCGGCGCACGAACCAAAAAGAGATCAGCGCATTGTGGCCGACGAAACCGAGCGCGCCCTGGCCCAACGCGGTGACCACGCCGTAGGAAAAATGAAGATGCAGCAGGGAAGTGGAAAAAGAGGACAGCAGCAGCCCGAGGCCGACCAGAGCGGCGCCGAGGGGCATGAGAAGGCGCGGTCCCAACCGGTCGAAGGCGAGGCCGACCAGCGGCGCAGCCAGAGCGTAAACAAGAAAATTGATCGAGGCCACGGAAGCGCCGTCGCTGCGCGACCAGGAGAATTCTTCCAGCAAGGCGAGATAGTAAACTCCGAAAGCGCCGTTGACGCCGCGCATCACCACCATATTGACGAAACACAAAGCGAGGATGACGTAGCCGTAGAAAAACTTCGGGCGCATGAAGGAATTGGAGCGATGGAGTGTTGGAGTACTGGAGTATTGGGTTCTAGACATACTCCATTAGCTCCAGGCTAGCGATTTAGCTCGCGCTACTTTGTTTCCGCGGCTTTGATGTCTTTTACGGTGACATCGAAATTCAGAGTCTTGCCCGCCAGGGGATGATTGAAGTCGACGACCACGGTTTTCTCTTTGACCTCGTGCACTCGCAGCGGCATGGTTCGGCCGTCCTGGGTTTTGGTCATCAGCATCGCTCCGGCTTTCTGCGCGTCGGGCGGAATTTTCTCACGGGGAATCTCTTGAAACGCTTGCTGGTCGGGCAGGCCATAGCCGTCTTCGGGCTTGACTTGAACTTTCTTTCGATCGCCGACTTTCAAGCCGTTCAATTCGGCTTCAAGCCCCTTGACGATTTGACCTGCGCCTTGGATGTACGTGAGCGGCTCTTTGCCGACGTTGCTGTCGAGCACATTCCCGCTATCGTCGGTAAGCGTGTACTCGATGGAGACGATTGAGCCGTCTTGCACCGCAGATGCCGCTTTCAACGTGATCGCCTGGCCGGATTGACCGCCGCCGACTAACGTTGGCGAGGCTGGTAAGAAAAAACAGAGCGCCCAGAACCGCGCCGCTCATCACAAATAAACTCAAAAGTTTTTTCATCATTAACGCCTCGGCAAGAGTCCGGTCGATCAAACAGGACAGCGGAAAACATAACTTGCGCTCGATTTGAATACAACTTGGAAGCGCTCTGAGACGCATCCCGGAGAAACTTGGTGATATCCGGCGGCCGCGGGCCGTGCTAAGAGAAGCTAGATCAACTGAAAGTCCGACAAGATTTCATGAGCAGCGAGCTTTGGGCGATTTTTTCGGCGGCGGCGTGGGCGGTGGATTCCATCCTGGTCCGCAAGGGCACGGCGTTTTCCAATCCGTCGACCGCGGCGCTGGTCAGCTTCTCCGTCAATGCCGCGGTTGCTGGTTCCCTATATTTTTTATCAGTACCCGGCGGAAAAGATTTTTCAGTCGGCAAACGGCTTTTTCGTTCCTGAGCGGTATCATCCAGCCGGCGATGGTGCGCGTGCTGTTTTATGTCGGCATCGTTCGGCTCGGCGTTTCGCGCGCCGGGCCGATCCGCGGAACGGCGCCGCTGTTTTCCGTGGCGATCGCGTTTTTTCTGTTTCACGAACGGCCGGCGCTGATCGTTTATCTCGGCGGCGTCTTGACTGTCGCCGGCACCTGGCTGGTTTCTTACAAGCGGGAAGGCGAAGCCGAAGTGGCGCGCCATCGATCTTTTATTTCCGTTGGGCGCGGCGATGCTGGCGTCGGTGTCGCAGAATATTCGTAAGCTCGGACTTGACAGCACCCAGATGAGCCGGTCATCGCCTCGACGATCAGGACAGCGACATCGCTGGTATGTTTGCTCGGCTCGCTGCTAGTGTCGGGCAGAAAGAGCGCCGTCCAAGATCATCGCGGCGATGTTTGCCGTACTATCGGCGGCGCCGCGTTGTTCGCACTGGTCGGCCAGTTGTGCAACTTTATCGCGCTTAACGGCGGGCAAATTTCGGTGGTCTGCGCCGTTGATCAACACCACGCCGTTATTCGTCATCAGCCTTCACGGCGCTGTTTTTGCGCGGCGAAGAGAAGATGAACAAGATGGTGCGTGATCGGCGCGATCCTGCTGGTCGCCGGAATCGCGGTGCGATCACGGGCCGCTGATTCGCACGCAATCGATGTGCTGTTGTCAACGCCGAGCGATTTGTCCAATCTTCCGGCTGAACTTGGTAGGATCGCCGTCGCCGCTGTCTTCGAAGACGACTTCCACCGGCATATCGATCTTGACTTGATCGATCGGGCAGCCGATCACGTTGCTGCAAAGTCGCGGTCCGTCGTCGAGATCGACCCAGGCGGTGACATAGGGAATGTCCGGACCGAAGCCGCGCAGGGCAGTGCCGACCACTTCACGGATGATGGTAAAGCAAAAGATTTTGCCTTTGCGGCTGACCTGCACCCATTCGAGCTTTTCGCTGGCGCAATCGCCGCACACCGGACGCGGCGGGAAAACCCAGGTGCTGCAGCTCGCGCATTTTTGCATCATCAGTTTGCCGGCCTTGGCGCCGTCCCAGAACGGTTGGTTGACCGGGGTGATTTCGGGGAGAGGTTTTTTGATTACTTTTTCTTCTGCCATGTGAAACTCCTATCGTGTTCGTGATCGTGGCTCGTGCTCGTAGCTCGCGTTCGTGGGAAGGGACCGAACACGATTCACGAACACGATCACGATTGACTTCCCAAGATTGCCGCCGCGGTGCAGCCGAAATTTTTGCCGTAATTGACCGCGCCGACGCCGGTGGAGATGCCGAACTTGATATTGGGCACCTGGCGGTCGCCGCATTCGCCGCGAATTTGCCGGACGGTTTCGATGACGTGCAACATGCCGCCGGTGGTCGAAGGCTGGCCGCAGTTGATCATGCCGCCGCTGGTTTGAATCGGCAGATCGCCTTTGAACGTGAAGTCGGTCTTCTCGAAAAATGTCTTATCGTTGCGGCCGCAGAAGCCGAGATCTTCGATCTGAACCATGACGACGGGAATATAGTCGTCATAGAGATTCAAACAGCGGATATCCTTGTGCGCGACGCCGGACATTTCAAATGCCCGCTTGCCCGCATGGGTAATTCCGGTGATCAACGGGTTGGCGCGATAGCGCGGACCGAAGCTGGCGTTGTTGCATTCGCCCCAGCCGAGCAGATAGACCGGCGGTTTGCGCATCGATTTGGCGCGCTCGGCCGACGTCATGATATAGGCTTTGCCGCCGTTGGCCGGCATGACGCAATCGAACAGGCGAATCGGATCGGAGATCATGCGCGATTTTTTGTAGTCGTCGATCGTGATCGGCTTTCTTAGATAGGCGTTGGGATTGAGCGAGGCGTGATACCGGCCAGTGACGGCGATTTTGCCGAAATGGTCTTCGGTCATGCCCGACTCATGCATGTATCGGCTCATCACGAAGGAAATTTTGCAGTTGGGTCCCATCACGCCGAAGGGCATTTCATAGTCCCGGGTGTCGGCGTGGGCGCCGCGATGGCCGCCACGCTCGCCGAAGGGCGATGCCGCGGCGATGACCAGCACGAGATCGCAAAGTCCGGCGCTGATGGCAGCGGCCGCGTGGCCGAGCAGCGACACCGAGCTGGCGCCGCCGTTGCCGCCGGCGAGCGAGACGCCGGGTGTGATGCCGAGAATCGCCGCGACTTCTTCGGGCCAAAACGGCTGTGAATGATTGGTCGTATAGATCGCGGCGAGTCCTTGTCCGTCGAAATCTTTTTTGCTTAGACCGGCATCTTCCATCGCCAGGCGCGCGGCCCATGCGAGATACTCGGCCGTCGATTTGCGTGGTTCGCCGGGTTTGCTGCCGAGCCGGTCGGTGGGCGTTTCGCCGATCCCGACGACGGCGGTTTTTCCTTTTATGCTCATGGTTTGTTCCTCTCTTCGTGCATTGAGAAATATTTCAGGTGAGCCGGACTGTCAAGCAATGCGAGTATTTTGGCTCGATTGACACAAACGAAGCGCAGTGGGATAAGGCGGGCGAAGAGTTACCCAGCCAGCCATGTGAGCAGCAGAACTGGAGACGACTATGAGAAAAAAACTTATAAGTCTCACCCTTGGCTTCATGTTCTTCGTTCTTGAGTTTTCGGCCCTCGCGGCGCAGCGGGATTTGCAGAAGCTGACCGTCGGCTATACACCGATTTCCGGCGCGTCTCTGCCGCTGTTCATCGCCGTCAACGAAAATATTTTTCAGAAATACGGCTATGAAGTTTCTTCAGTTTTTATGGGCGGCTCGCCGCTGATCAACTCGGCGATTCTCGCCGGCGAATTTCCCATCGGTTACACCGGCGGCGGCGCCGTGATTGCCAGCCGGCTCAGCGGCAGCGATTTGATCGCCATCGCATCGCCTCTGCCGGTTCTCACCATCGACGGTTGGTCAAAACCGGAAATCAAGTCAATCAGCGAGCTCAGAGGCAAGAGGATCGGCATCACGCGATTTGGCGCTTCGACTTACTTCTCCGCGTTATCCATGTTGGAATTCGGCGGAGTCAAACCCAACGAAGTGGTGTTCGTTCAAAACGGCGGGGTCGGCGAGTCCTACGCTGCGCTGAGCGGCGGTCGAGTGGACGTGTGCATGATCGGCTACCCGTTCGGTCTAAACGCTAAAAATGCCGGGTTCCACTTGCTGTTTCGACCGTCGCAAACCGACTACGGGTTATTTCCGACCGCCGTCATCGCGGCGCGGCAGTCATGGCTCAAAGACATGAAAAATCGCAAGGTCGCGGTGGATTTTTTACGCGCATTACACGAGGGGCAACTTTTAGCTCGAGAAAACGGGCCAGTGACCAAACGCGCGCTGAGAAAGTTTACCAGACTCGACGATGACGCGTCGCTTCAAGGCAGCTTCGAATTTTACCGTGAAGCTTTTCCGAGCTCGATCCGGGTCGTCGAAAAGTCCATGGCCAACGCTTTAAAGTTCGTCGACCATCCGAAAGCGAAGCAATACGACGTCAGGCAATCCTTCGATAATAGTTTGGTCGACGAAGCGATGCGCTGAGCCATTGAATGTTTGATGACGCCAGAATCGTCTTAGGCAACATTTTGCAATTCTCCTGATGGGCTCCCAGGTTCTTGACTCTACTTGCCTTGATCTTTACTCTCGCCTCCACCCGGGCTTCCCTATATGTTCCACGGTCCCGGTTTTTTGCAGTGCGCCTAAAGGAGGCATTTAATATGTTGACGGGGTCTCGAAGTTTATTAGTTCTCTTGGCTGCGCTTTGCTTCACTGTTCAGGACGTTTCCGCTGCCGAGAAACTTATCGCCGATTACGGCGGTCACTCGGGTTTTCAAAGCGCGGTATGGGTCGCGAAGGATTTCAAGCTCTTCGAAAAGCACGGGTTGGACGCTGAAGTCATCATGATTACCGGCAGCGCGCGCTCGGTCGCCGCGTTGTTGGGCGGCAGCACCCATTTCGCCACCGGTTCGGTGACCGGCCCGCTCGCGGCGGCTGCCAAAGGCTCGGATATCAAGGTGCTCGCGGCTTCGTATAACAAATTTCCCTACGCGTTCGTCGTCAAGCCGGAGATTCGCACGCCGAAAGATCTGCGCGGCAAGAAGGTCAATATTCTCAACTATGGCGGCTCCAACGATCTCGCGCTGCGGCTCGCGTTGAAGGAATGGGGCATGAAGCTCGCCGACCTCCAGGTGATCGTCGGCGGCGACGCGCCCACGCGCATGGGCTCATTGATGACCGGGCGCACCGACGCGACCATTCTTTCGCCGCCGCACCTGACCATCGCCTTGAAGGCCGGTTATCGAATTCTGGCGGATATGGGCGATATGAGCGCCAATTTTCCGCAATCGACGTTGAACGTAAAGGGCGGCTTCATGCGCGAAAACCGCGACGTCGTCAAACGCTTTACCCGCGCCTATGCAGAGGCGGTGCACGCGATCAAAACCCAGCCGGAGCGAACCACCAAGATCTTCGCTCAACGCATGCGCATCGACGAAGCGGAAACGGTGAAATCGACTTACGATTACTTCGCGCCGCGTTTTTCGTTTCCGCCGCGCATCAATATGGCCGGCGTGCGCGACACGCTGAGTTTTTATGCCGAGCAAAACCCGGAATTCAAAAATCGCAAGGCGGAGGAATTTGTCGACTCTTCGATCATGGATGAATTGGAGAAGGAAGGATTTTTCAAGAAGCTGGGATCGTAGACCATCGCTGAAGTCGGAGAGAACACGAGATTCTTCGCGTTGCTCAGAATGACACTTATGGGGTTTTGTCATCCTGAACGAAGTGAAGGATCTGGCCTTAGATAAGTCGCTATAGAAGATCCAGCGGACTTGAATTGTCGATGATCGATGCGCGCAAAATTCTCAAATGGCGACTGACGAGTCCGTAAACTGCTATTTCAGCCCTTCCTGGGCTTTCTTCGCGAAACTCCAGTCGGCGACATCGGAGATCGCCGCTTCGGGGGCGTTCTTTCGAGTTTCTCGGACCAAGCGGATAACGTTCTTCATACCTTCGTCGGTGCCGATGCCAGTGCGGCTGTACAGTCCAAGAATGTCGCGATAGATCCCTTCGCGAATGTCCGCTTCTTTAACGCCCCACTGGCTATCCATCATTGCTAGAACGTCGGCCTTACGATTGCGGATATAGTCGATTCCTTTCAGGATCGCTCGGATCATCTTGACGATCTCGTCGGGTTTTTCTTTCATTTTTTGCGTATGCACGGCGAGCCCGCCGATGGGCAGGCTCATGATGTCGTTAAACCCCAAAAGCTCGTTGAAGCCGTGTTTCTTCGCCAACTTATTAAAGGGCGGGACGAGGAGCACGGCTTGCACCGAGCCGCCTTCCAACGCCATGTAGCGCGCCGAACTGCCGCCGATTTGCAGGAAGGTGACGTCCTTCTCGGGATTCATGCCATACTTCTTCAAGATCGCAATCGCCTCGCTGTGCGGCGTGCCGCCGAAGCTGCTGATGCCAAAGGTCTTGCCCTTCAGGTCTTCGACGCGCTTGATATTGGGACTGGTGACCAGATAGTGATCGGCTCCTTCCATCACGGACATGACGATGCGCACCGGCGCCCCCGACATGGCGGCGCCAATGAAGTTGGAAAAAGTTCCGCCGTAGTCGACGTTGCGACTCACCACACCGTTGACGACGACCTGGTTCTGCATGATGATGATAATTGCGTTTAATCCCTCTGCTTTGAAAAAACCTTTCTCCTCCGCGATCACATAGGGAAGTGAATTGGTGCCGTTGCGAGTCGTTAAGCCGAGGGTGATCGGGCTGGATTGCGCTTTGGCATATTCCGGCAATAAAAAAAGCGCGAACAAAGCGGTAAGAAAAAGACTCAAATCGATTCTTCTCATGGGACCTCCGATGCCGCCGCTATAAACAGGTCGAAGAATGTCTCGATTCAGCGCGGGCTTTTAGCGAGTTCGTCGAGCAAACTGGTGTCGACGAAATCTTTCGGCTGCGCCTGTTTCGCTTTCGGGTCCTTATCGCCGAGAAAGTCGAGCGCCGACTGAATGCCTTCGAGCGTCGGGTAGGGCAGCGGTCGAAACAGCGGCAAGGCGGTGTTGTAGCTGTACTCCAAAACTACATTGTCTTGAGTGCTCATATACTTGGCCAGAGTTTTGATCGCAAATGCCTTGTCTGCTTTGATGCGTTCCGTCGCGCCGCGATAGGCGCGCAGCACTTTGAGCGCCGACGGTCGATTTCGTTCAAGATATCTCCGGCTCGTCGCCAGACTGGTGTGTTGAAATGAGATGCCGATTTGCGGCAAGTAGGCGAGCTCTTTGTAACCGGCGCGGATCGCGATCATGTTGGTCGGCGGCGACATCACGCCGCCTTGCAGCGCGCCCGACGCCATGGCCGGCAGAATTTCCGGCACGCCGCGCATTTGCAGGATGCTCACTTCGCTATCGGCTTTGATGCCCCACTTCTTGAGCGCCAGACGGAGCGCGAAATCCGTCGCCGAGCCGAAGGTGCTGATGCCGATCTTCTTGCCGCGCAGGTCTTCGGGTTTGTCGATGCCTTTGGTCGTGACGATGGAAAAGAACGGCGAGTTGATCAGGCCGGCGACAATGACGACGTCGGCGCCCGTCAACCCCGCAGCGATAAGCGCGCCGCCATAAATTTGCGCGAACGGAACTTCACCGCTGACCAGCGCCGACATGGTTTGCGGCCCGCCGCGGATATAAATCAGCTCGTCGGGCACGCCTTCGCGCGCGAAATAACCGCCGTCATGCGCTACCCAGGTCGGCAATGAGGCGACGCTGGCGGCGCCGACGGCGATGCGTAAGGGCTGGGCCGAGACTGGAGTTACCGCGGCAGCCAAGGAAAGCAGAAAAATCGTCGCATAACCAAACCTAAAGGCTTAGTTTGCCGAGCCGAACTGTTTCATGTCCCTGGTCCTTCCTTCAAATGTGTGATCCATATGCGGTGGGAACAATTGGTGTGTTCTGGGCGCAGCCGGAAAATAATATTGTGGCAGCAATAAGGGAGCGAGGGGCAGCTTGTCAAGAAGGAGATGAAAGGATGTTGTAGCAACGTGAAAGTGTCATGGGTTAACGGCAACGTGATTATGTCAGGGTGGAAGGATGACAACCCTGACCATGCAAGACGAGAAACGATTGGACGTAATCAACGAGTGTATCGAGGCGAGCTAACCGTGGTGCAAGCCGCACTCGTGATGGGAGTGAGCGAACGGCAGTGTTACCGGGTCAAAGCGCGGGTCGGTAAGGTCGGAGCGAAGGGAGTGGTTCACGGCAACCGGGGACGGCGGTGTAAACGCAAGACTAAGGAGAAGACGGTGCGGCGGGTTTGGAATTAGCCCGAGGGAAATACCAAGGGTTCAACGATCACCATCTGACCGAGAAACTCAAAGAACAAGAACAGATCGAGCTCAGCCGTGAGAAAGTCCGCCGTGTCCTTCGAGCTGAAGGGATCGGCTCACCTAGGAAGCGCCGCGGAATCAAACATCGCAGCCGCAGGGAAAGACGAGCCAGTGAGGGGATGATGCTCCAGGTCGATGGCTCTCCGCATGACTGGCTCCAAGGCCGGGGGCCGCGGCTGTGTCTAATCGGGGCCATCGACGATGCTACCAACAAGGTGATGGGAGCCTTCTTTACCCAAGCCAAGAGTTCATGGGGTTATTTCACGCTGTTCTCTGACACCTTTCGGCAATACGGCTTACCGCAGTCGATCTATAGCGACTGTCATTCGGTATTCTGGACCGATCGGGAAGCGACGATCGATGAGCAAATGATCAACCGAAGACCAACCACCGAGGTGGGCCAGGCTTAGAAGAGCTCGGGTGACCTTGATTCAGCCCATTCCCCTCAGGCCAAGGGAAAATCGAAAGACTGTGGAACACCTTTCAAGACCGGCTCGTCAGTGAGTTGCGGCTGGCCAAGGCCAAAACCATGGAACAAGCACAAGCGGTCCTCGAACGTTATCTCCCCGTGCACAACCGTCAAGTTTTCCAAGCCGGCTAAGGCCGAGCCTGCTTGGAGAACAGTCAGCTCGCTCGAGATCGAACGGGCGCTCTGTTTCAAACAACAGCGTACCGTGGCAAAGGACAACACGGTGACTTTCGAAGGGACGGTCTTGCAGATTCCCAAGACCTCGCCCTTTCGTTCTCACGCCAACAAGAGAATCGATGTTCACGTGCTTCTCGATGGCGCGGTGGAGATTTTCTACAAGAGTGAGAAAATCGCAACCTTCGATTCAAAAACAACGCACACAATTCGCTTATATCGAACGAACTCCAAGAAGGAGGGGTTCCGCTATGGTCCTATTTCCATTCTCACCACTCACCATGATGTGTCACCCTGACATTTTCACGTTGCTGTTAACCTGACATATTGACGTTGCTACGACAGAAGGAGATGAAAGGAAGAAAACAATTTAAGTGACGCGAAGCCCGATCGCCAATTTTGCGACGTAGCCTTGCTCGTCCTTGATTAGCTCGGGTATCAGCTGGCTGCCGCCGCGACGGAAGATGCTATCGCGGGCGTTCGTCACGGTCCGCCGGCCTTTTGATTGGTACGGCGCGATGCTGTGAACTCGATCCGTAATCGAGTCGTCGAAATAGAGTTGCGAAGTAAAATCGAGGCCCGGCTTGGCTGAAGGACTCGTGCGGATTTTGAAGTGTACGTGCACGGCACGCCCCTCATACCAGCCGGGATAGACGGTCAGGAAATTTGCGCGGCCTTTCTCGTCAGTTACCTGATAGCCGCGCAATAACTTTTTTCCACGGCTGTCGGCCACGGGATCCTGAACGTCGGAATACACCCCGAGGGCGTCACAATGCCAAACATCGACCATCGCAACGGATAGGGGCTGCACGAGTTGGCCGCGACCGTGGAAACCTGGAACTCCAATCTCAGAGGGATGCCGGGTTTAATCGATTTATGGACGGATCCGAACGAATATCGGAGCGGTTGAGCTTTTCATCGATGAAGTACGGGCCTTCGGTTTGCTCGGGACGAACTACACAGCCGGGTATTGAGGCGGCGATTGCGTCGGATTGCAAACTTCAGATCGCGATCGAAGCCGAACAGCGCAGCCGCCGGCAGGGTGCCGAGAGCGCGCAGTGCTTGGCGCCGGGTATAAAGACGAAATGAGTGTTCCGGTTTCATGTCCCGGTTAACTGTTTGAGATTATGCATCACGATAGCATGTGATTTCAATTTTCAATCCGGAGGTGAGGTCGACCCCGGTCGTGTTTAGGACGATTTCTGCCACGTGGTGGTTGCAACAGCAGTTGCGCGATGAGCCATGCCGTAGCCAATCACGGACAAGGTTAGCAAGAATCTATAAGAGTCGCGGCATGATCTCTTTTTTAAAGATCCGGTCACCCCGCGAGCAGCACGCGAGCCGGAGCGGGCACCCGCCCCCGACCCGTTCGCCGACCTCAAGTCGCGCGTCCACCATGACGTCATCACGCGGCTCGGCCCGCGCCTCTTCGCCGCCGGTGGCGACGAGGGACGCGACGCCAGCATCGAGCCGCGCGTGCTCGAGGCGGTGGAAGAGGCGATCGCGCTCGACAAGACGCCGCTGACCCGTCAGGAGCGCGCGCAGGTCTCACGCGAGATCGCCGACGACATCCTCGGCTACGGCCCGCTCGAGCCGTTCCTGCGCGACGACACCGTGAGCGAGATCATGGTCAACGGTCCCCGCTCGATCTAGGTCGAGCGCCGCGGCAAGCTGCTGCGCACCGACGCCGGGTTCGTCGACGACCAGCACCTGCTGCGCATCATCGACAAGATCATCTCGCGCATCGGCCGGCGCATCGACGAGGCCTCGCCGATGGTCGACGCCCGCCTGCCCGACGGCTCGCGCGTCAACGCCGTCATCCCGCCGCTGGCGGTCAGCGGCCCGACGCTCACGATCCGTAAGTTCCGCAGCGACCCGCTGCACGATGGCGGACCTGATCCGCTTCGGCACGCTGACGCCGCAGGCGGCCCAGTTCCTCGAGGCCTGCGTGCGCGGCAAGCTCAACATCCTCATCTCCGGCGGTACCGGCTCCGGTAAGACGACGACGCTGAACGTCTGTCGGCGGCCATCCCGGAGGACGAGCGCATCGTCACGATCGAGGACGCGGCCGAGCTCCAGCTCAGCCAGGAGCACGTGATCACGCTCGAGACGCGGCCCGCGAACATCGAGGGCAAGGGCCAGGTCACGATCCGCGACCTCGTCCGGAACTGCCTGCGTATGCGGCCCGACCGCATCATCGTCGGCGAGTGCCGTGGCGCCGAGACGGTCGACATGCTCCAGGCCATGAACACGGGCCACGACGGCTCGCTCACGACGATCCACGCGAACACGCCGCGCGACGCGCTCTCGCGCGTCGAGACGCTGGTGCTGACCGGCGGCGTCGAGCTGCCGCTGCAAGGCGATCCGCGAGCAGATCGCCTCGGCGTTCGACATGGTCGTCCAGGTCTCGCCGCCTCGTCGACGGCACGCGCCGCATCACGCACATCACCGAGGTGCTGCGCATGGAGTCGGACGTCGTGACGCTGCAGGATCTGTTCATCGCCAAGCCCGTCGAGGACGGCGACGAGGCCGCCGCGGGCTCGGGCAACCGCCTGCTCGGCCCGATGCGCGCACCGGCATCAAGCCGCAGATCCTCGACCAAGATGGGCGAGAACGGCGTGCACCTGCCGCCGCAGTTCTTCCAGCTCGAGCCCGACCGCGGCAACCAGCCGGCGGCACGCCCGACGGCGTTCGGGAGGGCGCAGGCATGAGGCGGCGCTCGCCTCGTCGCCGGCCTCGCGGCCGTCGCTCGCGTCGCGGTCGCGGCCTCGACCGCGGCCGCCGCCGCGCGTCCAGATCGCGCAGGTGGACACCTCGCGCTACCCGCTCATCACGGCGACCGTGATCGCGCCCGGCAGCGACAAGCTGAGCCGGGTCTCGCTGGCCGCCAGCGAGAACGGCGAGCCGTCACGAGGACCCAGTCGGGCGGCGGCTCGCGGCCGCGATCGGCGTCGCGATCGACGTCAGCCGCTCGATGGAGGGCGAGCCCGATCGTCGCCGCGCGCGCAGGCCGCCTCGGCCTTCGTCGAAGGCCGAAGCCGCGCACGATCAGATGGCGCTCTACTCCTTCGGCCACCAGGCCAACCCCGTGCACGCCCTCGACAGCGACGGCGACCGCTCGCGGCGCGATGCACAGCTCGACCTCGACGACCCGCAGGGGACGGCGCTCTACGACGCCATCATCCAGGCCAGTGCCGAGCTCTGCGACGCACCGACGCTGACGAAGGTGCTCGTCGTCCTGACCGACGGCGACAACACGACGAAGACGACGCTCGCCGCGGCGATCAAGGCGGCCAAGACGGCCGGCGTCACGGTCGACGCGATCGCGCTCGGCACGGACCACGACCCCGGCGCGCTCCGAGCCTCGCCCGCCAGACGGGCGGCCACGTCTTCTCCTCGGATCGCTCGGCCGCCGGCATCAGCGCCGTCTACCGCGCAGATCGCCTAGGAGATCCGCAACACCTACCGCCTCCAGTACACCTCGCACTCCGACGGCGTCGTGCCGCTCGAGGTCGGCCTCACGGGCTACACCCCGGCCACGCAGCCGATCGACCTGACCGCTCCCGCAGCCGAGATCGTGGCCGCCGGCGGCACCATCTCGTCGATCAGCAAGCGCAGCTCGACCGGCCTCGCGCTCGCGATGGTCATCGGCCTGCTCGTGCTCGGCGTCGTCCTGCTCCTGTTCCGGCAGCCGCGTGAGGCCAGTCGCTCGCGCGCCGGCTCGAGCGCTACACGGCCGCCGATCACGCCGGCACGTGCGCGGAGCGCGAGCGCGGGCTGTCGCTGCGCAACCTCCTCGTGCTGCGCGGCGAGCGCTCGTTCGGCGGCTCGTTCTACTTCAAGCAGCGTGGCCGGGCTGCTCGAGCAGAGCCGACCTGCCGATGCGCGCAGCCGAGTTCGTCGCCATCCAGGCCGGCATCGGCCTGTGCTCCTGCTCGTGCTCGGCTGCACCCTCGGCATCGGCATCCTCTTCCCGCTCGTCCTCGCCATCGCCGGCTTCATGGTCCCCGAGGTCGTCGTGCGCCGGAAGGCCAACGCGCGCCGCCGCAAGTTCGAGGACCAGCTGGGCGACACGCTGGCGCCGTGGCATCGTCGCTGCGCGCCGGCCAGTCGTTCCAGCAGGCGATGTCGACGATCGCGCTCGACGGGCCCGAGCCGATGGCCAAGGAGTTCCAGCGCGTCGAGACCGAGACCCGCCTCGGCCGCCCCGCCGACGAGGCGCTGCAGTCGATGGCCGAGCGCCTGGCGTCGAAGAACTTCGAGTTCGTCGTCCTGGCGGTCAACATCCAGCGCCAGGTCGGCGGCTCGCTCTCGGAGATCCTCGACATGGTCTCCGACACCGTGCGCGGCCGCGTGCAGTTCGCACGCAAGGTGAGGGCGCTGACCGCGATGGGACGCGCCTCGGCCTACGTGCTGGTCGGGATGCCGTTCTTCCTGGCGGCGATGATCTTCCTGATCGACCGCTCCTACATCCGTCCCCTGTGGACGGAGAGCGCGGGCCACATCATGGTCCTCGTCGGGCTCGATCTCGATGACGATGGGCGCCATCGTCTGCCGCAAGATCGTCAACTTCAAGTACTGAGGCCCTGATGCTTCTCGCCTTCGCAATCGTGCTCTTCACCGTCTCGGTCTACATGGGCCTGGACGCGATCACCGTCCGGCAGAAGCAGATCGCCGGCTCGCTGGCCCGTGCCCGCCGCTACGGCGGTGCCTCGGTGCGCGAGTCCGAGCTCACCAGGGACGTCACGAACCGGCTGCTGGCGCCGACCGTCAAGCGCCTGGCCGCGCCTCGTCACGGCACTGCCGATGACGCAGAACCCCGACCTGATCCGCCGCCGGCTGATCGCCGCCGGCCTCGGCCACCGCCTCACCCCCACGCCTTTCCTCGCGATCAAGGGCGGGGGCATCGTCGGCCTCGCTCTTCTTCGGGATCTTCCTCGCCAGCGCCGGCCTCCTGCCCGTCGGCAACGGCCTGATCTTCGGCATCGTCGGCGGCGCGCTCGCCTTCCTGCTCCCCGACTTCGTCGTCGGCCGCATGGTGCGCACCCGCCGCGCGAACATGCTCGTCCAGCTGCCCGAGGTGCTCGACCTCCTGACCGTCTCGGTCGAGGCCGGCCTCGGCTTCGACGGCGCCCTGGCGCGCATCACCGAGCGCTCGAAGGGCCCGCTGCTCGAGGAGCTCTCGATCGTGCTCCACGAGATGCGCATCGGCGAGAGCCGCATCCAGGCGCTCAAGAACTTCGCCGAGCGCCTCGACATGCCCGAGACGACCAGCTTCGCCCGCTCGATCATCCAGGCCGAGCAGCTCGGCATGGCGCTCGGCCGCATCCTCCGCGTCCAGGCCACCGACAGCCGTCAGAAGCGCCAGATGTGGGCCGAGGAGAAGGCCATGAAGGCGCCGATCAAGATGCTCTTCCCCACGGTGCTCTTCATCTTCCCGGCCATGTTCATCGTGATCCTCGGGCCGGCGATGCTGCAGCTGCTGAAGCTGTTCAAGGGGATCTAGCCCGAGCAGCGCCCGCCGTCAGCGCCCTTCGGGCGTGAACGGCTTGGGATCGAGCGCGTCCGCCGCAGGGGCTGCCTCCGGCGTCTGCGCGGGCTCGGCCTCGGCCTCGGCGGGCGGCTCCGGTGGACGCGCGATCGCCTTCTTGAGCGCCGACGACGGGTGCGCGACCTCGCTCAGGCACCCGGCGTGCGCGAGGAACTCCTGCCGCTCGCCGGCGGCGTCCTCGAGCATGACGCGGTAGGCCTCCTGCTGCTCGTGGTCGATCCACGTGCCGCAGATGAAGCACAGGCCCCCCGGCATCAGCCGGGGGGCCCGCAGGTCTGCTTCCGTCATCACCTGCACGGACGGGTCGATCATGACTCTCTCAACCATCGGTCGACCGTCCGATCCGGATCACGACGTGATCGCGTTGAACTTGCTGACGAGGTGGTCGGCGGAGCGCCAGGCGGTCGCCTGGATCGTCTCCGTGGGGTTGCGCCCGGCCGTCGTCGGGAACGTCGAGCCGCCGAGCAGCATGAGGTTCGGGACCTCGTGCAGATGCCCCAGCGGTTCATGACCGACGAGTCCGGGTCGTGACCCATGCGCGTCCCGCCGTACGCATGGGTGTTGGGCGAACGCGCGGTCGGCGGGAACGTCCACGTCTCCGTGGCCCCGGCCGCGGTCACCAGCTCCTTCAGCTTGCCCTGCATCCAGAGCGCCGCGTTGATCTCGTTCTCCTGCAGGTTGAACGTGATGCGGATGACGGGCCGGCCGAGGTCGTCGGTCACCGTCGGATCGAGATCGAGGTAGTTCTTGTCGTACGACAGCACCTCCATCTGCGCCGACGCGCCGCCGACCGAGTCGGCGTTCTCCGACAGCCACTGCATGTAGCCGGCGCCCCAGGTGGGCGCGCTCGGCGGGAGCGTCCCGGCCACGCCGATCGGCTTGGCCTCCATGGTCGCGCTCGCCATGCCGCCCGAGATGAAGCCGAGCCCGGTGTGGTCGAAGTTGTCGGCGTCCCACTCGTCGATGCCGTGAACTGGCCGATCGTCCCCGAGTAGCGGTTGAGCCGGCGCCCCTTGAAGAGGCCGGTGACCGACGCCGAGCTGAGGCCGTGGCCCATGTAGTCGCGGCCCACCTGCCCCATGTTGTTGGAGAGCCCGTTGGGGTACGCCTTCGACTTCGAGAGCAGGAGCAGCCGCACGTTCTCGTACGTGTAGGACGCCAGTACCACCGCCTTCGCAGGCTGGAAGTACATCTTCCCGCCCTTGAGGTAGGTGACGCCGGTCGCCTTGCCCTCGGAGTCGACGTTGACCTCGAGCACGCGCGCCATCGAGACGACCTCGAGGTTGCCCGTCTTCTCGGCCTGCGGGATGTAGTGGACGTTCGTCTGGGCCTTGGCGCCCGTCCAGCAGCCCGTCCAGCCGCAGAACCCGCAGTACGTGCAGGCGCCGAAGTCGTTGTAGGCCGCCGAGCGGATGCCGGCAGGGCCCGGGTAGGACTTCAGTCCGAGGCCCCTGGCTGCGTCGTGGATGAGGCCGGTCCAGCCGCTGCGGCGCAGCGGCGGGAGCGGATAGGGCCGCGACCGCGGGCCCTCGAAGACGTTGCCCCTCGGGTCCAGCTTGCCCTTGACGTTGCCGGCCTGCCCCGAGACGCCGTGCCGGTACTCGACCTTGTCGTAGTACGGCTCGAGGTCGTCGTAGCTGAACGGCCAGTCGGTCACGGTCGAGCCCTTGAGCGCCGCCTTGCCGTAGCGCTTGATCGTCTCGGAGCGCACCTTGAAGTTCCACGGGAGGAAGCGCCAGCTCTGCGTCATCCAGTGGATCGACGTGCCACCGACCGCGTTCATCATCGGTCCGGTGGCGCCGAGCGGGCGCGTCGCGACCTTCGTGTCGTCGAGGCGGGCCGTCGGTACCTCGCGGTTCGCCTTGAAGCGACCCATCCAGTCGCGGATGTCGTTGCGGACCTCGTCGAAGGGGTAGTCGGCCTCGGTCACGCGGGGGCCGGCCTCGATGCCGATGATCCGCATGCCCGACTGGGCGAGGGGCCACACGGCGGTGCCGCCGGCCGCTCCCAACCCGACGACGACCACATCGGCTTCTGTGAGCTTCTGAGCCATCGTCAGGGCCTCCGCGTCGTGTTCTTGAAGAGCTTGTACGTGTAGGTCGATTTGAGGTAGGTCGCCTTCGGAACGACGTCGAGTTCCTGATCCTTCTTGTTGATGACCAGGCGCGGGCCCGGGAAGCGCACGAGCTTCCAGCCCACCTGCCCGACGTTGCCGCCGTGCATCGGATCGCCGAACATGCCCTGCAGCGCGTGCGTGCGCAGCATCGTGAAGACGGACTGCGACGTCGGCGCGAAGCCGAGGAACCCCTGCTGGGGGTCGGTCGTCTGCGTCAGCGGGGGCGTCTTCTCGGCGCCGGCCGCCATGCGGCCGACGAGCACGTCCTGCTGCGCCGGAGAGATCGCCGTGAACGCGGCCTTGTAGGTCGCGACCGAGAACGCCTCGATCGACGCGATCGCCGCCGAGTACGAGGGATGGAAGACGGCCAGGTCGCCGGCCAGCGACCAGTCGATGTAGCGGAGGACGTTCGCCTCCTTCGCTCCCGGGCCGGCGGCCGTTCCACTCGGCAGGAGCCGCTCCAGGAACGCCTCGAGCGTCGCCGCCTCGGCTGCCGTCAGAGCCCGGAGCGGACTCGTACCTCCTACCTCGGGAGGCGGGGTATCGGCCGCCGGCGCGGCCTGCACCTCCGCGACCGGCGCTGCGGCCACCGGGATGGCCGCAGCCGCACCCAGCATTCCAGCACGTCGAACCAGTTGCGCACGCGAGAGCCCACCCTGTGGTTCCTCGCCCGAACCATTCTCGCCGCTCATCGTCTCTCCTTACACATGCCCCTGGGGGAACTGTTGGACGCGACGGCGATCAACATACTCAACGAGACGGGCGTGCGCAAACGCGCGTTCGACCACCGTGAAGTTCGCGCAGGATTTGAAATCCGCGGCTCGGGGGAGACCTGCACCGTGGGAAGGCGAGGGTGCTGCGAGTCGGCGGGGACGGCGTCATTTTCGCTGCGCTCATCTGTGCGATCCGGGGGCGGTCATCCGTTCGGTCCCGGTCGGTCGTCCGCTCCCTCGACAAGGCAGTCGCAGCGCTTGCGAGTCCTCGTCTCCACCGTTCGGCCAGCGACGCGAGCAGCATCCTCCGCCGACGTTCGGAGGTACGATGCAGGCGTCGAATATCCCGTGAAAGCGGTCAGGGGCCTCATTCTGTGGCTCAGGACCGTCGCCCCCAGGAGGAGCCCATGCGACGGAAATCACTCATGACGGCGCTCGTCGGCGCCGTGCTGGCGGTCGCCGTGCCGGCCACCGCAGCGACCGCGCACACCCAGAGCACGAAGGCGACCACGATCACCGTGGCGATGAGCGAGTTCAAGTTCAAGCTCTCGAAGGCGTCGGCGCCCAAGGGCACCGTGAACTTCAAGGTCACGAACAAGGGTCAGATCCCGCACGACTTCAAGATCAACGGCAAGAAGACGAAGCTCCTCTCGCCGGGCAAGACCGCGACCTTGACGATCAAATTCCAGAAAACCGGAAAGTTCGCGTATCTCTGCACCGTCCCGGGCCACGCGGCCTCGGGCATGAAGGGGACGTTCACCGTCAAGTGACGCTTGGCGGGCCAGCGTGAAGCTCGGCCTCATCGCCGCTGCGGGGGGCTTCGCGCTGGTCGCCGGCGCCGCGGGCGCCGCGGTGCTTCTGACGACCGGGAGCGATCGCGCTCCGATCGCGCCGCCGCGCGTGGCGCCGGCCGTGAGCGCGGCCGCGCCCGTGCGCGGCGCGGCGCTGACGCTCGCGCGGCAGAGCGGCCGGCGCCTGGTGGCGCTGAGCCTCTCGCGCGCGCCATTGCGGGCGGCCGTCACGGTTCTGGACGCAGAGGGTCGTGGCGTGCCAGGCCTGCGCGTGCGCGTCGGCGATCGAAGCACGGCGACGTGTGGGATCGGCTGCTACCGGGCTGCCCTCCCGGAGTCCCCGCCGGCTCACCTCGTCGTGCACGTCGCCGAGGCAGGCAGCGCGGGCTCGACCGTGACCTTCTCCCTGCCCGCGCGCTGGCCCGTCTCCGGCCTGGCCGTCCTGCGCAAGGTCGAGCGTGCCTTCCGCGGCGCACGCTCCGTGATCTACCGCGAGCGTCTCGAGAGCGCCCCTGGGAGGGCGATCACGACGACTTGGCGCATGGCCGCGCCCGACCGGCTGACCTATTCGATCGCCGGCGGCTCCTCGGCCGTGGTCATCGGAGCGCAACGCTGGGATCGGCCCGAGGGAAGCGAGCGCTGGCTGCGATCAGCGCAGGAGCCGCTCGACCTCCCGGCGCTTCCGTGGGGCCCGCGCCTCACGAGCGTCGTGCTGCTCGACCCGCCGGCCGGCCGGCGGGGCAAGGCCATCCGCCTCGCGATGTTCGAGCCCTCGATCCCGGCGTGGTACGAGGCGACCCTCGACGCGCGGACGTTCCACCTGCGCTCGCTGCTGATGGCGGCACCGGCGCACTTCATGCGCCAGGCCTTCCTCGACTACGGCGAAGCGCTCTCGATCGTCCCGCCGTCAGCGGCGTAGCTCGCCCCGCTCGGCGGAGGCGAGGCCACGAAGATGAAGCGCGCGCCGCCGTCCGGGCCCGTGGTGATGCGACGCTCCCGCACGCCGCTGAAATGCGCGGAGTCCCCCTCTCCGAGCGTGATCGCCGGCGAGCCCGCGAGCTCGAGCTCGATGACGCCCTCGAGCACGATGAGCAGGACGGTGCCCTCGATCCTGGGCGCCGCTTCCGCGAGCTCCGAGCCGGGGTCGTAGACGGCGAGCACGGCGTAGAGGCGCTCGTCCTTGTGACCCGGTACCAGCACGAAGACGTCGATGCCCTCCTCGGGCGAGCGCACGTGGCGGTGGTCGCCGGCGCGCACGACGATGGGGTCCTCGACGGGCGGCAGGAGGGCGTCCAGCGCGACGTCGTAGAAGTCGATCAGCCGCCGCAGCCGGCCGAACGTGATGTCGTTCTTGCCCGTCTCCACGAGCGAGAGGAACGATGTGGAGATACCCGTCGCCTGAGCGACGATCGAGAGCGAGAGCCCGCGCTCGGTCCGCAACGCGCGCAGGCGGCTGCCCAGTTCGGTCGTCTCGTCGGACACGCCTGCCAGGGTATCCCGGCTTCAGCGATGCGTCACGGGCACGATCTCTGCGAGCCGGTCCGGCGCCGGCCTGGAGACGAGATCCGCGGCCGCCTGATGCAAGTGATGGAGCCGCGCCGCGACTCCCTTAGACTGGAGAGCACGTGGCGACGTGGCCGAGGGGTTAGGCAACGGCCTGCAAAGCCGTGTACAGCGGTTCAAATCCGCTCGTCGCC
>CAWERH010000051.1:0-14890 GCA_963811315.1 uncultured delta proteobacterium
AGGGAAACCGTAAGACTCTTCCCGCGAAACGGAGATAAAGCTCAAGTTAGAATTTGCTGTCTACTGCCTATGCCCACAACATTCCTTAGCTATCGACAACTCGACGACGAAACACAACGCCAGCGCGTTCGTGTTTTCGCCGAAAAGCTGCGTGGCTGTGGCGTCGCTGTAATCCTGGATCAGTTTTACATGGACTCGAATCCGGGTGGTCCACCCGAAGGTTGGCCCAAGTGGAGCAGCGACCGAGCGATCCAGACGGAGCGCGTGCTGATTATTGGAAGTGAGCCGTGGTTCCTTTGCTTTGACGATAAGCAAAAGCCAGGTATCGGACTTGGTGCTGCCTGCGAGGCAGGCGACCTTCGCCAGCGCATCTACCGGGCCGCCGGGATCAACGAAAACATTCGAGTTGTTTTGTTCGACGATGCGGACGCCGTCCACATTTCCTTCCACTTGGAGCGTTACCATCGTCTTCCACGCCGAACGGGACTTCGACGCCATTGTAAAGTGGCTCAATGACACGCCCAAGGTTGCATCCAGTTCGCCCGTGCTGAAAACTTTCATCCCAGCAACAATCTGCCGCGCCTTCAGCCTTTCTTCGGTCGGGAGAAGGAACTTGCCGCCGTTCGCGAAGCCCTAGACCGCGAGTCTCGCACATGGGCAGCGCTCATTGACGGACCTGGCGGCATGGGCAAGACCTCGCTCGCTGTACGGGCCGCCTATGACTGCACGCCCGACCAGTTTCAGCGCATCATTTTTGTCTCGGTGAAAGACCGCGAGTTGGACGACGACGGCGAGCGTAAACTGACGGGCTTCATCCTGCCCGGATTTCTACAGATGCTCAACGACTTGCTCGTGAGCTTGAGCAGCCGGACATCACGAAAGCTCCGGAGGACCAGCGCATTCGCCTCCTGCTCGATGCCCTGCGACCAGCGCAGATATTGCTCATCCTCGACAATCTAGAATCGCTTTCCAAAGCTGACCGTGATCAGCTCTTCACATTCGTCAAGCGACTACCCAGGGCTGTAAAGCAATCCTTACAAGTCGGAGGCGTATTGGTAATCTGGCTCTTCGAAGGAAACTAATCCTCGATGAGAGCTAATTGACGAAAATCGCTGCACTGGCGACCTTGGCGGACCTGGCTCGACACAACCCGTTACTTGCAAAGACCAGCAAAGCCGAGCGTCTAACTCTTTACAAACACACCGGAGGAAACCCATTGCTCCTGCGCTGGGTTGCCGGACAGCTCGGGCGTGGAAGCTGCCGCACCTTCACCAACGCGTTGTACTTTCTGCGGAGTTGTCCGCCAGACAATGATCCACTGGAATTCGTTTTCGGCGATCTCGTGCAGGAAATTCACCGTGGAAGAGACCCGCGTACTTGCGGCGCTCACCTATTTCAGTTTGCCCGCAAAAGTGGAGCACATCGCCGAAATCGCTGGCTTCGAAAAGGAACCGGTTGAGACCGCCTTGCACACACTCGCCAACCGCGCGCTTGTCGTGCCGGACGAGGAAGAGAAAAATTTCGCCCTCGTGCCAATGGTCGCCGACTTCCTGCGGCGCAAACGAACCGAAGCGGTTGCAGAAACCGGCACTCGGCTGGAGCAGCGCGCCTACGCGCTGATCGTTGAGAACGGCTACGATAGATACGATCGCTTTCCAATGATCGAGGTCGCGTGGCCCACCCTGGCTCCAGCCTTGCCACTTTTCCTCACCGGACCGAATGACCGACTCCAGACCGTGTGTACTGCGCTCGCGTTCTTCCTCGAATTCATCGGCCACTGGGATGAATGCTATTCTCTCGAACGGCAGGCAGAAGCCAAGGCTATTGCGTCTGGCGATCATTTTGAAGCTGGTTGGCGAACCTATTGGGAAGGCCGGATTAACTATCTGTGGGGACAAGGGCACAAAGTTATTGTCTGCGCTGATCGCACGGCGGTGCATTGGCAAAACGTCCAGACTGGTCCACAGGAGCGTGCCATGGTGATCCGCTTGCGTGGCCTTGGCTTCAATTTGAAGAATGACTGCCAAGCAGCAATCGCCGCCTTCCGTGAAGCGCTTGACTTGTTCCGCACAGTATCACCGGAGAGTGTCCACGTGGCCGAAACGCTCACCAATATCGCTAATATTTATTTATCCTTCGATCTTGAAGCAGCGGAGAGGGGTTATTGTGAGGCTCTCCGAGTGGCGCGCGTGGTCGGACATACCGAAGGCATCGTCTATGTCACTGGAAACCTAGCCGCAGTGGCATTGAGGCGGACAGATTGGCCAAGGGCAGAGGCTCTGGCTCGCGAGGCCCTGTCATTGTCCAAAAAAGTAGGGCGCAAGGAATTAATCGCCGTAAATGCTCAGATTTTGGCCAGGGCCCTCGTGCGGCAGGGAAAGGTCGTCGAGGCCGTATCCCACGCCCGACGCGCGGTGGACATCCTTAGCCATTTCGGCTCACACAGACTGGAGAGTGCCCGTGCAACGCTCCAGGAGTGCGAGTCCTGATCATCCACTGGAGTCTAAAACCAAATACCAGCTAGAATCCGCGGCATTCCGATCTAACGGAAGGGTCTGTAAGCTAAAGAACCTCAAAACTGAATAAAGGACCGATCACGATCACCGATAACCCATCGCCGCCAAGAACTGTTTCAACGACCCAAATTTCAGATAGGGATTGGTCTTTTTCTGTTCGCCGATCGTGGCCTGCGTAAGCTGCGCGTAATTATGGCCGGGAAAGAGAATCGTTTCGTCCGGCAGCGCCGCCATCTTTTGCGTCAAGCTGTAATACATCTGCTCGGGATTGCCGCCGGGAAAATCCACTCGTCCGCAGGCATCGATAAACATCGTATCGCCGGAAACTACCCGCCCGTCGACAAGGAAGCATTGCGAGCCCGGCGTGTGTCCGGGCGTGTGCATGAGTTCGATCTCGATGCCGCCGACATCGATTTTGTCGCCATTGTCGCTCTTAATCATGTCCGATGGCGACAGCCCTTTGATAAACTCCGCCTCGGCTTTGTGCACGACTACTTTGGCTTTGCACTTCTCCAGCAGCTCCGTCACGCCGGCGATCTCCATGCCGGCAAATCCGCCGCCGACATGATCGGGGTGCGTGTGCGTGACGAAGGCATGGGTGATCTCCATGTCGTCCTGCGCCGCGATCTTGAGGATCGTGTCGATCTCCCACGCGGCATCGACGACCGCGGCCTTATGCGTCTCCGTCGAGCCGATCAGATACACGTAGTTCTTCATCGGCCCGATCTCGATTTGTTTGAAGTAAAGCATAGTTCAAAAATTAAAATTCAAAAGTTAAAAATGTAAAAATCTATAATGACCGGCGAAACGCATAGACGACTTGCCGATTTCGAGCTTTTTCACTTTTTAACTTTTAATTTTCAATTTAGCGACTCGTAGCTCACCCCGTCGCCATTGTCATTGCTCACCGGCAGTGCCGACGCCGCCCAGCCCGGCGCGATCACCGTGCCCATCGGATCGCGCATGCCGCCGAAGCCACCGAGCATATTGGAAATATCCTGAAAGCCCGCTTGCTGCAGCAAACCCGCGGCGGCGCTGGAGCGCGGCCCGGCCTGGCAACCGACGATGATCTTCTTGTCGTGGGGAAAATTCGCTTCCACGACTTTGACAAAGTCGGGTTCATCGCCATGCCGCGCGCCGGATCGGGCAAGGCGACGGGGATATTCACCGCGCCCTGCGGATGGCCGTTGGTGAACTCGCGCTCCGTGCGCACGTCGATGTAAACGACGCTCGCATCGGCTTTGAGAATATCGTGAGCCTGTTGCGGCGTGACTTCTTTGATCGCCATATACACCTCGTTGGAGTTATGGAGTACTGGAGTGATGGAGTATTGGGTAGCCGGTCCAGAACTCCATTACTCCGCCACTCCATTCATCCAGTATTTCTCCTACATCCCCATAATATTGTATCCGGCGTCGACATGCAGCACCTCGCCGGTCACCGCGCTGCCCCAGTCGCTGCAAAGATAAGAGCGCGGTCTTGCCGACTTCTTCCGCGCCGATGTTGCGCTTGAGCGGCGCGCGCTCGGCGACGTGATGCAGCATGGATTTGAAATCGGAGATCCCCGCGGCCGCTAACGTTCGCAGCGGGCCCGGCGGAGATGGCATTGACGCGAATTCCCTTCGGGCCGAGATCGTGGGCGAGGTAGCGCACGCTGGCTTCCAGCGCGGCCTTGGCGACGCCCATGACGTTATAATTGGGAATGACTTTCTCCGAACCCATATATGTCAGCGTCACGATCGAACCGTTTCGCCCGTCCATAAGCGGCGCTGCTCGCTGTGCGAGCGCGACCAAGGAATAGGCGCTCACGTCCATCGCGAGGTGGAACCCCGCGCGGCTGGTTTGCGCGTAAGGATTGGACAGATCTTCTTTGTTGGCGAAGGCGATGGCGTGGACCAGAATATCGAGGCCGCCCCATTCTTGCTTGAGCGTCGCGAACACCTTCTCGACTTCTTCGTCCTTGGTGACATCGCAAGGCAGAATGATTTTCGATCCGATGCCTTCCGCCAAAGGGCGCACCCGCTTCTCCAAGATTTCGCCGGCGAACGTAAACGCCAGCTCCGCGCCCTCGGCGTGAAACGCCTCGGCAATCGCCCAGGCGATGCTGCGATCGTTGGCGACACCGAAAATCGCCGCCTTCTTCCCGTCCAATAGCTCAGAGCCCCAATTTCAGTGGATCCTCCGATTGTTGAAGCGAATGCGACGCTTCGATCCGGCCTGTGCTTTCCGAGATCCAAAATCGGCAATCCAAAATTTAAAATTATTTAGCTTTTGGCTTTCTCCATCAGTCCGCGTTGCCACAGATACTCGGCATGGCCGGTTTGCTTGGCAATCCAGCGCGACAAGACAAAGAACAGATCACTCAGGCGATTGATGTACTTGATGACGCGAGGATTGATGTCTTCCGTGCGCGACAGCCGGAGGATCTCGCGCTCGGCGCGCCGGCAGACCGTGCGGCACTGGTGCAGATAGGCGCCGACGCGGCCGCCGCCCGGCAAGATGAACGATTTGAGCGGCTCGAGATCTTCCTGACACTTGTCGATCAGCTTCTCCAGACGCTTGATTTCATCGTCGCCGACTTGGTACATGCCCGCTTGAAAGTATTCCGGCGGTGTCGCCAGCTCGCTGCCGATGTCGAAAAGCTCGTCTTGAATGCGGCACAGCGCCTCGTCGAGGAATCGATGCCCTTCGCCGGCGTCGAGGCTTTCTTCGTTGAACACCCGCGCCAGCCCGACTACCGAGTTGAGCTCGTCGATGGTGCCGTAAGCGTCGATGCGCGGCGAATCCTTTGGGCACGCGCTTGCCACCGACCAGAGCGGTGTCACCCTTGTCGCCGGTGCGCGTATAAACTTTGGTGATACGAACCATTACTTCAATCCCTCTCGTTGAACGCTTAGGACAAATTTATACGGGTCGGAACGGAGAATCCAGCTGACGGGTTCAGCATGGGTTCACGGTCAACTGAGTGTTGAATTCGCCGTTATCTTAGGGTCGAGCCGCGTGCGCCAGATCAAATACGCGGGTATGCCGAGGCAAACGATACCGAGTCCGATCAGGGAATCTCTTGGATTTTCCGTGACCGATCCCCACACGATCCATAAATTCACGGCGACGAAAAGAATCGGCACGATCGGATAGCCCCAGAGTTTATAGGGCCGCTTCAATTCCGGCCGCTTGTAGCGCAGCACGATCACCGAGCCGACCGTCAACGCCGAAAATAGCGTGATCACCACGCTGACATAAGTAAATAAGGTGCCCCAGGTATTCGTGAGTATCAGCAAACAAGACCAGACCGCTTGGAGAATAATCGCACTGCTCGGCGTGCCGAACTTTGGATGAACGTAAGTCAGCCGCTTGAAAAACACGCCATCGCGCGCCATCGCGTAGTAGATCCGCGGTCCGAGCATGGTCACGACGTTGAGCGCGCCGAGAATCGAAATGGTGATGAGCCCAGTGATCAATGCCGAAGTCGGATAACCGAATAACGCGGTGGTCGCGACTTCGGAAATTCGTCGCCGCGCCTTTCATCTCCGTCACCGGCACGCCATAGATGTAAACCACGTTGATCGCCAGGTAGAGAACGATCACGATCAGGTTTCCCATCAGCAACGCCTTGGGTAAGTTTCGCTCCGGGTCCTTGACTTCACCGGCGATGTAGATGATCGCGTTCCATCCCGAGTAGGCGAAAATCGCCGGGATAAAGGCCGAGGCGAAGACGCTCGATTTGGCGATCTTGTCCCAGTCGAACAGTGGACTAAAATTCTCGGTGCTGCCCTTGCCGATAAATATGCCCAGCAAAATGATCCCGACAAGCGAGCCGATCTTGATCACCGTCAAGATGTTTTGGGTAACGGTTCCCTGGCGCACGCCGATGCAATGCAGCGCGGAAATCGCCAGCACGGCGAAGATGGAGAAGAGCGTACCGGCGGTAACATTGATCGAAATCAACGGCAGCGTTGCAGAGAAAAACACTTCTTTGCTGCCGAGCACGGGAACGAAGAACGACATGTACTCGTTGAAGATCACGGCGAGGAAAGCGATGGCTCCCGAAAACGTCACCAGAAACGACGACCAGCCGGAAAGAAAGCCCATCAACCTGCCATAGGCTTCCCGAATATAATTATAGTCGCCGCCGGCGTACGGCATACTCGCGGAAAGCTCGGCACAACTCAACGCGCCCGCCAGAGCTAGCAAGCCGCCGAAGATCCAAACCAGAAGCACGCCGCCGGGCGATGGAACTTGCGCGGCGATGACCCCCGTCGAAATGAATATTCCAGTGCCGATCATATCGCCGGAGATCAACATCACGGCGTCGAATAAACCAATTTGTCGTTTGAGTTCGGTCTGAGCCATAGCGCCGAACAATACAGGGAATTGAAAAAGCAGGCAACTTAATTTACTCGTGGTAGTCGAAAACTTTTCCGGTCATGGGAACGGACCAATAATGTGGTAGCTTCAACAACAGGATTCAAGGCAGCCGCCAGGAGATTCCTATGTCGATGCCGATTATTTTCATCGCCGTGATTTTATTTCCCGCCATTGTCTGCGCCCAAGACTCCATCAAACGTGACAAACATCAGATGCATGGTTTGCACAACGATCCGAAATCTTACATCAGCTCGCTGGAAGATCCCAAGCGCGACGCTTACCAAAAGCCGCACGAAGTGATGGCGGCACTGAACCTCAAACCCGGCGAAGTCATCGCGGACATCGGCGCCGGCTCGGGCTATTTCACTTTCCGCCTATCGCACTCTGTCGGCGCCAACGGAAAAATCTATGCCGTGGATGTGAGCCCCGATATGATCCTGCACATCAACCGGCGCATTCGCGACTTGAAAGCTACGCAACGTCGTCTCCATCCTCGCTGATCCAGACGATCCGCTGTTGGCCGAGCAATCGATCAACCGGTTTTTTATCTGCGATGTATGGCACCACGTCGAGAATCCGTCGAAGTATCTCGCGACGATGAAGAAAATGCTAAAGCCAGGCGGCGAAATCGTCATGATCGACTTTCATAAGAAAGAACTCCCCGTCGGCCCGCCGCCTCAGATGAAAATCGCCCGGGAGGATCTGATCAAGCAGATGGAGACCAACGGTTTCCGGCTCGCCAAGGAACATACTTTTTTGCCCTACCAGTATTTCCTGGTGTTTGCGCCGAAATGATCGTAGGGGGCAGCACGCTGCACCCTACAGCCCGTAGAATTCAACCGCGTTCTGGTAAAGGATCGCCTCTTTATCGGCGTCTGATAACTGGTCGTTTTCGATCAGTTCGTTCAGTTCATGGCGGCAGGTCTCGCTGTTAACTTCATGGGGAAAATCCGAAGAGTACATGAACGGCTCGGCGCCGACCATTTTGACAGCGGTGGCAAGGAGCGGTTCCCCGCCCTCGCAGCCGACAAAAATTCGCCGCGCCTTAACATGCCGAACGATGTAGTCGCTCACTTTCTCGCCTGGCTGAAGTTTTAGATAGGCGCCCCTCAGATCGCGCATCACGTGCGACTGGTAGGAGCTGTCGAACCGTTCCAGGCAGAACAAAAACCACGCGACGCCGCCTTCGAGAAAACCAAACCTGATCTTCGGAAATCTTTCCAGCACGCCGTTAAAAACAATCGACGCCAAAGAAATCATTTGACCGAGCGGATGCCCGATCGCATGCACGGCGGCGTACGGGTCGAGCCCGTCCATGCCCATGCCGCCGTGCACGCCGCCATGGATCGCGATACAGCAGCCCAATTCGTTCGCGGCTTCATAAACCGGAGAATAAACTTGCGTACCCAGCGGCGGCGCGTGCAGGCTGTTCGACGGCACCACCGCGCCGCACATGCCGAGCTTGGTAACCGAGCGGTCAAGCTCTTCGGCGGCGGCTTGCGGATTCAAAACGGGTTGGGGCAACAATGCCAACCCGCGAAAGCGCGGGCTATGCTTCAAATAGGTGTCGCAAAGCCAATCGTTGTAGGCGCGCACGGCATCGATGGCCCAATCCGGATTGACGATATTCGACGAACCGACGCCGGAGGTTGGGTAAAGCACCGTGCTCTCGAGACCCACCTCGTCCAAAAACGCCAGCCACTCTTTCGGCCCGACTTTTCGATTGAACGCGCCCGCGGGCATATCGACAAGGTGCGCAGCATGCAAATGATCGAAGGGCGGAAACGGATTGAAAGGCTGCACGCGCGCTTTCTCGCGATAGACCTCCGGCATATCGCGCGATTATCGCTTGCGCGTCTTCCGCCACATGTCCGTCGGCGTCGATGATTCTTCGCTTGTTTGGCGGCATGGTAAAACTCCTTTCCTGCTTACGACCAGATAACAATGCTCTCCGTGGTCGGACAAGACGATCTGTGGCGATCGCAAAATGTCTCAGGCTAACCACGAACACATAATCCAATTGTCACCCCCGTGAAAACGGGGGTCCAGTCCAAACAAGCCTGGATTCCCGCTAAATGCATGCGGGAATGACGGACTCGGGAAAGAGAGTTCAACTACTTTTCGCCGATTTGCTCCCTGGAAGACACCGTCGTATACAAGCAGAAAAAACACGCGAGGGTCTTATGAAAATCATGGTCGTCGGCGGCAGCGGCTACATTGGCCGCAACGTAGTGAAGAGTTTGGCGGCGCAAGGAGCGAATGTCGTCGCATTCGACGTTTCGCCTGCGCCGGCGAATTGGACCCAACCCGGTGTGCCATTCATCCAGGGCAACATGGCCAATCTTGAAGAAGTCATGGCAGCGGTTGTCGATCATGGCGTCCAACGCATCGTCGCCCTCGGCTACTTCATGACGCCGCTGCTCGCGCCCGAGTGCCGCGATCTTCTCAACGCGGCGCGCGTGAACATCATCGGCGTGACCAACGTGTTTGAAGCCGCGCGCCTGGCGCGCCTCGATCGTGTGATCTTCGCCAGCACGGTGGGCATCTTCGGCCATCAAGACGGCTACGGCTCCCAGTCTATCAATGAGGATACCGAGCCACGCGCGCCCAAAAGCCTCTACGGTCTCATGAAGCTTTTGAACAACGGGCTCGCCGAGCGCTACGCGAAAACCTTCGGTATTCAAATCGTCAAAGTTCACTGTGCCGCCGCCATCGGCCCTGGTAATACGGCGTTCTCCCGTCAGATGATTCAACAGCCCGCATTGGGCAAGCCCGGCTATGCCAACTGGCCCTCCGCCGCGCCGCGCAATATCGTCGGCGTAACCGATATCGCCGAGCTCTACACCAAGCTCGCGCTTGCCGACGTAGTCAAGCACGACACGTACATGGGCACCGGCCCCTCTCCCACCGGCCGTGAAATCGCGGACATCGTGATCAAGTATTTGCCCGACGCGGAGATAACCTTCGACGACAAGGCGCGCGTTCCCGCCTGGAACTTCGACAATTCCCGCGCGGTAAGAGAATTCGACTGGCAGATTCAGTCGGTGGAAGAAATGGTTGTGGATGAGATCAATGGAACGAGACAAGCGGCGGGCCTGCCGTCCGTGACTATGTAAGAACGGCAGCAACATCGATCATCGCCATCAGGCAACCCTTACCGGCTAATGCCTGCACCTGATACGTGATACGAAATCGATATTTTACGGATATGGAATGGAAATGAATTGGCAAGATCCCGACATGTTCGAAGCCGTCAGTCACGGCAACAAACCCTTCTCCGCCCGTATACCGGCGTTGGTCGTGACGCGCGGCAGCAACGACCGGTTGAACTTTTTGACCGCCATGTGGTTCACGCCCACCGGCGCCGAGCCGTCGCGCATGATCGTGGCGATCCAGAAAAGGACTTTGACTTATGAATTCCTGCTGGAGCGCGGCGAGTTCGTCATGAGCGCGCCGACCGACAAGATGATGGAGATCGTCGTTTTCGGCGGTTATGTGTCCGGTCGCGACGTCGACAAATGGCAGGCCGCCGGGCTGACAGCCGTGCAACCGTCGAAAATCTCCGTGCCGTTGATCGGCGAAGCGATCGGCAACGTCGAATACAAAGTTGCCAAGCAGATTCCCTTCGACGACGAGATGGATCTCTTCGTCGGCGAGGTTATGGCCACGCACATGCGCAAGGGCGTGATGGACGGCGAGCTCTACCGCGCCGATGCCAATCCGTTGCTTTATCTCGGCACGAAATTCGACGAGAAGGGTAAATCTATGGGCAAGTATTACGGCCAATTGAGCGGCATCGGCCGCGCCGACTACGATTCGCCGCTGCTAAAACAATACTTGTCACAGCCGAAAAAACGTACTACCGACAAAGCATGAATCGTCTGCGCCGATTGACAGCCATTTCGCGCTTGCAATACATTCAAAGTCGCACCGGCGAGCGATCCGGCGTCGGTTACGGCGATAGCGCGGCAACGCGCGAACCGAAGGGACTTGATATATGAGAAATAGTATTCCGGTCGTGATTGGGTTGTTTTTTTGGCTCGCGTATCCTGCCGCGCGCCGGTTTTGGCGCCGCGGCCAATACACCGGAAGATATTTGGAAATCGCTGGAGAAGCTCCCAGCCGCCGAACGGGAGAAGAAACTCGTCGAAGGCGCGAAGAAGGAAGGCGAGATGCTCTGGTACACCAACTCAGGGATCGAGAACGCCACGCGCTATATCCAGGCATTCAAGAAAAATTTTCCCTTCATCAACGCGCAAGTCTGGCGCGCCAAGACTCGCCAAGTCACTCAGCGCGCCATCTCCGAAGCCAATGCCGGCAAGCACCTGGTCGATGTCATCAAACCCTCGACGGACCTGCTGCCGCCGATGCTCGAAAAGAATCTTCTCGCCAAGTACGAGACGCCGGGCCGCGCAATTTATCCGGCCCAAGCAAAGGCGCCATTCTTCACCAGCATCAACTATGCGTTTCGCGTCTTTGCGTTCAACCCGCGCAAGGTCAACCGCAAGGACGTGCCGAAAACTTGGGAAGAGTTGCTGCAGCCCAGGTGGAAAGGTGAGATTCTCTTCGACGAATCCTCCCTCGAAGAAGTCATGTCTCTGCTCGGCGCATGGGGCAGAGAAAAAACCGTGAATTACCTGACCAAGCTAAGCCAGCAGCAGCTTTTGATCCGCGTCGGCCGCGATACCACGACGCAGATGATGATGGCCGGCGAAGCGCCGCTGGCCGTGACCACTTACGCGTACAATAATGAAGGCTCTGCGCGCCCAAAATGCGCCGGTCGATTGGGTTGCCGAAGACCTCATTCCGACGCTGTTGTACCCGTTGACGCTGGCGCGCAACGCGCCCCATCCGCACGCCGCCGCGCTGTTCTACGATTTTATGATCTCTGAAGAAGGCCAGCGGCTCATTGCCAAGGAAGGCCGCGTCGTCGCGCATCCCAAGGTCGAGCCGATCTATCCGCGCATGAAAGAGTTGCAGAATTTATTGGGCACACCGCGCATCCAGCTGAACACCATGGAACAAAACCACAAACTTCTCAAAGACGGCATCCAAATCCTCGACGAGATTGTGTTGAAGCGAAAATCATCCTAGCAAACGATCGTGACCGACCCGTGAACGACAAGAATCAGCAAACGGAGGAAAACATGTTTGGCGCCGAAACCCTTGACCACGTTGCCTTTCCGGTGCGCGATCTGGCGCGCTCGGAGAAATTTTATATCGACACCGTAGGCCTGACGTTTTTGACCCAGCGGAAAAACGCCGATGGATCGCCGCGCCATACTTACGTCAAAGCCGGCGAAAATATCATTGGCTTGAATTTGCCCGGCATTCAGGCCGATGCGTCTCCCAGCGGCGCGCCGCGCTATGCGGTTGCGGTCGGCTCGGAGGAAATGTTCAACGCGACGGTCCATCGAATCAAACAGTCCGGTGTCGCCTGCGGTGAAGTCCAGGAGCAAGACGGCGACTCGCCGTTCATTCGTTCGTTTCGCTTCACCGACTTCGATAACAATCATTTCGAGATCTGCATGAACCGCCGGTCCTTGGGCGACGTCAGTTTGAGCCATGTCGTCTTCGAGGCCAAGGATTTAGAAAACGCCAAAAAGTTTTATGGCGAAGCCCTCGGCCTGACATTCGTAGGTGCAGTCCAGGATGAGCACTTCTTTGAATTTCCCAATCATCAACTTTTGGCGGTCAAGCAAGTCGAAATACTTTCTGATCGGACTAAACGGCATGGCCGGGCCGTTCACGTGGCGTTTAACGTCAGCCAGGAAGATTTCGACCGGATGCTCGAGCTTATTCCCGCCCGTGGCGGCGTCAACCAGGGCGACTTTCGCTCTGAGGACGGCCTGCGCGCGCCGGGAGAACGAAGCATTTATTTTTCCGACCCGGATACCAACAAGCTGCAGATCACCGCCCTCGGCAAAGAGAACTGGTCGCTCATTTCCGACGAAGAAAAATGGCAAAGAACCGAGGAGAACCGAGAAAAACTCGGCAGAGGGCTGTCGCGCTTCGACCGCGGCATCAAACCCAATCAATAAGGATCAAACGTGTCGCTCGAAAAACCGATCATTCCGACATTTTCATTGGAAGAGCGTGACCGCCGCTGGACTCTGATGCGCCAGGAAATGCGCGAGGCCGGCCTGCACGCGCTCATCAGCTTGCCTAACGAAGGCCATTGGGACCAGTTCGGCGCCGACACCCGCTACATCACCCAGATCGGCGGCACGCAAACCGAAGTCGGCGCCGTGCTGCCGCTCGAAGGCGATGTCACGGCCGTCGTGCGCGGCGCCAACGAAATCGAGTGGTGGGGTCTGGCGCAGGATTGGGTCAAAGACATCCGCCCATCGCGCCGCTCCTACGGCGAGCCGGTGATCGAACGGCTGAAAGAAATTCGCGCCGAGCGCGTCGGCGTGATCGGATTGTCCGGTCTCGTGCGCGCGCCCGAGGGCGTGGTGCCTTGGGGAACTTTCGAAAAGATCCGCCAGGCGCTGCCGGCTGTAAAGTTCGAAAACGCCACCGATCTGATCCAGCAAGTTCGCGCGGTCAAGAGCGGGGAGGAAGTCGCGTTCATCGAGAAAGCTGCCGACATCATCGGCAAAGCGATCGACGTGTTGATCGCTCACTCTAAAGTCGGTGTGCGCGAAAACGAGCTGATCGCCGAGATGCTGCGCGAAATCGTGCGCCAGGGCGGCGAGCCAATCACCATGTTGCTGTTCGGCACCGGCGGGCCGGAAGTTCCCTGGGCGCAACGCGTCTTCACCACCCGCCAGCTCAAGCCCGGCGATTTGATCAACACCGAAGTGGAAGGCAAATACGCCGGCTATATCGCCCAAGCGCTGCAACCGATCTCGCTCGGCCCCAAACCGCCCGAGCTCGAGAAAATTTTCGACGCGACCAAAGTCATCTTCGACAAAATGCTCAAATTCCTAAAACCGGGAATTACTTTCGGCGCCGTGGCGAAGTTTTATCAAGATGAAGTGCGCGCCGCCGGCTACGAACCGGATGGCGCGCTGATGCACGGCCGCGGCCTCGGTGAAGACGCGCCCATGCTCTGGGGCGCGCGCCACGACTTTCCCGAAAAAGACGCCACCCTCAAAGCCGGCCACGTTTTCATTTTGAAGCCGGCTGCCAAACAGGGCTTCATGCGCGACTCGATTCGCGCCGGCGATACCGTCGCGATCGAAGCAAACGGGGCGAGAAGACTAGGAACGCGCGAGCTGGAATTCGTAGCCGTATGAGCCTGATCCAAAGCTGAGTGAAATGAATTTGCTCTTGCCATTCCCAACATTCCATCACTCCAGCACTCCATCACTCCAACTCTCTTCGGAGGTGTCCCATGACCGACGAAAACATCAACCCGGATGCGCTGCTGCACATCCGCGGTCTCAATCATCTGACCATGCCGGTAAAAGACCGCTACCGAGCGGCGCGATTCTATATCGTCGTCCTCGGCGCTGAAGCGCATCACGAATCCGCGCCCGATCGCGCCGCTAAAGGCCTTGCTCGCTCATTGCAGGTGGGCGTTCGCCTGGCGGCCGGTTTCGAAGTCGATCTCTTCGAGCAGAGCTTCGGCCAGCCGGATTGGAATCAGTCGCACCCGCACTTAGCCTTAGATACTTCGGCGGAAGATTTAGCAAAAATGGACGAAGCATTTCGAGAGATGGAAAATTCCTTTTGTCGGTCCGATGACGCGCGCGGGAACCAAAGGCGCGGAAATTTATTTCAACGACCCGGATGGCAACCATCTGGAGATTCATTGTTCCGACGTCCCGCCAAGCGCAGCGCGAGCACTTTCCGGTCGGTCCTTATGACAAGAGTCACTGCGTGCACAAGCAAGAGTGGCCGCCCAGAGAATTAGCGGAAGAAGCGGAGCGCCTGTTCCAAGCCTCGCTCGCGCGCATGCGCGAGCGGCGAAAAGCAGCGCTGTAATCAACCCGGCTGTTCTGGCTTTGTTCTCTCCGTCGGCTTGAACGAGTTGAACATTTTGAACAATTTGAACGGAG
>CAWERH010000052.1:0-162690 GCA_963811315.1 uncultured delta proteobacterium
TTGTCATTGCCAAGAGCCATTGTGGGCGAGGCTCATGGGAATTGCGAATGGATCGAGCTGATTGACACAGCAGTTTCACCGGCCTATATTTCGCGCGTTCCAACCACGAAATTTAACAAATGATCTCTGCAGGGAGTTTGATGATGTGCAGATTGTCGCGGCTGTTCGCGGTTCTTTTCGTTTTAGCGATGTTGTTTACGCGGCCTGTCGTTGCTCAGGAGCGTATGCGCATCGCCTGGGCCGGCAGCACGCCGTCGAACACGCCGATCTGGGTTGCAGATCAAAAAGGTTTCTTCAAGAAAAATGGTTTAAATGCCGAAGTCATCGCCATCAGCGCCAGCACGATCGTCATCCAGGCGCTGCTCACCGGCGAGGTCGATTTTATCATCGCGCCTTCGGCGACGCTCGTCACGTCCCGTTTGGCGGGCGCCGACACGGTGATGGTCTCGACGAATTTGCCGCTGTTCATCGACCACATCGTTTCGCTCGGCAATATTTCGAGCATCGAGCAGCTCAAGGGAAAAATCGGTGGCGTCAATCGCTTGGGAACGACGTCGGACATGACTCTCCGTCTCGCCTTGCGCCGTTTGGGCGTCGACCCCGAGAAGGAGACTAAGATCATCGCCACCGGCGAAAATCCGCAGCGGCTGGCCGCCCTTGCCAACAACATCACGCAGTTTACTCTCCTCGGCGAACCACTGGTGCGAGAAGCCGAGAAGCTCGGCTTTCGCGATTTGTATCGACATCGGCACGCTCAAGATTCCCTATCATGTAAACGCGATCGTGACGCGGGAAAAAACCGTCAAGGAACGTCGCGCGTTCGTCGCCAAAGTCGTGCGCGCCTTCACCGAAGCGCTCCACTTCATCAAGACCAACAAAGAAGAGACCAAAGCCTGATCGGCAAGAATCTGAAAAGCAACGACCCCGAAGGGTGGAGCGCGCCTATCGAGCCTACAACGGCGCATTCCCGGAGGTTCCTTACCGAACGCCGAAGGCGTGAAAACCTTGCTCGACGACATCGCCCCGCGCACGCCGAAAGCGGCAACCGCAGACCCGAAAAGCTTCGTCGATATGAGTCTGGTTCAGGAACTGGAAGCGTCGGGGTTTATCAAGCAGCTATATAAAAGGTGAGGGCCACAGGCTAAATTCAGAATGTCCCCTTTTTTCGCTCGGTGAGTTTCAGACGGTATGCTTAAACTGCAGATAAATGGTGTCAGCTTTGGTTATTTGCTTATTGGAAGGGAGGCCGACACAAATATCAAATAAGCAAAGCCTACACTTGCCGTCTTGCCGTGACACTTGCCGAGAATCTTACTACCTCTCTGTCCGGTGGTTCTCGACCCAAGCCCGTAACCAAGCGTTTGTTTCCTCTGGCACCTGCCAGAAGAAGCCGTGAGACTGGCCTTTAAGAACCTTAAATTCGGCTCCCGGAATACGGTTGGCGAGGACTTCCGACTGTGGCACGTGGTTGCTGCCACCGACATCCGCATCCCCGACGACGACAAGCGTCGGCACCTTCACCTCGCGAAGCCGGTGGGTCGCTTCAAAGTTATGCCGAGCGATGCAAAGCTGAAGGTAGTCCGTCAGCTTGGAGTGAGTGGGCCAAGCCGATTGATAAAAAGCACGAACGCGATCCGGATGGCGCTGGCGAAAGTCGGTAGTAAAGTAGGTCTCGGTTTCACAGATATCGTGCCGAATAAATCCCTCAAATCCCATTTCAATCAGATCCTCGACAAGGAATAACTGCAGGCCAGGAATACAATCCGCCCCAGTCCTTGCGGCAGGGCCTGAGCCGCTTGCGGCAAGGATGAGGCTTTTGACTTTCCGTGGATAATTCAATGCCATCGCCAGCGCAATGCGTCCTCCCATAGAATGGCCCAAGATGTGAGCGGACCCTATTCCCAGGTGGTCGAGTAGCGCGGCGACGTCGCAAGCCATCTGGTCAATCGCGCAGACTGCCTGAACGCGGCTGGAGCGGCCACAACCTCTCGGATCATGGATGATGACATCGAGCGACTTCGAGAGTTCCGGAACCTGGAAGGCCTTCCAGACTTCACACGAGAGTCCCGTGGCTGGTATGAAGACGAGCGGTTCGCCGTTCCCGTGCGATTCATAGTAAATATCAACCCCGGTCGGTAACGTTGCAACTGGCATTTCTTATCCTCCTGGACAAGTTAAAGCTTCAGGCAAATATTCGGCAGGTCTCCTGCGAAGCTCAACGATTGCTCTCCATTCGATCGAACCCATCCTTTCTACTTTGGCACCTTAAACGTGTCAAGAAACGTGTCAAGGATTTCTCTTTACTTGACAAAAATCCTGGCCAGATATACATGGCACAAAAATCATTCATCCAAGTGAGTTTGTAGTCCATCTGTGTGGATGCCGGAGAAAATTATGAACGTTAGGCGTGGCTCGTGTGCTCTGGTTGCGCTGTTCAGCCTTACAGTGACGGTGCGGGTGGCAGAATCTGCTGCTCCTTTTTATGCGGGTAAAACTATTCACGTTATTGTCGGACAGGCCGCGGGAGGTGGATTCGATACCTACACACGTACTATGGCTCGCTATATGGGCAAGTACATCCCTGGCAACCCGAGCATCATAGTGGAGAACATGACCGGCGCTGGGAGCCTCATTGCTGCAAACCATCTTTATAACGTAGCGAAGCCAGACGGTCTCACCATTGGACATTTCATTGGGGGCCTGTTTTTGCAGCAACTTCTGGAAAAGCCGGGGATTCAATTTGATGCGCGGAGGTTCGAATACCTGGGTGTCCCGGCGCAGGATAACACGGTGATGGGTATCTCGGCGGCCACCGGGATCGCCAGCCCGGAGCAGTGGATGGCGTCAAAAACAACCGTTAAATTTGGTGGAATTGGGCCGGGCTCCGCCGCCGATGATATTCCCAAGTTAGCAAGGGCTACTATCGGCTTGCCAATCCAGTTGGTCACTGGTTACAAAGGGACCGCTGAAATTCGCCTGGCTTTCAATAGCGGAGAGATTCACGGACTTTCGAGTTCCTGGGAATCATTCAAATCGACGTGGACCAAAGAATTGGAATCAGGTGCTCTTAAGATAATCCTGCAAGCGGTCGCGAAACGGCATCCTGATCTTCCCGATGTTCCTTTGATTGTCGAATTTGCCAAGACCGAGGAAGCGCGGCTTTTGATCCAGGTGGGCATCCACAACTACGGGCTGACGGCTCGTCCTTACGTTTTACCCCCAGGGGTGCCTAGGGAGCGGGTTCTGATTTTGCGCAAGGCCTTCATGGACACCATGGGAGATCCCGAATTTCTCGCGGATGCCAAGAAAGCTAGGCTCGACATCAACCCACTGTCGGGCGACGTACTGGAAAAAACCATTGCCGGGCTCTTTAAACTTAGTCCAAGCTTGGTTGGAAAACTCAAAGAGATCCTTAAATAGCGCAGATCCATTCCAAAGGTAGGTGTTCAGGGAAGGGGCTCAGATCGCGGTAGGGACGGTCATTGCTGACCGCCCCCCGCACAGATCCGTACGTGCGGAACTACCGCATACGGTTCTTACCATGGATGTTGACCTGCAAACCTCACGTTGGGATAAGGGTGAAGGATCATCGGCGTCGGTAGCCATCGTTTGCAGAGTTTCGAGAACTTTCCCCATGTCAAGCGGCGGCCGCGTTGGCTGCGACGACGCAGCGTGCGGAGCCACGTGACTTGGATCGCATCGCGGAACTGGCGCAGGCGTGTGTAGTTGCCGGGGACAGCATAATACTGACACCAGCCGCGAAACACGCTTTGCAGCCACTCGCCGACGGTCGCTAGATCGTCGTGTCGTCTCCGTGATATCGTCTCTTTCAGCTCTGCCAGTTTGGCTTGGAATTTCTTCCGCGACGTTTTGCGGTGGATCGTAAAATCGCCTCGCCGGGTCTTGCCGCTAATATGGGTGAAACCCAGAAAGTCGAATGTCTCGGGCGGGCCATCACCGCGTTTTGCTCGCCGCTCCTCTGCGTAGCGTCCGAATTCGATCAGCCGTGTTTTCTCTGGGTGAAGTGCCAAGCCGAACTTGGCAAACCGCTCGCCCAAGGCGGCCAAGCATTTTCGGGCGTCCGATTCCTCGCGGAATCCGATCACAAAGTCGTCAGCGTAGCGCACGATGGTGACTTCACCTTTGGCATGGCGTGTCCGCCAGTCATGGATCCACAGGTCCAGCACGTAGTGTAAGAACACATTCGCATAGAGAGGTGAAATGACCGCTCCCTGGGGTGTTCCGACTTTCGTGGGGAACCACTCGCCGTCTTGCGATACTCCGGCCCTGAGCCATTTCTTCAGAAGCCGCAGCATCCGTGTATCGGCGATTCGGTGCTCCAGAAACTTCATCAGCCACTGGTGACTGATGGTGTCAAAGAAGCCCCCAATGTCCGCATCAATGATCCAGTTCACTTTGCGCTTGGTGATACCGACAAACAGCGCGTCTAGGGCTTGGTGACAGCCACGTCCGGGACGAAAGCCGTAACTGAACCCCAAAAAGTCTTGTTCGTAGATACATTCCAAAACCGTGCGCGCTGCCTGTTGGACGATCTTGTCTTCCAGGGCAGCAATTCCCAGCGGTCGCATCCGGCCATCAGGCTTGGGGATGTAGGTCCGCTTGGAGGGCTTGGCTCGGTACGCTCCACGATGGATTCGATCGTGCAAATCCTCGATCCGTTGTTCGAAATCCACCGCGTAGTCACCCCACGTTTCACCATCGACTCCCGCCGCGACTTGCTTCTTTAATGCTAAGAAGCTGGCGCGCAAGAGTTCCGGCGTGATGTGGTGCAACAGACCGGTGAACTTCAGTCTCTTATCCCTCCGTGCCGCTTCACGTACCCCCAGCAATCCACGCGACCTGGCTACGAACGGTGTCCCGTCCGAGTTCCGGCGCTGTGTCCGGTCCAGTAGCGATTGCTCGGGGTTCTCCTTGGTCAGTTCCCTTCCCTCCGCCAACTCCGCAGGCCGTGGCACCCTGCCCTTGTTCGTCGGCTTCTCCGGTACTATGGAACTGTGTGACTCCCCGGCGACGTGCGTGTCGGGATTGTGGCCTCGCGCCTTCTCCGACCGATCCGCTCCCATGGGAGAAACGGATGGCACCGGGGTCTCTCGGCTTCCGTGAGGAAAGTTTCCAACCGTGCCTGTGGTCTTCGACTCCGTGGGGGTCACATCGGACTCGCCAAAACTGTCGTTCGACATGACTATTGCCTTCCCCGTGACAGGATAAGGTCGGCCACCACACAAGGATGTTTTCGGAGTTCAATACACCGCCCGGTTGTACCTCTGTGAACGCTTCGTCCCGCCGGTTGCCCGACACAACGCATCACTCGAGGCCAAGGCGACTGGCTAGGTCTTACCTTGTACGACTCTTTCATTCGCGACCTTCCTCCGGCTTGTCGCCGACGCACCCTGTCCCCTTTCCCTCCTGAGGGGTCGGGGCTTGGGTAGAGTAGAGAACAGGCTAATCGTTCGGTAGGTAAATCCTTGGCTGTATCCGCCGTTTCCGGTTGGGTGCCCGTTAAGAATCCACCGTGGTCTGGGGTCTGACCTGAATCTGGATTTTATCGCTTTCAACTTGGAATTTTTCCGGATCCGTCACCTGCTCGCCGTAACCGCCAACGGATTCGGCGACCTTCACGAAGTCGGGCGCGTTGATGTGGGTGCCGTGGTAGAGATCGATTTCCGCCGCGATCCCATCGGATACATCTTCTGATGCATGCCCTGCATTGCGGCATATTTATTGTTGTTGAAGATTGGTTCACGCCAAGCCGTAAAACGCCCGCGGGTTGTCTTCGACGATTTTTTTGTGCTGCGCGGCGGAGATGCCGCCGCTGTCTTTCAACGTCGTCAGCGCATCCAATTCGGTCGAAGAGTCGGCGTGGCCGTAGTCGGTGCCGATCATCAAGGTATTCTCACCCATGCAGCTCTTGATCAGATACGGCACGTCGTCGCCGATCTGGCAGGTGACGAAGATACCGCAGCGCTCCAGCAAATCATCCGGCAATTTGTTGTTGACCGTGTCCAAGCGGCGGCGCAGCTCATAAATCACCCACGGCACCCAGGTTGCCGCTGTTTCGATGAAGCCAAAGCGGAGTTTGGGAAATTTTTGCGGGATGCCGCAATTGATGATGCGGAACATCGCGCCGACGTTAAAAATTCTGTACTGATTGAAAAAGTCGCGGCTGCCGTCCGGATTGACCATCATGTCCACCGCCGCGGCGCTGCCGTTGGATTGGTGCAGGCCGATGCAGAAATTCATTTTCTCGGCTTGCTCGTACAAGGGAAAGAAATAGGGATCGCTGATCTGGCGCGCGCCTTCGAGCGGGCGCATGAAAATCCCGCAGCCGCCGTTCTCCTTGGCGAATTTGAGCTGATCGAGCGCGTCGGGCATGCTGAGCAGCGGCAAGTTCGCCATCCAGCGCAAACGCCCGTTGCTCTGCTTCCACACATCCGCCATCCAGCGATTATAAGCGCCGCACAGCGCCACTTCCGTATCCGCGCGTTCCGTCACTTGGTCGAGAAAGATACTCGTGTAGAGAATCTGGATGTCGATCCCTAACTTGTCCATATGCTTGACCCGCGCGCTGACATCGGCGAGATCGCGCGTCGCCATCTCAGTCGACACGTCGCGGCCGATTTCGGCGGATTTTTTGTCGAGATCGGCTTTGCTGAAGGTGAAGCGGAACAGCCCGCGGATCTTGCCATCAATCACCCAGTGCGCCTTCTGATTATCATCCTCCGGCTTGAACAACTGAGGCCGAAACTTATTCTCCGCCGGCGTCAGATAGTCCCACGTCAGCGGACTTTCAACGACATGTGCGTCAGCGTCTACCCATCCCATGACGATCCTCCTGATCAATTTTGGATTTCCGATTTTGGATTTTAGATTATCGGAATCAAATGTTATCCGCTGGTTCGATCCTTTCTATTGCCTGTTGCCTAGTGCCTCATGCCTCTCTTCTCAATGAAGCACCGCGCCGCCATTCACCAGGATCGTCTGCCCGGTTACGAACGTACTCAAGTCCGACAATAAATAGAGCGCCGTCCCGACCAAATCTTCCGGCTGCTCGATGCGTTTGAGAATCCTCGTCGACGCCGAGCGCTCGTAATTTTTCAGCGCATCCGCCGTCGCTTTCTCCTCGCTCATCGTCGCGCCGGGCGCCAAAGTATTCACGCGAATGTTATCCGGTCCGAGCTCCCGCGCGAGCACACGGCTAAATCCTACCACCGCCGCCTTCGAAGTCACGTAGTGCATCATCGTCAAGCCGCCGTTAAACGCCATGTTCGAGGAAATATTGACCACGCTTCCCTGTTTTCGCTCTTGCATGGCCGGCACCACTGCGCGACTGGCGAGCCACAATCCCTTGACGTTGACCGCCATGATCCGATCCCAAGCCTCTTCAGTGATATCCTGCCAGCTTCCCTTTTCAGCCGGCACGCTCATAAAAATCGCCGCATTGTTAACCAAGCCGTCGATCTTGCCGTAAGCATCGAGCGTTTTTTTTGCCATCTCCTGGCAACTGGAGAAATTTGCCACATCGACTTTCGTCGCCAATGCCTTGCCGCCGCTATCCGCAATCGCCTTGGCGACACCGTCTGCGGCCTTCTCATCGATATCCGCAACCGCCGCGGTTCCTCCTTCGCGCGCGATACCCAAGCAATACGCTCTACCGATGCCGTGTCCGCCGCCGGTCACGACCACTACTTTTCCGTCCAGCAATCCCATGTAGAATTCCCTCTTGCGTCAAATATCCTGAGCCAAACTTATCCTCTGCCGTGAGGATTCCAAAGGATGGTACCGCGCTACTCAATTAGGTAGCACCGCGTGTTGAATGTTGTCAAAACCGCTTCGACCATTTCGTCAGCCTAATTTTGCGACTTCAACATCTTGCGCAGCTTCGCCTTGAGGTCGGCCGACAAACCCAAAAACTCCGTCACCAACTTTTGCACCTGCTGCGCGGAAACCGGGGCGATTTCAAGTTTCCCTTTTTCAGCCTCTGCCAAGAACTCCTTGTCGGCGAAGGTTTTCGTAAGAGCTGTTTCAAGTGCGGCGCTCCGATCTTGCGGCACCGCTGCCGGCACGACGTAAACTTTGCCGAATTGGTTGGGCGCGGCGGCGCCGAAGCGGAGCAGCTGGCGCTGCTCTTCGGTCTTGGCGATCTGCGGGATCGTCGGCACGTTCGCAGCCGGCAGCTCCGTTATAGGATTGTCGCCCAACTGCGCCAGAATGAGCCACTCGCCGCTCTTGACCTTGTCCAGCGAGGTTATCTTGGTCGACTCCCAGCTATTCAGAAACCCATCCAGTTCTCCGCCCTCGATGGCCAAGCGGATATCGGCGGTGCCTTTGTATCCGCTGACAACTTTGATGTTCGCGCCCAACAAGTCGCGGAGAAGAATCGGTCCTTGTTCCACCGTCGAGCCGGGAATTCCGCCCACGACAATCTGTTTTGACTTCGCTCCCACCAGCTCGTCAAACTTCGTTACGCCGGGCTTGCGCGTCACCAGCAAGAGATAGGTTTCACCGATCGGCACGCCCAGATAGCGGAACTTGCCCAGATCGTACTGAACCGCGGGATTGGCGAAAAGTTGTTCGAGAATAATCTGACCGCTGATGTTGCCGATCACGGTGCCGTCCTTCGGCGCCGCATTGTACATGTGGTTGGCGGCGATAATACTTCCCGCTCCCGCCATGTTGTCGACGATGACGCTGGGATTTCCCGGAATGTGCTTGTGGAGATGGCGCCCGATGACGCGGGAATAGGCATCGTATCCGCCTCCGGCGGAGAATCCGACAATGATGCGAACCGTTTTGCCTCGATAGAAATCCGCGACCGCCTTCTCGTCAAATGCCGCGGCGCCCCAGGCTTGCGCCGCTAAACTGACCCACAAGTGAAAAGCGAAGAGCACCGTCAAGGATAGGAATCTTTTCACAAACACCTCCGGGTTGGATATCCATTTGATGAGCTCAAGCCAAGGCTGAGTCTGTGCTCTGGCTATCACCGGCCTGTCATCAGTGTCAACACGAGATATAATCGCAGGATGTTGTGCTTCAGAGTCCGTTCCGCACTTCCAGTCCGATCTGACTCAAAGATATATTTCGGCCTGGACATGAATTCCTTTGTGCTCTAATGAGTAATTCATCACAACGTGGAGGTTCATCATGGCAGTCGACGAGAGTCCCCGAAGTAAGTTCACCGAAGTGCAGGGAATTCGGCTCCACTACTTGGAGTGGGGAGAGACCGGCAAACCCGATCTCCTCCTGGTGCATGGCTGGACCAGTTTTTCATCGACCTGGTCGACCGTCGCGGAATATTTTCGCGGCCGTTTTCACATCATCGCGCCGGACCTGCGCGGTCATGGCGACTCCGATAAACCGCAAACCGGCTATCGCTTGCGGGATTTTGCCGAAGACATTCGCCAACTGATCAAAAACCTGGAGCTCCGCAAGCCCGCTTATGTCGGCCATTCTTGGGGCGGCAACATCGGCACGATTCTCGCCTCCGACTCAGCCGATCTCATTTCGCGGGTCTTTCTTGAGGACCCCGTCTATTGGCGCATGCTCCATGCGTTCGTTACCAGCTTGCCGGGAGCGCTCGACTAGACGGAACAAACCCGAAGCCGAAATCCGCGCTGAAGCGCGGCAGAAAGGCCTGTCAAAATCCGACGAAGACCTGGAGGTCTATCGCAATCATCACTTTTCAGCCAACGCTCTCACCCGTTTGCTTACCGACAACCGAGATTGGGTTTTTGCCTTCGAAGATCATCTGAAGCGTATCGCCGTGCCGACGATGATCTTAGTCGCCGACAACAAGGCCGCGCAGCCGGGCGCGATCATGCGCGAGGAAATGACCTACCTCCAGCGCATCGCTTCGCCGCAGGTGAAATTTGAATTCTGGGAGGGCGTCGGCCACGGCATGAAGGCGGCAAAGCCCGCGGAATACAACAAAGCGTTGGAGTCTTGGCTGGCGTAATCGACGCGCAGAACGCCGACCGTCCTAAGCTGCGCTATGCGTCTTCACCCAATCAAGAATGACATGATTGGTTTCTGCCGCCGCCTGCCAGAAAAATCCGTGCGACTGCCCTTTCAGGACTTTCATCTTCGCGCCGGGAATCCGCTCGACGAGCACCTTCGACTGCGCAATATGATTGCTGCCAACGGTGTCCGCTTCGCCGATCAGCACCAGCGTCGGCGCTTTCACGTCGCCCAAGCGGTGTGTGCCCTCGAAGTTATGGCGCGCCATGCACAGATGGATGAACTCCGGCAACTTGGCGTGAGTCGCCCATGCGAGCTTAAAAAATTCCTCGACTTTGTCGCGATTTTGTTCGCGATAATCCTTCGTGAAAAAAGTATCCGACTCGACAATCTCGTCGTGGACGAATTTCTCGAAACCCATTTCGACCATATCGAGAACCAGCCGATGCGGCAGGCCGGGAATACAATCCGACCCCGGTCGCGCCGCGGGACCGGAGCCGCTCGCGGCCATGATCAAGCTCTTCACGCGGCCGGGAAAGTTTTGCGCCAGTGACACAGCGATCCGTCCGCCCATCGAGTGGCCGATCAAATGCGCCGCCGGCAGTTTCAAATGATCCATCAAAGCGACGATGTCCAAAGCCATCTGTTCGATGGTGTAAACGCTCTGCTCCGCAACCGAACGACCGCAACCCCGCGGATCGTGAAAAATCAGATTCAGCGAATCGGCCAAGGGCATCTGCGATGGCTTCCAGACGTCGCCCGAGTATGCCGTCGAAGGCACAAAGATCAGCGGCTCGCCTTGGCCGTGAGATTCGTAATAGAGGTCAACACCGGTCGGTAGTTTGATATTGGGCATTGCCAGATTTCCTCCCTTCCAATTGTCGATTCAGATAACCATTGCGACTTCGCGCAAAGCTCTTTATTCATCCTGAGCCAAAGGCGAAGGATCTGTTTTCTGTTGCCGCCGAAACCACAAAGCAGATTCTTCGTCGCTTGGTCTCCTCAGAATGACAGGCCGAGTTAAGCCGAGAGATTTTCCTCCGCTTTCATTTTAACGCTGCGCTCTTATAAAACCCTTCTTTCTCCAATTGACTGACAAATCGCGTATCGAGAAAATCATCCGGCTTTGCGGTTTTCGCTTTCGGTTCTGTCGGCAGCAATTCAGCGATGATCGTTTCCATCCCTTTCCGCGTGACGTAAGGAACCGTCTCGATGTAAGCGCGCGCTTCGCCGTAGGTGGCTTCGAGAATCTCCGGATCCTTGATGCGCGCGTATTTCTGGATCGCCCGGATGCCAGCGGTTTTATTGGCTTTGAGAAGCTGGACGCCTTCGCTGTAGCCGCGCACGAACCGGCGCGTCATCTCTTCGTTGGCCTTGATGAACGACCGCGTCGAGCCGATGGCCACCGAAACATATTCCGGTCCGTCCTTACTCAGGTCGATCAATTCGCTCAGTCCCGCTTTGCGGGCGCGAAAATTAGTCGGCGGTGACAATGCGCCGGCGTCGATCTGACCCGCCACGATCGCGGTAAAAATATTCGGCACGTCGACCAACTGAAGCAATTGGTATTCGTCCGTCTTAAGTCCGAATTTATTCATCACCCAAAGCGTCACACTGTGGGTCGACGAGCCAAGTCGCGTGATACCGATTTTTTTGCCTTTAAGATTATTGAAAGTCTTGATCTCCGGCCGGGCCATAAACGAAAATACCAAGCGGTTGGCGACGCCGCGTGACGATGACAGCGTCCGCGCCTTTGAGCGTCGCCTGGACCGCGGTGCGTCCGTCCATGTAAGTGTACTGAAGCTCGCCGGCGAGCAGGACTTGAATCGCCCGCGAGGTCGAGGGTATGTGCACCAGCTCGACTTCCAAACCGTTCTTCCTGAAGAGGCCTTCCTCCTGCGCGACCCAAGCGCCGCTCATATTACTGGCAAAGGAAGTCCAAGCCACGCGCGCCTTCATCTGGGACCGGCCTGCGGCGGGATTCAGCGCCGCCAGGATTAGGATGGCCAATATCACAATGCCGATTTCATTTGCCCGCCTCGATTCTACAACTGCAGTGTACTTGCTGCTCAATAGCATAATTTTCACCGAGCGGTCGAGCCTAGTTTCGCAAGTCACTGTTTGCGCGATCGGTGAGTCATGTCATAGAGTTTGCCGGTCGCACGAACCGATTGAACCGCCAAACTCACTGGAGGCTAGCGTATGAAGCGCATCTGGCTCTTGGCAATATTGTTGTCCCTATTGTGCGCGGCGCCCGGCCTGGCTGCCGATCGTTTGCGCATCGCGTACAGTTCGATCAGCGCAGCGTATGCCGGCATCTGGGTCGCTCGTGACGCGGGTTTCTTCGCCAAAGAAGGACTGGAGGATCAGATCATCTTCATCCCGAGCGCGACACAACTTGCGCAGGTTCTGGTGGCAGGCGACGTCGATATTGCTTCTCTCGGCGGCGGCCCGGTGATGGCCGCGTCGCTCAGCGGAGCGGATTTGAAAGTGATCGGCAACAACGTCAACAAGCTGATCTTCTCGATCCATACCAAACCCGATGTCAAAACTCTCGAAGAGCTGCGCGGCAAGCGCATCGCCGTCAGCCGCTTCGGTTCGAGCGCCGATGTCGCCGCGCGCGCGGCCCTGAGAAAACACAACATGGACCCGGCAAAAGACGTGACTTTGATGCAGTTGGGGACCATGTCGAATATGTTCGGCGCGCTCAAATCAGGAGCGGTCGAGGCCTCCGTCGTTTCGCCGCCGACCCAGTTTCTTTCCGAGAAGATGGGCTTCAAGGAGATCATCAGCATTACCGAAATGGATCTCGCCTATCCGAACCCATCCATGGCGGTGTCCGGCGAGCTCATCCGCAAGAAGGCCGACTTGATCGACCGCTTCATGCGCGCCTACGTGCGCGCCATGCAACGCGCCCGCGCCGATAGAGACGGGACCATTAAAACCTTGGCAAAGTACACCACGGTTTCGGATTCGGTGATATTGAATCGCACCTACGATTTCTACATGAACAAAGTTCTCGAACGCGCGCCTTACATCAACATGCAGGGCATGCAGAATGCCCTCGACGATGTCGCGAGAACCGTCCCAGCGGCGAAGACCGCCAAGCCGGAACAGTTCGTCGACCTGCGATTTCTCGACAGAATCGAAAAGAGCGGGCTACTCAAGGAACTTTACAAATAAACACTGCCGAGCGAAATTCATCGCCACGCGGCACTCGAAATTTGCGAACGGACGCCATATCCGATTCCGCTCGGAGTCATGTACCTTCCCCCTCGACGGGGGAAGGCTAGGATAGGGGTGAATCTTCGGAACGCGAGAACCGAGACGTGGAATCAATTCGGCAACCAGCAAACCGCGGCGATCTCGCTCAACTCTCTTCTTAGCTTTGCCCACGACTTACCTGCGTCGTCGCTGCGGTACAAATAGCCGTAACGGCTGGCGGCAAACATGACATTCGGATCGTCCGAATTGGTGCCGAATGTCCACATGGTTGAATTGGGTTCCACCGGCAGCGGCAGCAGTTTCCAGCTCTTGCAGAAGTCATCGGATTGCGCGATCGCCCCCGATGTTCCCGGCGTAAAATCGCCGAAGCTCAAGAGGACTCGTTTCGCATTGGCCGGATCGACGGCGATGCCGCGCAGATAATTTTCTTTGCGCGGATACTCCCACGGCAGAGACCTCTGCATGTCGCGGTCCTCCCAGCTCTTGCCATTGTCCGTGCTCGCGTAAATCTCGCGATTGGCCATGATGAATACCGTCTTCGGCGGCCCTGGAGTTATGGCGACATTGTGAATATCGCGGCGCCCGGTGACTTCCACGATGCTCCACGTGTCGCCGCCGTCACTGCTGTGGCGCGCGCCGTCGACTTCGAGACCGGCCCAGACGTGATTCGGCTCCAGCGGATCGACGGCAATGCCGGTAAATCTCGGCGTGCCGACGGCCTCGCATTCGGTCGCCACTTCCACCGGCCGTTTTTCCCAACTCCGGCCGCCGTCTTTCGAACGAAACAGCAGCGCCGGCATCGGCGTGCCGGTGCCGCAGAACATGTTGTCCGGATTGACCGGATCGAAGGCGATGACCCAGACATATTGACCGTTGAGCGCCGAGTCGACGTACTGCCAGTTGGCGCCCTTGTCGTCGCTCCGATACAGACCCTTTTCCGTGCTGGCGAAAAGAATGTTGTGCTCTTTCGGATGCATCGCGATGCAACGCACCGAGGCTTCGTACGCAAAGCCACGGCGCGGCCCGACGCGCGCCCAGGTCTGGCCGTTATCTTCACTGCGCATAATGCTTTGGCCGATGGTCCCGACGACAATCGTTACATCTTTCATAGTTCCTCCGAATACGACTTGACCGTTTTGAACTTTCGATATCTTAACGCGCTCGAATCTTACTCACGCCTCTCGCCTCAAGCCTCACCGCCTAAATATTCACCCGATGCATGTCTTTCGACCGCGGCCCAGCCACCGCGTCCGGACTGAGAATCGCATTCAGCCGGGCAATATCTTCTTGGGTCAAGTTTGATCTCGGTGGCCTTGATATTTTCTTCCAGGTGACTGCGCGTCTTGTTGCTCGGGATCGGGATAATATCGCTGCCTTGCGCCATCAACCAGGCCAGGGTTAGCTGCGCCGGCGTGACGCCTTTCTCTTTCGCTACTTCTTCAAATTGCGCCAAAATTTTCAAATTGCGTTCGAGGTTGCCGGGCTGAAAACGCGGATGGTTGTTGCGCCCGTCGCCGTCGCTCATGTCATTCTGCACCATGCACGGCGCCGGCGAAAAATCCGCGTCCCAACGGAGAGTACGCCATGAACCCCATGTTGAATTCACGGCAGGCCTGAATGTTGCCGCTCTCCGGATCACGCGACCACGGCGAATACTCCATTTGCAGAGAAGCGATCGGATGCACCTTGCGCGCGCGCCGGATCGAGTTGGCGCTCGCTTCCGACAGCCCGATGTAACGCGTCAGCCCGCGCTCTACCAGTTTCGCCATCGCCCCTACCGATTCTTCGACGGGAATATCCGGATCGACGCGCGACATGCAGAAAAAATCGAGAGCAGTCGATGCCCAAGCGTTTAACGCTCTGCTCGCAATTTTGCGTCAGGTATTCGGGCGTGCTGCCGCTGCGCATGCCGCGTGGCATCCGGCGCGCGCGGGCTGCCGGACTTGGAATGAATCACGATCCGCTCGCGCCGCCCTTTGAGCGCTTTGGCGATCAGCTCGTGATTATGCCCGCTGCCGTAGCTCGCCGACGTGTCGATAAAGTTGATGCCGAGATCGAAAGCCTTGTGCAACGTCGCGATGGACTCGTTATCATCCGCCGGGCCGTAAGCCCCGGACATGCTCATGCAGCCGAGCGCCAGATGTGAAACTTTGAATTCCGTCCCGCCGAATTGTACGTACTCCATAGCTTCCTCCGTACCCGCAACAGAGTTACCGCAGGTCGAAGGATCAAGTCAAACCTCAACGAGCTTTGTTTGACACCACTCTCCATTGTGCAATAGAGGTACGTCACTTGACCGGTAAAATAATTTATCCGCTTAATGAGGAACTACAATGAAACGACTACAGACCATCGCTTCATTTTGTCTAGCACTTGGGTTGTTCATTGTAGTAGGTTCACGACAACCGTCGATCGCCGCCGAAAAACTCGACAAGGTCCGTTTCACCTACGCGCCGCTTTCGGCCAGCGGCTTTCTCTGGTTCATCGCCAAGGACGCCGGCTATTTCGAAAAGTACCGCCTCGACGTCGACATGTATTTCGAAGGGGCATCGCCGATCATGGTGCAGTCTATTCTGGCAGGTGAGAATCAACTTGCCGGCGGGGCAGGACCTGCCGTAGTCACGAATGTGATCCAAGGCGGTGACGTCATCACAGTGGCCTGCATCACTCATACGTTTACGACACCGCTGTATGTGCAGCCGTCGATCACCAGCTTGCAACAACTGCGCGGCAAAAAAGTCGCCGTCAGCCGCTTGGGGGCAGTGTCGCATCTCACCGCGGATTCGATTTTGCGCCGTGCCGGCGTCGGAGATGTGACCATCATTCAAACCGGCGGCATCCCGGAATCGATGGCGGCGATGATCAGCGGCAACGTTGACGGCGCCATGGTCAATCCACCGAATAACATCATCCTTAAAGACAAAGGCTTCCGCGAAATCGTCGGTGCAAAACAACTGAAGGAAATGAATCTGCGCTTTCCCGAGAACGGCGTTATGGCCAAACGCACCTACGCTGAAAAGAATTCGGACATCGTCAAGCGATTTATCAAAGCCCTCGCCGAAGGTTTGAAGCGCCTCAATGACGACAAAGAGTTCGCGACGAAAACCCTCGGCAAGTACACCAAGGTAACTGACGCGAAATCCTTGGACGAGAGCTATCGCTGGGGTATTGATAGCTTTTATAAAGACTTCAAAACGCCGCCTGAGGCGATGCGCTTGATGGTCGATCAACTGACGTCGTCGCGCATGATCGATCCAAACCTGGCGCAGAAAACGCCGCTGACGGCGTATTATGAAAACCGCTACGTCGAGGAATTGGAACGCGAAGGGTTCTTCAAACAGCTATGGCAATGAGCGCAAGTGAGATGGCTATGAAGACTCGATTCTTTGTCGCTATCGCGTTGCTGTGTGTGCTGCTATGCCCAACGCCCTTGCTCGCGCAGGACAAACCCAAGATTTTTATCGGGCCGGCGAGCAAGACGCTAGGCTACAGTCCGCTGTGGGTCGGCTGGAAAAAAGGCTTTTTCGAACAGCAAGGGCTGGACGTGCAAGTGGTAGTGCTGCGCGGCATGCCGATGGTGGTGCAAGCGCTGGCTGCGGGCTCGATCCAATTCGGCTCCGGCGGGCCCGAGCCGTTCATGGAATCGAGCGACCGCGGCCTCGATTTCATCATAACCGGCGGCGTCATCAACGGCATGACAGCGGCCATCGTCGCCGGCAAGAAATACAAAACCTTCGAAGACCTGCGCGGCACGACTGTGGGCTCGTCAGCGTTGACCGGCGGCACGGTCATCGCGTTTCGCGAGGCCCTGCGTCAAAAAGGCTTAGAATATCCGCGCGACTATAAAATTTTGGTGGTCGCCGGCGGCTCGCCCGGCAATCTTGCGGCATTGCAATCAGGGCAAATTTCGGCCACGACCGTGGCTGTCCCGTTGAACTACGCCGCGGAAGAATTCGGCTTCAATACTCTCGGCCGTCTCCTCGACGCCGTGCCGCAGTTCCAGTCGGCGGCTCTGGCCACCCGCCGCTCATGGGCGGAGAAAAATCGCCCACTCATGGTGCGTTTCATGAAAGGCATGGTGCAGTCGCTGCGCTGGATGCACAACAACAAAGACGCCACAGTGGAGTTTTTGGCCAAAGAGATTCAGCTAAGGCCAGCCCACGCCTTGAAAGGATGGGAATACTACACACAGAACCGCATCTGGCCCTACGACGGCGAGCCCAATATCGAGGGCATGAAGCACAACATCCGCGTCTATTACGAACAGACCGGCGCCAAAGCCCCGGTGCCGGACGTCTTCAAATTTGTTGAGATGAGTTATTTGAACGAGGCGCTGAAAGAATTGGGCAAAAAATAGCATCCAATGCGCCGTTGGGCCGGTTTTTAAAATCGCCGCAGCGCAGGCATCACTTCTTCAGCGCACAGCCGCATCGACTTCAGCACTTTATCCTGCGCCAAACTGCCCGAAGCGATGTTGAGCATGAGCTGCTCGGGATGGATGGCATCGACGTAAAACTTGATCTTCTCGATACAGTCCTCCGGCGTGCCCCAGACCGCCATGATGTTCGGTCCTTCCGCCGCAACTGCGGCGCGGGCTTTTTCCGGCGTGTGCAGTTTTTCGAACGCCTCGCGCGACGTGCTCTTGGTCGCGTAGGTTTGAATTTTTTCCGCTAGCACCGGCCGGCTTAGCCGTCCGCGCAAAAATACTTCGGCTTGGCTCGACAACGCCAGCGCGCCGTTGTCGATTGCTTCTTCTCGATCACGGGCGACGTGCAGATGAATTCCAAGAATCACGTCGCTCTTGCGTCATGGACGGCAAGATTTTTCCGGTAAGTCTCGGTCAAGCCGCGAACCAGATCGAAAGGAATACCGAGATAACCCGGCTGCACCAATCCCTGGCCGATCTTGCCGGCGAAGCTCGCGCTGTCCGGCGTTGTCGCCGCCGCCGTGTAGATCGGCGGATGCGGCTGCTGCACCGGCGCAGGGCTCAATTTGAAATCGCGCAGCTGCCAGAATTTACCGTCGAGTTTTTCAATATATTCGCCTTTGAAAATCTCGACGAGCATGCGGATGCCTTCTTCGAAGCGCGCCGTGCTCTCGGCCGGGTTTACTCCAAGGCGGTTGATGACCCAGGGATGGCCGCGGCCGATGCCGAGCATGATGCGGCCGCCGGTCAACAAGTCTGCGGCCGCCACTTCACTCGCCAGCATGGCCGGATGGTGCACCGGCATGCTGCTGATACCGGTGAGAAAGCGAATACGTTGCGCCCGTCTGTGCGGCCGCGACGTAAAGTCCTAAAGGAAATGGCGAGCAGGAAAATAAATCTTTGCCGTAGCTTTCTGTGATCGAAAAGAAGTCGTAGCCAAGCTCGTCGGCTACGGCAATCTGTTCCAGGACTTCAGCGTAAGTTTGCTGCTCGGATTTTCCCGGATAGGAAAATTCGGTGAAGAGACCGATTTTCATCGGTGATGAGCTAGCTTCGAAGCAGCGGCGTTTAAGATTTTGAACGATGCGCTAAACACGACTCCGCGCCGCGCTACAGGTCGTTACGGCGCACCGGACCCCAGCCGGTCGTCGAAATATCGATGAGGTTACCGTCCGGATCGCTCGCTCGTCCTTCGGCATAGGTGGCGATGCGATCTTTGGGCGCGCCCTCCGGATAGACCTCGCTAATCCGCTTGGTCACTTCCTGGGCATCGTCGACATGGAAGCCAAAGTGATACAAGCCCGCCGGATGGCCCGGCTCCTTCGGGTCGTTGGCATTCAATATTGCCAAATTGACTTCGCCGTCAGAAAGATGGACGGAACCGTTCTTGGTCTTGTACAATTCATGCATGTCGAAAACCCGTTTATAATAATCAGCGAGCTTTTCCGGCTGATGCGTCAATAGCGCCAAATGTCGAAGCTTAGCCATTAATTTATTCTCCTTCGAAATTATTGAATTGAGCGCTATCACCGCCCCACAAGCCTGTCAACGAGGCGCTCTGTGCGGCGTGAGCACTTTGAACCTTGAACCGTTGAACTTTTGAACGGTTTCTAACGCCCCAATCACCATCGTCGTCCCCACGCTGTTGGGAACAAATGCGTCAGGAAATTCCCGCGCGATCAAATGGGTCGCTTTCCAACCCGTGCAGTGCTGGGGCACGATCACACTGGGATTGAATTCCTTGAGCGCCTGAACCGTCGGCTGGATGATCGGCTCGAAGATCGGGCCGGTGAGATGAAATCCGCCGATGACGGCATGAATCTGATTGACGCCGGTCAACTCTACGCGCGCACTTGAGCGTATTCACCACTCCCGCGTGACCGCAGCCGGTGAGCACGACTAAGCCTTTGTCCTTGACGTTCATGACGATCGCCTGGTCATCATGAATCCACGGATCGGGCTGCCATTGGCCGTCGATCAACGCAACCTGATTGGGACTGCCTTTCTCGAACGGCGTCGTGCGCGGGATTTGACCGGTCACCAGCGCATGGTCGCCGATCAGCATCGTCGGTCCGCGCTCTTCGATGATCTGCACGTCTTCGCGTTCAAGATCTTTCTTGCTCGGCGGAATATGCTCCGACTCATGGCCATCGCCTTGGATATTCTTGCGCTTTAGATAGGCATCGGGGTGCAAAACGATAGGTACTCGCGGGCGGCCGTAGCGCTTGATGAATCCCAACAATCCGCGCGTGTGATCCGTGTGACCGTGGCTCAGAACCACGGCGTGCAATTCGTTGCCTTTGATTTCGAGCACGTCCATATTGTGCAGCACGCCGTCGATGGTAACGCCGGTGTCGAACAAAAAAGAATCTTTCGTGCCGCCCTCGTAGGTCGTTATCAACATGGAAACACCATGCTCGGCGCGAAGTTGCGGGCGCGTGTGGGCGTCGCTGGCGCGCTTATGCCGCTTAGCTATCGGCGTATTTCCCATCAGCACGTCGATGGAGTTGTCCATCACGCTGAGAATCTCCACACGATCGACGGCTTTCAACGGCGCCAGAGCCATGAATTCCTCACTTCACGCTTTCGCGGAAAGGCTTTTTCAGCATCCAATTGACCATCTGCTCGACGGTCTCCGCTTCCCGGCCGAGAAAACCGTGCTGACTAAGAGCATCGCAGGGCCCCGATTGCGGCGGAGAACCGCCAATTACGCTTATCAGCGGATACTTGTCCGCCAAACGCGCGGCGTCACCGTAGGGCGTGCTCTCGCATTGATCGCTTGCATGATGCACGAACAGCAGAGGCACGTGAATGGTGGCAAAATCGAATTTGCTCAACCCTGGCCCCGGCTCCTTTGAGTTTCTCGGAGCTTGGCGGAACATCGTCGATGTCAATACGACTCCGGCGACTTCTTGACCGAGTCGTGCGCCCAGCGCACCGGCCGAAATCGTGCCGCGGCTCGTTCCCACCAGAAACAGCGGCACGCCGGAAAATCTGCGTTTGAGACCGCTCACTACCGCGGTCATATCGGTGAGATGATCGGCGCCGAGACGAAACTCATCGCTCATGCCCCAGCCGCCCTGCTGATCCGATGGCGCGTCGATAATAGCCGCGGCGACAGTGTTCTTGATAAACTCCGAGCGGCTGCGGACAAGAAAATTTCCCGTGTTGAATCGCGGCTTGCCGTTTTCGTTGCGCAGTTGGATCAACCCTCCCGAACCGGGAAATAGAATTGCCACCGCCCCAAGTTCCTTGGGTATGCTGGTGAGAAAATAGGACTGAGTCACGCCGGGCCGCGTCGCCAGCGTAACAATCTCCTGCTGCGCCGACGCGGTTACCCGATGAAATCGCTAAACCAGAGGGTGACGAGCACCAGCACGACTCCTTCTCGCCACGGCACCGATCGCTGTCATTCTACATCCGGTTCACTTCTTAATCGACTCGTACGCCACGGTAATATTTTGCGGCAAATTATTTTGCCCGGCCCAATCGGCGTACTCCGGCATCTTGAGATCTTTTTTGATCTCGTCCAAAGATTTTCCTTGCGCCGCCATCTCGCCCACGCGCTTGACCAGCAAATTATAAAAAGCTTCGTACTCATCGAATATCTTCGTCGTGCTTACGGCGCCGTGGCCCGGAACGACCATCTCCGGATTGAGCGACTTCATCAGTTTATAACTCGCGAGCACATCGGGGATGCGCACGAACGGCCGTAGATTGAGAATGCTGCGCACATTCGCGGCCGAGGCTGAGAATAGCACGCGCTCCTTGGGCAGCCAGATCGCGGTGTCGGCTTCGCTGTGGACGTTCTTGAGATAAATCAACTCGAAAGTGCGCTCGCCGAGATTGATCGTCATGCGATTTCTATACTCGATCTGCGGCACGATCATTTTATAGCCCTTGATCGCCTCCTTCATTTCCGGCGACTGCGCCGCCAAAGTTTCGGTGCGTTTAGGATCGAAACCTTTTCGCATCCCTGCCCCCGCTCCCTCGGCATTGATGACCACCGCCGGCGGCGAAAACACCCAATGGCCAAACGTGTGATCGTTGTGCACTTCGGTGTCAATCACGAATCGTACCGGCTTGTCTGTAAGTTTCTTCACGCCGGCCATCAATCGGTGCGCGTCCGGCGGCGTCTGACAGGTATCGATGATCACCGGGCCTTCCTCCGTGAGCACAACGCTGCACGTCGAGTTGCCGTCCTTGGCCGCGTACACGTAAATGCCGTCTTTAACTTTGGTGAATCCTGGACCGAGATCTTGCGCCTGAACCGAAGGCGACAGCCAGCCAAGCACTACGGCAACCAGAAACGAGAATGCTATTTTGAATTTCATATTTGTCTCCATATTATTTATGACGATTTGCCAAATCCGCCGCAGGCTAGTTGAAATCCCCAGTGCGGCGTCAAGTGAGAATCGGTTAAGGTTAATACCAACGATACGATTGACCGGTCATACTTTTTTATACTAAGAGGGCGATACGCAGCAGGACCGATCACGTTCAGATCGATAATCAATGGTTCGCAAACCTTCGGAGGCGACGATGAAGACGCTTTTGCTGGCGGTTTCTGCTTTTCTCCTGCAAAGTTTGGTCGTACAAGCGCAAACACCCTATTTTCAGGGCAAGACGATTCGGATCGTGTCCGGCTACCCCGCCGGCGACGTCAACGATCTCTGGCCTCGGCTGATCGCCCAACACATGACGAAGTATATTCCCGGCAATCCAAATTTTGTCATCCAGAACATGACCGGGGCGGGTTCGATGATCGCGGCCAACTACGTTTACAACGTCGCCAAGCCGGACGCGCTGACCCTCGGTTGGATTGCTCCCACTCTTTATTTCGATCAGCTCGTCGGGCGTAAAGAGGTCCAATACGATTGGGGCAAATACAGTTTCATCGGCTCGCCATCGGAGAGCGAACATCATCTTTATATGCGCACGGACAGCCCGTACAAAACCATTGAAGACATTCGCAAAGCCAGCGAGCCGCCCAAATGCGGCTCCGGCGGCGCCAGCGGCACCGGTTTCTTTTTCCCCAGACTGCTGGAAGACACCGTCGGCGCCAAGTTTAATATCGTTCTCGGCTATCAAGGCGGCGGCCCCATCGACCTCGCCGTGGAAAAAGGCGAGATCCACTGCCGCGCCATGACCATCGAATCTTTCTTCGCGCGCGAGCCCTTCCACACCTGGCGCAAAAACAATTTTGTGAAAAGTATCGCCCAGTCGGCGCGCAAACGGGACTCTCGCCTGCCAGACACGCCGACGATTTATGAACTCATGGATCAATACAAGACGCCGGATGAGTCACGCCGCGTCGCCACGGTGATTCTCGCCGGCGGTGTCTTCGGCCGGCCAATGGTGGGACCCGCGGGTATCGCTCCCGATCGGTTGAAAATTCTCCGCAGCGCCTTTGCCAGCGCGCTCAAAGATCCCGAGCTCAAAGCGGAAGCGGAAAAACGCAGCTACGAAGTGGGACCGGTCGCCGGCGAGGAAATGGAGAAACTTGCCAAAGAAGTCATGGCCCAACCTCCCGCAGTGCTCGAACGAATGAAGAAGGTATTGGGAAACTAGAGTCCTGGCTCAGAAATTCGCAACATAAATCGATCGTCATTCCGGGCAAGCTGGCGATAGCTAGCGCGACCCGGAATCCAGGAATTTCAAAGGCATCTGATAGGGGTCGGGGAACGGCTTAGCGCCGTCCCCGCCCTCCGAACCGTGTTGCGGTTTTCCCGCACACGGCTCTCCGGTCGGCAGTTTCCTCATCGGGATTGGCTCGCTAACACACGGGCCGCAGTTATGGTGAACAACCCTTGTGCCGCGAAGAAAGTATTGGGCCACCGAAGATGGTCATGGAAACATCTCCCCATCCCTGGTCGCTTCTCCTGCTTGCGCAGAATCGCGCGTAGCCTGCGACGGACAAACCCGTCAATTCCTAACTGTGCCACCGAATGAGCATGCTTGAAGTAGTTAAACCAACCGCGCAGCATCGGATTGAGATTGGTAGATGATCCTCGCCAAGCTCTCTCCTCGCGTGCGTCGAGTCTTCATCCGGATGCGCTCGCGCAGCGCTTTGAAGCTCTTGGGCCTCACCCAGCGCTGCCCCGCCTCGAAGCGATAGCCAAGAAACTCAAAACCTTGCCCGGCTTGCCGACAATCTCCTACATGGGTCTTGTCGGCATTAAGCCTGAGCCCTTTTTGCTCGACCCAGGCTCTCACTTCGCCTAGCGCACCTTGAGCTTGTTGCGCCGTGCGGCAAAGCACCACGAAGTCATCGGCGTAGCGCACCATGCGGTAGCCCTTCTCTCTCATCTGGCGGTCCAAGGGATGAAGATAGATATTGGCCAGAAGCGGGCTAATCACCGCTCCTTGCGGCGTCCCTCCCACTGGTGTCCATCGTTTCATCCCTTCGATGATGTCCTGGTTCAAAAATGCACGGATCAACTCCAACACTTTGCCGTCGCTAATCCGCTCCGAGACCGCACTCATCAACGACTCATACGGGATACTGTCGAAGTAGCTGTCCAAGTCGGCATCCACCACATGGGCGTTGCCTTCCTTGATCAGTTCATCGACTTTGCGCAGCGCCTCTTTGCAACCGCGAGCGGGCGAAAACCGTAACTGGAGTCCTCAAACTCCCGCTCAAAGATCGGTTCGATGACCAGCTTCAGTGCCGTTTGCACGATGCGGTCCTTGACCACAGGAATTCCCAGCGGGCGCAGCTTGCCACCTCCTTTGGGAATCTCCACACGCCGGATCGGCTGTGGCCGATATTCTCCCGCCTAAGCGTTTGCTCAAGTTCCTCTAAATACTGTTCTGCCCGCGACTCAAATCGCTCCACGCTCTGTCCATCGACTCCGGCCGCTCCGGCGTTGCTCTTTACTTTGTGCCACGCCGCCTTGAGCGTCTGTGGTCGGTACACTTTATCGATCAGGCTAAACCATTTGCCTCCTCTGACGCCGTTACCCAGCGCCGCCAACATGCGCTCGTTCCACACCGTGGCTTCTACCGATGTCCAGTCTCGGCCCTGGGTCTCTGCGCCTTGTGTAGCCCTTGCGGGCACTACCGACGCTTGGCTTTCGCTTTGCCACTCTGTGTCACTCACGCTTCTACCTTCCTGCCTCCCGTCCCTCGGCGCTGCTTTACTTTCAGCGCTTCTCGCGGCTCCTCGCCGCTGCGGTGTCGGGTCGGAGGAGGCGCGCCGCCTGGCGGCGCTGGCCTCCGTCCGCCGCTCAAACTGCACGTGCGGTTTTCCCGCATGCAGCTTTCACGAAGATAAGACTGCTCTAGGGGCAAGCGAAGGTATCAGTGCTATCAAGTTCTCAAGGCCCATCTCACCATGCAGCTTTGTCGCAGGCAGCTCTTTCCACCCGCAACATCGCCATCGTTTATACCGATGCGACCACATCCGTTGGACGATCCACCGGTTGAGTTGGTTGAAAAGCCTGCGGACGTGAGCCTTATGATAGTATTGGCCCCATCCTCGGATCACAGGGTTAAGTTCCCTGATCACCCCTTCGGTCGTCAGAGGTACCTTACGCCGGGTGATTCCACGAACTCGATCTTTAAAGCGATGGATCGCTTTCTGCGTAGGATATGCATACAGAGCACCTTGTCGTACTCCGCTTTGAATCTTGGCGGCTGCAAGCCTCAGAGGTCGACTGCCGCGTTTGATCTTATATCCCAGGAATTCAAACCCATGCCGGACGTGCACGATGCGCGTCTTGCTGACGTTCAAGCGCACCCCTAGTTGCTCCAGGATCTTTTTGGCCGTTGCTAACACTGCTTGTGCCGCGGCCCGTGTCCTACACGTCACCACCCAGTCGTCAGCAGTACCGCGTGAGTTGATAGCCTCTGCGTCTCATCTCCCAATCAAACGGCGTCAGGAGAACATTACTGAGCAGTGGGCATACCACTCCCCTTGAGGTGTTCCTGCTGGTGTCGGGAACAGCCGCCCGTCTGTATAGCAACCCGCTTTCAGGATGCTTTCGATCAGTCTGAGCACCCGCCCATCGGCTACTTTACGAGCGACCAGGGTCATCAGCTTTTCGTGATCAACGGTCCCAAAAAAATCCTTCAAGTCCGCATCCACGATCCACTCGGACCCTGCTTCAATCTCCCTCCATATCTTGCGAAGGGCATCCTTAGCCGATCTCCTTTTACGGTATCCAAAGCTGGCTTCATCGAATACCGCCTCAAAGATCGGTTCCAGCCGGTTGAGCAACGCCTGCTGGCACACCCGATCATAAATCGTCGGTATGCCCAGCGCGCGCAACTCCCCGGCTTTGCCTGGCTTGGTATCATCTCTGCCGCACCGGTAGGGGTTGGTAAGTGTTGTACGAAGCTCTTCATGAAGGCGCTCAAATGCTCTGCAACTGAACCTCGAAGTCCTTGAGACTTACTCCGTCCACACCACCAGCTCCTCGGTTGCTTTGACTTTAACCCACGCCAAATACAGGTTCTTCTGCTTGTAGACCTTGTCCACCAACGAGTGGACCTTCCTTACCCCTGCAGAATTGATCCATCCGCAAGTCTCCTCGGACATAGCTATGGGTTTTTCACTTATGGAACTGTTCCTCACTATCTTCTTACTCATCTTGCTTCCTATTCCTCCAGCTACCTCGCCAGTCGCCTTCCCAGGCACACTCGGCTTCCGATTACTCGGTAACACAGTTTATCACCGAGCTTAAGGTACTACTCGGCTGTCCGACTACTCGCGGAATTTCGCTCTCATTTCGCTCGCGCTTATAGGATCGCTTACCCGGCGCCACCCGAGGACGTCAGCGAGTTCTCCTGAGGTCATCTATGAGTCTTCCGCGTCGTGCTGTCCGCAAACACCTTGGTACGAGGAGTGAACGAGATTCGCCTTCGCCTCCATAGTGCAGGCTCGACCTTGTCTACTCTTTGGCCGACAGGTTCATCTCGGGACAACTCCCATAGATTACAGCCCGGTGATTCTCCGCATACCTTTCGGATCCACCTCACGGTGGACACCTGTCCTCCTCAATCCACCATCGATTGGGGCCAGTGAGGCATTACCCCCACTTTTGGATATGACGCCCTCGTACGGGCGTGAGAGAGACTTTGACTCTCCTGACTCATGCGCTGCTCAGCGCACACCATGAAGGCTCTGACTCCTGCGCCGGCTCACCTACGGCGCAGGTCTCCCCGTTTATTTCGCCACACCTTCTTGTCGTTCCATCTCCAACCACGTGAACTGAGTGGTCATGGCTTTACACCACGCCAGCGTGACCAGCGAGTTTCGAACTTCGCCTTGGTATCGCAGGCTCATTACAGCTCTCCGCAGAATAGAGCTTATTATCCTACGAACCAACACTTAGCCTCAGGTTTCTTACCACCACGCCTCACAGCGACGCAGTTACCTTCGTTTTTGGAGTTGTGGCTTTCTCCAACACGGACTTTCACAGTGCTGATGTGGCACACTCACGGGCACACGATACCGGCTTTCGCCGGTATGACGTGGGCTCAGGCCCCAATTTCTAAACGGTAGCTCGATGCGAAGAATTCCCGCTACCCTTTGCCGAAAATCTCCTGGAACAATTTCACGTAGCGGTCGAAGTTCTCGTAAACCTGGTCCGCGGTGAAGACCGCGGAAAATCCTTGGGCGAGCTTCGGCGGGTCCGGCAAAACATCAACGCGATCAGGCACGCGCCGTTGCGCGCGAATAGTTTCCTGTCCAACCTTGGATAGAACAAAATCGATGAATAGTTTGCCGGCATTGGAACGCGGTGCTTTCGCAGAAAGTCCCATGGGATTCAAATTGCCGTAGACTGGGTCGAGCGGCACCCAATCCACCGGCGCGCCGTCGCGCTTCAGGTTCTCAAAGTTTTGCGAATACGCCGCTAACGCGGCATTGACTTCGCCGGCGGCAACCAACTGCGCGAGCAACGTGCGCCCGTTGCGTAGCTGGGGCTGCTGCTTGGCCAGCTCGCGCATGAACGCCAGCCCCTTTTCCTGTCCCATTCCCTGCAACATCACCGCGAACCACTCGTAGGCAGTTTGAACAACGCCCACTTGGCCGCGCCAAATCGGCTTGAGCAGATCGGCATGGGACTTGGGTACATTCTCGCGACTCACCAAACGGCTGTTGTAACCGAGCACGGTATAGTTCGTGTAGATCGACGTCCACGTTGCCTGCGCATCCTTGTGTCCCGCGCGAATGAACTTTCGTTCCGGCGAATCGTACACTGCCAACATGCCGCGCTTCTTAAGATTATAGGCGTAAAAGCCGGTGGTGCTCACGACATCCCAATCGAACTTGCCCGCCCGCGATTCGGCGAGGATGCGCTCCATCAGCTGGGCGTCTCCGGCCCGGTAAAACTGGGCGTCGATCTTCGGATAAACCTCTTTGAAGCGATCGATCATTCGCCGCGCGTCGGTGGTTCCCAAAGACGCATACCAGGTGAGCTTGCCTTCAGCCTCGGCCTTGTCTTTCCATTCGGATGCTTGAGTCGAATTCGCAAACAAAAGACCTGCGACGGCGACAATCCAAGAAAAACGCACAAATTTTTTATTCATCCAATCACCGAAAAATCTTGCAGGGGCAGGTCTGAAACCTGCCCGTCCAACCGGTTTGATGCTTCACCTTTGAAGAACCCGTGCTGTTTGAGAAACGTCAGAACATAGTCATCGAACGTCGCCGGATCCTCCAGACAACAGGCATGACCGGCGCCGGGTATGACGTGATGTTCCGCGCCGGCGATTCTCGTGCTCATCTCTTTGCTGCGTTTTAGCGAATTGTCGAACTCGCCGTTCATGATCAAGACCGGCATCTTCAATTCGGGTAAACGCGCGGTTAGATCACGGTTCTGTAGAGCGTTGAAAATCTCCGCAATCGCCGGCGCGCTCAAGCGGGCATCCATTTCGGTATGCATTCCCAGCAAATATTTGCCGCGTTTGCTCTGCGCAAAATCTTTGCTGACGAGATCGGTCAAATGTTGGATATGAAACCGGTCCAGTCCTTGTTTCATATATCCATCGATCCGGCTTTGATAACGGTCGCCCGGCATACTGCTACAACCGACGAGAACGAGCGCCTTGAAAATCTCGGGATGATCGAGTCCCAACTGTAAACCCATCACGCCGCCGACGCTGACGCCGGCGAAAATCGCCTCCTTCGCGCCTTCCTGCCGGCAAACGGCGACGACGTCTTCGCAAAGATCCGTCATGGTTATCGGCGTAGCCGGCTTATCCGAATAGCCGTACGCGCGCAGATCGATGTTGATCACTTTGAAGTAAGTTGAAAAATGCGCCGCTTGATAAAGAAACATGCGCCGGTCGAAAGGATTGGCATGCATGAAGACGAAGGGATAACCCTCGCCGGAGACTTCGTAGTAACTCTTTACGCCGTTTCTGCTGCAATAAGGCATCGGACTTCCTCCCTTCTATTAGCGCGCATTCTAGAGGCAAAGAGTTAAGCGAAGCAAGACGTATGCATGAATCAGCAGTGGAATAACCTGCCGCATGGTAAGAGGTAGAAAAGCATGATTAGGACTGGACCCCCGATTAAAACTTTCGGGGGTGACGCGTCGAGAATACCTTATATCGATGTTCGGACAGTCCGTCATTCCCGCATGCTTCTACGGGAATCCAGGGGACCGAGGGGGATCGAGGCTGTTCCTGAGCGGACGTCCCCGTCGAAATTAACGGATGCTGTGTCGACGACACGCGTGCCACCAATGCCGGTTTTATCGACAATGACATTGCCTGAGCTGTGGTGTCGCTCTCGATCGGTTGAAAATTCTCCGCGCCTTTGCCAGGGCGTTCAAAGATCCCGAGCTCAAAGCGGAAGCGGAAAAACGCAGCTACGAAGTGGGACCGGCCGCCGGCGAGGAAATGGAGAAACTTGCCAAAGAGGTCATGGCCCAACCTCCCGCAGTGCTCGAACGAATGAAAAAGTATTGGGGAATTATGCTTGGGCCTGGGATTACCGCGCGTCACGTCGCGTTTGCACTCTTTTACTCTCCCCCTCGACGGGGGAGAGCTAGAGTGGGGGTGCATCGGAATGTGAATAGTGCGATGCGGATGCGCAATCAGTCGTTGGCGTGGCGCGCGAATTCCGCCGAGTTTTCGTTGGTGATCTGCAAGCGAAACCCGCTCGGTTCTCTGAAGTAAGTGCCCAGTTGCTCCGGACGCCGCCCTTCGCGCTCGCCGTGGTCATCGCGCTCTTCGATGCCCGCCGCATGCAGCTTGTCGACGATCGCGTGAAAATTGTCGTCCGTCACATTAAAAGCAAAATGGCGCCCGCGATAAGCGGTCTTCGTCACTTCGCTGAGCTCGCTGACTCGATTGAGCACCACGCATTGCCCTGACGGCACCGTGACCGCTGCATAACCGTTACCTTGCTCTTCGACGGTGCAGTTGAGAAATTTCCGGTAAAAATTCACGCTGGCATCGAGATCCGTCGTGTCGAAGTGAAGGTGATGCAGGCGGGTTTTGCTCAAGCCGCTCGCTTTGGTGATCTCGACGAAGTTGCCCTCCGAGTCCTGGAAAACCAGGCCGTGCTTCCAAAAACATCCCAGGCCGGGTTCGCTTTCGATGTCGCGGACGAAGGAACATTGGCGGCGAATCTTGGCAGCCGTCGCGTCATATTCACCTTCCGGAACTTGAAAAGAATGGCGCGGAAAAGAATTTGCGCTGTCGCGCTGCGGCAGCGTCGTTTTCCCTTGGGAAAAAAGTCCCACATGGTTTTCGCCCAACTTCATAAAAATGCGCGTCATGTTGGGTGCGTTTTGAGTCTTCAAAGTGTACGCTCCGAGGACCTCGCTGTAAAATTTTTCCGCCCGATCCGGATCCATCACCGCGATCACAAAATGGTCCAGATGGTGGACATCGCCGTTCGCATTCACGTTTCCGCTCATAATTAGTTCTCCTTTCTAGCCCTCAATTCTTTGGTCCAGTGGGGATTGTTGCTCCGCGCGATCGGGAAAAACAACCAGTTTATTTTTCGGCAGATGAACCGACATGATTCCTTCGGGTTTGCCGTCGTCGGGAGCCGCCTTGGCGATCAACGTCCGTTCATTGATCTTCACTTCCGCAATCACCTGATCGCCCAAAAACGTCGAACTCATCACTTTTCCCTCTATCCGATTTTCATCGGCATTGGAAGGTCGTCCCAAGCGGATGTCTTCGGGTCGTATGCCAACGATGACCGCGCCATCGCAGCGGCGCGCATCATCTATGCATCAAGACACCGCATTCCGTCTTGGCGTGATTTGCATCGAGCATGGTCCCGCGTATCCAGTTGATCGAACCGAAAAACTCGGCCACCAGCGCATTGGCCGGATTGCGATAAAGCTCGAAAGGATTGCCGATCTGGAGAATCTTGCCGTGCGTCATGACTGCGATCCGATCGGCGAGCACCATCGCCTCGACCTGATCATGGGTGACATAGAGCACTGTGCTGCCGAGCTGCTTGGCGAGTTTCTTGATATTCGCCCGCACTTCTTCTCTCAGGCGCGCATCCAGATTGCTCAACGGCTCGTCCATCAATAGCAATGCGGGATTGACCGCCAGCGCGCGCGCCAGCGCAACCCTTTGCTGCTGGCCGCCGCTCAACAGGCGCGCCGGCCGATCTTCGAAATTCTCCAGTTGAACCAGCGCGAGGCTGTGGCGTATCCGCTCCATCGCGCTCTTCTTCGACATCCGCGAACGGCCGTGCGTGAGTACCAGGCCAATATTCTCCGCCACCGTCAGATGCGGCCAGATCGCATAGGATTGAAACACCATGCCGATCTCGCGCTCCTCGGGCGCGGCGCTAATGCGCCGCCTGCGCGAAAAGACCATCTTGCCGTTGAGCGAGATCTCTCCTTCGTCAGGCTTTTCGAGGCCCGCGACGCTGCGCAGTAGCGTGGTTTTCCCGATCCGCTCGGCCCGAGCAGAACAAAAAATTCGCCGCGGCCGACTTCCAGATCGATCGCTTGCAGCGCCGCCACCGCGTGGTCGCCGGTGCGAAAATTCTTGCACAAGCCGGAAATGGAAATCACACGGTCTCCGAGAGCCGGCTGCGCCGGCCGAAGATGAAATAGAGCAAAACCGCCGGCAGCATGAATGCGAGCACGACGAGGTTAGCGGCCGCCGCTTGATTGAGACTGCCGCCGAGCCACAGACCCCAAACGACCATCGGCAAGGTGACGTTGTTCTGACTCGTGACCAACACCGATGCCATCGTCAATTCGCGATAGCACAGCAGCGCCATCCAAATCCACGCATAAACCAGCGCCGGTTTCAGCAGCGGCACGAGAATCTTGCGCATCACCTGCAGCAGCTTGAGTCCGCCGACAAACGCCGCTTCTTCGATCTCCGGGTGAATTTGCGCCAGCGAGTTATTGAGAATACGCGTGGCAAAGCTGATCCGGCTGACGGTGTAGACAAAAATGAGAATGGTCAGACTGCCGTAGAGAGAAAAAGCATTGTGCAACAAAAACAGAGTCGCGAACATGGTCGCAATCGCCAAAATCAGATGCGGCACGGCATGAGGCAAAAAAGCCGCGGCGTCGAAGAGCAACCGCCAGCGCAAACCGGAGCGCAGCACGGTCCAGGAAATCGCCATGCAGATCAACAAAGTCAGCGTCGGCACGGCAATCATCAAGATCAGCGTATTCCAGGCGCCTTGCAGCAGCAGACTCCACGGCAAGCCGTAAAAATTATTGAGCGACACCTGGCTGAGCGCGGCCCACGACGGCGGCTGAAAATATCGCAACAGCGCCGCCCAGATGAGCAGAAGGAACGGCAGCAACTTGGCGACGATAAAATAACACCCGAGAAACGACCAAGCGAGAATCCAACCCTTCGGTCCCAGCTCGATCAAGCGCGGCCGATAGGCCTTGCCCGTGACTACCGCGTAGCGATGGGAAAACCGCAGGACACCGAAATAACTCCAGCTCAGCAACAGCGCCAAGACGATCAGCACGGTGCTCACCGCGCCCGCCACGCCGTAGTTGGGAAGCTCTTCCAAGGGCTGAATTTTGTAAAAGATGAAAGTCGAGAAAGTGAAAATCTTATTCGACATGCCGATGATCGCCGGCACTTCGAACGCCGACAGCGCGATGGTGAAAACATAAATCGACGCGGCAATGATGCCGGGAAAAGTGAGCGGCAGCGTCACGTATAGAAGCGTCCGAAAAATTCCCAGTCCGTGCACCCGCGCCGCTTCTTCCAACGACGGGTCCATCGTGCGGTAAGTGGCGACGACCATGATGAATGCGATGGAGGATAAGCCCAGGCCTTCAACCCAGCCCATGCCGATGATCGACGCAATATTGAACGGCGCTTGATTGAGACCGAAAAGGTCGACGACGAAGCGATTGACGATGCCGATACGCGGGTGCAGCAGAAACACCCAGCCCATGGCGGTAAAGAACGTCGGCAGCAAAGCGCCGAGAGTCACGAGCATGAAGATAAGATTTTTTCCCGGCAGATCCGTGCGTTCGACCAACCAGGCTGTCGGCACCGAGAATAGCAAGCGAAACGATCACGGCGGTCGCGGCAAAACCGACGGTGTTCAGAAAGGTTTTATAGGTAAAGGAATCGGTGAAAATATTGCGGTAGTGATTTAACGTGTAAACGATCGGTTCGCCCGGCCCGTTTTGCCAAAAGCCCATCCAGAACACGAGCAGCAGCAGCGCGAGGACGGGAATCAGAGCCGCCGCCGATATCCCAATGACGAGCCAGCGACCCTTCACGATTATTTGCCCGCTAGGATGTCTTGAAATTTCTGTCGCACGCGACTTTGATTCTCGTGGTTTTTCACGACATCGGAGACCGGATTCGCATAGAACTTGACGCCTTGCCGCTCCTGATCTTTGACGAACTTAAACATGTTGGTGCCTTCGACCAGGTGCGAACTGGTCTTCTCGGTTTTCCAAAGAATATCCTGCCCGTCCTTCGTCAAAAGAAACGCCGCAAGCAGAGCCGCCGCGTTGGGATGAGCGGAATTGCTCGGCACGGCAAGATACCAATAGGACAAAATACCGGCGTCCTTGAAGAATTCTGCCGTTCACCGGCGCGCCCTTCTGGCGCATATCGTTGGCGTCCGCCAGATCGCAGTTAAAAGCCAGCACCGCAAACTCGCCGTTGGCGACCCGCTCTTCCTCGCCGCAGCGAATCAGGCCGGCAACCTGCTTTACGAATTTTTGCAAAAACGCCGTGGTCTTCTCTTCGCCCCAGATCAGCGCCAAGCGATCGAACGAAGCGGCATACGGCGTCGAAGCGATCTTTCCCTTCCATTTCGGATTGAGCAAATCTTCGACTTTCTGCGGCACTTCGTTGGCGCCAACCATGTTGGTGTTGTAGGTAATCCCGGGCGTGCGCGAAACCACGATCAACACTCGCCCCTCCCAATCCACCATCGGCGAGGTGATGTGCGAGAAGGTCTTCGGCCAATCCAATTTCTTCAAGGCCATTCGCGCCACGTGATTTTCCGAACCGATAAATAGATCACTGGAAGCCGGCTGGCCGGCTTTTGCTTCTTGAATGATCCGGCTCGCGAACTGCGGCATCGCCGGTCCGGGACTGAACTTGAACGGCAAGTTCAATCCGTAGGCTTTGTTGAAAGCCTTTTCCATCGCCTGCGCGCCTTCGATGCCGCCCATCGTCCCCGTGCCCCAGCTCAACACCAGCTGTCCTTCTTTCTTGGCGCCGTCGACCAGCTGCGCCAAGGTCTGCGCGAAGCACAGCAGCAGGGACAATCACAAATCCGATGACCAAGCAAAATATCGGCGCTAGTTTTCTTGGCGTATTCATCACTGGCTCCTCTGACTTTGAACCTTGAACGCTTGAACCTTTGAACGATTGTTTAACTACAGCTCCATCGGCTTCCCCAACCCGCGCCGTTTCGCTTCTTCGTAAAGCCATGCCGCAAACGCCATATCGCCGTAACCGCCCTGCGACTCCCGGAAAATATTGATTTCCTCCCTGCTGCCACGGCCGGGTACTTGGCCGGTAATCACTTCGCCTAACTCTGGAATCCGGCTCCAAGAAAGTTTCCCTTCCGCCGTCAACTCCACCAACGGCAACGCGGCGGAACGATCGCCGTAATTGCGCTCCTGCTCCTGGCTGCCGACGACGATGCGATCCGCTTTCAAGTGCAATCCGCGGCTCAACTCCGTGGGTTTGCCCATGCTGCTGACATGCGTGCCAGGCTCGACCCAATCTTCGGGAAAGATCGGCGTGAGTGAATTGGTCGCGGTAAGAACGACGTCCATGCCGCGCACGGCTTGTTCTGGATTGTCGACACCACGAACGGTGACACCGAGCAATTGCTCGCCTTCCTCACAAAACTTTTTCCGCCGTTCGGGATCGCGGCTGGAGACATAAATTTCTTTGATCGGTCGCACCGTCAATAGACGCTTTGAGAATGCCGAAAGCGTTTCGGCCGACGCCGAACAAACCCAGGCGCTGAGAATCTTCCCGCGCCATGTGTTTAGCGGCAATCGCAACGACCGCAGCCGTGCGCACGGTTCCGAAAGGAAAACCCATGAACGCCAGCAACTCGCCGCTATCCGCATCGAAGAGCAGCGCGTACATCTTATCGCCGCCGCCCAATCCACTGTTCGGCCCCAGCCTTACGCCGACGCGCCGCGATCCCAGCAACGCGCCGGACACGACACGCAAGCCGCTGCGGCCACCCACCGGAATATGGTACGGCGCATGCGGCACGATCTTTCCCGTCGGCCTGCTGGCGGTGCGCATCTTCGATCAACTCGATCGCTTTGTTCAGATCGAGCAGCGGCTTCAGTTCATCACGGCTAAGAAGTAACGGCATCTCTCTCTCCGAAAACGATTGGAACGTCTTGAACGATTGGAACCATTGGAACGGCTTTTCTTATTTACCGGCCACAGCCAATTCGTGCGGCCGCTTGCCGAGCCGCCGGCCGCCGCTTTTCGTGACGACGACGGTATCGCCCCACTGGCAGATAGAGTCGCCGTCCGCGGATACCGCCGAGGGTTTGCAGATGAAAACCATATTCTCGCGCATCTGCACCGCCAACTGGCGCGGGCTCTTGGCGTGCGGCGTGATGATCGGTCCATCGTCGCCCTGGCCGCGGCCGTGCATGTTGAGATCGCCGCGCGCGCCCGCCGCTGGGCCGGTCTTCGGCGCCGCCGTCTCGGCGGTTTTTTTTGTCAGCTCGGCCAGTTCGCCGACCGTGACGCCGGGCTTCAAACTTTCAACGACGCGATTGAAAATCTCGCGCTGCACTTTGATCAACTCGGCCTGAATCGGATCGACCACTTCGACGAAGACCGGCTGCACGCCTTGGGCGCGATAGCCGATCCAAGAAGCTTCGATTTCATTGATGATCGCGTCGCCGCGTTCGAGCAAGCGCATGCTCGGCCGGGTCAACGTTCGCTTGGGATTTTTGCCGGAGACCCAGAAGCAATGAATCGGCAGCTCGGAGCCGTTGCGCGTCATCGCGTAATGCACGGCGGCCCACACTTCCCAGTCTTTGACCCCGACTTTCGCCGCTTCGATCTCGGCTTGAATCGCCAATTCGTTGATTTCCATCGATTTGGCAAGCACGTCGATCTCTTCCTGGCTTTTCACGTAACGCACTTCGTCGAGGATCGCGGTCGCATCGACGAGCTGCGCATGCGGAAAGCCTTCGCGGATTTGTTTCCACGTGCCGTAGAAGATCGTGCCCTCCGGCGTGCGCGTCCCTTCGACCTCGCCCAAACCGGTAATACCGATGCGGCCGCGCTCGACGCCGAGTTCTTTCAAGCGCTCGACGATGGCGCGGCCGTAATTGCGCCGCGCCTCGCGCACGTCTTTGGTCCAGTCCTGCACGGTCGGCCAGCGCGGCGCGGCGGAAGTGGCTATCGCGGTGACTTCGCCGTCGAGAGGGAACACCGCGGCAATATCCGGCTCGCCGCCGCCGCAGTGGGTGAGATAACGGGTATTGGCCTGATAGTCCGCCGAATGGCCGCTGTTCTGCGGCGTGACGATAACATCGATATTTTGCGCGCGCATAAGCTCGCGCACAGCGCGCCAGCGCCGATCGCGCTCGGCGATCGAGAAGCGGGGATAAGGATAGAGTTCAGCCATGCAAAATCCTCAAACGTGCAAGTTAGTATCACCAATGGTTTTGAGAAGCTAGATTGAAAAGGGCGTCAAAACCAACCACAGGCATTCATCCCAAACTGTAGGGGCGCGATTCATCGCGCCCTGGTTGGTTGTCCACGCGGTATGCGCCGGCGGAAAACCGGCGCAATAAATAGCGCCCAAAGTGATCACTAAGAAAGTCTGCCGTGCCGGGGCGACCGGCTGGATACCGCGACTTTGAAGTATCGGCGGTTTCTTCGCTAAACGTTTTTTACAATCAGTTTCAGTTCCCGTTTACCCAACCGCCGCGCGCCGTTTTCGGTAACGGTCACGGTATCGCCAAGGCTCCCGCGGCCTTTGCCTTCTTTGGGTCGGACCTGCGGCTTGAGGATAAAAGTCATGCCGGCTTTCAGTTCGATCTTGGAAAACCGTTCGAGGTCTTTGTCGCCGAGCAGCGCCGGTCCGTCGTCGCCCAAACCGCGCGCGTGCATCATCGGATGGTTCCAGAGATATTTTCCCTGGCCCTGCTCGCTCGACGGTTCGCGGTAGAAAGTCGAACAGCGCACCGAAAGTGACGCCCGGTTTCATGCTGCCGCAGAATCGCGTCGAAGCAGGCGCGCGAGATATCGATCATCTTTTGATATTCGTCGTCAGGTTGTCCGAGGACAACAGGGCACACCGCTTGGGCGGCGTAACCTGCGTATTTCGCTTCGATCTCATCGATCAGCCGGTCGCCCTTTTGAATCCGATAATCGGTCGGCACGAACGAACTGTTGCTGATGCCCGGCCCGGCACTTAGAAAAAACAGCGTCGGCAATTCGCCGCCATTGGCGAGCATCGCGTGCACCATCGCGCCATAAAGTTCTTTTTCGCTCACGCCGGGATTGGCGTTCTCGACCATCGCTTCGATGGTCTTTTCCACAATCGACGCGGAATGTTCGAGCAGCGATACTTCCTCGGCGCTTTTCACTGCGCGGATTTCCTGCATCATCTCCGTGGCATTGACGATCTTCGCCTGCGGAAAAGCGTCTTGGATCGCTTTGACCGAAGAGTAAGGAATGATCCCCTCCGGCGCGCGGAATAATCCGGCCAAGCCGGAGATACCGATCGTGCCTTTCTGCAAACCGAGCTCGTTGATCCGCTCGATGGCATTTTGCCCCCAGCGGTTGCGCCCATCGCGCACGTCCGTAACCCATTTTTGCGCCTGCTTCCACCAGCCGGCGCGGTTGAAAATATACGCCGTCACATCGCCTTCGCGAGGGAAGACGGTGAACACTTCGGTGGCAAAACCGCCAATAGAAGTCAGGTAGCGTGAGTCGCCTTGCAGTTGTTCCCATCGCCCGGTGTTTGCCGGCAGAATCAAAACATCGATGCCACGTTTGGCCATCTCGGCACGGACGATTTGATAGCGCCGATCGCGTTCCTGCAGCGACAATTGTGGAATCATAGTTTGCTCCGTTTATTACTTTGAACCTTTGAACCATTGGAACATCTGGAACCTGTCTTATCTTATTGATGCCCGAACCGATGGCCGATCTGAATCCGATTGCCGAAAGGATCGTAGCCGTAAACCGTATGACCGCCCTGCTCGTGCCAAGGAATCTTCGTCGGATCGGGTCCCCAGTAATATTCTTTACGATTGAATTTTTCCAGAATCGGCGGGTAGAGCTCCGGCGCGATGCGAAAGTCGACATGCGGGACCTTTGACCGCGCGCGTGCTCCGCTCCGCAACTTGATCGACTTTGTGCAATATCACCAATTGCCCGGTGTTCGGTACCGTCAGAGTGACTTGTTCGTCGCCCGGCACCTGTGCCGCTTCGACTAAACCAAACGTGTCGCGATACCAATTAATCCCTTGAGCCAAATCGGTGACTTCGATACGCACATGGCTGATTCGCCGCAGCGGCACGACTTTTCCCTGCGGCTTGTCGCTCACCGGGTCGCGCCGAATCGATAGTTCGAGCGTGTTGCCGTCCGGATCGAGCACGAACAGCGATTGCTTGATCGGACAGGGCGCCGCATACTCAACCGGCCCATCGACGCGCAACTTTCTCTCCTGCGCCGCGCGCACGACATCGTCGAGATTATCGGCCGCGACTTCGAATCCGTACACGACCCCTTCCAACGGCCGCGCGGGATTGGGTGAGATCGGAAAGTCCTGCAGCGCCACTCCCCAACCCTTGTGATTGGCCAGTGTGTAAAAAACGATCTGCGGCACTTCGCGATTGAGACCGCGGATCGTCAAATTGGTCAGGTGATCGATCTCGCCGCCCATGAAACTGCCGTAGAAGCGGTGCGCCCGTCCAAGATCATTGCTCGGAATAACGCCATGGTCGATGCGATCGATTGTCGGTTTTCCATTTACGCTCATGTCAATCCTCCTGCGGATTTTTGCTATGCCGCCGGCGTCCAGCTCAAGTTTCTTCTTCCAAATCCGAATTCTCTTACTGTTGCCTATTGCCTACTGCCTGTTGCCTTCCTCACTTTCCCGACTTCTGCCGCGCGGCGGATATGAGATCGCCCACCGGCTTCCACTCCATCCAGTCATGTCTACTGATCTCGATATAGTCGACATCTTTGCGCCGCCGCGCCGCTTCCGGTACCACGCTCAACGGCAAGTCCTCGCGCATCGAAGTCGTCGTGTCGTCTTCCTGGGTGTTGTTGGCCTGACGGAACGCGATCTGCCCCTCGCGCGACAGATACCAATTGATAAAAACCCGCGCCGCATTCGGGTGCGGTTGGGAATTCATCAAGCCGATAGCGCCATTGTTGGAGCCGATGCCGGGAACTTCTTTGAAATGATACGGGCTCACCTCGGCGACCGGCAGCCCTTGCTCCATGGCCCGCCTCAAGCGGCACAGAAAACAAAGCGGATACTTTCCCCCCGCCAACCAGTCGGTGCCCTGACGGAAGTCGCTGAAATAGGTCAGATCCATTTCAGTGTAAAAGCGTTCGAGAAACTTCGGGCCGATTTGCGGATGGTGGTACATGAACAGCAGCGCCGTCGAAACATAATTGGCACGCGGCCAGAGCGCGATGATCTTGCCCTTCCATTTAGGATCGAGCAGATCCCATACCGAGCGGATCGTGTCCAGATTGACCAGCTTGGTATTCGAATAAACCGGCGGGCCGTAGAGCGAGCTTTGGTAAACGAAGACATACTGTCCCTCAGGATCGACGTAGCGATGCTTGCCCTTCCACCATTTAGACAGATCGGTCACCTCCGGCAGCAGCAACGCGGGCGGCATGGGATCGAGCGCTTTGCCGCGCTGCAAACTGTTGTAAGTCGCTCCCGGCGCGCCCAAGACCACGTCGACCAAATACTGGCTGGCGCGCCGCTCGGCCATCACTTTGGTGACGATTTCACTGGTCGTGCTGATCGCTACGGAGTTGAGCTTGACGCGAGGATATTTTTTGCGAAAGCCATCCCAAATCACCTGGAGGTCGCCGACCGAATTGGTCGCATAAACCGTAACTTCGCCTTCCTTCTCCGCCGCCCTTGACGATATCTTCCCAGCGTCCCTGCGCGGCCCGCCCGACCTCACCGCCCAATACCGCTGCCGGCAGCGCCGAAGACCAGCAAGCAAAATGATCCAAGCGATCAGCAAATCTTTCATGCCTCAGTCCTCGTTACTCAGTCCTCAGTCCTAACTCAGCACTCATGACTCGCTACTCGGTACTGATCTCCTGCCCCAGCCCGCGCCGGCGCGCTTCTTCGTAAGCCCATGCCGCCAAGGCGAGATCGCCGTAACCGCCCTGGGAATCGCGAAAGACGATGATGCTCTTGGCTGCTTGCGGCACGGCGGTCCGCTCCGTGAGAATATCGCCCAGCTCGGCCACCGAGTCCCAGGAGAGCGCGCCGTTCTGCGCCAAGCGAATCAGCGGCTGATCCAGTTTGGTGTCGTAATATCCAAGCTCGTGGGTTTTGCTGGTTACGGTGATCAGGTCGGCCCGCAAATAAACAGCGTCGTCGAATTCATTGGGCCGGCCGATACCGAAGATCGACAGCCCTGGACGAAGCCATTGACCGCGCACTGCCGCCGCCGGCGAATTCGTGCTCACCAAGACAAAATCGGCCGCATCGATCGCTTGCTCCGGCGCGGCGACGGCTTGAACTGGAATTTTTAATTTCTCGCTCGCCTTGCGCGCGAACGCTTCGCGCTTGTCCGCGCTGCGGCTGTAAACCAGAACCCGATCGATCGGCCGCAGCGCCGCCGCCGGTTCGAGAGCGGACAACGCCAAGCGGCCGCTGCCGATCATCGCCACCGTCCGCGCGGCCGCATCGGTGAAGCGCTCGATGGCGAGTCCGACAGTCGCGCTGATGCGCAAGTTGCTGAACGGATATCCCATCAGCGCTAATAGGTTTCCTGAGCTGATTTCGAACAGCATAGCCAGCGCTTCGCCGCCGGTGACGCTGACGCGCAAACCGGTTTTGTCCTGCGCCTCCAGCGCGCCGACCACCATGCGCATGCCGCGATTCATGAAACGCAGCGGCGGCACTTGCTTCACCTTGCCGGCGGATTGTTCGCGCAGCGTTTGCGCCAACACGGCCATGGCCCGGCGCAGATCGAGCAGACCGGAAACTTCGGAACGACGAAGAAATAAAGGCAAGGATTGACCTCGTACATTAAACGCAAATTGCGCGTAGCCGTAATCTATTCAAGAATCCGCCGGACGGTCAAGCCGCGTCGGCGGCGATTTGCGCGCGGTGACTTAACCCCAAACGCGTGAATGAGGGTCAAAGTAATGAATCGGTATCGTCAGGGCGTACGGTAGCGAATTCTCTGCCGCAATAGGCCGATCCGGCAAATTCGAACGGATCCGGGTCGCCGCTATTGACCCGGCTTGATGTCGGTGATTTTGACATCGAAAGATAACGTCTTGCCCGCCAACGGGTGATTGAAGTCCATGATCACGGTCTTTTCTTTAACCTCGTGTACGCGCACGGGGATGCCTTGTCCCTGAGGTCCTTGCGCCATCAGTACGGTGTCGACCTTGAGCGCTTCGGGTGGCAGCTTTTCCTTGGGCACCTCTTGAAACGCCTTGGGGTCAATTGGTCCATAGGCCTCTTCGGGTTTGACCTTCACATTCTTTTCTGCGCCCACCGCCATGCCGGCAAGTTCTCTTTCCAGCCCCGGAATAATTTCACCTTTACCCTGGGTGTAACTCATCGGCTGTTTGCCCTTGCTCGAATCGATCACTTTGCCGTCGTCGTCGGTCAAAGTGTATTCGAAGGACACCACCGACCCGGCTTGAACGACCGTTCCCGACTTGCTGGTATTTTGCGCGAACGCGCGAGTATTGAAAAACAATCCGACAAAGAGAATAAAGACCCGCGCCGTGGAACGGGCTCGAATGACCCCCATGAAATCCTCCGGAGTATAAAGTTTCAGATTTCACGGTACGTCGGAACTTCGATGTTTTCAATAATTGGAAAAAAAATCGCGGTCAAAATTTTATTGGCCGAGAAGTTTTTTTATTCGTTCGACAACTTCGGGCGGTTGCTCGATCACCTCCTTGGCGATCTTGGTCAGTTCCTCTCCGCTGACTGGGGTGATTTCCAAATTGCTCTTGGCCGCCTCGGCCAACAGCGCAGGGTCGGCCATGCTCTTCATAAACGCCTCGCGCAACTGTTTGGTTCTTTCCGGCGGCGTTGCCGGGTGCGCGACGATCGGCCGGCCCAGCTCGCCGGAACCGAGCATCACCGTGACCACGCGCCGGCCGAGATCGGAAGTCTTGGCCTCGTCCATCAGGTCGTTCAATAGAGGTGTCTCCGGCAAGCGTGGATCGCGCTTGTGGCCGGTTTGCATGAGAATCCGCACGAAATTTTTCTTGCGCCAAGTGTGGTACGGCTCGCGCCCGAAGTAAGCGGCCGTCGTGAACGAACGGCACACCACCTCGTTACGCTCGGTGGCCAGATCGATTTCATTGCCGCCGGCGTAGCCGGTGACGATGGTAAATTTGGTGCCGAGCGCTTCTTCCAGCATGCGCGGGATGTAATGGCCGCTCGTGCCGGTGCCGGTGGCGCCGCACTTGGGCGCCTCGGTGGCCTTGCGAATATCCTGCATCGATTTGAACGGCGCGTCGGTGCGCATATAGAGCATATGCTCGGACTTGTCCGAACTGGCGAGCCAGGTAAATTTCGTCCAATCGAATTTTATTTCCTTGTTGCCCTGGAGCTGGTTGAAGTAATGCGCCGGATTGATCGAAGCGACCGTTAAGCCGTCGGGCTTGGCCACGCCGTAGACGTAGTTCGCCGCCACGATGCCGCCCGCCGCCGGCATGTTTTGCGCAATCACGTTCGGATTGCCGGGAAGATATTTGCCGATGTAATTGGCCTGTAAGCGCGCATACATATCGTAAGCCGTGCTCGCGCCCGAGCCGACGATGACAGTCACCGTCTTGCCTTGATAGTAAGGCGCTTGCGCAGGCGCATCGCTGGATATCAACAGAATGAGCAAGATCACCGAAAAAAATATTTGCATGATCGCACCTCCCGAGCCTTAATGCGGCGCATACTAGTCACGCCGTCAACTACATTCAAGGGGAGAAATGGATTAGACCCTATGACGTTCGCACCGTGGAAATTCATCCATCGGAGGATCGCTGCGGCTCGGAATCAAACATCGCGGTGACGATTAGCGCCCTCGAGCGATCTCCTCGTCGATTACGGCGATGAAGCGTTCGAGCGGCTGCGCCCCGGCAATCAGGCGGCCATTGATAAAAAACGCCGGCGTGCCGGTCACACCCGCGCGCACGCCTTCATCGATATCGGCTTGGACCGCGGCGGCAAATTTGTTGGCGGTCATACACGATTCGAAGGCGGCTAAGTTTAGTCCCGCAGCATCGGCGTATTTTTTCAAATCCTCCGGCGCTGCGTGGGGCGCATGACCGAACAACTCATCGTGATAAGGCCAGAATTTTCCCTGCATATTTGCGCAACGGCCGGCCAGATGGGCTTGGCGCGCGCCGGGATGGATCTCATCGATCGGAAAATCTTTATGGACGATCTTTATTGTTTCCGGGTAACGCGCCATCAATTCGTCCAAGGTCCGTTGCGACTCTTTGCAAAACGGGCAATGGAAATCTTCGAACTCAACAATCACTACCTGCGCGTCGGCCGGGCCTTTGAATGGCGCGCCCTCGATCACCAGTGGCGCGCGATACACAGGCGGCGGGTCGAAAAGAATTTTTATCTTGGATTTTGCCCGCAATTGACCGAGGAAAGCGTTTCGTTGCGCCAGCAATTTTTGATTGAACAAATGAGCCTGGATGCGCTCGCGCAAAGCCGGCTCGTCCTTTGGCAGCTGTTTTTCATTGGTTTGATAGAACGCGTCTATTTCACCCGGCGTTATCGCCGGCACCTTCGAGGTAACTTCGGATATCGAGCAGCGCCTCGACAGTCACACCGCGCCGTTGCGCTTCTTTGGTGAGTAACCGCTCGGCAATCAGAGCATCGATGCGTTGGCGCCGAAGCTGATAAATTTGCTCGTTCAATGCCGCAAGTTTGGCGCTCAGAGGCTTTTCGATTTCCTCAAGCGTAATGATTTCGTCGTCGACCATCGCAACCGGGCTGCTCCCATCCGCAGCACTCGTATTCGACACGCCGCCGGCCGCGATGATCGCAGCCAGCGCGAATGAATAGAAAACACAGAGCATCCCTCGCCTCATAAAAATCGTCCGGCCGTCCTCTCCCCGTATATTTTGGGCGAAAAATGTACGGCAGCGCCGCCACCGCGGCTGATCCTCGACTCGGCGGTTATGCCATCTAAGCACAACGACGCCAAACAATTGTTCTGGCAATGCGCCGTAAATAAGCCAATCATCGTAAGCTGTCCTCCCGATACCGTTGCTGTCATCAATTGTTGCCGGCTTTCCTAAACTCGCACGCTCACCGGAACAGAATTTGCTATAAAATCCCGACACCGCAACACTTTAAGGGAGAATAAATCGAATGAGTAACGAAGTGGCTCGGCGTGGGATGCTAGGCAAAAAAGCTTTGTTCGGGATTGCAAGTTGTATCCTCGGTATCGGCATCGCATATTTTGGCCTCGACTTGAGCCACGAACCGATCAAAAAAGCCGCCGTTGCAAGCGCCAATCCGGCGGACGAAAACCACCCACGAACTCGTCCTGTACGAGCAATGAACTTGGCGCTCGGCAATATGGTCTACTTCGCTCAGGACCTCGGCTTTACCGTTAAAACTGCCAAGGGCGAAACCTACGATGCCGGCAAGATCGTGCTGAGAATCGAAAACCAGTTACAAAGTTTGCGCCAAGTGTACCGGCAAGAAAGCGCTAAAAAGCCTTTCTTGGTCGGCGGCATCATGCTGGAATTTGTCGTCGGCCCGTCCGGCGAGGTCACTCGAGTGAAGGACACCTCTTCGCTCATCAAGGACGCGGATTTCAGAATAGCGGTCGTCACCGAGGTCGGCAAATGGAACTTTGCCGAACTGGTCTCGGAGCCCCTGGTCGTGGCCTGCCCATTGTTATTCGTGCATGAAGGCATGGACATCACCACTCTTATTCAATGGGAGAAAGCGCTCGGCCATTTCGATGATAAAGGAACGCCGGTTCGCGCCGTGGCCGGAACAAAGCCAGTGATCAAGTCCGGTGAAATCGTCGCCACCGCACCCGCCGCCAAGCCGATGAAAGAGACTCCGGCGCAACCGAAGAATGTCACCGCCGAGATCAAAATTTTTCAGATCAAATACCCAACGTCGTTGCGCAAGGACCCCAATTTTTCGTCGACATCTCTGATGACCTTCACGAGCGGCACCAAAGTCATCCTGATCAACGGCCGCGGCGACTGGTTGGAAGTCAAAGCCATCGACAATGACCTTTCCGGTTTCATTCGCAAAGAATTCGTCACGCCTTTCGATGTCGTGGACAAATAGCACGAGGCGGATTCCGTTCTTTAAATTGGATTTAAGCGATAGCGGGTTTGTAGAACAGCGAAGCCGCCGGTAGAATTGCCGGCGATGTCGATCCCAGCTGAAACAGCCGACAAAGCCCGACCGGTCCAGCGCCGCCCCTGGGAAATACCCGAGGCATGAAGTAACATCTGAGACGATTTTTCATCAGCGCCGACGATTGCTCAAAGCCGGCGGGTTTGTTCGCCTTGGGCTTGGCAGGTAATTTTGCCGTCGGCTGCGGTCCGGCCGAGGACGCCGCCCGTGTCGGCGCTCAGGAATCTCCCCCAGGCGCGGACCTTTATCCCGCGCCGCGCAATAGTCGTTTCACTCTGGATCGCCCCATCACGGCAGAGGTTTACGCCGCTTCGTACAATAATTTTTACGAGTTCAGCAGTTTCAAGAGCCGGGTTTACAAAAATGCCGCGCGATTCAAAACCCATCCGTGGCAAATTGAAATAGCCGGTTTGGTCGAGCGTCCGCGCATCTTTGACGTCGACGAGGTCATGCGCCTGATACCGCTCGAAGAAAGACTTTATCGCTTTCGCTGCGTCGAAGCCTGGGCGATGGCGGTGCCGTGGACCGGACTCTCGTTATCGGCGTTGATTCGAAAAATTCAACCGCTGTCCGCCGCCAGGTATGTGCGCTTCATTACCTTCATGCGGCCAAACCGAAGCGCCCAATCAAAGTCCATCCTATGGTCCTTGGCCCTACACCGAAGGATTGACGATGGCCGAAGCGACCCATGAGCTCGCGTTCCTGGCGACCGGAATCTATGGTCATCCGCTGCCCAAGCAGCACGGCGCGCCGCTGCGGCTCATCGTCCCATGGAAATACGGCTTCAAAAGCATCAAGTCGATCGTGAAAATAGAATTCACGGCGGAGCAGCCGCGAACCTTTTGGCACACCAATCGACCGAAGGAGTATGATTTCGTCGCCAATGTCCGCCCCGATATCCCGCATCCACGCTGGTCCCAGGCAACGGAAAAATTGATCGATACCGGCGAGCGCCGCGCAGACGCTACCGTATAATGGTTATGGCGAGTGGGTGGCGAAGTTGTATGTTTAAACCGCTATCGTCGAGGATCGAAGATACGGAGGATAGACGATGGCGATCCTCGATCTTCCATCCTCAATCCTCGTTATCCAGCGGCTTGTGAGCCGCGTATTAGATCAGCTGCTTCAGTGCCTTGGCGAGAATCTCGACATTCTCCGTCCGCGCGCCGTGGCCCATCAGGCCGACGCGCCAGACCTTGCCTTTGAGCGGCCCCAGCCCGGCGCCGATTTCGATATTGAAATCGTCATAAAGCCGCTGGCGTACTTTGCCGTCATCGACGCCTTCGGGAATTTTGACCGCATTGATCATCGGCGCGCGAATCGCTTCGGCTACCGCCGGCTCGAGCTCGAGTTTGCGCATTTCGCGCACGAAAGTTTCGTGCACTTGCCGGTGGCGCGCCCAGGCTGCCTGCAATCCTTCTTCGAGCACGATGCGCAGCGATTCATGCAGAGCATAATTCATCGAGATCGGCGCGGTGTGATGATACACCCGCTCGCTGCCCCAATATTTCTCGATCATCGACAGGTCGAGATACCAGCTCTGCACTTTAGTTTTCCGGTTGCGGACGACTTCGACGGCGCGTTCGTTGAACGTCACCGGCGATAAGCCCGGCGGACAGCCCAAGCACTTTTGCGTACCGCTGTAGCAGGCGTCGATCCCTAACTCATCGACCCGAACCGGTGCGCCGCCAAGCGAGGTCACGGTGTCCACCAATAACAAGGCGCCGCTGTCGTGCACCAGTTTGGCGATATCGTCCAGCGGTTGAAGCACGCCGGTCGACGTTTCAGCGTGAACGATCGCGACCAGTTTATACTTTTTCTTCGCCAGCGCGTTTTTGAAACTCTGCGCGTCGAGCGCGGTGCCCCACTCGGCGTCCACCGTGTCCACTTGCGCGCCACAGCGCTGCGCCACGTCGACCATGCGCGTGCCGAAGACGCCGTTGACGCCGATCAACACCGCATCGCCGGGCTCGAGCAAATTGACAAAGCAAGTTTCCATGCCGGCGCTGCCGGTGCCCGACATCGGCAGCGCCAAACGATTTTTGGTCTGGAAGACTTCGCGTAGCATGGCCATGCTTTGATCCATGATCTCAAGAAACTTCGGATCGAGATGGCCGACCACGGGAAGCGACAGAGCTTGCAGCACGCGCGGACTGACCGGGCTCGGCCCGGGACCGAGCAGCGTGCGTATCGGGAGGATTGGCTTTAGGCGCAGCGGACATAGGAATCTCCTCAAAATCGGATCGCGTTTATTCGTCGTTCTTGACGTGGAGTTCCATGCTGCCGACTTTTTCCAGCGTGCCGTGCAGATGATCGCCATGGTTGAGCTTGCTCACGCCTGCTGGCGTGCCGGTCGTGATGAGGTCGCCGGTGCGCAACGTCAGGCCACTGGACAAAAAGCGGATGTGTTCGCGCAGGCCGCAGATCATGTCGCTGGTGTGCGCGGTCATGACTTCTTTGCCGTTCTGCAAAACCTTGATCGAAAGATTCTGCGGTTCGCCGACTTCGTCCTTGGTCACGATCCACGGTCCCAGGGCGCTGAAGGTGTCGAAGCCTTTGCGGATGTTGCGCGTGTTTTGCTTGCCCTTGCCCCACGGATCGCGCTGGCTGATGTCCCAGCACATCATGTAGCCGAAGACGTGATCGAGCGCCTGATCCTCCGAAACCTTGCGCGCCGGTTTGCCGATAACGGCGCACAGCTCGCACTCGAAATCGACCAACTTGGAGATCTTCGGCAGACGGATCGTGTCGCCGGGGCCGATGATCGACGAAGTCGTCTTGAGAAAAAACTCCGCCATCAAATCGTCTTTGTCGATGACCGGCCGGTCGGCGCTGCCCATGCGCTCCACCATCTCTGCGCGATGCGCATAATAATTGGCCGCCGCCGCCCACAACGAACCGGGATTTTGAATCGGCGCCAAGAGCTTGACCGAGCTTAGAGCAACCGCGCCGCTGCCCTGCGCCGCATCGCGGGCAATCTGCATCGCCGCGGGATTGTTGACCAACGCATCGACGATCTCGAGCATGGTATAGCCTTGGCGCGCCAGGCCCGCTTTGATCAGCGCGTCACCGATATTATAAACCTGATCGCCGACGACTACGCCTGCTTGATTGTTGTTGTAGTGGCAAATTTTCATTTTCTAACCTCCAAAGCCAGATCGCAAACTGTCCTCTCATACCTGATGCACCAGCCAATGTCCACCAACTTTGAAGAACGCGGCAAATCGCTGCCGCGAAAAGAAAATTTAACCAGCCTATCAACAATTTTTTATTGACAAATTTAGGCCGCAAAGTCTATCTATCGTGACATCCTAAAAAGCATCCGGTAAATCGCACAAACCGCGGCACCGAAGGAGGGCGGAGCAATGGAATTCGGCAAAACAGCGCAAACCATCATCGATGTTGGCATTGTGGTCGGCTTCAAGATTGTCGGGCGCAATTGCTTTTTGGCTGATCGGCCGCTGGCTCATCGGTCTCGCCGTGCGCTTGGTCTCATCGGCGCTCGAACGGCAAAAGGTCGACCCGACGCTGCTCCGTTACATCGGCGACGATCATTTCCGTCACGTTGAATATTATTTTAGTGGTCGCGATTCTCGGCTACTTCGGCGTCGAGACCACTAGCTTTGCGGCCATCGTCGCCGCCGCCGGCGTCGCCATCGGCATGGCGTGGAGCGGCCTGCTCTCGAACTTCGCCGCTGGCGCCTTCCTCATGGTGTTGCGGCCGTTCAAGGTCGGCGACTTCGTCACTGTCGGCGGCGTTACCGGGACCATCAAGGAAGTCGGCCTGTTCGTCACCGCGATCAATACCATGGACAATGTTTTGAATTTAGTTGGCAACAATAAGATATTTTCAGACACGATTCAGAATTTTTCGCTCAACCCGTATCGCCGCGTCGACTTGAAGGCGCAACTGGCGCACTCGGTGGATCACAACGAAGCGATCAAGCTGCTAAAAGACCGGGTCGGCAAAATTCCCAACGTTAAAACCGATCCTGCGCCGGATGTCGAGATTCTTGATTTCAATTTTAACGGTCCGGTGCTTGCGGTCCGGCCCTATTGCCACACCGATCATTACTGGCAAGTTTACTTCGACACCAACCGGGTAATTCGCGAAAGTTTCGGCGCCGCCGGCTATCCCGTGCCGGAACAACATTTCGTCGTTCGGAATCCGTGCCTGAGCGCGATTTGCATCTGCGATTGCGCGCAGGGAGTCAATCCCTCGAAAACTATTCGTTTCCAGGATTGTGAATGCGCGGATCTGATCCGCGCATCACGCTTACTTTAGACAGCCGAGTTGACGCAACGGACGGCGCGTCGTATGAATGCTGAACGACCCAAGAATGGAATTGTGAATTCATGCTCAACGTCAAACTCGGTGTAACCAAAAATCCTCGCTTCGAGCCGCTGATCAACGGCACCGTCAAGTCGGCAAAACTGAATCTCGATATCGTCGTTACCACGCCACCCGAACTGTTCTACCGCAATCTCAAAAACGACGAATTCGACGTTTTTGAAATGTCTCTGTCCGAGTACCTCATCACTCGCGAGCAGGCAAAGGGCGAGCGCTGGCAATGGTCCGCGCTGCCGATCTTTCCAGCCAAAGCGTTTGTCTGGCTCGGGCTGTTCATCAACACCGGCGCCGGCATCCACAACCTGGCGGATTTGCGCGGCAAGCGAGTCGGCGTCCCCGACTATGTCATGACCGCCGCGCTTTGGTTCAGAGCTTTTCTGCGCGAGCTCTACAACATCCAGCCACAAGAGATTTCGTGGTTCATCGGCCGCACCAAAGACCTGAGCCACGGGGGCGAGCTCGGTATGGACAGCAAGTCGCCGCCGGGTGTTTCTTTGAGATGGCTGACAACGGCTGAGACTTTTGATGTGATGCTCGACAAAGGCGAAATCGACGCCGCTTACGGTTTCGCGCCGCGCCACGATAAACGCCTGCAGAGCATCGACAACATCGACCGCTACGGCGGCACGCCCCTCGAAGGCAATCCGCGCCTGGGCAAATTGTTTTCTGATGGCGGGCGAGAAACCGTCGAGGCGTTCTTCCAGAAGACCGGCGTCGTGCCGGCCAATCATGTCATCGTCGCGCAGCGCCGCTTGCTGGAGCAGCATGACTGGCTCGCCGGCGAACTCTTCAAAATCTTTAGCGAGAGCAAACTGGCCGCCTATGAGAAAGACAATTTCGGCAGCCCCAGCTATCTCTACTTTGAAAGCAACGATCGAGCGCAACAGACATCCGCCTTCGGTACCGACCCGTTTCCCTTCGGAGTGAAACAGAACCGAAAAATGTTGGAAATGCTTTTCCGCAACTCCCACGCTGAAGGCTTGACGCAAAAGCTGGCGACGATCGAAGAGGTCTTCTTTCCCGCGCTGCTGGATTCCTGAAAACCCAGGGAACAAATCATGGCGAGGCAATTTTCCACCGTCGACGCCGACGGTCATCTCGAAGAAAATCACATCGATTGGAAAGAGCGCCTACCGGACAAATACAAAAGCAAAGCGCCGGAACGGCGTCCCAGCGGCAACGGCCAATTGCGCACGATCATCGAAGGCAAAGCCTGGCCGCGCCCCAGCGGTCTCGGCATCGGCGTCGGCGGACCCTACAGCCGGCCGCATCCGCGACGTCCCGGCATGACCGATCCGAAAGCGCGGCTAGTCGACATGGACAGCGAACACATCGACGTCGCCGTCCTGTTCGGCGCCGGTCTGGCGGGAACCCTACCTGCTTTAGAAGATGCCGGACTCGCCGCTGCGCTCGCGACGGCGCGCAACAGCTGGCTCGCCGAGTACTGCGCAGAAAATCCTAAACGGATCAAAGGCACCGCCGCGCTCGCCCAGCAAGATATCAACGCCAGCGTCGAAGAGCTCCATCGTAGCGTGAAGGAGCTCGGCTTCGTCGGCGCGTCGATTTTTCCCAACGTCAAAGGGCGCCATCTCGGCGACCCTTATTATTTTCCGCTTTACGCCGCAGCGGAAAAGTTGAACATCCCGATCTGCGTCCATATGTTTTTGGGCCGCTACGGTTCCGATGCCACCGGCACCGAGCGCGTCGATAAATTTTTTTACTCTCACCTATTCGGCCACCCCTTCGAGCAAATGATCGCGCTGTCGGTCATCATCGGCGAAGGCGTGCTCGACCGCTTTCCCAAATTAAGGTTCGTTTTCCTGGAATCCGGCTGCGGCTGGCTGCCCTATTGGTTCCATCGCCTCGACGAGCATTATGAAGTGCTCGGCGTGCAAATCCCCGAGCTCAAGACTGAGCCGAGCAAGCTGCTGGAGCGCGGCCAACTTTATTGTTCCTTCGAAGCCGATGAGCACGAGCTCGCGCACGTCGTCGAAGTCTTGGGCGACGACTGGCTCGTCTTCGCCTCCGACTACAGCCACTTCGACAGCCGCTGGCCCGGCGCCTCGGAACCGATCGTCAATCATCCGAAGCTCAGTGACGCAACCAAGCAAAAGATTTTGAACGACAACGCGCGCCGGCTCTACCCGCTGGATTGAAGGGACTATTTGATGGCCCTTTCGCATAGACTCACACTGATCCCTAGGTCCCTTCTCCCCTCGCGGGAGAAGGTTAGGATGAGGGGGAATCAAACGGCACCCTCACCTCATTCCTCTCCCGTCAAGGGAGAGGACGTAAAGAATACAAGACTTCGGCGCCATTTCGCGGCCATTGGGTTTATCATCCTATCCGGCTTGCCATTTCTGAACCGCGCTCAGGCCGAGAACATCAAGATCGGCCTGCCCTCAACCACGATCACCGCCATGCCATTTTTCGTTGCGCGAGATCACGGCTTCTTTCAACAGGAAGGGCTGAACGCGGAAATAGTGGTCATGCCCGCATCGCTCAACGTCAAAGTGCTGCTGGCCGGCGAGATTCAGTACGTCGCCACCATCGGCTCGGCGGTCGCCGCGGCGATCCGCGGCATCAATGTGCGCACGATCATGCTTTTCGTCGACCGCCCGTTGCAGGATCTTGTCGGCGCGCCCGGCATCCATGCCATCGCGGATGTGAAGGGAAAGCTGCTGGCGCTCTCGTCCCGCGGCGGATTGCAGGATATCATCATGCGGCGCATCCTCGCCCAGTCGAAAATCGATCTCAACCAAGTCACGCTCATCACGATCGCCGGACAGACCGCCATGATCGCTTCGCTCAAAACCGGACGTATCGCCGCGGCCCTGCTCAATCCGCCGTACAATTTTCTCGCCTATCGCGAAGGGTCTCAACAACTTAGGCTTCTCCGGCAACTTCGTGCGCCTGCCAAGCACCGGCATCGCGACTTTAGGCGAGACCCTCGAACGCTCGCCGGACCAAGTGCGGCGCCTTACCCGCGCCATCGCCCGGGCGCGCGCTTTTGCAAAAGACAATAAAGCGAGAATAATGCCGACGCTGAAGCGCGCACTGCGCATCGACGACGAAGATCTGCTCTCGAAAATTTACGATCAACACAAGCAGGTCGAAACCCTCGATGGCAGGGTCGACGCCACGTTGGTTGCGGACACCATCCGCGACGCCCGGCAAACCGAAGGCATCACGAAAGAGATCCCCGCCAATCAAGTTTTTGATTTTTCCTATTTGCCGGCGCGCTAGCTACCCTAATTAAAGACGGCCGCGGCTTCAAGATTCTGTGAGCATTCTCATAGGCGATTTTTCTTGCCGCGGATGGGGTAACTGCATTAAAATAGACCTGAAGAATTCAGCGCTTTCGGCCGCCATCGTGAACGAAGTTCCGTGATGCGCCCCAGTGCCAGGAAAATCAAAACCAAGCAAAAATCGATCCGGATAGGATTCAAAGAGCTGCCGCCAATTCTCGTGTAACGTCATGCCGAATAGGATCGGATATCCGTCTGATCGGAGCCGTCTGTTCTTTATTGCCAGCTCAAAATAGAGATTGGGATGAGCCTTCAGAAGATCCATCATCGCTGCCGGCGACAAAAAAGTTCCCGTATGAGCCCAGATCACGGTCGCCTTTGGATGAGAATTGAGAGCGCGCTCCATCTCTGCTCTACCAACGGCGTTGCAGTGGATGGTGATCGGGACGCCGTATCTCCTCACCAGCTCTAAAAGGCCCCGGATCGCCGGAGAGTCCGGCGCGATTTGTGTGGGCCGCTCGGAATGGTAGGCGTAGATCTCACCCAGACCTTGGTAGAGACCGGACTGTAGCGCTCGCTCGTAGGAGGTCAGCAACTCTGCTACCGCCTTGGGATCACCGGTCTTGATCTTGACGCGGACAACGTCCGTGGCAATCGGGCCGGCATAAAAGAGCACGAACCGCTCCCGGTACTTTTGGAGTTCGCTCACTTGGCCGCTTCCAGTACCACCGAGGAAGAGCGCCATCCGCTCGATCCCGACGGCGTCCATCGTTGCAAAGAATTCCTGGGGCGTGCGAGGAGGTCTGCCGGGATAATGTGCGTGCATGTCGACGAGCGGATATTTTGATACTTCCTCTCTGGGCGTGCGGATGATCGGGGCGGCGCATGCCGCCGTGGCTGCCGCTATAAGACCCAGCATGAACGCGCGTCGAGATGGCAAGATTTTCATGGCGCCCACAGGTTGTACGTTGGAGCAACGCGATAGAGTGCAACGAAACATATGAGTCCGCTCCTATTATGGACCAATTCGATCCGGAACTGGCTTGCCTGTAACCCAATCGGTAATAGCACTAACTACCTCGCGTTCCTTACCAGAGAATCCGTGCGCCCAACTTAGCCCAAAACCCGGATCTCGCGGCTTGCAGCCAATCGCTCTGAGACTGGTCTCCACCAAGAACCTCAATGAAGTTAACCCTAGAACTCTCGATAAGACGGTGGTGTTGGCGATAAGCGGCTTCGAAGCTCGTACACGGATCCTCTCTGTGATGAACAAAGAGCACGGGATAGGCAATAGTGTGCAGCGGCACATTCGCCAACGATCCGTCTCCGACTGCACTTGTAAGAACAACACCACCGATGCGGTGATCATTTACAACGGTCGCAAGGTAAGCAGCCGATGTAGCTCCAGCGCTATGGCCGATCAAATATATGGGCTTCGGACATTTTTGATAGACGAAATCGACGATTGTTTTTAGATCCTGCAGATGCTGATTGCTACTTCTGAAGCGATTTCCTCCTAGCATTCCAGACGGCCGGTCTGACGGTACATCTACAACAACGGTCATAAAGCCGTGCTCAGGAAACAGACGGGTGTAAAGCCCTCTTGCCTGGCCTTCCTTTACCAAGTAGCCTTCTCCGCCCGGATAAAAAATGAATATTCCCTTCGGAACAGTCTTGGGGGTCACCAGAAGGACTCTTACGGTTACACCCGGCCGCGTGGCTAGAGTTACCAGCTCGTCACCCGGTGCCAAGGGACCTTTAACTTGAGGCAACGCGCCAGTGCAGCCAGTGATTTCCAGACAAAGCAGTAATGCGAACAAATTCTCAAAGTACTGTTTGTTAACGCTCATGGCAGGCATTGCTTTTCTCTATTGAATTTCAATCTTTGTTTTTTTCTGTTTTTTGACCTCCACGAAAGCAAACATGCCGTTTAGGAAATGGTTGCGCACGTTACAAATCACCAGATAAGTCCCCGGTTCCGCGAACGACACAGATTCCACACGATTGCGAGCATTGGAGGGATTTATCGTCGGCGGATTGCCGAACGGCTCTCCCGGCGGGTCCGGTGGAATGAATTCCTAGATAGTATCGGTTGGTCGGGTCATTGATCACCGCGTTGGTGAATGGAGGCGGTGGAGGCGGAACCAAGATATCCTCTGGCTTTGTTCCTGGTTTGTACACCGTGACGACGTGAGAGCCGGCCGACGAGAAAATGCACGACACCGCCTTGATCAACTTTGATTTGTTGAGGGAGTATCGCGTGGTTCAGCGCGTTTCCTGGCCCTAGGGTATTTAAGCCGCGCCCGAAGGCGACAGGAACACTCAACCGCTTTTCATCGGCTAGTACCATCGAGGAAACGTTCAGGTCAATGGTGCACAGCGTCAACAAGCCAATTTTCAAAACTGTGCCAGCATTTCATAGACCCTCCTCTAAAACTTCTAAAATCACAAACTCATTGACGACGGGGTGTTCCCCGCATCAGCATTTGTTCCAGGGCCATTTCCAAATTCGTGCACGGTCGGGAGTCCCTCGAATTTGGCGCGGATGATCCCCTGTGCATCAACCAGAAAGATCCACGGCTCCGATTGGAGACGCCATTCGGTCACCGTCGGAAAAAGCTTTTTACCGGCGAAATCTTGCCAAATTTCCTGATGAGTGAAAACGACGCGGTCTGGCATACACGGGGAGTAATCTTCGCACGATCTCAAGCAATCGGCCCGCACATCTGGCTGGTGCAGAACTGCGGAGTCGCAAACACAATGACCTGAGGCTTGCCCTGTGTGATAGCATCCGCGATTCGAACTCGATGCAGCCGACGATCTGGTCGCTCGCTGGTATCGATCTGGCGCAGATCGCGAACGTCGCTGGCGACGAGGTTCTGGTCGCGTGGTGCAGGTCGACCCCAGCATGGGAGTGGGCGGTGAATCCAAGACCGTAACCTTGACGCGCGCTGTGTCAAAACCGTTCCCCTCACCGGCGATTATCTCAATGGCCCATGGGCCGGGCCGCGCAAAAGTGACCTTGGTCACGTAAAAGGCCCCGCACACCCGTATTAGCGCGATGCAGATGCCGCGTCCCATCGGCATGGCGATGCAACCTGCTGTCTTGGCTCGATAATTTCCACCGGCCGGTAGGGCGCATTAGTCTGGCTCGTCAGCTGCGCCTCATTCCCCCCTATGGTGTAGAGTCGGACGACTACGTGGACTCCCTCGAGGAAGCGGTTGGCCTTCATGAGTCCGAAGGCGAAGCGGTTTTGCCCAATTACCAGATTCCGCTGTCGTGATGAGCGGCCGGAGCCGCCCGTCCGCTTCAGTCTGCGCCACCATCCGCGCTAGCGACGGCGAGCGCCAGGACAACGATGAGCAGGCCGATGGATGGAAGGCGTTTCATTTTTTTCCTCGCCGGAAAATCAAATCGGGCTACTCAGTTGGCAGGAAAAAGTGGCGCACGATATGGGCGGCTACCTTGCGGCCTAGCTTGTCACCTTCTTTCATCGAGTTGCGCCAGTGGAGGCCGCCCCAGACGCGGGCGTCGTCGACCTCACGAGTGACGTCGTTGAGCTTGCGGTAAGTGCGCACGCGAAGCAATCAAGCCCGGCATAGTGCTGTCGAGGGTTACGCTGAAGTTGTTCGTGCCAAAAGTAAGCGGCTAGCGCGTCGGTAATTCCCGTTGACAGGCACGCATGCGCCGAGGGGTACTCCGGAAAATTTACAGTGAGAATGCGGTCCAGGTAGGATCGGGATCGGTATCGAGATTGCCGTCGTGCTGGCCGTTGGATGCGTACGCACCGCGCCACCAGCATATAAAGGTACTTTGCCTCAAGACAGCCGATAAGCGCGTCCGCGCCGGCAGTGAACGCCATGGCCATCATCCGAGCTGTCTCCGTAGTGTCAAGCTGATGGGTGATTGCGATGTTGCGCAGGTTTCGATTCCATTGGGTGTACGGATCCTCCGCCGAGAATAGCGCCGTGTCTGTCTGCTGCGGCGAACGGAACGTGCTGTTGGAGCGACCGTAGTCGCGGTCTGGATGAAGTTTTCAGCGTACTCACTGGAAGCCAGCGGCGCTGGGCCATCGGGACGGAAGGCAGCCGGATCATCGAATGTGTAAGGGCTTACTTGTGCGAGTTTGACTTCGATGGGAGTAGCCGGCGCCACCGGTTCGAACACTCCCGGGCCGGGCGATGGCTGCACGTAAGGTACGACGTTGTCGAACCCGTCGTTTTCTCGCAGCGCAAGAAGGGCGGCAGCCACAGCCTCACCGACCTCGACACCATCTGGTTTTCGCCTGCCCATCGGGAATGCCAGCCAAGTTATTGGCATACTCATTGTCTAAGAAGGAGGCTTGCCCCGTCACGCGCTCACGGAGCACGCGGTAGACGGCGGTGGCTACCGCAGCATTGGTGTCCGCGCCCAGCGGAGCTATCACTTCTGCGCCATACGGCTCGTAGCCGCCCTCAATAGCGATGGCAGCATCGTACATCGCCAACTGCACCATCGCATGCAGCACGTTCGCACTGGCGGGAGTTCGAGCGACGGCAATTGCGGTCTGCGCCGTGGCCGCCCAGCGCGTCACAATGTTTTGAGCCGCCGCCGGGGTAGCAACAACAATTAGGATCAGCGTCGCCAGGAGCACGTCGCGCAGCCTGCACAATTTTTTATAAAAGTTTGTTATTGCCATTTGTTCCTCCTCATCAGATTGAGCCCGACTCACCCTGAGCAAGCGCAATGCCGCCGGAGGAGATCCTCACAAACAGATCGAATTAAAAGGGAATGATAGAGAGTCTGAATTCTACGGTGAGCAGCGGTTGTCGTTTTGCCACTACAGGTGTCGTAAATGCCACCGACTGTTTTTAACGGCATGGAAGCACCCGGTGCACGGCTCACAATGTTCACTGAACTGGAGAGAAAGAGAAATGGATTGAGTCGTTGAGTCGGCGAATGTGCTGATAAGCAGAGGCTTTGGAGTAAAAAATGCGGTGGTTATTTTGACACCATTCGTGTGGTAAATAACACCGTCTCTTTAGATTGCAGATCATAGCCACGATGTTACATGAGATTCATTCATTAATTCCGGCGTACTGAGATGCCTTTTAGTTTTTCGCGGTTGGCATTCGTTTTGTGGTTTGCACGTAGGTTCGATCGGATTGGTCATAAAAGAACGCAGAAAGCTGCTTGAGCTAATGTGAGCCAGACTACAAAAGGAGCTGCTCAGAAACCCATTTCGTGCTATACGGCCCAGTCAGAAGGAGGATGATGCAAGGTGACACGATCGTAACGAACTTTTGGTTTCTAGCGTTCGGCTCGAATGCAAACGGAGCCGTGCACACGAACCGCCACCCAGAAGGGAATTTATGACGTTTCGAGAATCGCCGGTTTTGAGTCGAAGGGAGTTTCTCAGTAAGTTAGCGCTTGCGGGGACAATGGGCCTCGCCGGGCTTGATTCCAACTCTTTCGCGGCGGAAGCACCGCCCGAGACGACACGGATTCGGCTAGCGCAGGTCGCAGGCATTTGCGTAGCGCCGCAGTACGTGGTCAAGGAGTTGCTACCCGCAGAGGGCTTTCGCGATATTCAGCACGTGTTCACCGGCGTCTACCCATATCCGGCTTTCGCCTCGGGCGCCGTCGATATTAGCATGGCGTTCGTGGCGCCATTCCTAGTCGAGTTGGAAGCCGGCGCACCCATTACATTGCTTGGAGGCGTTCATGTCGGTTGTTTCGAGCTTTTCGGCACTGGGGGAATTCGCGCGATCCGCGACTTGAAGGGTAAATCCGTGGGTGTGCCTTCTATGGGCTCGGCCCACCACCTGATTTCTCGCCAGCATGGCGTCGTACGTAGGCCTCGATCCGCGGAGAGATATCAACTGGCTCACTCATGACCCAGCAGAATCGGCTCGGCTGCTCGCCCAACGCAAAGTAGATGCGCTTATGGCATTTCCGCCAGTACCGCAGGAGCTGCGCGAGAAGAACATCGGCCATGTAATCGTGAATAGCACCACAGATCGGCCATGGTCTCAGTACTTTTGCTGCATGGTGGTGGCAAACCGGAATTTTGTGCGCAAGCACCCTATCGCAACCAAGCGCGCGCTCCGAGCGATTTTAAAAGCGACGGACATCTGCGCTTTGGAGCCCGAACGCGCCGCTCAAATGATAGTGGACGGCGGCTTTACAGAAAGAGTACGCTATGTCTCTTCAGACTATGAAGGAGGTTTCCTATGCAAGATGGCGGGAATACGATGCTGAAGACAGCGCGCGTTTCTACGCATTTAGTCTGCATGACATCGGCATGATCAAGACAAGCCCCAACAAGATCATTGCCCAAGGCGCAGACTGGCGATTTCTTAGAGAGCTCAAAAAGGAGCTGAAGAGTTAGTCGTGAACACCGTGGAACGCTTGTTCTATTGGCCTCCTCATTCTTTTAATGCAAGTCGGTTGGTCAATGGCTGTACCGAGTCAAGAAGCCATTACGGATGACCTTCCGAAGATCGGACCAGCACCGGATTTCACCCTTACGACTCAGGACGGGAAAAAGCTGTCGCTAAAGAGTTCTCGCTGGCAAAGTGGTTGCGGTAACCTTCATATACGCAAGTTGCGCGGATACGTGTCCTATCCTCACAGGTAAAATGGTCGGACTCCAGTCTCGCTTGGGGTCAAGTTTCGGTTCCAAGGTTTTCTTCATCTCCATTACCGTGGATCCCGACCATGACAATGTGAAGGTTTCAAGCGCTGATGCGGAGGCACACAACGCCAACACGGCTGGCTGGGCTTTCCTGACAGGTTCCTCGACTGAGATTCGGGAGGTTGCCCGGCGCTACGGCATCTATTACAAAAACGGTCCTCGTGGGACCGTGGATCACAGAGCTTTCTTACTTCCCTCATAGACCCGAGGGGAACCCTCCGCGTGCAGTATATGGAGAGTTCGATTCGATCCGGACGAATTTCTCCAAGACATTCGGAGGTTGCTTGGCGAGAGACGCAGCAAAATGACGGACTGGTCTACCGCGTTTTGTTGCGCGCGTGCCGACGAGCGTTCACATCAAACTGCTGGTCGCATTCCTGACCATCGCGGTATTGCTCATTACTTTCGGAATCGTTGGCCTTCAGGTACTCGGCGGAGTGAACAGTCGCGCCGAGGAGATGATAACACTCCAGAGAAAAATCGCCGCCGACATCGCGCGAACTTCAACACCGACATTACCGCTGAGCTTTACAACGTGACTTCAGCCCTTTTCGTTTCGGACGAATGGGAACCCCTCGCGGAGACACTCCGCCAACTCTAAACCAGCTTCGGCTCTCACCGGGTGCAGTTTGTTGCTCATGATGAGGCAGAGATATTAGGTGAAGTCTGAAAAGGAATTACGACCAGTTTACGCAGGTAGTCGCCCGAGTCGTTGACCTCATCCGCGCGGGAAAGGCTGTCGAGGGGTGCGAGCTTCAGAATCGCGCAAGCTAGTCTTCTAGCGGATTCGTCTCGATCGCCGTAACCAACCAACTTATGAATAGAGCCGCAGCCGACATGGTGACAAGCATTGAGAGCAGCGGGGAAGCTTACCTAGGCTGCCACAATGGGTCGTTATCGGCTTCGCATTCGGAAGCATCGGGCTCGGCGTCATAATGCTCGGGGATTCGTTTTTGTCTTTGGTCCCTGAATAAGATCTGTGAAAGTAAATCGACTTTCGTCTTAAGCAGATCGCCTCAGGATATTTTTCGAATCATATCAACATTCCAAACAGGGATGAACGAGGAACATTAGCGGCAAATGTCAATCGAATGAACGATGGAACTGGGGTGAGCTCTATCAGACAACACGAAACCGCCAATCGGCACAAGTCGCAGTTTCTCGCCAATGTAAGCCATGAGCTGCGTACGCCGGTGAGCGCGATCATTAGCGTACGCCGGGATTCGGTCTTGAGCGAAACCGAGGGCCAGATCTCCCAATCTCCAGAAGGAGAACCTGCAAGATCTGTTCAAAAATGCCGAGCGGCTACTCAGCTTCATTGATAGTCTACTCGGACATCGCCAAGATCGAAGCCGGGAAAATGGAAGTCGCAGATCGAGCCCATCGATCTAGAGGAAATCATTCTGGAAGCTGTCTCCGACGATCGAATCCACTATGAACAAGACCCATGTCCAGCATCATCCGCAACACTCGCTGGGGATCTACCGGATCCTAGACGGCGATCGGGACAAACTTAGACAGATCATTCTTAATCTCTTGGACAATGCGGCAAAGTTCACCGAGCGCGGCGAGATCGAAATCTCTGCCTCCCAGCAAAACGGAGCATTGAAGCTGGTAGTGTCGGACACGGGGATCGGCATTCGCAAAGAAAGACATGAACCATATCTTCGAGGAATTTCGATCGAGGAAAATCATCAAATGCAAGAAGATACCGCGGTACGGGTCTTGGACTTGCCATCGTCTAAGCGGCTTGCTGGCCTACTGGGCGGGACCATCGAAGTGTCAAGTGAAGTGGGTGAAGGATCAACCTTTATCGGTGACGCTGCCGCTGGATTATCAAGCGAGGGCGGCTGCTTACAATTAGAGAAAAATACCAGGCCATGAGCGAAAACATTTTGGTCGTTGACGACGAACCTTCCAACCGGAGAATTTTAGAGCAAGTGCTTGCCCGCGCCGGCTATAACGATAGAGACCGCCGACGACGGCGGCGATGCTCTTAAAGCAACTGGACACTTTCCGGCCCGATCTCATCATTCTTGATTATATGATGCCCGATGTCAGCGGCATGGATGTGCTGCGCGAACTGCGCAAGCGAGAAGACGATACTCCGGTGATCATGATTACGGCCTACGGCACGGTCGAGCGCGCGGTCGAAGCCATGCAAGAAGGAGCGTACGACTTTATCACGCGGCCTTTCAAACCCGAGCAAATCGTTCATGTCGTACGAAAAGCGTCTGGAAAGACAGCGGCTAAAGCGTGGCGTCGAAATCCTCTCAGAGGAGGTAGGAGAACGTTATCAACTGATTGTCGGTGCAAGCGTCAAGATGAAACAGGCGGTCGAATTGGCCCGAAAAACAGCCGCCAGCAATGCGACCGTCTTGCTCCTCGGCGAAAGCGGCACGGGCAAAGAAATACTTCGCCCGCTCGATCCACAACTGGAGCGAGAGAGGGGACAGGCCGTTCATCGCAATAAATTCGGTCGGGCTTTCCAAGGAGCTTCTTGGAGAGCGAACTGTTCGGCTACGAGCAAGGCGCATTCACGCGGAGCTCAGCGGCGCAAAAAAGGCAAGATCGAATTGGCGCGAAGGCGGAACCATTTTTTTTGACGAGATCGGCGATATCTCTCAGGAACTGCAAGCGAAGCTTCTGACGATTCTCTGCAAGAGCGCGAGTTCGAACGGGTGGGAGGCGCAACACCCATTGCCGTTGACGTGAGGGTTATCGCGGCAACCAATCGCGACCTGGAACGCTCCGTACGGGAAGGGCTGTTTCGCGAAGATCTTTACCACCGCCTAAACGTCGTGGCCATTAAACTCCCGCCGTTGAGGGAGCGGCGCGAGGATTTGCCTTAGCTTAATCGAATATCTCTTACGCAAGCACGCGACCGCGACTGGAAAGGTTATCACCAGCATTCACCGACGAAGCCCGCGAGCGCATGGCTGGCTTACAGTCTGGCCGGGCAACGTACGCGAAGTCTTGCCAATGTCATAGAACGCGCAATCGTGCTGAGTTCCGGCCCCAACATCACTTTAAGAAACTTGCCGAGCAGAATCGCCGGCGGAGAAGGTTCACGACTATTTGAGAATCTGTCATATCGAGACGGAATGAACGCGGCGAGAAAACTTCTAATCTTTAAAAGCGCTTTCGAGAACTCAAGGAAATCGCTCCGCCGCAGCCAAGCTATTAAGGGCTCGAATCGAAATATCTTCTGAAGCTGATGAAGTCGTTGGAAATAGAATAGCTAACAAAACTATTTCGTCGCCCAGAAAGATTTGACTCGCAATGTATTCGCATCCAAGGGCGACCCGCCGGTCGCCCCTACATTCGATTTTCGCCCTTTGTGTTCTTTGCGGCCAATGTTCTCTATTTAAACTGCGGCATGACCTTGTCGGCAAACAGCCGGATGTTTTTTAGCGCCATCTCCTGCGGCATGCCGCCGAAATGAAACGTGCCGGAGATTGTCGTCAGGCCGACGGACTCGCGCCATTTGTGGATCGCGTCGATGCAGCGCTGCGGATCACCGGCAATCACGAAGCCCTCGGTTAACTGCGTTTTGGCATCGCGCTGGATGAGCAAGCCCTGTTCTTTGCGCTCGGTATCTGCAGCGGTATGAACCTCAAGATAGTTATCTAAATAGGGTGCCGCCTCGTCGATCGCTTTATCTAAACTGCTCGAAACAAAAATATGAAACTTACCCAGGATATCCATCTTCGAGGCGTCATGGCCGGCCTTCGTTAAGTTATCGCGATAGATTTTAACCAATGCCGGCAAGGCTCCCGGTTCGCGATAGAGGTACGGCAGCGTCATCAGCTGAAAGCCGTTCTCACCGGCCCAGCGAAAACTGTCCTCGCTGCGCGCGCAACCGACCCAGAATCTCGGATGGGGTCGCTGCACCGGTTTGGGAAACACCGGCACGTTCTGGTATTTGAAAAACTCGCCGCTGAAATTCACCGGCTGGTCGGACCAAGCTTGCAACATGACTTCAACGCCCTCATACATGCGGCCGGTGGCTTCTTTCTGGTCGGTGCCGAATTTTCTGTATTCGTGGACTTCGCTGCCCTTGCCGACACCGAAATCAAGACGGCCATTGGAAATCACGTCGACCATCGCATAGGACTCGGCAACGTCGATGGGATTGTGCAAGGGCAATACGTTGATCGCGACTCCGAGCCGAATCCGTTTCGTCGTGCGCGCAATCGCCGATAGGAACGTCGGAGGATGCGGCAGATCGCCGCCATAATGGGCAAAATGGTGCTCGGTGACCCAGATGTGGTCGTAGCCGAGCCGGTCCATCTCCTCCATCTGGGAAAACATTTTCTGATAGAACTCGGTAACCGAACCGTCAAGTTCGGGCACGTAAGTTGGCAAGTAATGAGACCCGAACTTCATCGCAACCGCGCTCATTTCGTATCAAACCTCCAAAAAAACAGTTCGCTAATTTATAGAGGGGCGCCTGCGCATAGTCAACGACGGGCAAAACCCGCGCGGGTGCAAGGAAGGTCAGGCGACAACCGTCTATTTATCTAATTCCCAACTCTTTGTTTATTTCTCGCTGCAAGGTGAAATCGAATACGCTCGCCACCGGCACGGGTTGCGCGAGGCCAATGATTTGGGCGTCGAGCGTGAGATATTCCTTGATCTCGTCGTCGTTGGGAATGCCGGTGCCGGTGAATGCCGGACGGGAAGCGCGGTAACTGTCTAACGCAATCTTGAGGTCGGAGTTCCAGATGCTCGCCAGCAGCTCGGCCGCTTCCTTCTCCTGTTCCATGAAATACTGATTGGCTCGCGCCCGGGCGCGCAGAAAGCGCTTGAGAAACTCCGGCTTCTCTTGCAGCGTTTTCAAGTTCACCGCGGCGCCGTTTTGGATGCTGGCGAATTTGTCCGTGGACGATTCGAGGATTTTCATTTTGAATTTTTCCCTGCCGATCTGCGCGTAGGGCGGGCTGATCGCCGCCACTTGGATCGCGTTGGTCGTCAGGGCTTGAAGCAAAACGGATTCTTCGCCAACCTGGATCGCGGTCAAATCCTTGTCGGCATTGATACCGCTCAGCGCGAGCATCCGCTTCGCCGTGGTGTGCTGGCTGCCGCCGAAGGTCACGATGCCCATGGTCTTTCCCTTGAGATCCTTGACGCTGTTGTATTCCGGCCGCGCGACCAGAAAAAACAGCGGACGGCGCAGCGTCACGGACACCACCCGTAACGGCGCGCCGCGTTGGATCGAACGGATGGCGCTGCCGATCGAGCCGAGCACATCGATCTCACCGGAAATACCCGCGGTAATCGCAAGGTTGGCGGGCATCCGGATCAACTCGGCATTGAGTCTTTGTTCCTGGAAATATTTTTTGTCGCGCGCGATGAACAGATCGATGGATGTCATGCCGCCGCTCGAATAGCTGATGCGAATGCGCTCCGGACTGGTCTGAGCGAGCACGCCACCCGCCGTGGCGAACATGATCAGTAGACTGAATAGCCAAATGATCTTCATTAATCTCCCAACTTCCCTTGCGCCGCAGCGCGCCGCCAATCTGAGCTTGTCCTAATTGGCAACCGACGGCAAGCGTCCAATGCGCCATGAAACAAGGTCGCGAGCAATGCATTCCGAACGCGATCCGATCATTTGCCGCGTCGTGTCGCTCGTTATTCAAAGCGAGGACGGGGTCCTGAAAAACTCCCGGAATCTTCGACAGGCTCAGGACAAACGGATAAGCTTTCGCGAAAAAACATTTCCGTGCATGCTGAGCTTGTCGAATTCTTTCCCAGGCAATCGAAAGAAGTGACACGCCACCAAGAGCAAAATTCGTTGACCCTTATCCGCCCATAGCCACGGGCGGCGAAAACAGCGTCGGACCATCCACCTCGGATTCGAGCGCTTTGAGGGCGGTTTGAATAATATCGTGGCGTAGTCGCGCGTCCAACTCTTTGGACAGGTTCGGATCGCCGCACGGATGCGGGATGCTCACTCCCTTGACGATGCGATTCGCGCGCACTTGTTGCGCTACCGGAAACATCGCACTGATTAACGCCACCGGCAGTCCGGCTTTTTCGAGTTCCTTGCTGATCACAGCGCCGCTGCGACTACAGGTTCCTCACGTGGCGACGAAGAGAACGCCTTCGACGTTGTCTTTCTTTAAGTCCGCGGCGATTTCCTGACCCATCCGGCGCATCACCGTCGGCGAGCCTTGGTTACCCGGAATGACATAGTAGGCCGGATAAAGTTTCCCGGCGCCGATCTCGCCCTCCGCTTCCAACGATCTCAAGGCGTCGAGCGGCACGCCGTAATGCGGATTCTGATTCATATAAGCGACGTTGTAGCCGCCGTGAACCGCTTCCCATTTTCCCGGCTCGAGCTCTTTCAGCTCGGCGATATTGTATTTGCGCCAATAGGTGTTGCGATAAGTTTTAAATTTATCCGGATTGCCCCACGGCACCACGCCGCTGGTCGTCACGACGGCAATGTTGCGTTCTTTTACCCGTACCAAGGGCGGCGCGGGCGGCGCATCGTCCCAGATTTCCATCGGCAGTTCGCTTGCGAACGGCTCGTGATGGATTTTTTTGAGCAGCATGTCGACCGCGCGGGTTGCGCCACGCTGCTCGGTGGGTTCGATGCGCCGGATGCCGCGCCCGAAGTAGCCTTCTTTGACCGCCGAGCCGATCTCTTCGCCGCGGCCGAGACGCAGTGCGAAATTTGCCATACGCGTCATCGCGTCATTCATGCCGGTAGTCGCCTCGGTGGTCGGTAAGCAGTAAATCTGCGCATTGCCGAGTTCGCGATAAACTCCAACGCCGGGATTTTCTTCGTGCATCGCCGTCACGCAGGGAATTCCCAGTGCCTGGGCAACCGCGTTACAAATCTCGACGCAACTCAGACCGTAGCGTCCGGAGTTGAACGCCGGCCCCGCGACCAGCACTTCCGGCCCTGCCGTACGAACGGCATCGAGAATTGCTTGCATGGCCTCGTCTTTATGCTCGTGGAAATAATTATCGCCGACATAGATCGTGCAAGCGATCTGCGCTTCCGCGCCGAGTTTCTGACTCAGTGCTCGCGCCGCGCCGGCGCTGCCGGCGATGACACCCACGGGCAACCCGGCTTTTTCTTCCCCGCCGAGGCCGGCAAAAAATTGATTGACGACGTGAACCACTTTAATCATAAGGAGGTCTCCTTAAACGTTCAAAACGTTCAAGCCGTTCAAATCGTTCCAACCCCTATCTCTGACTCTTCCCCCGCGTCGCGGGGGAAGATAAAGAAGGGGGCTTGAACCTCCTTCGGCAGCGCTCAGGACAGACTCCGCGGAGCGGTTGAACGGCTTGAACGTTTTGAACCCTCAGAATTCTTCGCATCTAAATTTACCTTCTCCCCAAAGATCGGCGCCGCCGATGATCACGTCGCGGGATTCCAACGACAACGCACCGCGGACGGGACCGGCGCGGCGCCGGGAAAAGGCAAAATCTTGATTTCTTCGTACGGACCGATCACTCTGTCCATCGCCGGCAACTCCACGGATTTATCGAGAGTGCCCGTGCTCACCACCGCATCCGCCTCAGCGAGATAAAACAACACCGGACTGTCTTTGCCTTCTTTGCCGCCGTGCTCGTAGGTCACCAGCGTCGTCTTGATGCCGCTTTGCTCACAGGCGCGCACCGTAAACATCACATCGACAAAAGCGTTGCCCCCGCCAATCCAGGTGACCAGCGCGCCGTCCGCGCCCATCGCCTTCGCCAAACGCGCCGCGTTTTGCGCGCCCACTTCTTTGCCGTGATTGGTTTCAAACCGGATACGCTGCAAAATCACGCCGGCAAAGTTCAAACTCCTGCCGTGCGCGGCGTACAACTCGAGCACCAGTGGATGATTCTGCCAATCCCAGGTCGTCGGATAATAGCCGCGGCCCGACCGCGTCGTGTCGACGGTCAGCGCGCCATCAAAAAGCTCGTTGGGATGAACGAAGGTCGCCATCGAACTGCGCAGCGAAAGGCCGTAGTAGCCCACTCCGGAATGCACATGTTGCGGGTCGGTGATGCAGCCTTGGACCAGCATCACGTTGGGCAGCGCCGGGTTTCTATCATCGAGATCGTAAGTTTCAATCTTCATCGGCGCGAGTTCTGTAGTGATCTGCGCCAGGCGACAGGCGACTTTGTATTCCGCCAACTGAATCGCGCTGTGGGCATCGAGCTCGCCGAGACCGGGAACGATTTTGAAACTCAGAACTAAATGTCGATAGGCGCTGAACCGGGAAATTGCCGCTCCCGGACCCGACATATCGAGGATCGCGCTCCTTTGCACGGTTGTTCCGGCGCGGATCGTGCCCTCGTACTCGGCGGCAGCGATCACCGTCATGCCCGACAGCCGATGAGTCCGGCCATCACCGACATTCGCAACCGGTCCCAACACGCCGGGAATATCTGGCCGCTGCCGGAAACTTTATATCTCGGCTCGACGATGTCGCGAATACCGGTGATGCGCGTCCTTTCGCCCGGCGCGGCCACGGCCAGCGACGCATCGGTGATCCGCGCGTCTTCCAATACCAATGCGAGCAGCGCGCCTTCATCGACATCGAGCACCTGGTCAGCGTAAGCGAAGCGATGCCCCAAGCGGATTTGTTTTACCGGAAATTCTGCAATTTCGAGTTTCATGATCCCTTTGAAAGGTTCAAAACGTTCAAGCCGTTCAACCGCTCAGCCCTCAGTTCAACTCCCCCACCTCTTTCCTCCCCCGCGACGCGGGGGAGGACGAAGGAGGGGGCTTGAACGTTTTGAACCCTTGAACGTTTTGAATTTTCTATTTACGGCGCCCCCATGATCTTGCGAAATTCCTGAATATAATTTTGCAGATTCGCGCCGAGCTTGGGATTCACGACATAGTCGGGCTGGAGTTGAAATTCTTTGAACTTGCTGCGCACGCCTTTCATCGCACTCCCTTTGCCCAAATTCGTTGCCAAGAAAGACTGCGCCTCGTCGGAAAACGCCCATTCGGCAAACAGTAAAGCGGCGTGCGGATGCGGGGCGTTTTTCGCCAAGAAAAATCCTTCCGGTTTGATAATTGTCGGCGCGAGGACTTTAAAACCCAGCGGCGCGCCTTTTTCGCGCACGGCAGCAGAGGTTTCGCCATTGATCGCTATGCCGATCGGATATTCTCCCGAGCCCACCACTTGTGTCGTCAGCGTGCCGCCGCGGCGATAGCTCAGGTCCTGCTTGGCCAGGCGCGTCAGGTAATTAACGGCTTTTTCTTTACCCCAGGCTTCCTCCATTGCGGCGAGAAGATATCCCGCCTCGGGATCGAACAGCATCTTTCCCTTCCAATTCGGGCTCAGCAGATCGTCGTAGCTCTTCGGTGCTTGCTCAGGCTTGATTGCAGCCGTGTTGTAGATCAACGCCGTGGTTAAGTAATACATGCTGTGCCAATTGCCGGCGGGATCGTAGGTGCCGTCGTAGAAACGGGAAGCGCTGGTGATCGAATAAGGTTGAACCAAGTTCGCGTTCAACAACTGGTAGCCGTAGCTCAAGTCGACTTGAATAACGTCTACCGCGTGTCTTCCTGCTCGCGCCTCGGTCAACGTGCGCGCGAGAATGCCGTCGCGCGGCGAAAAGTAATGCTGCAGCGCGAGGGAGCGATAACGGCGATTGAAGACCTGCGCCAGCGGCAGAAATTCGTCGATCGGCAAAGTGCCGTAGTAGACCAGCTCACCTTCGGCCTGAGCGCCTTTGAGAAGATAGTTAAGCCGCTCCGGTGCTTTGAGAGTTTTTATTTTTGCCGACACTTCGGCGATCGTCGCGCTATAAAGCGGCGCCGAGGCGATCATCAAAAAACCTACCGCAGCGACAAAGCGACGGACAAGGACTGCGACTTTTCGGCGCATCGAACGTTCCCACTTTCCTGATGTTTTCACAGCGCGGAGCGAACCCGGTGCAGTAAGCTCGCGCGCTCCAGCGAGCGTCAACCTAGCACAATTCGTTGACCGACAGAATCGCGCGAGAAGAAGTTAACGGGATTTTTAGTTTGCGCAGCCGCGTCGCGGCTCGTAAAGTATCGATACTCGTACGTGAAGCATAGAATATGAAGCGCTGGCAAATCATCCTCGTCGCCGTGATAGCCTGCTTGGGCATCTCTCTCGCCGCAGGCTATCGCCTCGGCGTGCAGAAGCTCCAGAGTACAGTCATCGACGCGCTAGGACCTGGCAGTCGCGTGACTCAATTTAAAGTCAACTGGTTTACCATTGAATTATTTGGGCTCAGCATCGACGCTCCCAAAGGCTGGCCCACCGCACGCACACTCGAATCCGAGCACGTCACCATCGTACCCGACCTACGTAGCCTTTTCTCCGATAAAATCCGCATCGCTTCCATCGTCGTCGAGAAACCCTATCTGTCCATGCTGCGCACCCCGGGGAAGTTGGTCATGGTTCCCAGCCTGACCGAATCCAAGAACCAAAGAAGTGAATCAAAAGACCAGAACAAAGCCTCCCGCGCCGTAATCATTTCCACCATCGAGCTCAAGGATGGCAGCCTGGATCTTTACGACGCCACGGTGAGCCGCCACCGTTACGAACTCGGTTTATCGGATCGAAGCGAAGATTCAGCGATGTCGCGGTGCCGGCTGCCGAAGAAACTCGCTTTGATATTACCGGAATCATAAAAGGAGTCCGGCGAGACGGCGAGGTGAAAGTGAGCGGCTGGGTCGGCCCGGGCGCTCGTGATTCTTCTTCGCGCGTCGTTCTAACCGCAGCGGATATCGTGGCGCTCCAACCCTATTTGGTCAAGAGCAATGATATTCGGGTGACGAAAGGATCCGTCGATTTGAATCTCGCCTCCGAAGTGCGCAACCGAAAATTAGACGGCAATGGAAAGCTCGTTCTCAAGGACCTCGAATTAGCGCCCGCGCGCGGGCTCTTTGACACCTTCATGGGCCTGCCGCGCGGCACCGTCATCAATTTTCTAAAGGACCATAACAACGCCATCGACCTCGACTTCGTTCTCAAGGGCGACACCAGTCATCCGAACTTTGCTTTGAATGAGAATCTGTCTACTCGCATCGCCACCGCCATGGCCGGACAGCTTGGCAAGAGCGTCGCCGAAGGGCTCGGTGCGCTCGGCCGAAAAGGCATGGAAGGGGCGGGTGACGTGGTCGAGGGCGTGGGCTCGGCGGTCAAGCGGCTGTTTGGCGGCAGCTAAGCGAACTGGCCCACGCTGTGCGATCTGCCAAGCGCGTCGTCTCTGCCGCATCCATTGTGGACACCTCACAGGCTTTTGACATATGGTTAAAGGCACTATGAATGACCTCGCGCAAGAATCCTCCACCGTGCGCGGCTATTGCGCGCTCTGTACGGCGCACTGCGCCACCATCGCGACAGTCACCGACGGCAAGGTGGTGCGCCTCGACGCTGATTTCGATCATCCCAACGGCGGCGTGCTCTGCATCAAGGGCAAAGCGGCGCCGGAATTGGTTTATCATCCCGACCGTCTGAATTATCCGCTCAAGCGCACGCGACCCAAAGACGATCCCGATCCGGGTTGGCAGCGGGTCAGTTGGAACGAAGCGCTCGATGATATCGCAAATAGATTGATGGCCATTCGCGCCAGTCACGGGGCGCAGGCCGTCGCGCTCGCCAAAGGCACGACCGGCGGCACTTCGGTTTCCGACTCCGAGCGTTGGCTGGCGCGTTTTCTCAGCACCTTCGGCAGTCCCAACTGGGTATCCACTACGCATGTTTGCAATTGGCACAAGGACACCGGCTTCAGTTACACGTTCGGCGTCGACATTCCGACACCCGATGTCGCGCATAGCAATGCTTTTTTACTCTGGGGTCACAATCCGAGCGCGACTTCACTGATCCTCGCCCACGACATCGTCGCGGCGCGCAAACGCGGCATGAAAATCGTCGCCGTCGATCCGCGCCGCGTCGGCATCGCCGCGCAAGCTGACCTGTTGCTGCAAGTGAGGCCGGGCACCGACGGCGCTCTGGCGTTGGCATTGATCGACGTCGTGATCCGACAAAAACTCTACGACGAAACGTTCGTGCGCCAATGGACCAATGCGGCTTTTTTACTTCGCAGCGATACCGGCGCCGCGCTGACCGAAGCGGACATTGCCGCGCACGGTTCACAAGAACGCCTGGTCGTTTGGGATGAGCGCAGCAACAAACCGGCGATCTACGATCCTTCGAGCGGAACTTTTGAGTCCGATGACGTGCGCCCCGCGCTGGCGGGCGATCGCGAGATCGCCGGCAGCGATGGCCATAAACTTTTCTGTCGTCCCGCTTTCGCGGCCCTTACCGAGCTTGCCTCGCGCTACCGTGCCGACGCCTCTGCCGCGATCACTTCGGTGCCCGCGGAAAAAGTAAATGCCGCGGCCCACTTGCTCGCGGCCAATCGCCCGCTCAGCATGTTCATGCACAACGGCGTCGGCCAGCACACCAACGCCACTCAAACCAGCCGCGCCATCGCGACGCTCTACGCGCTGATCGGCGACATCGACCGCCAAGGCGGCAACGTGGTTTTTCCCAAAGCGCCGGTCGCGGCCGTCAACGGCAAAGATTTATTGCCGAAAGAAATGGCGGCTCAGCGTATCGGCCGGGAACGTAAACCCCTTGGTCCGCCGGCCAAGCCCGGCAACTGCGCCGCCTACGATATTTTCACCGCGATTCTCGAAGATCGTCCGTATCCGGTCAAAGCGTTGCTCAATTTTGGTTCCAACACGGTCATGTCCACCGGCGATTCCGAGCGGGCGCGCGAAGCCTTTCGCGCCGTCGATTTTGCCGTCGCTGCGGAACTCTTCATGACGCCAACGGCGGCGCTTTGCGATTACGTGCTACCGGTCACGAGTTTTCTCGAGATGGCGAACATGGCCGCCGGCTTCACCCATCGGCCGCAGGGAAAGCTTCATTTGCAATATCGTCCCACGGTGGTGGCGCCGTTGGCCGAACGGCGTTCGGATACCTGGATTATTTTCGAGTTGGCCAAACGGGTCGGACTCGCCGATCAGTTTTGGAACAGCGATGTCGAAGCGGCTTACGAACACGAGCTTCAACCAAGTGGGATTCCTTTGACTCGATTGAAAGCCGCGCCGGGAGGAATCACCGTCGCAGGGATCCCACGGTACACCAAGTATGCCGAGGTCAAAGACAACGGTCAGCCACGCGGCTTCAATACCCCGGACAAGAAGGTTGAAATCTATTCGCACACTTTCGCGGCTCACGGATATTCAGCCCTGCCTGAATATGTGGAACCGCTGATCAGTCCGCGTCAGCCGGCCGGATATAGCCGCGGATTATCCGCTGGTCCTTACCAACGCGAAGTTTACCACCTACATCCACAGCCAACTGCGCGGGCTTTCGAGTCTGCGCAAGGCCGCGCCGGAGCCCAGCGCCGATATTCATCCAGACACCGCAACGCATTATGGTATCGCGGATAAACAGTGGATGATCGTCGAAAGTCCGCGCGGCGCCATTCGCGCCAAAGCCAAAGTGACCGACGCGATCGCGCCGGGAGTCATTTGCTGTCAACACGGCTGGTGGCAGGATTGTAAAGAGCTGGATCTACCCGGCTATGAATCCTATGGCCGCAGCTCGGCTAACCCAAGCCTGCTGATCGGTGCCGACGTTTGCGATCCGATCAGCGGGTCGTTGCCGCATCGTTCCTATCTTTGCCGCGTGCGCGCCGAGAACCTGACCGACTAAATCCGACTTGCATCGACTCGATCGTCGACCGGCGGGCAAACAATCGCTACGCAAAAGTCAGCGCAGGGCAGGAAGGATTTCTTTGCCCCAGAGATCGATCACTTCGGGAATATCGGGACCGAGAGGAACACCGAGGGTAATCTGCGTGAATCCATCGCGCGCCGCCAGGGCAAAAAGTTCGGCGATCCGCGGCGTGCACTGGGCCGGCGTGCCGGCAATGATCAGACGATCCACTGCTTCATCCGGCGTGAGAGCAGCCGCGTGATCGACGCCGCGATTCTCGGCATAGGCCTTTCGCACCGATTGAACAGCCCCCGGGTCGATACCTTTTGCCGCCAGAACATCATCCGGCCAACCGGAAACGATATGTGAGACGAATCTTTTCGCATGCTGCCTGGCCGCCTCTCCATCGCGCGAAACCGAAGCGTTGAGCAGCATGACTTTGCGCAGCGGCTCGCCCAGCGGCGATTGCGCTCGCGCCGCTTGCAGACGCGTTAGCGACGCTTCCATATCGGCGATGCCATAAAGAGTTTGCAAGATCACGCCGTCGAAGTGGCGCGAAATGAGATCGAGCACGGCGGGTTTGAGCAGGCTAGGTCCATAATAGAGTCGAATCGGCGATTGGGTTTTGAAGCGAAGCGCGTATTGTTGCGCGTTCATATGAAAATAGGACGCCAGCACGGGCATGTCGCTGGTTCTTAGCGCCGCGCCGGCAAACAACGTCCGCAACGCGGTAGCCAACTCCGCCATGATCGTGAGCGGCTTCACCCGTTCCACTTGATGCGTGAGTATCGATCTGGATCCGGGTCCCAAACCGAGCGAGATTTCACGCCCGTCCATGAGCTCGGACATCGTGGCGAACGCCATGGCCAAATCGACCGGGTTGCGAAAGTAGGGCACCGTAACCGCGGTCCCAAGTTTGACCGGCAATCGAGCCACGATCGCCGCCGAGCTCGCCAACACGCTGCGATATTCCAGATTGTCATTGGTCCAAACCTGGCTGAATCCGAATTGTTCCATGGTCCGCCAAGCCGTCTCGGCGAGCCCGATCAATTCCGGCAGCGAGTAACGATTGAGGACATGAAGCGGATAGTGAATGCCGATTTCACCGGTAAATTTCTTTTCTTGTTTAGACATGGCGCTCTCCAACAAACAGTTGATTGCACATGGCGCAACGCCATGTATTTTTATTTATGGTTGCGCGACCCGGCCATCCAAATGAAGACCACTGAGACAAACGTCAGTGCCTGCGCGACCGAGAAAGCCTGCTGGTAACTGCCGGTCCAATCATAAATGACACCGCCGAGCCAAGGCCCGATGCCCGCCCCAGCGCCGATAAATAGCGAGATCGCGCCGATGATCGCGCCGAAAGATTTGCCGTGAAAGAGATCGGCGGCGATGGTCGGGTACAGCGACTGGCGCGATGAGAATCCAACCGCGATAAACGGCGGAAAAGCGTAGAACAACCAACTCTGGCTGACATCGGTGATCATCATCAAGAAGAAAAATGCCGGTCATCAACGATGCCGAGCCGAGCAAGTAGGACCATTGGCGGCCGATGCGGTCGGCCAGCAACCCCATGAAAATCATGGCCGGCGCGGTAAACAGTCCGATCAGTCCGAGGCCGAAGGCGGCCAATTCTTTTGAGAATCCCGCGTCGCTCACCGCGGCAACTTGATGAATCAGCACCATATGCAGCGGGATGGCGCCGGCGAGCACGCCGATGGCAAACGCCCAAAAACGCCAGGTTCGCAGCGCTTCTTTCAAGCTCGGACCGCCAATCCCCGCCGCCTTGGCATGGGCCGCGGCATCGCGCGTTACGGTATCGCCGAAGTCGGGTTCGAGATTCATCTCGTCCGGTCTTTGGCGTTGAAAAAAATAATTCAGCGGCGCGACGATCAGCGCCAGCAGACCCGCGAGAATGAAGAACGCCGCGCGCCAACCGTAGGTCGCAACCAACCACTGCGTCCAAGGCACGACCAGAAGAATTCCCAAACCCGATGCCGGACGCCGCCGCGCCGATCGCCATGCCGCGTTTGCGAATAAACCAGTTGGACAAGAACGTGGCCTGCGAGGTCATCGGCAGCGCCGCGAAGCCAACGCCCATGAAAACTCCCATGCCGATGTAAAATTCCACAACCGAGTCCGCAAAGCCGCTGACGATGAAGCCGATCGCCATGATAATCGCGCCGCCGGGCAGCACGATGCGCGGGCCGAGGCGATCGAGCAGATAGCCGATCATCGGCGCCGACAGCGTCCACATGATCGAGCCGAGCATGAGCGCGCCCGACGCGAGTCCGCGGCTCCAGCGAAACTCCTCAATGACTGCAACCAGGAAAACAGCAAAAGCGTTGCGCGTGCCGAACGCCACGGCGACAGTTAAAAAAGCAATGCCGATGACGACCCACGGATAGTAACGCTGCAACGCGCCGCTTGCGGCAATTTCGGTTTTAGCTACGGTCAAGTTGCTTCCTTCAAATAGGTCAAGCAGAACAGCACATGCCGTCGGTCGATTCGTCGATTTTACAGATAGCCTTTTTCTTCGTAGTAGCGCTTGGCGCCGGGATGCAGCGGAATGCCGAGAGGAGCGGCTTCGCTTCCCCGGCAAATCTTCTCTCATGTCGAGTGGACCCTCGTCATCGACAGGAATCACGTTTTGCCGCAAGTCGATCGCCTGGCAAATTGAGTACGCGAGTTCATTGCTCAGCCCGCGATGAGTAATCAGCGGCCAGCCGCTGAAATCAATCGTGTTAATGTCCGCTTTGAGCTGTCGGAATTTTGCAGGTGGAATGACGGAGGCCTGATAGCCGAGGGCTGACAATCGTCTTAGGATGGGAGGCTCGATCGGCAAGATTTCGAATCCATGGTCGAGTGCTGCGTCGAGCCAATTATGCAGCCCTTCGTCGAAAACCGCATTGATCTTGCCCGTTGTTATGCCAGCCAAGCGCTCGGGAGAGGTGGGTCTGGGAGTCTCCTGCACGCTGCCGCCCCAACTCTTGATCTTGGCAAAGGACAAGCCGTAAAGCGCAAGAATCTCCGTCACGCTGTAGTAAGTCGTGTTGTCGATACCGGAAGGACGGGTCGAAATTCTCAACGGTATTTTGCGTTCGGCGATTTCAAATAGCGATTTTATTTTTAGATCCTTGGCGACCGCAAAAGCCATCTTGTCCCAGGATGGAAAAGAAGCGAGCGCTCGGAGTGGCAGCTTCTCCTTGTAGAATCCTTTTCCCCGATAGGCCATGGTGACAATCGCGGATGGATTGATAAACGCGACGTCGACTCGTCCTTTTCCGACCTCGATGGGAGCTTTCATACCGCCCATAAGATCGCCGTTGATGCCCATCTAGATTCCGGGAAACTGCTCTTCCCGCGAGCTCGGTTGAATGGAAATCGTTGCGACGTTGCCCATCGTAAACATGCGTTGGGTGTATAATTCCGCCGCGACTTCGAGAGCCATTTTCGTCCGCATCATCCGCGCATTCATCTTGGCCATGCAGATTTCCTTTTCTTACCGGGCCAAGTGCAATGGAATTGCAACTAAGCATCATTTACTGCACAATCGACGGCAAAAGATCGCGCGATAGAACAGTAATCGCTTCCTCGTAGTCGGGTCCAAGCTTAGCCAAGCAAATTTGATCGAATCCATACTCTTGCGCATAAGCGCACATCTCCTCGAGCGGTTTGATGCAGTCACGCGGTGTTCCGGCGATGAAGCCGACATCGACCATGGCATCGGTGATCAGCGCCGACACTTGCTCGATCGTGCCGCCGGCTTCGAAGGCCTGCTTTGATTTGAATCACGGTATCGCGGTCAACACCTAAAGCGCTGAAATTCTTCCTGTCGAAAATCCCATCGCTTCGAGCACCACGAGCATGTGGGCGATGTATCGCTTCGGAAAATTTCTCGCCTTTTCGTAGTCGCTCGACACCGAAATGTTGATTTCGCAGACCTTCTTTATGGTGATTTGGCGACCGGCATCCATTCTCCCGTGCTCGGTTTTCTCCAGCAGAGCGGCGAGCTTGCCGCTTCGCACCAGGGGTATAAAAAAACCGCCGATCAGAACGCCGTCCATGACACGGCCGGCGATTTCCATAATTCGCGGCCCGTTGCCGCCGCTATAAAATAAAATTGGCGATTGCGGGGTAAAGCCCAATTGGATGCCCGACTTTGACCGTAAGTTGAAAAATTCCGACAAAACGGGATAGTCGGCGTATTGAACCCTGTCGCCGCGCAACAGACTCTTCAGGCATTCAACGGTCTCTTTCACCATGCCGATCGGCTTGATCATGTGGATTTGGTTGCCGGCCTGGGCGTAATCACCGCGGGCGATCCCCACGCTGATCTCACGGCCGCCCATCAACTCCGACAATGACGCGAAAGCATCGGCCGTATCGATTGGATTTCTGAAGTACGGCACCAAGATCGCGGTACCGAGCTTGATCGGCACTTTCGACGCAATAGCGGTTAAAAGAACGAAGATATTTCTGATGGCCGAGATTGTCGTTGATCCAGAGCTGCGAAAAGCCGTTTCGTTGAGCGTACTCCGCGAGCTCAACCCATTGCGGCACGGTGTAGTGACTGGCGAGGTGAGTCGTAAACTGTAGACCTACTTCACCGCGTAAACACGGCCATATCAGATCTCCGTTTCTTCTTTCCCGAGATAGCTGCGTGATCGAATGTTCTGGACCAGACGCCCAGTGCAAGTTATGCACTGACTACCGCGCCAACTTTCTTTAGTTTCAGTTTCAACTCATAGCGAAAGAGGTCGCTTCGATAAAATCCCGCGGTCCGCATGATCAGGCGTTTTTTGTAGAAATGATCTCGCTCGACATAAAGCACGGGAGATCCTGGCGGAATATCGAGATGAGCCGACACCTCGTCGTCGGACAGCTTTGCTTCGACCACGTGCTTCACATTGCTGATTTTGATGCCCAAAGATTTCTCAATGACGGTGGACAGCGGTATCATCTTCATACCTTTAACCCGTAGTCGAGCGGCAATTCGCAACGGCAGGTACGAAATGACGTAGGCAAGGGGTCGCCGATGAGCCATTCGAATGCGTTCGATCTTGCGCACCTTGTCGTTTACCGACAAGCCAAAGTCGCGGCTCAAATCGCTCGTCGCCTCGACGTCTTCCAGATTGAGCACTTTGAAACTTGTGCCTTCCGCATCGACCGGCGCCAAGACTTCGGTTTCGATCTCGAGTTGGACGGATTTCTTGAGCGGTCCGCGCCAACTCACAAAGGTCCCTTTGCGCCACTCGCGCGTCAGCAATTTTTCCTGGCACAGGTGCGCCAGCGCCTGGCGAATGGTGATGACGCTAACCCCGATCTGACGGGCAAGCTCAATTTCCCCGGCAATGCGATAGCCATAGCCCCACGTTCCTGACAGAATCTTATCTCGGACCTGCATCATCACTTTGAAATACAAGGGCACGGGGGATGCTGTTCGTTTTGCGAGACGCATATTGACTACGTATATAGTTAGTAGTAGAGGAACGACAATGGAATTACAAGCCAAAACATTCTCATGTTGCATCATCGAAACAGGAATTTAAGGCTATCGGCGGAGACCGCTAAGTAGATCGGGGAACAAAAATCGGAGGCACTATGGCACACGCAGCCAAAGTATCAGCGGCACAACACGCAGCGGTAAACAGCACTGTTCAGGAACTGATGAGCGTGATCCAAAAACGCCGCAGCGTTAGAGTTTACAAAACCGGAAAAGTTAGTGATGAACAACTTAATACGGTTCTCGAGGCGGCGCGTTGGGCGCCTTCGGGAGCGAACACGCAACCCTGGGAGTTCGTCGTGACGCGGGACCGGAAAAAAATGAAGCTCATCCGCGCGATTTACGATAACGAGTGGCGGCAAAGAAAACGCGAAGACCCCGTCAATTACAAGGGGCTCAAGAAAGATTACGTCGGCGATGTCAGCGTTATCGTTCTTGCTTGCGGCGATCCGCGAACCAAAGCGGTCTACCTAACGACTCGCCAACAAGCCGACCGCGAGAAACTTTTTCAGGCAAGCATCGCCAACGCCGTCCAACAAATGATGCTGGCCGCCGCGAGCATGAACCTCGGCACCGTGTGGGTTTCCGTGCGTGAAGAGGTGGAACCGGAGTTAAGAAAGTTGTTTCAGGTGCCCGAGCCGCTGCGTCTCCTATGGGTGGTACCGATCGGCCACGCTCGCAGTTGGCCGAAAGCGAAGCCGCGGCGCAATGTTGCGGATTTTGCCCACATGGAAGTTTACGATCCGAAGAAGTTGAGATCAGACTCGGAGATCCGGCCGTGGCCAAAGAACTGATTCCGCCTGCGCTCGCTACCCGAATCAGGATGTTTGAGAAAGCAGGTCTTTTCCGCTACGACTATGGACTTGATGGCAAGATAGTGCTAGTCACGGGCGCCGGCCGGGGCATCGGCAAAGCCCTGGCGCTCGGCTTTGCGAAAGCCGGCGCTCACGTTATCGTGGTTTCCCGTACACTGACCGAGATCGAAGCTACCGCCCTCGAAGTACAGGCGGCCGGCACTCAAGCGTTAGTTATCAACGCCGATATCTCCGATCCGCATGATGTTCGAAGAATCGCCGACCAAGTGGGTAATCGTTTCGGCCGCCTCGACGTCTTGGTCAATAACGCTGCATTGCGGATGAATCAGCTGGGCAAGAAGGACAGCTACTATATTCCGTTCGTGGATCTCAGTCTTGACGATTGGGACGCGGCGATGAACGTCAATCTTCGCGGCGCGTTTTTGTGTGTCAAAGAATGCTTGCCGCTCATGCGAAACAACGCCGAAGGCAGCATCATCAACATCTCCGCCGGTGGCGGGAAAAGAGGAATGGCGGGAAGAGTTCCTTATTGCGCTTCGAAATTCGGCTTGGAAGCATTGACTCAGTGTTTGGCGTTGGAATTTCAAGCTTACAATATTGCCGTCAACTCCCTGTCACCTGGGAAGCACTCGATTCTGACCGATCAAGAAAAGCTCGATCAGCTCAAAGAAAACCCTGACCTCATTTTCATGCGCCCGGAAATGATGGTGCCGCCGGCACTGTTTCTCGCGTCGCAGAACGGTCAAGGAACTACCGGACAACATATCGACGCGTTTCAATGGGTATCGCAAAACAACTACGGCGGGATCGAAGACTGGCGTGTGAGAATTTGAAATTCCGATCAATAAACCAAGGAGTAAAACGATGGCGATCAAAATCTACAAAGAGAAAATGAAATATCTCGACAAGATGATTGTCGAGTTGCCCCAGAAAGTAGATCCCAAAGACTACCGGGCGACCCCGAATGTCACGATTACTTGGTTGGAGAATTGTTCCGGCAAGACCAAGATTCGCGATCAGGAACTGACTTCGGACGAGAACGATCACAGCACCGGCTTCGGCAAAGGGGTCAGTCCGGCGCACACTTTTTTGGCCGGTTTTGGCTTCAGCCACTTTACCCAATGGGGACGTGCCGCAGGCGTTCTGGATCTGGAGATCGATTCTCTCGAAGAACATGTGCGCGGTTGGTTCGACCGGCGCGGCGAATATCTCTATGACCTGGGTTATGAGCACAAGGGCTTCGAAGAAATTACCTTCGAAGTCACAATCCAGAGCAAAGAAAGCGACGAGAAGATTCGCGAGTTCATCAAATGGGCGGATCGCTCGCCGCCTCATGCCACGCTTAGACGTGCCGTGCGGTTAATCGGCATTTTTCACTTGAACGGCCGGCGCCTCGCAACCGCGGTGTACCACGCGGATAGAACAGAATGGCGTTAGCCGCTTGGTCAGATTCGCCGGTCGTGCTTCAGTTAGAGTGCAAGATCTCTCAGGGAAAGATTCCTCGCTTCTGCTCGGAATGACAAAAGATCCGTTATTTTGCTGTCATTCCGAGCGGAAGCGAGGAAACTTTCCCTCGGTCTGATTGCTAACTGAACCACTACCGATTCGCAGGAACCGAGACGCAACTAACCGAGAAACCGGCCCAACCGATAGGAGGCGCCATGATTCACACGCGCATTTGCGATCTGCTCGGCATCCCCCATCCGATCGTGCTCGGCGGCATGGGCAATGCGACCACCGCGCCGTTGGTCGCCGCGGTCTCCAATGCCGGGGGCTTCGGCACACTCGGCACTTCGGCCTTTGACGCTACGACGCTCGATCGCGAGATCGCTGCGATCCACGAACGTACCGACAAACCGTTCGGCATCAATCATCTGTTGTTTCAGATCCAGGAAAACATGTTCGCGGTCACACTGCGGGCGCGACCGACGCTCATCGCTTTCGCCTGGGCGCGCAAGGATCAAAATCTGCGCGATTATTTTCAGCGCGCGCACGACGCCGGCTGCAAGGTCATGCACATGGCCGGCGAAGTTCCCGAAGCTCTGCGCGCCGCCGAAGCCGGCGCAGACGTATTGGTCGCGCAAGGCACGGAAGCCGGCGGTCACGTCGGTTGGATGGCGTCGTTGCCGCTCGTGCCGATGATGGTCAAGGCCGTCGCGCCACTACCAGTCCTGTGCGCCGGCGGCATCGCCGACGGCCGTGGCCTGGCCGGTGCGCTCGCACTGGGCGCTGAAGGCGTGTTGCTCGGCACGCGCTTCCTTGCCACTCACGAATCGCCGCTCCATCCGAACTTCAAACAGGCGATCGTTGACAGCGACGGCCACGACACGGTGCTGACCGAGATTCCCGATCTCGCCGGCCAGCGCGTCTGGCCCGGCGCCATGTCCCGCGCCAAACGCAACCAATTTATTGAACGCTGGGCGGGACGGGAGTGGGCCATCCGTCAAAACGCCAACGAAATCGGCAAGGATTTAGCAAAAGCGCGTGTCGCCGGCGATATCGCCAATGCTTCGCTCTCCTACGGCCAAGACGCCGGCCTGATCGATTCGATTAAGAGCGTCAAAGAAGTCGTGCAAGATATCATCGCGGAGGCCGAGCAAATCATCAGCGGGCGATTACCCAGTCTAGTGCGGTGAAGAAGACACTCGCCGCTTTTCGAGTAGCTATCGATAGTCCCGTACATGAGACAAACCGATAACTATTGCAGGAAATTCCCGTACGACATAATTCGTATTCCGTCCTGAGCGAGCAGAAGTCTGTAATTTTTCCATTGACATTCTCAAAATACGGATTAATGTTCCTCAGTCTGGATTACAAAACTCAGTTCCGGGAGGAGGTGAATAAAATGAACGTGAAAAAGACTATCGGCAGCGCCATTCTGGCTTTGACTTTGGTTCCTGCCTACGTGGCTGCTCAAGACAAGGAAATGAAGGCCACCGTGGTGACCAAGGGCGAGAAAGACATCAAGGTCAAAACCAAGGACGAGGAAAAGACCATCATGGTCGGCAGCAAGACCAAGGGCCTTGAGAATGCGAAGGAAGGCTCGAAGGTCACCATCATGTATTCCGAGAAAGATGGCCAGCTCAGAGCTAGCGAGATTAATCCACGCTAACTCAAACCAAGGCGTTCAGAATGAAAAAGGGCGAGGTCACACAGACCCCGCCCTTTTTTATCGCGCGCGGCAGACAGAAGTTTTACGCTCCCCTGAGCTATGAAGACACGTTCCGCGGTCCGACCGGTTCCTTATAAATCATATCGACGTCCATCTTCTGGTAGGCGGCAACGAAGCCGTTTTTGTATTCATGACCGCTGTAGTGCGCCGGCTTGAGTTTTTCCCACACAATATAGCCATTGCCGTCCACGCAGCCTTCGTCGACCGACGCCGCCACGACTCTGCCGACAACCATCACCCGGTGCAGCCACTGCTTGGTCCATTCGACTTTGCACTCGAAATGGCTGCGGCACTCGGCGATGCGCGGCGGCTTCACTGTCTTCGACGCAAGCGCGGTCAGTCCGGCCTTTTCCAATTCGTTGACCCGCGGCGGAAACTCCAGCCCCACGACTCTGACTTTCTCCAAAATCTCGCGCTCGAACGGCGGCACGTTAACGACGAACTCGCCGGTGGCCAAAACGTTATTGCAGGTGTCCTTGGTCGCCCCGACGGTAAAAGCGATAAACACCGGATCGTGGCACACACGCACGCAGGTGCCGAACGACGCAGCGTTGATCCGGCCTTCACCATCCACAGTGGTGATCATGACCAGGCAAGCACTCGGCGCAAACAGCCGATCCCAATGCTCGCTCGGCACGTCGATTTTGTTGGTGGAATTCGATTGGCTCATTTCGTTTGTCCCCCTCCTGCACAATTAAAAGCCGGATGCGTAGCCGAAAGTAATCAGCGCGGCCAACGCGCTCGCCACAAACAGCCACAGTTTTAAAATAAGCGACAAAATCTAGGAATCGATTCTTTACCGGAAGACTTATTTTGTTTTGAGGGATGCCGATACTTCCTTCACGAAAGACCAGTCGACGATTTTTTCCATGGCGACACCGGCGGGAACTTCCGCTACGCTCATGACATTTTTTAAGCCTTTCTCGGTCGGCAGTCCGCTATCAGGCCAGATGTCTCTCAAGCTGTCATAGGCCCTTTGCGCCATTTCTAGATTCTCCAGGCCGATGAATTCTTTCAATAGCGGCACCACCTCGTCGCGACGCGATTTCGTAAAAGCAATTCCCTTGAGAGCACCGGCAAGGACTTTCTTTACCTGATCGGGTTTGTCCCGCAGCAGGTCATTGTTGACGACAATACCGAGGAGAGGAAATTCCAGAATATCTTTAAGATAAACCAGCGGCTTGAAGCCGTCCTTTTCGAGGTATAGCTCGAGAGGGGTCATTAACATCGCCGCGTCGACATTGCCTGCCTTGAGTCCTGCCAGACTGGTTCGCGCGTCTCCCAGACTGGCAGTTCTGACTTCCTTCGAATCAATCTTGAACTTGTCGAGGATCATCAGCAGCTCGCGGTGGACCGTGCCGCCGGGTTGGCTGATCGCCACCACGCGCCCGCGTAGCTGAGCCGGGGTAGTTATCTCGGGCTTGACCACCAACACATGGTGAGTCTTGTCCGTGAATACCATCACAAGCCGGGCCGGCAGGCCGCGTGCGATCGCCGTGAGCGAAGAACCGGTTTGCGTGATGTAGCCGATTTGCTTTGACGCCAGAGCGGCCAGCGACGTGCGGGCCTGCATATAGACGGGCAACAGCTCCAGGCCTTGCTCGCGAAACAGCCCCTTTTTCCAGGCGACGTACAAAGGAAACCAAGTCGCCGAATTGGTCGAAACACCAATGTGAATGGGCGTCAGCGTTTGCGCGAGGACGACACCGTGGTTGCCGAACAAAAACACGACAGCGAGGAAGCAATGGATGATACGTTTGGGGTGGCGCATGTGCCGCGTTCCGAAGTATTCGAGAGGCTCGGTCCGTTCCAATTGACCCGCGGCGTGAACGCGGTGCAAATTCAAACTACGCCCGGCGCATTGAAAGATCCAAGAGCAAGCCGTCCGGATCGGCAATCGCATATTCGCCGATCTTGCAGCCATCAATGTCTTCCTGTGTGATATGTCCGAATACGCCGCCGGCTAATTCTTTTGGCGCGGAACCGGGATTAGCGCGGCCAAACTCGTCAAGGTCTTTTTTTACTTCCTCGATGCTCTCGACTGCGTAGCCAAAGTGGTCGATGCCCTGGCGCATGCTCTTATAGCAATGGTTGCTGGTGCGCCGGATCAACAGATCCACCGTTCCGTCGGTGACGCAGAGCGTGTCCTCATCGAAATTTTTGCCTTCCTTGAGGTCAAATACTTCGTGATAGAATTCCGCGACTTGCTCCGGCTCCGACGCTCTCATCGCGATATGATTGATCTGTCTTGTCTGCTGCCAACCGTCGTCCTTGTAACCTTCCTGCACTTTAGGATGTTGCTTCCATGAAATATCGAATTGCATTCCCGCCGGGTCATGACTTCTAAAAACCGCAAAGGCAACCTGCTCCAAAGCTTTGGTGACCAAAACCTTCGGATATTTTTCCTTGAGCCGCTCAAGGACGACGCTGACGTCGTCCACCTCAAAACCGAAGTGATCCAGGGCGGATGCGAAGCTGGGACGTCTTTTCAGAACGGCGAGGCCGATCACGCCATCGCTGATATGCCCGTGATTGGCTTGATTGAAGCTCTGTGTAATTCTTTTCATGCCGAACACGGTTTTGTAGAAGCTCGCCATTCCCTCCTGATTCTCGGTATACAGAGCGAGATGTCTAATTTTAGCCGACATAACTTCTCCCTTCTGTCAGAACGCCCTAGTCATCGGAACTCGACATAACAAACCATCACCGTCCCGTCAATGTCTTTTACCTCATGCGACGAATGAAACCACACGCTAAACTCATAGAATCTTGCTGTCATCGGATTTCGGTAAACAACGGCCAATGCGTGACGTTGCCGGATCCGTCTCGACCTAGTCTGCCGTGACGAATTCGGATAAGGTGCGCATGTTTCTTCCGTTCAGTTTCGCCTCAGGAGGAGAAAACCTTGGCTCAGTGGGATGAAGAATTCGATCTGATCTGTGTCGGCTCCGGGATTAGCGGCTGTGCCGCCGCCATAGCGGCCGCTGAAGCGGGCTTGAAAGTTGTCCTTGTCGAAAAGTCCCACAAGCTCGGCGGCACAACGACATGGTCGCTGGGGATTGTCTGGGTTGGCAACGGCCATCTGGCGCGCGCAAACGGAGTCGTCGACACAGCAGCGGAGACGCGCGCTTATCTCGATTATCTCGGTGGCGGCCGCAACGATTCCGAAGTCACTCAAAGCTTCGTCGATCATGCGCCGCAAGCATTAAGGTTTTTTGAAAGCGTGGCAGGAATACCGTTCTATATGGTGGACAAATTGCCGGACCATTACTATCCCGCCGGCGCAGGCTCCAAACCATTCGGCAGAAGCCACCAAGTGCGGCCTTTTGAAGCTTGCACCATCGGAGAATGGCAAAAACATCTGGATCTCACTCCGTACCGCCACGGCCGCGTGACATTCGAAGAGATGGCCGCCCGTGGTGGCATGGCGGGACAATGGGATAAGGCGCTGCTTCAGGAACGCGAGGCAAAAGATATTCGCACATTCGGCGGTGCCGTTGAATGATGCTAGTTCGTTATTCTTCCGATTCTTCTGTCCTTGACCGGAATGACGTCCCGCCTTATTTTGCGTGCAACCAACTGTGGTTCAATAGCGATCAAATCGTTTGTGCTGTCACGCACCCAGGAGGCGCTCAGAATGAACAATGCCATTGACTGCTTTGCTCATTTCAGTTTTCTCGTTTTTCATTATTCGGAAACGATCTCGCTCGTGCCGCGCGCCGCTGACGAAAGTCATCATGACCAGCGGATCGGTCAGCGAGCGAGAAGGAGCGATTTACGTTGCGCAGGAACATGGATTTTTTCGCAAGTACGGTGTCGATGTTTCGTTCGTTCAGGTGCGCAACGGGCCGGTGGGCATGGCTGCGCTGAGCTCGGGGGAGACTCAGTTCCACTGGGGATCGGTCTCGGGCGCTAATCTCGGCGCGATCGCGGAGGGCGCCGATCTGGTTTTCATCGCGGGCTTCATCAACCGACTCACCGGCATGTTCGTTGCCAATCCGAAAATCACCAGCCCCGCTGAACTGAAGGGCAAATATATCGGCGTCAACAGTCTAAGCGGCGGCGGCTGGATATTTACCATGCTCACGCTCGACCACTGGGGTCTTGTGCCGGAACGGGACAAGATACAATTCAGATCCCTCGGCGACCAATCCGTCATGGTGCAAGGCTTCATGGCCGGCACCGTGGACGCTGTGGTTGTTGGATACGCGCACGGCAAGAACTTACAGAACAAAGGCTATCGCGTCTTGGCCGATATCGAAAAGCTGCCGATTCCGTATCAAGGATCGGGGCTCCTGGCCCGCCGTAGTTTCATGAAGTCGTCGCCGGCGACCGCGGAAAGTGTATTGAAGGGGCTTCTCGACGCCGTTGCGTTCATTCGCAACCCAGCGAACAAAGCCGATGTCATGAAGGCCGTAGCCAAAGGCATGCGCCTGCCGCGCGTCGAAGACGCCGAAGAGGGCTATCACAGCATGGCCGGACTCTACGAGAAAAAGATTTATCCTAGCGTCGACGGCATCCGCAACGTCATTCGTTTGCTGGGCATGAGCAACGAAAAGATCCGCCGTCTCAAAGCCGAGGACCTGGTCGACGACAGCGCCGTGAAGAAATTGGAAAAAGACGGGCGGTTCTAAACCCTACACCGGTGGAACATCAAAAAGACCGCGGCGACTGCTGTCGTCTACGGAGAAACACATCTTCCGCGCCAACTCGGCCAGAGTTTGCACCGCTCGATCGATTTTCTCCGACCACGGCAGACCGCAACTGAGCCGAATAAAATTCTTATATTTCTGCTTGGCGGAAAAGATCGGGCCGGGCGCGATGCTGATCTTTTGCTGTAACGCCCGGCGATGCAACTCGATTGAATCCACAGAGCGCGGCAATTCGACCCAGAGAACATAGCCGCCCTGCGGCCTCGTCACTTTTGTTCCAGCCGGGAAATAACGACCGATGGCATGGCTCATCTGCTGAACCTGAGTCATCAAGACGCGGCGAAGTTTTCTCAGATAACGATCGTATCCGCCGTTTTGCAAGAAATCCGCGATCGCCATCTGCGGCGCGGTGACGGTCGCCATGGAACTGGTAAACTTAAGGCTCTCGACTTGTGGCTTGAAGCGGCCCGGAGCAGTCCAACCAACTCGATACCCTGGAGCGAGGGTCTTCGAGAACGACGAGCACAAGAGCACAAGCCCTTGTTTGTCGTAGGCCTTTGCCGTTTTTGGTCGCGCCGCGCCAAAGCATAAATCCCCGTAGATGTCGTCTTCGATCAGTGGAATCTCTCGCCGCGCGAGCAACTCGACCAATGCCTTTTTGTTGGCGTCGGGCATGCAACTGCCAAGCGGATTGCTGAAATTGGTAACAAACAGGCACGCTCTGACTTTTTGCCGCCGAATTGCCGAAGCCAACTCGTCGATCACAATTCCATCCCGCGGATCGGTCGGGATTTCTAATGCTTTCATTCCGAGACTCTCGATAACCTGCAACGTTCCGTAAAAGGCCGGCGATTCGATCGCAACAATATCGCCGGCTTTCGCAACCGCGCGCAGGCAGAGATTGAGCGCCTCCATGGTTCCGTGGGTCGTGACAATCTCATTTTCAGAGATTCGGCATCCCGCATCGATCATCCGCTTGGCGATCTCATGTCTGAGCGGCGCGTAGCCGGGCGGAAAATCGTAGCTCAACGCGCGCGCTCCCCACCTTGTGGTCGCGGCGGCCATGAGTCGGTTCAATCTCTTGACCGGCAGATGATCCGGGCTTGGCGTGGATAGGGCCAGTTGAATCATCTCCGGATCATGCGCGGACTGAAAAACCTGCGCGACCAGTTCGCTGATCCCGACACGGGTGACGAGCGGCGATGGCGTCGAAGCCTTTGGCTCAGGCGGCAGATTGCGCCCGGGCCTCACGTAGAATCCCGATTGCGGTTTGGCCTCGATCCAATCCTTGCTTTCGAGAATCATATAGGCCTGGAGCACCGTCGAAATGCTGACGTCCATCTGGGAGCTGAGTTTCCTTATCGACGGCAGACGCTCACCGGGTCTAAGCGTCCCTCCATCGATCAGCGTTACGATATGGTCCGCAACTCGCTCGTACAAAAGGTCTCCGTTCGATGGTTCTTGTGTAAGCATAGACCGATATTAATGCGCCTCCATCGCAATTTGCAGATACAGCAGCCTGAAAAAGTGACCGGTACAGTTCCAAATAATTATGATTGTACTGGTAATAATTTAGAATAACTGAATCTGTACTCTAACCAGGGAAATGGTTAATTTCCAAGCCGCGCCCCTGTGGGCGAATTAGCGAGGTAAATTAACCATGAACGAACTATTTCATACGGAAGATTGCGCGCTCTCGCTGATCTGCCGCTGTTGCCGAAGTCCGGTCTGTGAACAATATTTGACACGGGCCGACCGGATGAAAGTGCAACGAGATCTGTGGCCGCACCACCGTCCGCAGCAAATTCGAAGCGTCCCAAAGCATCGCGCGGAACGTTACTTATTCAATATTCATTTCTATCGGAGACTCTTGAGTCGGGTTGCGCGTTGGGCATTGGTTACTCAAAGGAAAGACGAGGATTACGGCAAGAAATATGTGGAAAGCTAATTGGAGAAGCCGATGAAGACGATCGGCATTATTGGCAGCAGCAGAATCCATGCGATCCCGATTTTGCTCAATTGAGAGTTTTACGAAGAGGAAGAAATCCGGGCTAAGCGCCTGAAATATTCAGGGCGTGAGATCCTCCATCAGCCCGTCATCGATCCATGCCATCGCCATTTCTACAGCATAAATATCGGCATGATCGAGGAGCCTGAACCGGTCGGACGGCCCGGTGATAACATGGCGCTGCTGCACACCCTGCTCATCCCAACTAATGACCGCGTGAGGGACCCAGTAATTGGCGTCCGGACTTAACCCAGGCCACGTTTGAATCCGGCGGGATTTGTAAACCTGGTCCATATCTTAGTCTTCGCTTCCTACGGATATAGGCCCTCTCCCGCCTTCATCAAATTTTCATCGGGTCAGAGTTTACCGGCCCCGAGGCGACAAGAACGACAACAATTGGAAGCTGTCACGATTGACGAACTCGCCTTCGACCCGCACCGCATCGCCGCGCCGCAATGATCGGAAACTCTCCACGTCAGTCGCCCTGGCGTTGTACGGAACAGAAACCGTTACATTGGCGCCCGTGGGCGGTCTCACATCGAAAAGTCCACGATTGACATCGACGCTTTCGACGGTGCCTTCGACAACTTCAGTTCTTGGCCGAGCGGGCGCGGGACTAGCGATACGAGAACCGGAGCGAGATTGCACCGGTTCCTGAATGCGGACGGTGTCAACATAACTGGCGTTGCCAAGGCGCGAATCAAAAGCGATTCGATCCCCTGCCTCCAGGTTATCGACGCTGTAATCGAGCCCATGATAGATAACTCTGGTGCGGTTTACATCATAGCGTAGAACTTGCCGGCGCCCGTCCCCCATAAGCACTTGGAATTCTTGCCGCGATGGATTGATTTCGGCCAGTTCTCCCGAAATTTCGCCAGTTGCGAGTCGCATGTCCTCTGCCACCGGACCTTGAGCATTGCCGAGCCGTACTTCACGCAAGCTCGGCCGACGCACCGTTTCCATAGGCACGCAGGCAGTCAAGGAAACTAAGCCCACACCAAATAGAGCTAACGTGAATGTCTTGATGAGTGATCGTTTCGACTTCATGAAAACGGTCCCCTTTCTACTAACTAAAACCGGTAACCAAGGAATGTGCCAGAAGCGTAAACTGAATAGAATTCGTCGGTAATTATGGCCGTGCTGGCGAATATAGGATAAAAAACTGCCGCCAAGTCAGCCAATTTCCTCCAAGGATTTCCTCTAGTTTGACTTTAATCGCGGCGATTTATAAAAAATGAATCTCACCGGCGGGAAAATGACGACGAACCAACCATCGATAACTATCGAACGCATCGACCACGGAGTTCTACCAGCCAACGATTTAGGCCGCGCCTTTCGTTTCTGGGCGGGCTTCATGGGCGCGCAGCTGAATTTTCTGACGAATATGAACGCGCGCGGACTCAATCGCGAAGTACCGCTGATTGTTTTCTTTACTGTCGCGAATCACGCCGGATTCGGCATCGCATTGCAGGATTTTCGCTTATCCACCATGCCGGCGAGACCGTTGGAGGGCGTGGTGTGGGCTTTCGAGATAGCTGCGACCGATCTTTCGGCAGCGGTTGAAGCCGCTCAAAAACAAAAACTCGTTTATGACTGCGTCGAGTATCCCGCTGCGAGTCCGGTGCGGGCCGCGCTTTTTGTCGTCGATCCCGATGGCAACACGATCGAGCTCTGCGTCAGAAAAGATCCGTCGACGATCGCGGCCCAGGGTTCGGTCGTGCCCCTGCGCCGCATCAGTCATGTACGCATCGAAGTGACCGATCTCGATCTAGCGCGTTCCTGGTACGGCGGAACTTTCGGCCTGATCGAGGCCGATCAGGTACCGGGTAAAGATCAACTGACATTGACCGCGTCCAAGTCCGGGCAGCTGCTAATCCTGCGCAAAGTCGACAAGGTCGCGGAGCGCAGCACCCAGTGCTTCAAAGGACCGCACATCGATTTGCGCGCAAGCGCGGACTGCTATCCGGAGATCTTCAAGCGCTTCGACCGGCGGGAAACTTACTGGGGCCCGGAGCCCCATCAAATCCCCTGGCATGAACCCGATGCCGACACCGCCTACGGCTACGACCCATTCGGCAATCGCATCCAGATCGGCATTCTCGCCCAGCGCCCGATGACCTTTGGCAACGTCACTCACGCAACGAAACCCGTTTAGCGCGCGGCTGGATTCACTGGTTATGATTTTTAGCATGACAAACTTTATTGTCGCCCTGGTTTTTCTGGGCCTTTTCACGGAAGCAAGCGTTGTTGCAGCGGCGGAAGAAAAAGTGCGCTTTTCAGTGGCGGCGGTCACGGGCAGCTATATGGACGAATTCGTCGCCATCGAAAAAGGTTATCAACGGGAAGAAGGCCTGGCGGCCGAGATGATTCGCATCGGCGGCGGCATAGCGACCCAGGCTTTGATTTCCGGCGATCTCCAGTTCAGCACGTCGGCCGGTTCCGCCCTCGGCGCGATGCTGCGCGGCGCCGAGATCAAAGTCGTCTACACCAACATCGACCGTCCCGGCTATCAGTTATGGTCCGGCCAGCCGCAGATCAAGACACTCAAGGATATGGTCGGCAAACGCGTCGGCGTCACCAGTCGCGGCGATACGCAGGAGTTGTCGGTTCGATTGTTGCTGCGCAAACACGGCATCGACGCCAACTCGGTGGCGTATATCCCCGTGGGGTTCGGTGCCACGCGGCTCGCCGCACTGCAAACCGGCACGGTCGACGCAGTGCCGCTGGGCGCCGGCGACTTCGCGCAGTTGAAACAGCCGAAGGGCCATATGCTCGGCGATGCGGAGAAAGAGATTCGCTTCGCTTACGTCGGCTTGGCCGTGTCGAGCCGTTTGCTGGCGCGCAATCCGGCCTTGGTCGAACGTTTTCTCCGCGGCGTTATCAAAGGCCGGGAATACGCGCGGCGTTACCGCGAACAAACGATTCCGATGATCGGCAAATACACTCAGCGCAAGCGCGAGTTCAATGAGTTGGACTACGACACGACGCTGCCGGTGATGACCGCGGAAGGTTGGGTGCCCGACGAAGTGCTCAAAGAAGACGTCGCGGTACGCGCTGAACTCGTCAACGTGTCTCCGCCTGCAGACTTCGCCAAATTCTTTGATTACAGTATCGTGAAAAAAATCTACCGCGAACTCAAAACTTCCGGCTGGAAACCCACGCCCTGATTTTGCCAGTCACGATCTAGTGTCCTGTCCCGGAAGTTCGACGAATAAGTTAATCACGCCTAGCTTCATACCGGCGGAAGCCGGTATCCAGATGATTTTGAAATTGCTGGATTCCGGGTCGCGCTAGCTATCGCCAGCTTGCCCGGAATGACGATCGAATTATGTACGAATTTCTGAGTCACCGTACTAGCTCTGCCACATTCAGTTCCCATCGGCAGCCGATCTTCCGCGAGAATTCAGAGCGCCATTGCAATCGTGGTAGTCGTGCAATAGATCCAATCCAATCCGGGCTCGCTTCTTTCGAAATGACAAGTAAGGGACTTGTCATCCCGAACGACAGATGTGGAAGATGTCATGGTTCGACAAGTCTCACCAATTGAATACTTAACCGCTCGTCCTGACTTCGTCAAGGACGTACCTGTTTTCACCGCCTGACGAGAGATTGACCAGATCGAACCAGACCCAATGCGTCTAAAACTTCATCATTTCCCGCCGACCTTCTGTTCGAGAAACTTACGCCAATCGGCGGCGACTTTATCTTTCAGCTCACGGCTCGCGCCGCTGACCTTGGGAAATTTTTCACTCCACTCGTAGGGGCGTGTCGCGTCGATCACGGCGCGCGAGCTATGGCCGACTTCGTCGCGTGGGATGCGCGGGTCGAGCGGACCGCTCCAGGCGCGGCGGAGAATTTCGATCGATTGCGCCGGATCGGAGCGGCTGCTGAGCGCCCACAAAAATTCTTCGGAGTTGGCGATGTCGACGTCGTCATCGACCACGACCACGTAGCGGCCGAGATACGCGCCCGAGCGGCACTGGCTCGCGATCAAGCCCGCCTGGCGCGCGTGGCCGGGATAGCGTTGCTTGATCGCGACAACCGTGAGGAAACGCCCGCCCGCCGGATGACACCAGACGCCTTTGACATCGGGCACACCGGTTTCATCGAGGGCATTCCAGATCAGCGCCGAGCGCATCAGCGAGAAATGGAGATTATCGCCGCTCGATGGTTTCAATAGAGGAAAGCCGCACAGGATCGGATCGTTGCGAAAATAGAGCGCCTTGATCTGAATGACCGGCACGGCGGGTTGATTGCTCGCATAATAACCGGTCCACTCACCGAAGGGACCTTCCGGCAGGACGTCATCGACAGCGACTTCGCCTTCGATGGCAATCTCGGCGTCGGCGGGAATCGGCAAGCCGGTCAACGGGCCTTTGACCACTTGCAGCGGTTGGCCGAGAATGCCGCCGGCATAATCGTATTCGTTGACTCGATTCGGCACATCGGTGGACGCAACCACAAAATTGATCGGATGGTGGCCGAAAGATACCGCGATCGGCAACGGTTTCCCCTGCTGATGATACTTGTCCTTGTGCACGCGCCCATGCTTGCCGGGAGACATGTGCAGCGCCAGGCGGTCCGGGCCGTGCACCATAATCCGATAGGTGCCGACGTTGACCCAACCTTCTTCGGGATCGCGTGTGATCACGAGATCATCGGTGCCGATGTAGCGCCCGCCGTCGAGCTCATGCCAGCGCGGCACGGGGAACTTGAGCACGTCGATGTCTTTGCCCTTCTGGACGTTCTCGAAGAGCGGACCGGTAGAAACAGTTTCAGCAGTCACCGGAGCGATCTTTTTTACCTGCCGGCGCCAGGCTTGAATGAAATCCATGTCATTCAAACCGGCATCCATGCCGAGCGTCAACGCCAGCCGTTCCACTGAAGAAACCGCATTCGCCGCAACTCGATATCCTTGCGGGTAGCCCTGAATGCGATCGAACAGAATCGCCGGCCGGGTCTTCGAACGTTCGTTGATGATTTCGGTGAGCGTCGAAAGCTCAAGATCCCAATGGACATTCTCCACGGTCATCAACTGCCCGAGTTTGTCGACTTCGCTAAGCCACGTTCTTAGATCTGGCATAAATGTTCTTCCTTGAGAGTTCAAATCGTTCAAGCCGTTCAACCGCTGCGCTCCGTTCAATCCCCACCTCGTCCTCCCCCACGTCGTGGGGGAGGATCAGGAGGGGGACTTGAACGGTTTGAACGATTTGAACCATTTGAACGGCTGTTATCTTCCTATCGCCGGCACCTGCGGCGCTTGCATCGTGTGCAGAGAATTCTCCGGCTCCTCACGATAGAGATTGAAGGCCTCGACGATCGGAATATCGTTGACCGAAAATAAGATTGCCTCTTCGCTCTTCGAGCGATTAATATGCTCGTGCCACGCCCAATTCGGCACCGCGAAACCATCATGCTTGTTCCACTCCAGCGCCTTGTCGCCGACGATGGTCGTGCCCTCGCCGCCGACGACAAAATAGGCCGCGCTCGACGTGTGGCGATGCTTCTTGGTGTGTTCGCCGGGCCGGAGCAGTTGGATCCAGCAGCTTAGCGTACGCAGGGTATGGCCGCCGGTCATTGGATTGACATATTCCAACGCTACGCCGTCGTAGGCGCTGCCGGTGCTGTCAGCGAGCGCGCGCAGCTGCGGCTCGATATCTTTCCATGCATAGCGCATGGGAAAATTCTCTTGTTTTTGCCTTTCCCAAGTCGGCCGCACCATGCCGGCGCGGTCTTGCAAGCGATCGCTGTCATTTGCGCGCACCGCCTGAACTGCATTGCCGGGATAGGGTTCGTAGAAAGGTTGATTGAGTCCGAGCAAAAACGGCACGTCGAGCGCATCGACCCATATGGCGGTTTCTTTGGTGGGGTTCTGGTGATCGTGCCAGGTCCACTGCGGCGTGAGAATCAGATCGTAGGGCTCCATCGGGCACTTCTCGCCGTCGACGACGGTGAAGACTTTACCGTCGCCCTTGATGACCAAGCGAATCGCCGCCAGCGTGTGGCGATGGGCCCAGGCGATCTCGCCGGGCCTGATCATCTGAATGCCCATCAAGAGCGTGTGCGTCGTCGCGTTGTCGTTCAATCCGGGATTGCCGAACAGCACGCTGCGGCGTGCCGTGAAACTCTCTTCCAACACGTCACAGGCCTCGAGCAATTTTTCGTGGACCATGGGCCACGGCCACAAATAAGCGTCGCCGCGCGGCCGCGGCCCGCCGATGGCGCGACTGAGCAGCTCTTCGTAAACCCACTGGCCTGTCATGTGCACCTCGGCCAGTTCCTTGTTGAACGTCTCCAGTGACTTTTTTGTCTGCGGTTTTGCCATAGCTTAACTCCTATAAAGGGGTACTGACCTCGAAGTTCAAGCCGTTCAAGTCGTTCAAAAAGTTCAAGCCGTTATTCGGATCAGACTCGTTGCAGTCGAACATCCGAGACACGTTTTGAACGGCTTGAACGATTTGAACGTTTTGAACTCGGCACGGCAGCTTAGCCCTTCGCCGCGGTTCTTCGGAGCCCTTCATAATAAAAGCCATCGAAATAAACCTGCCACGCCATCATCGACTCTTCCGCTGCGCGCAATGCCGCGGTTCTTTCCGCATCGCTAGTGAGATATTTCTCCAGCAACTTGAGCGAGCCGTCGCCGTGGATCTGATCGACCGAATCATGCATCCACCAAAACTCGGTGTCGTCTTTCGACAGACCGAGCTGGCGCGGCCAGTGCTCGGCTTGATGATGGGAAAAGTTGCCGCAGTTCGGGTTGTTGGTTCGTTCGAGCACCGATTTCGCCGCCAGCCCTTCGTACCAGGTGCGATTCTTGGTCAAAGCCTCCCACGCGTGCATCGCCACCACCGTCGTCGGCAAGGGTTTGGCGTTGACAATCTGATCCCGGGTCAATCCCAAAGCAATACCCATGCGCGCGAGAATCTCGAAATGAGAATGGCCTTCCTGGGCCTCTTCTTCGTATAGGTTTTCCGTCACGATAAATTTACGCACCTCGACGATCGGACAATTACCGACGACATGCGCCCAGCATTGCCGGCTGTGCCGGGTAAAACTCGACCACTGCTCGATCAACACCCGCGCCGCTTCCTTCGTCAGCTTATCTTTGGAATACGGCACCCAAAGAAGCCGGTCGTTGCAGTCGGCGACAATCTTATCGATCGCCGCGGCGAAGGCGGTCTGATTCTGACCCATGACGTTTGCCACCTTTATCCCTTCATCCTTCCGCCCTTATCCTTTTCAAAATCCTCTCAGACTCACTCCCAATCCCTCGCCTTCCGGCACGCTGATGGTTCCCTTCTCCACCGATAGGCCGAAGAATGGATCGCCGGTGATCACTTCGAACTCGCCGAGCTCGCATAAGGGCGAAATGCCCGGCGTGCTCGCCGCGAGATGCACTGCAGCGGCGTCACCGACCATGCTGCCCGCTGTATTCGACAGGGCGCAGCGAATCCCGTTGAGCTCGCACAACTCGGCGATCTTGCGCACCTCAGCGATGCTGCCGACTTTCGGGATGCCGGTGTTGATCGAGTCGACCATGCGATTTTTGATCATCATTTGCACGTCGGCGAACGATTGTGCCGACTGATCGGCTTCGATCTTAATCGGCGAATGTTTTTTTACCTCCCACAAAGCCTCGAATTGATCACGCGGCACCGGCTGCTCGAAGACTTCCACGCCGAGGTCGGCGAGCCGCTTCGCCAAGCGAATCGCTGTCTTGGCGTCGTAAGCTTCGTTGGCGTCGATTTTGATAAAAACCTCGTCGCCCACCGCCTTGCGCACGGCGGCGACCCGCGGCAAGTCTTTATCAATTTTGCCGCTGACTTTGAGCTTCAGCGAGAGGCCTTCGTCCGCGAGTTGCTTCGCTTCCTGAGCCATGGCTTCAGGGTCGCCGACGCTGACCATTTTGATCACTTTGATCTCGTTCCGATATTTTCCCCCGAGCATGATGAACAGCGGCATATGATAACTGCGCGCCAGCGCGTCGTACATCGCGGTCTCCAGCGCCGCTTTGGCGCGCGGGTTTCCGGTCAAGCGTGTGATCGATATCGGCGCGTAGCCGGACCAGATCTGCCAATTCCTTGCCGACCAGTCTTTCCTTGAGCACCGCTTCGATCACATGTTGCGCCGTCTGCGGCGTCTCGCCCGTGCGCGGGAAAAGATCGGAGTAACCGTAGCCCTCGGCGCCGCTGTCGGTGACAACCGTGACGAGTAATCCGCGCGCGACCGTAAAATTATTCGTCGCCGTGACTAACGGCTTCGTATACGGCATCTCCAACACGCGGGTCTCGATCCGGGAGATTTTCATCATCGTCGTCCTTAGTTGATTTTTCGCCGCGCCCGACTTTGACTTAGCATAAATGATTCCCGCTCTGCTACCGAGTCGAAACAGCAAATCGCGCTTGTTCGTCACCGCCGCAGCTTGCCACCAGAGACTTCCGGCGGTTGCCCGCCTGTGCTAGCTTTTAGCTCTGTTCGATCATCAAACCAAATTTCTTCTCAGCAGAAGGAGCTGTTATGTCACAGGGCGAGCGAATCAATGCGCTCATGGCGGCGTTTCACAAAACCGCCTATTTCAAGTGGATGGCGTGCCAGAGCATCCCGATGATCGACGGTTACGGCGTCGAAGACGTCCGCGATCTGCCCATGGCGCGCTGGGCCCGCACCGGCGGCAACGCCGCATTCATAAATCTATACGGCATGGAAGGCGTGACCGGCATGTACGTCGGCGAGATTCCCGCCGGCGGCGCGCTCGAGCCGGAGAAACATTTCTACGAGGAAGTGATCTGCATCCTGGACGGCCAGGGCGCCACGGAAGTGTGGCAGGAAGGCGGGCGCAAGCAGCTGTTCGAGTGGGGACCGTGGAGCCTGTTCGCACCGCCGCTCAATACCTGGCATCGGCTGATCAACGGCGCGCGCCAGCCGGTAAAATTTCTCGCCGTCACCAACGCGCCGTTGGTCATGGACACCATTCACAACGAGGAATTTATTTTCAATTGTCCCTACGTGTTTTCCGATCGCTACTCCGGCGCGGACGGTTATTTCAACGTCGGCCAAAAACGCTACGAGTCGGGTATGCAGCATATCTGGGAAACCAATTTCATCACGGACATCCAGTCCGCGAACCTGGATCAGCGCGAGGTGAAAGGGGCCGGAGTGCGCATCACCCAGTTCGAGCTTTCGGGAAATAGTCTGATCGGCCATCTCGCCCAATGGCCGGCCGCGCGATATCACAAGGCGCACTATCACGGCGCCGGCGCGATCCTGCTCGGCTTGCAGTCGTCGGGTTACGTTTTGTTGTGGTCAAAGGAGCTCGGCACCCGCCCCTACGAAACCGGCCACAGCGAAGATGTGGTCGAGGTGAAGTGGAAAGCAGGGAGCGTCTATTGCCCGCCCGGCGGCTGGTTTCATCAGCATTTCAACACCGGCGCTCAACCGGCGCGCCATCTCGCGCTCCGCTACGGCAGCCGGATTCATCCGATCGGCTTCAAGATCGCCGACAAGCGCAGCGAAGACGGCGTTTATGTCGACGTCAAAAAAGGCGGCACCTTGCTCGAATACGCCGACGAAGACCCGTACATCCGCAAGCACTACGAAGACGAGATGAGAAAAAACGGCATCCCGAGCCAGATGCCCGCCATATAGGAGGAAGACCGTTCCAAACGTTCAAGCTGTTCAATCGCTGCGTGGAGCCTGTCCTGAGCGCAGCCGAAGGGTTCAATCCCCTACCAGTGATCTTACGACGGGTGATGCAGGCCGCGGGTCGCTCGGAGAGAAATCTTTGATCGACCGCAAGGTGGACCGATCGAAACCGTGACCTATGAAGAAATTCACTACCGAAAAGCTTCGATTGATCCGCACTATTCTAGCCGAGCCGTAGTCGCAATCGGGCGGGATTGAATTGACTGATGCATCGATCAGTTTAATTCTACTCGATCAAAAAACTTGACTGTGGCCTAGCAGCCGAAATAGGCTGCCGGCCGATAGTGGGATAGGCGGCTAATCTGGCCGCAATTGCCGGAGTGAGAAATTTTTACTTTCAAGCCGGAAGTAAGCAATACGCTTCACAATGTTATCGTTTATTATCAACGAAGTTATTTGGAATAGCGGCCAATGCCGGCGCCGCCTAAATTGCTCACTTAATAGTTAGAGCGCAAGGGAAGAACGGAGCGACAAATGGAAAACAAACGCCACGCGCCGCGGAAGTTCTTTGCGGAAACACGTGAGCATTGGCCGATCATGTCTGTTTACGAGCGCTTCGAGCAGATTGTTGCGATCGTTCTGAGACTCTGATCTCGGTGGTCATCGCCCTAGCGCTCGTGCAGCTGGTCATCCGCATCGTGCCGCTGTTGCTTAGCGGCGCGATAGATCCACTGGAACATGACGTCTTTCAGGCGCTCTTTGGCATGATCAAGACGCTGCTCATCGCCATGGAATTCAAGCATTCGATTGTTCGCGTTGCTCTTCGGCGCTCGAGCATCATCCAGGTCAAGACCGTGGTGCTCATCGCGCTCATTGCGTTGAGTCGCAAGTTCGTCATTCTCGATTCCAGCGCCACCGCCGCAAGCACCATTGCGGCGCTGGCTGGAGCAACCCTTGTGCTCGGCGTGGTCTACTGGCTGCTGCGCGAGCGTGATGACCGTCTCGCCAAGGAGGCGCATTGAGCCTTTTGCGCTCTAACTTTAGGTGGAACGGACGGGCCGCGAACCACCGTGCCAACGCAAAGACCGTCGCTGCGGCCCGCCGTTCACCACGACGTTAGCCCGCTTCAGGAGCACGTAATGCGACCCCTTCGGTATTCCATCAACGTCACATTGGACGGGTGCTGCGATCATCGTGCAATGCTCGCGGACGAAGACTTGCATCGTCACGCGGTCGAGAACCTCGACCAGGCCGATGCCCTCCTCTTTGGCCGGGTGACTTACGAAATGATGGAGGCAGCGTGGCGGCCGCCGGCGCGGACGGGAGCGAGGCCTGATTGGATGGAACCCTTCGCCCGGACGATCGACGCGGCAAAGAAGTACGTCGTGTCGAGCACCCTGGACCGGGTCGATTGGAACGCGGAGCTCGTGCGCGGGGATCTGGGGAAGGCCGTTCAGCAGCTCAAGCGGGAGTCGGGTAAGGGACTGTTCGTGGGAGGCGTGAAGCTCCCGCTGGCGTTGGCGGAGCTGGGATTGATCGATGAGTACGAGTTCGTGGTGCATCCCAGGCTAGCGGGCCATGGGCCGACGTTGTTCGCGGGGCTATCGAAGCGTATCGACTTGAAGCTCGTGAGCCGGCTGGAGTTCGGCTCGGGGGCGGTGGCGATGCGGTATGAGCCGAGAAGGTAGCCATCGGGCAGTAGCTCGAGTCGGCCGCAATCGAAGACCATGGCGAAGCCTAATCCGAAGCAGCTGAACGCCGCGTACGTGACGATGAGCAGGCTCTCGCAGTTAAGCCGCGAACGGACTTCCGTTAGCGATCGAGGTCGCTTACCTTCCGACGGCGATGGCTGGCTTGACTGGTCCGGCTTGCGGATTGCTACATGATAGTCGCTTACGTAATTGCGTGAGACGAATTTTGCCGCCGATTGATGCGGGAATGTAGCGGCCCAGTCTTGTCCACTTTCTGCAGCGAGTTTTACTGCGGCTTCGGGCGGCTCATCACAATGGAGAAGTGACATGGTGAAGCAAGCAAAGAATACGATTTGCCTTTGGTACGATGGCGACGCCGAGGACGCGGCGCGGTTTTACGCCAGGACCTTTCCCGATTCATCCGTTGGCGCGGTGCACCTCGCGCCGGGAGATTTTCCGTCCGGGAAAAAAGGGGATGTGTTGACGGTCGAGTTTACGGTGATGGGAATTCCCTGCCTCGGGCTCAATGGCGGACCCGCGTTCAAGCACAACGAAGCATTCTCGTTTCAGGTCGCAACCGCTGACCAGGCCGAAACGGATCGCTACTGGAACGCGATCGTCGGCAACGGCGGCCAGGAGAGCGCGTGCGGCTGGTGCAAGGACAAATGGGGATTGTCCTGGCAGATTACGCCGATCGCTCTGACCAAAGCGGTAACCGATCCCGATCCCGCTGCCGCCAAGCGCGCGTTCGATGCGATGATGCAGATGAAAAAGATCGACATCGCGGCAATCGAGGCGGCGCGCCGCGGTTGAGGTTGCAATCTTCGAAGCGTGCATCCCGGAAACGCAAGGCAACATCAAGGCGGAAATCTAGCGATGTAGCTCGGAGAGCAATCTTTGATCGAATCGAGGGACGGCCAACGTTAAAGATCACCGGACCGCAAGGTGGACCGATTGCGCGGGCGGACAGGGTGATCAAATAAGGAGCGACTATGGACGGTGCCAAGGCTCTGTTAGAAGGGATTCGGCAAGAATTGGAGACCGTCACGAACAGTTTTGCGCCATCCTTACGTGGAAGCTCTGGAGCAAGGGCAGATTGGGCGAGAGAAGCTCCGTCTTTTTGCCGGCGAGCAGTACAGCATCATAGCGAGTGATCTCAAAAGCGCCGCTTACCTGCTTAGCCGCTTCGGTAGCGCTCCGGCCGTGATTTCTTTCTCGGCATCCTGCGGGGTGAAAGAGCTGCCTGGGATGCCTTGCTAACGTTCGCGGATGTCCTCGGCCTAAGCGAAGCTGAACTGAGCGAGCACGAGCCACTAGCCGGCGCTCATGCCTACACCTGCTACATGGCGTGGCTCGCGCTCTATGCCTCTGACGCCGAGATTGCTGCTGCCTACCTGGTCAATTTCCCAACGGGGGTCAGAACTGTGGCCGCCTAGTCGGATCCTGAAAGAGCGTTTCGGTCTGGGTGAGAAGGAAGTCGCTTTTTTTGATCTCTTCGCCTCCCCTCCAGCTACATTTGAAGCCGACGCTCTGAGAGTTATTCAGCAAGGGCTCGATTGCGGCATCGAGCCGAGCCTGATCCAGCGCGCGGCCCGGTTACTCCAGGCCTACGAGCTCATGTATTGGGATACCTTACGGGGCGCCAGAACCAGCGACGAACACGCCAGGCGTCCCATGATCGTGCAGCTCCTAAAAGACGGTCGGGGCGTCCACCGGAGTTTGTAGAATCTTTAACGCAGCGCTCAGCAAATCAGCGCGCCACTTCACCTCATCTGCGGCCGGAAGATCAGGGTTGCCGACCGGGTAGTGAAATTTATTCCCGCCCATGATCCGGTAGGCCCCGACCTGCGTCGCCACATTGGCGAGGCAGGTAATCAGCACCACCGGAATTCCTTTACGCTCAATTTCCTTTGCAATCGTAGCGCCGCTACGCGTGCCGGTGCCTCACGTCGCGGTGAGGACGACTCCGTTCACGCCCGAGGCGCACAGCTCCTCGGCAATGCCCACGCCGAGCTCCTGCATTTTGGCGGGCATGGCGCCGGTTCCGGTCGTGACATAATAATAGTCATGCAGCCGGCCGAAGTTGCCGGAGCGTTCTAATGTTCGCATGGCATCCAAAGGAATTAATCTGTCGGGATCGGCATTGACCGTGGAGGTATCGTAGCCCGTGTGCATGGCTTCGAACTCTCCGGGTTTTAAATCGTCGCGCTCTTTGATCGAATACTTGAAGTACTTCGTTCCGCGCGAGCTCTCCAGCCGGTCGGGATTGCCTTTCGGCACCAAACCGCCTTCCGTCACGATCGCCAGCGTGGCGTGCGCCAGATCTTGAATCGCGGCGGGAATCGGATGGGGCGCAAACTCAACACGCGGGATTTCGCTCTCAAAAGCAACTCCACCGAGTTTAGCGACAAGCATGTCCGCCGCCCGAACGCTGTCGGCAGCGCCGGCTTGGACGGTAAATCGCCGGGGGATTTTCAGGCAATATTCTTCTTTGAAGCGTTCGACACCGTCGAAATCTTTCTTGAGCAGAAGCGCGGCAAGATCGGCGAAGCGCTTGATGGTTGCCTGCATCGAGGCCGCGGATGAACCCGTCTGGATCGCCAAGACGTGGCGGCCGATTTCCCGCGTCCCCGGGTTCTCTTCATAGAGACCCGTCACCGCCGGTATGTTCCAGCGTTGGCGCACGAAGCTGGCCGCTTTGGCGCAGGCGAGTCCGTACCGCCCCGCATGAAAAGCCGGACCGGCAATGAACAAGTCGGGCGCGAACTGGTTCATCACCTCCGTCAAGGAAGCGAGAACGGCTTCTTCGTTCTCGTGGAAATAGTTGTCACCGCAGACCACCGTTGCGTATTCGACTTCGGGGTTTTTCAGCAGATCACGGAGCACGATGCCGGGGCCCACCGCGTGGGTTAAAAACAAAAACTCCTGTCCGGCTTTGTCTTCGCCGCCGATGCCGGCAAAGAATTGATTGAGATAATGTAAAATTTTGGTCATTTTAGTTTCACCTCAGCTTTCATAAGCAGCGCGAAATCCGCTGGCCCCCATCTGGCAATGAGCGCCGAAAAAAATCGTCGGGTCGAAAACAAACGCCTGATGCGGATCTTGTTTGAGCTTTAGATGGAGATCGATCTCGTTTCCTCCGATGACCCGGTCGAGCGGAGCAAGATAGAACTTTTCCGAGCGGTTGCCGCGGCTGATCATCGCGTCGGCTTCGCGCGGATGATCCACCAGAGGTCTTTCATAGCCTTTGGCGCCATTGTCCTCGTGCAGAACCGCAACGGTCTTGATCCCTTCCTCTTCGCAAGCCTTTACCGTTTGCATGAAATCGACAGTGGTATTGCCGGTCCCCTCCATCATCGCAATCGCTCCGTCAGCGCCCAGAGTCCGCGCCAGCCGCGCGCTCCATAGTCCCATTTTCTTTTTCTGTTCGAAGCTATCGTTGTATCCGCGCGACAGGATAACTCCGAGAAACTCGAACTCGCTACCGTGCCGGCTTAGCATCTCCTCAATGAAAGGATTCTCGCAGTGCACCGAGGTCGGAATCTTCCTCTCGCTCTTGTAGGTGCCGCTCACCACGGCGCCATCGAAGAACTCGTTTGGGTGAATGAAGCTGGGAAGCGTCTTGGACAGTTCCTCGCCATAGTAGAAGGTTCGGACCAGGGGAATCTGGCTCTGGATCTGATAGATCAGCACGACTTTTGGAAGCTTCTTTTGAACCGGACCGAGATGAAGCTTTCTTCTCTCAGGCGCCGTCGCGCCCTTGTCTGCTCCGGCAAGATAGCGCGCAATGCGTACGCCGATGGTTCGAAGCGCCTGGTCGAAGGCCAGATTTGAAATCGACGGCTCGCCTTCCAGCGTCAGAATCAGATGAAAATAATCCGACCCATGCGAATACTGGGCTCCGACGCCGGCCATATCGATCACACCTTCTCGGGGTTTCTCGATTGGAGTCATCGCCTCCACGTGGGGAAACGTTCCAGCGATGGTAACAGCACGTTGCGCAATCGCTGCGTCCGTCCAGTTCCGACTAGGCGGGCGGGCACGTCGATACCGGGAAACGTGCGCACCTCGTCATCAAGTTTGTCGATTGGCAGCATGGTGTCCAGCACGTGAACGATTCGCTTGGATTCACCCGGGCGGGCCAGTTCCATTGCGACATTGATGTTTCGCGTAAGATCCTTGATCTGGTCTTGAATCTCGGCGAGGCCAAGGCTCAGCTGTCCGCCGGCAAGTGAGGTTCGATCCCCCCACTGAATATCATCGATGTGAAAATCGAAGAGCTCTAGTTCCATGGATGTCGGCCCCCAATAAATTCAATTTCAAGCGCGTCCGTACTATATTCCCAAGCAAATCTCGCTACAAGTTTCATTAATCGCATAATGAACATCGAAAGGCGAACCTTCCTTCTGCTTAGGCGATCGGATATAACTTTCACATTTGAAAGTAGTATTGATTCAACCTCCGGTACAAGATTTTTACGATACCGATGTGCGCCTGCAGCCGATCGGCTTGGCCTACCTCAAGGCGGCGGTAAGAAAGCATTTGCCTCGACGTCGAAATCACGATCAAAGACTATCACGCCGGCTGCGGCCGCAGGACCGTGGCGATTCCAAAGGAGCTGCGCTATCTCGGCGAATACTACCCGGTAGCGGACAAATCGCCGTTCTCGACCTTCCATCAGTATTTTCATTTCGGCAAATCCTTCGATGCGATCGAAAGCGAAATCGCGGAGATCGCTCCCGACGTCGTCGGCATCTCGTCGTTGTTCACGCCCTACTTCCGCGAAGCTCTCGAAGTCGCCGCGCGCGTGAAGAATCGGTCCAACCCTATCGTCGTGATCGGCGGCTCGCACGCCTCGGCGGCCCCGGAATCTTTGCTCGCATCGCCAAATGTCGACTACGTGATTCGCGGCGAAGGCGAAAAACCCTTCGTTGAATTCCTGCGCTGCCTGGAGAATCGAACACCCGTGGAAGATGTTGCCGGCCTCGCCTACAGACGCGGCGCGGCAATCGTCCTGAATCCCATCGGCGAGAATTTTCCCATCGACGAACTTGCCCATCCCCGACTTGAGCGACTTTTCACCGTCGACTTACAGGCTCGCCGGCAAACCGATGACGTTCATGATCACTTCGAGGAGCTGCCCGCACAAATGCTCGTTCTGCTCCGTGCACACGACCTTCGGCACGAACTACCGGCGCCGCTCGCTGGAGAATGTCCTGGAAGAGATCGAGCTGCGCTACGAGCAAGGTTATCGCGTCATCGATTTCGAAGACGACAACCTGACTTACTACAAACCGACTTTCAAAGAGCTCTGCCGGCGGCTGATCGCGCGGTTTCCCGATCGCGAAATGGAGTTCGTCGCCATGAACGGCATCAGCTATCTGAGCCTCGATGACGAGTTGCTCGAATTGATGTACCACGCCGGCTTCTCGCATTTGAATCTCGCGCTGGTCAGCTCCGACAAAACCGTGCGCGAAACCACCAAGCGGCCGCACACCCTGGAAGCCTACTTGAAAGTCGTGACTAAAGCGCATCAGCTCGGTTTCAAGATCGTATCGTATCAAATCCTCGGCCTGCCCAACGAAAGCCTCGACAGCATGATCCAGACCCTCGCCTTCAACGCGCGCCTGCCGGTGCTGCTCGGCGCTTCGCCGTTTTATCGCACGCCGAATTCGCCGATCGCGCGCGGATTGGACTTGACGGAAGCCGACTTTGTTCGAGCGCGCCTGACGGCGCTGGCGATCGAAACGGAAAATTTTAAGCGTGACGATATTTATACGCTCTTCGTCACGACGAGAATCATCAATTTCCTCAAAGGTCTGCCGATAGCACACGACATTTCTGTTCTCGAATTGATGGCACAATCTTGGTCGGATGCCCGAATCCGCATGGGTTTTCAACTCCTGCGCCAACTGGCCTCGACAGAGCGCCTGTGCGCATGGACTCGTGATGGATTAGTCAAAAATGTGCGATTCAAAATCTCTCTATTGAAAAAAGTCTTGACCGAGACTGCATCGGTAGTCACACAAAATGGTCGTAGGGTTGCGGTGGACGAATTCGCGCGCAACCTTATCGAGGGAGATTCTTGCTACGCTGCCGGTACCGTTATGCGAAAGCTCGCACCGCTCGCAGTTGAATCGAGCGAAATTTCGCCGCCATAGGCTCTAAGCAATGACCGAACGATCCCTAGTCCCAGCCCCGTTCCACCATCATCGCGGCGCGTCGTAAAAAAAGGCGTGAAGATCTTTTCGGTGTTTGCCGGCGTGATTCCCTTCCCGTCGTCGGCCACGATCAAGGACCAACCGTCGGCAGCCCGACTGAGAGTAATTGCGACGCTGCTGGCGCCGTTTTGCCGGCTGTTGTCGAGCAAATTGACCAGGACGGTTTCTAAAATGTCTGACGGGATCGCCACCACGACTTCGTTCTCGCCAGCCGTTGAGATTTCCAGGTCCTTGTGCCTGGTATCGTTCGCGCAATTTGACCATGATCGGCGCGATCTCGGTCTTTCCGCCGGTCGGTTCGGCCACATCGGCACGGGCCATCTCGAGTAATCGCTCCACGAGTCGCTTCAGACGATGGGCATCCTGCGCAATGTTACTGAGAAAGCGTCCTCGCTTCTCCGGACTCATCTCGTCCATATGCTCTTGCAGCAACTCGATAGCGCCTTGGATGCCCGTCAATGGGGTTTTGAACTCATGCGACACGTGGGTGGCGAAGTTGCGTATGTACTCCGCACGGTACTCAAGACTGCTAGCCATTTCGGCAAAACTCTCCGACAAGCGGGACACTTCCTCGGTAACCGGATGCTTCAAGGGTTCGATGAGACGGCTCTCGCCGCTGGCAAACTGTCTTGTTTGCTGGATCAACGCGTGGAGCGGCCGGGCAATTGTGTAGGATGTAAATACGACCAAAGCGACCGCCAGAAACACCACGATGCACGCGAGAACCAAGATTTTTTCTCTCTGATCGTAGAGATGTTCCAAAATGCTCTGCGGCGTGCGTGACAGGAGCACCACGCCCAATAGTCGATCATTATTCAAAATTGGGAAGGCCACAAAGACCCGGATGCCCGTGCCTCGGCTGATAGAAGCGAACGCCCGCGTCGGCCGATGAATGACTCGCTCGCGAATCGAACTGGCGTAGAACCCCAACCTTGCGCGTCGAACCTCATCAAGATGCCCAAAGGAGAGGCCGATGTCCGCGCGGCCGGCCACCGCGATGCCTTGATCATCGAGAAGTCTTACGCCCGAGAGCGTCGTGCGTTGGGCTTCGAGCAACACCGGTGAGAGACGATTTCCTGCTTCGATGGCCACTGGATCCGCACGCAGATCGGTTTTTTGCGCGTCCTGAGGTCTAGGTTTGATCTGCGACGCGGACAGATTGAGCACGGCCTTATAGGGCTTGTAGTAATCTTCTAGATCCGGTGGCGGGGTTATTTTTGTGCCGTAGTCCTGGCGCGATTCGCCAGCCGTGAGTTTTTCGATTTCTCTTTTGTAGAGTGCCGAAATCAGCGCCGCCTGAGAAATCAACTCCAGTTCGGTCTGCCTGACCAGCTCGTTTTCATATAATTTCAGAAAGTAAATGCCGCCCGCTGGCAGAACAAGCACAGCGCCGCTCACTGCCAGGAGAATGGTGCGGAGTTTAAGACGCCAGCTCCTCGACTCAGTAGCTAGCGACATGAACCTAGCTTATAACCGACGCCGTGAACGGTCTCGACGATTTCCTTGCATCCGACTTTGGCATACTTGTCCCGGACGTGGCGAATGTGACTATCGATCGTGCGGTCGCTGACACTGATATCGTTGTCATAGGCTGCTTCGATGAGTTGCTCACGCGACAAAACTTGGTTGGGGCGGCCCAAGAAAGATTTGAGAATTGAAAATTCCGTGGCCGTGAGCTGGATCTTCTTGTCCCGCCAAAAGGCTGCGTGGGCTGGAATATCCAGCCGGACCGCGCCGCGGCTCAACTCCCGCACGTCAGACGCTTCCGCTGGCTTTGCGCGCGTGCGCTTTAATATTACCTGAACACGAGCGACCAGCTCGCGCGGGCTAAAGGGTTTGGTGACATAATCATCACCGCCAATTTCCAACCCAACCACACGATCCACTTCATCCGCCCGCGACGAAAGAAAGAGAATCGGGATGTCGGAGCTTTTGCGAATCTCGCGGCAGACCGCCAGACCATCGATCTCCGGCATGGTGATGTCGAGAATCACTAGATCAGGGTTCCCTTGGGAGAATAATTCCAGCGCCCTCCGCCCGTCGCCGGCCTCGATCACCTCGAGGCCGGCTTTTTCCAGCGCGAATTGGACGACTTCACGTATGTGCGCATCGTCATCGACGACGAGAATTTTCTTCGGCATAACTCGACGCTAAGATACTGGCTTTATCGCGAAAACTCCACTTAGAGCTCCTGAGCGCGGATCGGAGTTTGCACCGCAAATTTTTCTGACCAGCGAATTCGCCCCGTGAGTTGCATGACCAAGAACAGGGTGATGATCGAACCGATCGTCACTGCCAAACCGCTAAAGCCTTTGAAGAAGAAAGCGTAGGAAAACAGCACCAGATAAATCAGCTGCGCGGTTCCGGCTTCGACCGCGGCGAAGCGCATGCCGACGACCAACCGCAGATAGCTGATTACCAAAGCCATTGAGACGACGGAGCATAGGACGAACGCCGTGTGAATCGAGATATGATCCACGAGATACGCCAGCAAGAGGTGGAACGAGAAAAAAGCGCACGCCAAAAAGAAATAGTTCATCGGGTGCAGATCGATGCCGCGCATGGCGGTGATCATAAACATGATAAAGAAGAAAAACAGCAGCGACACCGGCGCAAAGTAACTGATCCGGCCGGCCAGCGGTCCCGGCTGGAGCTTTTCCGGCAAAATCATGCCGATCTCAAAGCCGGAGAGCAGATTCTTCGATACCCACGTCAGCTCCCAGCCGTTTTTTGTTTCCTGTTTCAGCGCCGGCGACAGGGTGTTGTCTGGAAAGTCGATATCCCTAAAATTGGTTGTCAGCTTGAGCTGAAAATTGCGCACCTGCGCAACCCCCTCGCCGAATTGATAGCGCCAACTCTCCAATCCCTGCGAACGATATTTGACGGTCAAGACGGCGGTCTCACCTCGAGCGATGCGTGCCCGGCTGCGCAACGAGGATTTCTCGTTGACTAACGGCAGTGCCGTGCCATCCAACGTTACGGCGACTTCGTCGTAGCTTGCTTGCGCCGTCGGTAAATGCACAACCACGTCGACGTTTTCTTCATCGGTCGTGTTCTGCAAGAGATAGTCGGCGGCAAAGGCCACTTTGTAAGTGCTGTACCACAGCAAACCCTTCTGACGGTGTTCGAGATCGAGCCCCACGGTAATCTTGCTCCCGTCGAGACTGAGCGGTTTCACGACATAATCCTTTTCTGTGCGGATGACGTTCTTGCCGTTTTCGCTGGCTTCGACTTTTCGCAGCACTTCTTGGGTTGAAGTCGCGGTCGGCGGCCTCTGCACATGGGGCGCGCCCCAAATCGACGCCACCCGGTCTTTTCAGGGCCTCGTCGAATGAATACGTCCTGGAGAAGATGGTCGTACCCAGAATCGCCCACGCAATAGTCGTACAGATGAAAATTAGTCCGATGGCCAAAATACGGCGAGTCATATGAAATCCCCTTTCTAGTGGTGAGATGGCCGCAGTTTAAGCAGCCTTTGTGCGGCCATGATGAATGTTCCGTGGTTCTTTCAGGGAATTCTCGTGCAGAATCCGTGCAGAATTTTGTTTCATCCTGCATCGCAATTGGGTAAGGATTAGCCATGTCGCTGCTCGCAGGCATCCGCGTGCTCGATTTGACCAATGTGTTGGCCGGCCCGTTTTGCTGTTACCAGCTCGCTCAGCTGGGCGCGGAGGTCATCAAGATCGAAGTTCCCGGCTCCGGCGATCTGGCGCGACAGTTGGGCGCTGACGCGGAATTGAATCGCAACTTGATGGGCGCGTCGTTTCTCGCGCAGAATGCCGGCAAGCGTTCGGTGACGATCAATTTGAAAAATCCCGCCGGCAAGGAAGTTTTTCACCGGCTGGTCGGAACCGCCGACGTTGTCGTCGAGAATTTTCGCCCCGGCGTGATGGATCGACTGGAACTCGGCTACGCCGATTTGAAAAAACTCAAGCCGAGTCTGATTTACTGCGCAATTTCGGGTTTCGGCCAGGACGGGCCTTTGAAAGACAATCCGGCCTACGATCAGATCGTCCAGGGCCTCTCCGGCGTGATGAGCGTCACCGGGGACAAAACTTCCGCGCCGCTGCGCGTCGGCTTTCCCATCGCCGACACCATCGGCGGGCTCACCGCGGCATTTGCCGTTGCCGCCGCGCTGTTCCGGCGCCAACGTGACGGTGCCGGTGAATTCATCGATGTGTCCATGCTGGAGGCGACGTTGGTGACCATGGGTTGGGCGGTTTCCAATTGGTTGATTGCCGGCGTGCCGCCGGAACCGCTCGGCAATGAAAATATGACCGCGAGTCCGTCGGGAACATTTAAAACCGGCGCGGGACTTTTGAATATCGCCGCCAACCAACAAGCGCAGTTTGAAAAGCTCTGCGAGCTCATCGGCCGCAAGGATCTTGCTACCGATCCGCGTTTCATCCATCGTGAAGAACGCAAAAGCGGCGCTACGAGCTCAAAGCAGAAATCGAAACTGCGCTGGCGGCCAGACCGGCTAAAGAATGGGCCGCGTTGCTCAACTCACATGGCGTGCCGGCGGGCGAAGTTCTCTCAATTCCCGAAGTTCTCGATCATCCGCAGATCACCGGTCGAGGCCTGATCGAAAAATTTCCCGCCGCACCCGGCGTCGAGCGCGAGATTCAAGTCGTCCGCGCCGGCTTTCACCTGGCAAGCGGCAATCCGAGACCTGTGACACCGCCTCCGGCGCTCGGCGCCGACACCGAAAAAATTCTCGAAGAGCTCGGTTACGATCGAGAAGCCATCGCTCAACTCAAAAATGAACGAGCCCTATGAGTGATCCCGCGCGAAAGATAAAATCTCGATCGATTCGGGCAAAGAAAACTCCCGAGGAGTGGTGGTCCACCGCGATCATCGAGATGCGCCCCGGCGTGATCCGCTATCGAGGTTATGCCATCGAAGAGCTGATCGGCCGCATCGGCTTCGCCGAGATGATCTGGCTCATGACCCGCGGCGAGCTGCCGAAACCCGCACAGGCCAAACTCCTGGAAGCGGCGCTCGTTGCCGCCGTCGATCACGGGCCGCAAGCGCCGTCGATCGCCATCGCGCGCATGGCGATGACCTGCGGCGTCGGTATCAATAATGCCATGGCCTCCGCGATCAACGTTCTCGGCGATGTTCACGGCGGCGCCGGCGAGCAGTGCGTCAGATTTTATCACCGGATCGCGAATCGTCTCGACCGGCAAAACGCCCAAGGCACAAACCCGTCAAGCGATCGTTGCCGCCGTCGAGGCGGAAATGGATGCGTTGACCAAAAGAGGCGTCAGCCATGTCCCGGGTTTTGGCCATCGCTTCCATCCGATCGATCCGCGCGCGCCAAAACTTTTGCAGCTCGCGGACAAAGCAGCTGCCGCAGGCGTGATACCCGGAATCTTCGCCATCATCGGCCGCACGGTGGAAGCGACGCTCGCGAAACGCAAAGGGCGAAAAATCCCCATGAACATCGACGGCGCTACCGCCGTCATCTTCGCCGAGCTTGGCTTTCCGCCGCCGCTCTGCCGCGGCCTGTTCGTGCTGTCGCGCTCCGTCGGCGCGCTGGCCCACGCCTGGGAAGAGAGCCAATCCGGCGAACGCAACAAAGGCCCGATACCGCGCCATTTACTCTGGAATTACCTCGGCCCCAAACCCAGACGTATGAAAAAAACTCGCTGAATTTCATTCCGCGGGTTTTTCCGATTCCGACCCCAACGATTTGAACGGAAAATGCGTGAGGGAAAACGTGAATCGTGTTCGTGTTCGTGTAGGGGCGCACCTGCGTGTGCGCCCGTCCGGAGGGCGGACACATCGGTCCGCCCCTCACAACAAAATGGCGTGTTGCCCGGGTCGTTCGGGATGCTTGAACGTTTTGAACGATTTGAACCAGCTCAATCACAAATTCCAGCTTGTCAATTTTCCCATCGTCGACTATACATCGCTGAACAAAGCAACCTTTCTGTATTGAGCGAAGGAGGCACTATGCCTAAGCAATTTCTCGGTTTTGTCGCGGCTCTCTTGCTGATGGTATTCGCGTCGGCAGCACACGCGCAGTCGAGCATGAAAATGATGATTCCCGCCAATCCCGGGCGGCGGTTGGGACCAGACCGGGCGCAATCTCGCCGCGGCGATGCAGAGCGCCAAACTGGTTTCGTCCGTGCAGTTCGACAATAAGGGCGGCGCCGGCGGAACCATCGGTCTGGCGCAATTCATCAATTCGGCGAAAGGCGATCCCAACGCCGTGATGATCGGCGGCATGGTGATGGTCGGCGCCATTTACCTCGAGAATTCGCCGGTGAATCTCACCATGGTGACGCCGCTCGCGCGCTTGACCGGCGAATACGAAATCATCGTCGTGCCGGCAAGCTCGCCGCACAAAACGATGGGCGACCTGGTGAAGGCGTTCAAAGCCAATCCCGGCAGCATCTCCTGGGGCGGCGGCTCGGCCGGCGGCACGGATCACATTCTCGCCGGACTGATCGCCAAGGCGACCGGCGTGGACGCGGCGAAAGTCAACTACGTTCCCTTCAAAGGCGGCGGCGAAGCGATTGCAGCGATCGTCGGCGGTCATGTCACCGCCGGCGTTTCCGGCATCGGCGAATTTTCCGAACAGATCAAGGGCGGGCGTATGCGCGCGCTCGCGGTATCGAGCCCGACGCGCGTCGAGGGATTTCCCACGCTCAAGGAGCAGGGCATCGACGTCGATCTCGCCAATTGGCGCGGCATCTTCGGCGCGCCGGGCATCACCACCGCCCAGCGCGACGCGCTGATCAAGATCGTTCACGGCGCAACCGAATCGGCGGCGTGGAAGACGACTGTGGAAAAGCTCGGCTGGTCGCCGATCTATCTCGCCGGCGACGCTTACAAGAAATTCCTCGACGAGGACACCAAACGCGTCGCCACCATCATCGACTCGCTCGGCATCAAAAGTAAGTAGCCGATAGAAGCATGATGAAAGCCAAACCCGCCGAGCTGGCGCTGTCCGTGTCGGTGCTCGGCCTGGGGATCGCGCGTGGCGGTCGGCACATCGCAATTATCGGGCGCCGGCGGCTACGCGCGCATCGGACCGAACGTCGCTCCCGCGATCATCGCCGGCGGCCTGATCCTGCTGGGCGCGTGGTTGGGCTACGAAGCGCTCTCCGGCGGCTGGCGCAACGCGATTGCCGGATGACCCGGAAGCGCGCGGCGAGCATCGTTTTCACATCGGCGCGTTTCATCTGGGTGAGCGTCGGGCTTGATCGCCCAAATTCTTTTGATTCACTCCGCCGGTTTCGTGCTCGCCCAGGCCGCGTTGTTCGCGTGTGTCGCGCGCGGCTTCGGCAGCGCGAAATTGGCGCGCGATTTCGCCATCGGCCTCATCCTTGCCCTGGCGGTTTTTCTTTTCTTCGTCAAATTCCTCAACGTCAATCTGCCGGCCGGCTGGCTCGCGCCGATTCTCGGCGGCGCCGGTATTTAAATCAGATGTTCGAAACCTTCCATGCACTGCTGCACGGGTTCAGCATCGCGCTGACGCCGCTCAATCTGCTGTGGGGATTCATCGGCGTACGCTCGGCACTTTCATCGGCGTGCTTCCCGGCGTCGGCCCGGCGCTCACGGTCGCGATGCTGATGCCGCTTACCATCAAGCTCGACCCCACCGGCGCGCTCATCATGTTCGCCGGCATTTATTACGGCGCCATGTACGGCGGCTCGACGACCACGATCCTGCTCAACACGCCCGGTGAATCGGCTTCGATCGCCACAGCGCTCGAAGGCAACCTGATGGCGAAGAAAGGCCGCGCCGGCCCGGCCCTCGCGACCAGCGCCATTGGCTCCTTCGTCGCCGGCACGATTGCGACCGTACTTGGTTACGCTGCTGGCGCCGATCGTCGTCGAGATCGCGCTCAAGTTCGGTCCGGCGGAGTATTTTGCGCTGATGATTTTTGCCTTTACCACCGTCTCGGCGGTGATCGGCAGTTCGATGGTGCGGGGCTTGACGAGCTTGTTCATCGGTCTGCTTCTCGGCGTGGTCGGCATCGACAGCCAAACCGGCAGGTCGCGCTTTGCCTTCGGCGTGCCGGAGCTGCTCGACGGCATCGACGTGGTCGTGCTCGCCGTCGGCCTGTTCGCCGTCGGCGAAGCGCTCTACGTCGCCGCCTACTCCAGCCGGCTCGAAGAAAAAATCGAACAACTAAAAGGCTCGCTCTGGATGTCGAAAGAGGATTGGAAGCGTTCCTGGCCCGCATGGCTGCGCGCCACGGCGATCGGCTTTCCGTTCGGCTCGATTCCGGCGGGCGGCGCCGAGATCCCGACGTTCCTGTCCTACGCGGTGGAAAAGAAACTGACCAAACATCCGGAGGAATTCGGCCATGGCGCCATCGAAGGAGTCGCCGGACCCGAAGCGGCCAATAACGCTTCGGTGACCGGCGCGCTCGTGCCGTTGCTCACGCTCGGCATTCCGACTTCGGCCACCGCCGCGATTTTGCTCAGCGCATTTCAAAACTACGGCATCCAGCCCGGTCCGATGCTTTTTCAAATGCAGGCCGACTTGGTGTGGGGTCTGCTCGCCAGCTTGTATATCGGCAATGTGTTGTTGCTGATCCTCAACCTGCCGCTGGTCGGCATCTGGGTGAAGGTGCTGACGATTCCGCGGCCGCTGCTTTACGGCGGAATCCTGGTATTCGCGACGCTCGGCGCCTACAGCCTGCACCAATCGGTGGTCGATCTGGTGATTCTCTACGTCTTCGGCTTGCTCGGTTTCGTGATGCGCCGTTGGGGCATTCCGGTCGCGCCGGCAGTCATCGGCTTGATTCTCGGTCCGCTCGCCGAAACCCAAGCGCGCCGCGCGCTGGCGATCAGCCAGGGCAACGCCGCGGTCTTTTTCACCCAGCCGATCTCGGCGTCGATTTTGGCTGTCTCATTTCTGCTGCTGATCGTGCCGTTGATTGTGCAAGTCCTGCGCCGTCGAAGGTGATCTCTTTAGCCAGCGACTCAAAAAGATTCAGATACGAGGCGCGTTGCCATTGAATCGTGATCGTGAAACGTGACACGTGAATACGAACACGAGCACGAACCACGAACACGAAAGACTGCGAAGAGATCGAGCGCAACGAAGCAGATGAGGCTTTTTCAGTCGCTGGCTAGACTTTTTCCATGCCGATGGAAAACATCCGCTCCAAATCGTGACGCGAGTAGACGCGAAACGCGATCAGCGTTTCGGAACCGTGTAATCCCTGGAACGGCACGAATATGTTCGGTGACAATCTTCGCCAGTTGATCGTTATCGCTCGCCCGCACGATCGCGGCCAAGTCATAACGCCCCGCGACGGAATAAACTTCACTGACGCCGTCGGTATCGGCCAGGGCCTCGGCGACTTTGTTGGTTTTGTCTCGCTCAGTAGTCAAAAGCACGATGGCGGAAAGCATGATGATTCTCCTTTGGCAAGAGATCCGAATTCAATCCAACTAAAAAGAGTATCTCGACGCAACACACCATCGTCAACGCTATGCTCTTGACCGACGAAACGACGCTTCATTAATATGATGCTGCGAAACGGAGGTCCATGATAACTGAACAAAATCTTCCGGCTTATTCTTTCCTTTGTAGTCTTTGCGTTCTTTGTGGTTAATTCCGAATCTTCTGCCCAGGAAAAACTCACCGTCTCGTACAGCTCGGTCGACGCGCCGAGCGCCAACTGGTACATCGCTCAGGAAAAAGGCTTGTATAAAAAATACGGCATGGACGTGGAGTCGATCTTCATCCCCGCTTCATCGACGAACGTGGCCGTACTCGTCGCCGGTCAACTCAAATTCGGCAACGGCACCGGCGGCAGTATCGCCAGCGCCGCGGTCAGCGGCGCGAATCTGGTGGCGGTCGCCTGCTTCATGAACACATTGCCTTACGAATTGATCGTTCAGGAGTCGATCAAAACGAAAGAGCAACTCAAAGGAAAAAGCATCGGCATCAGCCGCATCGGCAGCTCGTCGGACGTGATCGCTCGAGTTTTTCTCAAAAATCTTGGCTTGGAGCCGGAAAAGACGTCGCGATCATACAAGTGGGCGGGTCGGGCGAACGGGCTCGCGGCATTCCGCACCGGCAAGATCGCCGCGATTCCCCGCCCCTCCCGGAGTTCTCCATCTCACGAAAGGCATGCCGCAACGGGTTTTGGCCAGTACGGCGGAATTTCCAAAGACCTTATCCGTTTCCCTACATCTGCGGTACGACGACCAAGAGTTATTTGGCAAGCACCCGTCCGACGGTGAAACGCTTGGTCATGGCCCTGACCGAGGGAGTGCACTTTTTCAAAACGCAGCAAAGAAGAGAGCAAGAAAATTCTAGCGAAATATACGCGGCACAACGACGAAGCCTACCTGGAAGCCGCTACGAGATCAACGCCAAACTGTTGGACCGCGTGCCTTACGTGACGCGCGAAGGGATGGAGATTCAGCTCAAAGAGGCGCTGTCGAAAAAGCCAGGCTCGACGGTGAAAGTCGACGACATCGTCGATGACTCGATCGTAGCGGAACTGGAAAAGGAAGGATTTATCGACAAGCTCTATAAACCGTAATCCTCGCGTAGAGGGGTTCCCTGACATTTGTTAGAGCGGACAAAAAGAATCGGTTAACAACGCGCGCAAAGCCTTGACGTTATTTCCACAACTGATCGAAAAACCCCGAGCGCTTTACCTCCTCGACATAGCGATTATCGTAGTAGGCGGTTATCGGCGTGCTTGCCGCTAGTTTGGCGTCGATGAGACTGCTCTGCACCATTTGCTTGACCATCGAGCCCAGTGCCCCTTCGTCAACGCCACTGCTCGTTTCGGCGCAGCATCCGCCGCGTAAACCGCACTCATCTTGACCGCACATCGACCTTGCTTTACGATCGATCTCGAACGGAGGCCACCATCATGAACATAAACCTTAAAAAAATTCTTCTCTTCGCAAGCTTGGCATTCACTGTGCCAAGCGCGAATCTTTTTGCCCAGGAGAAACTCACGGTCTCCTACAGTTCCGTCGATGCCCCGAGCGCCAACTGGTACATCGCCCAGGAAAAAGGCTTGTATCGAAAATACGGCATGGACGTGGAGTCGATTTTCATCCCGGCGTCTTCGACGAATGTCGCGGTTCTGGTCGCCGGCCAGACTCAAATTCGGCAACGGCACCGGCGGAGTGATCGCCAGCGCCGCCGTCAGCGGCGCCCCATTGGTAGCGGTAGCCTGCTTCATGAATACATTGCCTTACGAACTGATCGTCCAGGAGTCGATCAAAACACCGCAGCAACTCAAAGGCAAAAGTCTCGGCATCAGCCGCATCGGCAGTTCCTCCGATGTTGCCGCGCGAATTTTCCTCAAAAACTTTGGCTTGGAACCCGATAAGGACGTCGCGATCATCCAAGTGGGCGGGTCGAGCGAGCGCTCAGCAGCCTTTCGCGCCGGCAAAATTGCCGGTTTCGCCGCCCCTCCCGGAGTTTTATATCTCACCAAAGGCCTGGCGCAGCGCGTATTAGCCAGCACGGCCGACTTTCAGAAAAACTATCCGTTTCCTTACATCTGCGGCACGACGACCAAGAGTTATTTGGCAAACAACCGGCCGACAGTGAAACGTTTGGTCATGGCGTTGACTGACGGCGTGCGCTTCTTCAAGACGCAGAAAGAAGAGAGCAAGAAAATTCTCGCGAAATATACTCGGCAAAACAACGAAGCCTACCTGGAAGCCGCATATGAAATTAACGCAAAACTCATGGACCGCGTGCCCTACGTCACCCGCGAAGGCATGGACATGCAGCTCAAAGACGCGCGTGCGAGAAAACCCGGCTCGACTCTGAAGATCGAAGATATCATCGACGACTCGATCGTCGCGGAATTGGAAAAAGAGGGTTTTATCGACAAGCTTTACAAGCAGTAATTCTTGAGCGCGAGAACGAATTGAACCGTTTGGAGCGGCTTGAACCCGTATCGGTTATTTCCAGAGTTGATCAAAGAACCCCGACCGCTTCACCTCTTCGACATACCGGTTGTCGTAGTATGCCGTTACCGGCGTGCTTGCCGCAAGTTTGGCGTCGATAAGATTGCTTTGCACCATTTGCTTAACCATTGAGCGCAGCGCGCCTTCGTTAACCAAACCTTCCTTCGCATAATTTTCCGCGGCAAAAAGATAGGCCTGCTCGAGCAGATCCGGATCCTTCATGGGCATCCATTTCATGATAACTTTTTTTGTGTAGTCCTTGTCGGTCTGAATCAGCTTGATGGCTTCCGCGGTCGTCTTAATCACCCGAATAACCGTGTCTTTGTCCTTTTCGACGACCGAGCGCCGGGCAACGATTCCATTGGTGATAAAGTCGGTGAATTTTTTGAGATCGTTGGGCGACACCAGCTCGTTGTAGCCTAGTTTCTTTAGCTGAAAATTGTAAGGCGGCGAGAAAACCGCGCCGTCCACCGACCCGCGCACCAAGCCGGCGAGCGCTTCGGGCTGTCCGCCCATTTGCAGGATGGTCACGTTTTTAACGCCGTAACCGTCCAGCGCGGTCTGTAACGCAAAGTGTGTGACCGTGCCAAGCCGGCTTACACCGATCTTCTTTCCCGCCATGTCTTCGTGGTCTTTTGATTTCCGATTTGACCATCACTGACTGGGTAAACCGAGGCACCATGGCCGTAACGTGAATGACGTCACCGCCGTTGAATATGTTGGCGATGATAGCTGGCCCGCCCGAACCCGACATATCCGCAGCTCCGGACAGCATCGATTGGAATAGCGCGGACGAAGCGCCGATGAAAATCGGGTCGAGCTCGATGCCGTACTTTTCAGCAAGGCGCGCATCCTTGGCGACAAACCAGGGGAGGCAGTTGAGACCGATGGGAGAAAATGGAAAGGGAACTTTCTTAAGCGCCTGGCCCCGCAGCGATGTAGGCGCCAAAAGCAAAAGCAGAATCGTCAGTACAAAAAATATGAGAGGGCGGGATTTGCCTCGGAGAGAAGATGGAGACTCACAAGAGGAATTCATGTTGGATCCTCCCTTGTTCAACAAGACCTCCGTCTATTACGATTCGGCCTCGACTGTCAATGCCGCTTTTTGATCGGCAACTCACAAGGGTGCTCGTCGAATGGCTTGAACGCTTTGAAGAACTAATTTTTTAGACGCTCTTGAGATGTTTCCTAAAAAATCCAAACGTCCGCGGCCATGAGGCCGTCGCCGCATGTTCGCGGTAATTGCCTGAGCCGAAATTGGCAAAGGCATGGGCGGCATTAGCATAGGAGTGGAATTCATGCGGCTTGCCCAGCCGGGTGAGCTCGGCGTCGAGCTTGTTCATGTCTGCCGGCGAGGGATTTTTATCGTCTGCGCCGAAGTGACCCATGATCGGGCCGGAGATGTCCTTGGTTCGTTCGAACGGCGATGGACCGTCGCCCCAGGACGAAAACGGATCGCTGCCGTAATACATCACGCCGGCCTTGATGTCAGGATTCACCGCAGACATGAGATAGACCACGCGCCCGCCCATGCAGAAACCGACGATGCCGATTTTCGCCGCATCGACGGACTTGTGCGATTTTAGAAAATTGACGGTGGCGTTGACATCTTGAATGACGGTGGCATCGCGCAGCCTCATGCGCCGCGTCGGCCCGTCGTCTTTGCAGTCCGGCGGATCGCGATGATAAAGATCCGGCGCCGCGGCGACAAATCCCTCGCGCGCGACCATGTCCGAGAATTGAAGAAAATCATCGACGCCGGTCTGGCCTTGAATGACGATCACCGCGGGGCTTGTCGCGCGGATTCCGGCGCGCTCAGGTAGAGGCGCATATTGGAGTTGTCGACCTTAACGTTTTCCCATGTTGGACTCATCGTACACCTCCCAAGTGCGCGGGCACGGTATACCGGCCCTTCTGCGGATCATTTTACTCGGCGCTATTAGTTTCCCAGTACCTTCCTCAATCGTTCAATAACCTCCGGCCGCTGCGACATCATCTCTTTCGCCATAGTTTCCATCTCTTCGCCGGAAGTGTACTCCGCATCGAGTTTCTTGCTTTTCACCTCCTCCAAAAACGCGCTGTCTTTCAGAGTCTTTTGAAAAGCCTCGCGGAGGATTTTCACATGCTCCGGGCGCATGCCGGGCGGTCCCATGTACGGGCGTTGGAAGATTTCCGAGGCCGTCACGACCAAGGCCACACGACGGCCGATGTCGGGAGTCTTATATTTTTCCATCAATTCATTGAGCGTAGGCACGTCGGCCAACCGGCTATCTCGCGTTCGGCCCAATTGGATAATCGCCCGCGCAAAGTTGTTTTTACGCCAGGTGTGAAACGGCTCGCGAGCGAAGAACGCCGTAACACTGAAGGCTCGGCACTGGATCTCCCCTCGTTCCACCGCCAAGTCAACTTCGTTGCCTCCCTTGTACCCCGTGATCACATTGAATTTTGCGCCGATGGTTTCCTCCAACAGCCGCGGCACCATGAAGCCGGTGGTTCCGGTGCCGGTGGCGCCGCACTTCGGCGGTTCTTTGGCGCTGCGCACGTCTTCCATGGTTTTGAAAGGAGCGTCGGTGCGCATGTAGAGCATGTCCGTCGTGCGCGAAGCATTGCCGAGCCAGGCGAATTTTGCCCAGTCGAATTTGATCTCGGATCGGCCGATCAATTGATCGACGTAAAGATTCGGGTTGGGCGCCAGCAAAGTCAGACCGTCGGGCTTGGCGACGCTGTAGACATAATTCGCCGCCACGATATGGCCGGCGCCGGTCATGTTCTGCACGACGAGCGTTAGGATTGCCGGGAATATGCTTTCCCATATGCGCCGCGATCATGCGCGCGTAGATGTCGAAAACATCGCCGGTCTGGCTGCCGGTAATAATAGTGATCGTCTTGCCTTGATAGTACGGCGTCTGCGCGGCAGCGTGGCTGACCGGCGCGAACAGAATGATCAACAAGAAAAGAAACGCACTTCGCATTTTCTACCTCCAGACCTGAATTAACCTCGGCCTTGAAACACCTCTCCCGCACGCACCGTCCAGCTTGGCCGCAATCCGCTGTTTATGCACTCTCTCCGCGCCCAACGAGTCGCGCAGATTGATCGGCTCATCGAGAATTTGCAGCACGGCGATATCGGCCTCGCGCCCGACCTCGAGGCTACCGATGCGATCTTGCCAGCCAACGGCGCGGGCGGCATTTATCGTGCAGTTGGCGATGATCTGTTCAAGGCTCAGCCCCAACGGGAGAAACTTCGTAAGCGTCGTCGGCAAATCGCCGACGACGCCGAAGCCGGGTTGGGCCAGGCGGCTGTGCAAATCCGAGCTGATGATATCGGGCAATATGCCTTCACCCATCGCGCGCTCGACGAGATTGAAATCGAAGTGACCGCCGGCATGACCGACGTCGAAGATCACGCCGCGCTCCTTGGCCTTGCGCACGAGCGGCAAGAGTTTTCCGTGATCGTCGATGATCGAGGGTTTTTGCGGCGTGTAGCAATGCGTGATGATGTCGCCGGGCCGCAAAGTGTCGGCGATCTCATCCATGCCGATTGCCGTGCTGCCGACGTGTACCATGATCGGTGTGCCCGACGCCTCGCCGGCTTTGATTGCCAATCGTAGAGCCTCGCGGCTGTTATCGCCGATGGATTTTTTGTGCAGCCGGACTTTGATACCGACGCTGATATCACGATTGTCGATCACCGCTTGCGCCGATCCATCCCGGTCGGCGAAACCGAGATTGAGCAGCTCGCCCGGCTCGTTCAACACGCCGTGCTGCGCCAGCGCGACGAAGCCGATCATGCGAGTCTTCGATCTCTCATGGACCAGTTTGCGAAACCCGAACAAGTTTACCGGCCCGGCCGAGCCGGCATCCATCGTCGTGGTCACGCCGGTGGCAAGACAAAGCGCGTCGAGGTCGCAACCGTAGGGATTGACGCCCCAGTAACTGTGAACGTGAAAGTCGATCAGGCCCGGCGTCACGTAGCAGCCGCTGACATCGATGACGCGCTTCGCGCCGGCGCGCGGCAGATCCTGCTGGATCGCCGTGATCGCGATCGCCAGTGACACCGACGTCGAGTTTTTGATTGATCTTGGTCGCCGGATTGAGAACCGTGCCGCCGGTCAGCAGAAGGTCAAAAGTGTCACTCATTTATTCGCTCTCGGTTAATCGTCGCTAGTTCACGACGCGAATCCAAATCCTTCCCCTTGACGGGGAAGGACAAAGGAAGGGGTGATCCTAAACTTCATGACGGCACCCCTATCCAACCCTTCGCTCGCTCCGTCCCCATCAAGGGGAAGGCTCGGAATCGCACGCCGCACTCCGACTGATCTTCACACGATCACGTTTCACGCACACGAACACGTCTTTTCAATCCTGCTCCAGTCCGTAAAACTTCGTCGGATTGGCGCAGAGGATTTTGTCGATCACTTTCGGATCGATCTCGCCATTGTCCTTTAATTTCGCCAACGCGAGTAGCTCGCTGGCGTTGTCGGCGTGGCCGTAGTCGGAACCGATCATCAGACAATTCTCCCCGGCGTACTTGAGCACGTAGGGCAGATCGTCATCGGTTTGGCAGGCGACGAACAATTGCTCGCTGCCGCTCAGCACATCGGGCCGCGCCTCTTTACCTTCCAGTTTCGGAAAGCGCAGATTGAGATCGTGCACGATATACGGCACCCATTGCGCCGCCACTTCGATGGCGCCGATGCGCAGCTTGGGAAATTTCTCGGGAATGCCGTTCAGAATCATCGAGTGGAAGCCGCCGATCACGATCAACTTGGCGACGCGAAACGGTTCGCCGCCGAGCATGTCGTTGACCGTGAAGTTGCCGATGCCGGAGTGAATGCCGATCGGCATGTTGAGACGGCTCGCCTCTTCGTACAACGGATGGAAATACGGATCGTGCAGCGTGTGGTTGGTCTCGATGCCGCGCATGAACACCGCGCAAGCGCCATTGCCGCGCGACCAGCGCAGCTCGTCGAGCGCCTTGTCCATGGTCATGAGCGGCAATTGCACCGCCCAGCGCAGGCGCTTTTTGTCCTTCGACCAGATGTCCGCCATCCAGCGATTGTAGGAATGGCAGAGCGCCAATTCGATGCGCGGATTGTCGGTGACCGGACGAAGAAACAAAGTCGGATAAAGCACCTGCACGCTGGTGCCGATCTCGTCCATGTGCTTCAAGCGTGAGTCGATGTTGGCCATCTCGCGCGACTCTTTGGCGGTGTCCTGGCCGACGTTGTCACGCCCGCCGATCAAGCGCCCGCCGATGATCCAAAAATTTTGCGTCTTGCCCGACGGCATGTCGACGGCGATCGGCACCGGCCGATAGCGTTTGTCCTCGCCTTCCAAGTAATCCCAAGTCTTTTCACATTCGATAACGTGCGCATCGGCATCGATTGTCTGCATCGGTTTTCAAACCTCCGAAATTTCTGGCTTGGTTCTATCTATATCGCGTACAGCGCCCGGGCATTGGCGTCGAGAATCTTGTCGATCACTCGACCCGGCAATTTGCCGTCATTCCGCAATTTTCGTAGCGCCTCGATCTCGGCAGCGTTGTCGGCGTGGCCGTAGTCCGTGCCGATGACCAAATTATCTTCATCCGCATAGCGCAACACCTGGTCCAAGTCGTCATCGGTTTGGCAGGTGACGTAGATGCGATTCTCCTTCAGCACGCTGGCCGGAAATTGCCGGCCGCGCCGGGCGAAACCGGCGCGAGAGATCGTGCACCGCGTAAGGAATCCACTGGGCGCTCACTTCGATGATGCCGATGCGCAGCTTCGGAAAACGCTGCGGCACGCCGTGAAAGACCAAGGAATGGAACGCGCCGATCACCGCCAGCTTGAATTTGGAAAAGCCGGGATCATCGGCAAAAAAATCGTAGGTGGTAAATGCGCCGTTGGCGGAATGAACGCAGATCGGCAAATCCAGCGCGCTCGCTTGTTCGTACAATGGATAAAAATATGGATCGCTGAGACTGCGCTCGACTTCCAGGCCGCGCATGTACACGCCGCAGGCGCCGTTCTCTTTGCCGAACTTGAGCTCTTCGGCGAGATGCTCCGTGCTTTGCAACGGCGGCACCAAGACCCAGCGAAAACGATCCGGCTCTTGCTTGACGATGTCGGCCATCCAGCGGTTGTAGCTGCGCGCCACGGCAAGGTCGATGTCCGGCCGCCGGCTCACCGGGGTGATGAAAAAAGTCGGATAAATCACCTGGCAATCGATGCCCAGCTCATCCATGTGTTTGACCCGCAAACTGAGATCGCTCATCTCCCGCGCCGCTACCGGGAGATCTCGGCCCACGTTGTTGCGTGGAATCACTCGCCCGTCGACCATCCAATAATCGAAGGGATCCTTCGCGCTGGTCGCGCCGACAACTTTAGGTTTGAACTGGCGCTCGGATTCGAGCATGTAATCCCAGGTCGATTCATTCTCGATCACATGCGCATCCGAATCGATGACTTTCACAATCGCTTCCTCCGACTCACGCCTCGCGCCTCAAGCCTCATGCCTTCTTCACCCTTCTCTCGGTCCCTCATTCACCAGTTTGCCACTCTCATAGGCGAAGCACTTGCCGCTTTGATCCATCGGCAGTTGCGCGCACAGCACAAATCCCGTTCCCAACACCTCCGGACCCGGCAAGCGCTTGAGCGCTTCCTCCGGCGCGGTCTCCGTCGCGATCGGCACCCGCGGTGAAAAAGTCACCACGCAGATATTCGCGTCGCGGACTTCTTCGGCCACATAGCGCGAAAAAGTGCGGATGCCGTCTTTGGTCACCATGTAAGTCCCGGCGCCGCCCGGCTTCACGCCGCCGCCGCCGTAAAGGTTGATAATGTGTCCCGACTGGCGTTTCGCCATGTGTGGAATCACGTGTTTGGTGCCGAAGAACGTGCCGTAAAGATTGGTATGTAAGACCCGATCCCAAAACTCCACCGGCATATCGGCGATCAGCGGCCAGCGCGGGATGTTCCAGGCAAAATGCGGCACGATGGCGGCATTGTTCATCATGCACGTCGATCTGGCCGAACCGGCCGATCACCTCATCGACCATTTTCTTGACACTCTCTTCATTGCGCACGTCGGCGTGGATCGCCATGGTTTCCGTCATTTTGCCGATTTCGCCGGCGGTCTTCTTAGCAAGCTCGGCATTGAAATCGACGATCACGACTTTGGCTTTTTCTTTGGCAAACGTGGTGGCCGCATGCTTGCCGATCCCCTGCCCGCTGCCGGTTATCACAACGACTTTATCTTGCAGCACGTTTTACCTCCGAAATGATCACAACTCTATCTATGAGCGAATATCGCAATCTACTGGCCGAATCAAATCCAGAGTTCTCGTAAGGCCAGGAATCAGAATAACCACCGGCAATCAGCGCAGGAATTTTCTTCGAGCTGTCATCCTGAGCTGGCAAGCGAAGGATCTGCATTTGTTTCAGGGACGTCGCATCTTCGAATTGGCAGCGATGCGTGCAAAAGCAGATTCTTCGTCGCGCCGCTCCTCAGAATGACATGAGCGTGTAGGCATTTCATGCGTGCAACCCGAGCTCGAGCAAACTCAAATCCAAAAACGCGCGCTGAGCGCGCGCTCAGCGTTGCGCAGCATAGAGCCGATCGATAAAGCCGCTTTCGTCGAGCTTGCGCACGAAGCGCGCGTCGACTAAGTCGTCGACCTTGAGCGTGGCGATCTTGGGATTCTGTTGCGCCATGAGCCGTTGCGCGTTGCGCAGGCCGTCGAGCGAAGGATAAGGTTTGCGGTTGAGCGTGAGCAGATGATCTTGATAACCTTCTTCTGCCGCTTGAGCGTCGTTGAGACGCAAGTGCTTCATGAGCAGTTTCACGACCACCGGCTTATTCGCCGGCTGCTGCACGAAGACCAGGCTTTCGGTCAAGGCCGTAACAAGTTTTTCGATCGTCGCGGATTGCTGTTCGAGAACGTTGCGCATAACGCCTACTCCTAGCCCGGGAAACGTTGCGTTGGTCGCAGCGAGATCGACCAGTTGAGTGAATCCTTTGCCGACGAGCCGACGTGCCAGTAGCGGATCGAGCACCGCCGCATCGATCCGCTCCGCTTCCAGCGCCTGCGCGATGATTACGGGATCGCCGATGGGGAGAAACGAAATGTTATCGCGCTTGGGCTCCAAGCCGAGCTGTTCAAGCGCGAGCATGGCGTACATCCACGTGCTGCCAACGATGCTTTGCACGCCGAAGCGTTTGCCGCGCAACTGCTCCGCTTTAGCTATTTTAGGATTGGCTAAAAGCTTCCAACTGACTCGATTGGAGATCGACGTCAGCATTTTCACATCGACACCTTGCGCCGCAGCGCCCAAAACCGAAACGCCAGAAGTAAATGCCGCGTGAATCTCGCCGGTCAGTAAACTCGCCACCAAAGTCGACCCGCCGCGAATCAAAATCAGTTGGGCGTCAACGCCGTGCTTGGCAAAGATACCGCGTTCTTGCGCCACCCACAGACTCAGCGCGCTACTGCTTACCGACGCGACACCGATATTGACACGCATCGGCGCGGCGGCGGCCATGGTGGAATTTGCACTGGACAGCGCGAAAATACCGATGAGAAGAAAAATGGCGGCGGTCATTGAATGATCGATGAGGATCGGCGGTCATTTGAATGATCTATGAAGGATCGTCGCGAGTATAATATGCAGTGGCCTTAGATTCTCGTTTACTCCCCCATGACCTTCTTCATTAAAGTAATCACCTCACTCGGCTGGTTCAGTACCTCTTTGGCCAGCGCTTCCATCTCATCGCCGGGAATCAGTTCGGGTTCAAGACCCTGTTTTTTTGCGTCGGCAACCAACTCGGGGCTTGTCAGTGCTTTGGCATATGCCGCGCGTAAAATCTTGACCTGCTCTGCTGGAGTACCCGGAGCAGCAAACATGGGCGCGCTGCCGAATTCGCCGGATACCAGCATCACACTCACCAATCGGCGATTTAAGTCGGAAACTTTGTACTGATCCATCAACTCGCTGATCAGCGGCGTATCGGGCAAGCGCGGATCGCGCTTTTTTCCGCCGTACACCAGAACGCGCACTTGATTCTTGCTGCGCCAGGTATTGAACGGTTCGCGGCCGAAAAAGACCTGGATCGAAAACGCGCGGCACTGCACTTCGCCGCGCTCCACCGCCAGTTCGATATCGGCGCCGCCTTGATAACCGGTCACCAATTGAAACTTCGCTCCGATAGTCTCTTCGAGCAATTTGGGAAGATAGTAGCCGGTGTTGCCGGTGCCGGTGACGCCGCACTTGGGCGGCACCGTCGCCGTGCGCACGTCGTGGATGGTTTTATACGGAGTGTTCGCCCACATGTATAAGAGCGGACTCGACCGGCGTCGTTCCGCCTACCCAGGAGAATTTCGACCAATCGAACTGCACCTCCTGCTTTTTTAAGAGCTGCTCGAAGTAGAGCGCGGCGTTGTTGACTCCGAGGGTCAAGCCATCGGGCTTCGTCACGCCGTATATGTAATTGGTCGCGGTCATCGAGCCGGCGCCAGGCATGAGTTGCACCACGGTATTGGGATTTCCCGGAATGTGTTTAGTCAGCTGCGGCGCAATCAACCGTGCCCATAGATCGTGCGCGCTGCCGGCGGGATAGCCAACCACGACCCGGATCGTTTTGCCCTGGAAGTACGGCGTCTGCGCCGCAGAATCGACGCACCACAAGAAAACTCGAAAACAGCCCGACTGCAATCGCCTTCATATTCGCCTCCGATCGAAAGGAACGCCGAGTTTAAGGAATACTCGTAGCGCTGGCTGGCAACATAGGGCAAAGCGAAACCCACCGTCAAGGAGACAACCCGCAAGGTTAGCTGCGACCTCGGTGCCAGTGAACGTACTGTGAAAAATACTGGCACTTGCGGAGCGATCCTGTAAATGCTGCAAATTCGATCCGGCGGGAATGGAAAAATCAACGTGATGTCTCTCCTGGCTGCTTTCTGACGCATCGGACTGAGCTTTCGCCAATTGTTATCGAAAGGAAGGTAAGAACATGGTTCACGAAATCGTCATCCAACATGTTGCGCCTGAAAAACGCGACGCAATACATCCAGGTCTTCGGCGACATCTCTGACCGAAAGCTAACTACGCCGGTTCCCACGCGCATTAAGATTTTTCACCAGCTATCGAAGACCCCGGCCGAGTCGATTTTGCATGATCGAATGGGACAGTGTCGAAGCCCACACCCAACACCGCGGCACGCCAACGCACAACGCCATGCGCGAAGTGACGGCAAGCTACCAGACTCAGAAAAGCGACGGCGCGCATTTCTTGACGCACGAAGTAAAGAGCTGACCGCTTCCCGTACGGCTCAGTCTGCCTTTTATCCTTGACGGTCGTTCACGACTTCGCATAGATTCAGCAGAGACGTCGACCTTGAGTGAATCAGATGGTTCGGCTCAAGTGACGGCTACGCAAGGGCCGAAAAAGCAGTTCGGAATGCTTCGAGATCCTCAGCAGGAACGGAAGATGTCAATGCTGTTTAGTTTTCCCGTTCAGTCCCTTCGGTGGACTCAGGGCACGGTCTCTGTGCTTCGTCGAACACGCGCGACTCCGCAAAGAGTTTGGTTCGCAGCCTGTGAAAAGCTTTTTACGCTGACGGCTGCATAGTTTACAGATGGTCGCAAGGAGGATACTCACATGGCTGACGGTATCAATGGTGCAGATAAATTTCCGTGCTCAATCCGGTGGGGTATCCGCCCAAGGTCGTGCCGAAACCGATGGCGCCGCGGCTCGACAGCCTGGACGGCAAGACCATTTATTTTCGTCGATCCGCGCTTCGACGACTCCGGCCTGTTTCTGCGCCAGGTCCAGGATTGGTTCGCCGAGCACATGCCTTCGGTCAAGACCAAGCTCGTCGAGATGTCGAGCGTCTACACCAAAGACGATCCGAAAACCTGGGAGATGATCAAGGCCAACGGCGACGGCGCTATTATCGGTGTCGGCCATTGAAGCACCTGCGCGCCGGCGGTCGCCGTGCACGCAATCGCTCTCGATAGCAAATACGGTGTTCCCACCGTCGCTATTCACACCAACGTCTTCGAGAAGGCCGTGCAATCGGTGACCCGAATGCACGGCATGCCCGAAGCGCGTTACACCTTCGTGCCCCAGCCGGTGATGGGCAAGACCGCGGAGCAGCTGCGCGCCTACGTCGACGGCAAGAGCCCGATCAGCGGCCGGCCGGTGATGCAGGAAGTCATCGAAGGGCTCACGCCGCCCGGCCGAGGGAGATCGGATCAAGAGAAACCAAGTTCGAGCGCTCGACGCCGCGAGCTGGTGGACGCCGACACGCGACGAGAACCTGCAGCGCTTGTTTCTCGAGAATAATTGGACCGACAAACTGCCGATCGTTCTGCCGACGGAAAAGACGCGTAGCGGAAATGCTCGCGCACACGAGCCGCAAGCCGGACGAAATCGCCGGGCATATTCGCTCGAACCAATTTCGCCAGCACTGGGAATTCACGGTCGAAAAGGTCGCGGTCAACGCGGTGATGGCGGGCGCGAGCCCGGAATATTTTCCGGTGATCCTCGCGCTCGCGGCGAGCGGCGTGAGCGCGCGCGGCAGCACCACCAGCTCGATGGCGGCGATGGTCGTCGTCAACGGCCCGATTCGAAACGAGATCGGCATGAACTCCGGCACCGGCGCCATGGCGCCGTACAATCATGCCAACGCGACCATCGGCCGCGCCTACGGTTTGCTGTCGCAAAATCTCCAGGGCGGCTCGATTCCGGGCGACAGCTACATGGGCTCCCAGGGCAACGGCTACGCCTACGGCAGCGTCACCTTCGCCGAGAACGAAGAGCGCAGTCCGTGGACGCCGTTCCACGTGCAGCATGGATTCAAACCGACCGACAGCACGGTGAGCATATTCACCGGCTGCCGCTCGACGGCCTTTACTCTGGGCGTGCGCGAAAAATATTGGCGCGAGCACGTGCGCAACATGCTGCGCGGCATGGACGCGCACAGCGCGCCGACCTTTCTGCTCGATCCGATCGCCGCCCGCCAGTATATCGACCGCGGCGGCTTCGACACCAAGGAAAAACTGATCGAGTGGATTTACGAGAACGCCCTGATGCCGGCGGGCGAGTACTGGGATTACCAGCTGATTCAGAATTACATCTACCCGCGCGCGACCTTTGGCGAGGAACCCTACGCGTCCAAATTGAAAGCCGCGCCGGACGAGATGATCAAAATGTTCAAACCCGACGAAATTCACGTCGTCGTGGTCGGCGGCGAAACCAACGGCTACTGGCGCATCATGGGCTGCAATTATCAGAAAACGGTTTCGGTGGATGAATGGAGATAAACGATAGCGTCGTTCAAATCGTTCAAGCCGTTCAAGGAGCTGCGCAACGTTCAAACCCCTACCTTACTGATCCTCCCCCGCGTCGCGGGGGAGGAAAAAGGTGAGGGGCTTGATCGAGCGAGCGTTGAACTGCTTAACGTTTTGAACCTGAAGGAAACTTAGACGATGTGCTGACTATGACGTAATAATCGTCGGCTCCGGTCTCGCCGGCTTAACCGCCGGCTTGTTCGCCGCGCGCCACGGACTTTCCACATTGATTTTGGAATCGAATATTCCCGGCGGCCATCTGATCAGCATCGAGAAGATCGAGGATTTCCCCGGTTTTCCCGACGGCATTGCCGGCTACGATCTGTGCCCGACGGTGCAGCGCCAAGCCGCCGATCACGGCGCGGAGTTCCAGCGCGCCGAAGTGCAAAGCTTAGAAGCAAAGGATCGTCTCTGGTCGGTCGTCACCGACGGAGACCGGCATCTCGCCAAAGCCGTCATCGTCGCCACCGGCTCGTCGCTCAAAGAACTCGGCGTGCCCGGCGAGGCCAAGTTGACGGGCCACGGCGTCAGCCATTGCGCCAGCTGCGACGGCCCGCTCTACAACGGCCAAATGGTCGGCGTGGTCGGCGGCGGCGACTCCGCGCTTCAGGAAGCGCTGACGCTGGCGAATATCGCGGAATCGGTTTTGATTTTTCACCAGGACGACGAATTTTCCGGCGCAACAAACCTATCAGCAGAGAGTCTTGAGCGAAGCTAAGATAACCCCGCGCTATCGCACCGTCGTCGAAGAAGTTCTCGGCGACGATCGGCGTCACGCGGCGTGCGCGTGCGCGACTTGGCTTCAGACGAAAAATCTCAGGTCGATCTCGCCGGCTTATTCGTTTATGTCGGCATGAAACCGAATACGGAAATTTTGAAAAACATTGTTAAAGCTTGAGCGACACCGGCCACGTGCCGACGGATGGGTGGATGAAAACCGAAAGAGACGGCCTCTACGCCGTCGGCGATATCCGGCAAGATTCCGCCGCGCAAGCAATCACTTCGGCAGGCGACGGCGCCACCGCCGCGATCGCGGCGTATCGATATATCAAGGAGCAGTTTCCCGATTAGACCCTTTCCCGAGAAAGGAGACTAACGTGAAAAAATTTGTCTCTGCGGTTTCCGTCACCTGCGCCTTGCTCTTTGCTTCCTGCCCGTCGCTGAATGCGCAGTCAAATTTTTTTCAGGGAAAATCGGTGCGGGTCATCCGCGGCGGTCAACCCGGCGATCTCTATGATCTCTGGACGCGCCCAACGAGTTTGGCCGGCCATGGACAGCACCGCCGAACATGCCCGCCGATAGAATCAAAATTCTCCGCGACGCTTGGAACAAGACACTCAAAGATCCCGAGCTTTTAGCCGATGCGAAGAAGCGCGGCTGGCCCGTGAATCCCATCGGCGGTGAAGAGCCTCTCCGCGCTGGCGAAAGAGGTTACGCACAACCGCCGGACGTAGTCGCAAGATTGAAAAAACTATTGGCTGAGTGAGATCATGGTGCCATGGTAATCGGAACATTTATATCCGATACCCAACACGCGAGAATCGGTTGGCTAGGGCCGAGCGTGCCGTCGAGCTCGCATATCAAAAAGTTCCTGAACCTGGTTCCGCCAAACGTTGACGTTCTCTATGAGCAACTGGTGCTGCACGACGGCGTTTTGAACGACGTCCAAGGGAAGCTGGACTTGATCGTCAGCCGCGCCGTGCAGTTCGCTGAAAATCAGAAGTTGGACGGCCTGATATTTCCTGGCGCGCCGCGCGAGGTTTTGAATCCTAGTTTATTTAAAGCCTTTTCCGAGACGCTCAAGATTCCCGTCGCGACCGCGCTCCGCTCCTCGGCGGCGGCGCTCAAAACTGTTTCCGCCAGGCGCGTTCTTCTGCTCACTCCGTTCGACGCGTCGCTCAATCAACTCATTCGCGACTTTCTGAGCCAATTCGACATCGTTGCCACCTCGCCTTCGGAAATTTTGCGCCACTACACCGATGCAGTTAAAATGACGTCCGACGATGTCATCGCCTACGCGCGCCGGGCGATCGCGGAGCAAGCGCAAGTCGACGCGATTTACTTCCAAGGCGCGGTGCTCGATCCGATGGATTGTCTGGAGCAGATGGAGCGCGAACTAAAGCTGCCTGTAGTCGCTAGCAATCCGGCGATGAATTGGTACATGCTGTCCAAGCTCGGACTGAAACATCCGCGCACCGGCTATGGCAAACTGCTGTCTTCGTGGCCGCCATTGCCGGTTGGGTATTGATTCGATGCAAAAGAAATTTCTGGTTGCGCTCTTAGCAAGCGCGCTGATTCAAACTCTCGCTGCCGCCACGGCGCTGGCTCAGGCGAATTTTTATCAAGGCAAGACCATGACGTTCATCGTCAACATGGCTGCCGGCGACGCCAATGATTTGTGGGCGCGCACGCTGTCGCGCAGTCTGGTCAAATTCATTCCGGGCAATCCGAATATCGTTGCGCAAAACATGGCCGGCGGCGGCTCGATGATCTCGGCGAATTATCTCTACAGCGTTGCCAAGCCCGACGGCCTGACCATCGGTCAGACCTCGGCGAGTCTTTATTTTCAACAACTCACCGGCCGGCGCGAGGTGCAGTTCGATTGGCGCAAGTTCAGTTGGATCGGCTCGGCGGGCCTGGTCGAGGCGCTGCTGATGATGCGCGCCGATGCGCCGTACAAATCGATCGAAGATATCCGCGCCGGCGGCGAGCCGCCCAAGTGTTCGGCCACGGCTCCGGGGTCGAGCGGACATATCAGCCTCAAAGTTTTGGAAGAAACGCTCGGCGCGAAATTTCGCATCGTCACCGGTTACAAGAGCGGCAGCGATCAAGACCTCGCCATCGAGAGAGGCGAAGTGCAATGCCGTTCCGTGTCCTCTGCGTCCTTCCTCGCCCGCGAGCCGTTCATCAGTTGGCAAAAAAAGGGCTTCATTCGCATCCTAGTGCAGAGTGGACGCAAGCGTAATCCAAAATTCGCCGACGTGCCGACGATCTATGAGCTCATGACGCGGCATCAAACGCCGGAGGCCAAGCAGGGCGTGGCGAAGATCCTGCTCGGCGCCGATCATTTCGGCCAATATCTTGCCGTCGCCCCGCCAGCAGTCCCCGCCGAGCGTGTAAAGATCTTGCGCGAAGCTTACACGCGCGCGCTGAAAGACGCCGATCTAATCGAAGAAGCGAAAAACCGCAACTGGAGCATAGAACCAGTCACCGGTGAAGAACTGCAAGCGCTGGCAAAAGAAGTGATCGATCAGCCGCCGCAACTGATCGGGCGAGTAAAAGAACTTTTGGGCGGGTGAATGCACTGACAAATTGGAGTAATGGAGTGGTGGAATGATGGAGTAATGGGTTCTGAAGTCCCAACACTCCAGTACTCCAATACTCCATCACCCCTTTCTTGAGGAGGAAACATGCCAGCCAAATACCGCGCAGACCATATCGGCAGCCTGCTTCGACCGGCAGAGCTTCTGCAAGCGCGCAGCGCGAGTGTTGACACCGCGCAGCTGCGTGCGCTCGAGGACAAACACATTTTGACAGTGCTCGAACGCCAAAGGGATCTCGGCTTCAAGATCTTCACGGACGGCGAGTTCCGCCGCGGCAACTTCATGAGCGACTTCAATGAAGCGGTGGAAGGAATAGACGAGGGCGTGGCCGTTGCCCGTACTTGGCAAACGGGAGCAGGCGCATCGCCCCGTCCTTCGATGGTGCCCGGCACGGTCGTGAGCAAGATCAAACAAACCCGTCGTCTGACCGAACATGAATTCGCATTCGCCAAGCAGCACAGCCCCGGCGACGTCAAAGTCACGCTGCCCACCGCCAATCAGTTTCCGGCGATCTATTATAAGAAAGGTATCAGCGACAAAGTTTATCCCAACCATTCCGCTTTTCTCTGGGACATCGTGCCGGTGATCAAGGCCGAGATCCAAGCGCTGGCGAGCGAAGGCGCGCGCTACGTACAGATCGACGCGCCACGCTATAGTTATTACATCGATCCGAAATGGCGCAGTTACGTAAAGACAGAAATGGGGCTCGACCCCGACCAAGCGCTCGACGAAGCGATTCGCGCCGACAACGCGTGTTTGGAAGGCGCCAATCGCCAGGGGGTGACTTCTGGCGATTCATCTTTGCCGCGGCAACAATCGCAGCCAGTGGTACGCCGAAGGCGGCTACGATGCCATCGCCGAGAAACTGTTCGGCCAGCTCAACGTCGACGCGTTTCTGCTCGAGTACGAGTCCGAGCGCGCCGGCAGCTTCGAACCCTTGCGCTTCGTGCCTCGCGGCAAGACCGTCGTGCTTGGACTCGTAAGCAGCAAGCTGCCGGAGTTGGAATCGCAAGATCATCTCGCCAAAAGGATCGACGAAGCGAGCCGCTACGTGCCGCTGGAAAACCTGGCGATCAGCCCTCAGTGCGGCTTCGCCTCGACGATGGAAGGAAACTTGCTGACCGAAGACCAGCAATGGCAAAAGTTGAAACTAGTCGTCGATACCGCTGTGAAGGTTTGGGGAGAGGCGTAGTTGCTTAAAAAGGTTTTTCTGGATTTAGCGTGACGGAATATTCACCACGAAGTGATTCACGAAGGCATCACGAAGGTCGGAATAAGGCTGTTTGCGCAGCCTGCTCAGACTTCGGACCACGTTCGCAATGATGCTCCGTGAACTCCATGAGAAACCTGGCCTTACCACGAAGTTCACGAAGGACACGAAGGGTTTCGGATATTGCAAGTTCCGCACTTCGCGATTTCGAGTCCTCGTGATGAACATCGTCCTTTTTGACCTCTAAACTTCGTGCTCTTCGAGACCTTCGTGGTAAACGAAAGTGATCCAAACGGAAGCCTGAAGAATCTTAAAAGATTCAGCACACCATTTTCTAAGCGGCTTCTGAGGACCAAATTGTCGGTCTATTTTCTCTGTAGCCCCGCAACAAACCCGCTGTCCTCCAGTTCCTTGACGAAGCGGGCGTCCACCAACTCTTTCGCATTCAGCGCGGCTGCTTTGGGATTCGTCGACGCCATTTCCTGCAAGACAACCTGATATCCTTCCACCGGCGGATAAGGATACTCCGGCATATTTTGCGTGAACCAGCTCTGAGTATGCTCGAGCACATTTCGGTCTTCGAGCCGCGAGTACTTGCGCATGATCTGCATGGTTTCCTCTTTGCGTGTCTTGAAGTAGTGGATCGCTTCCGTATACGCCCGCATGTAGCGCCGCACGGTGTCAGGCTGCTCTTTAATGTATTTGCCCGTGGTATAGATACCGCGCTGTGGGAAGGGAATTTTGAGCGAGATGAGATCGAGTAGGATTGGGAAGCCAAGCTTGTCAACGATGGGTTTCTCCGCTTCGGTGAGCACGGTGAACTGGACGATCCCCTTCTGCATCGCGGCAATGCGGTCGTAAAGCACGCCGATGGAACGCAAGCTCACGTCCTTGGTCGGGTCGAGGCCAAGCTTTCTCAGACTCACGCGCAGGGCGAAATCGGCGATCGTTCCGGGGCTCTGGTTGGCGCCGATTTTTCCCTTCAACTCTTCGGCCCGCGTGATGCTCGGCAGCGTGACAAAATAGTAAGTGAGGATGTTGACACTGCCGGCAAGCGCCACGACATCGCCCCCGGCAAGACGGGCGCTGGCAGCCGCGGGACCCGCGCTCTCGGCGATGGCGCTCTCTCCCGCCAGGATCGCCTGGAGCGTGCGCACGCTGCTGGGAATCAACACGGGCGCGACGTCGAGTCCATGCTTATCGAACAGCCGCGCCTCTTTGGCCACCCAGATAACCGCCGAAGCCCCCGGGGCAGGTGAAAAGTAAGCCGAGTGTATTCGCTCCGCAGCCGGCAGAATTGACGTGGGCAATAGGAGTAGGCCGCAAACCAATGCTCGGCGCGCCAACTTGTTCCAGCGCGCAGGCTCTTTACCCATAAGCCCTCCTCGTGTCAGAAATCACGCCGATCAGTGACCCAGGTAAATTCGCCGCTCATTCTACTCAGCGCGACCGGGGCGTCAACGTAAATTTTCAACCACCGAAAATCGCGCTCGGTGGTTCATAATCGTGCACGGCCTTTACGGGGGGATACAGTTTAACTTTGACGCGCCGACCCCGAGAGTGTTATCTATCGTCGCGGCAAAAATCCCGGCATAAGGAGAATCGCATGAGACGTGTAATTCTCATTTCCCTGGCGGCAGTCGTTGCGCTTTTTGGCTTCGGTTCCGAGGTCATCGGCCAAACCATCAAAGTCGGCGCGGTGGTTCCGCTCACCGGACGCTACGCTGCGCTCGGCGGCCAGGTTAAAGCCGGCTACGAAATTGCCGTGCAGCAGATCAACGCGGCAGGCGGCGTGACCGTCGGCGGCAAGAAGCTGCAGATCGAATTGACCATGTTGGACGACGAATCCGATCCCACTAAGACCGTGGCGCGCCTAGAAACCCTCGCGTCCCAGGGAGTCGTGGCTTATTTGGCGGCGCCGGCTCCGATCTTCACGCGGCCGCATCCTCCATTGGCGACAAGAATAAGATTCCTTATCTGCGGCATCGCTTTTGCGCTCCACAGTATCCACAAACAGGGCTTGCGCTATCTCTTCTCGCCTTTTCCGAAATCGCCCGACTTAACCGCCGAGACCTTCGTTTTCCTCGACGCACTGATTCCGGCAGCGCAACGGCCGCGTAAAGTGGCGCTCATTCTGGAACGTACGGACTGGGGCAAGGAAATGGGCGGACTATGGGAGAGCGCGGCCAAAAAGCACAGCTATCAGATCGTCGCCAGCGGCGAATATGCGCCGGGGTCAAAAGATTTTTCCGATTTGATTTTGAAAGCCAAATCGGCAGGTGCGGAAACCGTTCTTGCATTACCATCACCGCCGGACGGCATGACCATCGTCAAGCAGATGAAGGAACTGGACTTCAACACCAAGGTCAATATGTTCATTCGCGCCGCCGACCCGCCGGTGTGGTCACAGAATCTTAGCAAGGATGGCGACTATGTTTTGTTCATCGCCTGGCTGGCACTATCGCCGCGAAATATCCCAAAGTCGCGGAGCTTAACGAAGCGCATCAGAAACTCTTTAACCGCCCGCCGATCCACTTGTGGGGCCATCTTACGCTTGCCTGCAGATTCTTGCCGATGCGCTGACGCGCGCGAAAACCCTGGACCGCGACAAGCTTCGCGACGCCATCGCCGCCACAAATATGACCACGGTAGCCGGACCTGTGCGATTCCGCTCCGACGGCACCGGTGAAGTCAAAGTCTTTTTTCTGCAATGGCTCAAAGGTAAAGCAAGAATTGGTCTGGCCCAAGGAGTTTGCCACCGCGCCGTTCGGCTACCCCGCGCCGGAGTTCAGCCAACGCTAACCGCCATGAGGCCATATCCTGCGCTCCCGCCGCATATGCGCGTGCAGATAGGAATGGAACATTTAATCCGTCAGGTGAGGCGATCATGAAACCGATAGTTTCGGCTTTCTTCGCAATGCAGATCGCATGGCTCGGCTTTGGCGTTGCGGCAATGGGGCAAACCATTAAGGTCGGCGTCGTAACGCCTCTCACCGGTCGCTACGCCGCCATCGGCAATGAACTCAAACACGGATACGACATTGCCGTGGAGAAAATCAACGCCGGCGGCGGAGTCCAAGTGGGGAACCGGCGCTTACTCTTGGAGTTGATCGTGCTCGATGACGAATCCGATGCAACTAAAACCGTCGCGCGATTGGAGACTCACGCCGCCCAGGGCGTAGTCGCTTACTTGGGAGGAGTCGGCTCTGATCTTCATGCCGCGGGCGCCACTGTCGCTGAGAAGAATCGGATTCCCTACCTGGGTGTGGGATTTGCCCTGGAGAGCATTCACAAGCAGGGTTATCGCTATCTCTTCTCGCCTTTTTGGAAGTCGCCGCAAATCGCCAGAGAAACCTATCGTCTTCTCAATGGCTCACTGGCGGAGAATCAACGTCCCAAGAAGGTAGCTTTGTTTCTGGAGAAAACCGATTGGGGACAAGAAATCGGCGGTTACTGGGAATCGTTCGGAAAGGAAGCCGGGTATGAAGTCGTCGTGAAGGGAGAATACGCGCCGGGCGCCAAAGATTTCTCGAATGTGATCTTGCAGGCCAAATCGGCAGGCGCTGAGTCGGTCTTGGGCGTGCCATCGCCGCCCGACGGCATGACGCTGGTCAAACAAATGAAGGAGCTGGATTTCACGCCGAAGTTTCTGGTGCTGCTGCGCGGGTCAGACTCGCCGGCTTGGACGAACAATCTTGGCGCCGCGGGCGACTACACGATATTGGGCACGGGTTGGCATGCCGCCCTCAAGTATCCGCAGGTCAAGGAGCTGAACGATACTTACATGCGCAAACACAACCGGCTGGCCGACCCCGTCGTAGGTCCCGGTTACGCCGTTGTGCAGATCCTTGCCGATGCGCTGACGAGAGCCAAGGCGGTGGACCGCGACGCGCTGCGCCAAGCACTGGCGAGTACAAATATGATGACGGTGTCGGGCCCCTTGCGCTTTCGCGCGGATGGAACAGCAGAGATTTCCGGCGTATTTATTCAGTGGCAAAAGGGGAAACAACATCTCATTTGGCCAAAAGAAAACGCCACCGCACCCTTTGCTTATCCGGCAATGCCTTTCAACCAGCGCTAGGGCACATTCTTACCAGCACAGCCGAAGCTCACTTACGCTCGTAATCCCTTCTTGCCAATTCAACCATGCCCCTGCTGACTGTAAGGAAAGCTACCAAGACCTTCGGCGGCGTCGCTGCGGTCAAAGATGTCAGTTTGACCGTTGAAGAGGGCGAGATCCTCGGCATCATGGGTCCGAACGGATCGGGAAAAACGACGCTGTTCAATCTCGTCAGCGGGGTTTTTTATCCGGATAGTGGGGACATTTTCTTTCAGGACGAGCGTACCAATAAACTGCCGCCCCATCAGCTTTGTCAGCGCGGCCTGGCGCGAACTTTTCAGCTTGTGCGTCCATTCCTCGGCCTCACCGCCGAGGAGAATGTTCTCGTCGGTCTCGGTTACGGTCGTGAACGGCTGAGCGGCAGCAAAGCGCGCGACAAAGCCGGCGAACTTTTGACTTCGGTCGGTTTGGCGGGCCGGTCGAATCGTCCCGCGAACACTCTCACGGTGATGGATCGAAAGCGCCTCGAATTGGCCCGCGCCCTGGCGACGTCGCCGAAACTTTTACTGCTCGACGAATTCATGGCGGGATTGACCCCGACTGAAACCGCGGCGGCGATAAACCTCATTCGACAGTTGCAGCGCGGCGGTCTGACCGTCGTCCTGGTGGAGCATATCGTCTGGGCGTTACTCGATATCTCGCATCGAATCGTCGTGCTGAGCGCCGGCGAAAAAATCGCCGACGACGTGCCGGCGCGCATAGCCAAGAATGCGCATGTTATCGAAGTCTATCTTGGCGGAACAATGTAAAGGTTCAAACCGTTCAAGTCGTTCAAGCGGTTCAAACCGTCAGAAGAAATGCACCGCTGACCGAGTTCCATCCGAATACGTTTTGAACGATTTGAACTTTTTGAACGACTGGAACGTTGGTTAGTTAAAGAATGCTCGAAGTAGAAAATCTCCACGTCGCCTACGGCGAGTTACTCGCGCTCCAAGGGGTAAGCCTGACGATTCGGCCGGGCGAGATGGTCGCCCTCGTCGGCCCCAACGGCGCCGGCAAAACTACTTTGCTCAAAACTATTTCCGGCCTGCTCGCGCCGCGCACCGGTGTCGATCCGGTGGCAGGATGAAACAATCAGCGCAGCCTCGCCGCAACGGATCGTCGAGCATGGCATCGCGCTCGTCCCGGAAGGCCGGAGGCTTTTCGCCGCCATGACGGTGCGAGAAAATCTCGAGCTCGGCGCCTTCACTGAGCGCGCGCAAAAAGAAAAACGTGCTCAAATGGAGCGCGTCTTCACTCTCTTCCCGCGTCTTTTCGAGCGCCAGCGCCAAACTGCAGGATTACTTTCCGGCGGCGAGCAGCAGATGCTTGCGCTCGGGCCGCGCGCTCATGGGCCTTCCGCGCCTGCTGCTTGCTCGACGAGCCGTCGCTCGGCTTGGCGCCGAAAATTGTCGAGTCGATCTTTGCCATCCTCGCCGAGCTGCATCGCGACGGCATGAGCCTGTTGATCGTCGAGCAAAACGTGCACGCCGTACTGGCGTTGGTCCAACGCGCGTATATTCTCGAAGGCGGCAGAATCGTCGGCGAGGGCGACGGCAAAAAACTGCTCGAGGACGATCACATTCGTGAGGCGTACCTCGGCCCGTTAGCGCGAGGAATCGCGTCGTGATGGTGTTGGAGCGTTATGTACGTCATTGCGGTTCCATTCTCCGTCGGCGTCATTCCCGTGAAAACGGGAATCCAGGTTATCGATGACTAAGCAGCCAGCGGTTTACATCGTTGCGAGCAAGCGTAATGGAACGCTCTACGTTGGTGTAACCAGTGATCTTCAAAAACGTACGTGGACACACAAAAATGATTTGGTTGAGGGCTTCACAAAACGATACAGCATTCATTTTTTGGTTTACTACGAGCTACACAGAGATATGGTTTCCGCGATAACAAGAGAGAAGCAAATCAAAAAGTGGAATCGGGCGTGGAAGCTAGAACTGATCGAGGAACACAATCCGGATTGGAAGGATTTGTGGGAGGAAATTGTCTGAGAGGGGACGAACCTAGATTCCCGCTTTCGCGGGAATGACATAAGAAGGCAAACTCCTCACTACTCACTACTTACTCCTCACGGCTTTTATAATGATTCTCACCCAACAACTCATTCTCGGCCTGCTGGTCGGCGGTCTTTACGGCCTTGCCGCCGCCGGACTTTCTTTGACGTTCGGCGTGCTCCGCGTCTTGAACGTCGCCCACGGCGAGCTGCTCATGCTCGGCGGCTACGGCACCTTTTGGCTATTCACCCTTTGGAAAATCGACCCGTTTGTTTCGCTGCTCGCCGTCGCCCCGGCCATGTTCGTACTCGGACTATTGCTCTATTGGGCGCTGTTTCAATTCGTCGTCAAAGCCCACGAAGACACGCGCATCAAAAATTCGCTGCTCATCGGTTTCGGTCTCACGCTGGTTTTGCACGCCCTTGCCATTCGACTGTGGACCGCGGACGAGCGCGCGGTGACGACTGCCTACGCCGGCGCGGTGCTGCGGCTCGGCGGTTTGGCAATTCCGTGGTTACGTCTGAGCAGCCTCGTGTTCGCGTTCGGGATTCTAACCGCGCTCCATCTTTTTCTCGCCAAGGCGCGTTGGGGCCGCGCGATTCGCGCCACCGCCGAAGATTGGGAAGCTGCGGCTCTAATGGGAATCCCGGTGGGAAAAACTTACCTGCTCGCCTTTGCCCTCGGCACCGCGCTCGCCGGAATCGCGGGAGGACTCGTCAGCGTTTCCTACGCGATCAGTCCATCCATCGGTCTGGAGTGGACGCTGAAAGCACTGGTCGTCATCGTTCTCGCCGGCCTCGGTTCGCTCTTCGGCAGCTTTGCCGGCGGCATCATCCTCGGCCTCGCCGAAGCAATGAGTGTGGTGTTTCTCGGCGGTCCGTACCGTGAAGTCGTCGGACTGATTCTTTTTCTCATCGTGTTAGTCGTGCGGCCCCAAGGGCTTTTCGGAGCGCGCTCGTGAAATTGCTCGGCGCGGGAATCATGCTCGCCGCGGCGTTCGCCGCGCTGCCGCTCTTTACGATGCGTAGCGATCTGCTCAATCTCGGCGTGCAAATTTTTCTTGCGGTCGTCCTGGCAGAGAGCTGGAACTTGCTCGGCGGCTACGCCGGCCAGATCAATCTCGGCCACGCGGCTTTTTTTGGACTCGGCGCTTTAGTCACGCGCACGCTTTGGGTCGGTGGGACGCCGCTGATCTTGGCGCTTTTTCCCGGCGCCCTCGTGGCGATGTTATTTGGATTGATTATCGGCGTCCCGGCATTCCGTCTACGCGGCGCCTACTTCGCCATCGGCACGCTGGGATTGGCCGAGATACTGCGCATTACGATCGGAAATTTGTTGCCGCAGATTTCCACGATCCCGGCAGCGGAACTTACTTCATACAATATTTTGCCACGTTATTATCTGACTCTCGCCATGGCCATGGTTAGCGTAGGAGTGGTTGCTTGGCTGGTCCCGTCGCGCCTCGGCCTCGGCATCCGCGCAGTGCGCGAAGACGAAGCGGCCGCGGAAGCTACGGGCGTAAGCGCATTGCGTCACAAGCTTCTCGCGCTGGCGCTCTCCACGGCGCTGGCCGGACTCGCCGGTGGCGCCTTCGCCTACTACCACGTCAGCTACTACCCGCAGCACACTTTTTCTCCAGCGTGGACTTTCGACGCCGTGCTGATGTCTTATATCGGCGGTGTCGGCACCGTCCACGGGCCAGTATTGGGCGCGCTTTTTTATGTGATCTTAAGAGAGGTGCTGGCCGTGCGATGGGTCGAGTTTCACCTGATCATATTTGGCGTGCTTTTTATGCTGGTCGTGCTTTTCTTTCCCGGCGGCCTGGTCGAAGCGTGGCAACGCGCGCGCCGGTTGGTGTCTCGGGGCAGCGAAAATTCGAAATGATCACTGGGCTATTTTCGGAGCTGATCGATCCAGCCGCTGCTGACGAGCTTTTCCAACGGCCCGTTAGCGCGGAAATATTCCGGATGATCGAGCAACTCCTTCGGCACAGGAGTCGATAACGCCAGCTCTTCCAAGACGGCTTGAATGCCTCGATCCGTGACGCGCGGGATCGGCTTGAACAGATTTGCGTAGGCTTCCACAGCTTTTTTGGCGAGAAGCGCATCTTTCGGCTTGAGCCATTTATTATAGGCTCTCTCGCCGACGCTGAGATCTTTTTTCATTAGATGGATGGCTTCGATATACGCCTTGAGAAAGCGCTCCGCCGTGTCGGGTTGTTCCTTCACAAAGGCCCGGCTGCTCACGACGCAAGAGGCGGGATAAACAAAATCAGTTTTGGACAAGTCCAATAGAACCGGCCAGCCTTTCTGCACATAAGGCAATGCCAGATCAAAAGGCAGCGCCGCCGCCGCAATCCTTCCGGTTTCCAATGCCGCCGCATATTCGGTTCCCAGTTGAAGGATCGTGACATCTTTTTCTGGATTAAGTCCCGCGTACTTGAGCGCCGAGCGCAGATAGAAATGGGTCGTCGACCCCAACCGGGTCACCGCGCTCGATTTGCCCTTTAGCTCTGCGGCGCTCTTTATTTCAGGCCGTGCCATCAAGTAAACCAGATCGGAATCCGCCGGGCAGGCCACTAGAGCGATGTCGCTGCCTTTGATTCGTGCCGCTAAGACGGAAGCGGCGCCGGCGCCGGAGAATTGCAGCTCCCCGCTGATGATTGCCAAGGTCGTCAAAGCACCGGCCTGAATCATAATCACTTCAGGGTCGAGACCATGCTTGGCAAAAAGCCGGCTTTCCTTGGCCACCCAGACCGGCAGATTCACCGTGCTGATCGTGGTGCCATAGCGTAGGCGCTTAAGCTCTTGGGCGGAAGCCAAATTGCCAAAGCTTTCCCAAGACAGCGATGTGAAAGCAATCAAGCCGGCCAAGCATCGCATCGGATTCATGGTTACTTTTCCTTCTTGCCGGAAAAGTACTGGCTCTCCACTTTCTCCGAATCGTAGGTGACAAACTTGTTTTCACCTTCCGCGCGCAGCTGCGGACTTTCGTTTTCATCGAAGAGCGCTGCCGCGCCGTCGCGCAGATCGCCACCGACCAGCGGAGGCGAATGAGATTCAACGACGGTGGTGATGGCGTGGGAACGATTCCATGCCCAGTGGACGCGGTTCGCTGGGATTCGATGAAAATCGCCTGTCTTACAGTGATAACCTTTGTCTTCTACGAAGAACCAGATTTCGCCTTCGAGCACGTGATTGATTTGCTCCGAAGCATGCATGTGCGGCCGGGTATGATAGCCCGGCGGTCGTAACGCGACGAGAAGACTGCTCTCGTTTCCGTAGGCCTGCCGAATGATCATCGAGCCTTCGCCTTCTCCGGTCTTGAGCACGACCTTTTTCTCCGGCACATTCTCGCGCTTTACCTGTAAAGCCATTTTACTTCTCCCTCTTTCCCGAACGTAAGTCGCTCACTATTTGGAGTTCAAAACGTTCAAGCCGTTCAACCGCTGCGCTCCGTTCAAAACGTTTTAAACGATTGGAACGGTTTGAACCTCTTGAACGTTCATCATCTCAATGCCCGCACATGCGCTGATACCACCCGCCGGGAGCAAAGACTTTGCTAAACCAATCGCCGCGCAACTGCGGATCGAGCTTGCAATCGACCACCATCGGTCCGCGGCGCTCATCGAGCCAAGTTCGGAGCGTTTCAAGGTCTCCGACGTCGCGGACGGTGATTCCATCGGCGCCCATCGCCGTGGCGATGGCCGCAAAGTCATTGTCGCGGAAGAAAGCCCCATGTCCCGGCAAGCCGACGTTCTTGAGCAAATGCACCTCCGCGCCATACGACGCATCGTTGAGAACGACCACGAGCGCCGGAATTTTATAACGCACGAATGTTTCCAGCTCGCCGAGGCTCATCATGAGCCCGCCATCCCCCGGGGTGCAAATGGTCAAGACGATCGGGGCGGGCGATCGCAGCGCCGAAGGCGGTTCCCAAACCCAGACCGACTGCCATGAAGTCGTTGGAAAAAACAAAGCCGGCGGCGTCGGGCGCGGACAGGTAGATGATCGGCCAGCCCATGCAATGCCCGCTGTCGATGACGACAGTTCTATTTCGCGGCAGCATCCGATCGAGATTGAGCATCAACGTGCGCGGATCGATGGTGCGGCCGTTGCTTTGATCCTGGAAGTTATCGAGTCGAAATGATTCGATCTCCCGGCGGATCTCCGGCGTGCGAAAACCGGTAGCGCTAAAGCCGCGCTGAGCCGACTCCTCGGTTAGAGCTTTGGCGGTCGCCGCTACGTCGCCGACCAAACCAAAATCAGCAGATGTAAGAGCGCCGATGGCCGCGCTGTTTCTGTCGCACTGCAGAATACGCGCGGTGGGACTATAGAGCTCGCGGTTTCGGGTCGTCCAGTAGTTCAGGCTGGCCCCGAACGCCAAAATCAAATCAGCCTGTAGAAGCAGCCGCTCACCCAGTTCCCAGGCAAATCCGCCGGAGCTTCCGACGTAAAAAGGATTTCCAGCGAACAAACCCTTGGCCTGGGCGGTGGTCGCCAACAACGCACCTATCTGTTCGGCTAGTTGTTCTAGCGCTTCCCTGGCGTTCGACCGAACTGCCCCCCGGCCGGCGATGATCGCCGGCCGCTTAGAGGCGGCGATTAACTCCACGGCGCGCCGAATTTCTTCAGCCGGAGGTCGGCTAGGCATCGAAGTTTGCACTGTCACCGCGGCTAATCCATCGGCCTCGCACTCCAGCCCTTGTATGTCAGTCGGGATGGAGATCGCGATGGGCTGCTGCGCGGCGAGAGCTTGATTGAAGGCGCGGCTGAGATCGATCATCAAGGTGTCGGGCGAGCGCACTCGCGCCACGGTAACGCCGACCGATTTGAATATGGCTGTCTGGTCGACATCCTGATTGTGCCGTAAGATCCTTGCCGCGGTATCGCCCGCAAGGAGTAACATCGGCGTGCTGGCTTTGCGCGCCTCGGTGAACGCAGTGAGCGTATTGGTAACACCCGGGCCCTGAGTGACGCTGCAGACACCGACCCGGCCGGTCACGCGCGCGTAGCCGTCCGCCATGGCAACTGCGCCGCCCTCATGGCGGGCGGCATAGTAAGGCATGCCTAACTCGTCCGCCAGATAGCGTCATGAAGCGGAGATTGCCGTCGCCCATCAGACCGAAGGTCGCCTGCACATCGAGACGTCTTCAGAGTTTCACCGATGGCTTCGTAGACGCGCATAGATTTCCTCGTAGAAGTTCAAAGCGTTCAAGCCGTTCAAATCGTTCGACTAACCATCCTCCTATCAATCCTCCGCCCGCGAACGCGGGGAAGGAAAGAGGTTGGGGATTTGAACGGAGCGCAGCGAGTTGAACGTGCTTGAACGGCTTGGAACGTGTTTTGTTACTTTTCTCCCCGCTTGCTTCACCGCCGCTTCGGCGTAGGAGAGGTCGATCAACTCTTTGATCGGCTTCATCTCTTTGTATTTCAAATAACCCAGAGCGTAGGTTGAACTCCTGCTGCGACATCATCTCTTTCTCTTCCAGCTCCAGGTTGGGACTGAAGACCGGCGCGCGGGTTTTGAGCAAGACGGCAGCGGCAACACCGGTGTGCTTACTGATGATCTCAGTGTGCACGGGCGCCTTCCAAGCGTTTGGCTCGCTCAAATCTCGCACCGCGCGTAGATAGCCATTCATGAACGCCGTGGCGGCGCCATCGTTCTTCTTCGCCCAGTCGCTATTCCAGAAGGCCACCGTTATCGGCACCGGCTTGGCGCCGGGCTTCGCTTTGAGTGGGCGTACGCCGATGTTTTTTTCCTCCGCCTGCGTCGCGAAGGGCTCGGTAATGATCCCACAAACAATGGCGCCGTTGTCGAGGGCAGGCAACATTTCGGGAAACGGCAAGGTCTTGACGTCGACGTTGTCGATCCTGAGTCCGCCCGGTTTCAACACTTCGTCGAGCACCCATTCCGTCGCCACGCCTTTGGCGTTGATAGCGCAGGCTTTGCCGCGCAAGTCGGCGACAGTTTTGAAGCGACCCGCATCGATCTCTGCCTTTCGAACCACCAAGTAATCTTCCATGTACGCGAAATGCATTGGCGCGACGAACGCCACGGGCAGTTTCTGCTGCGCCGCATTGAATGCGGCAGCGCCGAGGGCGCCGCCGCCCACTTGCATGTCCCCCGTAGACACCTGGGTGAGGATCGCCGCACCGCTGGGCAAGCGAACAAGCTCGGTCGTCAATCCTTGGGCTTTGAAATAACCGCGCTCATGCGCGACGAACAGCGGCGCAAATGACTCCGAGGGGACGAAGCCAATCTTCACGACCGATTGCCCCAAGACGGTGTCGATGCTCCCAAGAAAAAACAACGCGATGAGGGCAACCAGCGAATTCTGCCATGAGCGCTTACCATTCATAGGTTTTCCTCCATTGAATTAAACAAGCGTGTTAGTGGGATACACTACACCCGCTCCTTATCACAAAAACATAGCGGCGCTCGACCGCTGGCGCCAAGGCATCAACCGATTGCCGATGCGCTCCAGGCCATAGCTGAGGATCCAGCCCAGAGCGCCGATTACCGTGAAGGTCGAAAACATATTCTTCGCCGAAAGGGTCTGTCCAGCAGTCCAAAGAAAAGCGCCGAGACCCTCCTGCGCTGCGGTGAATTCAACGGCGATCACGAGCACTAGAGTAAGCGCAAGCCCAATGCGCATGCCGGTAAAGATATCGGGCAACGCCGAAGGCAATAATACGTAGCGAAATAAACGCCAGCCGGTCGCGCCGTAGTTTTTACCGGCTTCGAGCACGCTGCGGTCTATCGCTAATACCCCTCCACTGGTGCTTATGGTCATTTGCACGAAGCTCGTCAGAGCAGAGGTGAAGATCAGCGTGCGCTCGTTGACGCCGAGCACGAGCATGACCAGCGGCAGCAGAGCGATCTTCGGAATCGCGTAGAGCGAGGTGAGAAGCGGCTCAAGCGCCAACCGCAAATTACGCGACATGCCCAAGCTCAATCCGAGCAGCACCGCCGGTATTAGCGCAAACGCGAAGCTCAGGCACAGCCGATACAACGTCATCGAAAGATGGCGCCACAGCTCGCCTCCCGCCAAAAGCGCCACGAGATGAGGCGCCAATTGACTCGGCGGCGGCAGGTAGTTGGCGTTAAGAACTCCCAACGCCACCAGCAGCTCCCACAGCAAACCGACCGCCAAGGGCGAGACAAGACCACGCAAGTTTATGCGTCTTTGCCGCATTAGCGCTGTTCCTTCACTCGTAAGAGATCCACTTGCCAGGGCATCAGCCGGCGCGCCAGTGCTTCCAGACCATAGGTGACGAAAATTCCCAACAAGCCGATCAACACCAGCCCGACGTACATTTCTTCGATGCGCAGGATCTGCCACGAGTGCCAGAGATAACCGCCGAGACCATGTTTTGCCGCGATCATTTCGACCGCCACGATCACGATGAAGCCGACTCCCACCGCCAGTCGGTAACCGATAAAGAGATGAGGCAGCGCCGCGGGAAGCATGACCCGCACGAACAGCCGCCAGCCCGTCGCTCCGTAGTTGCGGCCGGCTTCAAGCAGCGTTCGTTCGAGACCTTCTATGGCAGCGGCTGCTTGAACCGTTATAAGGAGGAATGGCGTGATCGCGCCCGTCAGCAGCAGTCCCCATTCGCTCAAGCCGAAATAGAAAATGACCACCGGAAAGAACGCAATGCTTGGGATTGGAAACAAAAGATTCACGAGCGGGTCAGCGGTGGTGCGCACCGTTCTCCACCAACCCATGGCCAGGCCAAGCACCGTAGCAGGGATCAACGCCATGACGAAGGAGAGGACCAGACGTCCGAGCGTCGTGCCCGCGTGAACCCACAATTCGCCGCTGAGAGCGAGCCCCAAGAGCGTGTGCGCGATACTCGTTGGCGCCGGAAAAAATGCCGCGCGCAAAAATCCGCCATGCACGAGAAACTCCCAGACCGAGAGTGCGACCAGTGTAGTCGCCAGCGGAATAGCGACCTCGCGAGACAAGAGGTGAGAAAGCATCATCGTTACACCGAAACAAAATCCGAAACGTATCGGATCTGAAACGAATTTGAGCCAGATAAATTGCAAATCGTATATCCAAACGTCGAATCCTAATGAAATTGTTTCGAATTTGCGCTTTCAGCCATTCGAATTTATTCGAATTTCTGATCTCGTACTTGCTTTTCGTTCTCGCCATTTGCGTCCCTTCGACCTTGCTCAGGACATGCTTTGCGCGAGTCATGGTTTTTCCGAAACCATCGCCATGTCTACTTCTTCTCGCAGCGAGGTCCAGATCTCCAACGACAGCTTCGTGTACGAATTCCAACCGCGCATCTCCATATTGCGCGGGCGCGGGAGTTCCACCGAATACTCCGCCTTTATTCGCCCCGGCCGCGCCGTCAGCAGCACGATTCGGTCGGCGAGATAGACGGCTTCGTCGATGCTGTGGGTAACATAAAGAACGGTCTTGCGCTCGCTTTCCCAAACACGGAGCAATTCTTCCTGGAGCACAGTCCGCGTCTGCGCATCGAGCGCACCGAACGGCTCATCCATGAGCAGCACCTCTGGCTGCGCGGCTAAAGCACGTGCGATTCCTACTCTCTGACGCATGCCACCTGAGAGCTGGTGCGGATAAGCGCGGGCGAATGGCTGCAGTCCTACGCGCGCCAGCACTTCGCGCGCCCGACTCAGGCCTTCTTGACGGGCCACGCCGCGCATCTGCAAGGGAAAGGCGACATTGTCGAGGACCGTGCGCCAGGGGAATAGCGCATACTCTTGAAAGACCAGCGCGGTTTTCGGGCGGCCGTTTTCCCTCTCGGGCGAAGAATGAATCACCACCGAGCCGGCCGTGGGACGGAGTAACTCCGCGACAACACGCAGAAGCGAAGACTTGCCGCACCCGCTCGGTCCCAAGAGAGCAACAAACTCGCCGTCGCGCACCGTGAGGTTCACGTTGCCGATGGCGGGGACAGAAGAGAGATCGCTTTGATACACATGCTGCACATCGCGAATCTCGATCTTGGTTAATTCCGTCATGGATTTGCCAGATCCAGCTCAAGAGCGGCGCGGATTATAACATGGCGAATGACTACGACAAGGCTAAACCGCGGCAGGTGGTGGTTCATTTTCACCAGAATTTGTCGGGGCGACCCCCTATGGTCGCCCAAAAAAGGGCAAGCGCGGGGGACCTGCACCTACATTGACGCGACGTTGAAATCAAACTGAATCACTACCCACCGGTAGCTCGCCGAAGCGCAGAAGCGCGGCTAACCGGACGAAGCGGTCGGTGGCGATACACTCAGCGCGCTGACGTCATCGCCCAGGCCTCCGAGGTTGTCCAGCGGCTAAAAAACTCTTGGCGGAATGAACGAAAGCCAAAACTCGGCTAGAAATTCTTAGACGCCCTGCAGCGACGATGGCTAGCTCACACCCACTCGGCAAATCCGGCGCCGACGCCGGTGCCGGCCAGAGAGCGGTAACAGGTGACGTAATCGATCAAGCGCATTTGCAGCGCGGTTTGTTCCATGGCGCCGGCGAGAACGATCCAGGTCTTGATCTCCGAGGTGCCCGACTGAAAGATCCGCTCCGGCCAGCGGCAGATCGCCGTTTGGTCCTTTTGAGCCATGGCGGCGAGCAGCGCGCGGTCCATCGCTTCATCGACGACGAAATGCGACAAGCCCCCCGAAGCGACGATGGCGACGGTCTTATCGGCATCCCAACTTTCGACCGCTTGCCGCAGCGCTTTGCCGAGCGCGTAACATCGCTGCACGGTGGGCTGGGTCGGCGGAAAATAGGTATTGAGAAAAATCGGCACCAGTGGAATCGCCTGCGTCGCTGCCATAAAGCGGCGCACGATGAAGTTAAAAGCATGGCCGATGCCGCGATCCGAAGAAACCGAGCGCGAGTGCGCGATATCGAATTGTTGCGCGATCAGCGACTCGATCACCTGGAGTCCCAACTCGGCATCGCAGGGATACCACTCAGGCTCCTGCGGGTGATAGGCCCACATTCCGGCCCGGCGAAAGGGCGGGATTTTTTCCAGCTCCGCGGGCGAGTTTAAATACTTCTCGCCCCAATAGACATTCACCGCGGGCATATGGTCTTCGGGAAACATTTCGTGATGGTCATCGCCGATGACGATCACGGCGTCCGGAGAAATTCGTTGCAGCGTTTTTGCCATCCGGTCCATGGCGCCCTGCACCATGGCGAACCGTTCCTGACATTTTTCAGCAGTTATCTCTGCTGCGAGCCGCGCAGAGTTTTGCCGATAGAGCTCCGGATAATGCGGCAAACTCGGATCATGCTGATCCTTGGCGCCGTAGCTCGCCACCCACTCGTTCGGCGGCACACACAGCATCGGACTATGCGACGTCGCCAGTGCTAAAACGATCTTGGCCATATGCGGTGTAAAAATCTCCTCCGCCGGCGCGCGCTTGTCAAGGCAGGGTCGCTCCGCGCAGTCCGCCTTGACTTCAATTTTCCACCTAACATAGAGTCCGAGGCAAATGAAATGGTTCTTGGTTTGTTTGGCCGCGGTTCATTCGCTGGGCTACCACGCCAGCGCATCGGCGCAGAGCGGGCAGAAATTGGTGGCGGCCTACAGCTCGCTGTCGGGAACCCAAGCCGTGCTTTGGCTCGCCAAGGAGGCAGGCGCGTTTCAGCGCCACGGTCTCGATGTCGACCTGATCTACATCAGCACCGGCACCAAGATGGTCCAGGCCCTGGTCGGCGGCGATATCAAAATCGCCCAGGTGGGCGGCGCCGCGCCGCTGGGCGCCCGGCTGCGCGGCGCGGAAATAAAAATCATCGCGGTGGCTTTTAATACTCTCGCGCTGTCGATGATTACCCAGACCGACATTCGCGCCATGACCGACTTGAAAGGCAAACGTTTGGGGATCTCGCGCTTCGGCAGCAATACCGACTTCGGCATGCGCTATCTTTTGAAAAAGCACAACATTTCGGATCGCGATGTGACTTTCCTCCAGTTCGGCGAGGCGCAGGCGATCTTCGCCGCGCTCCAATCCGGGGCGATTCACGGCGGCGTACTATCTTATCCGACCACAGCCGCAGCGATCCGAAAGGGATTCAAAGAGCTGGTGGATTTCTCCGACATCGGCCTCGAGTTTCCCAATTCCAACGTGGCCGCCACCGACCGTTTTCTCCAGACCCAGCCGGACATCGCGCGCCGCTTTCTCATGGGCTATGCCGAAGGTCTTTACCGCTACAAGACCGATGGTGCGTTTACCAAGCGCGTGATGGGAAAGTACCTGCGGGTGCAGGATCAGGCGGTTCTCGACGAAACCTACAATCTGTTCGCCCCCAAGATGCCGCGCATTCCCTATCCAACGCTTAACGGCGTTCGCCTGGCGTTGGAAAGCCTGTCAGACGAGCCACGCGCGCGAACGGCGAAGCCGGAAGAATTCTATGACGACTCGATCTTGCGCAATCTCGAACGGGAGGGCTTTTTTCAACAACTGTATCGCTAAACCGCCTTGGAACCAAAATTAGCTGCGCTTGAGAACGGAAATTTGCACCACGAAGTTCACGAAGGCACGATGAGCACGAAGTCAGCAGAGCCAACGTCCGAAACCTTCGTATCTCCTTTGAAAATGGGATTAAAGAAGGATCTCTCACTTCGTTCGAGATGACACGCATTGTCATTCCGAACGAATGTGAAATCTTTCCCGAGCATTTTTACTTGCGAGTGCAACTCATGAATCGTGGTGAAATCAATCTTATTGTGTCTCGGTGAATGATGAACGGAGGGAAAAATAGATGACCAGAGCGAGCGATCTCAGCTGGGACGATATCGTGAAGGTCGGGCCGGGGACTCTCGGCGGCAATTATCTGCGCCAATTCTGGTGGCCGGTGGCGCTCGCCGAGGAAGTAAAGGACATCCCGGTGCCGGTGGATGCCCTCGGCGAAGCGCTGGTGCTGTTTCGCGATCTCTCCGGGCAGCTAACCTTGCTCGGACGCCATTGCGCTCATCGAAGAGCTTCGCTGGAGTATGGCATCATCGAGGCGCAGGGAATTCGTTGCGCCTATCATGGCTGGTGTTACGACCAGAAGGGCAACGTGGTCGATCGTCCAGCCGAACCGATCAAGACCGCGCCCAACATTCGCCATCCCTGGTATCCGGTGCGAAGAGTTGGGCGGCTTTATCTTCGCCTACATGGGACCGGAAAAAGCCGATCCGCCGCCGCTGCCGCGCTATGACGTCCTGGTGATGGACGGCTATCGCGTCGCCGAACGGGGAGACACGCGGCTCGGCAAGGGCTATAGCTGCAATTGGCTTCAAGGCGCGGAGAACACAACCGACACGACTCACATGGCCTATCTCCACGGCATCTACAAACAATGTCCGATCTTCAAAGCCGTGGAGGGCGACTATGGCGTCAAGATCTACATCGTCGTCGCGCGGCTCGAAGCCGAATACGATACAAGTACGCCAGCGCTGCACCGTGCTTCCCAGCATCAACCGCAAGTCGCGTGAACCCTGGGACGAGAAAAGCGACGGCCTCGACGTGCCGATCCAGCAGGCGATCTGGATTCTGCCCATCGATGATACCCACTGTGAGGAGATGCGCCTCACCGTCTATCCCAAAGCGCCCGAGCAGAAAAGTTATCACGGCGGCTACGTCGAAAAAGCCAGGCAGCGGGAGCGCAAACCCTATGACCGCAGGTTCTACGGCGAGATCCGCGGCAACATTCCGCTGGAAGACAAGGCCATGGTGGAAAGCCAGGGACCGATCGTCGATCGAACCCTCGAACATCCCGGCTACGGCGACCGCGCCATCCTGCTCCTGCGCAAGATGCTGCGCGAAGGCATTGCCGAAGTCGCCAACGGCAAGCGGCCAAAGGGCGTGTTGGAAAAAGAACTCGCAAGCATCGATCTGGAAATTGGCCTGCGGGAATACGACATCGACAAAGTGCCGGAAGTGATCCGCGACGTGATTCCGGAACTCGGTTTGAACTCCGACTCGACAGCCGTGCAAAATTCACAAGCTCAAGGCCAGAGCGATGTTCGACCTTAAGTCTACAACCTTGAACCCGCACTCAAACTGAGTGCATGCGAAACCGACGATCATGCCACCATCTGAACAGCTAGGTTTCATCGGCTTAGGCAACATGGGCGGAGCAATCGCACTGCGCTTGCTGCGCGCCGGCTTTCCTTTGACGGTTTTCGATCTGCTGCGGGAAAAAATGCTGCCGCTGGTGCGCGAGGGTGCGACGGAAGCGGCGTCGCCCAGCGAAGTTGCCCAGCGTTCGACCCTCGTCATCGCGTCGCTGCAAGCCGACGACGTCGAGGAAGTTGCCCTGGGTAAACAGGGCATCGACAAAGCCGCAAAGCCGGCGTCTCTCTTCGTCGACCTGAGCAGCACTGCCCCAGAGCTGGCGGTGACAGTTTCTTCAAGCTTGCATCAGCGCGGCATCGAGATGCTCGACTCCCCGGTGAGCGGCGCCGATATCGGCGCGACCAACGGCAACCTGACCCTCTTCGTCGGCGGCAACTACGCCGCGTTCCAGCGCAGCCTGCCGGTACTGCAGATGATCGGCCGCACGGTTACCTATCTTGGCAAAAACGGTAACGGCCAGCTGGGCAAGATTATCAATGAGATGATGCAGACGTTTTCCCAACTGGCGATCTATGAAGGGCTGCAATTAGCCGAGAAGATGGGCTTGGATCTCAAGATGTTTGCCCGCGCCGCGTCGGCCGGCTGCGCTCAGAGCTGGCGCTTGGACGAACTGGTCAACGGCGTCTTCAATCTCGGCGAAACACGCTTCCGGCTGAATCTGCGCCCCGAGCGCACAGGGCGCGCGCTTGAGCTTGCCAAGCGGAACGGCATCGCCCTCCCGGGAGCGGAAGCGACGCAGCGTGTCTTCGCCGAGCGCGCTTGGGAAGTCGTCATCGATTTCGACTCGGCGAAAATCATCACGCCAGACAAAAGTTAGTGTGGCGTCTCTGAAGTTCGTTTAAAAAATCTTATCGTTCGCGGCAGATGAAGTCGAACGCAAATCCCCCTGTATCCCCCTTTTTCAAAGGGGGAATTGTCTCCATGCGGTTCTCACCCCTCTTTGACAAAGAGGGGAAGGGGAGATTTTTCGACGGAATGAAATGGACTAATGCAGCGACTAGCACACTAGTTTACCATCCACTATGAATGTTTCTCTGAACCGCGAAGAACTTGAGAACACTGCAGTCGAAGCGACTACGCCAGTTGGTGCGCGCTGTCTTGCCGGCGAACCAATTTTATCGCGACAAATTTGCCGGCGTGGATCTTGAACACATCGATTCGCTCGAACAGCTGCGAGACCTGCCCTTCACCAGCAAAAGCGAATTGGTCGAAGACCAAGCGCTTCATCCGCCGTTCGGCAGCAATTTTACTTTTCCCGCGGAACGCTACATTCGGATGCACCAAACTTCCGGCACCACCGGCAAACCGATGTACTGGCTCGATACCGAGGAGTCGTGGAATTGGTGGGCGGAGTGCTGGAAATTTATCTTTGAAGCGGCCGGTGTCCGCGCCGGCGATCGCATCTATTTCGCATTTTCCTTCGGGCCGTTCATCGGCTTTTGGGCGGGATGGGAAGGCGCGCGCAAGCTCGGCGCGCTGGCGATTTCCGGCGGCGCGCAATCCACCGCCCAGCGACTCAGAGCGATCATTGATTACGGCGCGACCGTGCTCGTCTCCACGCCGACGTACGCGCTCCATATGGCGTCGGAGGCGAGAAAAGCGGGAATCGATCTCGCAAAAGATTCCGCGATAAAGATCACCATTCACGCCGGCGAGCCTGGAGCGAGTATCCCCAGCACCAAAAAAATGATTGAAGAGGCCTGGGGCGCGAAGCTGCTTCGATCACGCCGGCGCCACCGAAGTAGGCGCATTCGGGTTTCAGTGCCAGTTCCAACCCGAGGCGGTGCATGTCAACGAAAAAGAATTTATCGCGGAAGTAGTCGATCCCGTGCCAGCAGGCGCGCCGATCAACGACAATGAAAAGGGCGAGCTTGTGCTCACCAATCTCGGTCGCATCGGCAGCCCGGTGATTCGTTACCGCACCGGCGATCTGGTGCAGCCGAGCTATGAATCTTGTCCCTGCGGCCGGCCCTTTTTGCTGCTCAAAGGTGGCGTCCTGGGACGGGTGGATGATATGGTCGTCAGTCAGAGGCGTCAACGTATTTCCCAGCGCGGTCGAAAACGTCATACGCGAATTCCCCGCGATCGAAGAGTTTCGCGTCGAAACCTTCGAGCAACAAGCCATGCGCACGCTCAAACTCATCGTCGAGCCGGTTTCGGATCAAGGTCCGAGCGTCGGCTGGCCGGAAAAATCTCGAATCGGGTGCGCGAGCGCATCGGGCTTCGCCCCGAAGTTGAAGTGGTAGCGCCCGGTAGATTGCCGCGATTCGAATTGAAGGCCAAGAGGTTCTTCAAACTGTAATCGCGCCAGTCTGGCGGATTCCCTCGAGCTTCCAAGAGTTCAATGCAAGTTTTTGAAGTCATAGCTGATTGCGAACGGATAAAAACCAAATCCCTGGAGGCGCCATGCGATGCAAGATCAGAATTTTCTGCCTGGCGGTGGTCGTCTTTGTCATTTCCGCCGCGAGTGCGTGGTGCCAGGATTTCTTCAAAGGAAAGGGGATCCAGATTCTCGTGGGCTACCCGACGGCCGGCGGCGTCGACGCCGAGGCGCGGCTGCTTGGAAAATATCTCGAGCGCCATCTGCCCGGCAATCCGGCGGTCACAGTGCGCAACATGCCGGGCGCGGCGGGATTGATTGCTGCCAACTGGTTCGAGCAGTTCGCCAAACCGGACGGCTTGCAGCTTCACTACGGCAGCTCGACGAATATCGTTGAACAGGCTTTCGCGCGCGACGAAGTCAAATACAATCTACTCAATTGGGATCTCATCGGCGCGATCCTGCGCGGCACGCCCGTTGCGCTGATGCGGCCGGACAAAATCGATCGCTTGAAAAGCGGCAAGCCCCTCACCATCGGCTCGCGCGGTGGAGAGGATACCTGGAATGCCATGTTCTTGTGGGGCGCCGAGTATCTCAAGTGGAACGTCCGCTGGGTTCTCGGTTACGGCGGCGGCGGCGAAATGCGCCTGGCATTCCAACGCGGCGAAACCGATATCTACGCGACGTCCAACCTGATTTCTCTCAACGAGCTGATCGGCGAAGGTTTTCAACCCTTCGTGCAAAAGGGACGGCTGTTGTCCGATGGCTCGTCCAAAAAGCGCTTCGAGTTTCCCAAAGTGCCGTTGTTCGATGAGTTGTTGGGCGCGCAGAAACCAGCAGGCGTTGCCTGGCAGGCATATATTACGATAGCCGGCGCCGACGACTCCGGCCGGCCGTTGCAGACCGCAAAGAAAACTCCGCCGGAGATCGTCAAAATTTATCGCGACACCATGGCGCGCATCGAAAAGGACAAAGAATTCGCCGCGGAGCTGGCGAAGGTTGCCGGCGAGGACGCTGAAATGCTCTCCCATGCAGAGAGCGAGCCGGTTCTGCGCCGGTTGCTCAATCTTTCACCGGGCGCCAAAGAGTTTGCCCAAAATATGCTGAAGAAATATTTGAATCGGTGACGAGTTTTCGACATTTGGTGACGACGCCGCCAGCCGCGGCTCTGTATCACGAAGACGAGACAGGTAAATCTAGGGTGAAATATCAAAAGCTAAGGGGGACGAGTTATGGGCGTTGAACCAAATGCGCAATTGTTCGATTGGCGTGAACCAGAGCGAGGGCAAAAAGCCGGCTTCGGTAAGTGGAAGAATCCCCCATCGCCTTACGACTTATTTATCGAAGCCCAAGGCTTATCCATTCACCGCGACATCGGCGTACACAAGGTGCAGGACCTGCCGCTAAAACCCTGGAAGCGCTTGGGCGGACGCGGCATCGCGATTCAGCTCTTGGGCACCGAGGGCATGTATGGACTGTACGTCGTCGAAGTCCCTGGGGCGGGCGCCTTAAATCCCGAGCGTCATCTCTATGAAGAAGTATTCTTTGTCGTCGAAGGACGCGGCACGACGGAAGTATGGAATGATAAGTCCAAGAAACTCACCTTCGAATGGGCACCCGGCTCGCTCTTCGCGATTCCGCTCAATGCTTGGCACCAGATCGTCAACGCTTCTTCGTCGCCCGCGCTGTTGCTTGCGGCAACCACGGCGCCAAACATCGTGAACATCATCCGCGACGCCGATTTCGTCATGAGCTGCCCCTACGAGTTCCTCCACCGCTTCGACGGATCTCAGGAATACTTCAAGCCGGTTGAAGATGTTTTCGCCGACCCGGTACGCGGTCTTGCCATGCGCCGCACCAATATCATCCCCGATATTCTCAGTTGCGAGTTACCCCGCGATAATCGGCGCTCATTTGACTATCGTCGCATCGAGCCGCATATGGCTGGGGCGAATTTTTATATGAAGATCGGTCAATACCGAACCGGTCAGTATTCGAAGGCGCACAAGCATTCCTCCGGTGCAATTCTCGTTTGCATCAAAGGCAAAGGTTACAGCTATACCTGGCCCGATACGCTCGGCATGCGGCCTTGGGAAGCGGGCCAAGGGGATAAAGTACGAAAGCAAACCTATGAGCCGGTCGGCATGATCAGCGCGGCGCCCATGCGCGGCGATTGGTTCCATCAACATTTCGGCACCCATCCCGAAGGTTTGCGATTACTCGTCTTCGATGGACCTTATGGTCCGGGATTTCGCCGCGGCGGCGCTCCCGGTGACGGCGCAAGCGACCTAGGGGCAATCGACACGCGCGACGGCGGCAATGCCATCTCTTACATCGATGAAGATCCGCAGATCCGCAAGAGCTATGAGGACGCGCTTTCAGCGGAAGGAATGCGGAGCGGCATGCCGCCATGGGTCTACACTCAACGTGTTCCACCCGAGGGCGCTTTCATGCCCGGCGGCGTGTAAGCCGGCAAACATGCCGTGCTCGTGGCACGTGATCGTGGACATCTAAACAAATCATCTAGAAGGACAACAGATGGATGCACAAGAAAACGAAACAATGACCCGCGTTGGGCCAGGAACGCCTGCCGGGGAAACGTTGCGGCGTTATTGGCTACCCATAAACTTCTCCGACGAAGTCAAAACGGACGAGCCCAAGATTGTCCGCCGCCTCGCGGAAGACCTTTTATTGTTCCGCGACGAATTCGGTCGCGTCGGCTTAACCGAACCCGTCTGCCCGCATCGCGGCACGTCGCTCGAATACGGCTGGATCGAAGGCGGCGGCATCCGCTGCTGCTATCACGGCTGGGTTTACGACGTGACGGGAAGGTGCATCGAGCAGCCGGGCGAGCCGGCCGAAAGCACCTTCAAAGATAAGATCAAGCTCAAAGCCTACCCAACTCGCGAGCATGGCGGCATCGTCTGGGCCTATATGGGCCCCGGCGAACCGCCGCCCTTTCCACGCTACGACTTTCTTGTCCGCGAAGATGGCGAGCGCACGCTGAATAGTTACCTGCGCGAGTGCAACTTCATGAACCAGCTCGACAACTGTCTCGATCCGGTGCACGCGACGATCCTGCACGGCCGCGATGTGAACGGCGTGCGGCAGAATCCGGAGCGCGCCGAAAGCCCGGAGTTCGAAGTGCTCGCCGACGATTTATTCGCCAGCTACGTTGCGCGCCGCCAAGGACCCGAGCCAGGGAAAGAATGGCACCGCGAAGTCTCCTACACGCCGCCGATTCTCGTCATCCACGACGGCGGCTCGCTGCCCGGCGATTCGAACGCGTACTTTGCCGACGTCGCCTGGCGCATGCCCGTGGACGACTACAATACGCTATCTTTCATTCTCAAGTTCTATCCGTTCAAAGAAGGCCAATCGACGGTGCGCCCAGGGCGCAACTCGCCGAAGCCGCCGCCGCTCCTCCGCGGCACGCGGGAAAAATTCGACATGACGACGATCAACGGCCAGGACGCCGCGGCCCAAATCGGCCAAGGGCGGATCGCCAACCGCGCCGCCGAACATCTCGGCTACTCGGACCGCGGCGTCATCCAGGTGCGCCGGCTCTGGATGTCGGCGATCCAAGCGGTCATGCGCGGCGAAGAGCCGCCGGGAATCCTGCGCGATCTGCAAGACAACGAGATGCTTCATTTCGATGTCGTCGGCTCCGGCCGCTTGGTGAACAAAGGCGAAATGATCGACCATCGGCCGCGCATCGTGAGGATCTACGTGGTGCCTGGCTGCTGCGAAAGCCGCATATGCTTCGAATGCGCTCGATCTCTTCGCGGTCATTTCGTGTTCGTGGTTCGCGCTCGTGGGCATATTGATTCACGTGTGACGTTACACGATCACGAAGGCATCGCGAATTGACTCTGAGATCTTTTTCAATAGCCTGCGGAAAAAGTTTTCGGCGCAGATCTGGAATATGAAACCATGAGACGGGAAACTCAATCATGAGTCAAAAACGTCCCGGCACTTTTCTAACTCTTTTTGTATCTTCCTCGTGCTCAATCGAAGCGAACTGTTCGCTGCCCAAACAGCCGCGAATTGGAAAGCCGACTGGGAAGCGACTCAACGCGCGGCCGAAAAGGAAGCTCGGCTCGTGATCTACGGCCCGCCGGGCGCCGATCAGCAGAAACTTTACACCGAAGTATTCCAGCAGAATTTTCCCAGAATCAGAGTCAATTATACGCCCGGACGAATGAGCGAGGTTATTTCTAGGATCATGGCCGAGCAGCGCGCCGGCATGCGCCAGGCCGATCTGGTTCTCGGCGGCACCGACATCCTGCTCGGGACTCTGAAGGACAAAGGATTTCTTCAACCGATTCGTCCGGCGCTCCTTCTCCCCGAAGTGCTCGACACCGGCGCCTGGTTCAAGGGCAAGCTTTGGTTTGCCGACAAAGAAGAGAAATTTATTCCCATGTGGCGTGCCGTGCCCTACACCGCCGCCTGCATCAATACGGGTGTCGTCAAAGCGAGCGAGCTGAAAAGCTACTGGGATCTTTTGCAGCCCAGGTGGAAAGGCAAGATCGTTTCCCAGGATCTTAGGATCGGCAGCGCGCGCAATCAGATGTACACGGTCTACTCTCGCAAAGATCTCGGTCCGGAATATCTCAAACGTCTTTACGGCGAAATGGACGTTACGATCTCGCGCAGCTTGCCGCAGATCACCGACTGGATCGCCGGCGGCAAGTTCGCCATCGCCATTGGCGGTGTCGATTGCGACGACCTGACTGCCAAGGGATTACCGGTCGTACCGATCCATTTTGAAGGCATCGCCGCCGTCGGCGCCGGCACGGACCCGGCATCCTGGCTCGCTTCTTCGCCAAATACGAACGCGGCTAAAGTTTTCTTGAATTGGATTTTGAGCCGCGATGGACAGACGCAGTTTCAAAAGCTGACGCGCGAGAACTCTCTGCGCGTCGACATCATCAAAGAAGGCGTCGTCAATCCCTTCTATGTCCTCGACCCGAAGCGCGACTATCTTTTCACCGGCCTGGAAGAGCACAAAGACAAAATCAACGAATTCCGCCCATGGCTCGAAGCGCTGGTGATAAAAAAATAATGTGCTGC